>NZ_CP063362.1:4032500-5232500 GCF_016807805.1 Xanthobacter dioxanivorans | reverse complement strand
GCCTTATACAACAGTGAATTAGGAAGTCGCTCCAGTGCGGATTGCCAAAACTTCCCGCCTTCAATTGCACAATCACCGCGAGACAAAAACCTCGCGGCGATCTCAACTCATGACACAAAGAACTGAAGACTAAGAAAACAATAAGAAAAACACCGCAGGTCGCAATCGGAGGACGACCGTCATAGCCAAGCTCACGACAAGCCGTTGCCGACATGTCGAACGGCGGAAGGCCTCGACGGGTGCGCACCGCATCTGACCTGGACCTCCGCCCGTCGGCAGTGGTCGCACGCCGACCCGCCTGACGCGGATCGGTACGGCTGGCACCGGGATCTTACAACACGGCGGAAGCCTGCCGGGGCGCATGAGCGTGCCCCGGCGGACGCAGCCGACTGACGCCGATCTACCCCGAGTGAGGAAAGCCCAAGGAAGCGCCAAATGACACGATTGTTCTCTTCCGCGTCCCTGTGTGCGGTGACGCTCGCCCTGGCGGCGGGCTCCGCCGCACTCCCGAGCATCGCCCACGCCAACGACAAGCTCGTCGATCTCGCCAAAAACGACGAGAACTGGCCGATGACGGGCAAGAACTACGACGCGAACAACTACAGCCCGCAGAAGCAGATCGACAAGCAGAACGTAAAGCAGCTGCGGCCCGCGTGGTCCTTTTCCACGGGCGTGCTCAGCGGCCACGAAGGCACGCCGCTGGTGGTCAACGGCGTGATGTACGTGCACGCGCCGTTCCCCAACACCACCTTCGCCCTCGGCCTCGACGATCCGGGTCACATCCTCTGGCAGCACAAGCCCAAGCAGAACCCCACGGCCCGCGCGGTGGCCTGCTGCGACGTGGTGAACCGGGGCCTCGCCTACTGGCCGGGCGACGCCAAGACACCGCCGCTCATTCTCAAGACCCAGCTCGACGGCCACATCGTGGCGCTGAAGGCCGACAGCGGCGAGGAATTCTGGAAGCTGGAGAATTCCGACATCAAGGTGGGCTCCACCCTCACCATCGCGCCCTACGTGGTGAAGGACACGGTGCTGGTGGGCTCTTCCGGCGCGGAGCTCGGCGTGCGCGGCTACGTCACCGCCTATGACGTGCGCACCGGCGCCCAGAAGTGGCGCGCCTACGCCACCGGTCCCGACGAGCAGGTGATGCTCGCCAACGACTTCAACAAGGCCAACCCGCATTACGGCCAGAAGGGCCTCGGCACCGGCACCTGGGAAGGCGACGCGTGGAAGATCGGCGGCGGCACCAACTGGGGTTGGTACGCCTTCGATCCCTCCACCAACATGGTCTATTACGGCTCCGGCAACCCGGCGCCGTGGAACGAGACCATGCGTCCCGGCGACAACAAGTGGACCATGACCATCTGGGGCCGGGACATCGACACCGGCGAGGCCAAGTTCGGCTACCAGAAGACCCCCCACGACGAATGGGACTATGCCGGCGTCAACGTGATGATGCTGTCCGAGCAGAAGGACCAGACGGGCAAGATGCGCAAGCTCCTGACCCATCCGGACCGCAACGGCATCGTCTACACCCTGGACCGCACTGACGGCACCCTGGTCTCCGCCGACAAGATCGACGACACGGTCAACTGGGTGAAGCAGGTGGACATCAAGACCGGCCTGCCGCAGCGCGATCCGGAATACGCCACCCGCATGGACCACAAGGGTCGCGACATCTGCCCCTCGGCCATGGGCTACCACAATCAGGGGCACGACAGCTACGACCCCCAGCGGCAGTCCTTCTTCATGGGCATCAACCATATCTGCATGGATTGGGAGCCCTTCATGCTGCCCTACCGGGCGGGGCAGTTCTTCGTCGGCGCCACGCTGTGGATGTATCCCGGCCCCAAGGGCGACCGCCAGAAGTATGAGGGCCTCGGCCAGGTGAAGGCCTATGACGCCATCAACCACAAGTACAAGTGGGAAGTGATGGAGCGCTTCGCGGCCTGGGGCGGCACCCTCGCCACCGCCGGCGGCGTGATGTTCTACGGAACGCTGGACGGCTTCATCAAGGCCCGTGACAGCGACACCGGGGAGCTGCTGTGGAAGTTCAAGCTGCCCTCCGGCGTCATCGGCCATCCCATGACCTACACGCACAAGGGCGTGCAGTACGTCGCCATCTATTACGGCGTCGGCGGCTGGCCGGGCGTGGGCCTGGTGTTTGACCTCAACGATCCCACCGCCGGCCTCGGCTCCGTGGGCGCGTTCAAGCAGCTCCAGCACTACACCCAGATGGGCGGCGGCGTGATGGTGTTCTCCCTCGGCGGGAAGGGCCCCTACGACGATCCGAACGTGGGCGAATACGGCTCGGGCGGCTGATCTTTCACACGCATCGGGCGGCGGACCTCCGACCGCCGCCCCTTGCCGGCCGCCGCTCCTGCTGTGCGGCGGCCGGCATCTCACCGTATCGACCGGCGCCTCTGTCCGGAACACCCCTTCGGGAGCGAAACCATGAGCTCTTTCGCCTTTTCCGCCCGCGGCCTGCTTCTCGCCGGATTGCTGCTCTCCGTTGGTGCCGCGCCCGCCTGGACGCAGACGCAGAAGCCGGCGACCGCCGCGGCACAGGGCGATCCCACGACCCTGCGCGTATGTGCCTCCGAGGTGGAGGCACCGTTCTCGCAGAAGGACGGCAAGGGGTTCGAGAACCGCCTCGCGGAGGCGCTGGCCGCGGCCATGGGCCGCAAGGCGGTGTTCGTGTGGAGCAGCAAGCCCGCCATCTACCAGGTCCGCGACCAGCTCGACGCGAAGCTCTGCGACGTGGTGATGGGCGTGGATACCGGCGATGCCCGCATGCTCACCTCCAGGCCCTATTACCGCACATCCTATGTGCTGGTGACGAAGGCCGACCGCAACATCACCGCCATCGACTGGCAGGACCCGCAGGTCGCTGCCCTCGGCCGCTTCGCCATCCGCTTCTATTCGCCCGGCGAGACCATGCTGAAGCGGCTCGGCAAGTATGAGGACAATGCGGCCTATCTCTACGGCCTCGTGAATTTCAGGTCGCCGCGCAACCAGTATGTGCAGATCCCCGGCGAGCGCATCGTCAGCGAGGTGACGAGCGGGGAAGCCGACATCGCCTTCGCCTTCGCCCCGGAAGTCGCGCGCTACGTGAAGGCCTCGCAGGTGCCTCTGCGCATGAGTCTCGCCGGCACCGCCATCACCAAGTTCGACGGCACCGACATCCCGCTGCACTACGACCAGTCCGTGGGGGTGCGCCTCGACGACAAGGCGCTGCTGGGCGAGATCGAGACGGCCCTGGTGCGGGCACGCCCGCAGATCGAGGAGATCCTTTCGCAGGAGGGCATCCCGCTCCTCAAGCCCAACACCTGAGCCGCGGCAGCGCCGCGCGGATTTTCTTCAAACATTGCGGTAGGTCCAATGCAGAAGTGTTTCTACTTGCGTGCCATGAAGGGCCTTGTTGCCATCGCGCTCGTCTCCGCCTTCACGCTGGCCGCGCATGCGACGCTGTCCTTCACCAACACCATCACCGGCCAGCCCCTCGATCTGTCCGAGGCGATGGAGGAAGGCCGCGACACCGAGGCGGTGAAGAAATTCCTCTCCGCCGGCGTCAATCCCTACTTGGAAAACAAGACCTGCCTGCCCAAGGCCAAGGATCTGTTCCTCTCCATGTGCTCCGGCTGCCACGGCCATTACGGCGAAGGCAAGATCGGGCCGGGCCTCAACGACGCCTACTGGACCTACCCGAAGAACATGACCGACCAAGGCCTGTTCGAGACCATCTTCGGCGGCGCGCAGGGGCAGATGGGGCCCATGTACGGCGCGCTGAACCTCGACGAGATGCTGCTGGTGATGGCCTGGGTGCGCCACATCTACAAGGACGACCCCAACGAGGCCGTCTGGCTCAGCCCAGCCCAGCGCGCCGCCTTCAAGCCCTTCGACGACAAAGAGGATCACACGCCGCCTCTCGACCAGGCGCCGGTGTGCAAGGTGTCGGCCACAAGTGCGGCCGGCCTCAGATGAGAACGGGAGGAAACCACATGACCCGACTTGACCGCATCCGCCGCCACACAGCTCTGTTTGCTGCCGCGGCCCTTTCCGCCGGCCTCCTCGCCGCCTCCGGCGCCCTCGCCTATGACGGCACCAATTGCCGGGCGCCGGGCAATTGCTGGGAGCCGAAGCCGGGCTATCCCGACAAGGTGGCGGGGTCCAAGTACGACCCCAAGCACAACCCCGCCGAGCTGAACAAGCAATCCGCGTCCATCGCCGACATGGAGGCGCGAAACAAGAAGCGTGTCGAGTATTTCCAGAAGACCGGCCAGTTCGTCTATGACGTGAGCAAGATTCCGTCGAACTGACGAGGGCCGCCCCCGATCCCACCAGCTGGGCATAGCCACTTCGCTCTGCCGGCAATCCTCCGATGGATGGTGGGCCAACTGGCGCGGCCTGCCGGGACTGCGGCGGGGTTCGCCCTGCCGTCCGGCTGGCTGCGCCTTCTTCGCCGCATCGGCGCTCAGGAAGGTCGCAGATCCCATGGTCGCAGATTCCATGCACGCCATCGCCGGATCGGACGAAAGGATCGCGGACTGGCACGCGCGCGCGCTCGCATTCGAGCGGGAGGTCGCGAAGGTGGTGCTCGGCCAGGAGCGGGTCATCCGCATGCTCAGCATCGCGGTGTTCGCCCGCGGCCATGTGCTGCTCGAGGGCGACGTGGGAGTGGGCAAGACCACCCTGCTGCGCGCCATGGCCCGCGCCATCGGCGGTGCCTATGAGCGGGTGGAAGGCACGGTCGACCTGATGCCGTCGGATCTCGTCTACGATGCCCGCATCGGCGACGACGGCCGCCCGCGGGTGGACCCCGGCCCGCTGCTGCGGCGGGGCACCGGCCTTTCCATCTTCTTCTTCAACGAGATCAACCGGGCGCGCCCGCAGGTGCATTCGCTGCTGCTGCGCCTGATGGCGGAGGGCACCGTCAGCGCCTTCGGCCAGGACCATGTCTTTCCGTATCTCCAGGTGTTCGCCGACCGCAACCGGGTCGAGCGCGAGGAGACGTTCGAGCTGCCGGCAGCCGCCCGCGACCGCTTCTTCATGGAGGTGCAGGTGGCCGCGCCCACGGGGATGCAGGCACGGACCGCTCTCATCTTCGATCCGCGCTTCCACCACATGGACCGTCTCCTGTCCGAGGTCCGCGAGGGCGTGCTCGACCACACCCGCCTCGGCGCCGTGGCCGGCGCGATCCAGGAGGCCGTCCACGCCAGCCCCGCGATTGCCGCCTACACGGTGGCCCTGTGGGATGCGGTGCGAAATCCGCATGCCGCCGGCATCGCCCTCTCCGGCGTGCGGATGGACCGGCTGGTGCAGGGCGGCGCGAGCCCGCGCGGCATGTCCTATCTGGTGCGGGCGGCACGGGTGCGGGCCTGGCTGGAGGGGCGCACCATGATCGTGCCGGAGGACCTGCGCGCCGTTTTCCCGGAAGTGATGGCGCACCGCATCTTCTTCGATCCCGTCTACGAGATGCGGCGCGAGGAGATCGCCGCCGCCCTGTGCCGGGCGGCGTTCGAGACGGTGCCGGCCCCATGATCGGGGATGAAGGCCCCGGACAGAACAAGGACGGTCGCGGATTGTCCGATGCGGAGCCCGACGCGGCCGTCCTGCCTTACAGGCTGCGCTGGCGTCCGCGCGGCGAAAAGCCCGGCGCCCATCCTGCCCGCGCCGAGGGCGGTGAGGGCAGCTTCCGCGGCCTCCTGCCGCTAATGGCCCGCCCCGACCCGCGCCGCATCGACCTGCGTGCCACGCTGCGCGACCCGTTCGATGCCGTCCATGTCCGTTCGTTCGCGCCACGGCGGGCGATCACGGTGGCCGCGCTGGTGGACCTGTCCGGCTCCATGGGCTTCGATGAAGCGTTGCCCGGCCATGGGCCGCCGGAGGTGGCGCGCTTCGCCGCCACGCTCGCCGCCTCGGCGGCGGCCGGCGGTGACGCCTTCACCCTGCTGGCGGCGGACGATGCGCCGCGGGAGGACATCCGGATCGCGCCCACCCATCGCCGCGGCATCGCGCAGGAGGTGCTTTCCCGGCTCGCGCACGCCCCGGCCTCGCGGCGGAGCGCCCGCGGCCTGCTGGCGGCGGCCGAGGACCTGCCCCGGCGGCGGTGCCTGGTCTTCCTCGTCTCGGATTTCCTGATCCCCGCCGCCGACCTCGCCGACCTGCTCGACGCCCTGTGGCGGCACGACGTGGTGCCGGTGGTGGTCCGCGACAGCCGCACCGAAGGCCATGTGCCCGCCTACGGGCTCATGGAGGCGCAGGATGCGGAGACGGGTGCGCGGCGCCTCGTCGTCATGCGGCCGTCGCTCAGGGCCAGATGGCGGGCGCAGGCCCATGCCCGCCTGGAGGCCCTCGACGCCGCGTTCACCGCCCGCGGGCGCCATGCCTTCCACCTCGTCGACAGGTTCGACCCTGATGCGCTGCATGATTTCCTGGCGCGCCGCTAGCGCGGCGGCACGCGCCTGCGCCGCGCTTCTCCTCCTGCTCCTTCCAGGGGCGGCCGCGCGTGCGGCCACGGTGGAACTCTTCGCCCCGCGGCCCTTCGGTTATTTCATCGGTGACGTGATCACTCACGAAGCGGTCCTCGCCCTCGACCCCGGCTACCAACTGGCCGAAAGCGGGCTGCCCCGCCCGCGGCCGGTGACCTATTGGCTCGATCTCGTCTCGGCCCGGCTCACCGCGCTGCCGGAGCGGGCTGGTGGGCGGCGCTATCGCCTCACGCTCATTTACCAGACCTTCTATGCGCCGCTCGAGCCCCGCGCGCTCGAGATCCCCGCCGTCCCCCTGGTCGCCGCGGACCGCGACAAGCGCCTGGCGCTGAGCGTGCCGGCGTGGACCTTCGTGTCGTCGCCCCTGCGCGAGATCGTCTCCAGCCGGACGGCCAATCCCATGGCGCTGCAACCGGATATCGCCCCGGCGCCGTACCCGTTGCGCGATGATCTGCGCGCGGCGGGAGGCGCGGCGGGCCTCGCCGTCGCCAGCCTGCTGGCACTCGCCATGCTGCGGGGCTGGGGCCCCTTCGCCTCGCGCCGGATGCCCTTCTGCGACGCCGCCCGGCGCCTGCGCGGGAGCCTCGCCGATGCGCCGACCCCAGAGGCCTATGCGGCCGGGCTGGTGCTGCTGCATCGGGCGTTCGATGCCGCGGCGGGCCGAAGGCTGCTGGCGGAGGATGTCACCACCTTTCTTGCCGGCGCGCCGCGCTTCGCGCCCGAAGCCGACGCCATCGTCCGTTTCTTCGCCGCCTCGCGCATGGTGTTTTTCGGCATGGATCCCGAACAGGCGCGGGCCGTGCTGCCGGCGGATGCGCTGCTCGCCTTGTCCCGCCGGCTCGCGGCGGCCGAACGGGACGGGGGACGGCGCACGCACGCCGGGCCGGATTTTGCGCCGGAGGGCGTGTCATGAACCCCGGCGTCGATCATCCGCTGCTGCTTTGGCTTCTGCTGCTCGCCCTCCTGCCACTGTTCGCTACCCCCTTTCGCGGACAGCGCTTGCCCGCCATCACAGCGGTGCCGCGCGACGGCGTCTCGACGGCCGTGGCCGTGGGGCTGCGCACCGCCGGATCGGTGGCCATCGCGGCCCTTGTCCTCGGCCTCGGCGGCCTGCATCTGCGGGAGGAAACGATGACGCGCCAGGGCAACGGCGCCCACCTGATGCTGCTGCTCGACCGTTCCGCCAGCATGGACAACACCTTCGCCGACCGGCAGCCGGGACAGGGCGAGGAATCGAAATCGGCCGCGGCGAAGCGGCTGCTGACCGACTTCCTCGCCCGTCGCCCGCGCGACCGCATCGGCGTCGCCGCCTTCTCCACCTCGCCCATGCCGGTATTGCCGCTCACCGACCATCACGCGGCGGTGGCGGCGGCGGTGGCGGCCATCGACCGGCCGGGCCTCGCGCTCACCGACGTGGGCCGAGGCCTCGCCCTCGCCCTGTCGTCGTTCGGAGAAGACGGCGACGGCGCGGCGCGAGCGGTGCTGCTGGTTTCGGACGGGGCCGCGCTCGTCGATCCGCGGGTGCAGGCGGCGCTGCGCGACGGGGTGAAGCGCAATCCGGTGCGGCTCTACTGGCTGTTTCTGCGCACCGCCGGCGCCCGCGGCATCTTCGAGGCGCCGCGCACTCCGGGGGAGGACACCCCGCAGGCCATGCCAGAGCGCCACCTGCATCTTTTCTTCGGCAGCCTCGGCGTCTCCTATCGCGCCTTCGAGGCCGGCAGCCCCCAGGCGGTCGCCGACGCCATCGCCGAGATCGACCGGCAGGAGGCCTCGCCCATCGCCTATCTGGAGCGCATCCCGCGCCGCGATCTCCGCCGGCTCTGCTTCGCCGTGGCGGCCCTCGCCACGCTGCTGCTGCTCGCGGCGAAACTGGCTGAACGCGGGATCGGGGCGAGGCAGGGCCGCGACGCTCAAGCCGGCGGCGCGGACGCCGGCGCTCCGGACAGCAGCAGGAGGGCCGCATGAGGATGCCCTTCTCCGGCTGGAGCCGGCGGCGCCTCGCCAACGTCCTGCTGGCGGCCACCCTGCTTATCGGTCTTTGCGGCCTCGCGGTCTTTGGCGCGCGCGCGGGCCTGCACCTGATGGAGAACCGCGCCATCGCCGCGCTCGCCGCCGGGCGTGACCTGCCGGTGGCCGAGGGCGCGTCCCCCGGGTCCTGCTGGCGCGCGCTCATTTCCTCATCATCCGTGACCGGCTGGATGAAGCGCAGCCACTCGTCGATCGCATCGTGCGGGATGGCGAGGCACCCCTGACCGTAGCCGCGCTCTACGATATGGCGAATGCCCGCCTTCAGCTCGCCATCTCCCATCTGGAGCGCACCGAGATCGATCCGGCCATTCCCCAGGTCCGCCTCGCCAAGGCCGCGTACCGGGCAGCGCTCGTGCGGGCGCCCGGTCTCTGGGATGCCAAATACAATCTCGACGTGGCCATGCGGCTGGTGCGCGATTTTCCGCAGATCGAGCAGGAGCCGCAGGCCGATGCACAGGAGACCCCCAAGCGCCTGTGGACGGACCTGCCCGGCCTGCCGAAGGGGCTGCCGTGATGCCTGTCCCCCGGCGCCGCCTTCCGGATCCGCGCACGCTCGGCCTTGCCGCCGCCTTCGTGCTCGCCGTCGCGGCGCTCCTGGCGCCCCGCCTCCCCACGCGCGGCACCGCCTGGCATCTCCTCGCCATCGTGGACGTCACCGGGTCCATGAACGTGCGCGACTACAGCCGCGACGGCCGCCCCGTCTCGCGCCTCGACACGGTGAAGCGGACGTTGCGCGACATGGCCTCGCGCCTGCCCTGCGGCTCACGCCTGGGGCTCGGCATCTTCACCGAGCGGCGCAGCTTCCTGCTGTTCGAGCCGGTGGAGGTGTGCGCCGATTTCGCGCCGCTCGACGGCGCCATCGCCGCCCTCGACTGGCGCATGGCCTGGGAGGGGGACAGCTACGTGGCATCCGGCCTCTATTCGGCCATCGCCCTCGCAGCGCCCCTCGGAGCGGAGCTCCTGTTCTTCACCGACGGGCAGGAGGCGCCGCCTCTGCCCGCATCCGGGGCGCCGCGCTTCGACGGCGAGGCCGGCGCCGTGCGCGGGCTCCTCGTCGGGGTCGGCGGGACGACGCCGGCGCCGATCCCGAAATTCGACCGCGACGGGCGCGAGACCGGCTTCTACGCCATGACCGACGTGCCGCAGGAGAACCGCCATGGCCTGCCGCCCGCAGGGTCCGAGGTGCGGGAGGGCTGGCATCCCCGCAACGCCCCCTGGGGGGCGAACGAGCCTTCCGGCGAAGAGCATCTCAGCGCCGTGCGCACGAGCCACCTGGAGGCGCTCGCCGCCGCCACCGGCCTCACCTACGTCCCGCTCGCAGATGCGGCGGCGCTTGCGGCGGGCGTCGAATCCGCAGCGCGGCCGCATCCCGTGCCGGGAGTGATGGACAGCGCGCCCGTGCCGGCAGGCCTGGCCTTGCTGGTGCTCTGCGGCCTGTTCACGTCGCAGGCGCTGGCGGCGCGCCGCTTTCGTTCCACCGAGAAGAGGACAGCCCCTTGATGACCTCGCACCTGCCGACCCGCCGCGTCGCCGCCGCCCTTCTCGCCGGCCTTGTGTTCGGCCTTCTTGCTGCGACGCCCGGCGTGGCCCATGGGCCGACGCCGCAGAAGGCCGAGGCGCGCACCCAGATCGCGGCGCCGGCGGATGCGGTGTGGAAGGTGGCCGGCGCCTTCGGCGGCATCGGCAGCTGGCATCCCATGGTGAAGTCGGTTGTGGCCACCGGCGGCGACGCGGCGGGCGCCGAGCGCGTGCTGACGCTGGAGAAAGGCGAGCTCACCGACGGCCTCGACGACTACGACGCGGCCGGCCGCAGCCTGTCCTACCGCCTGTCGAAGGAGAACGTGGAGGCCCTTCCGGTGAGCTTCTACACCGCCACCCTCACCGTGAGCGATGCCGGCGCCGGGCGCAGCGAGGTGGTCTGGACCGCGCGCTTCTATCGTGGGGATACCAGCAACTTCCCCCCGGACGAGTTGAACGACGAAGCCGCCATCGCTGCCATGACCGGCTTCTTCGAAACCGGCCTCAAAGGCCTCAAGGCCAAAGTGGAGGGCAAATGAATGAGCCGCTGGCCGTCCTGCTGGCGCCGCTCCTGTCGGCCGCGCTCCTGCTGGCCGGCCCGGCGGCGACGCCGCTCCATGCCGAGAGCCTGTTCGTCGTCTGCCAGAGCGGCGCGGAAATCAGCGTCATCGACCTTTCGGCCGGGGCAGTGGCGGAGCGCATCCCCGTGCCGAAGGCGCCGGCGGGCATCGCCGTGTCGCCGGACGGCGGGACCGCCTACGTCACCCATCCCGATGCCGGCCTCCTCACCCGGATCGACACGACGACTCGGCAGGTCGTCGACACCACCTTTATCGGCGGCCAGCCGTTCGCGGTGGTGGCCGATCCCGATGGCGACGCGCTCTATGTGAGCGACTGGGCGGGCGATGCGGTCCACCGGCTCGATGGGCGCACGCTGGCACGCACCGGCACGATCGGGGTCGGCCGCGCGCCGGCCGGCCTCGCCCTCGATGCGCACCGCCGCCGGCTGTACAGCGCGGACCGGGAGAGCGACGCCGTCAGCGTCATCGATATTGCACGCTTCTCGCGCATCGCCTCGGTGCCGGTCGGCCGCGCGCCCTATGCCTTCGACGCGGGCAATGATCCGGGCTTCCTCGCTGTCGCCAACGTGCGCAGCGGCGATATCGCCCTCATAGACAAAGCGGACCACGCGGTCTCGCGCCTGCCGGCGGGACGGATGCCCTATGGCCTGGCCGTGGTGCCCGGGACGGGGCGCATCCTGGTGGCGAACCAGCAATCTGGCACCGTGAGCCTGCTGGACCCGAAGACGCGCCGCGAGACGGGCTCCGTCCGTCTCGGCGGCTCTCCCGAGAGCGTCGTCGTCAGCTCCGACGGACAGCTGGCCTATGTGAGCGAATGGTTCGACGACGCGGTGGCGGTGATCGATCTCGACGGGCTGGCAGTGCGCGCCCGGATCCGCGTCGGGCAGGGGCCGCGAACCATGGCCACGGTGCCGTGATCCCGCAACCGCGCGGCCGGCACCGCTCTGCCGAAACGCCTGTCGTCGATGCCTTTATTGGTCAGCCGGCGCTCCCAGATCCTCAACCGGGTGTGGGAGGCGGCTTGAGCCGCGGACAACTCTGCACAGCAAAATCGATTGTTGGCGTTCGGCTGATTGCCACCCAAACGGCCATATCCCGATCGGGGCAGGGGGTGCCCCTATTTCCGCTTCCTGAGCCTCCTACGGCGGCCAGATAAAGGCCTGGAGGCGCTCTAACGGATAGGTTGCCCTGGTAACGGAGTTGTCGACATTCCCCACAATCATCGTGACCGCCGCGGGCTCAACGGACGCTACAATGCCGACGAGGCCTGTGTTTGCCTCGGGTATCCCTTCCTTGCCAACGAAGCCGAGCGCGCCCACCTTTGGCCCCGCCAACTTCGAGCCATATTTGAGAAAGCTGGCGCACAGCGCCGCGTCAGCTGGCGGCTTGATCCCAGATTCAGTGAGGGCCCACCCTATAAAGGCGCACCCCCAAGCGACGTCGTCACGGACTGTATCGCCGACGCCCACCGCCTTAAGGTACTCGATGATGCGCGGATTGGACCCTGGCCCTTCAACTTCGACAGCTCCGGAACTGGCCGTTGCTATGCCGGCAGGACGACCACCTTGGTTTTGACCGGCGTTCGTGCGTACAGGTCTATCATGTCCTGGCTGAGGAGGCCGACACAGCCGCTTGTGACACCGGAGCCGATCGACTCGGGATCGCTGGTGGCGTAGATCGTGTAGAGCGTGTACGCCCCGTTCTGATAGAGATGAAGCGTGCGGGCGCCGAGCGGATTGTCGAGGCCGCCCGGCATGCCGCGGGCGTATTTAGCTACCTCGGGCTGGCGCTGGATCATCTCCTTGGGCGGTGTCCAGGTCGCCCATTCGCTTTTGCGCCCGACATAGGCGTCACCGCTCCACAGGAACCCGGCGCGGCCGACATTGGCCCCATAGCGGGTGGCGGAGCCGTCATCCTCGACACGGTAGACGTAGTAATTGCCGGGATCGACGATAATCGTGCCCGGCGCTTCCCTGGTCTCGTAGCGAACCGTCCGGCGAAAATATTTCGGGTTGACCTTGCTGACATCCACCGCCGGGATCGCGAATTTCTCTTCGGGCACCGGCCCGTACACCTTCGCCGCCTCGGCAAGGCTCATGCCATCGGATGACGCACAACCGGCCAGTCCCAGCCCGCCGAGACCGATGGCGGAGCCGACCAGAAACGACCGGCGGTTGAGAGACCCCGGCCGAAGCCCAGGCAAAGCCGCCTCGTCACATTCGCCAGCCGCGGCCTTCCCACCGTGCATGATCATGATTTGGCAGCTTCCCAATTCCATTGCCTGACGAGAAAACACGCCGGCAGACACCCGCTGAACGTCTTGCGGAGCGGAGATTGCCGTCACGCGGCTCGACTGGCAAGCTCGGGCCTTCGCTGCGCGGAGGCTTTCTATCACCAAAATCGGTAACGTCCACGCGGTCGCGCCGTCTCGTTTCGCACTGGCGGCGATCCATGTCCTGCCCGACGGCTTCCGCCGGCACCACGGCCCGTTCGCCAGTGCCGGCCGTGCCACCGACGTCGACAGGATCCGCGCCCTTCTCGCACAGGAAGCGGATGGCACGCGGCGCTCGGCGCCACCTTCCTGGGAGAAGGGGAGGGGGCCTGCCCGACCTGCACCGCCAGTGGACTTGCCCATCGATGCGCAACCAATCGGCGCGCGGCCAAATGCTGCCGCAGGTGGCTGCCTCTAGCTGATATTCGCAATCGGTTCGCCGGCCTGAGCCGCCCAGCCTTTAGGCTGATCGCACTTCAATCCGCCTCGCCACCCGCCATGCAGTGTGCTCGATAAGGCCAAGGTCCCCGATCATCCATGCCCTTGATTGCCTCCTCCGTTTTCATCCGAACGACGCTCCTCCTGGCCACCTGCCTTGCCGGGGGCCTGGTCTTTTCCTGGCTCCATGTCCCGCTTCCGTTCCTGCTCGGCGCGCTGTTCGTATCCGCCACCTGCGGCCTGTCCGGATTCACCGTGAAGCTCGCCGACGAGTTCCGCCAAGGCGGGCAGATCGCCGCCGGCTTCTCGGTGGGCCTGTTCTTCACGCCGCCGGTGGCATTGCGTCTCGTCGAGCTCGGATGGTTGATGGCGCTGACAGGCTTCGCCTCCATCCTCGTCTCGTTGTTTCTCGCCCGGGCACTGGCGCTGTTCGGCCGCTGCGATCGGCGCACCGCCTTCTTCGCCGCCATGCCCGGAGGGCTCGCCGAAATGGCGGTGCTGGCGCACACCTTCGGAGCCAGCACCACGCTTGTCTCCCTCGCGCAGAGCCTGCGGGTGGTGCTGATCGTGCTCATCATCCCGCCGGCCATGGCGCTCGTCATGGGCGGCACGCGTCTCAAGGTGGCCGAGGTTCAGCAGTTGGAATCGCACCTGCTCGTACTCGGCCTCGTGCTGTGCGTGCCGGTGGCGCTGTTGCTGCGGCGCGCGAAGATCTTCAATCCGTTCCTGCTGGCCGGGCTTGCCATCGGCATGGGCATGGCGCTCGTCATCGCCCGTGCCACCCATGCCCCTGTGCTCGTCACCAGCGCCGCCCAGCTTGCCATCGGCGCGGCGCTCGGCTGCCGGTTCCAGCGCGAGCAGATCAGCCACGTGCTGACCTCGCCCTTCCTGCCCGCGGCGGCGGCCACGACGCTGGCGCTGATGGCGGTAAACGTGGCGTTCGCGGCGCTGGCGCTCCACTTCGTCGCGTTTCCCACCGGCGTGCTCGCCATGGCGCCCGGCGGCATCGCCGAGATGTCGCTCACCGCCGAGGCACTCGGCCTTGCCCCGCCCATCGTCGCCGCCTGGCAACTGGTACGCATCCTCAGCGTGGTGCTGCTGACGGGGCCGCTCTTCAGACTTTACGAGAAGATCTCGGACCGCTGAGGCCGGAGCCCCGCTCCCGGCCCTCAGGCCGCGGCCGACGCCTCGGCCCGCGCACGCGCGACCTCCTCGCGGATGAGGCCCATGACCTGGCGCCGCAGCTCGGAGAATTCCGGCGTCGTGAGCATGTCCACATGGCGCGGACGGCCGAGCGGGATCTCGATGCGGGCCTTCATGGTGCCGGGGCGGGCGGTCATCACATAGACCACGTCGGAGAGGAAGATCGCCTCCTCGATATCGTGGGTGATGAACATCACCGTGCGCTTGTCGCGGCTCCATATGTCGAGCAGCAATTCCTGCATCTCCAGCCGCGTCTGGGCGTCGAGCGCGCCGAACGGCTCGTCCATCAGCAGGACCTTCGGTTCCATCAACAGCGCGCGGGCGATGCCGACACGCTGCTTCATGCCGCCGGACAGCTGCTCGGGGTGGTGATGGTGAAACGCGCCAAGGCCCACCGCATCGAGGAGCCGGCGCGCCTTGTCCTCGTAGCGCGCCTTGGGCATGGAACGGTTCTTCGGGCTGAAGACCATGTTCTCCCACACGCTGAGCCAGGGAAAGAGAGCCGCTTCCTGGAACACCATGGCCCGTTCGGGATCGGGCTTCTCGATGGAATGGCCGAAGGCGCTCATGGTGCCGCTGGAGGCCTTCTCGAAGCCCGCGAGCATGGAGAGCAAGGTGGACTTGCCGCAACCGCTGGCGCCCAGAACGGCGGCGAATTCGCCCCGCTGGAGCGTGAGATCGACGTCTCTGAGCGCCACGACCTCGCGCGCGCCGCCGAACGTCTTGCACACGTTGCGGACCTCAATGGCGATACCGGGTTCGATCGCAGCGGACATGGCGGGCCTCACGATTGGTGTGTGTGCTTCCAGGCCAGAACCTGGTGTTCGATCAGGACGATGACGCGGTCGGAGAGGGAACCGAGCAGGCCCACGGTGATCATGTCGGCCACCACGATCTCCATGCGCGAGACGTAATAGGCGTCCCACAGCACGTAGCCGACGCCGCCGCGGATGGAGATCATCTCGGCGACGATCAGGATGGTCCAGGCAATGCCCATAGCGAGGCGCATGCCGGTGAAGATGTTGGGCAGCGCGTTCGGAAGGATCACCTTCACGAGGAGGCGCCACTCGCTGATCCCCATCATGCGGGCCGCCCGCACCAGATTCTTGTTGATGTCGCGCGCGCCGTGGATGGTGTTGAGCACCACGGGAAAGAAGGCGCCAAGCGCGATCAGGAAGATGGCGTTTCCATCGCCGATGCCAAACCAGGCGATGGCGAACGGGATCCAAGCGGTTATGGGAATGGGCCGGATCAGCTGGATGGTGGGGTCCAGGAGGCGCGAGACGGACTGGCTCCAGCCAATCAGGATGCCCAGCACCACACCCGCCGTCACACCCAGCGCGAACCCCCGCGCGACACGCCAGCCGGAATAGAGCACGGCATTGAGCCAGGTGCCGCTATAGGCATCGAAGGCGGTGGCGCCGGGCCGACCGAAGATCCAGTAATACCAGTCCACCAGGACCGCCGGAAGCTTGGGGACAACGCCCCCCGGCAGCATGCCGAGGGCGCCGAGCACCAGCCAGACCCCGACGACGGCGGCCGGGACCACGAGAGTCTGGAGCGATTGCTGAAGGCGCACCCGGCGTCGCTTGTCCGACCGTCCGGAATTCCTGTGCCCGGCATCCGTGCGCGTGCTTTCGGGCATCTGGTCGGCTTTCACAATCGCCGGCTCCATGATCCGTTCCAATCCCGCACTGCTCATGCCTGCCTCTGACGTTGTTTGCCACCGACCCCGCCGTCATGCGGGGCGGCCAGATGGTCCGGCCGCCCCGCGCCGGTCAGTCGCCGCTCACCTTCTTGGCGAGCGAGGTGTCGAAGGCGCCGGGGATCATCGCGCTCACGTCCTTGTTGACGATACCCTGCTGCGCCATGAGCTTGGCCATCGCCTCCAGGCTCGCCGGCGTCGCCTGCGCGCCATAGACGGTGAGCTCGGCGACCGCTTTCGCCACTTCGGGCTTCACGCCCGTGAACTTCTCGATGGCATCCGCCTTGGTCGCCTCGCTCTTGGCGATGCGCGCCTCAGCGGCCTTGTAGGCCCACAGGAAGCGCTCGATCAGGTCCCGCTTCTCCTTCAGCACGTCCTTGTGGGTGGTCCAGATGCCCTGCTCGCCACCCACCGGCTGCGACATGCCGAACTCCAGCGCCTTCGGCCAATAGGCGTAGCCCTCGACGATGGGCATGGCGTTGAAGGGCGACCACAGGATGGCGACATCGATATCGCCACGCTTCAGCGCGATGTTGAAGTTCTGTCCCCCGCCCTGGATGCCGGAGACCTGGAGATCGCCGTAGGCAATCTTCTCCTCGACCAGCTTCGCCACCCACTGGGTCCAGACATTTCCGCCCACCGCGGCGGCAATCTTCTTGCCCTTGAGGTCGGCCCAGGTGTCGATCTTCACGCCCTCGCGCACGACGGGATAGATCTTTTCGCCGGCGACGCCCATGAGCGCGATGAGGTCCGTGTTGCCGCCGGCGAGCGACTGCACCAGCAGTGTCCCGCCGGTCATGCCGATGTCGGCCTGCTTGGTGGCGATGGCGGTACGGGTATCCGCGTAGCGCTGGAACTCCACCCCCTTCATCTCGATGTTCATCTCCTTCAGGATCTCCGGCACGTACAGCAACGGCGCGGCGAAGGAGAACTTGCCGAAGGCGACGGTGATGGTCGCCGGCTCCTTGAGCGGCGCGGGGCGCGGCTCAAGGGCGAGGGCTGCTCCGGGCAGGACGGCTCCGGGCACGGCGAGGGCGGCGGCGAACAGGAGCGCGCGCATGCCAATGGTTCTGCGGTCGATTTCGGTCATCGGCTGATCCTCTGGCTCTTTTGCTCGCCGATCAACGCGGAATGAGCCCGCATGCCGGCTATTGGGGTTGAGCCTAGTTCAGGGCGCGGCATGTGAACGCTGCCGAATTTTGCTATCAGTTATGCACTGCGGCGTGCGCGATGCCGAGGGCGATGGCTTGAGGCGCAAGGGTTCCCCGGCGGGCGTGGCGCGTGCCGACCGACGCCCCGCCTGCGCGCATGGGACGTGGCGCGGGCGACACCCCGCCGGCCAGCGAGCCCGCGGACCTGATTGTTCAATTGACGGAGCGATCACCGCCGCCGGCGGATCGTGGCGCCCTATGGCGCGAAATAGCGGAACGGCGCCTCGCCGCTGCGGCGGAGCTGGTCCATGAGCCCCACCTCCCAGGCGAGGTATTTTCGCAACTGGTGCTCCAGGGCTGCGGGGTCCGTCGGGGACGCCGCGCCGCCAAGCGCAAGCGTCCGGCCCGCGCCGGCTTCCACCGGAAGGCCGGCGCCGATCCAGGCCGGCGTGCCGCCCGCGAGCACATTGACCGGTGCGGTGGCGGACACCGCCGCGAGGGATCGGGCGGCGGCGCGGGCCTCGGCCTCGGACGAGCCGGTGAAGACCACCGCGTCGATATTTGCCACCGCGCGCCAGATCGTCCGCGACGGGGCGCCGCCGACGCCGTAGGCGCCCGGAACGTGCCCACGCGCGAATGCAGCGGGATCGGACACGTCGAGCACCACGCTGGCGAGGCTCGATCGCATCAGGCTCGCCAAGGAGGCCGGCGCGAGGGCGGCGATCTCGGCGCTCGTGGCCGTCCCCGGCGTCGCGCTGACCAACGAACTGCCGGGCAATGCATCCATCGCCCCTTCGAGGCCGCCTTGCACCACCGCCACGTCCGTCCAGCCCATCTGGATAAGCCAGGACGCGCTCATGGTGGCGCGCACCCCGTCATCGTCGATCAGGGCCACCCGCGCGCCCATCACTCCCAGATGGCGGTCGGTCGCCTGCACCAGCTGGCCACCCGGCACATTGCGCACGCCGGACAGGTGGCCAGCGCGGTATTCGGCCGGAGAGCGCACATCGATCAGGTAGAGCGTGCGGATCTCGGCCTCGGCGCGCCAGCGCTGCAAATCGCGCGCGGAGAGGGTGCGCACGCCGAAGCGGCGGGCAACCTCCGCAACGCGCTTGCGCGCGGCATCGAGCGCCCTGGCGCCCAGCTCCGGCGGACCATTCCGGGCGCCATGGGCAAGGGAGAGGCCGGCGAGCTGCCAGCCGGACGTGCCGTCCTTCAGCGCCGCGACGCGGTTCGGAATGCCGGCATTGATGAGCGCCTGAGCGCCGATGATGGAGCGCGTGCGCCCGGCACAGTTCACCACCACAAGGGTATTGGGGTCGGGCGCAAGGTCATGGACGCGCCGGACCAGATCCTCGCCCGGCACGTTCACGGCGGTGGGGATGCTCATGTCGTGATATTCGTCGAAGGTGCGGGCGTCGAGCACGGTCACGTTGGCGCCCGCTTCGATGAGGTGGGCCAGCTCCTCGGCGAGGATGTGGGGCGTGCGGTAGGTGCGTTCCACGAACTCGCCGAAGGCCTTGCTGGGCACATGGCTACCCGAGAACGCCTCGCCACCGGCCGCGCGCCAGCCGGCCAGGCCGCCTTCAAGCGTCAGCACATTGGTGTAGCCGAGCCGCGTCAGCAGGCGTGCCGCCTCCAGCGCCTCCGGGGCGCCCTGTTCTTCGGTGCCACTGTCCATCGTCACCACCAGCACGCGCCGGCGCGGCGCCAGGGTGCCGATCTCGGCGGCGAGCCGGCCGAGCGGCACGTTGCGGGCGTGGAGCAGATGGCGCTCCAGAAAGGCGCCTTCCTCGCGCACATCGATGAGCGCGAGCTCCGCGCCAGACCGCAGGATGGCCCGCAGATCCGCAGGCGTCACGGTACAGGACGGGATGTGCGCCTCCGACGGGCGGGGCGGCGCGGACTTGGCCGCACTATCGGCGGCGGCCTTGGTGGAAGGATCGGGCGCGCTCACAACGGATCTGCTCAGTCCTCTTCCGCCTCGAACGCGACGCCGGGATAGTCCCGCTCGATGCCCGCGGGCGTCATGTAGCCGTCCTTCAGATCCTCGCGGATCTTCTCAAGGTCACGCGCTGCCGGATCGCCGTAGCCGCCGGCGCCGGAGAGGCGGAAGCTCACCACGTCCCCCTCTTCAGCCAGCGCGATTCCTTCGACTGGAGCGGGATCTCCTCGCCGTCGCGGATGAGGGTGGTGGTGGCGAGGCCGCCGGACTTGCCGCCGTGGATGCCATAGGGCCCGCGCGCGTGGCGGTCACCGAGCAGCGTCACGAGCGCGCGCGAATTGACGATCTCGATGTCCTTGCGCATGGCGCAGCCGCCACGATAGGTGCCGGGGCCGGGCGAGTCCGCGATGAAGCCCAGATGGCGGAACAACACCGGGCTGTTCGCCTCCAGGATCTCGATCGGAATGTTCGAGCAGTTCATCACCGGCGACATGGCCTCGCAGCCGTCCTTGTAGGACAGCGCGCCGAGTCCGCCGAAGATGAGGTCGTACTGGAGGAACTGGCGGCCCGTGCGGTCGTCGATGCCGGAGATGTTCGGGTTCGACCAATGGGCATGGGCACCCATGGTCTTGTGCGGCAGCACCTTGGCGAGCGCCCCGTTGGTGGCCTCGAAGATGCGGATCTGCACCGCCGCGCGTCCGCCGCTCGGGGCCGGGTAGACGGGATTGAAGAACGAGCCCTCCCGCGCCATCACCGTGATGGGCCGCGAGGCGCCATCGTTCTGCGGCAGCAGCGCATCCATCAGCACCTTGGCGGCAAACGTGGCGTAGGCGCGGGTGTAGTTGATGTAGGAATTGATGCCCGCCTGCACCTGGTCGCCGGAGCCGGAGAAATCGATCTCCATGCCGTCGCCCTTGATGCGGATTTCCACATGCACGCGGATGGGCGGCGACCCGGGCCCGGAATCGTCCAGCCAGTCCTCGAAATCGTAGGTGCCGTCCGGCAAGGCGCCGATGATCTCGCGCATGCGCGCCTCGGACTTGGCGAGGATCTCCTCCACCGCTGCCTCGACCACATCGGTGCCGTAGCCCTCGTGGACCTCCAGCAGGCGCTGGGCGCCCACATAATTGGCGTTGCGCTGGGCCTTGAGGTCACCCATGAGCTTTTCGGGCACGCGCACGTTGCCGCAGATGAGGCGCAATATGTCGGCGTCGAACTCGCCCTGGCGGATCACCTTCACGGGGAGGATGCGCAGCCCCTCCTGCACGGCGGAGGTGACGCCCGCCACCTCCTGCGAACCCGGCGCGTATCCGCCGACATCCACGTGATGGGCGATGGCGACGCAATAGCCGATGATCTCCTGGCCCCTGAAGATCGGCGTGACCAGGAAGATATCCGGGAAATGCCCCGAACCGATGAAGCTGTCATTGGACAGCATGGCGTCGCCGGGCTTCAGGGTCTCGGGCGGGAACAGCTTCAGCATGGTCTTCACCACCGAGGGCATGGCACCGGTATGCCCCGGCGTGAAATTGCCCTGGGCGATCAGGCGCGCCTTGGCGTCGAACAGCCCGGTGGAGAAGTCGTCGCCCTCGCGCACCGCGTCCGAGAAGGCGGTGCGGCGGAGGGTCGAGCCCATCTCCTCGGTGATGGCGAGAAGGCGGTTCCAGAAGACGGAGAGGGTGACGGCATCCACCTTCTTCGCGTTGGCCGCCGGTGCGGGTCGATCCACGGTCTGGTGCATGTTCAGCTCCGCTGATCGATGGTGACGACGAGGTGGCCCGAGGGCGAGAGGGCGACGGTGTCTCCCGGCAACACGATGGTGGTGGATTCTCCTTCCTCCACCACCGCGGGCCCGGCGAAGACCTCGCCCGGGACCATGGCGTAGCGGTCGATCACCTGCGCCTCCAAGAAGCCGCCGGCCTCCGGAAAATAGACCGGCCTGGCCCCCTTCAACGCAAGCCCCGCCGCGGGGGGCGCGTGGCTCGCGGGCGCCGCTTCACCTGCCCGGCTCGGGCTGATGGCGGTCACAAGCCAGTCGACGCCCTCGATCTCCGCATCGTCATCCACGTAGCCGTAGATCTGCCGGTACGATTCCTGAAATGCCATGCGCGCCGCCGTCACGTAGGCGGAGGGGTCCGCGACGGTTTCCGGCAGGTCCACCTTGATCTCGAAGCCCTGGCCCACATGGCGCATGTAGGCTTGGCGCAACCAGCGCACATTGCCTTTCTCGCTGAGGCGGGCGAGCTCTGCGCGAGCATCGCGTTCAAGATCGGCGAGGATGGCGCCGATCTGCGGCACTGTGGCGGGCGAGAGGTGCAGGATGCGGGTGAGCGAGGCGTCCACGCGGTGGTCGGCGTTCATCAGGCCGATGGCCGAGCCGACGCCGGCGCCGATGGGCACGATGACGCGGGGGATGCGCATGGAGCGCGCGAGCCGCGCGGCGTGCAGCGGCCCCGCCCCGCCGAATGCCACCAGCACATGGAGCCGCGGATCCCGGCCACGCTCGACCGAGATGACCCGCATGGCGGTTTCCATGTTGGAATTCGCCACCGCGTGGATGCCCCAGGCCGCCTCTTCCACCGAGAGGCCGAGCGGCGTGGCGATCTCGCGGGCAATACCCGCGCGTGCGCCCTGCAGATCCAGCGTCATGGCACCGGCATTGAAGTGCGCGGCGTCGAGATAGCCGAGCACGAGGTTCGCATCGGTGACGGTCGGCGCCGTGCCGCCACGCATGTAGCAGATGGGGCCCGGATAGGCCCCGGCGCTCTTCGGCCCCACGCGGATGAGCCCCGCCTCGGTGGAGGCGATGCTGCCCCCGCCCGCGCCGATCTCCAGGAGCTCGATGGCCTGGATGTTGAGTGGCAGGCCGCTGAACTTGCGGAAATGCCGCGCGTCCACCTCGAAGCCGGGGGCAATGACGGGCTCGCCGTCATCAACCGCGCCCAGCTTGGCCGTGGTGCCCCCCATGTCGAAGGTGAGCACCTGCCGCACACCCTCGTCCTGGCCGACGCGTGCCGCCATGAGGACACCGGCCGCGGGGCCGGATTCGACGATGCGCACCGGGAATTCGGAGGCGAGCTCCGGCGTCACCAGGCCGCCGTTCGACTGCATGATGTGCAGGTCGGTGGGCAGTCCCCGCGCGGAGAGCGCCGTCCGCAGGTCGCCGATATAATCGGCGACGATGGGCTTCACGTAGGCATTGGCGACAGTCGTGCTGGTGCGCTCATATTCCCGGATCTTCGCCGAGACGTCGGAAGACAGGCTCACCGACAGGTGCGGCGCGAGCTCCTGGATGCGCGCGCGCACCGCGCGCTCGTGCGCGGGGTTGGCATAAGCGTGCAGCAAGGCCACCGCCACGGTCTCGATGCCGGAAGCGAGGAAGCCCTCCACGCAGCGATCGACGGTCGCGAGGTCGAGGGGGGCGAGCACCTCGCCCGCGTAGGAGATGCGCTCGGACACCTCGGCGATATGGCGCCGGCGGGTGAGCGGTTCCGGCTTGTCCAGATAGAGGTCGTAGGTGTTGTAGCGCTTCTGGCGGCCGATCAGCAGGACGTCCCTGAAGCCTTCGGTGGTGATGAGGCCGGTGAGGCTGCCCTTGCGCTCCAGGATCGCGTTGGTGGCGATGGTGGTGGCGTGCAGCAGGCCGGCCACGTCGCCGGCGCCGAGGCCGAGACGTTCCAGCACCATGTCCAGGCCCGTGGCGACCCCTTCGGCGGGGCGGCCCGTGCTGGTGGGCACTTTCAGGAAGGTCATCTTCCGCGTGGCGTCATCCTCCACCACGATGTCGGTGAAGGTGCCGCCGATGTCGAAGCCGATCGTAATCATGAACGCTGATCCCGAAGCAGGAGTGCGGCAGGCCAGGCTGGCCTCATGCGAGCGACACCCAGACCGACTTCGACTGCATGAATTCCTTGATGGCAAGCGCGCCGCTTTCGCGGCCGATGCCCGATTGCTTGTAGCCGCCCACCGGCACCTGGGGCGCGTTGCGGCGATAGGTGTTGATCCACACCGTGCCCGCCTCCAGCTTCGCCGCCACCCGATGGGCGCGGGCCACATCGCGCGTCCAGAGCGCCGCAGCGAGGCCGAAGGGGATGTCGTTGGCGATGGCGATCGCCTCCTCCTCGGTCTCGAACGGGATGACGGACAGCACCGGCCCGAACACCTCCTCCTGGGCGATGCGCATGGTGTTGGCCACGTTCGCGAACACCGTCGGCTCGATGAACAGGCCTTCGCCCAGCCCCTCTCCCCGCGCCTGCCGGCCGCCCGTGACCAGTTCGGCGCCTTCGCCCTTGGCGATGGCGATATATTCGAGGATCTTCTCGAACTGGCGCCGCGTCGCAACCGGCCCGATCTCGGTGGCCTCCTCGCTCGGATCGCCGAGGCGGCGGGCCTTGGCGAGGGTGACGATGCGCGTGGTGAGCGCTTCGGCGATATCCTTATGGGCGAGCAGCCGCGAGCCGGCGATGCAGGTCTGGCCGGCGGAGCCGAACACGCCCGCCGCCGCGCCTTCCGCCGCCCGGTCCAGATCGGCGTCGGCGAAGACGATGTTGGGAGATTTGCCACCCAGCTCCAGCGTCACCGTCTTCAGGTCCGCCGCGGCCGCAAGATAGGCCTTGCGGCCGGAGTCCGTGCCGCCCGTGAGCGAGACCTTGGCGACCTTCGGATGGGTCGAGAGCGCCGGCCCGACTTCGGCGCCGAAGCCGGTGACGACATTCACCACTCCCGCCGGGAAGCCCGCCTCGGCGACCAGATCCATGAATTCCAGGGTCGAGGTGGAGGTGAATTCGGAGGGCTTCACCACCACCGTATTGCCGGCGGCGAGCGCCGGGCCGAGCTTCAGCGAAAGCAGGCGCAGCGGCGAGTTCCACGGCGTGATCGCAACAATCACGCCGAGGGGCTCCAGGCGCGTGTAGACGAGGAACTGGTTGTCATCCACCGGGATGGCCGAGCCCTCGATCTTGTCGGCGAGGCCGCCATAATAGCGATAGACCGCCGCGACGCCTTTCACTTGCGCACGCACCTCGGCGATGGACTTGCCGTTGTCGCGGATCTCCGCGCGGGCGAGGCGCTCCACGTCCCGATCTACCAGATCGGCGAGCTTGAGCAGGAGGTTGCCGCGATCGGCGGCGGTCATGCCCGGCCAGGCTCCGCAGCGAAATGCGGCGTGCGCCGCCTCGACCGCCGCATCCACGTCCTCGGCGGTGCCGCGCGCGACACGGGCCCACGCGGCCCCGGTGAAGGGATTTTCCGTGTCGAACCAGGCGCCGCTTGCCGCCGCCCGCCGGCTCCCGGCGATCAGCATGGGATATTCGGGAAGGTCGGCGACAGAGGCGGCCGTGGGGCGCGGGTCGTTGAGCGATGCGTTTCTCATGGGCCGAAAGCTAATCGCCTTCCTGCGGCCGCCTGACTGCCGTTTGGAGATAACAGCTATACCGGCTGCCTTGCGGAGTGCCGATCGTCACGCACGGCACGCAAATTGCTTTGAAATATGGTTGGGGTGAGCGACGCGAAGGAACGAAGTCGTATGGAAATTCGCCAGTTGCGCTATTTCATGACTGTCGCCGAGCTAAAGAGCTTCTCCCGCGCCTCGTCGACGGCGCACATCGCCCAGCCGGCGCTCAGCCGCCAGATCCGCAAGCTGGAGGAAGAGCTGGGCGTGCCGCTCTTCGATCGCGACGGCCGGGGCGTGACGCTGAACCCTGCAGGCCAGGAGTTCTACAGCCGCATCAGCACCCTGATGCAGGACCTGCATCAGGTGAAGGCGGACGTTCAGGCGAGCCGCAAGGTGCCGCTTGGCGAGGTCACGCTGGCCGTTCCGCAACAGCTCGGCTCGCGCTTCATCGCGAACGTCGTGACCAAATTCAGGGCACAGTATTCGCGCGCCAAGCTCAAGGTGGTGGATGGCTGGAGCTCGCAGATCTGCGAATGGCTAGAATTTGGTCGTGTCGATGTTGGCATCGTGTGCGATCCCAAGGATCGTGGTGAGTTACGTTCGCAGCAGGTTTTTCTCGAGGAGCTGTACCTGGTCGGGGCCGTAGGTGATCCCCTAGTATCGCAGAAGGATTGTCCGTTCGACAATATTGCCGGCCTGCCGCTCATCATGCCCGACCGGCCAAGCCGGCTGCGCGACCGCGTGGAGGCGGAGGCGCTGAAGCGGGACATGAACATCACGGTCGACGTGGAGCTGGATTCGATTGGCGCCATCAAGGAGCTTGTGCGCTGCGGCCACGGTTATTCCATCATGTCGTTCACCGCGGTGAGCCAGGAGATCGAGCGCGGCGAGCTCGCCGCCGCCCGCATCGTGCAGCCCTTCATCAGCCGGCCTGTGGTGATCGCCATCTCGCCCAAGGCGAGCGTTTCGCTGCTCTCCAAGAAACTCATTGAACTGCTCAACAGCGAGCTTGAGGCGCATATGCGCGACAGCTGCTGGATGGGGCCGGGCGCCGACCGCGGCCCCCTTCCTGCGGTGACCCCCGCAGCGCCACGGCGCATCGCCGCGGCCCAGAATCGGGCATGAACGCCCTGCGTGCGGCGGGGCATAGCTGATAGCGCAATTCGCAATTTGTCCTCCCGGAGCGCTCGTCTAGGCTCCATCCACACGGCGGCGCTCCCAGCGAGGCCGGTGGTGGATGTCCGAAAACGGGCCTGTGGACCCCCGTGGCCACGGCTGGCCTGCGGCAGGACGCGCCTTGCGTCCCTGAACTGGTCTGGGGGACCGGCCCCACTTTCTTTCGTGGCATCGACGCAGTTCCCCCTGCGGCCGCGCGCAAGCGGCCGTCAAACTGAGGGCGTCATGAGCGTGCTCCAGAACGACAAGGGCCAGGGCATCGACGACTTGAAGAACTATCTCGTCGTCAACCAGAACATCATGCCCGCCATCGAGCGCGGCTCGGGCGCCGAGGTGGTGGCGGAAGACGGCAGGAGCTATATCGACCTCGAAGCGGGCCCTGGCGTCTCCTCGGTGGGCCATTCCCATCCCGCCATCGTCGCCGCCATCCGCGATCAGCTCGAGCGCATCGTGCATATTCCCGGTCGCTACCACTCGCGCCGGACCCTCGAGCTGGCCAGGGACATCTGCGATTATGCCGGCAACGGCCTGAAGCGCGTGTTCTTCGCCAACAGCGGAGCGGAATCGACGGACGGCGCCGTCAAGATCGCCCTCAAGCACGCCGTGAACCGGGGCCGGAAGGGCTTCGGCATCATCGCCTTGCAGCACGGCTTCCACGGGCGCACCTCGCTGCCGCTCGCGCTCACCGGCATCGCCAAGCAGAAGCGCGGCATGGGGCCCTATGGCACCTTCCCGGGTGTCACCCACGTGCCGGCGCCCTATTGCTATCGCTGCCCGCTGAAGCTCAATCCATCCAGCTGCGGCCTCAAATGCGCCGAGGAAGTGGAGACGGCGCTGCACACCTCCGTGGTCGGCGAAGCGGCGATGATGATCGCCGAGCCGGTGCTGGGCGTGGGCGGGGCCATCGTGCCGCCGGCCGGATACTGGCCGAAGGTCGAGGAGATCCTCAAGCGCTACGACGTGACCCTCATCCATGACGAGGTGTTCACCGGCTTCGGGCGCACCGGCAAGCCCTTCGCTTTCCATCATTTCGGCACCAAGCCGGCGATTGTCACCTTCGCCAAGGCCATTGGCGGCGGCGTGCCCCTGGGTGGCTTCATCGCCACCGAGGAGCTGGGCACCGCCTTCGAGCCGGCGGACCATTTCACGACCTATGGTGCCAAGAACATGCTCGGCATGGCCTCCGGCTCGGCGGTGATGGAGGTGCTGCGGAAAGAAAATCTCGCCGAGCGGGCGAAGGAGGCCGGCACGCAGTTCATGGAAGGCCTGCGGGCACTCCAGAGCAAATTCCCCATCCTCGGCGATGTGCGCGGCCTCGGACTCATGATCGGCATGGAGATCGTCTCCGACGACAAGCGCACGCCTGCGCCGAAGCTCGCCAAGGCGCTGGAGGGCGAGGCGCTGAAGAATGGCGTTCTCATCTCGACCACCGGCGTCTACGGCAACACGCTCCGCGTCACCCCGCCGCTGGTCATCAGCGCCGAGCAGGTGGACCAGGCGCTCGATCGCATCGGCCGCGCGCTGGCAACGGTGAGCCAGAGCCCGGCGGCGGCATGATGGCGCCGCGTTGTGACGATAAGTGCTGTCCGTAATTCCAAAATGTGAATGCTGAATCCGGAGGTGGAATTTAGAAATACTGTTTTCACGACCTTTGCGGTCAAATTCAACTGCAGGAGGCGGCAGGCGATCACCCGAGCCACGCGTCGATCATGTCGCATTCCTCCGGGCTGAGGCGAAAATCGAAGATGGCGAGGTCCTGCGCCATGTGCTCCGGTGAGGAGGTGCCGGTCAGGCACACGATGTCCCGTTGGGTCAGGAAGCGGAAGAAGACCTGGGCGGGGGTTCGCTGATGGCTTTCGGCCATCTCGACCAGGGCGGGCCGGGATAGCACGTCGGCGTTGGCGGTCAGGGTCCAGAAGCTCTGATAGAGCATGCCGTTTTCCCGGCAGAAGGCGCGTATTTCCCGATCGTGGCCGGTCTTGGCGTAGAACCGGTTCTGGAGCAGCGCGGGCTTGATGCGGGCACGCTTGTAGATGGTTTCCAGGCGGCTGCGCTCATAGCAGTTGCTGAGGCCCAGCTGCCGCACGCCGCCCTGCTCGACGAGCTCCTCCATGGCCCGCCACACCTCATGGGTGTCGGCGTCTTGCGGATAGGGGGAGTGGAGGACGAGGCCATCCAGATACTCAGTGCGCAGGTTGACGAGCGACGCCGCGAAGGACTGGCGCACCTGCTCGGCGAGGCTGGCCCCGGGATCGTAGGGGAGATGGTCCGGGTCCTGTCCCTTCAACGGGGTGAATTTGGTCTGGAGGTAGATATCCGCGCGGCGCAACTCGCCGCCAAGCGCCGCAGCCAGCCCCGCGCCGACACCCGGCTCATGGTAATGCTTGGGCTGGCAGGCGGTGTCGATGCCCCGGAAGCCCGAGCGCAAGGCGAGTTCCACCAGCCCGGCGGTGCGCTCCTTCTTCCAGGCGGTGCCGTAGAGGATGCGGGGCATCCTGACCCCGAAGGCGGAGAGGATGCCTTGCGGGTCGCCATCGCCATGGCGTGCGGCCGGATCTGCCGACATGCTCAGGAATCCCCTTGCGCCGACCCGGTCGGGCGAATGCGAAGCTCCGTCCCGAGCGTGGCGCCGGTCATCCGTCCGGCAAAAGGTGAGGCCTGGTGCATCGCGCCTTTGTCCCTCTCAGGCGGCTTCGGTGAAGACCGTCAGCACGCCGGTGTAGCCGTACAGATGGTGGCGGGCGATTTCGCCACCGGCGAAGAAGCCCACCAGCGGCACCGGGCCGAGGCCGGCGCTCACCATCTGGAATTCGGCGTTGGCCTTGCCGAAATGAGGGCCGCCCCGCCCGGAGCAGCTGATGTACAGCGCGCCGCGGATGCCGCCCGCCGCCTCTGCCTGGATCCGCACCTCCGAGACGATGCGCAGCAGATCGGACCTTGCCGCCTCAGCGTTGCGCGTGCAGAAGGCGAGCTGCATGCCGGCCTTGATCTGCTCCGCCACCACGAGAACCCCGGCCGTGCGCCCGACGCCCAGCAGGTGGCGCACCTCAGTATTGGCGCCGAACCGGCCGGGCTTGGCGGACACGTCCTCGCCCGGAGTGCTCAGGCCAGCGAGGGTCTGGGCCAGCGCATGGCGCAGCTCCGGATCGGGGATCTCCTCGCCGAGGCCGAGGTCCTCCAGCACGCAATCCAGCGCCCGATGATCGTCCAGCGACACCAGATAATTGCCCTCGGCGCGGGTGATGGTGCGCTGGGGGCCGATGGGCTGGCACCCCTGGGTGACGCGCGAGAGAACGGGCACTTCCGGGCCGAACGCCACACCGGAAACGCCGCCCAGCAGGACCTCGTCGGCAAAGAGCAGAGGCTGGTTCCGCGCAGAGGACAGCCCGCCGAACAGATAGCCGGTCGTGGTCTTCTCGCTCAGCGCCTTGAGCTGATCGGGCAGGTCCGGGCTGGCTCCGTCGGCGTGGACCAGGGCGGTGAAGGCCTCGAAGCCGCCGGCGTCCAGCGGGCTGGGGCTGGAGAATAGCCTGAACGAGCCTTCCGGCAGGTCGGCGAGCATCAGCACCATGCCCGGCGCGTCGAAATATTCCGTCGCCTCCGCCGCCACCCCGACCCCCACGGTGCCGACCCAATGCACCTCGGGCATGCGCTCCCTGAGCGCGTCCATGATGTTTCCCGCGGCAGCGGTGTAATGGTCGGTGAGGTAGCACCAGCCCAGGCTGGGCTTGGACGCCTCCTGCAACTGGTGGCGGACCTGCGCCCAGCAGGAGCCAAGGGCGATCTGCCAGTTGGCGTCACCGGCATGGGCTTGGATGAATTTGCTCATGTGAGGAGATCTGCATGAAAGGTCGGAGTGCGAACACGAACGGGTACAGTTCCCGCCACGAGGGCAGGCGAGGGCCGGACCGGGCCTGATCCGAAAAAACGGCGTTCGCCAGGCCCGCAGCCTCGGTCATCCATGGATCGGCCGCCCCTGTCGCAGAACAACAGCGATGAATTCGCCGATGCTTCGATGCAATCGCCATGCCGCCGGTTCCAGGTTATTGGGTCGTTGGGACAGCGAGGATCACATGAGCGCCGAGCCGAACGATCAGAAGCCATCGGTCCCCTGGCACCCGGAAGAAATGAAGGCGACCTGGGACGTGAGGGTCGGCAAGAGCATCACGATTCAGGCGAGCGCGCGTTGGACGCCTGCCGGCGTCGTCGCGGCCGGAATTGCCGCGTCCGCCGTGCTGCTCGCCATAAGCGTGCTGGTTCGGGCGCGGCGGTCCTGACCCCGCGCGCCGACATGCGCCAGCCGCAGCCGCGATGGGGAGCGCGTCCCGATCGAGGGGCGCGTTTCGACACCGTCCGCCCCGGATGGCGCCGGCGCTGGCTAAGCGGCGGCGCCAATTGGCATAATCTGCGCAGTGTGGTTGTCTGCGGAAGAACGTCTCCGGGAGGCCGCCGTGTCCGACCACAGCCGACGCGATGTCATCGCCGGTGCCGCAATGGCCGGCGCTACGCTGGTCGCTCCGGGCACCATGGCGCAGGGGGAGCCCATGCATCAGGAGCTGACCTACGAGGACGTGCGCAAGCTTCTCGACCTTGAGCCGAACGCCACCTGCGGCTATGTGCGGCTGACCTTCGTGAGCAAGGAGCGGATCGCGCCCGGCGGCTTGCCGGCGCCGTTCGCCGATGGACGGCCCATGGGTTCGGCGCTGTTCTTCATGCTGACCCCGGATGAGCCGGTGAAGCTGCACCGCATCAGGAACGACCAGTTCTACCACTATTACCTCGGCGACCCCATCGAGGTGCTCCTGATGCTGGCCGACGGCTCGACGCAGCAGCACATGGTCGGTCCGGATCTGCGGGCCGGGCACATGGTGCAGCTGTTCATTCCGGGCGGCACCTTCCACACCGCGCGCGTCACCGGTCCGCGGCGTTGGTTCCTCGGCGGCTCGACCGAGTGGCCGGGCGTCGAGCCGCAGGATGTGGAACTGGGCAAGGCCGACGAACTCGCGGCAAGGTACCCGTCCGTCGCCGAGCAGATTCGCACCTGGCCGCTGCCGGCGAAGGGATAGGGGCTGTCTTCGGGATTTGGCGTTCAGGCACCTTCGTACCGCCGTCTAGTTTTTAGATGTATTGAAAATCACCGGAAGAATTGTGTATTTCCGGCACGTGCCGGCGATCTTCGCGCACGCCGCGCCTGTTCTTTTGGGGAGCGGGCGGTCCACTCGTCCCAATTGAGCGCGCGCTTCATCCGTCCGCTTCATGGCGACGGACACCCGTCAGCCGGGAGAAGACCAAGGGCAAGGCCTGCGGAGATGGGGGCCGCTGGCATGCGCCGGAGCAGTTCACGCCCCGCCTGCGCGGTGCCCCGATGCTGCTGTGGCTTAGCTGATTACATGGCGCGCGCGGCGCGCTACATAAGAGTTCCTGTGGCACTCCAATGCGCGATTTATCATGTACCTGGATACCCAAGAGCACGTTCATCGCCTTTGGGACGAGGTGTCGGACTTCGAAGCCAGCCAATCGACGCAGGCGGCCGCGCACCTGATGTCCAGCCTGGCCGACATGGTGCACGCGTGGAATGCGACGTGGGCGGGTGCCATCCGCGTGGATGCGGGGATCCCGAACGACCTGCTGCAGGGATGGCGCGTCGCTGCCGTGCAGGCCCTGCGGCCGGTCGAGCCGCTTCCGGACGAGGGGCATTTCAAGGAGACCCTGCGCCTCTGGGACCGGCGGGAGATCGACCCCTCCTTCCTTCTGCCGCTGCGGGGCGTGGGGACCTTCAGGACCTATTCCCTGCGACGGGAGCTGCCGCCCGAATGGTTCGAAACACCGTTCTTCCACCGCCACTATGGCTCGGTCGGCACCCAGGATGCGGTGTTCGTGGCCTTCCCGCTCACCCGGGACTGCGAATCCCATTTCGGCTTCTACTCCCGGCGGACCTTCGCCGAGGCGGAGATCGCCCGCCTCGCCTATGCGCTGCGGGGCATCAAGTGGTTCCATCGCCACCTGATGCTGAGCAGCGGCCTGCTGATGGCCTCCTCGCCGCTGACGCCTACCGAGCACAAGGTGCTGCAATTCCTGTTGACCAAAGCGTCGGAAAAGGAAGTCGCCCGCGAGATGGGCATGGCGACTTCCACGGCGCATCAGCATGTTACCAACATCTTCCGCAAGTTCGGCGTCCGGAGCCGGGCTGAATTGATGAGCCTGTGGCTGAAGCCGGCGGCCTGACGGCTTAAGGCCACCTCTATTTAGAGGATAGGAGGGCTGTTCCTGCTTCCCTATCGTTCACATGCTTCGGATTCTGCTATCGGCAGAACCTCCGGAGTTGGGGATGGGGGATGGAAATGGCGGATGGGGGCGTGGCGCCGCACAAAAACGGCATCAGCCGGAAAGCCGGCGCGACCCGCGGTAGAAGCAAAACATAGCTTCAGTGCCGCCTGAGAGGGATCTCGGCGCGTAAAACCCCTCCTGTCGCTGTCGGATACATTGTAGTTCCATAGTCACAATAACGAATTACATCGTTTGTCTTCCGCGCGATCTGCTTCGGTAATTTTCACAATCAAAAACCCGGATGTCGGCAGCACCCGTCAGAAGGTGCGCCTTGCCTCCGGAGGAGGCCTTGGGAGTGAGGGCTGCGAAATGAACAGGGTGCTGCTGGGTGGCGAGGCACCTTCCCCGTCTCCCGCTTCGCGCGGGTCCGAGCCGGCATCGTCTTGGAACGCCGGTAGTTGGAACGCCGGTGGCTGGGCCGCGGCCGGGAAGCCCCGAACGGAGCGTGCCTGCCGCCCGGGAGCCGTGCGCTGCTTCGTGCGGGTGCTTGCGGGCGCCCTTCGGCCGTGCCGTCGCGCTCAGCGCGCGCCTTCACCAACCCGAAATCCCAGGCGGCAGGCCGACGGCGGCCCGCCCGCACGCGTGATCGAGCGTCCCCTCCGTCGCCCGGGCGACGCGGGAGCGATTTGGAACCAGGAATGAAGAGGGAGCAAATTCGATGAAAGCCGGTACAAGTCATCAACCGGGGAGAACGCTGCGCGCCTTGTCCCTGAGTGCGCTGGCGGTGGCCTCCCTGAGCACGTTTGCCTCGGTCGCCAACGCGGCCGAAGACAAGCCGGGCATCGCTCCGCCGAACTGCACCGCGCCGAACGACAAGGAGTGCTACAAGGAAATTCGCATCGTCAACAATACGAATGCGACGGTCTACGCCATCATTCAGGGCTCGATCCAGCTGACCGAGGCGATGAACAATTGCATCGGCGACGTCTGGCTGCAGCGCGCGCTGGCGAACCCGACGAAGTGTTTCCCGGTCAAGAGCGACTATTACATCTACGTCAACCCCAAGACCGGCATCAAGAAGGGCGAGACCGCCTCGGTGATGCTGCCGTGGTGGACCAAGCTCGACCAGGTCAAGGACAAGGCCGCCGACGAGTATGTGGACTGGTGGCGTGGCGCGCGCATCTACCTCTTCGACGACCAGACCGCGCTCAATGACAGCTACACCATCAATTCGGGCAACAAGGGCAAGCAGGTATTCCCGGTGGCGGGCAACGGCCCTTCGCCGAAGTGCGCGCCGGCCTCCGGCACGAACAAGTGCGTCCCGGCCGAGCTGGGCGTCTACCGCATCCAGCCCACCATCATCGGTAGCGCCATCCGCACGCAGACGCCATTCCAGCTGAACGAGTGGACGTTCGCCAACGTGCTGTCGGTGAGCAACGGCGGTACGCTGATCGACCTCAATGTCGGCTACAACGTCTCCAACGTCGACCAGCTCTATCTTCCCGTCGCGCTCGCGCCCATCCGCCCGACCAACGACGTCGGCTTCATGGGCTCGGTCATGGGGGTGGACGAGTTCCGCAAGCGCCTCGTCGCCTTCACCGGCGCCAACGCGGACCAGACGAACGCCACCAAGTGGCCCATCTACAACAATCCGATCAATGCGCAGACGAAGAAGCGACGCTATCCGAACGCCGGCATCCGCGTGCCCTCGACGCTCACCGCGTTCAACTACTACATGGAGCCGGCGTTCGTCGACGGCGACACCAAGCTGCCCGAGATCATTCCCCTGTCCAAGCCGTTCGACCGCACCAAGTTGCCAACGGACTTCCGGGCCATCGAGGTGAACTGGCAGAACTGCACCACCGCGCCCTACACCAATTGCCAACCCGGCATGAAGGACTGGTATCTGCCCATCAAGAAGGCGATGGACGACAGCTACAAGATCTACCTCGCCAAGTGCTTCAAGGCGACGAGCTCGCCGAAGTTCATGCGTCCCGACCCACCCAGCATGCTGCCCGAGCTCGAGACCTACATGCGCTTCCTGCATGGCTGGGTGCCGTTCCGCGTGGACAATGTGGGGGCCGGCGGCGCCTGCACCACGGCCATGGTGCCGGACCTGCCGCTGACCGAGCAGCCGCCGGACAAGAACGGCATGGCTCCGGTCAACTACATGACCATCCAGTATGACTTCGACAAGTTCGGGACCAAGGGTATCCAGCGCTTCAACCCCTATTCCCAGCTGATCCATGGGAAGGTGGCCGACGGCTACCTCGACATGTCGGCCTATGCCTTCTCCATCGACGACCACGAGAGCTTCCAGAGCTTCGCGGGCAGTGGTCTGATCCTCGCCGTCGGCGGTCCGACCGGCCTGCCCCTCAACAAGCGCGTGCCGCAGAAGCTGCCGCCCTACTACGACTGGTACACGGCCGCCGTCACCCCCGGCTACCTGAAGGGCGACACCGGCTGGGCGGCCTACGGCATCTGCAGCGAGACCGCCGACAAGGAGTTCCCGACCGAGGACGGCGGCGTCATGGGCATCGACCCGCGCACCGCCGTCGCGCCGTGCCCCATCACCTTCAAGGACAAGACGGGCAAGCTCTACAAGTTCAAGATCCTGAAGTTCAGCACGGCCGGCACCATGCCGTTCCAGATCTGGCCGCAGTTCACGTCCACCCCGGCCAATCAGTTCGATCCCACCGTGGTCTCCTGCACGAACCCCGGCGACGACTGGTGCAAGTACATCGTCGAGCGGGCGCAGCTGAAGGATCCGCTGAAGCAGAACAAGCCCACCTTCACCCTCAGCACGCGCAAGCCGAACTGAGGCGCCATCTCACCCGGCCGGGCCGCTCGACGGTCCGGCCGGCTCGAACCGTCGAGGCCGTGGTCCTCGGGGCAAAGAGCGCGCGAAAAGGGCGGGAAGGCCGAGCCTCCCGCCCTTTTCCTTTGCCGGTGGCCCTTTCGAGGGAAGACGACTTCGAGCGGAGCGGATGTCGGCTCGCGTGAAGAAGGCGCGTTGGACAAGCCCGGCCATGACGGCGGCTCAAGAGAAGAACCGCGCGCCCTGAATGTCGATCGGGCCCAGTGCGGTTCCTCCCATCCCGTGAAACGGGAAGACGCGTCCCGGCGGAGCCGTCGTGTCAGTCGGCCGACGGGGTGGGATTGAGGAGGCGGGGAAGGAACGGCAGGGGCGTCGGCACGGGCTCCATGGAGATCGCCCGCGGCGGTGCCGGGCTCCATTCGAGGGCGAGCTGCTGGGCGACGGCGCGCTGGGCGGGGCTCATCTTGGTGGCCACCGCGTCGCGCAGGCGGGTGTAGACGTCGCGCTCCTGCCTGGAGGCGCGGGCGGCGGCGAGGATGAGCCATTTCTGCGACAGCACCACATCCTTCTGGACGCCATGGCCCTTGTCGTAGAGCAGGCCAAGGAGGTACTGGGCCGTGGCCTCGCCCTGATCGGCGGCGCAGCTGTACCAGGCGGCGGCGGCCACGAAGTTCTGCGGCACGCCGCGCCCCTTTTCATACATGAAGCCGAGCAGGCCCTGGGCCCGCGCGTCCCCGGCGAAGGCGAGGGGGGTCAGGCGCGCCGCGGCGGCCTGGAAGTCGCCGCGCGCGTAGAGGGCGTAGGCATTGGCGGTGGGGCCGGCCTCGGCGGCCGGCGCGATGGCGAGCGCCACGGCGATGGCGAGCGCCCCACAGGTCCCCTGAAGGCCATGCCGGCCGATGCGCGTCATCTCTTCCTCCCGTTCCTTCTCTCAAAAGGGGAGGGCGCGTGCCGTCCCCTCACCCCCGCCCGCGGGCCGGCCTCACCAGGGCAGGAGAAGCGAGCGGTCCAACATCCAGCCGATCCAGATGGCCGGCGCAAAGAACAGCCCGAATGGCAGGCGGTCGTAGCCTCTCAGCATGGCGCGGCGCGAGCCTCGCCGCATCACCTGCGCGAGCCCGTAGGCGAGGAGGCCGGCGAGGGCGGCGATCTCGATCGCCACCGGGATCGCCGCCACTTCCAGCCAGACGCCTGCCACGGCGGCGAGCTTCACGTCGCCGAGGCCCAGCCCGTCACGCCCGCGCCACGCGCGGTATCCGAGCCGGAGGGCGAGGAACAGAAGCGCCAGCACCACCCCCGCGCGAGCGCCGTCAGCACCCCGTCGAGCGGGTCCAGCGCCACCGCTGCGGCATGAACGAGGCCGAGCGCCAGCCCGGCGGCGTTCAAGGTGTCCGGGATGAGATACCAGCGCGCGTCGATGACCGCGATGGCGGCGAGGACGGGCACCAGGGCCGCCGCGGCGAGGCCGGCGATGGCGCTCGGTTCCGCCGCAAGGCTGGCCGCCATGGCGCCGGCGCAGACCACGGCGAGGACCGCGCGCCCGGCGATGGCCGAGCGTGATCCGCCGGCCCGGCGTGTGGAATGGACGGCGCACATGACGCCCTCACCTGTTGATCAGGGGCGGCTGCGGCCCGCCCGGCAGGACGCCGATGGTGCCGCGCAGCTTGGCGCGCAGCTCCTCCGCCACCGTGTGGGCGTCGGTGTTGTCGCGGATGATCTGCGGGCGGATGAAGATGATGAGTTCGGTGCGCCGGACGGTGCCGTTGGTGTGGGCGAAGGCGTCGCCGACGCCGGGGATCTGGTCGAGGATGGGCACGCCCTGGCGGATGCCGTCGCGGCGCTCGCTGATGAGGCCCGCCAATAGCACCGTCTGGCCGCTCTGCACCGCGATGGTGCTCTTTACCTTGCGCTGCGACACGGTGGGGGTGAGGTTCGAACTGGTCGAGCCGGAGCTGCCGCTGCCGGTCGCCTGGGTCTGCGCCACGTTGGAAATCTCCTGCTCGATGTCGAGGCGCACCTGGCCGTTCACGTTCACCCGCGGCATCACGTGCAGGATGATGCCGGTGTTCTTGTACTCGATGGTGTTGACCACCGTGTTGGACGAGGTCAGCACGGTGGCGCTGCCGGTGGAGACCGGGACCTCGTCGCCCACCTGAAGCGTTGCCCGCTGGTTGTCCACCACCACGAGGGAGGGATTGGACAGCACCTTCACGTCGGTGACCGTGTGCAGGGCATCGAGGATCGCCTGGGGCTGGTTCTCGCGGCCGATGAGCAGGTTGAAGCCGGGCAGCACGCGGTTGATGGCCTGGTCGGTGACGGCGCTGGACAAGGTGTTGAGCACCGAGCCGTTGTTGCGCCCGAGGCCGAGGTTCTTGCTGGTGAGATAGAATTGCACGCCGTAGGCCAGGGTGTCGTTCAGCGTCACCTCGGCCACGGTGGCCTCGATGGCCACCTGGAGCTGCGGCTGATCGAGCTGCATCAGCGTGCGCTCGATGATGCGGTAGTTCTCCTGGCTGGCGAAGATCAGCAGCGAGTTGTTCACGGAATCGGCGGTGATCCTCACGCCGGGGAGCAGGGCCGCATTGTTGCCGCCGGCCCCCCCCGTCATGGCCGTGGCGGTGTCCGCACCGGCACCGGTCCCCGCGGCGGTCGCCGGGGGAGTGACACCGAGGCGCTGCGTCACGCTCAGGCCGCCACTGCCTCCGCCACCACCGTCGCTCCCGCCGCTGGACGAGGTGGACATGCCGCCGCCGGGGGCGATCTGGCTCGCCGCCTGGTCCAGCCCGGACGAGGCGCTGCCGACGAAGAGGTCGTTGAGCACCTTCGCCGTCTGCTTCGCCTCGCCATAGCGCAGGCGGTAGACCCGCACCCCGACCGTGGTGTCGGAGCGGTCGAGGCGGGTGATCCAGGTGGCCGCGGTCTTGAGCAGCTCGGGCTTGCGCGCCACCACCATGATGGAGTTGAGGCGGTTCACCGCCTGGAACTTCACCAGATTGTGGCTCATGCCGCTCTCGCCGGTGTCCATCAGCTTCTCGAGTTCGGAAATGAGCGGCTCGGGCGTGCTGTTGCGGATCGGATAGATGCCCACCGACTGGCCGCGCATCCAGTCGGCGTCGAAGGACAGGGCGGTGTTGACCGCGGATTGCCGCTCGGCCGCGGTGCCCTGGATGAGCAGCAGGTTGCGGCCGGGATCGGCGCGCACCGTGCCGGCCTGGGTGGCGAATCCGTCCAAAAGGGGCACGAGCGCGGACACGGAAACGTAGCGCAGCGGCACCACGGACAGGCCGTATCCCGCCTCCGGGCGCCCGGTGCCCACGTCCACGCCGCCGGCCCCCGCGGCTTCGTTGAGGGGCACGAGGCGGTAGCCCGCGGCATCGCGGAGCAAGGCTATGTTGTTGGATCGGAGCGCCGTCTCCAGTACGTAGAGCAGATCGGCGCGCGGCACTGCGCGGGCGGAGGCGAGGCTGATCGTGCCCTGCACCTTGGGATCGATGAGGTAGCCCAGGCCGAGAATGTCGCCGAGCACCACCTTGGCGACGGTGGCGACCGGGGCATTGTCGAAGGCGAGGTCGTAGCCGTCACTGCTGCCGCTGGCGCCGCCTGTGCCACCACCGCCGGGAGCGGCCCCTTCGGCGACGGCGGGGGCACTGCCGGTGGCGTAATATTCTACCGCGCGGCGATCGTCGGGGATATCCTGTTGGGCGGGCACGGGCTTGGTCTGGCGCGGCGACAGGTCCAGCGAACGCACCTGCTCGAAGACCCCGGGCGACCGCGTGTCCTCCGGCAGGAATGAGCACCCGGTGAGGCTGGCCCCAACGAGCAGCACGCACAGATAGCCCCCGAAGCTCCCGGCGCGCGCGATTCCGTGTCGCCGATCTCTCCGCAATCTCCCCCCGATCCCCTTTGATTATCTCAGTTTTGTTCGAGCTAAAGCGAAGCCGCATGCGCCGACAAAATCGAGCATCCGATCTCGAATTTTACCGCCGCGAACGTCACTTCCGCGGAGCGAGCGCGCGCAGCTCCGGTCCACGCAAGAGGCCCCGCCGACAGTAGGTGCAGCGGGCAGGGGTCTCCTATCCTCTATTTAGCTTAGTGCGTGGGGTCCTGAGGAGATGCAAAATCGCCGCGCGGCGGGGTCATGAAGGGCAGCCGGTCCTAGGTGGGGAGCGGCCTGTCGGCAGCGGCAGATCGGTGAGGCGACGACGAGCCCGACGACGACGTGTCCGAGGGGTGTCGACGCCATCTTGCGGACGTCCCTGCGAACGGATCTGCGCTTTCGTTCCCAATGAGCCGTACAGGCGAGCGTGTGGGCGTGGTCGCGCCCGGGGGATGCGAGGGATGGCTGTCGAGGCGACCGGCGACTTCATGAGCTATCTGGCGCATGGCAGCCTCATCCATGTCAGCGAGCCGCGTACCGGGGAGCCGCAGGCCGGCGATCTCGATGCCGGCGTGGGCCCGGCGCACCAGGATCGGCAGCTTCGGAAGATCTGGGAATCCTCGGACCTCACCGCCGGCGACTTTGCCGATGCGGTTGCGGCCTTCTATTGCCTGCCGCGCGTTGGCCTTGCGGAGCTGATGGCGGCGGCGCCGCTGGTCTCCGCCTTCTCGCCGCGCTTCCTGCGCGAGGTGGCGGCCCTGCCCCACCGGGCGGCCGGGGGAGCGGCGTGCCTCGCCGTGGGCGATCCCACCGACGCATCGGTGGTGCAGGCCGCCGAGATCGTGCTCGGGGAGAAGGTGGCGCTGGCTGTGGCCTCGTTCGAGGACATCGCCACGGTTCTCGCCGAGCGGCTGGGGGCGGACGAGGCGCAGGCGGCGGCGGCCGCGGGGCCCGGCGATGCGCGCGCCGCCGACGACATCGACAGCCTGCGCGACCTCGCCAGCGGCGCCCCGGTGGTGCGCGCGGTGAACGACCTGCTGGAAAAGGCGGTGGAGCTGCGCGCCAGCGACATCCATGTGGGCCCCTTCCGCGGCTCCATGGAGGTGCGCATGCGCATCGACGGCCTGCTGCGCCCGGTGGCGGCCCCGGCCGACGTGCTGCCGCAGGCGGTGATCTCCCGCATCAAGATCCTCGCCGGCCTCGACATCGCCGAGCGCCGCCTGCCCCAGGACGGCGCGGCGCGGCTGGGGCTGGGGCGCGGCGAGATCGACGTGCGCGTCGCCATCATGCCGACCCAGCACGGGGAGGCCGCCGTCATCCGCCTGCTGCCGCGCGACCGGGGCCTGCTGACCGTGGACCGGCTGGGCCTGTCGCCCGGCGACGCCGAGACCCTCGCCCGCCTGCTCGCCCTGCCGCACGGCATGATCGTCGTCACCGGCCCCACCGGCTCGGGCAAGACCACGACGCTGGCCACCCTTCTGTCGATCCTCAACGATCCCTCGCGCAAGATCCTCACCATCGAGGACCCGGTGGAGTACGAGATCCGCGGCATCTACCAGTCGCAGGTGCGCCCGGCCATCGGCCTGACCTTCGCCACCGCGCTGCGCGCCTTCCTGCGGCACGATCCGGACGTGATCATGGTGGGCGAGGTGCGCGATCCGGAGACGGCGCACATCGCCGTGCACGCCGCCCTGACCGGCCACCTGGTGCTCACCACCCTCCACACCGACACCGCCGCCGCGTCGGTGCCGCGCCTGCTCGACCTCGGGGTGGAGGGCTTCCTGCTGAAGTCGACGCTAAGGGCGGTGATCGCCCAGCGGCTGGTGCGCCAGCTCTGCGACCGCTGCAAGCGGCCGCACACGCTCCGGGCCCGCGACATCGAAGACGACCCGCGCTATGCCGCGCTGGGGCTTGAGGCGGGGGAGACCGTCCATGAGCCGGCGGGCTGCGAGCGCTGCGGCGGCTCCGGCTATCGCGGCCGCGTGGGGGTGTTCGAGATCCTCACCCTGTCGGACACGCTCCGCGAGATGATCGACCGCCATGCCGGCGCCAGCGTGCTCGACCGGGCCGCCATCGCGGGAGGCATGACCACCATGCTCGATGACGGCATCGCCAAGTGCCGGGCGGGCATCACCTCGGCCGCCGAGGTGCTGCGCGTCACCACGGTGCGCTGAGAGCCATGGCCGACTTCACCTACAGGGCCTTGACCCAGGCCGGCCAGCTCGTCACCGGGCGGATCGCCGGCACCACCGAGGCGGAGGTGCGCCAGCGCATCGAGTTTCTCGGCCTCGTGCCGGTGGAGACGGCACCGGCACGGGAGGCGGCATCGGCCGGCCGCTTCGGCTTGTCCTTCGGCGCCCCGCGCGCGGCCGACGTGACCTTGTTCACCCGCGACCTCGCCTTGCTGCTCAAGGCGGGGGCGCGGCTGGACGAGGCCCTCGAGCTCCTGTGCGGCGACGCCGACCTCGGCCGCATGCGCGCCGTGGCGGCGGGCATCCGGGCCGAGGTGCTCTCCGGCGCCGGCTTCGCCGAGGCGGTCGCCGCCCAGCCGAAGCTGTTTCCCCCGGTCTATGTGGCCCTGGTGCGGGTGGGAGAAGCGTCCGGCACGCTGGACCGGGTGCTCGAACTGCTCGCGCAGGAGCGCGCCCGGGCCGAGGAGCTGCGCCGCAAGCTGCTCGAGGCGCTGCAATATCCCGCCTTCGTCCTGGTCGCGGCCGGCGGCGTGCTGGTGTTCTTCCTGCTGTTCGTGATGCCGCAATTCTCCAGCGTGCTGCGCGACATGGGGGCCAAGCTCGATCCGGCGGTGGAGGTGCTGCTCGACCTGTCGGACATCCTGCAGGCCCATGCGGGCGCGGTCGCGGCCGGCATGGCGCTGCTGCCGCTCGCGGGATGGGCGGTGCTGCGCCGGCCGGCGACGCGGGCCGGCCTCCTCGGGGCGCTGGCCCGCCTGCCGCTGGTGCGCACGGTGCTCCAGTTCCGCCGCTCGGCGGTGTTCTGCCGCAACCTCTCGATCCTGCTCGGCAACGGCGTGACGCTGACGACGGCGCTGCGCATCATCGTCGAGGTGATGGCGGCGGGCGACGACGCCTCCGCCTGGGCGACGGCCTCCGACAAGGTGCGCCACGGCGGGCGGCTGTCGGACGCCTTCGCGCAGGGCGATGCCCTGCCGCCCATGGCGATCCGCATGCTGCGCCTCGGCGAGGAGACCGGGCAGCTCGCGCTGCTCTCCGGCCGCATCGCCGATTTCTACGAGGAAAAGCTCCAGCGCGCCCTCGGCAAGGTGGTGGCGGTCATCGGCCCGGCCGCCATCGTCACCATCTCCGTCGTGGTGGGCGGGCTCATCGTCTCGGTCATGACCGCCCTGCTGTCGGTCAGCCAAAGCATCGGATGAACGAACGTGAAGACCTCGTTTTCCGGCGGTCGCATCCGCTCCGGCACGTCACCGCCGCCATGCCCGGGCGTGTCCCGGCCATCCAGGCGGGGCGGCCGGGACGGGTTTACGCACGGTGTCCCATGTGGTTCGGCGTGGATACCCGGCACCAGGCCGGGCATGACGAAAGTGATTGCGGCAATGCCATTCCTGAGTTTCCCAACGGGGTCCAAGCGCCGCCGCCGGCGCAGCACGGCCGGCTACACCCTGGTGGAGCTGCTGGTGGTCATCACCATCATCGGCCTCATCGTCGCCCTCGTCGGGCCGCGGGTGCTCGGCTATCTCGGCGATTCCAAGGTGAAGACGGCGAAGATCCAGATCCAGGGCTTCGCCAGCGCCCTCGACCTGTTCTACCTCGACGCCGGCCGCTACCCGACCTCGTCGGAGGGCCTCAACGCCCTGGTCCAGCGCCCGCCCGGCGTCGCCGCCTGGAACGGGCCGTACCTGAAGGGCGGCACCCTGCCCCTTGATCCGTGGGGCAAGGCCTATGTCTATCGCGCTCCCGGCCAGGGCGCGCCCTACGACATCGTCTCGCGCGGCTCGGACGGGCAGGAGGGCGGCACCGGCACCGCCGCCGACATCACGAGCGCTGTGCGGTGAGACGCCGGCGCGGCATGGCCCCCATTGGCATGGCCCCCACGCCGGGGGAAGCCGGGTTCAGCCTCCTGGAGGTGGTGTGCGCGCTCGCCATCGTGGCGGCCATCGCGGCCATCGCCCTGCCGCGCCTGCCGCTGGGCACCTCGCGGCCGAGGCTCGAGGCCTTCGCGGTGGAGACGGCGGCGCTGCTGAAAGCCGACCGCACCGCCGCCATCCGCCGCGGCGCCCCGGTCGCCACCGAGGTCGACGCCCCGTCCGGGCGCATCCGCTCGGGATCGAGCGGGCGCACGGTCCGCATTCCCGCCGACGTGCGCATGCAGGCGGTGCTGCCGCAATACTGCAATGGCAGGGCGGTGCGCGGGGCCATCGGCTTCCTGCCGTCCGGCCTGTCGTGCGGCGGCGTCCTCACCCTGGCGCGGAACGGCGCGGCCTACGAGGTGCGGGTGAACTGGCTCACCGGAGGGGTCGAGATTGTCCCGCGTCGCAGCTCCTGAGCGTTGCCCCGACGGGTCGGCGCGCGCGCCGCGCACCGGCGCCGGGGGCCGGGCCGGCTTCACCCTCATCGAGGTGCTGGTGGCGCTGGCGGTCGCGGCGGCCTGCCTCGGCGCCATCGCCCAGGTGTCCGGCACCAGCGCGCGGGGCTCGCGGGCCCTCGACGCCCATGTGGGCCTGCTGCAGACCGCGCGCGCCGTCGAGACCGGCATCCCCGCCCGTGGCGACCTCGCGGTTGGCCGCACCGACGGGGAGGTGGCCGGCCATCGCTGGCGCATGGACGTGCGCCCGCTGGACGTAGGCGACCTGCCGGCCGGCGCCCGCTGGGTGCCGCAGACCGTGTTGATCCGGGTGCGCGCGCCCTCCGGGGCCCTGGTCACCATCGAGACCGTCCGGCTTGTTCCGCGAGGCGCCCAATGAACGGGGCGCGCGTCTTCCATCGCAGATTTGGAGCGCGGCGCCATGCCGCCGGGTTCAGCCTGGTCGAGTTGCTGGTGGCCCTGGTGCTGGCCGGGCTGGTGCTGACGGCGCTGGCCATGGCGACCAGGCAGTGGCTGCCCAACTGGCATCGTGGGATCGACCGGGTGGAGACCAGCGAGGCCATCGCCCTCGCCCTCGATCGCGTCGCCGCCGACCTTTCGGCGGTGGAGTTCGTTCCGGCCACCCGCGAGCGCCCGCGCCCGCTGTTCGACGGGCTCGCATCCTCGATCGTCTTCGTGCGTTCGGCGTTCGGGCCGAACGCACGGCCGGGGCTGGAGATCGTGAGGCTCGCCGAGACCGACGGCAGCGGTGGCGCGGCGCTCACGCGAAGCGCCGCGCCCTACGTGCCGCGTGATGCCGACTCGCCGCCAGCACAGTTCGCAGCGCCGGTGGTGCTGCTTCGCCCACCCTACCGCGTCTCCTTCTCCTATGCCGGGCGCGACGGCCTCTGGTCCGACCAGTGGCGGGAGCTGGACGAGCTTCCCAGGGCGGTCCGGCTCGTGGTCCGCGACGGCGCGACCGGGCGGGCCCTCGACGTTTCCACCAGCATCGCGCTTCGCGCCGAGCTTCCGGCGTCGTGCGTCAGCAATCCGCAGCAGCCCGGCTGCGGCGGGTCGGAGCCGCCCGAGGCGACCGGCGGGGGCGACGCCGCACAGGGGAAGACGCAATGACCGCGCCGCGCCACGCGCCCGCCGCCGCCTCCGTGGCGTCGCAGGGCTTCATCCTCGTCGCCGTCCTCTGGATCCTCGGCGCCCTCGCGGCCTTCGTCTCCATCTACGCGCTGTATATCGGCAACACGGCCGCCGCCGCGGCGGCGCGGGACGAGGCGGTGACCACCCGCAGCCTGGCCACCGCCGCCGTCGAGCTCGCGGCGTTCCGCCTCGTCTCGGTTCCGAAGGCGGAGCGGGCCAGCCGCGGCGAGATCCGCTTCCGGATGGGGAAGGCCCGGATCTTCGCCGTGTTCCAGGACGAAACGGCGCGGATCGACCTCAATACGGCGCCGCCGGAGCTGCTCGCCGGCCTGTTCACCGTGCTCGGGGCGCAGCCCTCCGAGGCCACGCGGTACGCGCAGCGCATCGTCGGCTGGCGCGGGCCCCCCGCCGACCTCTCCGACCAGGGGCAGGAAGCGGCGCTGTATCGGGACGCCGGGATGGGCTACATGCCGCGTGCCGGGCCGTTCGTGCACGCCGAGGAGCTCTGGCGCGTCGCGGACCTGCCGCCCGCGCTGGTGGAGGCGGCGCTGCCATACGTCACGGTCTTCAGCGGACGCCCGATGGTCAATCTCCACGACGCCGACCCGCTCGTGCGCGCGGCCGCCGCCGCCGCCCCGGAGCCGGCGGTCGCCCCCGGCGAAGAGGCGCCCGCGCCGGCGGACGCGGTCAAGCCCTCCGACGCGGTGCGGGTGAGTGTGCGCATCGACTTCGATGGCCGGCGCAGCCGCTTCCTGGAGGCGGTGATTCTGGTGCGTGCGTTCGCCGATGCCCCGTATCGGCTCCTGTCGTGGCGCGAGGACGCGGCGCCTTCCGCCGCGCTGGCGCGGACGGGAGGCAGGCCGTGACGTTGGCCCGGCTCATCGACGCCTTCTCCCATTGGCTGGACCTGGTCGCCGGCTTCGTCGCGGGGCTCTTCGAGCACACGCGGCGGGCCGGCACGATCCGCATCACGGAAGAGGAGGGCGGCCGGTTCTCGCTCGGGCCGGCGGCCGGCGGCGGGGCGAGCTTTGCCCTCGCTGGCCCGCAGGTGCCGCCGCACATCGCGGCGCTGCTGAAGGGGCAAGCGGTGGAGCTGGCGCTCGATCCCTCCCGCTTCCTGGTCCGGCCGCTGGACCTGCCGAAGGGCGCCGCCGACTTCCTCGAAGGCATCGTGCGCTCGCAGATCGACCGGCTCACGCCGTGGAGCTCCGGTGCGGCCGTTTACGGCTGGACGCCACCGGTGGAAGCCGCGGATGAGCGCATCCGCCTGTGGGTCGCCGCCGCCCCGCGCGAGCGCATCGCCCCGTGCATCGACCCGCTGAAGGCCGCGGGCGTGCGCTCGATCACTGTGGTGACCCGGGTGGGCGCCGCGCCGGGTGCCGACCCGGTGCGGGTGCTCGACGATGTGAGCGGGGAAATGGGGGGAACGGCCCGCATCCGCTCATATCTCCTCGCCATCCTGGGGGCGGCTGTGGTGCTGGCGACCCTCGCCCTGGGCATGTCGGCGCTCATCGGCGGCGGCCTCGACGAGGCGCGCGACGAGCTGAGCCAGCGCATCGCCGTGGCCCGCCGGGCCCTGGTGGCCGGGCGGGACGGGCAGGGGGCAGACAGTCCGGCCCTGCGCGCGCTCGAACGGCGCAAGCATGAGCAGCCGTCCACCGTGCTGGTGCTCGAGGCCCTGTCGCAGGTGCTCCCCGACGACACCTACGTCACCGAGCTTCAGGTCGAGGGCGACAAGGTGCAGATCACCGGCATTTCCCGCGCGGCGGCGGACCTGATCCGCCTCATGGAGCAGTCGCAGAAGTTCGCGCAGGCGACGTTCATCGCTCCGACCACGCCGCTGACCGACGCCCGCGGCGAGCGTTTCCAGATCGAGGCGCGGATCACCCTGCCGCCGGAGGTCCGCAAATGAGCGGGCTTTCCCCCACCACCCGGCGCTTCACCGCCCGCCGGCCCCCGGCCCGCGCGTTGCGGCCGCTGCTGGCGGCGCTGGGATATGTGGCGGCCGTGGCCATCCTCCTCTGGCTCGCCTTCGGCACCATCGCCGACCTGATGGAGCGCCGTGCCGCCGTCGCGGACGCCACGGCGCTGCTCGACCGCCTGCAGGGGCGGGGACCCATGCCGTCCTCGACGCCCGGCGCGGCGCCGGGCCCGCAGAGAGGGTCGGCGTTCCTCGACGGCCCTTCTTTGACCATCGCCGGCGCCGACCTGCTGCAGCGGCTCTCCAGCGCCGTGTCGGCCCATGGCGGCCGCCTCACCTCGTCGCGCGTCGAGGTGCAGGGCACGCCCTACGGCGCGGGCTTCGTTGCCGTGAGCGCGACCCTCGACATGGCCCAGCCGGATCTGCAGAAGCTGCTCTATGATCTGGAGGCGGGCATGCCGTTTTTGTTCGTCGGGCAGCTCGTCGTGCAGGCGAGCGGGACTTCGCCGGAGGGCCGCACCGAGGCGCCCGCGGACGAGAGGATGCGGGTCACCCTCACGGTCTACGGCCAGTGGCAGGGAGCACGATGACCATGCTCGCGCGGCTCCTGCCTGGCATCCTCTCGCCGATGCTGATCGGCGTCGCGGCTTGCGGCCCCGCCGCCGCCCTCGATCTGGACACGCCGCCGGCGCCGATGGATCGCGTCGAATTCGCGGCGCCCCGGGACACCGCCACGAGCGACACGGCGGCGCCGCGCGGCAATCCGCTGTGGTCCATCTCGCTGGCCTCCCTCAGCGCGACGCGCGAGAGACCGGTCTTCTCCCCGTCGCGCCGTCCGGCCGCACTGGCGGAGGCGCCTGTCCCGGCAGTTGCGGAACCCGCGTCGGCGGAACCGGGCGAGCCGGCGCGCGCGCAATTGCGGCTCACGCTGGTGGGAACCGTGGTCGGCAGCAGCGAGGGCTACGGCATCTTCCTCGATCCGGCGACCAGCGCGGTGGTGCGGCTGAAGGCGGGCGAGGCGCACGAAGGGTGGGTCCTGCGATCGGTGGGGGTCCGCCAGGCCCGGCTGCAGAACGGCAGCGCCACGGCCGTTCTGTCTCTCCCCGATCACAATCCCGATGCGGCCGCCACCCCCGTCGGCAAGTGATCCGTTCCGCCGTTGTGAGCGGGAGTCCGCAAGGGCCGTTCCACTCAAGGGACGCTCCCCTGACACGTCTGCGGCGGGGACAGGTGCTGGACGAGGCAGGTGACAAAAATGCGAAAAGCTCCGCAGTCCCATCGGGACGCGGAGCTTTTGCTGTGATCTTCAAAGTGCCGTTACCTCATTGCCGGTACATCCGTGGTCAATGAGGATGGAATTTGATCACGCGGCGCGAAGATTTCCGGCCGAATTCTTTCCGGACTTGTTGTCACGGATGATTTCGAACTCGACCTTCTGCCCTTCGTTGAGGGTCTGCATTCCGGCGCGTTCCACGGCGGAGATGTGCACGAACACATCCGTGCCGCCGTCGTCAGGCTGAATGAAGCCGAAACCCTTGGTGCCGTTGAACCACTTCACTGTTCCGATGTTCATGACGATTTCCTTTCAATCGTACGATAGATTTCGCACGCACAGCGAGAGCTATGCGAGCAACGAGTCGATTTTGAAGGGAAGTACCGTCAGGTGCGCGGGGCGCAGTAGAAAGTTCAACTGCCAAGATCGATGTTTTGACTTCTAGCGGGCAATTGTGTTTCGCACAAGGCCTATGGCGAGGGCTTCGCAAAAAGGCGCCCGGCGAAAAGGTGCCGGTGCGAAAACGAGCCGACTTTGCAGTCTATACGGGGCGCAGCTGCGACTCCCGCGCCACGCGCTCGAACGCCTCGGTCTCGCTCTTGACCCGGTAGCTGGTCTCGCCGGAGTCCGCCGGCATCTGGCGGATCACGCGAAAACGCCCGGGGGAGCCCGGAAGCCCCCGACGAACTCAACCTTGGAGTCGATTTTGAATTTAGCTTGCATGTTTTCCAGTTAGCACACAACGCCGGAGATAGCTTCCAAAAAGAACTGCCGCGGGCAAATTCATGTCCGGAGGGTAGATTTTTGACGTTCACGTCGAAGTCGGACCCCCAAACATGCTATGCTACCCATGGCTTCGCTTCCGAAGCCCGAGGCTCACATATGAAAACATTTGTCGCGGTGCTGTGCATTTTCGGCTGCAGCATCGCCAGCGCGTGGGCTACGCCTCGCGACATGACCGTGGATTTTTCCTGGATCGGCTCGACCCTGTGCGCGCCCAGGCCGATCAGCCCGGAATTCAGGGTGGGGGACGTGCCGGCCGGAACGCACAGTCTGAGATTTGCGCTGATTGCTCCCACCGGTCGTGAACTCGGCGGGTCGGATGTGGTGCTCCCCGCCAACGGGACCGTGCCCAAGGGCACCGTCCAGTTTCGTCCGCCTTGCGTCGGGGGCATGTACACTTGGACCGTCGACGCCATCGATGTCGATGGAAAGACGCTCGCCTCTGCGCGGCTCACGCGGCCGTTCTACTGAGACTGCGGCCTGCGGCGGCGTGGCGGGCCGGACATCGATCCGGCCCGGAAACCATCCGCGCTTCAGCGCGGGGCAGCCACCGGCCGCTTGGGCGCACGCTTGGGAGCGGCGATCAGGCCTTCGCGCTGGGCCTTCTTGCGCGCCGCCTTGCGGGTGCGCCGAACCGCCTCGGCCGCCTCGCGGACCCGTCGCTCGGAGGGCTTCTCATAGGCCTTGCGCTGCTTCATCTCGCGGAAAATGCCTTCCCGCTGCATCCGCTTCTTCAGGACTTTCAGGGCCTGCTCGATGTTGTTGTCTCTGACGAGTACCTGCAAAACGGCTCCAATCTGAGGGTTGCCGAGAAACCCCGGTCGCAGCGCGGCCGTTTGCTCGGGACGTACGGCGCAAGGCCGGATGCGACCCATCCTAGCACATGTGCCGGCACTTGCCGCAATGCGCCTTCCGCATCGAAGCCAAATCCGCCGGTTCAAAGAGGTGTGGTTCGAGGTCGAGCCATCAGCCGCGTGCGCCGATGGCCGCAGGAGGCAGGCGCGCCCGGTGTCGCGCCGACATGGCGCTGTAGAGTCCCTCGAGATCCGCGGTATAGGCCGCCACATCGAACAACGGCGCCGTCATCCGGTTCCTCGCCAGTCGCATCCTGATCGCGGCGAGGCGCGGTTCGTCGCACGCCAGCGCGCGCGCGAGCTCCATATAGGCCTCCGGGCTTTCGGTCACGAGGTCCGCCAGCCCGATGGCCCGCAGGATGCTGCCGGCGACACGGGAGGGGAAGGTGTCGCCGGGGCAGGTCACCAGCGGCACGCCGGCCCACAGGGCGTCGCTGGCGGTGGTGTGGGCGTTGAAGGGCGAAGTGTCGAGCACCAGGTCGGCGAGTTGGAGCCGGCGCAGGTGCTCGGCCTGGGAGACGTTGGGGCTGAACACCAGGCGGCGGGCGTCGATGCCGCGCCGGATCGCCTCGCTGCGCAGGTTGCCGGCGGCGTAGGCGTCGTCGAGCAGCCACAGCACGCTGTCCGGTACGGCGGACAGGAGCCGGCACCAGATGTCGAACATCTCCGGCGCGATCTTGTAGGGCTGGTTGAAGCAGCAGAAGACGAAGCCCGCCTCCGGCAACCCGGCTTCTGCCCGCGAGGGCGGCACCCCCACCGGCGTGCCCCGGCCATGGGGGTGGTAGGTGTGGGGCATGTAGGCGAAGGATTCCGCATAGCTCTCGGCGCTGGCCGGCGGCGTCAGGAAGGGGTCGGTGATGACATAGTCGCAGACCCCCGCGCCCATGGTGCCGGGATAGCCGAGGTAGTTCACCACCACCGGCGCCGGCCGCAGCAGCGCGATGCCGGTGCGGGCCCGCGCGGTGAAGCCCTTCAGGTCGATGAGGATGTCCACTTCATCGTCAAAGATGAGCTGCGCCGCCGCCCCGTCCGCCATCTCGGTGATGTCCACGAAACGGTCGCAGGCGGCCATCAGCCGGCGTCGCATGGGCAATCCGTCGTCGGCGCCGAAGGAGTAGGCGTGGACCTCGAACGCGCCACGGTCATGCGCCTCCAGCACCTCGATCAGAAGATGCGCGGTAGCGTGCTCCTGAAAGTCGTTGGAGAGGTAGCCGAGCCGGATCTTTCGCCGCTCCGACGGCGGGAAGGTGAAGGCGAGGGTCCCCCGCTCCACCAGCGCCGCCGCGCGTCTCTCGCGGGTCCACAGCTCCGAGCAGGCCCTCTGGTCGCGGGCGCTGATGCCGGGAACCGACAGAAGGTGAAAGGGCGAGAGCTGGTGGCCCTGCCCCCCGGCGAGGATGGCGGCGAGATCGATGTCGTCGGCCGCAAGGTCCGACCACTCGCACATGCTGCGCCTGCGTCCGAAAGTGCCCACGTTCGCTCCCGCCCGGCGCCGTTCATCCGGGCGGATCCGCCCAGACCTCTGTCGCGCCGGGCCGCCGCAAGATGCGGTGCCTCGAAGGCCAGATGCCGGAGCAAAGCAAGAAGCACGCCGCGGCAACGGGAAGTCCCCCGCCGCCACGCGTTCGCAGGCGAAATTATTCCGCTGCCCGCCGGTCGCGGCAGGAGTCGAGGGCGGACGAAAGCACGCGGGCCATCCGCGCTCCCCATTCCGCCTGCCCGGTGGGCGTGGCGATCAGGTCCTGGCGGATCTCGATGCCCACATGCAGCAGCCCGCGCCGCTCGCCGTGCACGGGGATTGTATAGTCTGTCGCGTCGCCGACACTGTACGGCTCGTTGTCGCCAACGACGAGGCCGGGTTCCGCACGCAGCGCCGCCAGAACCGCGCCGGCCAGCCGCGCGTCGCGGTTGTAGAGCACGCCGACGTGCCAGGGCCGGGCGACGCCGAGATAGGCGGGCGTGAAGCTGTGCATGGCGATCAGCACGGCCGGGCGCCCGGCTTTGTCCCGCCGATCGAGCTCGGCGGCGATGCGCGCGTGGTAGGGTTGGAAGATCTCGTCCACGCGCGCCGCCGTCGCGGCCGGGGAGAGGTCGAGATTGCCGGGGACCGGTGTCGCCTCGCTCAATTCCGGGACGGAGGACGGCGTTCCCGGCATCCGGTTGCAGTCGATGATGAGGCGCGAATAATTCTGCTGTATGAGGGAAGCATCGAGTCGTTCCGCCAGCGCGCGGCACACGCCCGCTATGCCGATATCCCAGGCGATGTGGCGCGCTTGATCCGCCTCGGAAACGCCGAGCCGGTCCACTGACCGCGGAAAGGCGTTGCCCGCGTGGTCTGCGACGATGAGGAACGCGGACGCGCCTTCCGCATTGAACATGGTGACCGGCGGCATCTCGTCTTCCGCCAGCAAGGGGTCTGTCCGGTCCAACGGTCGGTTTAACTGTCGGTCCAAATGAGGTCCTCACACCGCGTCCGGCGATGCCGGTGAAGCACGCCGTCTTTTCGAGTTGCAGCGAGCCATAGCAGACATCCGCGCGTCCTGCTCGCGCAAACCCTACGAGGTACCCTATGAAGATTCGCGCGGGCTACGAGATTTCCCACGTCTGCCCCCAGCCGACGCCGATGATCCTGACCCTCAGCGTGCACCCCACGCGGATGAACGATCTGGTGAGCGTCGACCGGGTGATGTTCGACCCGCCGATCCAGGCCAACACCTATCACGACAGCTTCGGCAACTTCTGCCACGTCATTTCCGCCCCCGCCGGCCGCCTGACGATCCACAGTGACTTCGTCATCAACGACAGCGGTCGCCCGGATGAGGTGGCGCCCGGCGCCGTCCAGCACGCATTGGGCGATCTGCCGGTGGACGTGCTCCTGTTCCTGCTCGGCAGCCGCTATTGCGAGACCGACCGGCTCACCAACGTGGCCTGGACCCTGTTCGGCCAGGTGCCGAAGGGCTGGCCCCTGGTGCAGGCCATCTGCGACTTCGTCCATGGCCACATCGCTTTCAACTATGCCCATGCGAGCCCGCTGAAGACCGCCTTTGACGCCTATACGCAGAAGTCCGGCGTGTGCCGGGACTTCGCCCATCTCGCCATCACCCTGTGCCGCTGCATGAACATTCCGGCACGCTACTGCACGGGCTACCTCGGCGATATCGGCGTTCCGCCGGATCCCGCGCCGATGGACTTCAGCGCCTGGTTCGAGGTCTTCCTCGGCGGACGCTGGTACACGTTCGACGCCCGGCACAACAAGCCGCGCATCGGCCGGGTGCTGATGGCGCGCGGGCGCGATGCGACCGACGTGGCCATCGTCACGTCGTTCGGGCCGTCCACGCTCACGAGCTTCAAGGTGGTCACGCTCGAGGTGCCATGATGGCACTCGGAGCGCCAGCCGCGGCCCGGCGCTCCGCCGGAGCCGAAAGGCGGGGAGCATGCCGGGCGCGTGCCCTTTTCCGGAGTCGGGATAAGGAGGGGCCGGCTGGGCCGGTTCAGCCGCCGGGTCCGGCTCAAGGCCGGGCCGCGGCTCAGCGCGGCTTCAGGAAGGACAGCAGGAAGTTCTGTTCCTTGGGCGCGTTCTCAAGCTGCGCCACCACGACCATCTTCTTGATCTCGCCGCGCTTGAACGCGACCAGGAACTTCTCGTAGTCCTTGAACGACACGCAGCCGTTGGAGTCTCCGCGCGGTCCCAGCAGGTAGGTATGGGCGAGGATGCCCGTGCGCCCGTACATCTTGCCCGGACCGATGGGATTGAGGCGGATGGCCTCCACCCCGTGGAAGAGCGATTCACGCATGGTAAGCGAATAGGTGTTCGGAGGGGTCGGGCCAACCATGCGGCGGGAGACGTGGGCCGGATCGTCGAACATCTCGCCATAGCCCGAATGGGCTTCCAGCCGGTCGCCGTTGGGCATGTAGACGGTCTTGCCCTTGATGTCGTAAAGCGCGAAGCCGCTGCCGGGGGTGGGCAGGACCGCGTCTTCCGACGGGGGTGCGTCCGGAGCCGTGGCGGGAGGCGCCGCCGAAGGTGTGTCGGACAGCGGGGTCGACGCATCCGGGATCGGCGCGTAAGCGAGGCGCTGCTCGCGCGACAACGGATTGCGCTGGGGCAGCGGGACGCCCCCGTCCAGCTCCTGCAAGGCCTTCAGGCCGTCCGAGGCGTTCTGGCCACGGCCTGCGAAGAGGGGATTGGCAGTGGGTAGGGGCACGCTGCGCGCGACCTTCACCGGCGCGCCGGCGCTGGCCTGGCCGGGGTCCAGCTCGAGGCCGCTGGAGAGCGGCGCGCCGTTGAGGGCGTGGCTGGTGAGATAGATGCGGCCGATGTCGATCTCGAGCGCGCCGGACGATTCGAGCAGGGATGACTCGGTCACGCTGGCGCCCGCCGCGGCGAGCAGTCGGAGGGAACGGCCCGCATCATGGGCCTGGGAGGTGGCAAAGCCGGAGGAGCTGGCAAAGCCGAAGGAACCCTTCGCGGCCCACACGGCGCCCACGGCCATCAGAAGACCCACCGTGACCCCGGCTCCGATGCCGAGGAGGGTGCTGCGGTGAGAAGCGCGCGAACGACCCTCCGGACCTAGCGATCCATAGGGGGCGTCGTCGTACTCCTCCTCGTCGGTAATCCGGTTCGAGTGCGTCATGGTCCCCGCTATTCGATCCGCCGGTCGCATCCGGCCTCGTTCACGCATTGCAGGGCTCCCGGTCCATTGCGCACAGTCGTCTTCGGATGCGGATGGAACCGCGCCTGAACCGCTGACGTTGTGGTCGCTGAGCCCGTGCGTCCAACTCGGACGCCGCACGAGCCCGCCAGCCCTGCAAACCTGCCGAAACCTGGTAACTATTCCCTTTACGCCCGGCGCCTTGAGTCTGCCACCGGATGCGCGTGCACCGCACACGCAAGGCGAGGGCGAACCCCAATCGACCGGCCCGGAGCCAGTCCCTGCAGCCGGATTCCTCTCCGACCTCGGGTCCCTCTAGGCCAGATCACAACGGCGAGAACATGGCCGTCACGACTTCGCGAGGCTATCAGCCACGATCGGAGTTGGCGAGATCCTCCCCTGACGCACGGTAAAGAAATCCGGACTGTCGCAGTGGGGACACACTGCGACCCCGGGCCGGGGCATCTCGCGTGTCATCGCAGCGCGAAAATGCCGCGGGCCGTTGCCCTGCTTCGGGAAAAGCCGATCAGCGCAGCACGGGCATGACGAATTCCGCCCCTGTCCGCCCCCCCTGGGGCCAACGCGCGGTGGTGGTCTTCAACCGCGTGTAGAAGCCCACGCCCTCCAGGCCGTAGACGTTGCGGTCACCGAAGATCGACCGCTTCCAGCCGCCGAAGGAGTGGTAGGCGATGGGAACCGGAATCGGCACGTTGATGCCCACCATGCCCGCGAGCACGCCATAGTCGAAGGCGCGGGCGGCGGCGCCGTCATTGGTGAAGATGGCGGCGCCGTTGCCGTATTCGTGGTCGTTCACCAGCTTCAGCGCCTCGTCGAAGGTATCCGAACGCACCACAGAGAGAACCGGGCCGAAGATCTCTTCCTTGTAGATGCGCATGTCGGGGGTCACGCGGTCGAACAGGCAGCCGCCGATGAAGTAACCGCCCTCGTGGCCCTGCAGCTTCAGGCCGCGGCCGTCCACCACCAGCTCGGCCCCCTCGGCAACGCCTGTCGACACGTAGTCCGTGACCTTGGCGAGGTGCTCGCGGGTGACCAGGGGGCCCATCTCGCTGTCCCGGTCGTTGCCCGGCCCCACGCGCAGCGCCTGCACCCGCGGCACCAGCTTCTCCATGAGCGCGTCGCCGACGCCGCCCACCGCCACCGCCACCGAGACCGCCATGCAGCGCTCGCCGGCCGAGCCGTAGCCGGCGCCCATCAGGGCATCGACGGTCTTGTCGAGGTCGGCGTCGGGCATGACGACGAGGTGATTCTTCGCCCCGCACAGGGCCTGGGCGCGCTTCCCGTGGGCGGCGGCGGTCTTGTAGATGTACTCGCCCACCGCCGTCGATCCGACGAAGCTCACCGCCGCCACCTTGGGATGGGTCAAGAGCGCGTCCACCGCCGGCTTGCCGCCCTGCACCACGTTGAACACGCCGGCGGGCAGGCCCGCCTCGGCGAGGAGGTCGGCGAGGAGCAGGGAGGCCGAGGGATCCTTCTCGGACGGCTTGAGCACGAAGGTGTTGCCGGTGGCCAGCGCCACCGGGATCATCCACAAGGGCACCATGGCCGGGAAGTTGAACGGGGTGATGCCCACGCACACTCCCACCGGGTGGCGCATGGAGAAGGTGTCGATACCGCGGCCCACCTGGTCGGAAAACTCGCCCTTCAGAACGTGAGGGATGCCGCAGGCGAACTCCACCACCTCGATGCCGCGCACGATCTCGCCCTTGGCGTCCTCGGTGGTCTTGCCGTGCTCGCGGGTGATCAGGGCGGCGAGGGCGTCCAGATTGCGCTCCAGCAGGTCCTTGAACTTGAACATCACCCGCGCCCGCGCCGGCGCCGGGGTGGCGGCCCATGCGGGAAGCGCGGCGGCGGCGGCGGCGACGGCCGCATCCACCCGCGCCGCGTCGGCCATCAGCACCCGGCCGATCTCCTCGCCGGTCGCCGGGTTGAAGCTCGGGGCGGTGGTTTCCGCGCCGGCGGCCGCATCCATGTGCTGGCCGGCGATATAGTGCCCGATGGTCTGCATTCGCGTCTCTCCCTGGATCGTGGAACGCAGGGAAGCTCTGGAAGGTGCGCGCATCAACCGGTAAGATGGCGCATTCATTCCGCGATTTTTGGCGTACGAAGGCGTACGATGAACTGGGACCATGTGCGCATCTTCCTCGCCGTGGCGCGTGACGGGCAGATGCTCTCCGCCGCCCGCAGCCTCGGCCTCGACCATGCGACGGTGACGCGCCGGCTCAATGCGCTGGAGGAGGCGCTCGGGGCCAAGCTCTTCACCCGCCGCCCGACCGGCTGCGCCCCCACCGTGGAGGGCGAGCGGCTCCTGCCCATCGCCGAGCGCATGGAAAGCGAGATGCTGCGCGCCCAGGACCTACTGAAGGAGGCGGCGCGGCTGGAAGGCACCGTGCGCATCGGCGCGCCGGATGCGTTCGGCACCTATTTCCTCGCCTCGCGCCTGCCGCGCCTTGCCGAGCGCCACGCCAGGCTGGTGCTCCAGCTGGTGCCCCTGCCGCGCACCTTCTCCCTGTCGAAGCGCGAGGCGGACATCGCCGTGGTGCTGGACCAGCCGCAGGAAGGGCGCCTGATCGGCCGCAAGCTCACCGACTATTCCCTCGGGGTCTATGCGGCGCGCTCCTATCTGGAGCGGACCGGGCCGGTGCGCAGCCCCGCCGACCTCCGCGACCGCACCGTGGTGACCTATGTGGAGGATCTCGCCTATTCGTCCGGCCTCGACTATGCGGGCGTGGTGGCCGAGCAGGCCGGCCGCCGCTTCGAATGCGCCAGCGCGGTGGGCCAGTTCGAGGCGGTGAAGGCCGGGGCCGGCATCGGCGTGCTGCATGATTATGCCGCCGCCGCGCACGACGATCTGGTGCGCATCCTGCCGCAGATCCGGTTCGAGCGGAATTACTGGCTGGTGGTCCATGCGGACCTGCACGGCCTGAAGCGGGTGGCCGAGACCGAGCGCTTCATCGTCGACGAGGTAAAGGCGGCGCGGAGCCGCTTTCTCGTCTGAGGCCCCGCCCCGGTCCTTGACCGGCGCGGGCTTATCCCGTTCAGGCGCCGCGCGGGCTCGCCTTGGCGGCCTCCGCCAGGATGTCCTTCAGCACCGGCCCCACGCCGCCGCGGAAGGATCGCACGGCGTCGCGCACGATGGGCTCGAGGTTCTCGGGGATCGTCGTGCCGTAAACGTAGCGGCGGATGGCGAGGTAGAAGATGCGCCCGTGCAGGCCCCAGAACAGCTCCGTCTCGCGTTCGCTCACCGCAATCTCGTCGGGTGAGGGAAGGCCGAGCTCGGCCCGGAGCTCGGCGCAGGCGGGCAGGATGATCTGCGCGCGCACGATGGTGAGGTAGCGGCTGGGCAGGTCGAAGGACTTGAGGCCGGAGAAGGCGAAGATCCGGACCCAGCAATAGTCGAAGATGCGCTCCACGTATTCGAGGTAGAACTGAACCAGCCGCGCCTCCAGCGGGCGCGAGCGGTCGGCCACGAGATCTGCCCATTCCGTCTTCCAGCGGCTGAGATAGACATGCTCGTAGACCCGCTCGATGAGCGCTTCCTTGCTGGGGATGTAGCGGTAGATGGCGGAATGGGTGATGCCCATGCGCTTCGCCAGCTCTCGGGTCTGCCCCTCGAATCCGTGCTCTGCGAAGAAGCGCACCGCCTCCTCGATGATGGCCTGCTCGCGGTCCGCCGCGCGCATGTGATGCCGCCGCGGTCGTGCGGCCGGATGGGGAACCGTCTCGTCGGACAATGGCGTCGCCGCTCCTGCGGATGCCTGTGCGTCCTGCCTGCGATAGCGCACCCGGAGGCCGCGACCAAGGGGGGCGGATCAAAGGTGGAGCCGGAGAGCGGGGGCGATCGCCGGGAAGACGAAAAGCTGTATGTAACTGCATATATCGAAGAAAGAGTTCTGCGATAACAGCGTCTTTCGGCACTGCGGCAAGGTCTTTGCGAGTCGAACGCATAAATCCCGTTGACACGGCCGCCATGTCTGCATCATGTTGTGACCAATTGGTCACAAAATAAGACCGCGCCGCACCGGGGAGGACTGACGTGAAAGCCCGTGCTTTCGCCTATGCGCGTCCGCGCACGCTCGACGACGCCCATGCCGCCTTCGCGGCGGCGGAAGGGGATGCCAGCTACATTTCCGGCGGGCAGAGCCTGGTGCCGGCGCTCGCCATGCGCCTGCAGGCGCCGCAGGTGCTCGTCGACCTTGCCGGCATCGAGGCCCTGCGCGGGGTTCGGCTCGAAGGCGATTGGCTGCGCATCGGCGCGCTGACGCGCCATGCGGACGCCCTCACCGACCCGCTCATCCGCGCCCACGCGCCGCTTCTGTCGGCGGCCGCGCCGTTCGTGGCGCACCCGGCGATCCGCAATCGCGGCACCCTCGGCGGCAGCGTGGCGCTGGCCGATCCCGCTTCCGAGTTCCCGGCGATGATGCTGGCCATGGGCGCGGAGATGGAGATCTTCGGCCCCGAGGGCCTGCGGCGCGTGCCCGCCGACGACTACTTCCAGGATCTCTACCAGACCGCCATCGTGCCCGGCGAAATCCTTGTGGCGCTGCATGTCCCGGTGGTCGGCCCGCGCCGGTGCTGGGCATTCGATGAACTGGCCCGCCGGCGCGGCGACTACGCCATGGTGGGCGGTGGCATCCTGGCCGAGCGCGACGGCGGCCGCATCGGCGCCCTGCGCATTGCCTTCTTCTCGGTCGGCCCGACGCCCATGCGCGCCCGGGCCGCCGAAGCCGTCCTGACCGGCCGGGTGCCGGACGCCGACGCCATCGCCGACGCGCAGCGCGCCCTCGATGCGGACATCGATCCGCTCGACGACGAGGAGGTGCCGGCGCCCATGCGCCGCCACCTCGCCCGGGTGCTGCTGGGCCGCCTCGTCCGCAAGCTGGAGATCGCGTGAATGAACATGATGGCCTCCGGCCTCGTCCCGCTTAACCTCACGGTCAACGGCGCGCCCGTCGGCCGCATGGTGGCGCCGCGCACCACGCTCGCAGATTTTCTGCGCACCGAGCTGGAGCTCACCGCCACCCATGTGGGTTGCGAGATGGGCGCGTGCGGCGCTTGCCTGGTGCTGCTCGACGGCGCGCCGGTGCATTCCTGCCTCGTCTTCGCGGTGCAGCTGGAGGGGGCGCAGGTGGAGACGGTGGAAGGGCTCGTGGCCCGCGGCGCCATCGCCGGCCTGCAATCGGCCTTCCATGAGCGCAACGCGCTCCAGTGCGGGTTCTGCACGCCGGGCATGCTGGTGAATGCCCATGCGTTGCTGGAACGGGGAGGGGTGCCGGACCGTGCGGAAATCCGCGACGCCCTCTCCGGCAATTACTGCCGCTGCACCGGCTACGAGGCCATCGTGGATGCCATCGAGGCCGCTGCCCGCGCGGCGCAGGGGAGTGGCCGATGAACGCCCCCGCCGCCTTCGATCGCCCCCGCCATACCGCCGATGCGCCCGCGCCCGGCGTGCATGTGGGCCGCCCGCTGCCGCGTCCCAATGCCAAGCGCCTTCTGGCCGGGCGCGGCGCCTATGTGACCGACCTGAAGCTGCCACGCATGCTGCACGCGGCCTTCCTGCGCTCGCCCTTCGCCCATGCCCGCATCACGCGCATCGACGTGGAAGCCGCCCGCGCGGCGCCGGGCGTCGCGCTGGTGGCGACCGGCGAGGACCTCGCCCGGCTGTGCGCGCCGTGGGTGGGCACGCTCGACCATTTCAAGGGCATGAAGTCGCCGCCGCAAATGCCGCTGCCGCTGGATCGCGTCACCTGGTGTGGGCAGGCGGTGGTGGCGATCGTCGCGGAAAGCCGCGCCGCCGCCGAGGACGCCGCCGAGCTGGTGGAGGTGGACTACGAGGAACTGCCCGTCCTCGCTGACCTCGACACCGCGCTGGCGGCGGACGCGCCGCGCATCGCGCCGGATTTCTCCGACAACATCTGTTTCCGATCCGTGGTGGAGACGGGCGACGTGGATGCCGTCTTCGCTTCCGCTGCCCATGTGGTGGACGCCCAGATGACCTTCGGCCGCCATACCGGCGTGACCCTGGAGCCGCGGGCGCTGATCGCCGACTATGACGCCAGCGAGCACAGCCTCACCGTCCATCACGGCACGCAGACGCCGTTCCAGTTCCAGGACCTCTATGCCCGCCACTACGGCATTCCCGAATCCCGTGTGCGGGTCATCGCGCCGGACGTGGGCGGCTCGTTCGGGGTGAAGCTGCACGTCTACAACGAGGACATGGCGGTCATCGGCCTCTCCATGCTCGCCGGGCGGCCGGTGAAGTTCGTGGCCGACCGCCTGGAGGCCTTCGTCTCCGACATCCACGCCCGCGACCATCGGGTGAAGGCCCGCGCGGCGCTGGATGCGGACGGGCGGCTGCTGGCCATCCAGGCCGAGGACGAGACCGGCATCGGCTCATTCTCCACCTATCCGCGCACCAGCGCGGTGGAGGGCAACCAGGTCATCCGCCTCATCGGCGCGCCTTACCGGATGGAGGCCTATCGCGGCGACCTGAAGGTGGTGTTCCAGAACAAGACGCAGACCAGCCAGTACCGCGCCGTGGGCCACCCCATCGCCTGCGCGGTGACCGAGCACCTGATGGACCGGGCGGCGGCGCGCATCGGGCTCGACCCGTTCGCCATCCGCGCGCGGAACCTCATTCCGGACGACGCCTATCCGTGCGAGTCCGCCACCGGCTACAAGTTCGAGAAGCTCTCGCACGAGGGCTGCCTCGCCAAGCTGCGCACCCTCATGGACTATGACCGCCTGCGCGCCGACCAGGCGGCGCTGCGCCCGCGCGGCATCCATCGCGGCATCGGCATCGCGGCCTTTGTGGAGATCACCAATCCCTCGCCCGCCTTCTACGGCATCGGCGGGGCCCGCATCTCGGCGCAGGACGGGGCGGTGGTGAAGATCACCCCCTCCGGCGAGGTGCGTTGCCTCATCTCGGTGACCGAGCAGGGGCAGGGGACGGAGACCATCATCGGCCAGATCGTGGCCGACTATCTCGGGGTCTCCCGCGACATCGTGCGGGTGATCACCGGCGACACGCAGGTCACCCCCCATGGCGGCGCCACCTGGGCCTGCCGCGGCGCCGGCATCGGCGGCGAGACGGCCCTGCAGGCGGCGAAGAAGCTGAAGGCCAACGTGCTCGCCGTCGCCTCGGCCATTCTCCAGGCCCGGCCGGAGGCCCTCGACCTCGTGGACGGGCAGGTGGTGGACAAGGCCGGCGGCGCGGTGCGCATCAGCCTCGCCGAGGTGGCGCGCATCACCTATTTCCGCTCCGACACCCTGCCCCCGGGCACCGATGCCCAGCTCACCGTCGCCCACCACTACGCGCCGCGGGGCTATCCCTTCGCCTTCACCAACGGCGTCCACGGCTGCCACGTGGAGGTGGATGCCGAGACCGGCCTCGTGAAGATCCTCAAGCACTTCGTGGTGGAGGATTGCGGCCGCGTGATCAATCCGCTGCTGGTGGAGGAGCAGGTGCGCGGCGGCGTGGTGCAGGGGCTCGGCGCCGCCTTCTTTGAGGAGTGCCGCTACAGCGACACCGGCCAGCTCGTGAACGGCTCGCTGGCCGACTACCTGGTGCCCATGTCGTGCGAGATGCCGGACATCGTCATCGACCACATGGAGACGCCGACCCGCGACACCGAGCTCGGCGCCAAGGGCTGCGGCGAGGCGGGCACCGCCGCCGCGTCTGCCGCGGCGCTCAACGCGGTCAACGATGCGCTCGCGCCATTCGACGCGCTGCTGACCCAGATCCCCATGACCCCCGCGCGTATTCTGAGGGCGCTCGGGACCTTCTAACGACAACAAATGACAACAAAACACATCATTCGGGAGGACCAGATGACCACACAGCTCGACCGTCCCCGTTCCGGCGTATCCCGCCGCGCCGTGCTCGCCGGAATGGGCGCCGGCGTCGGCCTTCTCGCCGCGCCCGCCATCGTGCGCGCGCAGGCCGAGAGCATCCGCATCGGCTTTCCGGTTCCGCTCACCGGACCCTATGGCGCGGAGGCCAAGGACCAGGTGAAAAGCGCCGAGCTCGCCGTCAAGCTCATGAACGACAAGGGCGGCATCGCCGGCCGCAAGATCGAGCTCCTGGTGCGCGACGACAAGCTCAATGCCGGTGAAGCGGCGACGCGGACCCTCGAGCTGATCGAGAAGGACAAGGTGCACGCGGTGGTCGGCTCCCTGTCGAGCGCCGTCCAGCTCGCCGTGAACGAGGTGACGCGGGCCCGCGGCGTCATCTACGTGTCCATCAGCCAGTCCGACACCATCAACGAGGCGAAGGACTTCTCGAAGTATACGTTCCACGAGGCGCTGAACCCGCACATGACCACCGCCGCGGTGGCGCGGGCGACCTTCAAGAAGGGCGCCAAGATCGCCTTCCTCGTGGCGGATTACGCCTACGGCCACGAAATGCTGCGCGGCTTCAAGCGCGCGGCTGCCGAGATCGGCGCCGAGGTGGTGGGCGAGATCCTCCACCCCATCGGCGCGGCCGACTATTCCACGTTGATGCCGCGGATCCGCTCCATGAAGCCGGACATCCTCGCCATCTGCAATTTCGGCCGCGACCAGGCCAACGCCATCAAGCAGGCCAACGACTTCGGCATGAAGAAGCAGATGCAGATCATCGTGCCGGTGCTGCTCTACAACCAGCGCATCGCGGTGGCGCCGGAAGTCTTCGAGGGTGTCATCGGCGGGGCCAATTATTACTGGGAGCTGGAGAACACGGTGCCGACGGCCAAGGCGTTCAATGCCGCCTACAAGGCCGCCTACGGCACCGTGCCCACGGACTACGGCGCCTATGGCTTCACCGGCGTGTCGGCCCTGCTCCTGGGCATGGAGAAGGCCGGCAGCACCGACACCGACAAGGTGATCGATGCCCTGCAGAGCCTGAAATACGACGTGGCCAAGGGTCCCCAGTGGTTCCGCGCCTGCGACCACCAGTCGGTGCAGTCGGTGCTGGTGCTGAAGTCGCGGGCCAAGTCCGAGATGAAGGGCGACGCGGACGTGTTCGAGATCATCGCCAACGAGGCGCCCTCGGAGCAGATGCTGCGCACCTGCGCGGAGCTCGGCTTCCCGACCTGACGATAGCGGCCACCTTCTCCCATGGCGGGAGAAGGTGGATCGCGGCGGAGCCGCGAGACGGATGAGGAGGGAGCATCGCGGCGACGCCCGGCGCTCCGCCCCCTCACCTCCGGCCCCTCTCCCGCAAGGGGAGCGGGGAGAGCACCTCCGAACGCCCCGAAAGAGCCCCGATGGACCTTGAACTCATCCTCATGCAGCTGTTTTCCGGCCTGGCGCTGGGGGCGATCCTGGTGATGGTCGCCCTCGGCCTCACCATCGTGTTCGGCATGCTGGGCATCGTGAACTTTGCCCACGGCGCGCTGTTCATGGTGGGCGCCTATGCCGGCCTGTGGATCGCGGCGCAGACCGGCAGCTTCTGGTGGGCGCTGCTTGTGGCCCCCATCGCCATCGGCGTGCTGGGCATGCTCATCGAGCGCTTCCTCATCCGCCCGCTCTATGGACGCACGCCCGACGATCCGCTCCTCCTCACCTTCGGCCTCGGCTACGTGCTGGTGGAGAGCGTGCGCATCACCTTCGGCACCGACGGCATCCCCTTCTCCGCGCCGGAGGAATTGCAGGGCGTGGTGGACATGGGGATCGGCTACTTCCCGGTCTACCGGCTGTTCGTGATGGGCGTGGTCGCCGGCGTCCTGGTGCTGCTGTGGCTGGCGCTGGAGAAGACGCGGTACGGCCTCATCATCCGGGCGGGGGCGCGCGATCCCCTGATCATGCGGGTGCTGGGCGTGGACGTGAGCCGGCTCTGGCTGCTGGTGTTCGGCCTCGGCGTCGGGCTCACCGCCCTCGGCGGCGTGCTGGCGGCGCCCATGCGCTCCGTCAGCCCGGAGATGGGCACCCTGGTGCTGGCGGAAGCCTTCGTCGTCACCGTCATCGGTGGCATGGGCTCCCTGCTGGGCGCGGTGGTGGCGGGGCTGCTGGTGGGCGTGGTGGTGAGCATGACGGCGCTGTTCGCCCCGGAAATGGCGACGATCGTCATGTTCGCCCTGATGGCCTTCATCCTTCTGGTGCGCCCGCAGGGCCTGTTTGGCCGGCCGGGGCTAGGTGCTTGAGGAGGTTCGCCGTGACGGAACCAAGCGCGTGAGCGGAGACCATCCAATGACCACTTCCGAACTCGTCGCGGAACGGCTCGCAGAACGCGGCCCGGTTTCCGCCGGCGCGACGCTCGACCGCTGGCGCGTGCCGCTCACGGTGGCGGTGCTGTGCGTGCTGCCCTGGGTGCTGCCCTCGCAGGCGCTGGCGGTGAACGTACTGATCTACGGCCTGTTCACCGTCGGCTTCAACCTGCTGTTCGGCTATACGGGCCTGCTCTCCTTCGGCCATGCCGCCTTCTTCGGCGGCGGGGCCTACCTCACCGGCATGGCGATCCACTATCTCGGGTTCGGCTGGTTCCCGGCGATGGTCACCGGCGTCCTCGGCGCCAGCGTCCTCGCCGCCGCCATCGGCGCCCTCTCCATCCGCACCCGTGGCATCTATTTCTGCATGGTGACGCTGGCCCTCGCCCAGCTCGTCTTCTACCTCGCCCTGCAGGCGTCGAGCGTGACCGGCGGCGAGAACGGCCTGCGCGGCTTCACCGTGACCAGGGCGGTCCTGCCCGGCGGCCTGTCGGTGAACCTGCTCGACCCCATGCAGAAATACTATTTCCTGATGGTCTTCGCGGCGCTCGCCTTGTGGTTCGTCTCGCGGGTGCTGAACTCGCCCTTCGGCGCGGCCATCGAGGCGGTGCGCGAGAACGAGACCCGGGCGCGGGCCTGCGGCTTCGACGTGGAACGCACCAAGCTCCTGTCCTTCGTGCTCTCCGGCGGGGTCTGCGGCCTGGCCGGGGCCATGTCCGCTTTGCACCTCGCCATCGTCCCGCTGGATGCGCTGGGGGTTCAGACATCGAGCGTCGTGGTGATGATGACCATGCTGGGCGGGGCCGGCTCCTTCTTCGGGCCGTTCGCGGGGGCGCTGATGTTCCTGCTCATCGAGGATGTGGCCTCGCTGTGGACCTCCCACTGGCAGCTCATCGTGGGCGTGATCTTCATCCTGTTCGTGCTGTTCCTGCCCAAGGGCATCTGGGGCAGCCTGATCGTCCTCGCGCGGCGCGAGGGGAGGGGCGCGAAATGACCGCCATCATGACGGTGGAGAAGGTGGGGCGCTCCTTCGGCGGCTTCGTCGCGCTGGCGGACATCAGCGCCGCGTTCGAGCGCAACAAGGTGACGGCGGTGATCGGGCCGAACGGCGCCGGCAAGAGCACCTTTTTCAACGTGCTCTCCGGCGTGCTTCCCCCTCCGCGGGCTCCATCACGTTCAAGGGCCAGGAGCTGAAGGGCCTGAAGCAGCACTGCTTCGCCCATCTCGGCATCGCCCGCTCCTACCAGATCACCAACCTCTTCCCCGCGCTGAGCGTGGAAGAGAATGTGCGGGTGGCGGCGCAGGCGCTGAAGGCACGCTACGACATCCTCTCCCACCGCTCGCGCTATCCGGAGCTGGCGGAGAAGGCGGCGGCGGCACTGGCGCAGGTGGGGCTTCTGCACCGCCGGGGCCGCCTGGCGCGCGATCTCGCCCACGGCGAGCAGCGGGCGCTGGAGATCGCCATCGCCCTGGTGGCCGACCCCGAGCTGCTGCTGCTGGATGAACCCACCGCCGGCATGGGGCCGGAGGAAACCAAGGAGATGGTGGCGCTCATCGAGCGCCTCGCGGCGGACCGCACCATTCTCCTCGTCGAACACAAGATGAAGATGATCCTCGGCCTCTCCGACCGCATCCTGGTGCTGCATCACGGCCGGCTCATCGCCGACGGGACGCCGGCCGCGGTGCAGGCGGATCCGGAGGTGCGCCGCGTCTATCTGGGGCAGAACGATGGCTATGCTTGAGGTTCAGAAGCTCAACGCCTGGTATGGGCCGAGCCACGTGGTGCACGACCTCTCCTTCCGCGTCGAGGAGGGCGAGATCGTCGCCCTCGTCGGCCGCAACGGGGCGGGCAAGACCTCCACCCTGCGCGCCATCATGGGCCTGATGCCCCGCGCGGAAGGCGAGGTCCGCTTCAACGGCACGGACCTGCTGCCGCTTGGCGCCCACGCGCGCTTCCGCCTCGGCCTCGGCTACGTGCCGGAGGAGCGGCGCATCGTCCCCGGCCTGACGGTGCGGGAGAATCTCCAGCTCGGCCTCGTCTCGGCCGGCCGCACCGACGAGCGCGCGGCCATCGACGAGATCGCGCGGAGCTTTCCGCGGCTCAAGGAGCGGCTCGACCAGCAGGGCACCACCATGTCCGGCGGCGAGCAGCAGATGCTGGCCATCGCCCGCGCCATCATTTCCAAGCCGAAAATGGTGCTGCTCGACGAGCCGTCCGAGGGCATCATGCCGGTGCTGGTGGAGGAGATGGGCGTCCTGTTCCGTCGGCTGCGCGACCAGGGCACCACGCTGCTGCTGGTGGAGCAGAACGTGGAATGGGCGCTGAACCTCGCGAGCCGTGCCATCATCATCGACCAGGGCGAGCTGGTGCACGAATCGAGCGCCGCCGCGCTGCTCGCCGACAAGGACATCCAGGACCGCTACTGCGCGGTCTGACGCGGCGCGAACGAACACCCCCGAGGATGCCCCCATCCTCAGGTGCGGAACAGGAAGGAACACGCCATGGAACTCACGGGCGAATATCGCATCTCGGCCCCGCGCGAGACGGTGTGGCGGGCGATCCTCGACCCCGACATGCTGCGGCGCTGTATTCCCGGCTGCAAGGAGCTGGAGCGCACCGGCGACAACGCCTACGCCGCCAAGGTGCAGGTGAAGGTGGGGCCGGTCTCCGCCACCTTCTCCGGCTCGGTGGAGCTCACCGACATGGAGGCCCCCGCCGGCTGCCGGATCGTGGGGCAGGGCAATGGCGGCATCGCCGGATTCGCCAAGGGCGAGGCGAAGGTCTCCCTCGCCGAGGACGGCGCCGACACCATCCTCACCTACGTGGCCGACGCGCAGATCGGCGGCAAGCTCGCGTCCCTCGGCGGGCGGCTCGTGCAGGCGACGGCCAAGAAGCTCTCGGACCAGTTCTTCACCGCCTTCGCCGAGGCGCTGAACGCGCCGGCCGAGGCGGGACCGGAGACGTCCGGCACCGCATGAGGGGGCGGGCGAAGGGTGTTTCGATCTGCAACTGCTCCTCCCGCGGAGGGCGCCGCCGCCCCCTCTCCCCTTGCGGGAGAGGGCCGGGGTGAGGGGTGGCAGGCTCTCTCCACGTCAGAACTCTGCGCCAAGCGGCACCCGGCCCCTCACCCGTCTCGCGGCTCCGCCGCGATCCACCCTCTCCCACAAGGGGAGTGGGGAAGGACGGCCGAGCGGTTTTCCCTGGACAGGGCCAGGCGCCGGCTCGCTCCCTCGCCCCTTGTGGGGGTGGGCTGGGGTGAGGGGTCGCACGGTGCCGGGCAGTGCCCGTGCGAGGGGCGAAAGGCTCCTCCCTGCTACCCCCGCGCCCGCAGTTCCCGCCGCAGGATCTTGCCGGTGGCGGTCATGGGCAGGGTGTCGGTGAAGATGACGTGGCGCGGATATTCGTGGGCGGACAGGCGCGTCTTCACGAAATCCTGGATCTCCGCGGCGAGGGCTTCCGAGGGGACGACGCCGGGCTTGGGCACCACCCAGGCCTTCACCGCCTCGGTGCGCAGCGGGTCGGGCACGCCCACCACCGCCACCAGCGCCACGGCGGGATGCTTGAGGATGCAGTTCTCGATCTCCCCGGGCCCGATGCGGTAGCCGGCCGAGGTGATGACGTCGTCGCTGCGGCCCACGTACCAGAGGTATCCCTCCTCGTCCTGCCGGCCCATGTCGCCGGTGAGGAGGAAGTCGCCAGCGTATTTCTGCGCGGTGGCTTGCGGGTTCTTCCAGTATTCCAGCATCATCACCGGATCGCCGCGGCGGATGCCGATATGTCCCTCCTCGCCACGCGGTAGCTCGCGGCCGTGCTCGTCCACGATGCGCACGTCATGGCCGGGAATGGCCTTGCCCATGGCACCGGGGCGGATGGGGAAGAAGCTGGAATTGGACCCCACCACCAGGTTGCATTCGGTCTGGCCGTAGATCTCCCGCGCCTCGACCCCCAGCCGCTCTTGCACGAAGGCGCCGAGCTCGGCGCCCAGCGTCTCGCCGCCGGTGAGCAGCGAGCGCAGCTTCAGGCCGGAATGGCGCACGTCCGCCTGCCGCAGCAGCTTGAGCGCCGTGGGCGGCAGGAACACGTTGCGCACCTGGTGATCCGCCATCAGCGCCATGGCGGCGTCGGGATCGAACTTCTTCGCCCGGTGGGCGAGCACCGGCACGCCGAGATAAAGCGAGGGGAACAGCACGTCGAACAGGCCGCCGATCCAGGCCCAGTCGGCCGGCGTCCAGTGCAGGTCGCCCGGCTGCGGCATGTATTGATGGACGAACTGGATGCAGGGCAAATGCCCCGGCAGCACCCGGTGGCCGTGCAGCGCACCTTTCGGATTCCCGGTGGTGCCCGAGGTGAAGATGATGATGCCCGGATCGTCCGGTCCGGTATCCACCGGTGTGAAGCGGTCGGACGCCTTTTCGAGCACCGCGTCGAAGGACGCGGCGCCGCCGCTGTCCGCTCCGATGACGAAGACATGCGCCAGGTCCGGCAGCCGGTCGCGCACCCGTTCCAGCTTGGCGAGGCCGCCAAGGTCAGTGACCAAGGCCCGGGCGCCCGAGGCCTGGAGCCGGAATTCCAGCGCCTCGTCGCCGAACAGGGTGAACAGGGGCACCGAGATCATGCCCGCCTTGAAGGCGGCGATGTGGGCGATGGCGGTTTCCGGCGCCTGCGGCAGGAACACCGCAACCCGGTCGCCGGCACTGAGGCCGCGGGCAACAAGGGCATTGGCGAAGCGGTTGGTGAGCGCCTTCAGGTGGTCGAAGCTGTAGGTGCGGACCGCTCCGCTCTCCTCGACGAAGATGAGGGCGGGCTTGCCGGAGCCGTCCGCATGGGCGTCCGCGCAGGCGACCCCCATGTTGAAGCGCGCGGGGATCACCCAGGAAAAGGCGCGCACGAGCCCCGCATAATCGTCTGCCGGCACCAGCATCCTCGCCTCCCTCGCGGCCGCTCTCGGGCGGCTTCTGCGGCACCGCCACTGCCTGGCGGTCGCGCATTCAGGAAACGATCGAACGTTTTTTTCCTGGGAAGGTCAAGGGAGGGCAGGGGACGCGCGGGACGGCCTCGCTTCCGGCGCTCCGGTGATCCGTGGATGCGCATGGCCTCGGAAGCGCTCGGCGTTAGAAGCAAAGGGCCTCAGAAGCGCATGGCCAGGCTGGCCTTGCCGGCGTTGTAGCTGGTGCCGTCGCCGGTCATGCCCTCGTAGGAGAGGCCGACGGTGACGCCCCGGCCGAAAGCGAGGTCCAGCCCGGCCGCCACCACCAGGCTGTCCTCGGCGACGGCGAGGCCGTCGACGCCGAAGGCGGTGCCGGTATTCACGAAGGTGAGGACCGCTTCGGGCGTCACGTCGCCGAAGGCGTGGCGCCAGCCGGCGGAGGCGTGGGGCGTCGCGGTCACGCCGCCGCCGAGGGCGATGCTGGAGGCGAAGCGCATGCCGAGGGTCGAATAGAGCGTGTCGAACGACGTGCCGGTGGAGGCGAGCCCCGCGACCGGCGCGTTGGTCTCGAAGAAGCTGCCGAGATCGACGCTGGTCCAGCCGATGGCAGCGAACGGCTCCAGCGCGACGGGGCCGAACGTCCATCCGTAGCCTGCCTCGGCGAAGAGATTGCCGGCCGTGCCGCTATAGCTCGCGCGGGGGCTCTCCCCGGTGAGCGCCACGAAGCGGCTGGTGTCGATGCTGCTCCAGCCATAGGTGGCGCCGGCGCGCAGCCTCAGCGCATCGAAGCTCGTCGCGCCATAGGCGGCGATGCGCCAGGTCTCGCTGTTCGCCGAGGCCGGATCCGCGCTGGTGGAGGCGGAGGAATAGCCGGCCGCCAGGCCGAAGCTGTAGTTGGCCAGGGTCACGTCCGTGCCGATGAGCATGCCGGCGACGGTGGTCTCGGCGGGGGTGGCATTGCCGTCGCCGCCGGCATCGAGCCATTGGCCGAAGCTCTGCGCCCAGATCGCATAGACCGGCCCGGCGGCGGGCGCCTTGAGCCCCGTGAAGGCGCCCGAGGCCGGAGCGGCGGGATCTGCATAGGACAGGGCCGCCGGGCCGCCGAAGCCGAGCGCCGCCGAAGCCCCGCTCCTCTGGTAGCCGAGCTGGCGCAGGCGCGAGAGCAGGATGTCGTTCACCAGCATGTTCTCGCCGGCGATGACGCCCGGCAGCGTGGCGTGGACATCGCCCGAGAGCTGCGCGAGGGCCAGGGCGGGGCGATCCGCGACCGTCTGCGTGACGAAGGCGGCGTAGAGCGCGGAGGTGTCGGCCTTGCCGCCCGCGCCGATGCGCTCGAGCGCGCTGGCCACGGAGATCTGGTTGAGCGTGAAAGCGTAGGACGAGAAGGCGACGCCGTTCCGCCCGAGCCCGAGATACACGTTGTTCTCGTCCTGGGTGAGCATGGGCGCGACGAAGAGGAAACCGGCGTACTGGCCGGGATTGTCCACCGCCAGCCGGCTGAAGGAGCCGTCGATCCCGCCATCCGAGGAGAGGATGGTGAAGCGCTGGCCCCATGTGAACGGGCCTCCCCGCGCCTGGACAACGCTGTCCGCCGCGATGGTGGTGGTGCCACCCACGACGATGTGGTCGGACGCGCCGGTGGCGGTGTCGACATCCACCCGGTAGATGCCGCCGATATGGGCGTCGTTGACGACGGTGAATGTGCCGTAGGTGGTGTTCTGGCCGGGCGTCGGAGCATTCACGATGCCCGGGGAGAGGATGGTGCGCCCGGAGGTGTTGAGGGCGCCCATCGTGCCCGCGCCGGTGAGCAGGCCGGCGGTCGTGGCGCTTCCGGAAATGGACAGGGTGGCGTTGGTCAGCACGGCGTTGCGGAGCTCGAGATGCCCCTGGTCCATCACCACCTCGCCGCCGAAGGTCGAGGTGCCGAACAGGCTGAGGGACCGGGCTGCGGTCGTGATGCGCTCGAAGTTGCGGTAGGTGGCGGCGTCTCCGACCAAGCCCATCTCGAAGTTGGCGGGGGACGCATCCAGGGCGATCTGCAGTGTGTCGTATCCCCCCTCCGCATCCACGATGCCCTCGACCCGCCCTGCGGCGACGAATAGATCGCCGCCGTTGCCCATCTGGACGGCATAGGTGGTGCCGGAGATGACGCTACGATTGATGACGGTCAGGTTCTTCGTCGGATCGGCCCCGGAATTGACATAGCGAATGCCGACGCCGTCGAGCCCCCGGATGGCGCCCATGTTGCTGATGGAGAGCGCGGCATAGGCATCGCCACCCATGCCGTCGTCGCCCACGATGCCGTTGTTGGCGCCGCTGATCACCGCGCTTTGGCGGTTGACCACGCTGCCGCCGCCGATGTTGACGCCTTCGCTGGTGTTGCCGGTGGAACCGAGGCCCACTATGGAGCCGTAATTGTCGATCGTTCCCATCTGGAAGATCTTCACGCCGTCACCGTCGCCGGCCGCGGCGCCGGGATCGGTCCTGCCGGTGATGTTCGAGCGATTGGTGATGGTGGCGTTCCGCGCGCTCACGCCGGCATCGTTGTGTCCCTGGATGTTCTCGTAGTTCACCACGACCGCATTGCCGTTCGAGCGGATGCCCGCACCGTTGAGACCCCTGATCAGGCCGCGATTCTCGACGATGACCGTGTCGTCGGCGCCCAGCGCCCTGATGCCGTCATTGGCTCCGGAGATGATTGCGCTAATTTCGGGGATAGTGTCGCCGTCCTCACGGACATTGATGACCGTGATCGTGGCCGGCCTGCCGACGGTGCCGCCGTCGATCTCGATGGCCGCGACATCGTGGGTGTCCGGCGAGCCGGAGTTATAGTTCGCGTAGATCCGGCCATTGTTTGTAATGACCAGCCCGTCCACTCCCACGATCGCATCGTTGTCTCTTGCCCCGATGAGGCCGCTGTAGCCGTTGCGGATTGACGTGGAATAGCGATTGGGCGAGTGGAGTTCCCCGAGATCGATGGCGTTGCCGCCGCCGCTCGCAGAGATCACTCCGCCATTCACGATAGAAATGCCGTACACGGCGGTGCTGGTGGGAGCGTCGATGACCTTGAACGCGTCACCGGATGAATTGATCTGATTCCCGAACCCGTTATACACACTGGAGCCGCGGAAGAGATCGCCGGCGGGTGTGCCATCGATCAAGATGGCGCTCTTGCCATTCGCATACGCCTCGATGGTTCCCCGGTTCTGGATGATCGCGCCCTCGCCTGCGCGGATCGCGTCCGACTGCTGCGATGTTATGAGCCCGTAATTCTCGATAGTGACACCGAGCTCGTGGGCGCCTTCGGCATCGAAAGCCTGGCCGTTCACGGAGCTGATCGTGCCGCGGTTCTCGATGGTCACTCTGTCTTCGGCGCTGTTGAACGTGCCGTTTATGCGAATGGCATCGTCGGGCGAAGTGATGCGCCCGCCGTTTTCCACCCGGAATGTGCCGGTGGCAGCGCTCGTCGAGGCGATCGCGCTCTCATCGGACGTGATCGTCCCGAGATTGGAAATGAGCACGCCCGTCGCAGGACCGTTCCACTCGATGGCGGGGGAGGCGCCGCCATCGAGCGTCGAGCCGGAGGCGATCGTACCTTGGTCGGTGCCCGAAACCTGCTGGGGACCTGCGGCCGGCGGCGTGTTGAAGGATCCCGCCGACGCGGGAAATGCCAGGCCGCAGCAGCATAGGGTGAGGACGAACCGGCCGACCGAGCTGTGCAAGAATGTCATCGTTTCGCCCCCCGCCCAGGTAAGCGCTGTCGCGACTAAATTCCGCGTGTAACGGTAAGGTTCTGCATCCTATTCGTGTCTGTTGCGCTGCGGCAAGGGCTTCGCAGCGAATCGCGAAAATTATTCGGGACCGCGTCACGCCCACTGGCGTGCGGTCACGGCGTCGAGCCGACCGTCATGCAGGGCGCTTGCCACCAGAACCCCGGCGGCCCCCTCCTGCGCCAGCGCGGCAAGGTCCTGCGCCCCGCGGACGCCGCCGGCGGCGAACAGGGCTGGGGGCGTCACAAGGCATCGCGCGCGCTCCGCCACCGCGCGGAAGGTGGCGAGGTCGGGGCCTTCCCCGGACCCCACACGGGCGAGGGTCATGACGATGACGCGCTCCGGCCAGAGCCCGGCAACCTCATGCACGGTGCGCGGGCCACGCCGGCCGGCGGCATCGGAATCGAGGGAGAGGACCACGGGGCGCGCGGCGAGCGCGGCCCGGACGGCCGCGCCGTCCGGCAGCGATTCGGAGCCGATCACGCTGATGCCGCGTCCATCCCGCGCGCGCTGCCGGACCTGCTCGGCGCCGGACTCCCCGGCGTCCACCCAGAGCTCAAGCTGTGGAAATGCCCGGCGCAGCGCGTCCACCTGCATGGCGTGGTCCCCCACGCCGGTGATGGCGTCGAGGTCGGCCACGTAGAGGGTCCGAAACGGTGCGAGCGCAAGGAGCCCGGCCACCACGTCGAGGGGGGCCGAGGAGCCGGCGAGCGGTGTCTCGATGGGGCGGTAGGCCTCGCGCGCGCCGCGACGGGCGTGCACCACACACCCTCCCTTCAGATCGATGACCGGGATAAGCTGCATTTACCGTACCGTCACCGCTGCCCCCGAGGAGCCCCATGCGTGTCTTCATCTGCGAGTACGTGACATCCGGCGGGATGCGCGACAAGCCCCTGCCGGACGGGCCGCTGTCGGAGGGGACCTTGATCCGCGACGCCGTGATCGCCGACCTCGAGGAACTCCCGGGCATCAGCCTTGTCCTGGCCTACGACGACCGCCTGCCCGCTCCGAACCAGGATGCCGTACCGGTGCGCAAGGGCGAGGATCCCTGGATCTGCTGGTCGAGCCTCGCCCAGGACGCGGATGTGGTCTGGCCCATCGCCCCGGAGACGGGCGGCCTGCTCGGCCGCATGGTCCGGCTGATGAACGAGGGCAGCGCCCGGCTCATCGCCAGCACGCCGGCCGCCATCTCGGCGGTGGCGAACAAGCTGACGATGGTGCGTCGCCTCGCCGAGCATGGGATCCCGCATGTGCCGGCCTTTCCCATCGACGCGCTGCCCGCCGGCCTCGACGGCGACCTCGTGACCAAACCGGAGGACGGCTCCGGCTGGGGTGTCGCGCGGGCCTGGCCCGGCCGCGCCGCCCTGCCGCGCACCGCCGGGCTCGTGGTGCAGCCCTACGTTCACGGCACCCAGGCGAGCCTTTCCGTGCTGGCCCGGCCCGATGGCGCGACCCTGCTCTGCGTGAACCGCCTGCAGGTGACCCACATCGTGGGGGTCTTCGGCTTCGAGGGGGTGACGGTCGGCGGCCTTCCGGACGAGGACGGGCGCCTCGCCGCTCTGGCACGTCGCGTGGTGGAGGCGTTTCCCGGCCTCTCCGGCATCGTCTGCATCGACGTGATCCTGACGCCGCAGGGGCCGCTCGTGACCGAGATCAATCCGCGCGTCACGGTGTCCTATGCGGGGCTTCACGCATCCCTGGGCGTCAATCCCGCCGCCTTCATCCCAGAACTCATTCGCGAAGGCGTGCCGCCGAGCGTGCCGCATCTGCCGCGGCCGACGCCGGTGGACGTGAAGATACGTTGAAAGCTGCTGCCGAAACCAATAGGAAGCGGGCCATCCGGAGCGGGCGACCGGCATGCTGACCTGCTGCCGCGAGAGGACGAGATGACAGCCGACGATCCCACAGCCCTCGCCGAAGCGGGGGAGGAGAGCCGCGCCGCCGAGCGCGCACGCCCCCACGAAACCGATCGGCTCTTCCTGCGCGCCTTGCCGTTCTATGCCCGGCATGGCGTCTATGATGCCGAACGCGAGCTCGGCCAGCGCTTCATCGTGGACGTGGACTGCTGGTTCGACACCCGCCCCGCCGCCTGGGCGGACGACGAGGCGCTCACCGTCTCCTACCAGGGGATCTACGAGCAGGTGGCAGCGGTGGTCACCGACGACCCGGTCCATCTCATCGAGACCCTGGCCGAGCGCATCGCCACGCGCCTGCTCGATCATTTTGAGATCGTCGAGCGGGTGCGCGTGGTGGTGCACAAGCCGGGCGCGCCGGTGACCGGCGTGTTCGGCGACGTGGGCATCGAGATCATCCGCAGCCGCTGACCTCCCCTCTGCGACCCCGCGCGGCTTTACCCGGCCGGCCCCATTGCGCCATAAGGGCGGCCGGCGGGGGCGTCCGCCAGACGAGCACGGGAGCGCGCGGTGAGCGAGTTGGTGACCCTTCAGACCTACCTGGGGACCTGGGCCGGCAGCGATGCGGCCCGCAAGGCCGTCGCCGAGACCGTGACCGCCATCGCCGAGGCCGGCATCGGCATCGCCGAACTGGTCGCCCGCGGACCGCTGGAGGAGGGCCTCGCCCGTATCCGCGGCACCGATCCCAATGCCGGCGGCGACGCCCAGAAGGAGCTCGACGTGGTGGCCGAAGAGCGCATCCGCGCCGCCCTTCTGCCCACGCCGGCGGCTTTTCTCGCCTCCGAGGAAAGCGAGGAACTGATCCCGCTGAACCCGCGGGGACGCCTCGTGGTGGCGGTTGACCCGCTCGACGGCTCATCCAACATCGATACCAACGTTTCGGTAGGCACCATCTATTCCATCCTGCCCTACGACCCGGCGGTGCATGCGGATCCGGTTTCGGCGGTGATGCGGCCGGGCGTGAACCAGGTGGCGGCCGGCTTCCTCGCCTATGGGCCGGCGACCATCCTCGTCGCCACCTTCGGCGAGGGCACCCAGGTGTTCGTGCACGACCGGCGGAGCGGTGACTTTGTGCTCGCCCGCGCGGCGGTGGAGATCCCGGTCGAGACCAAGGAATACGGTGTCAACCAGTCCAACGCGCGCCAGTGGCACGCGCCCATGCGCCGCTACGTGGAGGACTGCCTCGCCGGCAAGGAGGGCCCGCGGGGCAAGGACTTCAACATGCGCTGGGTCGGCTCCATGGTGGCCGACGCCTTCCGCATCTTCACACGGGGCGGCGTCTACGTGTACCCGGGCGACAAGCGCAAGGGCTACGAGAACGGGCGCCTGCGGCTGATCTACGAGGCCAACCCCGTCGCCTTCCTGGTGGAGCAGGCGAACGGCGGCGCGACCGACGGCACCACACGCATCCTCGACATCACCCCGCACCACATCCACCAGCGCATCCCGCTGGTGTTCGGCTCGAAGGCCGAGGTGGAGAAGATCGCCTCCTATTACTGAAGGCGGCTCCGGCCGGGTTACTGCGCGGCGTCGAGTTCGGTGAGGTTGTCGAGGCCCTGCACGATGTGTTGGGCCAGCGCGTCGGCAAGCACCGAGGGCTCGTGCCGGTTGCGCAGGAGCCCGATGTCGCAGGGGGGCAAGGGCGGATAGCCATCCGAGGGCCCGAGCACGCGCATGCCGGGCCTGAGCGCCGATTCCGGAAGCACCGAAACCGCCAGGCCGGCGAGCACAGCGGCCGCGACCGCGCCCGAATTGGGGCTGGTATAGAGCACGCGATGGCCCCGGCCCGCCCCGGCGAGGCGCGTGACCGCCAGGTCGCGCCACTGGCAGGTGGGCCGGCCGAGGGCCAGCGGCACCGGTGTTTCCAGATGCACCGCATGGCGCGCCGAGGCCACCCACATCAGGCGTTCGCGCCGGATGACATGGGCGTTGCGCGAGGTGATCTCCGTTGCCGTGATGATGGCGAGGTCGATGGTGCCGGCGGCGATGTGCTGGACCAGTTCCGTCGACGGCTCGCAGATCACGGTGAGCTCCACCGATGGGTGGGTGCGTGAGAAGCGGGCCATGATGTCCGGCAGGTAGCGGTCGGCATAGTCGTCCGGCACGCCGAGGCAGACCCGCCCGGACAGGGCGGCCTCGACGAAGCTCGACACCGCCTCCATGTTCAGCTTCACGATGCGCCGGGCGAAATCCAGCAGCCGCTCGCCATCCTCGGTGAGGCGCGAGGCCCGTCCGTCACGCACGAAGACGGGCCGGCCGACGCGCTCCTCCAGCCGCTTCATCTGCATGGAAACGGCCGACTGTGTCTTGTGCACCACCTCGGCCGCACGGGTGAAACTGCCGGTCTCGGCAATGGCGACAAAGGTTCGCAATTGGTCCGGATCGAGCATGGCTGTCATGCGCAGGCCCCGCCTTATTCATCACACATTATGATACGAGAGATGAAAAACATTCGCTAGCGTGATTTATCCATCGCGCTCAAAAGAAGGACACCGAAGCGACGCACCGCGAAATCGGGTGGCTGGAGAAGCCCCCAGGACTCAGAAAGGAGACCGCGCGGAGCCGACCGGGTGATGGAGATGAACATGAGCGTCCATGGTGAAACCCGCAGGATCGTCGTCGCCCCCGTGGGCGAGATGGTGGCCAGCCTCTGCCTCGCTTTCGTCGGGGTGGTGGGCCGTGGCGTGAAAGCCGCGGGCGCCGTTGGGCGCGCGATCGAGCGTCGAAGCGTGCTGTCGCAACTCGCCTCCTGCGACGACCACATGCTGCGCGACATCGGCCTGACCCGCTCCGACCTGCGCGATGCTGCGGCCACGCCGCTGACCCGCGACCCCACCCGGATGCTGGTGCTGCGCGCCACCGAGCGTCGGACTGCTGCCCGTCTGGCGGCGTGGGACCGCACGCGCATCGGGGCCTGAGCCTCAACGCATTCTGATCCGGCGGAAGCGCCCCTCGACTCCGCCGTGCCTCGACCCGCGCCGTCCGCAACCGGCGCGGGTCGTTTTCCGTTCTGGACCGGTGGATGGCGTTCACGCGTGATCAGGTAGACGCGTGACAGGTGCGCGCGTGACAGGTGTCCGTGGGGAATCGGGTCCGCATCATCTCACCACCCGGACAGGCGGTGAGCCCGCGGTGGGGACCGCGTTCTAGCGCCCCTCGCGCCCGGAAGCGGGCGGCTTGCCGCTGCCGCGCGGGGCATCCTTTGTATCGCCCATGGGCTTGACCAGCCGCGGTTTTTCCGGCGGCAGCGTTTCCGCTTCCTGCACGTCCCGGGGCGTGCCCGCCTTCATCATGTCCATCCAGAATTCGGGCACGGAATAGGTGGGCCGTGCCCCTTCCGTCGCGACGCCGGGAAAGGCGGGCGGGAAGCCTTGCGCGAACAGCTGGGCGAAGAATTGCTGGAATGGCAGCAATGGCGGGGGCGGCGGCTCCGGCGGCGGCGCCTTGGTGGCGGGCATGCCGGCCTGCGTCATGGTGGTGGCCATGGCGTTCACCACATCCTGCCAGGCATTCGTCGGCGTGCGCGCCGGGGCGGGGGCAGGCGGCGGGGCGGCGCGCTGGAACATCATCTGCGCATAGGCGTCGGCCCAGGGATTGCCGGTGGACGGGGCGGGGCGGGGTGCCGTCTCCACCGCCGTGCTGGTGAAGGCGAGGAAGGCGTCGATCCAGGGATTGCCGCTGGAGATCGGCGCGACGCGCTGCTCGGTCTGGCCCGGCATCCGGCTCAGCATGGCGGCGAGCATGGTCTGGATGGCGCCGGAGGCGGCCAGCGACTTGGCGAGGCCGCCGACCACCAGGGTGGCGAGGGTCGGCATGGTCTGCCGCACCATGGCGATGCCGAGGCCGGTGGAGGCGGCGGCCTGGGCGGCTACCGCCCGGCTCACCTCGGACGAGCCGAACACGGTGTCGAGCGCGGCGGTGCCGGCCCGGCTCAGTTCGGCCGGCGCGGCCGCCTGACTGTAGAACGCGCCGTAGGGCCCGCTGGTCATGAGCGCCATGAGGGAGGCGAGGGCCTCGGGCGACTGGGACGCCTGCTTGAACGCCTCGGCAAAGGCGGGCATCACCGCTTCCGTCAGCATCTGGGCCTGCTGGCCGGAAAGGCCGTACATCCGGGCGATGTTCTCGATCGCCTGGCCGCCCTGCGCCGCCCGCAGCATTTCCACGAACTGATCCATCCACGCACCCCATCGGAGTCGCGTTCGATCAGATTACGCAATCTGGCCGCACGCCGCCACGTCCCGACCCCCCTCTCGTCGCGCACATGCGGAGAGCCATGCCGGGAATCTTACGCCATCGTCCCGCCGAAATCACAAAAATGGAAGCGGTTTAGAGCGCATGCCGACCCGTGGGCCCGGCAAACGGCAGGGCGCAGGCCCTGTTTTTGTGGCGGGATGCGGGTTCACCGCCATGGCCAGGGTCAAGTCGGGCAGATGAGGCCCGGACGGGGCGCGGGCGTCAGCCGGAGAATTCGGTCTCGTGCCGCAGGATGTCCTGTGCTTCCGGGTTGAGCGGGCGTGCGGGCTTCTCCGGGGTGGTCAGCGGTTCCGGCTCCACCTTGCGGCCACGCCAGGCGTCTTCGCCGGCGCCGGCGAAAATGCCTTCCTCCAGCTGGCGCTCCAGCCGTGCCCGGTCGCGCTGGCGCACGTCGGCCACCTGTTCGGCGGCGACGGCGGCCGATACGCCGAGCGCGGTCAGCGTCTGCTCGCCGAAAGCAAGGGCCGATTCCAGCGTCTCGCGCAGCTCGTAGTCGACGCCCAGCCGCAGGAGCTCCATGGAATGCACGCGATCGAAGCTGCGCACATAAAGCCGCGCGTGGGGCATGGCGGCGCGCACGATCTCCACGATGCGGTTGGCGTCCTCCTTGTTGTCCACGCAGACGCAGATGACCTCCACCGTCTCCGCCCCCGCCGCGCGGAGCACGTCAAGGCGCGTGCCGTCGCCATAATAGATGTGCACGCCGAAGCGGCCGGCGCTCTGGATCATCTCCACGTCCTTGTCGATGATCGTGACGCTCACATCCTGCGCGAGCAGGCACTGGGAGACGATCTGCCCGAAGCGGCCAAAGCCGATGACGAGCACCGAGCCGTCGGCATCGGTGAAGTCGTCGGCCGGCGGCTCGGCCCTGGCCGGCGTCAGGCGCGGCAGCAGCCGGGTGAGGCCTGCGAACAGCAGGGGGCCGAGAATCATGGTCAGCGCGGCGAGCGCGATGAGAAGGTCGGCCTGCTGGGTCTTGAGGATGCCGGTGTCGAGGCCGAGCGGGAACAGCACGAAGGCGAACTCGCCGGCCGACATCAGCGTCACCGATGCGCGCAGCGAATCGGTGGTTGCGATGTTGTCGGCGCGGAACACGAGATAGACGACCACGCTCTTCACAACCACCACCACCAGCGTGCCCACCAGCAGGCTGGGCACGTGGTCGAGCACCACCTGGATGTTGAGCGACATGCCGATGCTCATGAAGAACACGGCGAGCAGCAGGCCGCGGAAGGCATCCACATTGGCTTCGAGCTCGTGGCGGAAGGTGCTTTCCGACAGCAGCAGGCCGGCGAGGAAGGCGCCGAGCGCCGCCGACATGCCCGCCGCCTCCATGAGGCCGGCCGCCCCCAGCACCACCATGAGGGCCGCGGCCGTCATGGCCTCGCGGGCGCCGGAGCGGGCGAGCACCCGGAACAGGGGGTTGAGCAGATAGCGTCCCGACACCACGATCACCGCGATGGCCGCCACCGCGAGGCCCGCCTGCATCAGCGTCGCCTTGGGGTCGCGCGCCAGCTCCGCCTCGCCGCCGGGGGCGAGCAGCGGCACGAGCGCGAGCAGCGGCACCACCGCGATGTCCTGGAACAGGAGGATGGAGAAGGTACGCTGGCCGTAGGGCGTGGACAGCTCGCCGCGCTCGCCGAGGAGCTGAAGGGCGATCGCCGTGCCCGACACCGAAAGGGCGAGGCCGCTCACCACCGCCGCCGCGGCCCCGAAGCCGAGGCCGAAATAGGCCAAAAGCGCGAAGGCGAGCGCCGTGAGCGCCAGCTGCGCGGTCCCGAGCCCGAAGATGTAGTGGCTCATGGACAGGAGATGCGACGGCTTCAGCTCCAGCCCGATCAGGAACAGCAGCATCACCACGCCGAGTTCGGCGATGGTGGAGACGGTCCCCGGATTGGCGACGTTGAAGCCCACCGGACCGATGGCGATACCGACCAGAAGGTAGCCGACGACGGGTGAGAAGCCGAGGCGCTTGGCGACGGGTACGGAGATCACCGCGGCGCAGAGAAAGGCGAGGGCAGCACCGAAGAGCGCGTGTTCATCCCCGTGCATGCGCCTCTCCCTGCCCCCCTGTCGTGCTCACGCTTCGCCTTGTGCGTGCCAAGCATGTCCAAAGCATGCCGCCGGCGCGGCGGGATCAGCGCAGCGAATCGAAACCTGCGCCGAAGCCCTCGAGGCTGAGGGGCATGCCGATTCCCTCCTCCTCGGTTTCGAAGAAGATGAACACCGCGCTGCGCCCGGTCTTCAGGCGGTTCAGCATGGCGTCGCTGATCTCCTGCTCGGCGATGCAGCCGTTGGGCAGACAGCGCACGAAGGGCGCCGGCGCCGGCGTCACCTCCTGCCCGTCCACCACCAGGCGCACGCCCTTGGGCAGGATCACGCCGAGGGGGGCCAGGACGCGCAGCAGGCGGCTCTTCTGGTCGGCGGTCTTGAGGGCGAGGACGGTGAGGCCCACGTTCGGCCGGTCTTCCGCCTTCACCGACTGGAGCAGCACGCACTGCTCGTTCTGGGCGCCGGGAGGGGTATCGCAGCGGATCTGCCACTCGCCGTGGACCGACTTGACCACCCCCTGCGCGGCGGCAGGGGAGATCGCCGTGAACGCGGCGAGGAGCGCCGCGACGAGCACACCATAGGTGGTCCCGCGGGGGGGAGCGGCAGCTCGCGCCCGGCTGCGGACCAGGGCCGCGAGGGCGCGGCGGCGCAGGGACGAAAAGCCAGCAGGGAACGTCAAGAGCATCGGCAACTCCGGCATCCACCCGGCACGTCGGGTGGCTCCTGCCTTATCTGATTTAGTGAACCAATGCCTTAATGCCCAAGCCTTCCTGTCAACAATGCGGCGGCCGGCAAAAGCCGCGCGCCTTGACCATACGTCGCCCGGCGGGGCGAGTCTTCCACAGCCCCGGTCAGCCCGCCGCGATGCCCGGCACGCACGCGCCATTTTGTCCTGTGTGCCGTAGCGGGATACGCCCGGAGCGGGAGTGCGAGGGCCCCCAAATCCCGCCCGGAATCCAGGTGCGGTGCGGTCTCGCGTGGCATCGCCAAACGCCTGGCCGGGGGCCTCGCATGGGTCTTCGACTTAATGTCGCATCCGGGGCGAATGGCGGGCGATTGCAAGGCGCGACCAATTGTGTTTGATGAATTCTAGGGAAAAAGGCTGCCGGTATTTGCGGCGGACTCGCGTGCGTCAGCGGCACCGTTGCGGCTGCGCGTTCCGGTCCACCGCCGGCATGCCGGCCGGAACAGGCTTCGGCAGACGGTCTTCCGGTAGACGATCATCCGGCGGGCGATCAGCCGGATCAGGGAGAGTCCAAGACGATGAATTCGCTCCTTCGCGCCCTCGCTGTTTTCATCGGGACCGCCTTTGCGGCGGTGTTCGCGAGCGCTGCTTTTGCTGGAACGGGGGAGCCAAGCCCCTGGCAGATCAACCTCCAGGGCGCTGCGACGCCGGTGATGGAGAAGATCCACGATTTCAACTACCTGCTGCTCGGGATCATCACCGCAATCGTGCTGTTCGTGCTGGTGCTGCTTGTCATCGTGGCGGTGCGGTTCAACGAGCGCAGCAATCCGGTGCCCTCCAAGACCAGCCACAACACCATGATCGAGGTGGCGTGGACCGTGGTCCCGGTCATGATCCTGGTGCTCATTGCCATTCCGTCCTTCCGCCTGCTGCATCTCGAGCTGAACATTCCGAAGCCGGATATCACGGTGAAGGTGACGGGCCACCAGTGGTACTGGTCCTACGAGTACCCGGACAATGGTGGCTTCGGCTTCGATTCCTATCTCGTGGCGGAGAAGGACCTGAAGGCCGGCCAGCCGCGCCTCCTCGCCGTCGACAACGAGGTGGTGGTGCCGGTGAACAAGATCGTCCGCATCCAGGTGACTTCGGCGGATGTGATCCACTCGTTCGCGGTGCCGTCCTTCGGCGTGAAGATCGACGCGAACCCGGGACGACTCAACGAGAGCTGGTTCAAGATCACCCGCGAGGGCGTCTATTACGGCCAGTGCTCGGAGCTCTGCGGGCGCGACCATGCCTTCATGCCGATCGCGGTGCGCGCGGTGAGCGAGGCCGACTTCGCCGCCTGGGTCGCTCAGGCCAAGTCCAAGTTCTCCGCCATCGACGACGAGAGCGGGGTGAAGGTGGCGGACGCCGGCGCTGCGCGCTGACGTCGATCGCGCCCGCCGCCCGGCGGCGCGACGCCTGACGAGGAATCCAGTGCGGCGCGCCGGGCCAGCCGGTGCGACGCCGAAGACAAGAAGAAGACGGACAGGGCGGCTGCGGCCCCCGCCGGGAGCTAAGGATATCGGCCATGGCCAGCTACGCAGGCACCCATAGCGACGATCACGCCGACCCGCACATCCCCACAGGCTGGAAGAGGTGGGTCTTCTCGACCAACCACAAGGACATCGGGGTCATGTACCTGCTCTTCGCCATCGTGGCGGGGATCGTGGGCGGCGCGCTGTCCATCGCCATCCGCATGGAGCTGCAGGAACCCGGTCTCCAGATCTTCAAGGATCCGCAGGCCTTCAACGTGTTCACCACCGGCCACGGCCTCATCATGATCTTCTTCATGGTGATGCCCGCGCTCATCGGCGGCTACGGCAACTATTTCGCCCCGCTGATGATCGGCGCGCCGGACACGGCGTTCCCGCGCATCAACAACATCGCCTTCTGGCTGCTGCCCCCGGCCTTCATCCTCGCCATCTCCTCCCTGTTCGTGGAGGGCGCGCCGGGCACCAACGGATTCGGCGGCGGGTGGACCATCTATCCCCCGCTTTCGTCCAAGCTCGGCCATCCCGGCCCGGCCATGGACCTTTTGATCTTCTCGCTGCACATCGCCGGCGCGTCCTCGCTGCTCGGCGCCATCAACCTGATCACCACCATCTTCAACATGCGCGCCCCGGGCATGACGCTGCACAAGATGCCGCTGTTCGCCTGGTCGCAGCTGATCACCGGCTTCCTGCTGCTGTTGTCGCTGCCGGTTCTGGCCGGCGCCATCACCATGCTGCTCACCGACCGCAACTTCGGTACCACCTTCTTCGACCCGGCCGGCGGCGGCGACCCGATCCTGTTCCAGCATCTGTTCTGGTTCTTCGGCCACCCCGAGGTCTACATCCTCATCCTTCCCGGGTTCGGCCTCATCTCCCACATCGTGTCCACCTTCTCCCGCAAGCCGGTGTTCGGCTATCTGGGCATGGCCTACGCCATGGTCGCCATCGGCGTGGTGGGTTTCGTGGTGTGGGCGCATCACATGTACACGGTGGGCCTGTCGTCCGGCACGCAGTCCTACTTCGTGGCCGCGACCATGATCATCGCCGTGCCCACGGGGGTGAAGATCTTCTCCTGGATCGCCACCATGTGGGGCGGCTCCATCCAGTTCCGCACGCCCATGCTGTGGGCCATCGGCTTCATCTTCCTGTTCACCGTGGGCGGCGTGACGGGCGTGGTGCTGTCGAACGCCGGCATCGACCGTTCGCTGCACGACACCTACTACGTGGTGGCGCACTTCCACTACGTGCTCTCGCTCGGCGCCGTGTTCGCCATCTTCGCGGGCTGGTACTACTGGTTCCCGAAGATGTTCGGCTACATGATCCCGGAATTCTGGGGCAAGCTGCATTTCTGGGTCACCTTCATCGGCGTGAACCTGATCTTCTTCCCGCAGCATTTCCTCGGCCTCGCCGGCATGCCGCGCCGCTATGCGGACTATCCGGATGCTTTCGCCGGCTGGAACTTCGTCTCCTCCATCGGCTCGTACATCTCGGGCGTGGCGGTGCTGATCTTCCTCACCGGCACGGCCCTCGCCTTCATCCGCAAGGAGAAGGCCGGCGACAATCCCTGGGGTCCCGGCGCGACCACGCTGGAATGGACGTTGCCCTCGCCGCCGCCCTACCACCAGTTCGAGGTGCTGCCGCGCATCAAGTGAGGTGCGGCGGGTGTCGCGGATGGGTCCCAGTCGGCTCCCCTGCGGCACCTCCGGTGTGGTGAATTCGCGTGCCGCCCCGCGGGGCCGTGCGGCAGGGGAGGGCACAAAGCCTCCTTTGGTGCCGCAGGGTTCCCGAGGCCTGGAGTTTCTCCCCGCGCGCCATGTCCGCGCGGCACGTCCGGGCCTTCGGCCCAACGGTGCCTAGGGGAAAGGGAGCAGTGGAATGCGTGACGAGCAGGCGAGCCTGAGCAATTGCGAGCCCTTCGCCCTCGCGGCGACGGCGGGCGAAGGGCTGGCGTCGCCCCGGGACTATTTCGAGCTGCTGAAGCCGCGCGTCATGTCGCTGGTGATCTTCACCGCGCTGGTGGGGCTGGTGCGCGCGCCCGGCGACATCCACCCCATTCTTGCGTTCACCGCCCTCCTGTGCATCGCCGTGGGGGCAGGCGCGGCCGGCGCCCTCAACATGTGGTGGGACGCGGACATCGACGCGATCATGTCGCGCACCCGCAACCGCCCGGTGCCCTCGGGACGTGTCTCGGCCCAGGAGGCGCTCGCCTTCGGCCTCACCCTTTCCGCCTTCTCGGTGGTGGTGCTGGGCCTGCTGGTGAACGTGCTCGCGGGCGCGCTGCTCGCCTTCACCATCGTTTTCTACGTGGTGATCTACACCATGTGGCTGAAGCGCTCGACGCCGCAGAACATCGTCATCGGCGGCGCCGCGGGCGCCTTCCCGCCGCTGGTGGCCTGGGCCGCCGCCTCGGGACAGGTGTCCCTCGAGCCGGTGCTCCTGGTCGCCATCATCTTCTTCTGGACGCCGCCGCATTTCTGGGCGCTGGCCCTCTACCGCGCTGATGATTATGCGCGGGCGGGGGTGCCCATGCTGCCGGTGACCGCCGGCCCCGACGAGACGCGGCTGCAGATCCTGCTCTACACGCTGTTCCTGGTGCCCCTGGCGGCGAGCCCGACGTTCCTTGGCTATGCGGGTCCCGCTTATGGCGCGGTGGCGCTGATCGCCGGTGCCGGCATGCTGGCGCTCGCCGTGCGCGTCTATCGCCGGCGCGAGGGCGAGGCGGCGGTAAAGGCGGCGAAGGGCTTGTTCGGCTTTTCCATCCTTTACCTGTTTGCGTTGTTTGCGACGCTCCTCGGCGAGGCCCTGATCGGCGGCCTCTTCCGATGAGCGCGAAGGAGACGAAGCCGCGTCCTCCGGAGGAGGAGGGCGTGGTGCTCACGCCGGAACAGTTGCGGCGGCGGCGGGCGCGGAACATCGCGATCGCCTCCGTTCTCGGTTTTCTGGCGCTGTTGTTCTACGTGGTGACCATCGTCAAGCTTGGTCCGAACGTGCTCAACCGCCCGCTCTAGGGCGGGATGCCGGGCAGGGTGGCGAGGGACAAAACGGGGACGGGGCAGGAAGAGTGTCGAGGACTGGGCCATGACGGACGCGAAAGAGGAGCGGGTGCCGCAGCGCGCCACCGGACGCCGCCATCTGGCGGTGGCGTGGGCGTGCGTCGCGTTCATCGCCGCCATGGCCGGCGTCACCTACGCCTCGGTGCCGCTCTACGCCATGTTCTGCTCGCTCACCGGCTTCGGCGGATCCACCCGCGTGGGCCAGGCGGCGCCGGCGAGCTCCATCGAGCGTGAGATGACCATCAGCTTCGATGCCAACGTGGCACCCGGCCTGCCGTGGGCCTTCGCGCCGTCGCAGCGCGAGATGACGGTGAAGGTCGGCGCGACCAGCCTTGCCCACTTCACGGCGAAGAACCGCGCGTCCGCCGAGACCCACGGCAATGCCACCTACAATGTCTCCCCGCCTCAGGCTGGGGCCTATTTCGTGAAGATGCAGTGTTTCTGCTTCGACGAGCAGGTGCTGGCCCCGGGCGAGACCATGGACATGCCCGTGGTGTTCTACGTGGATCCGGCCATCGAGAAGGATCCGGACCTGAAGACGCTGTCCACCATCACGCTGTCCTACACCTTCTTCCCGGCCAAGGCGCCCTCCGAGCGGGCGGCGCTGGAGAAGGCGGCGGACAAGCCGGTGGTGCGGGCCAACTGACGCCCCCGGCACCGGCCGGAGCGCGTTTGATCTTGAAGCGGCGTTCGCGCCGCGCAACGTGAACCGGGACCCCATCGCCCCGCATGGCGGGGCGGCAGGGTCCCTGACGAGACTGGGAAGGGGAGGCCGTCCAGATGGCCGAGGCACACGTCAAGCAGCACGATTACCACGTCGTCGATCCGAGCCCCTGGCCGATCATCGGCTCCGTCGCCGCGCTCATCCTCACCTCCGGTGCGGTGGTGTGGATGCACGGCGGCACCTCGCTCATCATGTTGTTGGGCTTCCTCGGCGTGCTCTACACCATGTTCGGCTGGTGGCGGGACGTGATCCGCGAGAGCCGCGCCGGCTTTCATACCCGGGTGGTGGTGCTGGGCCTGCGCTACGGTGTCATTCTGTTCATCGCCTCGGAGGTGATGTTCTTCGTCGCCTGGTTCTGGGCCTTCTTCGACGCGTCGCTGTTCACCGGCGAGGCCATCAACTATGCCCGCCTCGACTTCACCGGCGGCATGTGGCCGCCCAAGGGGATCGAGCCGCTCGACCCGTGGCACCTGCCGCTGCTGAACACGCTCATCCTGCTCACCTCCGGCACCACGGTGACCTGGGCGCACCACGCCCTCGTGCACGGCGACCGGGAGGGGCTGAAGTGGGGCCTGTGGTGCACGGTGATCCTCGGCGTGCTGTTCTCCATGTGCCAGGCCTATGAGTACCTGCACGCGCACTTCGCCTTCGCCGGCAACATCTACGGCGCCACCTTCTTCATGGCCACCGGCTTCCACGGCTTCCATGTGATCGTGGGCACCATCTTCCTCGCCGTGTGCCTGCTGCGCACGTATCTGGGCGACTTCACCCCGCAGAAGCATTTCGGCTTCGAGGCGGCGGCCTGGTACTGGCACTTCGTGGACGTGGTGTGGCTGTTCCTGTTCACCTTCGTCTATGTATGGGCGGCGGCGGGCCACGGCGGCGGCCACTGAGGACATCACGGAACGGGCGGGGCGGGGAACCGTCCCGCCCGTTCCCTTTTCAGGGCGGCCTCATTTCCCTTCCCGGGGCGGCGGCGCCTGAAGGAGCCAGTTGAATGGAACCCTATCACGCGCCCATCTCCCCCTGGTCGGCGGGTCTTGCCTGCCGCTGCCCGCGCTGCGGGCGGGGACCGCTGTTCAAGGGGTTCCTGGATCTTGCCCCCGCGTGCACGTCCTGCGGCCTCGATTACGGCTTCGCGGATTCGGGCGACGGGCCTGCCGTGTTCGTCATTCTTCTCGCCGGCTTCATCGTGGTGGCGCTCGCCTTCTGGGTGGAGGTGACGTTCGAGCCGCCATTGTGGGTGCACGCGCTCCTCTGGATCCCGGCCGTGCTCGTCGTCACCCTCGGCCTGCTGCGGCCGTTCAAGGGCGTGATGGTGGCGCTGCAATATCGCAACAGGGCCTCCGAAGGGCGGCTCGACACCCCCGCCCCGTGACCAGCGGCGCGGGTGCAAACGGCGCAGCGGCGGGGCGACGCGGTCTTCTGCTGCCCGCCGTGGCCGCCGTCGCGGCCTTTGCCGTCCTCCTCGGCCTCGGCACCTGGCAGCTCGAGCGTCTCGCCTGGAAGGAGGCGCTGCTCGCCCGCGTCGAGGCGCGCATCCATGCGCCGCCCATGCCCGTGCCGCCGCCTGCGACCTGGCCGGCCCTTTCGTCCGAGGCGGACGAATACCGGCGCATCACCGCTCGTGGCGTCTTCGACCATGCGCGCGAGACCCTGGTGTTCACCGTGCGCGGCGAGGATGCGACCGGCCCGCTGAAGGGGCAGGGCTTCCTGGTGGTGACGCCGCTGATCCGCTCCGATGGCCCGCCCATTCTCGTCAATCGCGGCTTCGTGCCCCTCGACCGCAAGGACCCGGCAACGCGGGTCGCCGGACAGGTGGGTGGCGAGGTGGTGGTGACGGGGCTCCTGCGGCTGCCGGAGGACGCGAGCTGGTTCGTGCCGGCCAACGATCCGGCCCGCAATGCCTTCTACCGGATGGATCCGGCCGGCATCGCAGCGGCGCGCGGCGTTGCGGGGCCGCGCCGCTCATCCTCGATGCCGACGCCACCCCGGTGCCGGGCGGCCTGCCGGAAGGCGGCGGCACGCGGATCGCCTTCCCCAATAGGCACCTCGAATATGCCCTAACCTGGTACGGCCTCGCCGGCGCCCTGATCGGCGTCTGCGCGGCGCTGCTGTGGTCGCGGTACCGCCGGGGCCGGCGGGATGCGCCGGCGTCGCCGCAAGAGCCGTGATGGTTTTGCAACGGTCCGCCGGTAATCGTCCGCAAGGCCTTGACCGGACAAGGCGTTAACCCTCTCCTTGGTCTGTTGGAGCGGATGCGGCATGCCGGCTCGTCCGTTCAAGAATTGCAAACGGCTCGGCTCCAGGATGGCCGCGGTTCGTTCAGGGGTTGGCTCATGGTCCGGTCGGGTAAGTTGCGTCACGTTCTGCTCGCTGCGGCGTTCACCGCCGGTGGCCTTGTTTCGGCGCAGGCGGCCGAGCTGTTCTCGCCGCCTCCGGCCCAGCCTGTGGCGCCTTCGGCGAACGAGGACTGGTACCTGACCCTCGGCGCTTCCGGCCAGGCGGAGCCCAGCTATCCGGGCGCGGACAATTACTCGTTCCGCCCGGGGCTCATCTTCTCCATCCGCAAGGCGAGCCAGCTCAATGTCTTCCGGAGCGTGGACGACAATCCGTCCATCGCCCTCTTCGATACCGGCACGTTTCGCATCGGCGCCGTGGGCCGGCTCGACTGGGGCCGCAGCGAGGACGACGCCTTCCGTCTCACCGGGCTCGGCGATGTAGGCGTCGCGGTGGAGGCGGGCGGCTTTGCCGAGTGGTACATCACCGACTGGTTCCGCACCCGGGCCGAGCTGCGCTATGGGGTGGGCGGCTTCGAGGGCATCCGGGGCCTGATCGGCGCCGACGTGATCGTGCCCTACGGCCAGTGGCGCTTCGCCGTCGGCCCGCGCCTCACCTATGGCGGCTCGGGCTATATGGAGACCTATTTCGGCATCACCCCGCAACAGGCGTTCGTGGCCAATGCCTGGGGCAATCCGCTGCCCGTCTACAATGCCGGCGCGGGCTTCGACCTCGTCGGCGCCACCGCGCAGCTCACCTACAATTTCCGCAACGGCTTCGAGGCCGGCGTCTACGGCACCTATGGTCGCTTGCTGGGCGATGCGGCCTCCTCGCCGCTCACGTCGGACGCCAACCAGTTCATGGCCGGTGTCTCGCTCAGCTACACCTTCAACATCGGCAAGGCATGGTGGTGATCCATCGCGGGCGGCGCAGGGGCCCTGCCGCCGCCCGCCGATAGAAACCCCGCCGATGGGAACATGGTGCCCCGCGGGCGGCCGGGAACCGTCTGCCGAGCAGAGCCCCGCCGCGAAAGTCCCTTGGTCGCAGTTCCTTGGCAGTCCCTTGGTCGCCCCGCCGTGCGCGCCGGTTCCGCCGCCGCGCGACAAGACCCTAGAGGTCGCCGTCGCCTTCCCCGCCGCCGTGCGCGCCGCCGCCGCCGTCCGGGCCATCGGCTTCCGCCTGCGGTGACTCCCGGCCACCTTCCGATGCGTGATGCCGCGCCCCCGCGGCGAGGATGAACGCACCGCCTGCTGCTGCCGCCGCCGCGCCGGATGCAACGGCGGAAGAGGTGGCATCGCCTTCGGTCCGTGCCGGCGCGGGCTCCGAGGCTTCCCGCGCCATGCCGAAATCGCCGGGCGGCGTGCGCTCACGCGGCTTGGGCTGCGACGCCTTCGGCGGGAGGGCGGGGTGCCGGCGCATGGCGAAGAACAGCGCCAAAGGCGCCCCCACCACCAGCAGCGTGACGAGGAGCGCGGTGCCGTCCATGGCCAACCCCGCCGCTCACCGCTGCTCGCGCCGGGCGAGGAAGGCGAGGCGCTCGAACAGATGCACGTCCTGCTCGTTCTTGAGCAGGGCCCCGGCCAGAGGCGGAATCGCCTTGCGCACGTCCTTCTCGCGCAGCATCTCGGCGTCCATGTCCTCGGCCAGCAGCAGCTTCAGCCAGTCGATGAGCTCGGAGGTGGAGGGCTTCTTCTTGAGGCCGGGGATCTCGCGCAGGTCGTAGAAGAGGCGCAGCGCCTCCGAGACGAGGCGGGGCTTGATGCCGGGGAAGTGCACCTCGACGATGGCGCGCATGGTGTCGGCGTCGGGGAAGCGGATGTAGTGGAAGAAGCAGCGGCGCAGGAAGGCGTCGGGCAGCTCCTTCTCGTTGTTGGAGGTGATGATCACCACGGGCCGCTGCTGCGCCTTCACCTGCTCGCCGGTCTCGTAGACGTGGAACTCCATGCGGTCGAGTTCCTGCAGGAGATCATTGGGGAATTCGATATCCGCCTTGTCGACCTCGTCGATGAGCAGCACCGGGCGCACGTCCGACTGGAACGCCGCCCACAGCTTGCCGCGACGGATATAATTGGCAATGTCGTGCACCTTGGGGTCGCCGAGCTGGCTGTCACGCAGCCGGGCCACGGCGTCGTACTCGTAGAGGCCCTGCTGCGCCTTGGTGGTGGACTTCACGTGCCATTCGAGCAGCGGGGCGCCGAGCGCGCCCGCCACCTCCTGTGCCAGCACGGTCTTGCCGGTGCCCGGCTCGCCTTTTATCAGCAGCGGGCGCTCGAGGACGATGGCGGCATTGACCGCGACCTTGAGGTCGTCCGTGGCGACATAGCTCTTCGTACCCTCGAACCGCATCGATTTCGCCTTCCCGCAGCGCACCCTCGCGCCGCCTTTACCGCATTGCGGCAGGGTCGGCACCCGCGCCCTGCGCGTCAAGCCCCGGATCGAAGCGGAGGGAGCGCTCGATGCGGCGCCAGCGAAGCGGTTGTCGAGAACCTGCGGCGCCGATATAAGCGCGGCGACGTGGGAGTGTCTTCCTGGCCGGGGTTCGGCTCCGCCGGTCGGATCGGCGGGGGAATGCTCCAGTTCGTTGACGGGGCAGGGCGCAGCGGACGGCATCGCGAGATGCGGCCCGGTCGCCTCGCGCCAGAGGTTCAGCGACGCATATTGAGGACCTTGCTGATGTCGATCCATATCGACGAGGACTATCGGCCCCGCGAGGACGAGCCCTTCATGAACGACAGGCAGCGCGAATATTTCCGCGTGAAGCTGTTGCGCTGGAAGGAGGACATCCTGAAGGAGGCCCGCGAGACGCTGCAGCACCTTCAGGACGAGAACCAGAACCACCCCGATCTCGCCGATCGGGCATCGTCCGAGACCGACCGCTCCATCGAGCTGCGGGCCCGTGACCGCCAGCGCAAGCTCATCGCCAAGATCGACGCCGCACTGCTGCGGATCGAGGATGGCACCTACGGCTACTGCGAGGATACGGGCGAGCCGATCTCCTTGAAGCGCCTGGAGGCCCGCCCGATCGCCACCCTTTCGGTGGAAGCGCAGGAGCGGCACGAGCGGCGCGAGCGCGTCTATCGCGACGATTGACCCGCGCACCGGGCTTCCGCTTGGGAATGCAAACGCAGAAGGGGCCGGCGACGGGAAACGTCGCCGGCCCCTTCTGCGTCGGGTCTCACCCCTTGCGGTCCTGCTCCCGCCGCCTCGCGTGAGGAAAACGCGTTCTCTTTCCAAGAGTTAGAGGGCGATGTCCCGAGCAGGTGGGTTTGACTCTGCCCGGATCGCTCCCTAGCGGTTGCGGGCGGTGCTGCGGCCGAGCAGGTTCGCCATTTCCGCATCGAAGTCGTCGAGCGGGTCCACCGCCGCTTGCGGCGCGGGTGCCGCCGGCTGGACGGCCGGTGCATCGTCCGCCCGCATCGCCGGGGCGCGCGGCTCGGGCGCCGGAAGCTCGACCGTCGGACGCTGGGTCACATCGAAGGTCTTGCGGAGATCGGCTGCGCTGTCCGCCGCCTTGGGCGAGGGGTCGCGCAGGACCGGTTCGCGGGCGACCGGCTCCCGCGATTGCGGCTCGACGGGACGCGGCGCCGGATCCCGGGGGGCCGAATCGCGCGGGGCGGGAAGCTCGCGCCTTCCCTCATCCTCGCGCTTTTCGGCCTCGGGATTGGGGCGGAAGGCGAATTCGCGGGGCCGCATGGGGGTTTCGGGGCGGCCGGCAACCGCCGGGCGCTCGAAGCGGGGCAGGGAATCGCTGCGCCCGCGCGCCGTCTCGACTCCCATGCGCGGTTCCGCGCGGGGGCGCATGGTGAACCGGCCAGGTCGATCCTGATCGGGCCCCGCAGTCCCCTCCGACGCCTCCACAGCCGGCCCCTCGGGCGCGTCGCCGAGCAGGTCGGCGAGGCTGAGCTGCGGCGACGCTGGTTCCTTCAGCGCGGCGTCGAGCCGCTGCACCATCACGTCGAGGCGGTTGCCGGCCGCCGACACATCAAGGGACACGCCCTCGGCGGCCGGGGCCACGCCCGGGGCCGCTTCCGGGGGCCGCTCGATGCGGGCGTCGGGGCGGGCATCCGCACGGGTGTCCGGCCTCGGTTCGATCGCGGGGGCGCGTCGCGCCGGCTCGGCATCGCGGACCATGGGAGCGATAACCGGTGCGACGACCTGCGGCCCGGCCAAAGCCTGGGCGGCAACGCCCGGCGTGGCGGCGGCCTCGGCTTCACCGGCCGGCTTGCCTGGAATGGCGACGCGCTGCGGTGCGCGGGCGACCGACATGGTGCCGTCGCCCCGCAGCAGCGGCTTGCGCCCGATGGGAAGTCGGCGTGGCGGCTCGGCGGGGGTGGGCTCCGCGGCCGGGGGGCTTGCGGCGGTTTCCGTCGCTTCGGGAGCTTCTGCGGGCGCGGCAAGGGCCGACGGGGCCGATGCGGGCAGGCGCTGGCGCGGGACGGCTCGCTGCAGCGGGGTGGGGGCTTCCCGCGCGGGCGCCATGGCGGCGGGGGTGAAGCCGGCACTGGCCTCCACGGGGCGCGCACCGATCTGCGGCTCGATCACGAGGTCGCTGCCGCCGCCGATGAGAAGGAGGTGTTCCACATCGTCGCGCCGGACCAGGACCAGCTTGCGGCGCTGGTCCAGCGTGACGGTGTCGATCACCGCGATACGGGGGCCGGGCCGGCCGCTGCGGCCTCCGCCTGCCCGGCTGCGGGCCGCGAGGCGTCGCATCACCACCACCGTCACGCCGAGCAGGGCGGCTATGACGCCGAGCGCCACGGCGACCCGGATCGGGAATGCGAGCTCGGTACCGAACAACTGCTGTAGCATCCTGCCTCCGCTTTCCTGCCTGGGGGCTGATTCAAGGGGCGCTGCAAAAGCCGCACAGGCGAGGACAGAACATCCACACTTTACCCGAAAACCTCCAGGGTCCCACATGCCGGCTCGACACACGTCGAGCTGACCTTGCGTCACCCATTCCCGTTCGCCGCAGCGGACGGGCCACAGGACCCAACCATCCTAATCCTCAGGGCCTAAGGTTTTGTTGATAATCATGGCAGGATTTAAGTCGCAGGCGAATCTGCCGGGACCAGCGTGCGCGATTGGCGCGGGCGCGGCCGGCGATGCGAGGCAGGGATCTCATGAGTGAAGCCAAGGGTGGACGCGAGCCGGGCGGACGCGGGCCCGGCGGACGCGGTCCTCAGGGCCGGGTGAAACGGCGCGCTGGCCGGCTGCTGCCCGCCGGGCGCGCGGCGGTGCTGCTCGCGGCGCTCGCCGGCGGCTTTGCCGCTGCATTCGTGTTCGCCGACAGCTCCTCGATGATTCTCTCGGCCCTGGTGGCGGCCCTGGCCGTTGCGGGCGGGTTCGAGCTCGTGCTCGCCATGCGCCGCAGCCTCGGGGGCGCGGAGCCGGAGGATGTGTTGGGACCGGCCGCGCTGGCGGCCTCCGGAGACGCCATGGCCGTGGTCGAGGACGGCGAGCGCGTGGCGGAGGCGAATACCGCCTATCTGCGTATGTGCCGCGCCGGTACCCAGGATGCGCCGACACCCGAGCGCTTCCTCGCCCGCATTCCCGGCAGCCAGGGCCTGGTGGCCGAGATGCTGGAAGCGGTGGCGCGCAACGCCGTCCATGCGCGCGCCATTTCGTTCGCCACCGGGCAGCGCGGACGTCAGCTCGAGGTTTCCGTCCATCCCCTCGGCTCGCCGCGGCGTGTGCTGTGGACCGTCCGGCTGTCCGAGGATGCGGTTCTCGAGGGTCCCGTCGCCGCTCCTCCGGTCGCTGCTGGCCCTGCTGCTGCGGAAGCCGAGCCCCTGCCCGGGGCGGAACTGATCGCGGCATGGGAGAACGCGCCCGCAGGCATCGCGCGGCTCGCCGGCGACCGCCTGGTATCGCCGAACCTCACCTTGTGCCGCCTTCTCGGCTACCCGCTGGCGGAGCTGGGGCCGGACGGGCTCGACCTGCGGCAGGTGGTGGCGCCGGAGCATCTGGGCCGGCTGAGGGCGGTGTTGGGCGACCGCAAGGGAAACGGCCTTCTCACCCTTGATCTCACCCGGAGGGACGGGACGGCGCTGCCGGCGCTGATGCGGCTTGCCCCGGGCCCGTCCGGCGCGGCCGCCGGCGCGACGGCCGTGGTTCTCCCCCTCGATGCGGTACACGCTGCGCTGCCCGCCGGAGAGCCGGCCGCCAGCATCGATGCCGACGGCGACCTCTTCTTCCAGCGGGCGCCCCTCGCCATGGCGCTGGTGAATGGCACAGGACGCGTGCGGGCGGCCAATGCCGCCTTTGCGCGGCTGTTCGGCGATGCGGCGGGCCAGCCCCTGGCCGCACTGGTGACGGATGCCGCCGGTGCCGACCAGCTGCTCGCCAGCGCCCGTGCCGGGACGGAACCGCCGCCGCCGTGCGACGTCATCCTCTCCGCCGGCAGCGGGCGCTCGGCCCGCCTCTACGCCGCCGCGCTCGGATCGGCCGGGGGTGGCGAGATCGCCCTGTGCGCCATCGACACCACCGAGCAGAAGCAGCTGGAGACCCAGTTCGCCGAATCGCAGAAGCTCCAGGCGGTGGGCCATCTGGCGGGCGGGGTGGCGCACGACTTCAACAACATGCTGACCGCCATCATCGGCTATTGCGACCTGCTGCTTCTCAAGCACCGGCAGAGCGACCCGTCCTTCCCGGACATCATGCAGATCAAGCAGAACGCGAACCGCGCCGCCGGCCTGGTGCGGCAGCTGCTCGCCTTCTCGCGGCGCCAGACCCTGCGTCCGCAGGTGATCGAGCTCACCGACGTGATCTCCGACGTGACGCAGCTCCTGCGCCGCCTCATCGGCGAGCGCATCACGCTGGAGGTGCAGCACGCACGGGAATTGTGGCCGGTGAAGGTGGACGTCAACCAGTTCGAGCAGGTCATCATCAACCTGGTGGTGAACGCGCGGGACGCCATGCCGGACGGCGGCATCCTCACGCTGCGCACGGCCAACGTCCCCGCGGCCGAGTGCGCCGGCTTCGGCCAGCGCCTCCCGGAGGCGGATTACGTACTGGTGGAGGTGGCCGACACCGGCACCGGCATCCCGCCGGAGATCAAGGACAAGATCTTCGAGCCGTTTTTCTCCACCAAGGAAGTGGGCAAGGGCACCGGCCTCGGCCTCTCCACCGTCTACGGCATCGTCGAGCAGACGGGCGGCACCATCCTGGTGGAGAGCGAGCAGGGCCGTGGCACGATCTTCCGTGTGTTCCTGCCCCGGCATGAAGGCGTGATCGAGGAGGCGGAGACGCCGCGCCCGGCGGATCCGGCGGAGGCGAAGGGCGCCGACCTGACCGGGCACGGGCGCGTGCTGCTGGTGGAGGACGAGGATGCGGTGCGCGCCTTCGCCAGCCGCGCGCTGGCCAACCGGGGCTACGAGGTCCTCTCCGCCGCGAGCGGCGTGGAAGCACTGGAGGTGATGGAGCGCGCCGGCAAGGTGGACCTCGTCATCTCCGACGTGGTGATGCCGGAGATGGACGGCCCGACCCTGCTGCGGGCGCTCAGGGCGCGCGACCCGGCGCTCAAGGTCATCTTCATCTCGGGCTATGCCGAGGAGGCGTTCGCCCGCAACCTGCCGCCGAGCGAGCACTTCTCCTTCCTGCCCAAGCCGTTTTCGCTCAAGCAGCTGGTGGCGGCGGTGAGCGAGACGCTGCGTGGATGACCCGTATGGACGGACGTTTTCCGATTGCGCATTGTCGCGCCGAGGCGGGTGCCGCCGGGGGCATCTCGGGGCCACCGGGTGCGGGTACGGCAGAGCGGGAACTGCGGAGAGGCGCATGACGTTGCACGGGCGTCGCCAGGAGTTCGCGGGGTGGTCGCGCCTCGCCGTGGCTCTGGTTTTCGGGTGGACCACGAGCCTCTATCCGGCATTGGCGCAGACGCCGCCGGCATCCGGGGCGGCGCAGGAATCCCAAGCGGTCCCGCCGCTTCCCCCCGCCGGTCCAGCACCGGCCGTCGCCCCATCGGCTCCGCCGGCTGCGGGCACGAATGCGGCGGTTCCGCCACCGCCCGCCCCGCCGACGGCGGGGGCGGAGGCTGCACCGTCCTCCGCTCCTCCGCCCGGCGCGACCGCGCCGGCGCCCTATGCCGGCGCCCCTCCGGCCCCGCCCGCGCCTTCTGCGATCGGCCAACCCTCCGGCCCGCCCGGCTTCACGGTGGCCCAGCTGGAGCAGATGCTCGCGCCCTACGCGCTCTATCCCGATACGCTGCTGGCGCAGATGCTGCCGTCGACCGCCTATCCGCTGGAGCTGGTGCAGGCGCAGCGCTGGATCGAGCGCAACAGGACGGCCGTGCGCAAGGGCAATTTCGCCGGTGCCGACGCCCAGAAGTGGGATCCGTCGGTGAAGGCCATGGCGCGCTTCCCCACCGTCGTCGCCAAGCTGAACGAGGATCTCGACGCCACGGCCAATATCGGCATCGCGTTCGTGAATCAGCCCGAGGACGTCTCCGTTGCCATCCAGACCCTGCGCGCCAAGGCGGAGGCGGCCGGCGCGCTGAAGAGCAACGACAAGCAGGTGGTCACCACTCGGGAGGAGAGCGGGCGCAGCGTGGTCTACATCACGCCCGCCGATCCGGACGTGGTCTATGTGCCGCAATACGACCCCTACAGCATCTACACCGCAGCCGGCGTCGGCTTGCTGGGCTTCGGCGCCGGCGTGCTGGTGGGCAGCGCCTGGGACAATTCCTGGAACTGGGGTCCGGGGTGGGTCTATCCGCCGGTGTGGCCGGGTTATCCCGGCTGGCGCCCGCCGCCCCGCCCGCCGTGGCCCGGCCCCGGCCCGCGGCCTCCGGGGCCCGGTCCCTGGCCGGGACCGCACCCCTGGCCCGGCCCCGGTCCCCATCCAGGTCCCGGTCCCCATCCAGGTCCCGGTCCCGGCCCTGGGCCTCACCCTGGTCCCGGTCCTGGTCCTCATCCCGGTCCCGGTCCTGGTCCTCATCCCGGTCCCGGTCCTGGTCCTGGTCCTCATCCGGGTCCTGGTCCTGGCGGGATGCAGCCGTGGAAGCCGGCGCCCGGCAAGTTCAATCCGGCCGGACCGGGCAAGTTCGGGCCGGGCACTCCGGGTGGCCGCCCGTCGGGTCCGGGTCTCCCCGGAGGCGCGAAGCCGATTCCCCGTTTCCAGCCGAAGCCGGGCAACGGCTTCCTGCCGGGCGTCAATCCAGCCTTCAGGCCGAAGCCGGGCGGCCAGATCTACCGCCCCGGCGGCGCGCAGCAGTTCAAGAAGCCACCGCGCGCCTATGGCGGGGTGAAGCCCGGCCTCCCGCGCACCTATGGCGGGTATGGCGGGGGCATGAAGCCCGTTGTGCGGCCGCAGCAATTCCGGCCCGGTGGCGCGCAGTTCCGCAGCGCGCAGCCGCGCACGTTCGCCCCTCGGGCGATGCCGATGCGCGGTCGCGGCCGCTGAGCGATCCGCGTCCACGACTCGCCCGTCGTGGACGCGGCCTGCCGGCTCTGCGGGTGCGCCGCCTTCACGTCTGCGGCATTCTTCCGGCGGCGCATGTCATTGTGTCGCATGGGGGCCGGAAACGCAGGCGGGAAGCGGACTGGCGCCAACCGGACCGGTGTCACAGCCCTGAAGGATGCGGCTCCTTCACGCCTCCCGCCATAGCCGGATCCAACCTCCGGCTTGGCGGTTACCGCAGCGGAGCGGACCGGGCCGGTGAGCGGTGGTGCGGGGCGGGGCCGTGCCGGGATGTGGCCTACGCCGAACCGCGCACTTGCCTCCTATCTGGCGCTGCGATAAGGCTGCGGCGTCGTTTCGAATTCCTCTAGCCGGACGGCGCGGTCACGCTTCAAGCGCGTCGCCCGATTCTCGCGCTTTGACCGTTTGCGCCGCTTATGGCCCCGATCCAGCGCCCCGAGGTGCGAGCAGAATGAACGCGTTGCTCATGGATTATCTGCCGGTGGTGATTTTCATCGGCGTGTCGCTGGTGATCGGGCTCGCGCTGCTCGTATCACCCTTCCTCGTGGCCTATCAGAATCCCGATCCGGAGAAGCTGTCGGCCTACGAATGCGGCTTCAATGCGTTCGATGACGCGCGCATGACCTTCGACGTGCGCTTCTATCTCGTGTCCATCCTCTTCATCATCTTCGACCTGGAAGTGGCCTTCCTGTTCCCCTGGGCGGTGACGTTCGGCAGCCTCGGCGACCTGGGCTTCTGGTCGATGATGATCTTCCTCGGCGTGCTGACCGTCGGCTTCATCTACGAATGGCGCAAGGGAGCTCTGGAATGGGACTGACCCCTTCGGCTACCAAGCCCGAGATCGCACAGGCCCCCACGGGCATCGTCGATCCCTCCACCGGCCGCCCCGTGGGCGCGGATGATCCCTTCTTCAAGGAGGTCAATGCCGAGCTCGCGGACAAGGGCTTCATCCTCACCACCGCGGACGACCTCATCACCTGGGCGCGCACCGGCTCGCTCATGTGGATGACATTCGGCCTCGCGTGCTGCGCCGTGGAGATGATGCAGGTTTCCATGCCGCGCTACGACGTGGAGCGCTTCGGCTTCGCACCGCGCGCCTCGCCGCGCCAGTCGGACGTGATGATCGTCGCCGGCACGCTCACCAACAAGATGGCGCCGGCCCTGCGCAAGGTCTACGACCAGATGCCGGAGCCGCGCTACGTCATCTCCATGGGTTCCTGCGCCAACGGCGGTGGCTACTACCACTTCTCCTACGCGGTGGTGCGCGGCTGCGACCGCATCGTGCCGGTGGACATCTACGTGCCGGGCTGCCCGCCCACGGCGGAAGCGCTGCTCTACGGCGTGCTGCTGCTGCAGAAGAAGATCCGCCGCATCGGCACCATCGAGCGCTGAGCCGGGAGCATCCGATGGACGAGACCCTGAACGACCTCGCGGCGCACATATCGGCGGCTTTGGCCGGCGCGGTGCTCGGCTCGACGATCGCCCATGGCGAGCTGACGCTGGCCATCGAGCCGACGCAGATCGTGAAGGTCGCCACCTTCCTGCGCGACGATCCGGCCTGCCTGTTCCATTGCATCGTCGACGTATGCGGCGTGGACTATCCGGCGCGCGAGAAGCGCTTCGACGTGGTCTACCACCTGCTGTCGCTCAAGCAGAACATCCGCATCCGGCTGAAGGTGGAGACGGACGAGGACACGCCGGTGCCCTCCATCTGCTCGGTCTTCCCCGGCGCCAACTGGTTCGAGCGGGAAGCCTACGACATGTACGGCATCCTGTTCACCGGGCATCCGGAGCTGCGCCGCCTGCTCACCGACTACGGCTTCGACGGGCACCCCCTGCGCAAGGACTTCCCGACCACCGGCTTCGTCGAAGTGCGCTACGACGACGAGCTGAAGCGCGTGGTCTACGAGCCGGTGCGCCTGCCGCAGGAATTCCGCAACTTCGACTTCCTCTCCCCGTGGGAGGGCGTGGAATACGTCCTTCCCGGTGACGAGAAGGCCTCGGGCCAGCCGCCCGTGCCCCCCAAGGCCGGCTGAGGGAGCGCCTTATGGTTGATATCGCCGACGAGATGAAGCCGGACGAGAAAGTCCGCAACTTCCAGATCAATTTCGGCCCCCAGCATCCGGCGGCGCATGGCGTGCTGCGCCTGGTGCTGGAGCTGAACGGCGAGGTCGTGGAGCGGGTCGACCCGCACATCGGCCTCCTGCACCGCGGCACCGAGAAGCTGATCGAGGCCAAGACCTATCTTCAGGCGGTGCCGTATTTCGACCGGCTCGACTATTGCGCGCCCATGAACCAGGAGCACGCCTTCTGCCTCTCGGTGGAGAAGCTCCTGGGCATCGAGGTGCCCCGGCGCGGCCAGCTCATCCGCGTGCTCTATTCCGAGATCGGGCGCCTGCTGTCGCACCTGCTCAACGTGACCACCTTCGCCATGGACGTGGGCGCGCTCACCCCGCCGCTTTGGGGGTTCGAGGAGCGCGAGAAGCTCATGATCTTCTATGAGCGCGCCTCCGGCAGCCGCATGCACGCGGCCTATTTCCGTCCCGGTGGCGTGCATCAGGACCTGCCGCGGGCGCTGGTGGAGGACATCGGCGCCTTCTGCGATCCGTTCCTGAAGCTGCTGGACGACCTCGACGGCCTCGTCACCGAGAACCGCATCTTCAAGCAGCGCACCGTCGACATCGGCGTGGTGTCGCTGGAGGACGCGCTGGCCTGGGGCTTCTCGGGCGTGATGGTGCGCGGTTCCGGCGCCGCGTGGGACCTGCGCCGCGCCCAGCCTTACGAGTGCTATTCCGAGCTCGATTTCGACATCCCGATCGGCAAGCACGGCGACTGCTACGACCGCTACGTGGTGCGCATGGAAGAGATGCGCCAGTCCACCAAGATCATGAAGCAGTGCGTGGAGCGTCTGCTGAAAGAGGCGGGGCCGGTCTCCACCACGGACAACAAGATCGTGCCGCCCAAGCGGGGCGAGATGAAGCGCTCCATGGAAGCGCTCATCCACCACTTCAAGCTTTATACCGAGGGCTTCCACGTGCCGGCCGGCGACGTGTATGCGGCCGTCGAGGCGCCCAAGGGCGAGTTCGGCGTCTATCTCGTCTCCGACGGCACCAACAGGCCGTATCGCTGCAAGATCCGCGCGCCGGGCTTCGCCCATCTTCAGGCCATGGATTTCCTCTGCCGCGGCCACATGCTCGCCGACGTGTCGGCGGTGCTGGGCTCGCTCGACATCGTGTTCGGGGAGGTGGATCGTTGATGGTCCGCCTTCTCCTCTCCCTTCGCCCGATGCCGGCGTGCGCTCCGCGCGCGGCTCGTTCCGGGATCTGACCCATGTCCGTCCGCCGCCTTGCCGTAGAGCAGCCCGAGAGCTTCGGCTTCACGCCGGAGCTGGAAGCCATCGCGCAGAAGCTGATCGCGAAATATCCGGAAGGCCGCCAGGCCTCAGCCGTGGTGCCGCTGCTCTGGGAAGCCCAGAAGGCGGCTGGCGGCTGGCTTCCCGAACCCGCCATCCGCGCGGTGGCGGACCGGCTCGGCATGGCGCACATCCGCGTGCTGGAGGTCGCCACCTTCTACACCATGTTCAATCTTGAGCCGGTGGGGAAGTATTTCGTCCAGCTCTGCGGCACGACGCCCTGCATGCTGCGTGGCGCGGAGGAGATCCGCGACGTTTGCAAGAAGAAGATCGGCCACGAGCGCCATGTAAGCGCGGATGGCCAGCTGTCCTGGCTGGAGGTGGAGTGCCTCGGCGCCTGCACCAACGCGCCCATGGTGCAGATCAACGACGATTATTACGAAGACCTGACGCCCGAGAATTTCGAGAAGCTGCTCGATGACCTCGTGGCCGGCCGCCCGGTGAAGGTCGGCCCGCAGAACACGCGCCATGGCTCGGAGCCCGAGGGCGGCGCGCGCGTGCTGACCGACCCGGCGCTGTACGCCTTCACCACCAGCATTCCCGCCGCCGGCGGAGGTGGCACCGAAACCCCGGACCTTCTCTCCGCCGGCCGCCCGCGTGCGGCGGAGGAAAGCCCGGCCGACCCCACCGGCGCCGCCGCGGCCAAGCAGGAGAAGGCCGCCGACGGCGCCGATACCCGCGAGAAGCGCGAGGCGGTGGCGGCCGAGGCCCAGGCGTCCAGCCCGTCCGTCACCGGTTCGGAGCGCGAGCCGCTCAAGACCGGCACCGGCGTCCGCGATCCGGAGGAGTGAGAGACATGCTCGCCGACAAGGACCGCATCTTCACCAACCTCTATGGCCTCCAGGACTTCGGCCTCAAGGGCGCCCTCCGGCGCGGCAACTGGGACGGCACCAAGGCCATCCTGGAGAAGGGCCGCGACTGGATCATCAACGAGATGAAGGCCTCCGGCCTGCGCGGCCGCGGCGGCGCCGGCTTCTCCACCGGCATGAAGTGGTCCTTCATGCCCAAGCAGTCCGATGGCCGCCCCCATTATCTGGTGGTGAACGCCGACGAATCCGAGCCCGGCACCTGCAAGGACCGGGAGATCATGCGCAACGATCCGCACACGCTGATCGAGGGCTGCCTGATCGCCTCCTTCGCCATGGGCGCACATGCGGCCTACATCTATGTGCGCGGTGAGTACATCTTCGAGCGCGAGCGCCTGCAGGCGGCGGTCGATCAGGCCTATGAGGCCCGCCTCATCGGCAAGGACAACATCCACGACTACCCCTTCGACCTCTACGTGCACCACGGCGCCGGCGCCTATATCTGCGGCGAGGAGACGGCGCTGCTGGAGAGCCTGGAAGGCAAGAAGGGCATGCCGCGGCTGAAGCCGCCCTTCCCGGCGAACATGGGCCTCTACGGCTGTCCCACCACGGTGAACAACGTGGAGAGCATCGCGGTCGCCCCATCCATCCTGCGGCGCGGGGCGGCGTGGTTCTCCGCCATCGGCCGGCCGAACAACGTGGGCACCAAGCTGTTCTCCCTCGCCGGCCACGTGAACACGCCGTGCGTGGTGGAAGAGGCCATGAGCATTCCCTTCCGGGAGCTCGTGGACAAGCATGGCGGCGGCGTGCGCGGCGGCTGGGACAATTTGCTCGGCATCATTCCCGGCGGCGCCTCCTGCCCGGTGATCCCGGCGGAGCAGTGCGAAGACCTCATCATGGACTTCGACGGCACCCGCGCGGTGAAGTCGAGCTTCGGCACGGCCGGCGTGCTGGTGATGGACAAGTCCACCGACATCATCAAGGCCATCGCCCGCATCTCCGCCTTCTTCAAGCATGAGAGCTGCGGCCAGTGCACGCCGTGCCGCGAGGGCACCGGCTGGATGTGGCGCGTGGTCAACCGCATGGCCGAGGGCCGCGCCCAGAAGCGCGAGATCGACATGCTGCTGGAGGTGACGACCCAGATCGAGGGCCACACCATCTGCGCGCTCGGCGATGCCGCGGCGTGGCCGGTGCAGGGGCTGATCCGGCACTATCGCCACGTGATCGAAGCGCGCATCGACCAGTATGCCGCCAACCCGCATCCGGACCCGGTTGCGGTGGCGGCGGAGTAGGAAATGGAGCCTTATGTGCCTCCACCTCCGGCACCGACGCCGGAACAGTGGGAGCGGATGGGGCTGTGGGTGACCTTAGGCGGCATTGTTTTCGCTGCCGGGGGCTTCGCCTGGCTGGTTCAAGACGGGATGGCGGTCCGGACGGCGATGTTCGTCATGGCGCCTTTCGCTCTGCTGGCGCTGGCCTTCGGGTGGATCTTCCACTCCAAGAAGGGGCGGTCGCTGGTGTGGGTCCGAAGCATCTGGGCTGTGGCGCTTCTCGCCGTGGTCCTGGTCGAAAGTTGTTCGGGGAAGTAAGCGGATGGCTAAGATCGTCGTCGACGGCACAGAAGTCGATGTCCCGGCCGAATACACGCTGCTCCAGGCGTGCGAGGCGGCGGGCGTCGAGATTCCGCGCTTCTGCTTCCATGAGCGGCTGTCCATCGCCGGCAACTGCCGCATGTGCCTGGTGGAAGTGAAGGGCGGCCCGCCCAAGCCCACTGCCTCCTGCGCCATGGCGGTGAAGGACCTGCGCCCCGGCCCCAATGGCGAGCCGCCCGTGGTGCTCACCAAGAGCCCCATGGTGAAGAAGGCGCGCGAAGGGGTGATGGAGTTCCTGCTCATCAACCACCCGCTCGACTGCCCCATCTGCGACCAGGGCGGCGAGTGCGACCTGCAGGACCAGGCCATGGCCTATGGCGCGGACACCTCGCGCTTCGCCGAGAACAAGCGGGCGGTGGAAGACAAATATATCGGCCCGCTGGTCAAGACCTCCATGAATCGGTGCATCCAGTGCACCCGCTGCGTGCGCTTCTCCACGGAAGTGGCCGGCGTGCCGGACCTGGGCGCCATCGGCCGCGGCGAGGACATGGAGATCACCACCTATCTCGAGCACGCCATGCGCTCGGAGATGCAGGGCAACGTGGCGGACCTGTGCCCTGTAGGCGCGCTCACCCACAAGCCCTACCAGTTCCATGCCCGGCCGTGGGAGCTGATCAAGACCGAGTCCATCGATGTCATGGATGCGGTGGGCTCCAATATTCGCATCGACACCCGCGGCCGCGAGGTCATGCGCATCCTGCCGCGCAACAACGACCTGGTGAACGAGGAGTGGATCTCCGACAAGTCCCGCTATGTGTGGGACGGCCTGAAGACCCAGCGCCTCGACCGGCCCTATGTGCGCAAGGACGGTCGCCTCGTGCCCGCCTCCTGGACCGAGGCATTTTCCGCCATCGCCGCCAAGGTGAAGGGGGCCGCGCCGAACAAGGTGGGCGCCATCATCGGCGACCTGGCCAGCGTCGAGGAGGTGTTCGCGGTCAAGGCGCTCCTCGGCAAGATCGGCTCGGCCAACATCGACTGCCGTCAGGACGGGGCGGCCCTCGCCCCCTCGCTGGGCCGCGCGACCTACGTGTTCAATCCCACCATCGCCGGCATTGATCAGGCGGACGCCGTCCTCTTCGTGGGCACCGATCCGCGGCACGAGGCGTCCGTTCTCAATGCGCGCATCCGCAAGCGCTGGCGGCAGGGCGGGCTGAAGATCGGCCTGATCGGCGCCAAGGTGGACCTCACCTATCCCTATGAGTATCTCGGCGCGGGTCCGGACAGCCTGTCCGACCTCGCCGGTTCCTCCGCCTTTGGCGAGGTGCTGCGCAAGGCCGAGCGGCCGGTCATCATCGTCGGCCAGGGCGCGCTGACGCGCGCGGACGGCGCGGCTGTGCTCTCCCTCGCCGCGCGGGTCGCGGTGGCGGTGGGCGCGGTGAAGGACGGCTGGAACGGCTTCGCGGTGCTCCACACCGCAGCCGCCCGCGTCGGCGCGCTGGACGTGGGCGCGGTGCCGGGCGAGGGCGGGCTGGGCGTGGCGGCCATGGTGGCCCCGGTGGCCTCGACGTGGCCTTCCTGCTCGGCGCCGACGAGGTGGAAGTCGCCCCCGGCGCCTTCGTGGTCTATCTCGGCACCCATGGCGACAAGGGCGCCCACCGGGCGGACGTGATCCTGCCCGGCGCGGCGTATCCGGAGAAGTCCGGCCTCTACGTGAACACCGAAGGCCGGGTGCAGTTCGCCAACCGCGCCGCTTTCCCGCCCGGCGAGGCGCGCGAGGACTGGGCGATCCTGCGGGCCCTCTCGGACGTGCTGGGCCAGACCCTGCCTTTCGACAACGTGCTGGCCCTGCGCGCCCAGCTCGTCGCTGCCTATCCCCATCTCGGCCATGTGGACGAGGTGGCGGCAGCCGACCCGGCGGCGGTGGCGACGCTGGCGCAGAAGGGCGGCGCCGTGGACAAGGCGGCGTTCGTGCCGCCGATCGAGGACTTCTTCTTCACCAACCCCATCGCCCGCGCCTCCGCGGTGATGGCCGAATGCTCCGCGCTGCGCCTCGCGGCGGCGGCGGAAGCGGCGGAGTAGGGCGATGGCGTGGGTGAACGGAATGGCTGAAGCCGGCACGGGATCAAGGACATGAACTGGCAGGATACCCTTATCCACGTGCTGATCATCCTCGGGCAGAGCCTTGCGCTGCTGGTGGCGCTGCTGGTCTTCATCGCCTTCATCCTGCTGGCCGACCGCAAGATCTGGGCGGCGGTGCAGCTGCGGCGCGGCCCGAACGTGGTTGGTCCCTTCGGCCTGTTCCAGTCGTTCGCCGATCTGCTGAAGTTCGTGCTGAAGGAGCCCACCATCCCGGCGGGGGCCAACAAGGCGATCTTCCTCCTGGCGCCGCTGGTCACCTGCGTGCTTGCCCTCGCCGCGTGGGCGGTGGTGCCCATCGCCGACGGGTGGGTGATCGCCGACCTCAACATGGGCGGCCTCTACATCTTCGCCATCTCGTCGCTGGGCGTGTACGGCATCATCATGGGCGGGTGGGCCTCGAACTCGAAATACCCGTTCCTCGCCTCCCTGCGCTCGGCGGCGCAGATGGTGTCCTACGAGGTCTCCATCGGCTTCGTCATCATCACCGTGCTGATGTGCGCCGGCTCGCTGAACCTCAGCGCCATCGTCGAGGCGCAGAACGGCCGGTTCGGCCTGCTGAACTGGTACTTCCTGCCGCTCCTGCCCATGTTCGTCATCTTCTTCATCTCGGCCCTGGCCGAGACGAACCGCCCGCCCTTCGACCTCGTGGAGGCCGAATCGGAGCTGGTGGCGGGGTTCATGACCGAATATGGCTCGACCCCCTATTTGCTGTTCATGCTGGGCGAGTACGTGGCCATCATGACCATGTGCGCCATGGGGACCATCCTGTTCCTCGGCGGCTGGCTCTCGCCGCTGCCGTTCCCGCCCTTCACCTGGGTGCCGGGGCTGGTGTGGTTCGTCATCAAGCTGTGCTTCATGTTCTTCCTCTTCGCCATGGCCAAGGCCATGGTGCCGCGCTATCGCTACGACCAGCTCATGCGGCTCGGCTGGAAGGTGTTCCTGCCGATCTCGCTGTTTGCCGTGGTGGTGGTGGCGGCGTTCCTGCACTTCACCGGGCTGGCGCCGAAATGACCGCCTTCGCCCACATTCCGCACCGCCTTCCGGGAGAGCGCACATGAAGCTCGATCAGGCCGCGCGCGCCCTGTTCCTCACGGAGCTCGTCTCGGGCTTCTTCCTCGCCATGCGCTATTTCTTCAAGCCCAAGGCGACCCTGAACTATCCCTTCGAGAAGGGGCCGCTCTCCCCGCGCTTCCGCGGCGAGCACGCCCTGCGCCGCTATCCCAATGGCGAAGAGCGCTGCATCGCCTGCAAGCTGTGCGAGGCCATCTGCCCGGCGCAGGCCATCACCATCGAGGCCGGCCCGCGGCGCAACGACGGCACCCGCCGCACCACGCGCTACGATATCGACATGGTGAAGTGCATCTATTGCGGCTTCTGCCAGGAGGCCTGCCCGGTGGATGCCATCGTCGAGGGGCCGAACTTCGAGTTCGCCACCGAGACGCGTGAGGAACTCTACTACGACAAGGAAAAGCTGCTCGCGAACGGCGACCGGTGGGAGCGCGAGATCGCGCGCTCCATCGCGCTCGACGCTCCGTACCGCTGAGCGCGCTTTAGGGGTTGCCGGCGCAGGCCGGCGTGAGGGATCGGCAGGACGCCGCGCCGGGGCAGGTCGCCCGAGGCGCGGCGTCGGGACAGTGGACTTTTGGCATGCGTCAAGGCATTCGATCGACCGGCCGCCATAAGGGGCCGGACATGACCGGCGCGGGCGCGCCGCGGGGAGGGGGGCTTCGCGCATGAGCGTCGCGGCAGCGTTTTTCTATCTCTTCGCCTTCGTGCTGGTGGCGTCCGCCTTCATGGTGATCTCGTCGCGCAATCCGGTGCAGTCGGTGCTGTTCCTCATCCTCGCCTTCGTGAACGCGGCGGGCCTCTTCATCCTGATCGGCGCGGAGTTCCTCGCCCTGATCCTGGTGGTGGTCTATGTGGGCGCGGTGGCGGTGCTCTTCCTCTTCGTCGTGATGATGCTCGACGTGGATTTCGTCGAGCTGCGCCAGGGCTTCCTGCAATACCTGCCGGTGGGCATCGTGGTGGGCCTCATCTTCCTCGCCGAGCTGGTGCTGGTGGTGGGAGCCTGGGCGACCGGGCCGGGCGTCGCCTCGGCGGTCAAGGCCGTGCCGCCCTCGGTCGCGGGCGTGACGAACATCACCGCCATCGGGCGGGTGCTCTACACGGATTACATCTACTTCTTCCAGGCGGCGGGCTTCGTGCTGCTCGTCGCCATGATCGGCGCCATCGTGCTCACGCTCCGCCACAAGGTGAACGTGAAGCGCCAGAACATCTCCGCCCAGGTGGCGCGCACCGCCAAGACCGCGATGGACGTGGTCAAGGTGCGCCCCGGCCAGGGCCTTTGAGGGGGGCGGACATGGAAATCGGTCTCTCCCACTATCTCACCGTCGCGGCGATCCTGTTCACGCTCGGGACGCTCGGCATCTTCCTCAACCGGAAGAACGTGATCGTCATCCTCATGTCGGTGGAGCTGATCCTGCTCGCCGTGAACATCAACCTCGTCTCGTTCTCCGCCTTCCTCGGGAACCTGACAGGCCAGGTGTTCGCGCTGCTCGTCCTCACCGTCGCGGCGGCCGAGGCGGCCATCGGCCTCGCCATCCTCGTGGTGTTCTACCGCAACCGCGGTTCGATCGCCGTCGAGGACATCAACGCCATGAAGGGCTGAGGCCATGTATCAGGCGATCGTCTTCCTCCCCCTTCTCGGCTTCCTCGTCGCCGGCCTGTTCGGCCGCACCATCGGCACGCGGGCAAGCGAGGTGGTGACCACCTCGCTGCTCTTCATCGCGTGCCTGCTGTCCTGGATCGCCTTCATCGACGTGGGCTTCTCCGGCCACGACGCGCGCGTGCAGGTGATGCAGTGGATCTATGTGGGCGACCTCAAGATCGACTGGGCGCTGCGCATCGACACCATGACCGCGATCATGCTGATCGTGGTCACCACCGTGTCCTCGCTCGTGCATCTTTATTCCATCGGCTACATGCACGAGGATCCGTGCCGGCCGCGCTTCTTCGCCTACCTGTCCCTGTTCACCTTCGCCATGCTGATGCTGGTGACGGCGGACAACCTGCTCCAGCTGTTCTTCGGCTGGGAAGGCGTGGGCCTCGCCTCCTACCTGCTCATCGGCTTCTGGTACGAGAAGCCCTCGGCGAACGCCGCGGCCATGAAGGCCTTCGTGGTGAACCGCGTGGGTGACTTCGGCTTCATGCTGGGCATCTTCGCCGTGTTCGTGATGACCAATTCGGTCGCCTTCGAGCAGGTGTTCGCGGCGGCGCCCTCGCTCGCCGGCAAGACCATTCCGTTCCTCGGCCACCACTGGGATGCGCCCACGGTCATCGCGCTCCTGCTGTTCATCGGCGCCATGGGCAAGTCGGCGCAGTTCCTGCTGCACACCTGGCTGCCGGACGCCATGGAGGGGCCGACCCCGGTGTCCGCCCTCATCCACGCCGCGACCATGGTCACCGCCGGCGTGTTCATGGTGGCGCGCATGTCGCCCATCTTCGAGCTGTCGCAGACCGCGCTCAACGTGGTGATGCTCATCGGCGCCACCACGGCCATGTTCGCCGCGACCATCGCGCTGGTGCAGAACGACATCAAGAAGGTGATCGCCTATTCCACCTGCTCCCAACTCGGCTACATGTTCGTCGCCATGGGGGCGGGAGCCTATTCCATCGGCGTGTTCCACCTCGTGACGCATGCCTGCTTCAAGGCTCTTTTGTTCCTGTGCGCCGGCTCGGTCATCAACGCGATGCACCACGAGCAGGACATGCGGCACATGGGGGGGCTCTGGAAGAAGATCCCCTTCACCTACGGGATGATGCTGATCGGCACGCTGGCGATCACCGGCTTCCCCTTCCTGGCGGGCTATTATTCCAAGGACGCCATCATCGAGTCGGCCTGGGCCGCGCACAATTATTTCGCGCTCTACGGGTGGGTGATGACGGTCGGTGCGGCGGCGCTCACCTCCTTCTATTCGTGGCGCCTGATCTTCCTCACCTTCCACGGCCATCCGCACGATCATCACCATTACGAGGCGGCGCATGAATCGCCGAAGGTGATGACGATCCCGCTGGGCGTGCTGGCGGTGGGCTCGGTGATCGCCGGCTTCGCGCTCTACAACGTGTTCGTGGGCGAGGGCGTGCACCACTTCTTCCGCAACTCCATCTTCATGGGGGCGGAGAACCACATCCTGCACGAGATGCATGAGATCCCGCTCTGGGCGAAATACATGCCGACCCTGATGATGGTGATCGGCGCGCTCTTCGCCTACTGGTTCTACATCGTGGACCGCACCGTGCCCGCGGCGCTGGCCAAGTCGCAGGACGCGCTCTACCAGTTCCTGCTGAACAAGTGGTACTTCGACGAGCTGTACAACTTCATCTTCGTCAAGCCCGCTTTGTGGATCGGCCGGGTCCTGTGGAAGCGCGGTGACGGCACCATCATCGACGGCTTCGGTCCGGACGGCGTGTCCGCCCGCGTGCTCGACGTGACGCGCGGGGTGGTGCGGCTGCAGACCGGCTACCTCTACCACTATGCATTCGTGATGCTCATCGGCGTCGCGGCCCTCATCACCTGGTTCATGTTCGCCGGAGTGTGACGATGACCGACTGGCCCATCCTCTCCGTCGTCACCTTCCTGCCGCTCATCGGCGCGCTGTTCATCCTTGTGGTGCGGGGCGACGACGAGGTCTCGGCCCGCAACGCCCGCTGGGTGGCGCTGTGGACGACGCTCGTCACCTTCGTGGTGTCGCTGCTGCTGCTGCCGGGCTTCGATGCGGCCGCCAAGGGCTTCCAGTTCGTGGAGAAGAAGCCCTGGCTCGGCGAGATCGCCGCCTACCACATGGGCGTCGACGGCATCTCGCTGCCGTTCGTGATCCTCACCACCTTCCTCATGCCCTTCTGCATCCTCGCCTCCTGGGAGAGCGTGCATAAGCGGGTGAAGGAGTACATGATCGCGTTCCTGGTGCTCGAGACCATGATGCTCGGCACCTTCACCGCGCTCGATCTCGTCCTCTTCTACTTCTTCTTCGAGGGCGGCCTCATCCCGATGTTCCTCATCATCGGCGTGTGGGGCGGGCCGCGGCGCATCTACGCGGCCTTCAAGTTCTTCCTCTACACCCTCGCCGGCTCCGTGCTGATGATGCTCGCCATCATGGCTATGTACTGGCAGTCCGGCACCACCGACATTCCGGTCCTGCTGACCCACGGCTTCCCGTCCGGCATGCAGTTCTGGCTGTGGCTGGCCTTCTTCGCCTCGTTCGCGGTGAAGATGCCCATGTGGCCGGTGCACACCTGGCTGCCCGATGCCCACGTGGAGGCGCCCACCGCCGGCTCCGTCATCCTCGCCGGCGTGCTGCTGAAGATGGGCGGTTACGGCTTCCTGCGCTTCTCGCTGCCCATGTTCCCGGAGGCGAGCCACTATTTCGCGCCGATGGTGTTCACCCTGTCCGTCATCGCCATCATCTACACCTCGCTGGTGGCGCTGGTGCAGGAGGACATCAAGAAGCTCATCGCCTATTCGTCCATTGCCCACATGGGCTTCGTGACCATGGGCATCTTCGCCATGAACGAGCAGGGCCTGCAGGGGGCCATGTTCCTCATGATCTCCCACGGCTTTGTCTCCGGCGCGCTGTTCCTGTGCGTGGGCGTGATCTATGATCGCCTGCACACCCGCGAGATCGCGGCCTATGGCGGCCTTGTGCACCGCATGCCGCTCTACGCCACCGTGCTCATGGTGTTCACCATGGCCAACGTAGGCCTGCCGGGCACCTCGGGCTTCGTCGGCGAGTTCCTGACCATGCTCGCCGCCTTCGAGCGCAACACCTGGATCGCCTTCTTCGCGGCGACCGGAGTGATCCTCTCGGCCGGCTATGCGCTGTGGCTCTACCTGCGGGTCATCTTCGGCCCGCTGGAGAAGGAAAAGCTGAAGACCATGATGGACCTCTCGCCGCGGGAGGTGGTGATCATGGTGCCGCTGGTGGTCATCACCATCCTGTTCGGCGTCTGGCCCGCGCCCATCCTCAACATGACTTCCCATGCGGTGAACGCGGTCGTCGCGCGCACCGACCAGGTGGCCGGAGCGGTGAAGACCGCCCTGCTGCTGAGCTTTTAGATTTCGAGGTCGCCTCATGTCGCAGCTCCTGCCTCCCATCGGCGCGGTCCTGCCGGAACTGGTGCTCGCCGTCTCGGCGATCGTGCTGATCCTCATCGGCGCGTTCCGCGGCGAGGGGGCGGCGAACTTCGTCACCGGCCTCGCCATCGCGGTGCTGGCCGCCACCGGCGTGCTGGTGCTGCTTGCGCCTTCGGTGGAGGTCACGGCCTTCAACGGATCCCTCGTCATCGACAGCTTCGGCCGGTACATGAAGCTGCTGGCGGTGCTCGGCGCCGTGGTGTCGCTCATCATGTCGGTGGACTGGCAGGCCCGGGAGAAGCAGGCCAAGTTCGAGTATGCCGTGCTCCTCGTCATCGCCACCCTCGGCATGTTCATGCTGGTGTCGGCGGGTGACCTGATCGCGCTCTATCTCGGCCTCGAGCTGATGAGCCTGCCGCTCTACGTCGTCGCCGCCATCAACCGCGACTCGGTGCGGTCCACGGAAGCTGGCCTGAAATACTTCGTGCTGGGCTCGCTCTCGTCCGGCATGCTGCTCTACGGCGCCTCGCTGATCTACGGCTTCACCGGCTCGGTAAATTTCCTCACCATCGCCTCGGTGGTGAAGGAGCCCTCCATCGGGCTGGTGTTCGGCCTCGTGTTCCTGCTGGCTGGCATGTGCTTCAAGGTGTCGGCGGTGCCGTTCCACATGTGGACGCCGGACGTCTACGAGGGCTCGCCCACGCCGGTCACCGCCTTCTTCGCCACGGCGCCGAAGGTGGCGGCCATGGCCATCTTCGTCCGCGTGGTGATCGAGGCCTTCCCGCACGTGACGCACCAGTGGCAGCAGATCGTCGCCTTCGTCTCGCTCGCCTCCATGGTGCTCGGCGCCTTCGCCGCCATCGGCCAGCGCAACATCAAGCGGCTGCTCGCCTATTCCTCCATCGGCCACATGGGCTTTGCCCTGGTGGGCCTTGCCGCCGGGACGAGCGAAGGGGTGCGCGGCGTGCTGGTCTACATGGCCATCTACGTGATGATGACCCTTGGCACCTTCGCCTGCGTGCTCACCATGCGCCGCAAGGGCCAGGCGGTGGAGACCATCGAGGACCTCGCGGGCCTCGCCAGCCGCAATCCGCTGATGGCGCTGATGCTGGGCGCGCTCATGTTCTCCCTCGCCGGCATTCCGCCGCTCGCCGGCTTCCTCGCCAAATACTACGTGTTCGTGGCGGCGATCCAGGCCGGCCTCTACGGCCTCGCCGTGGTGGGCGTGCTCGCGTCGGTGGTAGGCGCCTTCTACTACCTGCGCGTCGTCAAGATCATGTATTTCGACGAGCCGGCGGATGCCTTCGATCCCATGCCGACGGAGCTGAAGGCGGTCCTCGCGGTCAGCGGGCTTTTCACCATCTTCTATTTCGTCTATCCCGCTCCTCTCATCGAGGCGGCGGGTGCCGCTGCCAGGTCGCTCTTCTGAACGATGGCTCATTACGAATTCCAGGGTTCCACGGTTCCCATCATCCGTTTCACGCAGATCGGCTCCACCAACGCCGAGGGGCTTGCGCGCCTGCAGCGTGGCGAGACGCTGCCGGTCTGGCTCGTCGCCGACATCCAGACGGCCGGGCGGGGGCGGCGGGGGCGGCCGTGGACGTCGGAGCTCGGCAACCTGTTCGCGACCCTGGTGCTGCCCAATCCGGCGCCGGTGGCACACCTCGCCCAGCTCTGCTTCGTGGCCGGGCTCGCCCTGCGCGACGCCGTGCTGTCGGCGGCGCCGCAGATCTCCGGCGACATGCTGAAGCTGAAATGGCCCAACGACCTGCTGCTCGACGGCGGCAAGCTGGCGGGCATATTGGTGGAGGGCGGATCGGACGCCTCCGGCAAGCCGGCCGTTGTCATCGGCTTCGGCGTGAACTGCCTGCACCATCCGGACGAGCTCCCCTACAAGGCCACCAGCCTGGAGGCCAACGGCGCGCCCACCGCGCCGGACCGGCTGCTGGAGGCCCTCGACCTCGCCATGGCGGTGCGCCTGAACCAGTGGAATGCCGGTGCCGGCTTCCCCGCCATCCGCTCCGACTGGATGCGCCATGCCCTGGGCATGGGTGACCAGGTGAGCGTGAAGATCGGCACGCGCGAGGTGGTGGGGCGGTTCGAGAACATCGACGCCCGCGGTGCCATGATGCTGCGCCGCCGCGACGGGGTTGCGGAAATCATCACCGCCGGCGACGTGTCCCTCTCCCTCCCGGACTGAGGCCGGTTCGAGGGTTGCAAAGCCGTGCCCGGACCGCATGATGCGGATGCCCGTGCTTTTCCCCCGCGGCCGGCCATGACTGCCGGCCGGCGGGATTGCCCATATTTCCTTTGCCGGCCCGCTGCCGTCTTTCGCGTGGGCCCGGCGCCGTTCCTGGAAGTGATCGATTGATGGCTGCAAGCGACGAACTGGTCTTCGCACCCCTGGGCGGGGTGGGCGAGATCGGCATGAATCTCGGCCTTTACGGCTTCGGACCGAGGAAGGCCCGCACCTGGCTCATCGTGGACCTCGGCATGAGCTTCGCCGGCGAGGAGGCGCCCGGTGTCGACCTTGTGCTGCCCGACATCCGCTTCCTAGAGGCCGAGCGCAAGCACATCGCCGGCCTCGTGCTGACGCATGGTCATGAGGATCATATCGGCGCGGTGCTGGACCTGTGGCCCCGCCTCAAATGCCCCATCTACACGACCCGCTTCACCGCCGGCCTGCTGGAAGCCAAGCGGGCCGGCGAGCCCGGCGCGCCCTCCGAGCTTCCCGTGACGGTGGTGCGCTCTCGACAGCCCCTGAATATCGGGCCGTTCTCGGTGGAGTTCATTCCGGTTGCCCATTCGATCCCGGACAGTCACGCCATCGCCATCCGCACGTCGGCCGGGCTGGTGCTGCACACCGGCGACTGGAAGCTCGATCCGACCCCGCTCGTGGGCGAGCCCACGGACGTCGCCCGCCTCGCGGCGCTGGGCGACGAGGGCGTGCGGGCCATGATCTGCGATTCCACCAACGCGATCCGCGACGGCGTCTCCCCCTCCGAGGCGGACGTCTGCGCCTCGCTGACGGAGATCATCGGCAAGACAAAGCACCGCGTCGCCTTCACCACCTTCTCGTCCAACGTGGCGCGGATCCGCGGCATTGCCGAGGCCGCCTACGCCAATGGCCGCGAGGTGGTGGTGGTGGGGCGCGCCCTGGAGCGGGTGATCGGGGTCGCCCGCGAGCAGGGGCTGCTGGACGGCATCCGCGCCTTTCGCACGGCGGAGGCCTATGGCTTCCTGCCCCGGGACAAGGTCGTGGCGATCCTCACCGGCAGCCAGGGCGAGCCGCGCGCGGCCCTGCGCCGCATCGCCGACGACGACCATCCGGAGATCGCGCTCTCGCCCGGCGACCTCGTGGTCTTCTCCTCGCGCACCATTCCCGGCAACGAGAAGGTGGTGAACCACATCGTCAACGCCCTCATCAAGCGAGGCGTGGAGGTGCTGACCGACCGCTCTGCCCTCGTCCATGTGTCCGGCCATCCCCGGCGGGGCGAGATGGAACAGATGTATCGCCTGGTGCGGCCGCAGGTGGCGGTTCCCGTGCACGGCGAGGCGCTGCACCTGCATGAGCATGCCAAGCTGGCGCGCAGCCTGGGGGTGCCGGAGGTGGTCACCTGCTATGACGGCAACGTCATTCGCCTCGCGCCCGGGCCGGCCGAGCGGGTGGACGACGTGCCGTTCGGGCGTCTCTTCAAGGATGGGCGTCTGCTGCTGCCGGATGGCGGGCGCGCCATTCCCGAGCGGCGCAAGCTCAGCTTCGTGGGCGCGATCTCGGTGGCGGTGGCCGTGGACCGGCAGGGCGGCCTCGCCGGCGACCCGTCGGTGGAGATCACCGGTGTTCCCGAGCGCGGGGAGGGCGGCATCGACATGCTCGACCATGTGCTCGACACGGTGGTGGCGACTCTCGACCACCTGCCGAAGGCCCGCCGCCGCGATCCCGACGCCCTCGCGGAATCGCTGGAGCGGGCGGTGCGGAGCGCGGTGAATGCCGTCTGGGGGAAGAAGCCGGTCTGCCACGTCCACATCCTGGAGGTGTGAGCGGCCTGCGACCTCCGGCGTGTTCCGCACCGGTGTCGCTTGCGCTATGGATCGGGTGACGAGCGGAGGAAGACATGATCGGACGGCTGAACCACGTGGCCATTGCGGTGCGGGACATCTCCGCCGCTGCCGCTCTCTATCGTGATACCCTTGGGGCGGATGTCTCGGCCGCCGTGCCGCAGCACGAGCATGGGGTGACCACGGTGTTCGTCACCCTTCCCAACACCAAGATCGAGTTCCTGGAACCGCTCGGTGCCGACTCGCCCATCGCCAAATTCCTGGAGCGCAATCCGGACGGCGGCATCCATCACATCTGCTACGAGGTGGACGACATCATCGTCGCCCGCGACCAACTGAAGGCCGCCGGTGCGCGTGTGCTGGGCAGCGGCGAGCCGAAGACGGGCGCCCACGGCAAGCCGGTCCTGTTCCTGCACCCCAAGGACTTCAACGGCACCCTGGTGGAACTGGAGCAGGCCTGAGGGCCGCCGCGGCGATTTCCGGCAAGCCCCCAAGAAGCGGAGCGGCCGCGCCGTCGCCGCGCGCGGGCGCCCCGCGCTCACGCCCGGGGCGCCATCCTGGAGCCATTCCTGGAGCGTTGTCTCCCGGAGCATCGTCTTGGGACGGGCATCGTCTTGGGACGGGCGTGGCCGAAAGGCTGAGTGGGTCTTCGGACTTGCGAGCTGCGACGAATTCAGCTTTTCGACGGAAAAGCCAGGCCGCTCCGGCGAGATGCTTCGGCCTCTTGCGGCGCGATGTTGAGTGAGGAACGCCCGGTGTCCATCGGTGCCATCATCGCCATCTATTTCATCGTCTGGTGGACCAGCCTGTTCGCGGTGTTGCCCTGGGGCGTGCGCTCCCAGGCGGAAAGCGCGGACGTGACGCCGGGCACCGATCCGGGCGCGCCGGTGCGGCCGCTGCTGCTGCGGAAGGTGATCGCCACGAGCGTCATCGCCGCCATCATCACTGGCGGAATCATCTACCTCATGACGAGCGGCATCGTGTCCCTGGAAGACCTGCCGATGCCGTTCGACACCAAGAACGACTGATCCGGGCACGCCTCGTCGAGGCCCGCCCCGCCGGCGTCAGTGCAGAACGGCGGAGGGCCGCGGGAGGGGCGTGGGGGAGGGGGCCCTGCAGCACCAGGCGCAGGAAGCGCTCGCCGGTCACCGGCCGGCTGAACAGGTGTCCCTGGCCGAAATCGCAGCCGCGCGCCCGCAGGAACTCGCACTGCTCGGGGCTCTCGATGCCCTCCGCCACCACCTCGATGCCCAGCGCCCGCGCGATGGAGATGATGGCGGTGGCGATCTCACCATCTGCTGCGCGCGGCAGGTCGCGCACGAAGCTCCGGTCGATCTTGAGCTTGGTGATGGGGAAACGCTTCAGGTAGGCGAGGGATGAATAGCCGGTCCCGAAATCATCGAGCGCCACACGCACGCCGAGATCCTTGAGCTGGCGAAGCTTGCGTTCCGCGGGGGCGCGGACCTCGAACAGCACGTTCTCGGTGATCTCCACCTCGAGCCGAGCCGCCGGCAGGCCGGTGCGCCGCAGAATATCCTCCACCTGCTCGCTCAGGGATTCCCGCCGGAACTGGCGCGGAGAGAGGTTCACGGCAATGAAGTCGAGATCGGCCCCCTTCGCCAGCCAGTCGGCCATCTGCCGGCACGCCTCCTCCATGACCCAGGCGCCGAGCGAATCGATGAGCCCCGTCTCCTCGGCCAACGGGATGAAGCGGTTGGGCGTCACCAGGCCGTGCACCGGGCTGTGCCAGCGCACCAGCGCTTCCGAACCATGGATGCGGCCGGTGGCCAGGCTCACCACCGGCTGGAAATTGAGGCGGAACTCGTCGCGCGCAAGGCCGCGCCGGAGATCGGCCTCCATCTCCATGCGGATGCGGGCACTGCGGGTGAGGGCCTTTGTGTAGAAGGCATAGCTCCCACGCCCGTGGGACTTTGCCTCGGCCAGGGCGGAATCGGCGTGCTGCAGCAGCCTCTGGGCGCTGTCCGCGTCCTCCGGATAGAGGCTGATGCCCGCGCTGGCGCCGAGATAGACCTCGCGGCCGTCGGCGAGCACGAAGGGGGTGGAAAGCTCGTAGATGAGGCGGATGGCGACGGAGGAGGCATCGTCCGGGCCGTCCACCTCCTCCAGGATCACGACGAACTCGTCGGCGCCGTAGCGTCCGGCCGTGGCGCTGCTGTCCAGGGCCGCCTTGACCCGTGCGGCGGCCATCTGCAGCACCTGGTCCCCGACCAGATGGCCGAGGCTGTCATTGACGGTCTTGAACCGGTCGAGGTCGATGAAGATCACCGCGCACGCCTTGTCCGGCCGGTTGACCGCGAGGTCCAGAAGGGAGGCGAGCAGGGTGCGGTTCGGCAGGTCGGTGAGCGGATCGTAGTGGGCGATGCGATCGAGCTGGAACTCCGAGTGCTTGATCTGGGTGATGTCCTGAAAGGCACCGACATAGCTCTGCGGAACGCCGGCCTGATCGTAGACGGTGTTGATGGTCAGCTGCTGGAGAAAGATCTCGCCGTTCTTGCGGCGGTTCCAGATCTCGCCCTGCCAGGATCCGGTGGCGTTCAGGGCGTCCCACATCCTGCGGTAGAATTCGCGATCATGCCGCCCCGAATGCATGATGCGCATGGTCTTGCCGATGATCTCCTCCGGCGCATAGCCGGTGATGCGTGTGAAGGCCGGATTGACGGCGGAGACAATCGCATCGAGATCGGTCACCACGAGCCCCTCCATCGAGGAGGCGAAGACCGCCGCGGACAGCCGCAGCCGACGCTCGGTCTGCTTGCGCTCGCTGATGTCGGCGATCATCCCCACGAGCCGGGTCACCCCGCCGTGGTCGTCGCGGGCGGCGAGGCCGTGGGAGAGGAAGTCGTTGTAGCTGCCGTCAGGCAGGAGCAGCCGTACCTCGCATTCGAAGCTCTGCTCCTCGCCGCGAATGAGGCGCGCCCAGGCCGTGACCAGCTTGCGGCGGTCGGCGCGATGCAGGAGCTTGTTCCACACATGCTTCATGTCGTCGGGGGTCTGCGGGCCGATGCCGAGAAGTTCTCGTGCGCGCGGCGAGAGGTACAGCCGGCCGGAGCGCACGTCGAAATCCCAGACACCCTGGTCCGAGCCCTTCACGGCAAGGTCGAAGCGCTCCTCGCTTTCCCGCAGCGCCGCCTCCGCCGCCCTGCGGGCGGTGACGTCCTGCATCACGAGGAGGATGTGGTCGGGGGTTCCGCCGTGGTCACGCACGAGGGAAAAGGTGCAGGCCAGCCAGACGGCGCCGCCGTTCCTGCGCAGGTACCGCTCCTCGGTATGGACCAGCGGCGCCTCGCCGACCACCAGGGCATGCACCGGATCCTCCCGCGCCCCGGTGTCGGCCGCATCGCGCAGGCTCTCCACGCTGCGGCCGACGAGTTCCTCCGCCATGCGGCCCAGCAAGGCACAGGCGGTGCCGTTGGCCCGGACGATGATGCCCTCGGGAGAAAGGTTCATCATGCCGGACGCGGCTTGGTCGAACGCTGCGCGGAAGCGCGCCTCCGCGGCATTGACGGCGCGGGTCGCCTTCAACTCGCGCGCGGCCTCCCGCAGGCGGTTCTTTTGCCACAGGCCCCGGCCGACGGCGAGGGCGAGCAGCAGCAGCACCAAGGCGAGAGCCGCCGACAGGAAGGCCGACGTGCGGGCCCCGGTCAGGATTTCGTCCTTGTCGATCTTGACCACCAGCGACGATGAGCTGCCCGGAATCTCGGCCCGCACGGCGAGCACGCTCTGGCCGCCGTGGTCGGTACCGAGCCCGCTCGTGCCCGGACGCTCGCGGGTCGCGGCAAAGGCATAAGGGTCGGCGGGCAGGCTGCGGGCCGTGTCCGCCCGCGTTGCGCCCAGCGCGGCGGTGACGATTGATCCGCCACGCTCGTCCGGGCGCACCAGCAGGGCCTCCGCCGTGCGGGTGTTGTAGAGGATGGTCGCCAGCAGCGGATGCGCCTCGGGCCGGCCGGACGCTTCCAGGAACAGGACGCAGCAGGCCTCGGCGCCGGTGGAGGTCGCGACCGGCATGTTCACCAGGAAGCCGGCGATGGCGCCCTGGGAGGCGTCTCGCGGCGGCGGCACGGCGGTGAGCTGGCCGGTGGCCGCGACGCGCCCGAGCCGTTCCCGCAGGTCCGGGCGCTGTGGCGTGCCCAGGGTTCCCACGATGAAGGTCCCGTTGGATGTCCACAGCTCGGCCGTCTGGAAGCCGAAGGCCCGTGCGGCTTCGGCGAGGAGAAGGCGGAGCCGGTCGCGGCTGGCGTCGGAGCCGCTGGCCCGCCACTGCTCGACATCTTCTGAAATGAGGCGGCTCGAGGCAAAGGCGAGGGCTCCCGCTTCGAGGCGCGTGCGATCCTGCGCGATGCTGCGCGCCTGTACCTCCGCGAGGGTGGAGAGCATCCGGCGCGTGCTGGAGACCGTGCTCCGCACACTCGCCTGATAGACAACCACCGTCACCACCAACAGCAGCCCGGCCAGCAAGAGAAGGGCACCTACGGCGGCGCGCATGGGCGTCCGGGCCGCAGGCATGTTGCCGGTCTTTGCGCGGCGATGGGAGATGAGACGAGCGGCGAGATAGACGATGCCGCCGACCACGGTGGCCGCGACGAGGGCAACGGCGGTCGCCCAAAGGGTGGGCGCCCCGCCAAGCACCCTTTGGCCGAACGCGGATGACACCTCGGCCTGAACCGGCGCCGCCGCGGCGAGCGTCGTCGAGGCAAACGCCGCGACGGCGAAGCAGATTGGCGGTAAGCGAAGGGGGGCGTGGCTCATGGCTTGCGGGTCTCGGGTCCTTTATCCGGCCGGAAGGACGGGGTTCCCGCCCGACTCCCGTACCTGCTCCACGACGCTGCGCTTTGACAGAAGATTGTCACTGCTTGCGAAAAGACAAAAGCGGGGAAATCCCCTTAGACGTGGATCCGCGCGGGATTACCGGCGCCTGAGCGGTGCATGCGACGCCTCGACGGGAAAGGGGGCATTCTCCCGTCGCTTGCGGTGCAACCAGGCCGCTGTGTCCTCAGGCCGACCCTTCAAGCGGGGCAGCGCGGGACACGCAGTCATGGCGAATCATGCCGCCGAACGCCTTTATTCCGTGTGCTTCCGCTGCGCCTTCTCTCCCGCATGGGGGTGTAAAGGCTTGAAGCAGGCCGGGTCATCCTCCATTTATGGGAGATGCCGCCCGCCGTCCTTGAAACGGCGCGGTTGGGAGATGCGTCATGAGCCTGATTTCCGACCCCGTGTCCAAGCCCGCGCCGAAGCGCAGCCTACCTCCTGTGATCCGTATCACCGACGCCGCCGCCGAGCGGTTGCGGGAGATTCTCTCCGGCTCGCCCGAGCCGGGAACCGCGGTGCGGGTCGGCGTGGAGAACGGCGGCTGCGCCGGCATGTCCTACAAGCTGGATACCACCACTGAAGTCGGCCCCCTCGACGCCATCGTCGAGGACAAGGGCGTACGGGTCGTGGTGGATGCAAAGGCGGTGCTGTTCCTTCTGGGCACCGAAATGGACTTCAGGACCGACAAGGTGTCGTCCCAGTTCGTTTTCAACAATCCGAACCAGACCTCGTCCTGCGGCTGCGGCGAGTCGGTTTCCATTACGCCCGCGACCGCCGGCTGAACGCAGCGGCGCGTGCAGGGGTTCAGGTGCTGTTCATCTGAGGGCGGACATGAGGGGAGGGTGACGGCGGATGTCCGTTGGCGCCGGCCCCCGACCTCCGGGCAATTGCGCCATGCGGCTTCGCCGTCGCACCCGTGCAATCCAGCTCAAAGGTGCCAACTTGATTCCTGCTTTTCTCGCCGCGCTCCTGGCGAGCCCCGCGTTCGGCGTTTTCGCGCGTCTCGTCCTGACCTTCATTTTCTGGGGCGCGGCCCTCGGCAAGATCGCCGATTACTCCGGCACGCTAGCTGAAATGTCCCATTTCGGGCTTGAGCCGGCAGCGCTGTTCGCCCCGGCTACCATCGCCCTGCTGCTCGTGGGCTCCGTCCTGATCATCGTGAACCGGGTGGCATGGCTGGGCTTCGGAATGCTGGCGGTCTTCACCGCGCTGACCATCCCCATCGCCCACCCCTTCTGGAAAATGGAAGGTCCGATGCAGATCTTCGAGTTCCACATGGTGGTGGAGCATATCAGCCTGATCGGGGCGCTGATGGTCGGGGCGATCCTGTGCCGCCGGCTGGAACTGGAGCGTAGCGCGCCGCGCTGATGCAGGCGGCTGCCGCCGCGTGTCGGCCTTGGCGGACGCGGCGGCGCTGCCATGCTGGTCCGCGCGGATGTCTCGGCCTGCGAAGATGTGGGTGGAGCCCGCATTCCCTTCAGGCATGGTTGTGAGGGCCACGCATGGCGTGCCAAGCTGACCCGCGCTCGGGTGCGGCGACATGCGCGTGCCCGGGGGCTGCGTGGGCGTGGCGAAACTGGTAGACGCAAGGGACTTAAAAGCTCTTCTTTCGGCTCCTTTGTCTGACTAAAATCGTTAAATTATAATGGCTTGACTTAATTCCCGCTTGGGGAATAGTGTTACACATGGCTTACACAAATTGCACATTCCCTGGCGGGTGGCGCTATGGCTGAGCAGCACGAGCTGATGGGCGGCAGGCTCTACGTCTACAAACGTGGGGACGGCCGCTATTGGCAGTGCTCGACCTTCCTAGGAGGCCGGAACCACCGCGTCAGCACCAAGGAAGAGAGCCTGGGGCGTGCGAAGGACTTTGCCGAGGATTGGTATCTGGAGCTGAAGGGCAAGCACCGGCGCGGAGAGGTCCGGAACGAGAAGACGTTCAAGCAGGCCGCTGACCAGTTCCTGCGGGAATATGAGATCATCACGGAAGGGCAGCGGAACCCGGACTACGTGAAAAGCCACGGGATCAAGTTGCGCGTGCACCTGCTGCCGTTCTTCGGCGAAAAGGGGCTCTCCGAGATCACGCCCGGCCTGGTTCAGGAACACCGTATCCACCGCCATACGACATCCAAGTCGGGCAAGCCGCCCTCGCGCAGCACGATGCACAAGGAGATCGTGACCCTGCGTCAGGTTCTGAAGACCGCGACGCGGCACGGATGGCTCCAGTATCTTCCCGACCTATCGCCGCCCTACAAGACCTCCGGCAAAATCGTCCATCGTGCCTGATTCTCCCCGCAGGAGTACCGGCAGCTCTATATGGCGACGCGCCGCAGGGCGCAGGAGCCCCTCAAGCAGCGCTGGAAATATGCCTGCGAACAGATGCACGACTATGTGTTGTTTATGGGCAACACCGGGTTGCGGCCCGACGAGGCCTCGCGGCTGGAATATCGGGACGTCAAGGTTGTGAAGGACCGGGATAGCGGCCAGACCATCCTGGAGATCGAGGTGCGCGGGAAACGCGGTGTGGGCTATTGTAAGAGCACGCCCGGGGCTCTCCGGCCGTTTCTCCGCTTGCGCACCCGTAACAAGCCCAAGCCGGAGGACCGGCTGTTCCCAGGTGGTACGCAGCACGAGTTGTTCAACAAGATCCTCAAGGAGGAGGGGCTCAAGTTCGATCGGGACGGCAACCGCCGGACAGCTTATAGCCTGCGGCACACCTACATCTGCATTCGGTTGATGGAAGGTGCCGACATCTATCAGATTGCGAAAAACTGCCGGACGAGCGTCGAGATGATCGAGCAGTACTATGCCTCGCATATCAAGACCACCCTCGATGCTTCTGCAATTAACGTTCGGAAATCAAAGCAGAGGCAGGAGGCAGCGAAGGTGTCTCGTGATGAGTAAAGGCTCAGGAATCCGGTATTGAAATTGATTGGCAAATTGCTTTCGACGGAGTAAGGGTTTTCAACAATGCGGACGTGGCGAAACTGGTATACGCAAGGCACTTAAAATGCCTCACCTTCGGGTATGCGGGTTCGATCCCCGCCGTCCGCACCAGCTTTTTCCATATCCTCTCTTAACCGGATGGCACCTTGGGAGGGTATGGCAGTTTTACCTTCCCATCTGCGAGGCTGAGCTTTTCTTCGACACTGAGGGGATCCGCTTCGTAAGCGTCGTCCTCCGGCCACGTCACTGAGGACGGGCTTGGCGGGATAGGCCCATGGCATGAGGTCGTCGATGCGGCTGTTGGGATGGCCGTTGACGATGCGGGTGATGGTCTCAGTGAGGTAGGCCTGGGGTTCAACGCCGTTCAGCTTGCAGGTCTCGACGAGCGAGGCGATGACGGCCCAGTGTTCGGCCCCGCCGTCGGAGCCGGCGAACAGGGCATTCTTCCGGGTCAGTGCCAGGGGGCGGATGGATCGCTCGACGATGTTGTTGTCGAACTCGATGCGCCCGTCATCGAGGAAGATGCCAAGTCCTGGCCAGCGCGAGAGCGCGTAGCGGATCGCCTCGGCGAGCTTGGTCTTCTGGCTGATCAGGGCGAGCTTTTGCCGTAACCACGGCTCCATGGCGTCGATGATCGGCTTGCTCCTTTGCTGCCGTGCGTCCCGGCGCTCCTCGGGGGGACGGCCACGGATATCAGCCTCGACGCGATAGAGCTCGGCGATGCGCAGCAGGGCTTCACTGGCAATCGGCGCAGGGCCGGTCTGGGCCAGCTCGTAGAAGCGCCGCCCAGAACGCCAGGCTGACCGCGTTGCGCCCGGCCAACGTCTTGTAGCCGCCATAGCCATCGACCTGCAGGATGCCCGTAAACCCCTCTTTGCGGTCGGGGCATAGACATAGGCGACGGCGGGCGGATCGGCTCCGCCCCAAGGCCGGTCATCGCGGGCATAGGCGAAGAGCTGGCCCGTCTTGGTCTGGCCTCGCCCGGGATCGAGCACCGGCGCCGTGGTCTCATCGGCGAACAGCTTGGGCGAAGCTTTCAGCACCGCCAGCATCCGCTCGTGCACGGGCCGCAGCAGGAAGGCCGTGCGCCCGACCCAGTCGGCCAGCGTCGAACGATCGAGCGTGACATCCTGACGGGCATAGATCTGGGCCTGACGGTACAGCGGCAGATGATCGGCGTATTTCGAGACCAGCACCTGGGCGACCGTCGCCTCGGTCGGGATACCACCCTCGATCAGCCGGGCCGGCGCGGGCGCCTGCACCGCGACGTCTTGGCAGGACCGGCAGGCGTATTTCGGCCGGCGCACCACCAGCACGCGGAACTGCGCTGGCACGATGTCGAGCCGTTCCGCCACATCCTCACCGATGCGATGAAGCCGACCGGAACAGCAGGGGCAGATATCGCTCTCGATATCGACCACCGTCTCGATCCGCGGCAGATGGGCGGGCAACGCGCCGCGGTTTGCACGACGCTTTGCGACCCGCTCGGCCCTCGTAGCCGGCGCGTTCTCCTCGCATGCCGCAAAACCTGCGGCCTCGACCTGCTCGGCCTCTTCCAGGGCGAGGAGAAGCTGGTCCTCGGGTAGCGTCTCGGCGCGACGGCCGAAGCGATGGCGCTGCAATTCCTTGATGATCTGGCGCAGCCGCTCGATCTCCGCTTCCCGGGCGATCAGCATCGCCTGGAGCGTCTCGGGATCACGGGGAAGCTCGGAGCGGAGCGAAGCCATGACACAGATTCAATCATATTTGCCAGTGGCTTGCGAGGGCTTTCAGCTCGCCGCGACCGGTATCGTTGTCCGTTGTGGCTCATGCACCCGGCGCCAGTCCAGCCCCTCGAACAAGGCTTCCAACTGCGCCGCCGTCAGCCGCAGCGCGCCGTCCTCGATCTTCGGCCAGCGGAACTCGCCATCCTCCAGGCGCTTGGCGACCAGCACCACGCCGGTGCCGTCCCAGAACACCAGCTTCACCCGATCAGGACGCTTGGCGCGGAACACATAGACCGTGCCCGAGAATGGATCGGCACCCATCGTCTCGCGCACCAGGGCGGCCAGGCCTTCGGCCCCCTTGCGGAAGTCGACGGGCTTTGTGGCCACCATGACCCGGACCGCGCCGGTCGGCCCGATCACGACCCGGCCTTCAACGCGCCGAGCACCGCCGCGATGGTCGCCGGTGAGGCCCCGTTCTCGATCGTCACGCGGGGGTCGGCGACCTCAATCTCGATGGCCGCGGCGCGACATTGCCGGCCACGCCTCTTTGGGCGCGGGGGTGCAGACGGGGGCTCGGATGCCGGAGCAGGTTCAGGCGCGACCACAGCCGGCACGAACGCCGGCAGCGTCTCCGCCGCCTTGCGTGCTTCGCGTCGCCAGGTGAACAGCTGCTGCGGCGTCAGACCGTGGCGGCGCGCCACGGCGCTCACCGTCACATCCGGCTCGAAACTCTCCGCCACGATCCGCGCCTTATCTTCGGCCGACCAATCCCGACGGCGCCCCGCGCCCGTGAACACCTCATACCGCCGAACCGGGTCGGCGACGCTGGATTTAAGCGTAAGCTCAGAAATCGTCATGTGTCCAAGCCCTCGGGGCTCAGAACATCAACGATCACGCCAGCGCGCGATAGGTGGGGCCAAGACGACGCTTACTCCGCTTCAATAGCCGCATTTGTCCTTCCGGCCACAGATCGCCTTCTCGTCACCTTCCATTGTTTTGGTAGTCGTCGAGGTAACCGTAGAACTCAGGCGATATTTCGTTGAGGGCAAGCAGTGTCCGAGACTCCTTCGGGCGAACGCAAATGCTATCCGCCCAACCTCTCGGCCGGCGTCTCCCGCAGGAAGCTTGCCGTCGCCATCAAGGCGCGTTGGCTGTGCGAAAAGTCCCAACAGCAGATGTAGGAGGATTGGGCCTCGATCATTTCGAGGGCCGCTCTTGGCGCTGCCTTCACCACCATGCCCTGACGAGCATGATCTATGCCTGCCTCCAGCATCAACGCCTCGCAGAGCAGAGCCATCCTCAACGCGATGACCTCGGTCTGACCGTGCACCTGTTCCCACTTCTGGGCCATCTGAAGACCCAACCTGATACAGCCAGTATACCAGACCTCACCACCCGAGCCTGACAATAACGGGCTGCACGATCGCCCTGGCGATCAAAATGCCAAACAACGCCCCGAGGCTGCTGGCGAGCCAGTTCTCGAAAAGAGGGCTGCGTCCGGGAATGAGAATCTGCACGAACTCGAATATGGCCGAGGCCGCGAAAAAAGGGAGCGCTAGCCAGATAGTGGGCGTGGAGCGGAACGTGAGCGCTGTGATGGCCCCGGTGCCAAAATAGGCCATGAGGTGCTCCATATCGCTAGAATAGCCGGTATGGGGCCGTTCGCTTCCGGGCACCAGTGAGAGCCCGGCTATCACAATCCATAGCGCTGCGGCGACTGTCAGCCAGACCGAAAAATCGCGGCGCACCATCTCCTTCGACACCTCCACCTCCGCTACCTCCGCATTTTGTTGCGGTGCAGGATAGGATACGTTCAGTGCATCTCCAAATCCAATCGAGCAACTGTCCCGTCCGGGGCGACTCTTTTCGCCACCGGTAGACCGAACCGCCCCGGCTTCACCGGAGGCCATTTGGTTTAAGTCATGCCGCCATGGTTGTCTCACCGAGCATGGCGTAGTAGCGTTCCTCGGTTTCGGCCGGCGGGATGTTTCCGATAGGCTCCAGCAGCCGGCGATGGTTGAACCAGTCAACCTAGGTTAGCGTGGCGAACTCGACGGCCTCGAAGGATCGCCAAGGCCCCCGACGATGGATGACCTCGGCCTTGTAGAGGCCATTGATCGTCTCGGCGAGTGCGTTGTCATAGCTGTCACCGACGCTGCTGACGGAGGGCTCGATGCCGGCCTTAGCCAGCCGTTCGGTGTAGCGAATGCTCACATGTTGCGAGCCGCGGTCGCGATGGTGCACCAGGCCGTCGCGATGAGCGGGCCGTCGCTCGTGAAGGGCCTGCTCCAGCGCATCCAGCACGAAGCTGGCATGCGCGGTCCTGCTCACCCGCCAGCCGACGATGCGGCGGGCATAGGCGTCGATCACAAAGGCGACGTAGACGAAGCCCGACCAAGTGCTGACATAGGTGAAATCGGACAGCCAAAGCTGGTTCGGCGCCGGCGCATGGAACACCCGTGTGTGGATGCCCCCGGTTTTGCAAGGGGATTCTTCTGACGGGCTTCAGCGGCTCGGTGCTTCTATCGGTCGTGTGTCAGGCCTCTGGTCGTGACCTGCGCCACGGGGCCGGTATGCAGTTCGAAGAACAGGGTCCACATCGGTTCAGAGAGCTTTGCGCTCGAGCCCCGGGACTGGTTTTCCCCGTCCTGAACATTGAAGTCCTTGCCGCATAGGTCGTCAGTCGATCTCCTTGCCGGGATCCGAGGACCCCGAGGCGATAGCTGTCCCCTCCTGAGGAAGGCAACGGCTCACGCCATCCTGTAATTTTCCTCCCTTGTCATGATCGCCCAGATGATCCTGGCCATCTTGTTCGCCAAGGCGACGGCGGCGACCATGCGAGGTTTGCGCCCTACAAGCTGTCCGAGCCAACTGTCCGGTAACACGCCCTTGCGGATGATCCATCGAATCCGGCTCATGGCGCCAATGATCAGCAGCTTGCGGATGTCGGTCTGTCCCATCTTGCTGACCCCGCCGAGCCGTGTCTTGCCACCGGTCGATCGTTGCTTCGGCACGAGCCCCAGCCAAGCCGCAAAGTTCCTGCCGCTCGAGAAGGCGCGCAGATCGGGGGCGAAGGCGAGGACAGCGCCAGCTGTCACAGGACCGACACCGGGGACCGTGCAGAGACGGCGCATCTCGGCATTTTCCTGGGTTGCATCCCTGAGCCGGCGATGCAGCTCTTCGATTTTGCGCGTGAGAACGTCGATCTGATCGAGGTAGAGCCGGACGATCTCCCTGACGGCGTCCGGCACCTCCGGCCCTGCTTCGTCGAGCAGTTCGATGATCTGCTTCAGGTGAGCGGGTCCCTGGGCGACGATCAGCCCGAACTCAGCCAGATGGCCACGCAGGGCATTGATCAGCTGGGTACGCTGGCGGACAAAACACTGGTGGGTCCGGAAGGCTGTACGCCTACGGTCTAAACCGCCTTTCGAACTGACCGGCGCGGTAAGAGACTGCGCGTATGGACGTCCATAAGCACAGTGCCTTCGAGCGTTTGGAGATCGTGGAGACGGGTCGTCGTCGCCGTTGGAGCGAAGACGAGAAGCTCCGGATCGTGATGGAGAGCCAGTCGGCACCGCGTCTGGTGTCGGCGACGGCGCGGCGTCACGGGATTTCGCGCTCCCAGTTGGGGACGTGGCTGCGCAGCTTTCGCACCGAGCAGCCTGCCACAAAGCCGGAGCCGGCCTTCGTTCCGGTTCTGATGGCCCCTGGGGCTATGTCCGACCCCTTTGCGGCCGCCGATGACACGGCGATCGTAGTGGACCTGCCGGGTGGCAGTCGGCTGCGGATTGCCGCCTCGACGCCGCCGGCGCTGGCGGCTGCGGTCCTGAGGGCGCTGCGATGATCCCGTCGCGGGCGCGGGTCTGGATCGCGATGGGTCACACCGACATGAGGCGGGGCATGCAGGGTCTGTCGCTCCTCGTCCAGGAGGGGTTGAAGCGCGATCCGAACGGTGGCGATCTCTTCGTCTTTCGGGGCCGCAGCGGATCGCTGGTGAAGATCCTCTGGCATGACGGGGTTGGGCTGTCGCTTTACGCCAAGAGGCTGGAGCGCGGACGCTTCGTCTGGCCCTCGGCCAAGGACGGCGTCGTGGCTCTGACCCACACGGATCTCGCCTGCCTGCTCGACGGGATCGACTGGAGGAACCCGCAGAGGACGTGGCGTCCGGAAGCGGTGGGATAGCGCACAAAAGTCTTTGCATTGCAGGGCTTGCGTGACAGAATCTGTCTGTCGCGAACGAAACTTTCGAGCGCTGTGCATGGCCGATCTGCCGGAAGACATCACCGCCCTGAAGGCCGCGCTGGCGGCATCGGAACGGCGTGCCGACTTGGCCGAGATCGAGCGGGACGAGGCTCTCGCGGATGCGGCCAATGCGAAGGCGAAGGCCTCCGGCATCGAAGCCCTCGTCGCCCATCTGACGCTGCGGATCGAGAAGCTGAAGCGCGAGCTCTACGGCACGCGCTCCGAGCGCACGGCCCGACTTCTCGATCAGTTGGAGATGCAGCTTGAGGACGCCGAGGCGGCTCTGAGCGAAGACGAACTCGCCGCAGAGCATGCCGCGGTGAAGACGACGACGGTGGCCTCCTTCGAGCGCCGTCGCCGCGGCGGCCGCAAGCCGTTCCCCGAGCATCTGCCGCGCGAGCGCGTCGTGGTACCCGGTCCCTCCGCATGCTCCTGCTGCGGCTCGGATCGCCTGCGCAAGCTTGGCGAGGACGTCACTGAGACGCTGGAGGCGATCCCCCGCCGGTGGAAGGTGATCCAGACGGTACGCGAGAAGTTCACCTGCCGGGACTGCGAACGGATCAGCCAGGCGCCGGCACCGTTCCACCCGACCCCGCGAGGGTTCCTCGGCCCCAACCTCCTGGCGATGATCCTGTTCGACAAGTTCGGACAACACCAGCCGCTGAACCGGCAGTCGGAGCGCTATGCCCGTGAGGGGATCGAGCTGTCGCTGTCGACGCTGGCCGACCAGGTAGGCGCCTGCGCTCATGTCCTTCAGCCGCTGCACGACCTCATTGCCGCCCACGTCCTCGCCGCCGAGCGCCTGCATGGCGACGATACGACGGTGCCGATCCTGGCCAAGGGGAAGACCGTGACGGGCCGGATCTGGACCTATGTGCGCGACGATCGTCCCTTCGACGGCCAGGGCCCGCCGGCGGCCCTATACTATGCCTCCCCGGACCGCACGGCCGAGCAACCCCAAGAGCATCTGGCGGGATGGACTGGCATTCTCCAGGCCGATGCCTACTCGGGCTATGGTCGCCTCTATGCTGAGGATCGAAGTCCCAGACCGCTCATCCAGGCGCTTTGCTGGAGCCATGCCAAACGGAAGTTCTTCGAGCTCGCCGACATCGCGAAGAATGCCCGGCGCGGAAAGAACGCGGCGTCGATCTCGCCGATGGCGCTGGAGGCGGTCAAGCGCATCGATGCACTGTTCGCAATCGAGCGCGAGGCGAACGGTCTGCATGCCGCCGAGCGTCTGGCGATCCGCCGCGAACGCTCCCTGCCGCTCCTCGCCGACTTCGAGAACTGGATGCGCACCGAACGGGCGCGCCTGTCGCGCCACGCCGACGTCGCCAAGGCGATGGACTACATGCTGACCAAGTGGGACGCCTTTGCCCGCTTCACGACCGACGGGCGCATCTGCCTGTCGAACAACGCTGCGGAGCGAGCCCTGCGCGGCATCGCCCTTGGCCGCCGCTCGTGGACCTTCGCCGGTTCGAAGCGCGGCGCCGATCGCTGTGCCTTCATGCTGACGATGATCGCCACCGCCAAGCTCAATGATGTCGATCCGCAGGCCTGGCTCGCCGACGTCCTCGCCCGCATTGCCGACATGCCCCAAAGCCGGCTGCCTGAACTCCTGCCATGGAATTGGGCCGCGGCACCCCATCAGGATCAAGCCGTAGCTGCCTGACTGCGGCCTACGCCGGATGCGTACGGAAGGCTACTGCACGAGCCTGATGCTCGGCACTCTTGACCGCGACGCAATGCATGTTCGGGCGCAGCGCAGCTTCGGCGATCGCGGCCGCGTCAGCGGCATCGTTCTTCTGCCGCTTCACAAAGGGCTTCACGTAGATCGGTGGAACCAGCCGCACGTCGTGTCCAAGGCCTTGAGCAAACCGGCCCCAATAGTGGCTCGTTGCGCAGGCTTCCATCGCCACGATGCAGGGCGGCTGCGCGCTCAACAGCTGGATCAGCTTCGTGCGGGACACCGTTCGGTTGAACAGAACCGCCCCGCCCCGATCCGTGCCGCAAACCTGGAAACTCCGCTTGGCCAGGTCGATCGCAAGGACATGAACATCTGGCATGTGCTCCTCCCCTGAAAGCGCCACCACGGCGCTGCCCGGACACAATACGTGCCCGCTGGAGGGGGCATCCACCCCATCAATTCAATGCTGCTCAGATCTTTGGTACTCTGCCCATGCTCTGTCAACTTCGGCGACGAATTGAGCACGATAACGCGCCGCCGAAAATCGCTCGGCATTCAACCGACAGGCCTCCGACGAAATTTTGTTGCTGTTCGATTCGAAAAGTCGCACTGCATCCGCCAGTGCTTGGGGGGTCTGTTCGTCGAAGAACACCCCTGTCGGTTCTGGGGCATCTAGCCCGCGCATGGAATCGAGCACGCCTCCTTTTCCGAATGCAATCACTGGTATTCCACAAGCCTGCGCTTCGACGGGCGCGATACCAAAGTCTTCCTCTGCCATGAATAGGAATGCCCGCGCACCTTGGATTTCATCGCGCATTGCATCCAGCGGCAAGTATCCTCGGATCTCCACATTAGGGCCCGCGGCCTTTCTGCAAAGGCCCATGTCGGGGCCATCACCGATAACTACAAGCCGCCGGTCAGGCAGGGCCCTGAATGCCTCGATGATCTTATGGATCATCTTGTAGGGGACCATTCGTGAGGCGGTGACGTAATAATCACCCCGCGTGCGGACCGGATCGACCGAAAAATATTCGATATTGACGGGAGGGTGGATTACCGCAGATCGACGCCTGTAAACCTTCCAGATGCGTCGCCCAATAAACTCAGAGATAGCAATAAAGCGATCGACACTATTGCACGTGCGACAGTCCCAGAGTCGGATGTAGTGCAAAAAAATCCGCACTAGCATGGATTTCATTCCGCGTGCAATGCCGGCCTCTTCCAGATAGCGATGCTGGAGTTCCCAAGCATAGCGAATCGGCGTGTAGCAATAGCAGACATGGAGCTGGTCGGGACCGGTGACAACGCCCTTAGCGAGGGCCCAAGAACTTGAGATCACGAGGTCGAATCCGCTCATGTCGAGCTGCTCGACCGCTAGCGGCATCAGCGGCAAGTAGGTGCGATAGTGTTTCTTTAGGAACGGCAAGCGCTGCATAAAAGTCGTCCGTGGCTGGCGCCCGCCAAGGAACGCCCGTTGACCCGCGGGTAGGACATCGAACAGCGCGAACACCACGGCATCAGGGTAGCAGAGTAGCATCTGCTCCAGACACCGTTCTGCACCGGTGTACGTCGCGAGCCAATCGTGGACGATTGCAATTTTCCGCGGGTGGTCCGGAAGCCGCATTCCCGTCTGTCCATCTGCATAGTAAGCACAAGACATCCAACACCCCATTTCGATAGCCCAGCCAATCCAGCTCATTCAATGGGTCTGGCGCCACCGTATCGTCATGCGGTAGCCCCGTGAGTACCGTTGGTCAACCCACTCGGGCGGTCCGCGATCATATCCTCCTTCAAAGGAAAAGGCCCGCCGTTGCCGATGGGCCAGTCGTTCAGGGAGGCGGGTATTCAGTCGCGATGGGGAAGCGTCGTCGACCCCCATAATCTGCGGCGAATGTGCCTTCTCGACCATAGCCGTTAGCCACTGTTTGCAGACAACGCTTAGCCAACTTAGCTGCAGCCAACTTAACCTGTGCAATGTTTCTCCCACCTGCGGCTGGGCCGAAAAGTTGTCAGAGGAGGGTCTCCACCAACGTACTTCCTCATCTGTCACGACCGCCATCTTTTCTCACCGCCGAAGCCGTGGCGCGCATAGCTGTGACGATGCTGCACTTGACGAACCGGATTTGCCTATATTATTCACTTGAGTGGGCGTCGCATCAGTAGCAATAGCTTGGTAGGATTGGCATGAATATCGTTCGCGCCGCTAGCCGCATCTTGATGAGATTTCCGAATCTTAATAAGGCATTAAGAGACACGCGCGAGCAAATGCATTTGAAGTCTCTGAAATGGGGGCGGGTTCCTGGTTACAATTTTAAGATTTTAGGTGGTGGCTGGCTGGTGGCGGGAGTACACGGCGAAGATATGCACGAGCTTAGAGAGCTGGAAATTGTCGGTAAATATTTAGGCACGGCAGATTATTTTATTGATATTGGTGCAAATTCAGGAATTTTCTCGTGCCTTTCCGCAAGTTATGGCATTAAATGCTTCGCATTTGAGCCAATGCCTGCAAATTTGAAGATTTTACTTACGAATATACGGGAAAATAATTTCAATCGTCTCGTTGAAGTGTTCCCGCTGGCGGTTTCTTCCGAGGTCGATATATTGCCAATCTTCAATCGGGGGCAAGGCGCGTCGCTGACCCGGGGATGGGGCGGGGGAGATACAACCGATTGTATTTTCGTCCCCACCAATACACTTGATGGCGTATTGTGGAGTCGGGTTCGTGAAAAAAATGTCGTTCTAAAAATAGATGTGGAGGGAGCCGAGTATTCCGTGCTCTCGGGCGCGTCTAATATTCTGTCCAGGAAGCCGCCCCTTTTGCTTGAGCTGTCGCTAATGCGAAATCATCCGAATGGTTTCAACCCCAATTTTGAAAGGGTGTTTCAATTGCTTTGGTCGTACGGGTATTCTGCCAGTATTGTTGATGAAAAGAGAACCCCGGTCTCTGAGGAGATGGTTAGTGAGTGGGTAAATAGTCGTGATATTGATATTGGAACCGAAAATTTCTTTTTTGAGTAGTTCGAACGCTTCGGTGCGACGGACTAATAATGGGTGTCGGTCGATGTGTGACGTGCTCCCCATTTTTTAGGCCAGTTTGAGCTGGAATTTTCCACTTATGATCCCCGGCTCGGGGACGAGGAGAGTTCCATGAAGGCATCGAAGTTCACGGAGGCACAGATCGCGTTCGTTCTGAAGCAGGCGGAAGACGGAACACCGGTGGCGGAGGTGTGCCGGAAGGCCGGGGTATCGGACGCGACGTTCTACAACTGGCGCAAGAAATATGCGGGGCTGATGCCTTCGGAGATGCGGCGTCTGCGCCAGTTGGAAGACGAGAACGCCAAGCTGAAGCGGATCGTGGCGGACCTGTCGCTGGACAAGGCGATGTTGCAGGACGTGCTGTCAAAAAAGCTCTGAGGCCTGCGCGCAAGCGCGAGCTTGTGGACAGGCTGCGCGAAGACTGGAAGGTGTCGGCCAGGCGCGCCTGTGCCACCCTGGCGGTCGATCGTGCGCTCTATGCCTACAAGTCGAAGCGGGGCACGCAGGCCGAGCTGAACCAGCGGATCAAGGAGATCTGCGAGACACGCGTGCGGTATGGCTATCGCCGCGTGCACATCCTGTTGCGGCGGGAGGGGTGGGCGGTCAATGCGAAGCGGATCTATCGCCTTTACAAGGGCTTGGGCCTTCAGTTGCGGAACAAGGTGCCGAAGCGCCGCGTGAAGGCAAAGCTGCGTGACGACCGGCGTGCGGCGACGCGGAGCAACGAGACCTGGGCCATGGATTTTGTCCACGACCAGCTCGCCACGGGCCGCAAGATCCGGGTTCTGACCATCGTCGACACCTTCACGCGGTTCTCGCCGGCGGTGGATCCGCGGTTCAGCTATCGGGGCGAGGATGTCGTGCTGACGCTGGAGCGGATTTGCCGGAGCACCGGCTATCCGCAGAGCATCCGGGTGGATCAGGGATCGGAGTTCGTCAGTCGGGATCTCGACCTATGGGCCTATCAGAAGGGCGTGGTGCTCGACTTCTCGCGGCCCGGCAAGCCCACGGACAACGGCTTTATCGAGTCGTTCAACGGCAAGCTCCGGGCGGAATGCCTGAACACGCACTGGTTCATGAGCCTTGACGACGCGCGGGCGAAAATGGAGGCTTGGCGTAGAGACTATAACGAGGTTCGCCCGCACAGCGTGATCGGCAACAAGCCGCCGATCGCGCTCATGAATGGCTCTCTGGCATCCCCGCAGGAATGAGCCCTAACCCCGGAATTTTCCAGGTCCGGTTGGCCTAGAAACGGGGAGCACGTCAGTTACTATAACCGCGCGAGGCCCCCCTCGGCCCTCGGTGGCAGAACGCGGAAGGAGGCGCACATGGTTTGCGACGGCACCTACATGGCGTCATATAAGATACCAGAACCAAGCTTTCCAACGCCGCCAAACTGACCGCAGGATGGGAGTGCGTCGGAAGCTAGCTTAACAAGGCCGCCAAAGAGGCTCCTCAAACTTTAGGCGGATCAGATTTATGCGTCCAAATCAAGGATTATGCTCTTAATTCGCTCAGAATTTTGCGAGTCTGTCACGCCTTGCAAGGCGGGCGATCGTGATGATAGACAGTCGAACGCTGCCGTTGTGAACGAGCATTCGCGGGTGAGGTTGTGGGATGAGAAAGAAAGCAATCGTCACGGGCGCCACGGGCCAGGATGGGGCTTATTTGTCCCGCTACTTGCTCTCGCTGGATTACGAGGTACATTGTGCTGTCCGGCGGACATCGGCCTTTCACCCTTGGCGTCTCCAAGAAGTCGGAATCGTAGACCGCGTAAAGTTTTTTGAACTTGATCTCGCCGAATTTTCGAATATTCATCGCTCGATCGATAAGATCAGGCCCCAGGAATTCTACAATCTTGCAGCGCAGAGCTTTGTTGGTACATCGTTCGAGCAGCCGATCTTTACGGGCGATATCGATGGGCTAGGCGTTGCCCGGATCCTTGAGTCAATTCGTCTCGTTGACCCGAGTATTCGCTTTTATCAGGCATCGACCTCGGAAATGTTTGGCAAGGTCCAGGCTATCCCGCAGACAGAGACGACCCCATTCTATCCGCGGAGCCCCTATGGCGTCGCCAAGCTCTATGGCCATTGGATGACGGTGAACTACCGCGAGAGCTACGGTATCCATGCGTCGTCAGGCATCCTTTTCAACCATGAGTCACCGCTCCGAGGACCTGAGTTTGTGACTCGTAAGATCACTATCGCGCTCGCCCGGATTAAGCTGGGCCTTCAGGATGTGCTGGAGCTTGGCAATCTCGATGCAAAGCGCGACTGGGGCTTTGCTGGCGACTATGTCGAGGGGATGCATGCCATGCTTCAGCAAGCAGATGCTGACGACTACGTGCTAGCTACCGGCGAGACACGTTCAGTGCGGGAATTCGTAGACGCCGCTGCCGCTGAGCTCGATCTGCCGATCGAATGGAGCGGCGAGGGGGCGCAGATGATTGGCCGAGACCGAGATACAGGAAAAACCCTCGTAAAGGTCGATCCCGCCTTCTTTCGGCCAGCGGAAGTAGATCTCTTGATCGGGAGTGCCGCCAAGGCCGAAACGAAGCTCGGCTGGCAACGCAAGCAAGATTTTGCAGGTTTGGTCGCCATGATGGCTCGAGCAGACTATGACCGCGCCAAAAGGGCGTGAGTCGCTGACCGGAAATGATTTGGTTCTGTGGTGAGCCGGCATGAATTATCTCTATGTGTGTCGGGGCTTGAAAACGATTCACGAGGGGATGAAGGCGCCTGAAAATTTGAAAGCATCCCGTCAATGCCGATCTCCACACCCGAATTGCGCTCGGGCTGCGCAAGCAACCGCCCATTACGTGTGCTTCTTGTATCGCCTGATTATCCACCGGCACTCGGTGGAATTCAGCGCCTGCTTCATAGGATCACATTAGCCATGCCACAGGCCGAGACCCGGGTGATTACACTTGATCATCCGGCGGCCATGGAGTTCGATTCCACACAAAGTCAGGAAATTATTCGCATCGGCATTGGTGTGACTCGTGCGTCTGTCCGTAATGCCCTTTTCAACGCGGCTGCCATAATCAGGGCTCCTCGATGGCAGCCGGATGTGATCCTGAATGGCCATGTCGTGACGGGTCCTGCCGCAACAGTGTTGGCTCGACGCTATCGTGCGAGGAACGTGCTTTACACCTTTGGTAAGGAGGTTGCCGGCCGACCAGAAATGACTGCATGGACCTTGCGGCGGTCCGACGCGGGGATCGCTGTGAGCGATTTCACTCGGAGCCTAGTCGTAGAGGCATTCGGTGGTCGTCCACTTCCATGTCCGGTGTCAGTGATTCATCCCGGGGTAGAGGTTCCTCCGGCTCCAGAAACTCATTCGACCGTCCGGCCGACAATTTTGACGACGGCTCGCCTGCGCGATTGGTACAAGGGGCATGATAGAATTCTTGAAGCCTTGCCGACCGTACTACAGTCTATCCCTGACGCGCAGTGGATCGTGATTGGGGATGGACCGATCAGGCCGGTTCTGGAAGAGCGCACCCGAAGGCTCAACCTTGGCGATAGTGTACGCTTTCTCGGCGCTGTAAGCGACGAAGAGCGTGATCGTTGGTTGGCCTCAGCCAATGTTTTCGCCATGCCTGCCCGCTACCCTAAAGGTGAAATTGGAGGAGAGGGCTTTCCGGTTGTTTATCTTGAAGCCGCAGCTTGGGCCCTGCCGGCCATTGCTGGCAATGTCGGAGGTCCGCGTGAAGCTGTTTTGAACGATCAGACAGGCCTTTTGGTCAATCCTGAAAGCAGCAACGAGATTGCTCACGCCCTAATCCGCCTGTTGTCCGACCCGACCTATGCTAGGCGGTTAGGCAAGCAGGCGCGATCACGTGTCGAAGACGGTTTTCGTTGGGAGCAGGTGGGAGCACAACTCGAAAATGTTCTCCGTGCGACGATCGGGGTCGATCGGCGATGACCAGAAACATCAGACACGCCGTGGTGATTGGATCGTCCGGATTTCTCGGTTCTTGGCTCGTTGACCGCTTGGTTCGTGAAGGCACTCAGGTGACCGGCATTTCCCGAAGAAAGGGGCCAGTGCTTGATTCCCTTGCGGAACCCAGCACGTGGACTTCAGCTGACATCGTCAATGCGCCACCCGATACCTACCTGCCAGAATGTGATACGGTCTTCTTCTTGGCCGGCATTGCGTCGGTGCCTGCCTCGCTCAAGGATCCGGTTGCGGACCTTGATGGTAATCTACGCTCCGCCCTGCGCATTCTTCAGACGCTTCGCGAACGTGACACTGGAACAAGCTTTATTTTTGCCTCTTCGGCCGCTGTTTACGGCTCCGCTCTCGTGTTGCCGATGGCAGAGTCCCACCCCCTGCAGCCTTTGTCACCCTACGGAGTGTCCAAGTTGGCGGCGGAAGCGTATGTGCGTCTATACGCGACGACCTTCGGTATTCCAGGTGCTTCCGCCCGGGTATTTTCTGTATACGGGCCAGGCCAGCACAAGCAGGTCGTCTATGACTGGGCACTCAAAGTAGCCACCAACACGCCTCAGCTGTCATTCTTTGGTGCACCTGAAGTGTCTCGAGACTTCATTTATGTTTCTGACGCTACCGCAGCATTTGCTCAAATCGCCAAAAACGCCCCTCTCAAAGGGGAGGCGTACAACGTCGCCTCAGGAACCGAAACAACGCTCGAAGGCTTAGCTCGAAATCTCCTGGCAATCAGCGGGGCCTCTGCCAGGTTTTCGTTCTCGGGAGACGTGCGTGTGGGGGATCCTGTTCGGTGGCAGAGCGATATCGCTGCACTTCAGCGATTAGGATTCCAGACTGAGGTCTCTTTGCTCGAAGGTCTGCGAAGGACTTATCTCTGGGCCACGGGTAAGTCTTTCATATAGCCGAGGCAAACGGCGTCTCGTCTTCTATTTTCATTCTTTGTCGGGCAAGGATTCTGGGAATTGACTAGAAAGCTTCCCATCGGTCCCATGGCCCGAAACTTGTTTGCCACAGCGGGCGTGCAGATCGTCGTGGCGCTTCTCTCGCTGATTTCGGGGCCCTTGCAGGCCCGTGGCCTTGGCCCTGAAGGGCGTGGGCAGTTGGCGGTTGTCTTGGTCATCGGTCAGATCGCCGCATTCCTTAGCGATGCGGGAACGCTCGGCTACGTTATTCGCGAACGCGCTCGTGGGCGCCCCCGAGGTGTGCTGATCGGCTCGGTCCTCCCAATCCTCGCCGTTTCGTTTGCGTTATGGGCGATTGCGGCGTGGCCGTTGGCCCTGGTGTTCGGAAAAGGCGATCCGACGCTTACGATTATGATCCTAGCACAATTAACGCTATTGCCGTTTACCGCAGCCACCCAATTGGGTAGCGGAGTCGCGCTCGCCGAAGAACGATGGCGGATCATGATGATCATTCGCCTCACTGTTGCTGTCGTTCCGGTGTTGGGGCTCCTGGTTTTGTTCCTTTCGGACCGCATGAGCGTCCAATCCGCTTGCATTTGCTATTTTGTAGCGACGATTATCGCTGCAATCCCGGCTTTGGCTCTGTGCTTGAGATCGCGTCCACTTGTCTTTAGCTGGTCGATTACGCTGGACGCTTGGCGGTTCGGTCGCGTGTCGATGCTGACCATCCTCATTACAATGGGCAACACGCGCGCCGATGTCCTGATCGTTTCCCAATTTCTGTCTCTTCGGGATGCGGGCCTCTACGCCGTCGCATCCATCCTGGCTAGCATGCCATTGATGCTGACTAGCGCCGTGGCTCAATCGCTCTCGCGGCGTCTTTCGCTCAGCAGCCTCGGCGCAGAGACCGCCCGCGCATCTCGCCTTCTATTGCTCGTCATGGCCGTGATCTGCATCGGTGTTGCAGGTGCTGCTCCATTCGTTTTGCCTTGGTTATTCGGGTCTGCCTTTCGAGAGTCGGTGCCCATTCTGTGGATCCTCCTCTTCGGCACCTTGTGCGCTTCCCCGTCCAATTTCTTGGGTTACGCAACGTCTCTGGCTGGTCATCCCAAGAGTGCGGCCTTCGCCCAACTTATTGGCGTAGTTGTCATGGCGGTTACGATGATCTTCCTCGTGCCGGCGTGGGGACTAATCGGAGCGGCCATCGGTAGCGCACTGAGTTATGCGGCATCCGCCGGCGTTCTATTGCGGAATGCTCACGGTACTTCCGGAATTCAATGGTGTTCTTATATCATCCCGACCGCGCGCGATGTGCGAGATGTTGTTTTGTTGATAAGGCGTAAATTGTCAATCGTGTTTGGACGCCCTTTGTGATCCACGCCCTTTGAATTGTAAGCCGCGCCCTGACTCCACCTTTCGTCAGCGAGGCTGTAACCCTCCGGCGAGGGCCACGGCTGTTACCGGTCTGATCAGTTAATCTGGCCACGGCTTTTGGCGAACGCGGCTTTGCCGATGGCGCGGCGTCGGGCGAGCTTTTCGATGCGCGCCCGGATAACGTCCTCGTCGATAAGAGCCGGATCGAATGGCGCACCATGCCAGCGCATGAGTTCGTCATGCTCCTCATGGCTGGGATCGGCGATGGCTTCGAGGAAGAGTTCGAAGCCTGGGAGCCCGCCGACATCCTCGGGCGGCGCGCGGCGGGCACCATCGATGTAGCGAGGATAATCCATGGCGGGATCGGCCGCGGCGGTCGCCTCGATCGTGATCGTGTGCCGCCAGTCGTCGCCGAAGTCATAGGTGTACCGGCCGGGCCTGGGTGTATGTGCGCGACGATCGGCCCTTCGGGGGCGCCGATCCGCCGGCGGTGCTGTTCCGGGCCTTCCACGACCGCTCGGGCGATCATCCACAGGAGCATCTGACGCGCTTCGCCGGCATCCTGCAGGCCGACGCCTATGCCGGCTATAATCGGTTGCTTGTGCCCGACCGCCAGCCGGGGCCGATCGTCGAGGCGCTGTGCTGGGCTCATGCACGCCGCAAGTTCTTTGAGCTTGCCGATATCGCTGCGAACCGCCGGCGCGGACGCAATGCCGCACCGATCTCACCGATTGCCTTCGAGGTCGTCGCCCGCATCGACGCGCTCTTCAACATCGAGCGCGAGATCAATGGCCTCGATCCCGATCAGCGTCGAGCCGTTCGTCAGGAGCGTAGTGCGCCCCTCGTCGCCGAGCTTGAGCTTCTCGATCGTCAGCTTGAGGTGGGCGATCACCGCCTCGACGGAGGAGGCTGCGGCCTCGGCCTCGATCCGCTTGGCGCGTTCGGCCAGGATCATCGCATGCGCCGCCGCCAGGTCCGCGGGCAGCGAGGGCGATGCGGCGGGCGTGCTCATGGGAGCTATGGAATCACAGCCCATTGCAAACGCAAGGCGAAAAGCATCAGCCGACGGAGGTCGGGCGCCAGGCTTCCACCGGATTGCGCCAGTCGATCCCGGAGAGAAGATAACCCATCTGCGCCGGCGAGATGGCGACCACCCCGTCCGCCGGCGAGGGCCACAGGAAGCGGCCGCGCTCCAGTCGACGCACGTACAGGTTCGCCGCCTGTCCGTCGTGCCAGATGATCTTGACGAGGTCGCCGCGCCGTCCGCGGAAGCAGAAGATATGGCCGCCAAGCGGGTCTCGCCTCAGGACCTCCTGCACTTGCAACGCCAGGGAGGCGAAGCCCTTGCGCATATCCGTGTGGCCTGTCGCCAGCCAGACCTTCACGCCGACCGGGATAGGGATCATCGCGCCCTCAGGGCGGCGATCGCATCGCGCAGCGTTCGGCCATCCACGTCGCCCTCCAGCCGCAGCCGGTCGCCAGAAGCCAGTTCAATCTCGATGCGGCCCTCGCGACGAGCCTTACGCTTACGCGGCGATGGCTCGTCCAGGGGTGAAACGGTCTCCATCGGCGGCTCCACCGTCACCGGCAGGAAGGCTGGCAACTGGGGCGTGACCCGTTCGCAGAGCTGCTTGCGCCAACGGAAGAGCTGGCTCACATGCACCCCCGCCGAGCGAGCGATCTCGGAAGCTGAAGCCCCGGGCTCCAGTGCCAGCGCCACCAGCCGCTCCTTCTCGGTCCGCGGCCAGCGCCGGCGCCACTCCACCGAGGTGATCACCTCCACCCGAGACAGCGTCATATGACTACTCCTAGGATTACCCCTAGGACTCACGTCATCGCCGCCCCTCCGCAAGGCGGCCCTCGCCGGATGGGTACGGTCATGATGGCGTGGGTCCCGGCGCCGTCGGCGCTCAGGAGCACGATCCGGGCGCGCCAGACGTGTTTCTGCGAGGTGTTGCGATCCGCAACCAGGGCGAGGAGCCGTTGCCGGCCCGCCTCGCCGAGAATGATCGTGATCCCGTTGCGCATGCGCCAGACAAGCACAGGCCCGCGTCAAACGGAATCCACCACCGGACTCTTCCGTCTCGGTCAATCCACCAGGCACGCGTCGTCCGTCTTCATGATCGACGGACTTTACTCAAATCTGGAGGAGGATCAGGGGCTCAGGTCACGTGTGCTTACGCGGCCGGGATGTTTCATCAATGACGGCATTGATAGCAGCCACGCTTCCTGCGAGGGAAAAGCGCTGACGTGCCGCTAGCTGAGATGCCTCTCCTATAGTACGGGAAAGGTCTCGCGAGGCGACTAGCCTACCTATGGTTGACGCTAATTCATCAACGCTTCCAGGCGTTACTAGGAATCCCGTTTCGCCATCGTTTATGATCTCGGAAACACCGCCCGCTCGCGTAGCGACCACCGGACGTCCAGCAAGCATGCCCTCGACGACCACGCGTCCGAACGGCTCGGGTGCGATGGAAGTGTGAACGACAACGTCGACCGCCTTCATGAGGCGCGGCACGTCGGATCGGAAGCCGAGAAAATGGCAGCGCCCGCTGAGACCTAGCGCATTGACCTGATGGCGCAGCTTTTCCTCGTAAGCATGTTCCTCGAACAAAGCTCCGCCGACCAGAATCGCATGGAGATTGGGGAGCGCCCGCAAGGCGTCGATCAACACATGCTGGCCCTTCCATTCGGCCAATCTGCTGAAGACGCCGACGATGCGTTGATCCATCAGGCCAAGCTCTGCTCTTAGGCTCGTGCGCGCCTGATCCGCGTCAATGGAGTCGAATGGCGTGCAGTCAATGCCATTGTGGATTACCCTTACATCGGCCGTTCCACCAGCGACGTAAAATGCATTGGCTGTGGCCTGCGAATTCGCGATGATACAAGCTGCTGTACGATTAGCGAGGCCGACCGCCATTGTGCGCATGGCTCCAGCGAAATGATCGGATGTGAGAATATCGCGCAAATGCCAGATCAGTGGGCGGCGGACCAAGATAGCTGCGCATGCGGCAATGATGAATGCCTTCTGCGTATTTGCGTAGATGAGATCCGACTTGCGGGCGCGTCCGGCTAATGTCAGGATCACCCGCGCGAGATCGGGAGCAGCCAAAAGTGCATCTCCAACTCCGCTGCCACGGGTGATTCGCCTACTGCCGTCGAACGGGATCACGACAACTGGCACGCCCACTTCAGCTAGTCGGCTTCGAAAGGGGCCCTCGGCGAATAGGACGACTGATGAAGGGCGAGGGCGAAGCCGCACAATATCGAGCAAAGACAGTTCGGCGCCGCCGAGCTCTCCGGCCTGATCGACGAACAAAACGGATGCTTCGGAAGGAAGATGTGACAACAGCCTATCCCCAGTTTGTATTGGAGCCAAAGGAGAAAACCCCGCCATAATCATGTTGGAAGGCCCATTCGGAGTACCAACGACATTGGTGCCGTTCTCGACATGTCGCCATGATTAGGAAGAGGTGGCGAGGTCCCACTACGGCTCCAATTTCGATAAGTGCGTTGTTGCCGATGGCCGTCGATGACCTGATCCGTAGGCAGCGTTTAGGGAAGCGCAGGGACGCCAGGCGGTTGGTGATCGGGAACTCACGGTGCTCGTCTAGGTTGCTGGCTACATGTACGACCTGACTCCTGCGCATCGTGCCAAACGGTAAGATAAAGATCCACCAGGAGACCCGCTGGGGCCGCCGAGCGCAGCAGCCATATCGGTTCGGAACATCTCTAAATCAACCAATGGACTGAACGACTCGAGCTGATCACCGAATTCGGCAGCCGATCCCCCGTACCAAACCGCCTCACGTCCCATCCATTGCTTCGCTCCCTCTACGCTGCATCCCATCGAAGCACAAAACGCCCCAAACGGCGAGCCTGTTTGAGGTGGGGTGGATGCCCCTTCAGCGCGCCGTATTGTGCCTGAGCAACGCCCGCGGCGGTGAACCGCCCCTAGATTCCTGGACGCCTTCTTCCCTAAATTTTTAGGCAAGGAGGCCCCGATGGGCAAAGCGAACTTCACCGAGGACTTCAAGCGCGACGCGGTCGTTCAGATCACCGAACGGGGCTATCCGGTTGCGGAGGTGGCGGCCCGGCTGGGGATCAGCAAGTACTCGCTCTACGAGTGGAGGAAACGGTACGGCAAGCCTGCTGCCGTGGCCCGCGATGACGATCAGGCCGCTGAGGTCCGCAGGCTGAAGCGCGAGTTGCAGCGCGTGACGGAGGAGCGCGACATCCTAAACGTATGGCCCGCCCCGTCCGCAACGTATGGCCCGCCCCGTCCGCAAGGGGGATGTCAAAGATGGCAAGATGGTCTGCATCAACGTATCCGGTCTCAAGGCTGAAGCCTTGGCCAAGATGGATATCCGCGCAGCCTGATCCTCATAAAAGCGCCGGTGCCGAGCACCACATTTAGGATCAGGTTTTCAGGCTGCCGGTACGACCTGTTATGCCCTCTTTACTTCATCTCTCGCAGACATCTTGAGCGTGCGGCGTTTCTCGCCCGCTGTTCCGGGTGATTAGGCGGCGGCAAGCGCCTGCCGATCGAAGTCCTTCTGCGTGTGCAACACCGCCCAGGCGATGCGCGCCAGCTTCGCCGCCAGCGCCACGACCACGACATTGGGATGCGCGCGGGTCAGCATGGTCTGCAGCCAAGTGCCCAACGGGTTCGGCTTCGCCGCGAGATGTGGCATAGCGGCTCGGGCACCGTGAATCAGCTGCTTGCGCAAATAGCCGTTCCCGCGTTTGCTAATCCCGAGAAGTTTCGTCTTGCCTCCGGTCGAGTGTTGCCGAGGCGTCAGGCCGAGCCAAGCGGCCAGATCCCTTGCCTTGGCGAAGGCGCTCCCGTCGCCGATGGCCGCCAGCAATGCAGTCGCGTTGATGACGCCGATGCCGGGGATCGTCGCCAGTCGCCGAGCCTGTTCATCCTCACGGGTCAGCGCGGCGAGCTCATCGTCATAGGCCTTGATCTTTTGGTCGAGCCCCGCCCATTCCTTGTGGAGGTCAGCCAATAACGTGCGTGTACGCGCACTGACAGCCGGATCGCCGGCCATGAGCTCTTCGAGGCGACGCATCAGGTTGACACGACCCTTTGGCAGGACGATGCCGCGCTCAAGCAGTACCGCCCGCAACTGGTTGATCAGCGCGGTGCGCGCGTTCACCAGCCGCTCCCGCACCCGGTGCAGGATCTGCAGATCGAGCTGAGCTTCGCTCTTCAGCGAGACAAAGCGCATCGTTGGCCGTGTCGCCGCTTCGGCGATCGCCTCGGCGTCACGGTCGTCGGTCTTCTGCGCCTTGACATAGGGCTGCACATATTCCGGCGAAATCAGCCGGATCGCGTGCCCATGCAAAGCCAGCGTCCGGCCGAGAAAATGCGCGCCGCAACACGCCTCCATCGCAATGACGCATGCCGGCAACGTCGCCGCGAATGCCACGATCGCATCGCGTGTCAACCGCTTGCGCATAACCACGGCACCGGTCGCGTCCATGCCTGCCAAGCTGCAGCTATTCTTGCCCAGATCGATCCCGAGCACGGCGATGGGGGCTTCGTCATCGGTCCTCTCCTCCAAATCCGACATCGTCATCATGCCGGGAAGTGAGGGGCGGGCCATTCCATAAAAGCGGCCGCGTACTTCGGAGCGGCCTCCCGATGAAGTTCGGGTTCGTCGATGAGCATCGCGCTGTGTGGCCGGTCCGTGTGATGTGCGAGGCCCTGGGGCTGTCGGCCAGCGGCTACTATGCCTGGCGTGCCCGGCCGGAGAGTTCGCGCGCCCAGACCAACCGGGCGCTCACCAATGATATCCGGCTGATCCATGCCGAGAGTAGCGGGACCTATGGTGCCCCGCGGATCCATGCGGTCTTGTGGGGGCACGGTCGGCGCGTGGGCCGTTCCCGGATCGAGCGGCTGATGCGCCGCGCCGGCATCCGGGGCCTGGCCGCCTTGCCACGGCGCACGCGGACGACCGACAGCCGCCATTCCTATCCGATCGCTCCCAACAGGCTCGCCCGCAATTTCAGGACCTCCGCGCCGAACCAGATCTGGCTGGCGGACCTCACCTACATCCCCACCGGCGAGGGCTGGCTCTACCTCGCCGGCGTACTCGACATGCACACCCGCAAGCTGGTCGGTTGGTCCATGCGCGAGACATTGCATACCCAGATCGCGCTTGAGGCCCTCGCCATGGCCATTGAGCGCCAGAGGCCGCCGCCCGGCCTGATCCACCACTCAGATCGTGGCATTCAATACGCTGCCGAGGCCTACCGTGGGGCACTTGCCGCAGCGGGCATCACCCCATCCATGAGCCGCAAGGGCGATTGCTGGGACAATGCGCCCATGGAGAGCTTCTTCCACACCCTGAAAACCGAGCGCGTCCATCATCGCCTCTATGCCACCAGGGCCGAGGCGCGACGGGACCTGTTCGGGTACATAGAGGGCTTCTACAATTCCTGCCGCCTGCACTCGGCCCTCGGCTATATCAGCCCAGCCGAGATGGAACGCAGAGCGGCTTAACCCCGTCCACTTTTTCGGGGGAAGATCAGAAGCGCAAGGCCGAGGAGGAACGGCTTGAACGCGAGCGGCTGGCCGCGTTGGCGAAAGCCAAAATTGACAGACTGCGCCGCGACGCAGAGGCGTGGCGTGCTTCGGCTGATATCCGTGCTTACGTCGCAGCCGCCTTGGGCACGGTAGGGGAGGGGGACAAGGAGAGGGCGGAAGCTTGGGCACTCTGGGCGTTCGGTGTCGCCGATTCGATTGACCCTCTGGCGTCCGGGAGGGCTGCCGCACGCATCCGCCATTTCCATGACTCGAACGCGCCCGGCTTGAATGAAGCTGATTTCAACGCCCTTTTGGACCGGGGCCTTGAGATCGGTGCCAAGGACAGGTGAACGGCCCGCCCTCGAAGTTCCCGCCCCCGGAACGGTTCGGAGCAAAACAGACGCCCGTTGATGGGAGTATTCACGTGAAATTAATGTAAAATAAGGTTGTGTCAGGTAGGATTTTATCCTACCCTATAAGGCAAGTAGGAGGGCTTGCCGTGCCAAATGCCGAGAAGGTCAGCGTCACCATGACGCCAGAAATGATGCAGGCGATCCGGGAAAGCGTGGAGTCCGGAGAGTTTGCGAGCACCAGCGAAGCCATGCGCGATGCAGTGCGGGTGTGGCGGCGCGAACGGTTGGAGTTCGCCGAGCGGCTTGAGGCCGTGCGTGCTCGCGTGCAGCGGTCAATGAACGATCCCCGCCCCAGCGTGTCGGCCGACGATGCGGACGGCGCGATGGCGCGCTTCATGAAAGCCGAGCAAGAAGCAGCCAAGCGTGCGGCGCGTTAGTGTTTCCTATCGCCCCGAGGCGATCGAGGACCTGCAGCAAATCTATCGCTTCATCGCCGAAGCCAGCCAAAGTCACCGGGTCGCCGCAGGGTTCGTGGAACGGATCATGCAACGATGCCGCGCGATCGGAGATGTGCCGAACGGGGGCCGCTCTCGAGACGATCTGCACCCAGGATTGCGCACCGTCCCTTTTGAGAAGTCGGCCATCATTGCCTATGTTGTGCCCGGCCAGGTGGAAATCACGAACATTTTCTGCGGGGGGCGGGACTATGAGGCGCTCTATCCCTCCGCTGGTGAGCGCGAAAAATAGGTGCCTGCCGAGGAGATAGCTGAAGCTTGGGCATCCTGGCGCTCGGCCGCGCCGATTCGATTGACCCTTTGGTATCCGGAAGGGCTGCCGAACGCGTCTTGGCCTCGGCACGAATGAGGGCTCGCCTCGGCAATGCGTTGTCCGAGGTGCTTGATTCTTAGGCACCAATCGATATGGTTGAAAAGCTCATCGAATCAGTATGTGGAATGAAGGTGCCCGCGGCGGAGCCGGGGGCTAGCAGGTGCGTCATTTACACAAAAATTTACACACGACACATTTTTTGGAGCAGAAAATACATAAATATCAACAAGTTAGGAGAATTATAAAAAGACTTAAAATCCCTCGCCCGCAAGGGCTTGCGGGTTCGATCCCCGCCGCCCACACCATCCGCCGTTCTCCGGGAATCGGACGTGGACCACCCTGGCGGGCGTCGCCGGCGCCCTGCCGGTTCGGTCGGGTGAGCGCCTGGGGCAGGGGAGTTGTGAAGCGTGATCCTCGACCCGGGTTTCTATCTTGCGGCGGTGCCGGCAACCATCCTGGTCGGCCTGTCAAAGGGCGGCTTCACCGGCCTTTCCATCCTTGCCCAGCCGTTGCTGGCGCTGGTCATGTCGCCGGTGCAGGCGGCGGCGATCCTGCTTCCGGTGCTCATCGTGCAGGATGTGGTGAGCGTCTACGCCTATTGGCGCCGCTGGAGCCGGGAGGAACTGGTCCGGACGCTGCCGTTCGCCATGGTCGGCATCACGCTCGGCTACCTGCTGGCGGCGTCGGTGTCCGACCAGGCCGTCACCATGGGCATCGGCGTACTGTCCCTCGCCGAAGCGGCGCGCCGGCTGCTCACCGCCCGCCTGCGCCGTCCCGCCGGAACCGCCGGTCAGCTCTCGGCCGCCGTCTGGTCCGCCATGGCCGGCTTCACCAGCATGATCGCCAATGCCGGCGGACCGCCGCTGATGATCTACCGCTGCGCCGGCCGCGCCTTGCGCCCCAGCAGTTCGCCGCGACGTCTACGGCGTTCTTCGCCGTGGTGAACTGGGTGAAGGTGCCCTTCTTCCTCGCCCTCGGGCAGATTTCCGGCGCCAACCTGGCCACCTCGGCGGTCCTGCTGCCGGTGGCGGTCCTCGCCACCGCCGCCGGCGTGCAACTGGTGGCACGCGTGCCGGCGGAGCGGTTCTTCGGCCTGATCTACCTGATCCTTGCCGCAGTGGGTGCGAAGCTCGTCTATGACGGGCTCGCCAGCTTCTGATCCAGCGGAGCCGGACTGTGAATGGCCGAGGATAACGGTCGGGGCCCCTCAGAACCCCGGCAGCTCAGATACGGGCCGGCCTCAGGCGGCGCGAGCGTAGGGCGGCTGGGCCTCAGGGGCGGCGTCCGCCTGGGTCGCGGTGAGCAGGCGGCCCCGCACCAGCTCCGCCACCTCGAGCAGTTCGTTGTTCCAGGCCAGCGCCGACTGCTGCAGGAAGGCCGCTTCGCGGGAAAGCGCCGCGGAGGGGTTCTGCTCCCTGGAGAGGTCGGCCAGAAGCTGCACCTGCTCCTGCATCTGCCGTCCCACGAACTGCTGGACATGGGAGCTGACGGCCAGCGGGCAGTCGAAGAAGCAGTTCTTCCACAGCGCGATCGGCCACGCCATGGACGGCGTGTTAGCGCTGAAGGCGCGCGCGAGACCCTGGAACATCACGGAATCGTTCATGATTTTCTCTCCCTTGGTCGATGGCCCCCGAGCCGTGCACGCGGAATGGGCGCTTCTACCTGTCAACAGGTTTTCGTTTTTGTGACGAGCCGGCCTTGCGAAAGGTCAAATGCGGGACCGATGTGATGCGCAAAGCTGGTCTTCGACCTGATCATCTCCTGCGCTGACAGGGAGAGACGCCATGTCATTTTCGCACGCATGGGCGAGCGCGAAAACCCGGCGCGATGAGGTCAGCCCCCGCCGGCCGAAGGGAACGCCCTTTCTGGCGGCCTCATCCGGGGCTAAAGCAATGATGGCGTGGCGTGGAATCAGCCGCCGTCAACAAATCGTGAGCACCCGCACGGGTCGCCACCACAGTCAGGCTCGCATGTCCGGGGAGACAGACGCATGTCCCAGTTGCCGCACGGCTTTCGCCAGATCCGCATGGAGCTCGCCCGCGAAAAGGAGCATCCGGAGGGGTCACGCAATTTCGGCTACAGCTTCGTAGCGCCGCTCGATGCGGCAGGCCGCATCGATCCCGTCTTGTGGACGAAGCATCGGGAGGCCTGCCGGGTGGTCAAGTTCCGCCCCGACGAGGCGGACGAGGTGGGTCACCTGGTGCGGCGGCCGGGGGGCAGCTGGGCTTTCCGCTACGATATTGCCGGAACCGACGACGACGAGGCCGGCTACCGCTTCGGCGACGAACGCTTCGAGGTGGGCGAGTATGTCTCGGTCCACGAGGATGACGAGATGCACACCTTCCGGGTGGTGTCCGTCGAGTAGCCGCGATCGAATGAGCCTGAACCGCCAGCGTTCGACGGCCCGCCCGCACCGGGCGGGCCGTCGTTCGGTTCAGTAGCTCTTGTACTCCGCCGTGCCCTTGGAGAGGGCGAACTCCTCCTCCGGCGAGAGCACCAGCTTGTGACGGCCGATGAGGGCGAAATAGGCGATGCCCACGGCGAACCAGATGGCCACCCCGAGCACCCCGTTGCGGTACACCGGATCGGACAGCTGGAAGTAGACCGTGACCAGGGCGATCACGATGGTCAGCGCCGCGCCGGTGATGCCGAAGGGGCTCTTATAGGGCCGGGCGATGTCCGGCATGTTCCTGCGCATGAGGATGAAGGACACCGCCTGCATGATGTAGGAGAGCATGGCGCCGAACACGGCCATGTTCAGCAGGGTGCCGCCGATGGCCGCCGCGCCCGCCTCCGCGCCCAGCGCGAACCAGATGGCCAGCATGATCACGAGGCCCACCACCGCGCCCGCCACCATGGCCACGTGCGGTGTCTTGCGCCCGCCATGGGTGACGGACAGCCCGCGCGGGAAATAGCCGGCCCGCGACAGCGAGTAGATCTGCCGGCCCTGCGCATAGATGATGGTGTGGAAGGAGGCGATGAGCCCGATCACCGCCACGAAGGCGAGCAGCCGGGCGAGCCCGTCGCCATAGATGGCCTTGAAGCCGTCGAGCAGCGGCTCGAGCGACGTGGACAGGCCGAAGGAGCCGTTTGCCACCGATGAGTTGAGCCACAGGATCATGAAGGCGGAGACGATGAGGGTCGCCATGCCCAGCATGATGCCCTTGGGCATGTCGGTTTTCGGATCCACCGATTCTTCGGCCGCCAGCGGCAGCTGTTCGATGGCGAGGAACAGCCACACGGCAAAGGGCAGGGCGGCGAGCGCTCCGCCGAGGCCGAAGGGCAGGAACGGGCCCCCCCCATTGGGCAGCTCCACCGCCGCGCCGTCCGGGCCGACGCCGATGTTCAGCGCCCAGCGCGAGAAGTTCGCCACCGGCAGCGCGCTCACCCAGAAGGCGACGAGGCAGGCCAGCGCCGCCAGGGTCACCACCAGCGTGACGCGGAAGGACAGCTCCACGCCGGCGATGTTGAGCCCGACGAAGATGATGTAGCCGAAGATCCAGTAGACCGGCTGGAACGCGGGCGGGGTGCCGAAAATCGAGCCCATGTAGGAGCCGATGAAGGACACCACCACGGCCGGGGTGATCACGTATTCCACGTTCTCGCACAGGCCGGTGACGAAGCCGCCCCACGGTCCCATGGTGGTGCGGGCGAAGGAATAGGCGGCGCCGGTGTGCGGCAGGGCCGGCGACATCTCGGCGATGGAGAAGGTGAGGCCGAGATACATGATGGCGATGATGACCGCGGCGATGAACATGCCGCCCCAGCCGCCGGAGGCGATGCCGAGGTTCCAGCCGGAGAAGTGGCCGGAGATCACCGCGCCGACGCCCAGGGCCCAGAGCGACCACACCCGCGCATGGCGCTTCAAGGCGCGCTGCTCGAAATAGGCGACGTCCACCGTCGTGTAGGTTACGCCGGCCTTCCTGCCATCTGCCATGACACCAGCCCTCCGCGATCGGAGCGCCCGGGCCTTTCCCGGGTCTCCACAGTGACGCAAGGCAACTTTATTGCCAGTTCTGGTATTGACGTAACGTAAGATTGCGGAAATCGTGCCCTCAGTCGGTGCCCAGCCGGGCCGGCGGGCGTCCGCTCTCCAGCAACAGGTCGCTTTCGTCCTTGAGGTCGACGCCGCTGATCCCGCGCCGGAAGGCTTCCCGCAGGTGCCACGCGAGCTTGAAGGCGGCAGCCTCGTAGCCGAGGCCGTCGGGACGCACATTGGAAATGCAGTTGCGCTCGGCGTCCGTCCGGCCGGTCCTGGGGTCGAAGGTCAGATAGAGGCCGAGGCTGTCGGGCGAGGACAGGCCCGGCCGCTCGCCCACCAGCACCACCAGTGCACGGGCCTTGAGCCGTTCGCCCACTTCGTCGCCCAGCGCGACGCGGGCCTGGGTGGCGATCACCACCGGCGCGAGGCTCCAGCCGCGCTCGGCGATCCACGGCCGGAAGGCGGCGAGGAACGGCTTCGTCTGGGCGTGGATGGCGGCGGAGGAGAGGCCGTCGGCCACCACGATTGCGAGGTCCACCTCCGCGCCCGCCGCTGCCGCCAGCCGGTCGCGGCTGTCCTCGCTCAGGCGGCGGCCGAGGTCGGGGCGGCGCAGGTAGACGTCGCGGGCGGGGGCGGCGCTGGAGACGCGCAGGGTGGTGAAGCCGAGGCTCTTCACCTCCTCTTCCACCTTGTCCGCGTCGAAGGGGGTGTGCACGGCATCGCGCGCCTGGGCATGGGCGAGGGCGAAGCGCAGCACCTCCTGCGTGGGCAGGCTCGCGCCGGTGCGGCCGAGGGCGATGCGGGCGGGGGTGTGGCGGGCGAAGCGGAGCCAGGGGTCGCGCTGAATCACGCTGCCCGCTCCGACACATAGCCGAGGAGGGGATGGTGGGCATCGGCGGGCAGGAGGCGCCCGTCCGGCCCGGTGATGTCCATCTTCTCCAGCCACGCCTCGAATTCCGGCGCACGCTTCAGGCCCAGCACCTCGCGGATGTAGAGGGCATCATGGAAGGACGTGGACTGGTAGTTCAGCATCACGTCGTCGGCGCCGGGAATGCCCATGACATAGGTGACACCGGCCACGCCGAGCAGTGTCAACAGGGTGTCCATGTCGTCCTGGTCGGCCTCGGCGTGGTTGGTGTAGCAGACGTCCACCCCGAGCGGCACGCCGAGCAGCTTGCCGCAGAAGTGGTCCTCCAGTCCGGCGCGGATGATCTGCTTGCCGTCATACAGATATTCCGGGCCGATGAAGCCGACGACCGTGTTCACCAGCAGCGGCTCGAAGGCGCGGGCTACGGCATAGGCGCGCGCCTCCAGCGTCTGCTGGTCCACCCCGTGATGGGCGCCGGCCGAGAGGGCCGAGCCCTGGCCGGTCTCGAAATACATGGCGTTCTGGCCCACCGTGCCGCGCTTCAGGGCGCGGACGGCTTCGGTCCCTTCGGCGAGCACTTCCAGGTCGATGCCGAAGGAGCGGTTCGCCCCTTGCGTCCCCGCGATGGACTGGAAGACGAGGTCCACCGGCGCGCCGCGCTCCATCAGGGCGATGGAGGTGGTTATGTGGGTGAGCACGCAGCTCTGGGTGGGGATCTCGAACCGCGTGATGACCTCGTCCATGAGGTTGAGCAGGCGCTCGATCACCGGAACGCTGTCCGAGGCGGGATTGATGCCGATCACCGCATCGCCGCAGCCGTAGAGCAGGCCGTCGAGGATGGCGGCGGAGACGCCGGCCGCGTCGTCGGTGGGATGGTTGGGCTGGAGCCGCACCGCCATGGTGCCGGGCAGGCCGATGGTGTTGCGGAAGCGCGTGACCACCCGGCACTTCTTCGCCGCCAGGATCAGGTCCTGGTTGCGCATGATCTTGGAGACGGCGGCCGCCATCTCCGGTGTGAGGCCGGGGGCGAGGCGGGCGAGCACCTCGGGGGTTGCCTCATGGGAGAGCAGGAAGTCGCGGAAATCGCCCACCGCCATGGCAGAGACCGGCGCGAAGGCGGCCGTGTCGTGGCTGTCGAGGATGAGGCGGGTCACCTCGTCGCTCTCGTACGGCACCAGCGCCTCGGACAGGAACGCCTTCAGCGGCACTTCCGCAAGGCACATGCGGGCGGCCACGTTCTCCTCGGCGGAGGCGGCGGCGATCCCGGCCAGCATGTCGCCGGAGCGGGGCGGCGTCGCCTTCGCCATGAGGTCCTTCAGATCCGCGAAAACGAAGGATTTCGCGCCGATGCGATGCACGTAGGCCATGGTCGCTCCACGGGTCCTGCTCCACGGCTCCTGTCCCGGGGTCGGGCCGGCCTGCTTTCAGTCCCGTCCTTCCTGCAACAAATATGCCTCAGGGGAAACCGGCATGCTTATTTCGGAACGCCGTTGATGACGAACAGGGCGTTCAGGAACTGGTCGGGGGGAAACTTGCCGAAGCTGCGCGCGTAGATCTCGCGGATCCGCTCGGTGCGGTAGAGGTCGGCCAGGGTCGAATCCACCAGGAGGCGGAAGGCCTGGTCGCCGCGCGGCAAGGCGAGGGCGTAGGTCTCGAAGGTGAAATACTGGTCGGACAGGGTGAGGCCCCGCCCGTTGAGGCTGTTGCTGATGAGATAGTTGAGGATGCCCCGGTCGCCGAAATAGGCGTCGAGCTTGCCGTCGGCGAGCTGGCGCAGGCCGTCCGGATGGTCGGTGACGGTGACGACGTCGGCGGCGATCCTCATCTGGTTCAAGGTGGAACGCAGCGTTTCCTCGGTGGTGGTGCCCTTCAGCACGCCCACCTTCTTGCCCTTCAGGTCCTCCAGCCCCTTCACCGGCGCGCCGCGGGTGACGACGCCTGCGCCGTCGATGAAGGTGGGCAGCGAGAAGTCCACCAGCGCGCGCCGCGACATGGTCATGGAGGTGGGCTCGCACAAGACGTCGATGCGCCCGTCACGCACCGCTTCGAACCGGTCCTCGGCCGTGACCTTGAGGTACTCGATGGGCAGGCTCGGCAGCTTGAGGGCTCGCTTCACGCCGTCGGCGACCTCGCGGCAGAGGTCGACGATGTAGCCGGCCGCCTGGCCGTTGGCGGCGGCGTAGGAATAGGGCGGGGCGAAGTGGCGGTAGCCGATGCGGAACGCCTCTCCGCGCGCCACCCGATCGAGGGTCTGCGCCCCGGCGGGCTGGCCGAGCGCGAGGAGAAGCGCCGCGACAAGGGGCGCGAGGGCAGCCGTGCCCACACCACGACACCGCGCCCGCCCGCCGCGTTCCCGACCCGCCATGCCGCCCTCAACCCCCCGCATCGACCCCTCCTGATCACTTCGGCCAAATCACTCCGGCCAAATCACTCCGGCCAAGGCGCCGGTGGCACCCTCTGGAGCCCGATCCGCCCTGGCTGAGCCGACCTGATCGCAGACGCTGCCTCTCAGAGCCATTCTGGGGGAATTGTCCAGTCCCAGTCGAGAGCCCCCCGCCATGCCCGGGCTTGTCTCGGGCATCCATGCCAAGCCGTCTCCCCGCCGGGGAAAGCGCACGTTATCCGATCAAGGCGGTGCCGCCCGGTCGGCGCATGCTCTTGCGCCGCGATCTTGCCACTCCGCTGCGCCCTTGGCCACGGCGCCGTGCGCTGGGCCCCGGCTCTCCTTGCGCTGACGCTCCAGTCGGCCGGAGCACGGGGGCGGTACGGTTCCCCGGACCGGCGAAGGCGCAGCCTGAGCGCCGAGCCGGGCCCAGGGGAAAGGTTCGCGCAGCGGGCGATCGAAGCGGCGAAGCGTCGCCCCTCGGGGAGATCCCAAGTTTGTTCTTTATATCTACATGGATATAGGAATAGCCTTGCTGCTTTCAGCGACGGCCTCATTTCTCGGGGGATTGCTCATGAACGGATTGCTCACCCGGCGCCAACTCGTCGGCGGTCTCGGCCTGTCGGCGGCCGGCGTATTCGCGGGCGCCTCGCCGCGCGCCTTCGCCAAGCCCGCCACCGGCATCGAGATCCTCGGCGCGCCCAACGGCTCCACCATCGTGCTGCTGCGCCTGTTGCAGTCCGGCGCGCTGGAGGCCTCAGCCCCCGGCGCCAGCTTCCGCCTGTGGCGGGATACGGACGAGCTGCGGGCCGCCATCGTCTCCGGCCGCACCAGCCTGTTCACCACCCCCACCCACGTCCCGGCGAACCTCGCCAATCGGGGCATGCCCCTGAAGCTCCTCGCCATCCTCTCCATGGGCCACCTGTTCGTGGTCTCCGGCGACGCGGGCATCGCCTCGTTCAAGGACCTCGCCGGCAAGGAGTTGGTCGGCTTCTTCAAGAACGACATGCCGGACCTCGTCTTCCGCTCCATCGCCAAGGGCCATGGCATGGACCCGGACAAGGACATGACCATCACCTATGTGCGCACGCCCATGGAGGCGGCGCAGATGCTGGCCGCCGGGCGCGCCACCACCGCCATCCTCTCCGAGCCGCCGGCCACCGCCGCCATCATGATGGCGAAGAAGGAGGGCCGTATCCTCAACCGCGCCGTCAGCCTGCAGGAGGAATGGAAGCAGCAGCATAACGGCCTCGGCCTGCCCATGGCCGGCATCGCTGTCCACGAGCGTCTCATCGAGGAGAGCCCGGAGCTCCTCGCCGCCCTCGGGGCCGGCCTGCCCGGCGCCCGCGACTGGGTCATGGCGAACAAGGCGGAGGCCGGCGCCCTCGCCGAGCAGAAGATGGACGTGAAGGCCCACATGTTCGCCAGCGCCCTCGATCATTTCAACGTGGTGGCCGAAGGGGCGGCGAGCCTGAAGCCAGGCCTCGTCGCCTTCTACGAGGCGCTGCTCGCCCTCCAGCCGGAGGCCCTCGCCGGCAAGCTGCCGCCCGACAGCTTCTACCTGAACCTGTGAGGCGGGCATGGCAGCCGAGCCCCGGCGGCCGCTGGCTGCCGTCTTCTGGGGATTTTTCGGCCTGGCGCTGCTCGCCGCCGCCTGGCAGGCGGGCGCCGTCGCGTTCGGGCCCTTCGTCCTGCCCACCTTGACGGAGACGGGGCACGCCATGTGGCGGCTGGTGGCGAGCGGGACGGCGGGGCCGGCCCTCGGCGCGACCATCGCCCACGCTCTGGGCGGCTGCCTCGCCGGGGGCGCGGTGGGGCTGGTCCTGGGGATCGCCGGCGGCATCGCCACGGCGCGCGCCCATTTCGACCTTCCGGAAACCATGGCGTGGATCGTCCTCGCCGTCCTCGTGCTGCTCCTCGCCGATGTGCTCCTGCTCGCGCCGCTGCGCGGCTGGCGGGCGATGCGCGGGGGCCGGCCGGCCGCCCCGCCGGTGGAGGCCTGAGGCATGCTGGCGCTCGAAGGCCTGCGCCTGTCCTTCGGCGGGGTGCCGGTGCTCGCCGGCATCGACCTTGAGGTGCGCCCCGGCGAACTGGTGGTGCTGCTCGGGCGATCCGGCTGCGGCAAGACCTGCCTGCTGCGCCTTGCCGCCGGCATGGACGCGGCCGACACCGGCCGGGTGGCCAACGGCTTTCGCCGCACGGCCATGGTGTTCCAGGAGCCGCGCCTCCTGCCGTGGGCCCGACGCGCGGGACAATGCCGCCTTCGGCCTCAAGGCTCTGGGCGTGCCCCGATCCGAGCGGCGGGCAATGGCGCAGGCCATCCTGGCCCGCCTCGGCTTCTCCTCCGGCGACCTGGGCAAGCGTCCGGCGGCGCTCTCCGGCGGCATGCAGCAGCGCGTCGCCATCGCCCGCGCCTTCGCGCTCCGGCCCGACCTGGTGCTGATGGACGAGCCGTTCTCCGCCCTCGACGTGGGGCTGCGGCAGGACCTGCAATCCCTGCTGCGGGCCGAGGTGGAGGGGGCGGGGGCGGGGGCGCTGTTCGTCACCCACGACATCACCGAGGCCGTGCGCCTCGCCGATCGCATCGTGGTGCTCGCGCCGCGCCCCGCCCGCGTGGTGGCGGACCTGCCGCAGCTGCCGGTCTCGCCGGAAGCCGGGCCGGAAGCGGTGTTCGAGGCGGCCGCCGCCTTGCTGCGGCGGCCGGAGGTGGCGGCGGCCCTCGCCGCGCCGGCGGCGGCTGGCGCGGCATTCCGGCCAAGCCGCATCCTGTTCACCTAAGGCGCTGCGGCGGCTCGGCCCGCGCGGGATCGCCGGAAGGCGCCGACCGCCGGACGCGCTCGGCGAAGCGGGCGACGGCGTCCTGCTCCAGCGTCCGCTGGATGGCCTTGGCCGCCACCACGCCATCGGCCATGGAGGTGACGCAGCACGGATGCATGCGCTGGGCGATCTCGCCGATGGCGTAGAGGTCGGGGACGGAGGTCTCGCAATCGGCGCTGGTCTCCACGAAGCCGCGGGAGCTGTGGGCGAGACCGAGGTGGCGCGCGTAGGGCAGATAGGGCTCCCAGCCGTAGAACACCAGGATGCGGTCGTAACGCTGGCTGGCGACGGACGGGACATCCGGCGCCACCGGATAGGCGCCGATGCGCACGTCCGCCGGCGGCACCTTCTCCAGGAACTCGCGGCGCGCGCGGATGGTGCGGGCGAAGATGGTGACGCGGGTGGCTCCGCGCTTGCGCACGAAGATATAGTTCTCGAAGGCATTGTCGCCGCCGCCGAGGATGGCCACCGACTGGCCCTCGAACTCGGCATGGAACATGGTGCGGCCAGGCCCGATGATCACCCCGTCCGACGCGGTGAAGCCGCCCTTCACCGGCCGGACGCCCGAGGCCAGCACCGCCGTGCGCGCCAGGATGATCTCTCCTCCCGCCGTGGTGACGCGGAAGCCGCCTTCCACCACTTCGAGCGCGGTAACCGCCTCGCTGAGGCGGCAGACGATGTCGTGTTCGAGCACATGGCGGTGGATGTCGGCGGCGACCTCGAGGCCGGTGCGGTTGAGCACCGGGGCGATCCATTGGTTGGGGTAGGGGTTGTCGTTCTGCAGGCCGCCGAGCACGGGGCGGCGCTCGACGATGCAAGGGCGGAAGCCGAGCATCTTCAGCCACAGGGCGCAGGACGCCCCGGCCGGTCCCCCTCCGATGATCACCGCGTCGAACATGTCCCTGCCACCCGCGCCGCCGCTGGCGCCGCCCCAAGCTTAAGCGAGGAGAGGCATCGCGGCTACCGTCCGCCGCCGAGCTCCACGGCGGCGGACGCGCGGCGGATCAGGTCGACCTTGGCGGTGCGCCTTCCGTCGCGGGGAGATGCGAAGTTTGTCCGTGCATTTAGTCAGTACACAGTCGTTTTCCTGCCTGCGGAGAAGTCAAATCCGCACCAAATATGCGCGGAAAACAGTCGATATGCCCATACCGGCGGCATCTTGGGTGAATTCTGATGTGGCGCATTGACGGCCGAATTAATCAGTGTACATCTTTATTCGAGTCCGCCGGAAGGCGGCTCGTCCAATGTCCAGGGACACTGAGGGAGGCCGGCATGGCGCAGGAGCCGCTCGCGACGAAGGGCAACTACCTTCATATCTATGACTTCACCATCCACCCCGGCGTGGAGGAGGAGTTCATCCGCGAGTTCGAGGCGTTCGATTATTCGGATGGCAACCCCATGCACAAGTCATGGGCGCAGGTTAAGGATGGTGTTCTCCTTCGGGATGAAGAAGATCCGCTTCGCTTCTATCTCATCGCGGAGTGGAAGGATATCGAGGAGCACGCGCGCATCCGCAGGATCCTCGCCGAAGACATCAAGCCCAGCTTTATCCGCCATATCGTCGGCGGCAAGTTCATTCCGCGCTACGCCAAGGTCGTGTCCAGCACGCCGGAAGAGATCTTGAACAAGGCGGCGGAAGGCTGAGGGCAGCTTGGGAAGAGGGCGATTGCGCGCACGGCGTCGTTGCCCGTCTTTTCATCGCCCGTCTTTTCTTGGTCGCTCTTTTCTTGGCCGGGCGTGTCCCGGCCAGCCCCGCCCGGCGGCCGGGACGTCCTTTGTGAAGCCGCCGAGGCGGTCCGGGGTGGATGCCTGAGGACATGGAGGTGGCGTGCTGAACGGTGCGGGTGATCGGATCATTCTGGCTGGGACGGCCGAAGGTAAGCTTGTGTTGCGCAGTAAATATGTTGGACTATTATTAAAATAATATTTAAATAATTCTGCATTTGTTGTTGTATTATTATGCAGCGTTTCGCTGCATTTAAGCTCATCTGGGGCCATAAGGTGTTTGAGGCGCCCTAGAAAGATTGGAATAATACTTATTATTTATCTGATCCGTGTTTGCGTCAAATGGGGCGTGCCGAGCCTGAACTGTCAGGGCGCGCCCGGTCCGGTCGGCCGACGTCTTGAATCGGGAGCGTGGGCGTGAAGAAATTCCTTGGTCTGGCCTTTGCCATCGATCGCCTGAATGCCTTCGTCGGGCGGGTCGCCTGCTGGGCGATCCTCGTGGCCATCATCGTTTCGGCCGTCAATGCGGTGGTGCGCAAGGCGTTCGGCGTCTCGTCCAATGCCTGGCTGGAACTGCAATGGTACCTGTTCGGCGCCGTGTTCATGCTGTGCGCGCCGTGGACGCTGCAGCTGAACGAGCACATCCGCATCGACATCGTCGCCAGCAAGCTGTCCAAGCGGGTCACCAACATCATCGAGGTGTTCTGCCACGTCTTCTTCCTGATGGTCTTCTGCGGCCTGATGGTATGGCTGTGCATTCCCTTCGTGCTGAACTCCCTGGCCTCGGCGGAGGCGTCGGTGAATGCGGGCGGGCTCATTTTGTGGCCGGCCAAAGCGCTCATCCTTCTGGGCTTCGCCCTCGTCTTCCTGCAGGGCGTCGCCGAGCTGATCAAGCGCGTGGCCATCATGCGCGGAGCGCTTCAGGAGGATGCCGCCGCGGACCTCCACGAGGCGGAGGCCGAGCGCATCCTCCATGAGCTCGCCAACGTCGATCCGCGCATCTCGCAGGGCGGGATGCAGCCATGAGCGCGCGCCACCTCTCCTGCCTGTCCGAACGCTGCGGGTCCGTCGTCCGATGACGCTCTTCATCGCCCAGAACCTGGCGCCCATCATGTTCGCGACGCTGGTCGCGTTCATGCTGCTCGGCTATCCGGTGGCCTTCGCGCTGGCGGCCAACGGGCTGCTCTTCTTCTTCATCGCGGTGGAGCTCTCGCCCTACGCGCCGGAGACGATCACGCTCTCCTGGCCGCTGCTGCAGGCGCTGCCGGAGCGGGTGTTCGGCACCATGTCGAACGAGGTGCTGCTCGCTATCCCGTTCTTCACCTTCATGGGGCTGGTGCTGGAGCGCTCCGGCATGGCGGAGGACCTGCTGGAGACCATCGGCCAATTGTTCGGCATGGTGCGCGGCGGCCTCGCCTATGCGGTGATCTTCGTCGGCGCGCTACTCGCCGCGACCACCGGCGTGGTGGCAGCCTCGGTCATTTCCATGGGCCTCATCTCACTGCCGATCATGCTGCGCTACGGCTATGACCGGCGCCTCGCCTCCGGCGTCATCGCGGCATCGGGCACGCTGGCGCAGATCATCCCGCCCTCCCTCGTGCTCATCGTGATGGCCGACCAGCTCGGTCGCTCGGTGGGCGACATGTATGACGGCGCCTTCCTCCCCGGCCTCATATTGGCCGGGCTCTACGCTCTGTTCGTCTTCCTCGTCACCCTCGTGTCGCCCAAATCGGCGCCGGGCCTGCCGCCGGAGGCGCTCACCTGCCGCGAGCCGTCCGGAGCGCGTGGCGTGTGGCAGCTCGGCGTGCTGGTGGCCTTCTCCACCGTGGTCGCCATCCTGGTGATGCGCGATACGCAGGTGAAGCCCGGGGCGGACTTCGTCATCCTCTCCATCTGCATCGCCACGGTGGTGGCGCTGGTCTCGGCCCTGTTCAACCGCTTCCTCGGGGCGCATCGGCTCGGCCTGTCGGCGGTGCTGACGGCGGCTGTCGCGGTGGCCTATGTGGCCGCGGGCCGTAGCGGGCATCCGACGCTCGCGCTCTTCGCCGACCTCGTCGGCGCGGGCGTGCTCTATGCCTTCCTCGCCGGGGCGGTGGAGCGTGCCACCGGCGTGTGCCTCGTCTCGCGCATGGCGGAGCGGGTCACCTTCGTGATGGTGCCGCCGCTGCTGCTCATCTTCCTGGTGCTGGGCACCATCTTCCTCGGCGTCGCGACCCCCACGGAGGGCGGCGCCATGGGTGCGGTGGGGGCCATGGTGCTCGCCGCCCTGAAGCGCCGGCTGGAGCGCAATCCGGCGCGCTTCTCGCTCTCCATCATCACCCAGGCGACGCAGACCACCGCCAAGCTCTCCGCCTTCGCCATCTTCATCGTGCTGGGCGCGCGGGTGTTCTCGCTCACCTTCTACGGCATCAACGGCCACCTGTGGGTGGAGCACCTGCTCACCAGCCTGCCGGGCGGGCAGGTGGGCTTCCTGCTGTTCATCAATGCGCTGATCTTCTTCCTCGCCTTCTTCCTCGATTTCTTCGAGCTCGCCTTCATCATTATCCCGCTCATCGGGCCGGCGGCGGAGAAGCTCGGCATCGACCTCATCTGGCTGGGGGTGATGCTGGGCGTGAACATGCAGACCTCCTTCATGCACCCGCCCTTCGGCTTCGCGCTGTTCTATCTGCGCTCGGTGGCGCCGAAGGTGCCCTATCTCGACAAGATCACCGGCAAGCGCATGGAGCCCATCACCTCCGCCCAGATCTATTGGGGGGCCATCCCGTTCGTGGTGATCCAGCTGGTGATGGTCGGCCTCATCATCTTCTTCCCGCAGCTGGTGGTGCGCGACAGGGGCATGGGCGCCGTCAGCGACCCGGCCGCCGCCCAGCGCCAGCTCGACGGCCTCGATGGCCCCGGCGCTCTGCCCGGCCTGCCGGCCATGCCGGGCCTCGACGACCTGCCCAAGCCGGGGGCGGGGCTATGAGCGCCGCCCCCTTCTCCACCTTCCGCAGCACCGTCATCCGCAAGATCCGGTTCTCACCGTCCGGATCGCTCAAGCAACAATGAGGGGAACCAGGATGAAGCGACGTACATTCCTCACCGGCATCGCGGCGGGCGCCGGCGCCACCGCCGTTGCCGCCCCGGCGCTCGCGCAGGGGCAGCCGTCGGTCAAGTGGCGCATGGCCACCAGCTGGCCGAAGAGCCTCGATACCATGTATGGCTCGGCGGTGGCCATGTGCCAACGCATCTCCGAGCTCACCGAGGGCAAGTTCGAGGTGATGCCGTTCGCCGGCGGCGAGATCGTCGGCGCCACCCAGGTGTTCGACGCCACCAAGAACAAGACGGTCGAGTGCTCCCACACCCTCACCTCGTTCTTTACCGGCAAGAACCCGGCCTATGCCTTCGACGGCGGTATTGCCTTCGGCACCAACGCCCGCCAGCAGAACGCCTGGTATTACTATGGCGGCGGCAAGGCCCTCATCCAGGAACTGTTCGGCAAGGAGAACATGGTCTCCTTCCCGTGCGGCAATACCGGCGTGCAGATGGGCGGCTGGTACCGCAAGGAAATCAAGGGCCTGGAGGACCTCCAGGGCCTCAAGATGCGCATCGCCGGCCTCGGCGGCCGCATCCTCTCCAAGCTCGGCGTCGTGCCGCAGCAGATCCCGCCCGGCGACATCTATCCCTCGCTGGAGCGCGGCACCATCGACGCGGCCGAATGGATCGGCCCCTATGACGACGAGAAGCTCGGCTTCAACAAGGTGGCGAAATACTACTACACCCCGGGCTGGTGGGAGGGCAGCGCCCAGATCACCACGCTTGCCAACAAGGAGGCGTTCGACGCCCTGCCGCCGCTCTACAAGGTCGCGTTCGAGACCGCGGCCACCGAACAGAACCTGATGATGCTCGCCAACTACGACACCAAGAACCCGGAGGCCCTGCGCCGCCTGCTCGGCGCCGGCATCGAGCTGCGCGCCTTCCCGCAGCCGGTGATGGAGGCGGTCTACAAGGCCACCACCGAGACCTTCGCCGAGGTCGCGGCCTCCAATGCCGAGTTCAAGAAGATCTACGAGCCGTGGAAGACCTTCCTGAACGAATCCAACGCCTGGATGCGCGTCGCGGATTATCGCCTCGACAGCTTCCGCTTCGCGGCGCCCAAATGGCCCTGACACGCGGCTGACGGACGGGAGCGGGGCGGCAAGGCCGTCCCGCATGAAAAGGGAACGGCCATGGCGGTGGATCACAGGGTGGTTGAGGGCGAGGGGGTCGGCGCACGCGTCCGCCGCAAGGAGGATCACCGCCACCTCATGGGCCGCGGGCGGTTCGCCGGCGACATCCGCATGCCGGGCATGTGCGACGTGGCCTTCCTGAGGAGCCCGGTCGCCCATGCCCGCATCCTCTCGGTGGCCAAGCCGCGGGGGCGCGAGGACCGGGTGTTCACATCCCTGGACGCGGTGGGGGTGGGCGACATCGTCACCCGCTCCACCATTCCCGGCTACAAGCTCTCCGCCCATCCGCCGCTGGCGCGGGACAAGGTGCGTTTCGTCGGCGACATCGTCGCCATGGCCTATGCCCCGACCCGCGCCGAGGCGGAGGATTTGTGCGAGGCGACGGAATTCGACTACGAGGAGCTTCCCGTCGTCGTCGATTGCGCCACCGGGCGCGCGCCGGGCTCGGCGCTGCTGCACGAGGCGTGGGGCGACAACCTCTTCCTCGAAACCAGCTTCGATTCCGGCGGCATGGACGAGGTGGCCCGCACCGCGCCGGTGAAGGTGGAGAAGCGCTTCCGCACCGGCCGCCAGTGCATGCACCCCATGGAGGGCAAGGGCCTCGTCGCCTGGTGGGATTTCCAGGCGAACCTGCTGGTGGTGCACACCTCCACCCAGGTGCCGCACATGATCCGCACCGGCCTCGCCGAGACGCTGGGCATTCCCGAAGGCCAGATCCGCATCGCCCCGCCGGACGTGGGCGGCGGCTTCGGCTACAAGTGCCTGCTCCAGCCGGAGGAGATCCTGGTGGCGTGGCTGGCGCTCACCCTGAAGCGCCCGTTCCGCTGGATCGAGGACCGGCGCGAGCACCTCACCGCCGGCGCCAATGCCCGCGAGCATGAGTACGTCATCACCGCCTATGCGGACGAGCGCGGCCGGCTGCTGGGGCTCGACGCGGAAGTCAGCGTGAATGTGGGCGCCTATTCGGTCTGGCCCTTCACCGCGTGCCTGGAGGCGGCGCAGGCCGGCGGCAACCTGCCGGGGCCGTACATCTGGCCGGTCTATCGCTGCAAGACCTGGTCGGTGGCCACCAACAAGCCGCCGTTTGCGCCCTATCGCGGCGTGGCGCGGCCGGGCGTGTGCTTCGCCATGGAGCTGACCATCGACGCCATCGCTGCCGCCGTAGGGCGCGAGGCGGTGGACGTGCGGGCGGAGAACCTCGTGCCGGGCTCGGCCATGCCCTACACCAACATCACCAAGAAGTATTACGACAGCGGCGACTATCCCGCCTCGCTGGCCACCGCGCGCGAGATGATCGGCTTCGATGCCGTGCGCGAACGCCAGAAGACGCGGGAGCCGGACGGGCGGCTCATCGGCGTCGGCTTCTCAACCTATACGGAGCAGTCCGCCCACGGCACCAAGGTGTTCGCCTCCTGGGGCACGCCCCTGGTGCCGGGCTATGAGCAGGCCACCATCCGCCTCAACCCCGATGGCAGCGCCGACGTGCGGGCCGGCATCCACACCATCGGCCAGGGGCTGGAGACGACGCTGGCGCAGATGGCGAGCGAGATCCTCACCCTTCCGGTGGCGCAGATCCGCGTCATCCTCGGCGACACCGCGACCACGCCCTTCTCCACCGGCGCCTATGCCTCGCGCGGCATCGTCATGGCCGGCGGCGCGGTCTCGCGCACCGCCGAGAAGCTGGCGGAGAAGGTGAAGGCTCTGGCCGCGCACCTGCTGCAATGCACGCCCGCCGACATCCGCTTCGACAAGGGCGTGATCCACGGCCTGAACGGCTCCACCACCTTCGCCGAGGTGGCGCGGGCCTGGTACACGACGCCGGAAGTCCTGCCCGACACCGTGGACACCGGCGGCCTCGAAGTGACCGAGGGCTACAAGCCGCAGGTGGATACGGGCCTGTTCTCCTATGCCACCCACGCCGCCCTGGTGGCGGTGGACCCGGCGACCGGCGCCACCGAGATCCTCGACTATGTGGTGGTGGAAGACTGCGGGCGCATGGTGAACCCCATGATCGTCGAGGGGCAGGCCTATGGCGGCGTCGCCCAGGGCATCGGCACGGCGCTGTTCGAGGAGAGCACCTACGACGCCGAAGGCCAGCCGCTCGCCTCCACCCTCATCGATTATCTGCTGCCCGGCCCCACCGAGTTGCCGAAGACGCGCATCGCCCACACCGAGACGCTCTCGCCGTTTTCCGCCCACGGCATCAAGGGGGTGGGGGAAGGCGGCGCCATCGCCCCCGCCGGGGCGATCGTGAACGCCATGAACGATGCCCTGCGCGGGCTCGGCGCCGTGCTCTGCGAGATCCCGGCGACGCCCGACCGGGTGCTCGCGGCCATCGCCGCGGCCAAGGGCCCGGACACGAGCGGACGGAGCGCCGCATGAAGCCCGCAGCTTTCGATCTGACCCTCGCCACCAGCCTCGACCAGGCCCTCGCGGCACTTGCGGGGGAGGGGGCGAAGCCCGTCTCCGGCGGCTGCTCGCTGGGCCCCATGCTGAATTTGCGCCTCGCGCGCCCCGCTGCCCTGGTGGACCTGCGCCGCGTCGGCGAGCTGCGCACGCTGACACGCGGCACGGATTTCCTGGAGATCGGCGCCGGCTGGACCCATGCCGAGATCGAGGATGGCGTGGTGCCGGACGTGACCGCCGGCCTGATGCGCCGGGTGGCCCACGGCATAGCCTATCGCGCGGTGCGCAACCGCGGCACGATCGGCGGCAGCCTGGCCCACGCGGACCCGGCGGCGGACTGGATTTCCACCTTGAGCGTGCTCGATGCCCGCCTCGTCATCCGCAGCAAGGCCGGCACGCGCGAGAGCGCCATGGGCGATTTCATGATCGCCGCCTATACCACGACTCTTCAGCCCGACGAGGTGCTCGCCGCCGTGCGCGTGCCCGTGCTCTCGGCCGGGGCGAAGGTCGGCTACCACAAGCTCTGCCGCAAGACCGGCGAGTTCGCCCAGGCCATCGGCGCCGTGGTGGTGGATGGCGCGCGGGGCTTCGCGCGGGTGGTGGCGGGAGCGGTGGAGGCGCCGCCGCTGGTGCTGCCTGGTGCGAGCGAAGCCCTCGGCGCCGGGGATGCGGCCGGCGCATTGGCAAAGGCCGAAGAGGAAATCGAGGCGGCGCTGGCCGGCCATCCGGAGGCGTTCCGCGCCATCCACAAGGTGGCCGTCGCGCGTGCCTTCAGCGATGCGGGGATCGCATGAACGCCATTACCCTCACCGTCAACGGCGAGCGCATCAGCGCTTTGGTGGAGCCGCGCATCCACCTTGCGGACTTCCTGCGCGAGCAATTGTCGCTCACCGGCACGCATCTGGGCTGCGAGCAGGGGGTCTGCGGCGCCTGCACCGTGCTCATCGACGGCAGGCCGCAGCGCTCCTGCATCGCCGCCGCTGCCGCCTGCGACGGGGCGGACGTGCGCACCATCGAGGGCTTCGACGCCGACCCCGTCATGGGCGAGCTGCGCGAGGCTTTTTCCGAGCATCACGCGCTTCAGTGCGGTTTCTGCACGCCCGGCATGCTCATCTCCTCGCGGGACATCGTGACCCGGCTGGGCGAGAGCTCCGAGCGGACGGTGCGCGAGGAGCTCAGCGGCAATCTCTGCCGCTGCACCGGCTATGTGGGCATCGTCAACGCCGTTTGCGCCGTCTCCGCCGGCAAGGCGCCCGCCGCCGCGTGCGTGCCGGCTCCGGAGGTGGCGGTCGCGGAAGTCGCGCGCGCAGCCGCGCCGGTGAAGCCTCCCGTGGCACAGCCGGCCCCCGCCGCCGTGTCGGCGGTGGGGCCGGGCGGGAGCGAGATCCGCCAGAGCGTGCATATCGATGCGGCCCCCGAGGCGGTATGGGCGGCGCTGAAGGACATGGACCTCCTCGCCCTCTGCCTGCCGGGGGCGCAGATCACGTCCTTCGACGGCGAGCGGGTGGAAGGCCGCATGGTGGTGACCTTCGGCCCCATCAAGGCCTCCTTCGGCGGCGAGGCGACGGTCGCGTTCGATGACACCGCTCATACCGGTCTGGTCACAGGTTCAGGCAAGGACGGCGGCTCAGGCTCGCAGGCCAGGGGCGAGATCGCCTTCGCCCTGAAGCCGGGTGCGGATGGCGGCTCGGACCTCGACGTGGCGCTGCGCTATCGCATCACCGGGCCGCTGGCCCAGTTCTCGCGCGGCGCGCTGGTGCAGAACCTGGTGGGGCATCTCACCGGCGTCTTCGCCGGCAACCTCGCGGCCGCGCTGGGCGGCCGTGCGCCGGTGGCGCAGCCGGCGGGGCTAAGCGCCTTCGGCCTGCTGGCGGCGAGCCTGCGCGGCTGGCTGCGCCGCCTCTTCGGCGGCAGCTGACGCGGGCGTGAACGCTCGATGCTTGTGCCTGGAAAAATGAAAAGTACACTGACTAAAATCGAGATGTGAGGGAACAACGCCATGGCCTGGCGGAAGGTGGCTCGGTTTGATGCGCTGCGCGACGGCGGGGTGACCGGCGTGGAGGTGGAGGGGGTGCCCGTCGCCCTGTTCCGCATGGGCGAGGCCGTGCACGCGACCCATGGCATTTGCACCCACGCTCTGGCTTTCCTCAAGGACGGCTATGTGGAGGACGGCACCATCGAGTGCCCCCTGCACCAGGGCGTCTTCGACATCCGCACCGGCCGCGCCCTGTGCGCGCCGCTGACGAAGGACCTCGCCACCTATGCCGCAAGGGTGGAGGCGGGGGAGGTCTTTGTGGATCTCGAATTAAGCAGTGTACAACGTAATTTGGCGCCGGACGTGAGCGAAGGGACGGAAGAGGTCGCCGCTGTGGCGCTGCCGCCGCTGGTCATCGTCGGCGCCGGACAGGCCGCTGCCGCCGCCATTCGCGCCGCCCGTGCTGCCGGCCTTGCCGCCCCGATCCACCTTGTCGGCGACGAGGCGCATCTGCCCTATGAGCGCCCGCCCTTGTCCAAGGATGCGCTCGCCGGGACGTTCGGCCTCGCATCCGCCACCCGCCTGCCGGCGGAGGATGCGGCGACGCTCGACGTCGCCCTGCATCTGGGCGTCCGGGCCGAGGCGGTGGACCCTGACGCCCGCACGGTCACCCTTTCGGGCGGCACCGTCCTGGCCTACGGCGCGCTGCTTCTCGCCACGGGCGGGTCGGCGCGGCGGCTGGCGGTTCCCGGCGCGGACCTGCCGGGTGTCCATCATCTGCGCACCATCGAGGATGCGCAGGCCATCGCCGCGTCCCTGGCAACCGCCGGCCGCGTCGCGGTGGTGGGGGGTGGCTTCATCGGTCTGGAGCTCGCCTCCGCCGCCCGGGCGCGCGGCGCCGAGGTGGTGGTGCTGGAGCGCGAAGACGAGCTGATGGCCCGCCTGCTGCCGCCGGCCCTCGGTGCTGTCTTCCGCCGGGTGGCGGAAAAGGCCGGCGTGACCGTCCGCCGCGGCGTTGGCGTGGAGGCCATCGCGCAAGACGGCCGGGGGCTCGCCCTCGCCACTACGCTGGGGCCGGTTGAAGCCGATGTGGTTCTGGTCGGCGTCGGCCTGGTGCCGGAGACGGCGTTGGCGGAAGCGGCGGGCTGTGCGGTGGACGGCGGCATCGTGGTGGATGCGGCCGGGCGCACCAGCGTGCCGGACATCTTCGCGGCGGGCGACTGCGCGCTCCACCACGCCCCCATTCGGGGCCATCGCCGCCGGCTGGAGAGCTGGCAGAATGCCGAGGAACAAGGCGCCGCCGCCGGCCGCGCCATCGCCGGGGAGGTCGTCTCCCCCTCCGCGAAGGCGCCCTGGTTCTGGACCGACCAGTTCGGCCTCAACATCCAGATGGTAGGCACGCCCGGCGCCGCCGACGCGGTGGTGGTGAGCGGGGCGGACGGCACCGTTGGCGCCGTCTACCGCACGCTCGATCCCGAGACCGGGCGGGTCACGGCCGTGATCGCCTTCGACGATCCCGCCGCGATCCGCGCCGGCCGCGCCGAACTCGCCGCCGAGACCCCGTTCGACCCCGCCGCCCACGGCGCACGGCCCGTGGACGTCGCCGAAGACACTCCAGAGGAGGACGACATGAGCGCGAGCCCCGACGTCCAGTTCGCGAAGACCTATGTGTGGCCCGAGGAAGGCCTCTCCGTCATTCCGGACTGGGTCTATACTGACGATGCCATCTACCAGCGCGAGGTGGAGCGGATCTTCCATGGCCGCACCTGGAACTTCGTGGCGCTGGAATGCGAGGTCGAGAACCCCGGCGACTTCATTCGCTCCAATGTGGGCCCGACCCCGGTGGTGGTGGCCCGCGCCGAGGACGGCACGATCCACGCGTTCGAGAACCGCTGCGCCCACCGCGCCGCCGAGTTCTGCCGGGATTTGTCGGGCAACGCCAGGGAGTTCGTCTGCCCCTATCACCAGTGGTCCTACGACCTGAAGGGCAATCTGGTCGGGGTGCCGTTCCGCCGCGGCGTGGACGGCAAGGGCGGCATGCCGAAGGACTTCAAGCCCGCCGACCACGGCCTCAGGCAGCTCAACGTGACCACCCATCGCGGCGTGGTGTTCGCGTCCTACGTGGACGACATGGAGTCCTTCCCGGACTATCTCGGCCCCGAGGTGCTGCGCGAGTTCGAGGCCACCTTCGACGGGCGCAAGCTCAAGCTGCTCGGCCACTACCGCCATAGCCTGCCGGGCAACTGGAAGCTCTATCACGAGAACCTGAAGGACCCGTACCACGCAACGCTTCTGCACACCTTCCTCGTCACCTTCGGCCTCCTGGTGGCAGGCAACAAGTCGCTGATGCTGGCTGATCCCTCCGGCCGGCACGGGGTGATGGCCTCGGCCAAGTCGGATGCCACCGTCTCCGAGGACAAGAAGAAGGAGATGCGGGCCTACAAGGAAGGCATGACGCTGGAAGAGCCGCGCTTCATGAATTTCATCGACGAGTTCGACAGCCCCTGGTCGGTGACCATGGCCACCATCTGGCCGAACCTCATCGTCCAGCGGGAGATGAATACCCTCGGCATCCGCCACATCGTGCCCACGGGCCCGAACGAGTTCATCATGAAGTGGACCATGTTCGGCTTCGAGGGCGACGACGAGGAGATGACCCGCCACCGCCTGCGCCAGGGCAACCTGATGGGCCCGGCCGGCTTCCTCGGGTTGGAGGACAACGAGGCCATCAAGTTCGTGCAGGACGGCATGATCGGCGTGCCCGGCGGCGAGCATCTGGTGCAACTCGATCCGCAGGTGGAGGCCGGCACCTCCGACACCCTCATCTCGGAAGCGGCCATCCGCGCCATGTACCGCCACTGGCGCGACGCCATGGGCATCGCCTGAGGAGGCGCCGACATGCTGAGCACATCCCTGAAGCCGGCGCCGAGCCGGGACGACCTGATCTCCGCTTTGCTGCTGAAGGCGGAGGTGGAGGCCTTCAATGCCGCCTATTGCAGCGCCCTCGACGAACAGCGCCTCATGGACTGGGCCGAGCTGTTCACCAAGGACGGCTTCTACACCGTGGTCTCGCGTGAGAATTACGATCGCAAGCTGCCCGTCGGCCTCATCTATTGCGAGAACCGCGGCATGATCCGCGACCGGGCGTTCGCGCTGGAGAAGACCGCCATGTTCGCCCCGCGCTACCTGCGGCACATGGTGAGCAACCTGACGGTGGCGGAGGAAGAGGACGGCAGCTTTTCGGCCGCCGCCAACTACGTGGTGTTCCAGGTGCTGTTCGACCGTCCGGACGCAACCATCCATCAAGTGGGACGCTACATCGATCGCTTCCGGCGGACGGAGGAGGGGCTGAAGCTCGCCTCGCGCACCTGCGTCTATGACAGCCTGCTCATCGACAATGCCCTGTGCATCCCGGTGTGAGCATGCCGGCTGAAGGCCCGGCGGTCGCGCGCCTCGCGGCGGACCATGCGGCTGGGACGCGCACGGCGCGGGCCACGGTCGCCGAGGCGCTGCGCCGCGCCCATGCGGTTCAACCGGCCCTCAACCCCTTCGCCGTGATCGACGAGGCGGGCGCGCTGGCGGCGGCGGATGCGCTCGATGCGCGCATTGCGTCCGGCGAACGTATCGGTCCGCTGGCTGGCGTGCCGGTGAGCGTGAAGGACATCCTCGACTGCGCCGGCCTTCCCACGCGCTGGGGCTCGCCTTTGTTCGCCGATGCGCCACCGGCGCAGGTGGACATCACCGCCGTGGCACGGCTGAAGGCGGCGGGGGCGGTGGTCGTGGGCAAGACCACCACCACCGAATTCGCCCATGCCCCCCTCGGCTTCTCGCCGCTGATGGGGATGACGAGAAACCCGTTCAATCCCGCGCTGACCTGCGGCGGCTCCTCCTCCGGCGCGGGGGTGACCGTGGCCATGGGTGTCACGCCGGTGACGCTCGCCACCGATGCCGGCTGCTCCACCCGCCTGCCGGCGGCGGCGACCGGCGTCTACGGCTTCAAGCCGACGCTGGGCCTCGTGCCGCACGAGCGGGTGCCGGACGGGTTCGGCAGCTTCATCCATCTGGGCCTGCTGGCGCGGCATGTGGCGGACATCGCCGCCACCCTGCCGGTGGTGGCGGGGCCGGTGGCGGCCGATCCGTGGAGCCTGAAGGCTCCGCCCGCGCCGGCGCCGGAAGGATCGCCCCTCGCCGGCCGGCGGGTGGTGATGTGGATGCGCACCGGCAACCGCAAGGTGGCCGCCGAGGTGGAGGCCGCCACGCGCCGTGCGGCTTCGGTGCTGGAGGTCCTCGGCGCCACGGTGACGGAGGAGGCCTATGGCTTCGCCCATCCCGACCCCATCTGGACCACCCTCCAACAGACCAACTGGGCCATGCGCTTTTCCGCGACGCCCGACACGGAGATGGCGCGGCTGTCGCCCACGCTGCAGACCGGCATCGCGGCGGCGCGGGGCTACAGCGCGCTCGACCTGCAACGGGCGCAGGTGGCGCGCACGCTGCTGTTCCGGCAGGTGCAGGGGGTGATGGGGCGGGCGGATTTCATCCTCACGCCCTGCGTCTCCGCCCCGATGGTGGCGGCGGACTTCGATCTTGCCGGCCCCCTGGCGGTGGACGGGGAAGAGGTGGGCCTGCTGCGGGCGGAATGGACGACGGCGCTTTCCCTCTTCGACCTCACCGGGCATCCCGCCATCGCCCTGCCGGCGGGCGTGGCGGACAATGGCGGGCCGCTCGGCGTGCAACTGGTGGCCGGCTGGGGGGCGGACGCCCATCTCCTCGCCGCGGCCGCCGCGTTCGAGGCGGCGCTGCCGCCTCCCGTCTGTCCGGGCGCCTTCGCGCCGCTTTGAAGACCTCGCCCCCGGAAGACCTCGCCCCCGTCATGCCCCGGCTTGTCCGGGGCATCCACCTGGCCGAGCCTCGATCCCTGCCGCAGGGTGGATCCCCCGGACAAGTCGGGGGATGGCGGCGGGGAGGCATGTGGTGGCCACCGCCCCGCGCTCAGTGTCCGCCCGCCGCCGCCCTCGCGCGCCACGGCAGCGCGCGCCGTTCCACCGCGTCGATCACGGCGATGAGGCCAAGGCCCAGCACCGCGAGGATGAGGATGGCGGCGAACACGCGCGGCGTGTCGAACATGCCCTGCGCGGTCATGATCACGTAGCCGAGCCCCTGCTGCGCCGAGACGAACTCGCCCACGATCGCCCCCACCAGCGCCAGCGACATGGTCACCTTCAGGCCGGCGAAGATGTGGGGCAGGGCGCAATAGAGCTTGATCCGCAGCAGCACCTTCAGCCGCGATCCGCGCAGGGCCCTGGCGAGGTCCAGCGTGTCGGCGGGCACCGAGCGCAGGCCCAGCGCCGTATCCACCACGATGGCGAACACCGCCACCAGGAAGGAGATGGCGATCTTGGGCTCGGCGCCGGTGCCGAACCAGATGATGAAGAGCGGCGCCACCGCCACCTTGGGCACGCTGTTGAGGGCGATGAACAGCGGGAAGAGCAGGCGGTCGAGCAGAGGCCATTCCACGATGAGGACGGCGAAGAGGATGCCGAACACGGCCGCGCAGGCGAAGCCCGCCAGCGTGATGACGGCGGTGAAAGCGGTCTGCTGGGCGAACCAGAGCGGCGCCGACGCGATGTCGGCCAGCACCAAAGAGGGCGGCGGCACGAACACCGGCTGGACGCCGAGGACGCGCACCACCACCTCCCACAGCACCAGCACCGACAGGGCGCCGGCGAGCGGGGCGGCGGCGCCCTTCAGGGCGGATGAGAGCTTGTCGATCATTGTGCCCGCTCAGTCATGGATGAGGCCCATGGTCTCGAACAGATGCCGGAAGTGGCGGGTATAGCTGAGGAATTCCGGCGTCTCCTTGACCGCGAGGCGTCGCTCGGCGGGCAGGTCCAGCACCACGTTCTCGACGATGCGCCCGGGGCGCGGGGAGAACACCACGATGCGGCTCGACAGGAACACCGCCTCCGAGATGGAGTGGGTGACGAACACGGTGGTCATCCGCCGTCGCAGCCACAGATGGTGCAGGTCCACGTTGAGCTGGTCCCGCGTCAGGGCGTCGAGGGCGCCGAACGGCTCGTCCATGAGCAGGAGGCGCGGATCCATCAGCAGGGAGCGGCAGATGGCGGCTCGCTGGCGCATGCCGCCGGAGAGCGCCGCCGGGTAGGCGTGGGCAAAGTCCTTCAGCCCCACCATCTGCAGCAGTTCCCGCGCCTTGGGGACGAAGTCCGCCTTGCGCTTGCCGCCGAAATCGGCGGGCAACAGCACGTTCTCCAGGATATCGAACCAGTCGAGCAGGGCGTCGCGCTGGAAGGCGATGCCGAGGGCCTCGGGCGGGCCGCAGATGGGGCGGCCTTCCAGCGCCAGCGTGCCGGTGCTCGGGGTCTCGAGCCCGGCGAGGCAGCGCAGGAACGTGCTCTTGCCGCAGCCGGAGGGCCCGAGCAGGCTGACGAACTCGCCCTCGCCGATCTCCAGCCCGATGGCGTCGAGCGCCAGCACGCCCGCCGCCCCGCCGAACCGCTTGCTGACCCCGCGCGCTTCGATGAAGGCGGAGGGCACCTCAGCGCCCGCCCGCCGCGGCACGCGCCACCAGGGCAGGGTCGATCAGGTCGTTGGTGAAATAGGCGGCCGCATCCTGTCCGGCGGGCACGAGGCCGCCGTCGGCGAGCACGCTCAAGGCCTCCGCCCAGTCCGCCTGCGCCATGACGCCCATGGGCTTGCCGTTGGTGGCGGGGGTGGCGACGAAGCCCTTCAGCGTCTCGATCTGCGTCCGCAGCACGGCGGGATTGAGCTTGGCCTGCGGCCGCGCGTCGATGATGGCCTGAACCGCCTCGTCCTCGTGGCCGTCGAGGATGTAGGTCCAGGTGCCGGCGACGATGCTGGAAAAGGCCTTCAGCGCCGGGCCCTTGGCGGCGATGCTCTTCTCGGTGGCGAACAGGCCGAAGCTGGGGAAGGTGAGGCCATAGTCGGCGAAGCGGATGACGGAGGAGGGCCGCTGCGCGCTCACCAGCGGCAGGATGAAGGGCACGGTGGAGAACACCCCGTCGGCGCGTCCCATCATATAGGTGCCACCCTTGGCGGCGGCGTCCACCGCGATCAGGTCCACGTCGGCGCGGGTGAGGTTGCCGGCGGCGAGGAAACGGTCAAGGAACGGCGCCTCCAGCGAGCCGGCGGTGAAGGCGAGCTTCTTGCCCTTGAGGTCGGCCGGCTTGGTGATGCCGCTGTCCTTGGGCACGAGGAGGCCGATGTCGTTCTGCCGCACGAAGCCGGCGATGGCCTTCACCGGCAGGCCCTTGGCGCGGGCGATGGCCATGGGGGCGAGGGAGGCGTGGCCCACGTCGAACTCGCCATTGCCCACGATCTGGACGGTGGCCACCGAACCGTTGCCGTCGACGATCTCCACGTCGAGGCCGTTGGCGGCGAACAGGCCCTTCTTGGCGGCAAGGTGGAAGGGGGCCTGGTTGCCCCACGGCGTCCAGTCCAGTCGGACACGGATGGTCTCGGCGGCGGATGCCGTCGAAATCATCAGCATACAGCCTATAATTGATGCAAGAAGCTTGGAGGCAGACTTGGCGCGCATCTTGAACGTCCCTCAATTTCAGCATTTCCGAAGTGCTGGTGAGCTCCGGAAAGGGCGTATCAAGCCAGATACAATGTGGTACACTGCATGAAGCGTGCCCGCGTGTGCAAGCGGCCGCGATGCGGCTTCCGCCTCATCGGACATCCGGCCGGCCCGCGCTTGCGGCTGCCGCATCGGGCGTGCTCCCATGGGGTGGGAACGCGGCGATACGGCGTTTCGGGTTCGGATCCAGGGGATTTCCCGCTTGTGGGGCGGGGCGCGAAACGGGATCGAGGGAAGGGGCGGCCTTGAAAGGGAAGGATACCAGCATCCTCGCGGACGCGCAGCCGAGGCGGGATGCCCCTGCGGACACGGCGCGGCGGGCGAAGACGGCACAGCGGGAGCATCCGGACCACCTGCCCCCTGACCACCTGCCCCCTGATCACGTGCCCCCGACCACCTGTCCCCCGACCATTTGCCCATGCCGTTGTGGGAACGCCCCGGCTTTCTGGTGCGGCGGCTGCACCAGATCCATTCCGCGATCTTCCTGGAGGAGTGCAAGGCGTTCAGCATCACCCCGGTGCAATACGGGCTGATGACCACGCTGCTCCAGCATTCCGGCAGCGACCAGCGCACCATCGGCGTGGAAGTGGGCATCGACCGCACCAATGTGGCGGACGTGCTGGAGCGCCTCGCCGAACGCGGGCTGGTGCGGCGCGAGCGCTCCGACCGGGACCGGCGCTCCATGAACGCCTTTCTCACCGACGAGGGCCGGGAACTGGTGGAGAAGATGTACGCCGGCATGGTGAAGGCGCAGCAGCGCCTGCTCGAGCCGCTGGATCCGGAATATCGCTCCGCCTTCCTCGCCATGCTGACCCAGCTGGTGGAGGGCAACAACCACTACAGCCGCGCCGAGCTGAAGGCCGACTTCAAGACCCGCAAGCGCCCCCGGCGCGGCGAGGACTGAACACCGAGGCCCTGGCCGCCACCGCGCCACCCGCGCGCCGCGCCGGCCCTTGCCTTCGCCCTCCACCCCGTCGCCCTGCCGCGCTTGGTGCGGGGCGACGGTGCATGGTAACGGACGGCATCGGGATTTGCCTGGAGGCGTGCGTGCTCTCGTTCGTCGAACGCCATGTGGTCGCCTGCCTGCTGGGCGCGGTCGCGGCGGTCTTCCTCATCTATGAAACCTCCGTCCACTTCTTCGCCTATACCGGCGATGCCTATGTGGACAGCAACGTGATCTTCCTCGCCCCCGAGGTCTCGGGACCCCTCGTCGCCGTGCCGGTGAAGGACGACGCGTCCGTGGCGACGGGGGCGAGCGTGGCGCAGATCGAGCGCGATCCGTTCGCGCTCGCCGTCGCCTCCGCCGCGGCGGAGGTGGCCCTCGCCGAGCAGCGCACGAAGATGGCGCGTGACGCCATCGCCGAAAGCATGGCGATGGTGGCGGCGGCGCAGGCCTCCTGGGAGAATGCCGACCGCGAGCGCCAGCGCGTGCAATCCCTGGCGCAGACCGGGGACGCATCGGCCGCCGCCCTCGACGAGGCGAACCGCAACGCGCTCGTGGCCAGCGCCGAACTGCGCAAGGCGCAGAGCCTCCTCGCCGTCGCCGAAGGCCTGGTTTCGGTACGGCAAGCCGAGCGCGAGACGGCCGTCCGCGCCCTCGACAAGGCCCGCTACGATCTCGACCGCACCCGCGTCGCCGCGCCGGTGGCCGGGCGGGTGGCGCCGCTGGCGATGCGGGCCGGGGATTATGCCCATGCCGGCAAGCCTTTGGCCGCGCTCGTCTCCAATGACAACTGGCACATCGTGGCCGCGGTGAACGAGCGCCACCTGGCCCGCCTCAGGGTGGGGCAGACGGTGTGGTTCACCATCGGCTCGGATCCCTGGCGCCTGCACGAGGGCACCGTGCGCTCCATCGCTCCGGGCATCGCCCGCACGCCGTCGGAGGAGGGGGCTCTGCCCTACGTGCCCCTCGACACCGACTGGATTCGTCTGCCGCGCCGCTTTCCGGTGCTGATCGACATGGGTCCCCTGCCCGGGACCCAGCCCCTCTATCGCGGTGCCGACGCCCGCGTGCTGATCTGGTTCTGAGCGGTGGCGGGCTCCCCTCCCGGATGGAGCGCGCGGCAGGGCGCCCTTACCGCATCGAGCGTGGTGCTGGCGGTGCTGGTGGGCGCGGCGCTGGGACTTCAGGACATGTGGTGGGCGGCCATCTCGGCGTGGGTGGTGGCCAATCCCGATTTCGGCGCCCTCTGGCGCAAGGCGGTCATGCGGGTGGTCGGGACGATGGCGGGGCTCGCGCTGGGCTATGCCCTGGCGATCGTCATGGAGGGGAGGGTCGCGTTCCAGGCTCTGGCCCTGTTCGCCGCGTGCGCCCTGGGCTCCTACCAGCGCTTCGCCAGCCGCTACGGCTATGCCTGGTTCTACGGCACGATCACCATCATGCTCATGGTGACGGTGAGCATCGTCGAGCCCCGGGTGCTGTTCTCCTTCGCCCAGTTCCGCTTCGTCGAGATCGCGTGCGGTGTCCTCGCCAGTGCTTTCGTCCACGCTCTCGCGCGCCCCCCGGCGCCGGCCCATGCCGCGGTGGCCCCGGCGGCGGCGCATGCGCCAGACCTCGACCTCACCCGCCTCGCTTTGGTGGGCGGCTTGTCCGCCGTGGGCATGACGGCGATCTGGTCGTGGTTCGACATTCCGTCCCTTCCCCAGGCCATCGCGTCCGCCCTCGTGGTGCTCGACCGGGACTTCGCCGCCATCCGCGCCCGGGCGCGGCAGCGTTTCCTGGGCTGTGCCCTCGGCGCGGCGCTGGGCGTCGCGGCGTTGTCGCTGGACCTCGATGCCCTGCCGCTCTACGGGGCGGTCCTGTTCGCGGGCATCTTCTATTTCTCCCGCCTGCACCATGGCGGCGGGTCGCAATCCTATATCGGCACCCAGGGCGGCGTGGCCTTCATCACCGCCATGGTGACCGGAAGCGGGCCGCCGGCGGCGCTGCTTCCGGTGGTGGAGCGCCTCGCCGGCATCTTCGTGGGCGTGCTGCTGATGGTGGGCGTGTCCGTCGTCCTCGCCGCGGTGCTCAGGCGGAAGCTCCCGGCGACGCCATGAGCGGGGCGGCGGATGCGCGGCGCAGGGGGGTGCCAGGATAACGCCGCGGAGGGCAAATGGAGGCGGGCGGCGCTATTGCGCTGCACAATCGCTCCGCGCCGCCCCGGCGACCCTGCGGCGTGATGCCTTCAGGGACAACGCTTTTCCGGGCGCGGCCGCCCGCCTGCCCCGCCTTTCTGCACCACCCGCGTGCTGGACGGTCTATGTGCGGTGTGTCAATTCTAGGCGGAACGGCCGGGGTCGGCCGACGCGGCGCATTTCGAGAGGAATGAGATGAAGATCGTCCCCGTCGTGCTCGCCGGTGGTACCGGAACCCGCCTCTGGCCGCTGTCGCGCAACGCCCTTCCGAAGCAGTTCATCGCGCTCACATCGAATCTCTCGCTATTCCAGGAGACCCTGCTGCGCACGCCGCCGGGGCCTGATTTCCTTCCGCCGGTGGTGATCACCAACGGCGACTACCGCTTCTATGTCCAGCGCCAGGCGCAGGAGGTGGGAATCGAGCCCGCCATCATCCTCGAGCCGGCGCGGCGCGACAGCGCCCCGGCGCTGGTGGTGGCCTCGGCCTATGTGGCGCGGCGCTACGGGCCGGAGACGCTGATCCTGGCGCTCGCCTCCGACCATGTGGTGCGGGAGCCGGAGAAGTTCCGCGCCGCGGTGACCATCGCCGCCAAGGCGGCGGCCCTCGGCCGCATCGTCACCTTCGGTATCGCCCCCGATTCCCCGCGCACCAGCTATGGCTACATCAATCCCGGCGCGGCGCTGGGCGGGGAGGGCGCGTTCGAGGTGGACTCCTTCGTCGAGAAGCCCGACGCGCCGACCGCGCAGCGCTATCTGGATGCCGGCTATCTCTGGAATTCCGGTAACTTCCTGTTCCCGGCGGAGCTCCTCATCTCGGAGGCGATGGCCTTCGAGCCGGAGCTGACCAGTAACGCGGTGGCCGCGCTGGAGCTTGCGGACGAGGATATCGGCTTCATCCGCCTCGATCCCAAGGCGTTCGAGGCGGCGCCGGCCAAGTCCATCGACTTCGCGGTGCTGGAGCACACGCGCAAGTCTGCCGTGGTGCGGGGCGACTTCTCCTGGTCCGATCTCGGGTCGTGGGATGCGGTGTACGAGGTCGGGGCGGCCGATGGCGACGGCAACGTGGTGCAGGGGCCGGTGGCGCTGCTCGACAGCTCGGGAAGCTATGTGCGTTCCGAGGGGCCGCTGGTGGCCTGCATCGGACTTGAGAATGTGTCGGTGGTCGCCACTTCCGATGCGGTTCTGGTGATGCCCACCGACCGCAGCCAGGACGTGAAGGACCTGGTCACCCAGCTCAAGAAATCCAACCGCCGCGAGGCCGACGTGCACCAGATCGTGCATCGGCCGTGGGGCACCTACGAGACGGTCTGCCTCGGCGACCGCTTCCAGGTGAAGAAGATCGTGGTGGAGCCGGGCGGCGTGCTCTCGCTGCAGAAGCACCATCATCGCGCCGAGCACTGGATCGTCGTGCGCGGCACGGCGGAGGTGACGCTCGCCGACCGCAAGTTCACCGTGCACGAGAACGAATCCACCTACATCCCCCTCGGCAACGTGCATCGCCTCGCCAATCCCGGCCGCATCCGTCTCGAACTCATCGAGGTGCAGACCGGCTCCTATCTGGGCGAGGACGACATCGTGCGCCTGGAGAACATCTACCAGCGTGCCTGACATGGCGGCGCCCCGCCGGACGCCATCCCGTCGGCGGTTTGGGCATGGTGCGGCCATCGAGCCTCGGGAAGCCTCAACCATGGGAACAAGACGTCCCGCGCCGCCTCCGCGGCGGCGGCGTTGCGCCTGTGCGGGCCTTGCTACGCACGCCGTCGGGGCACCGAGGCCGGGACCAGGCATCGCGGCCCGATCATACGAAGGTCTCTTCATCCCACCTGTATGCACTAGCCCACGAAATCGTTGGCTGATTTCGGTGGCGCCGCGCGTTTTCTATGTTCTCTCCACACCAGACATGGAGAACGAACATGAATACCCGCCTGAAGCTCCTGACCACTTTCGGCACGCTCGCCCTGGTCGGCATGGGGATCGTCGGCAACGCGTATGCCGACGAGACCGTGACCAAGGAGAACATGGAGCAGGAGCAGTTCTTCCAGAAATACGGCAACGAGACCTCGCCGGCCCTGTTCTTCAACGAGGCTGCGCCGGCGGTGCGCGTGCCGGCCGGACTGCGCAAGCTGCCCGCGTCCTCCAGCATCCCGACCTTTGTCGGTGCGCAGGACCCGCACTGGGGCGCGGCCCAGGATGCGACCGACGGGGCCGCCGATTGAGTTTCGCCTGTCCCGGGGACAGGTCGACCGACGCGGGCGACGGAGCGCATCTGCCGCCGCCCGCATGCCCGACCGGGCCCACATGGGCCGCGTGATGGCACTAGTCCCGCCGCGTCAACTGGGCCTTTGCCGCGGGGCGTACCGTCGGCCGATGCCGCGATCGGCTCCGTCGGGCGGCGCGTCCTCAGGACATCCCGATGGCGTGGACGCGATGCGTTAGCCCGGCTGCAACTCCGGCAGCGGTCGGGTAACACAGGCCCACGAGCGGTTCACACCTCCTGTTCCGACAGGCGGCTCATCTCGCGGTTGACCAGGTCGCGGTAGATGCCGGGTTCGCGCATCAGCCGGTGCGGCGGGCCGTCCTCCACCAGCTTGCCGCCGCGCAGCACCAGGATGCGGTCGAAGTTGCGCAAGGTGGACAGGCGGTGGGCGATGGTGATGACGGTACGCCCGGTCATCAGCCGTTCCAGCGCTTCCCGGATCGCCTCCTCGGCTTCGGTGTCGAGGGCGGAGGTCGCCTCGTCGAGGACGAGGATGGGCGCATTCTTGAGGAACGCGCGGGCGATGGCGATGCGCTGGCGCTGACCGCCGGAAAGCTTCACGCCCCGGTCACCCACCACGGTCTCGAGGCCCTGCGGCAGCTTCTCGATGAAGGGCAGGCAGCGGGCCCCGATGGCGGCCTCCCACACCTCGTCGTCGGTCGCGTGGGGCCGGCCGTAGCGGATGTTCTCCAGCAGCGTGCGGTTGAGCAGCGCGGTATCCTGCGGCACCACCGCGATGGTCTGGCGCAGGCTTTCCTCGGTGATGCGGGCGATGTCCTGGCCGTCGATCAGGATGCGACCGCCCTGCAGCCGGTAGAAGCGTTGCAGCAGCGCCACCAGCGTGGACTTGCCGCCGCCGGAGGGACCCACCAGCCCGACGCGCTGGCCGGGCTCGATCTCGGCCCCGAACCCGTCGAAGACCTGCCAGCCGTTCGGGTAGCGGAAGGAAATGTCCTCGAAGGTGACGCGGGCACCCGTGTGCACCAGGGCCGCCGCCTCGGGATGGTCGCGCAGCTCGTGCGGCGAGAGCAGGGTGGACAGCGCCTCGGACAGCCGGGCCATGTGCTGGGTCACGTCCACCAGCGCGACCGCGAGGTCGCGGGTGGCGCTCAGCACCGAAATGCCGAGGGTGCAGACGAGCACCACGTCGCCGGCGCTGGCCCGGCCGGTTTGCCACAGGCTGATGGCCCAGGCGAGGAGGGCGAGCGTCATCACCACCACCACCAGCGCATGCATCAGGCGCAGCTTCTCAAGGTAGAGGAGGCTGCGCCGGCGGGCCTTCATCTCCTCGGCGACGGTGGCGTCGAAGCGCCGGTGCTCGCGGCTGATGGCGCCGAATGCGCGCACCAAGGCCATGTTGCCCACCACGTCCACCATCTCGCCGTCCACGGCCGCCGCCCGATTGGCGAAGGCATGGTGCAGAGGCCGGCCGGTGGCGGCGATGCGGAACATGACGATCATCACCGCGCCGGCGATGCCCACCAGCACCAGGGCCATCTCGACGCTGACGATGGCAAGGAACACGATGGCGCCGGCGGTGGCGATGCAGGGCGGCATCACATTCCAGACGAACATGTTCTCGATCTGGAACACGGCGTTCGAGGTCGCCGTGACGCGGCTCGTCAGCACGCCGGGCAGGCGGTCGGAGAAATAGGCCGGAGCGTGGCCGGTGAGATGGCGGAAAAGGTCGGACCTGAGGTCGCCGGTGACGCTCACGAAGGCATGGGCCGCATTCCAGCTTGCCACGCGCCAGAGCAGGTTGTCGGCGGCGATGAAGGAAACCAGCACGGCGAAGGCGGCCCACGGGGCCGATCCGGCCGAGGACGACGCGGCGAGGGCATCGACCAGCAGTTTCACGCCATATTGCGTGCTGACGGAGAAGGCCACCGCTCCCAGCACCGCTGCCACGATGACCATGTGGCGCAGCCGGTGCCGGGCGACATAGCGGGCGAGGAAGGCGAGCGGCCGGTTGGCGTAATAGCTCAGGTCATCGGTCACCGCCGGCGCATGCTGCGGGTCGCCGCAGGGCATGGCGTCTCCGTCGGAGCGGCGGCGCCCTGAATATCCAGGCAGAGGCTGCGGTGCGGGGCATGGCCGCCCCTTCGGTTGCAGAGTGTACACATTCCCTCGTTCGGCTCGAGATGATGTGGATCTTGCAATCCAGGCGCACCAAGCGGGAACGCCGCTCGGGCCAGTTCGTTTCATCAGGACGGCAAATCGCTGCGCCGCGGAACGCCGCGGCGTCCGCTCCGGGCTGCGTATCCGCTTCGAAGCGGTGCGCACGAGCGCGCCCCTGGCGGTGGCGGGAAGCGAAGGACGCGTTTCGCCCATGGCCCGGATCAAGGTCGCCGGCGGCACGAAACCACGGCAAGCAGGAGGGCAGGCATGCTGATCCAGGCAAAGTCCACCGACCGGCACGTCCATGCCGCATGCATCCTGAAGGCGGGCGCTCGGCCCGTGCCTGTCCGGCTCTCCATCCGGCTTGCGCTGCGCGCCTGCGTCGCGGTCTGGCTCGGACGGCTGGCCGGCGGCTTTGCCGCCCTCGCCACGGTGACCGGCATCGCCATGTCGCAGCCGGCACCACTCCCTCCGGTTCAACCGCCGGCTCAGCCGCAGCCTGCGGCGCCCGCCCAGGACCCCTCGCCGCCGGCCGGCCCCGCCCAGAGAGGGACTGCCCAGGGAACGCCCAGCCAGGGAGCCGCAGGCCAGGGCGGGCCGGGGGCGCAGCCGGGAACACCCGCGACAGCCCGCCTGCCCGGAACCGAGACCCCTGCCGTCATCCTCGACGGCACCGTGGCCGATACGCTGCTGGGCAAGCCGGTAAAGGGCTTGAACGGCGAGGATATGGGGCGCCTCGTCGACGTCATGGTCGACCGCAGCGGGGTGATCCGCGCTGCCATCGTCGATTTCGGGGGCTTTCTCGGCGTCGGCACGCGCAAGATCGCGGTGGATTGGCGGGTGCTGCATTTTTCCAGGGGCGCCAGCGCGGATACGATCAGCGTCGACCTGTCGCGCGACCAACTCAGGACGGCGCCGGCCTATAAGCCCGGCGAGGCGGTGGTCATCGTCGGACGGGCGGATCCGGCCGCGCCGGCCCCATCTGCGGCTCCCGCCGCGGCAGCCGACGCCGCGGCTTCCTCTGTCCAATCCGCCCCCGTCCAGTCCGCCCCTTTCCAGGCCCCCGCTTCCTCGGCGTCCTCGCCCCCGGTGGCGCCCGTGCCGGCTGCGGTCGACACCTCTGCGCCGGCCGCGCAGAGGCCCTAGCCGCCATCAGATCGGGAAGGCGCATCGGCATGGCGGGCGTGACGGAAGAGCCTCGCAACCGCCCAGGTGAGGCCAGGGAGGCACCGGACGGCACGCCTTCCCGGCGGGGCCGGGCCTCAGCGCCGGAGCCGCCGCCCGTGGCCAGGCGCAGCCGGCGCGGACTGGACTGGCTCGTCTTTTTCGTCGCTGACGTGCAGACGGGGTTCGGTCCCTTCGTTGCCGTATTCCTCTCGACGCAGAAGTGGACGCAGGTGGACATCGGCCTCGTGCTCACCATCGGCGGCCTCGTCAGCCTCGGCGGGCAGATCCCGCTGGGAGCGCTGGTGGACCGGCTTCGTTCGCTACGCGCTGCCGTGGTCGTCTCACTCCTCTTCATCGCCGGAGCGGCGCTGGCCTTCGCCCTCTGGCCGGTGTTCCCAGTGGTGGTGGTGTCCCGCGTGGCGCATGCCGTCGCCAGCAGCGTGCTGGGCCTCGCCCTGGTGGCGCTCAGCGTGCGCATCGCCCGGGAGGGGCACATCGGCGAGCGGCTGGGGCGAAACGCCGCCTTCGCCTCGGCCGGCACCGGGATCGCCGCCGCGGTGATGGGGGCGGCCGGCTATTATCTCTCGAGCCACGCGGTGTTCTTTCTCACCGCCCTCATGGTCTTGCCGGCGCTGTTCGCGCTCTTGCGCATCCGCGCCCAGGATATCGCGGTGCCGTCCGAGGCCCCGGCGCCGCGCGCGCCGCGGGGTGACCTCGCCGGCGGCGCCCTCGCGATCGTCCGCAACCGGCCGCTGGTGATCTTCGCGGCCTGCGTGATGCTGTTCCACCTCGCCAACGCCGCCATGCTGCCGCTTGCTGCAAGCCTGCTCACCATGCGCTTCAGCGAGACGGCCACCGTGATGGTCGCGGCGGCGATGGTCGTGCCGCAATTCACCGTCACCGTGCTGTCGCCGTGGGTGGGCCGGCTTGCCCAAAGCTGGGGTCGCCGCCCGTTGCTGCTCGCCGGCTTCGGGGCGCTGGTTGTGCGCGGCCTCCTGTTCGCCACCGTCACCGCCCCCGAATTGCTGGTGGTGATCCAGATCCTCGACGGCCTGTCGGCGGCGGTGCTCGGCGTCCTCGTGCCGCTGGTGGTCTTCGACGTCGCCCACGAGGGCGGGCACTTCAACCTGGCGCAGGGCACGGTCGGCTGCGCCATGGGCATCGGCGCGTCCATCAGCACGGTGCTGGCCGGATTCGCGGCCGACCATTTTGGCAGCTACGCCGCCTTCGAGCTGCTCGCCGCCATCGCCGGCATCGGCTTTCTCACCGTCCTCCTCGTCATGCCGGAGACGCGGCCACGGCGCTAGCGCCGCCGCATGGCTCCGGACGCCTGCGGCAGCCCCTGTGCCGGTTGAGGTTCCGGCGTGGAATCAGGGGAGCTTGCGCCGACGGATGCGCCCGGCCGGGTCGGCGAGGCCGAGGAGATAGCGCCCGGCCTCCTCGATGTCGGCGACGATCTCCGCCTCGGCGGCTGCCCCGTCCTTGCGGCGCATGGCGTCCAGCGCCGCCCGATGATGGTCGGTGCCCTTCAGCGAGACCACGTATTCGGGCACGACGAAGGACAGGATCGGCCCGCACCTGAGCCAGAGATTCTCGATCATCTCATTGAGGATCGGGATGCCGGCGAGGGCATAGATGCCGAAATGAAAGCGGCGGTGGACGTCGAGATAGGCGTCGAGCTCCCGCCGGCCGATCATCCCCCGCATCTCGCCCAGGAGAGCATCCAGCGCGTCGATGTCGGCAGGCATCGCCTTCAGCGTGGCCTCCCGCGTGGCACGGCCTTCCAGCTCGCTGCGCACCACCATGATGTCGAGCAGCGCGCTCTTCCTGAGGTCCGGCACGAGGGCGGAATTGCGCGCCCCCTGTTCCAGAACTCCCTGCGCCACCAGCCGAGAGAGCGCATCGCGCACCGGCGTGATGGAGGTGCCGAAGGTCTCCGCGAGCTGGCGCAGCACCAGGGCGCTGCCCGGCTCGAACCGGCCGGCGAGCAGCGCCTCGCGCAACTGCGCATGGGCGCGGTCCCACAGCGGCTCGCGGGCGATCCGCGAGAGATTCTGATCGGCCACGTTCACATTCGCCTCCATTGCCCAAGGGGAGCACCTGAAAAGGGCGTTGACAAGGAGGTTATATGTCGCTTGTTATAACAAACAACAAAAGGGAGAAACGCCGATGAAGCACAGCCTTGCCCTCGCTTTGGGGGCGGTCCTTCTCGCCGCGGCGGGGAGCGCCGCCGCGCAGGACAAGTTCCCGAGCCGCGAGGTGCGGCTCATCGTTCCGTGGAACTCCGGCGGCTCCAACGACATCGCCGCACGCATGCTGGCGCCCATCCTCGCCGAGAACGGCGTGCGCATCATCGTCGACAACGTGCCCGGCGGCACCGGCACCATCGGCATGGGCCGCGTCGCGAGCGCGACGCCGGACGGCTACACCCTCGGAATGGGCACCTCGTCCACCCTCTCCATGATCGCGCAGAACAAGACGCCCCTGCGCAACGACCAGTTCACCGGCATCGCCCGCGTCTCCAGCGATCCGTTGATGCTGCTGGTGAAGACCGACGGCCCGAAGGACGTGGAGGCCTTCGTCGCGCAGATGAAGGCGAATCCCGGCAAGGTGACCATCGGCACGCCGGGCACCTACAACATCAACCACATCTTCGCGACCATGTCGGCCAAGGCCGCGGGCGTGGACTATGTGAACGTGCCCTACCCGGGCGGCGCCAAGGTCATCACCGACCTCGCCGGCGGCCAGATCGACGCGGCCGTGCTGAAACCCTCCGAGAGCATCGCCCAGATCAAGGCCGGCCAGGTGAGGCCGATCGCCGTGTTCGACAACCAGCGCCTGTCCGTCTTCCCCGACGTGCCGACCATGAAGGAGAAGGGCTACGACGTCTTCCCCTTCGGCCCGGTGGTGCAGATGGCCTACATCGTCGCCCCCGCCAAGATCCCGCCGGAGGTGCGCAAGACCCTGGTCGATGCGTTCCGCAAGGCGATCCAGGACCCCCGCTTCAAGACCTTCGCGGCCGAGAACGGCGTGCTGGTCGACGACCTCACCGGCGACGCCCTCGATCAGGAGGTGAACGCCGTGCAGAAGTCGCTGAACGCGGTGGCAAGCCAGGTGTTCAAGGGCGCCGACTAGCCGAAAGCGCACCCTCGGACTGCGGTCATCCCCCGGCGGGGCCGGGCGGGCCCCGGATGGAGGCACCGAGCAAGCGGCAAAGTAGATGCCCCGGACAAGCCGGGGCATGACGAAACGAAGGTGCGGCTTGCCGCGCCTCCTCCCGTTCCCAGCAGAAAGAGCGCGTCGTGAGCGTCATCAAGAGCGTCCGGGCCCATGTCATGTCGGCCCCCGTGGAGAAGCCTTTCACCTCCTCGCGGGGGTGGCTCTACAAGACCCGCGGCACCTGCCTGGTCGAGATCGAGACCGCCGACGGCATCGTCGGCTGGGGCGAGTGCTACGGCCCCTCGGCCGTGGCCAAGGCCTTCATCGAGACCCAGTTCGGCCCGCGCATCCTCGGCCGCGACCCGTTCGACGTGGAGGTCATCTGGGAGGACCTCTACAACCGCATCAAGGACTACGGGAACAAGGGCATGTCGATCGCCGCCATCAGCGGCATCGACATCGCTTTGTGGGACATCATCGGCAAGAGCTGCGGCAAGCCGGTGCACAAGCTGCTCGGCGGCGCCTTCCGCACCGAGGTCGATTGCTACGCGACCGGCCTCTACTTCATCGATTTCGAGCGGCTGGTGGAGGAGGCGGTCGAGGAGGCGGTCGGCTACGTGGATGAGGGCTTCAAGGCCGTCAAGATGAAGATCGGCCTCGGCAACATCACCAAGGACTATGAGCGGGTGAAGGCGGTGCGCGAGGCCATCGGGCCGGACATCCGCCTCATGGTGGACGCCAACCACGCCTTCTCCGTGCCGGTCGCCATCCGCCTTGGCCGCAAGCTCGAGGAACTGGACGTGGAATGGTTCGAGGAGCCCATCTCGCCCGAGGACATCGACGGCTACGTGGAGGTGGCGCGCGCCCTCGACATGGCGGTGGCCGGCGGCGAGAACGAGTTCACCCGCTGGGGCTTCCGCGACGCCATCGTGCGCAAGGCCATGGACATCGTGCAGCCGGACGTGTGCGCCGCCGGCGGCCTGTCCGAATGCAAGAAGATCGCGGCCCTCGCCTCCACCCATGGCGTCGAGTGCGTGCCTCACGCCTGGGGCTCGGCGGTGGGCATCGCCGCCACGCTGCACTTCCTCGGCTCCCTGGCCGACCAGCCGCCGAGCCTGTTCCCGTTCGAGCCGCTGCTGGAGTTCGAGCAGTGCGAGAACCCCTTCCGCGACCATCTCGCCAAGGAGCCCATCGTGCAGGAGCGCGGCCGGGTGAAGATCCCCACCGGCCCCGGCCTCGGCATCGAGATCGACCGCTCCGTCATCGACCGCTACCGGGTGGCCTGAGCCATGCGCTTCGTCAGCTTCCGCCATGCCGGCGAAGACCGCGCCGGCGTGCTCCAGGGTGACGGCGCGGGCGCCGGGGACGCGGTCTTCGACCTCGCCCATCCGGTCATGGCCGGCGCGCTCGCCGGCACCGCGCCGGACATGCACGCGCTGATCCGCGGCGGCCTCGACGTGGCCGCCGCGCGCATCGCCACCCATGGCCTCGCCGATGCCGCCCGCCTTCCCCTGTCGGAGGTCGAGCTGCTGGCACCCTATGTGCCGGCACGCATCTATGCCCTCGCATTCAATTATCGCGACGCGCTGGCGGAGCGGGGCATGGCCCCGCCGGCCGAGCCGGTGCTGTTCATGAAGCAGGCCTCCACCGTGGTCGGTCCGGGCGCGCCCATCCTCCTGCCGCCGGACATCGGCGGCTGCACCTACGAGGTGGAGATCGCCGCGGTGATCGGCCGGCGGGCGGACAAGGTCGGGCGCGCGGAAGCCCTGTCCTTTGTCGCCGCCTATGCGGTCTTCAATGACATCAGCGCCAGCGAGATGATCAAGCGCGACGGCGGCTTCGCCCGTGGCAAGAACCTGCCGACCTTCGGGCCGCTCGGCCCGTTCCTCGCCACCGCCGACGAGATCACCGACCCGCACGCCCTCGCCCTCTCCCTTGAGGTCGACGGCGCGCGGCTGCAGGAGGGCATCTCCTCCAACCTCGTCTTTGACGTGGCCGACCTCGTCTCCCACCTTTCACACACGCAGCCGCTCGAGCCCGGCGACATGATCGCCACCGGCACGCCGGCCGGCGTTGCCGGCATGCGCAAGCCGCCGGCCTGGCTCAGGCCCGGAACCGTGGTGCGGGCACGCATCGAGGGGCTCGGGACCCTGGTCAATCCCATCGCGGAGGGCGCCCCCTATGGCCAGTGACAGGCCCATCGTCTTCGCCACCAATGCCCTTCACCCCGATGGCGCGGCGCTGCTTGCGCCGCATGCGCGGGTCATCGTCGGCGTGGACACGTCCGACGATACCCTGCGCCGCCACACCCGCGTGGCGGATGCGGTGATCGTCCGCGCCAAGCTGCCGGACGACGTGTTCGAGGGCGCCGACCACCTCAAGGGGGTGGTCCGCCACGGGGTGGGGCTCGATTTCATCCCCGTCGCAGCGGCCACCACGCGCGGCATCCCGGTGGCGAACCTTCCGGGCAGCAACACCCAGACGGTCGCCGAATACGTCTTCTCGGCCCTGTTCCACCTGCGCCGGCCCATCGCGCGGATCGACGCAAGGCTGCGGGCCGACGGCTGGAACCCGGCCCGGACGCTGGGCGACGGAACCCGCGAGATCGCCGGCTCCACCCTCGGCATCGTCGGCCTCGGCGCCATTGGACGGCGCGTCGCGGCCATCGGGCAGGCGGGCTTCGGCATGCGGGTACTCGGCGCCTCCCGCTCCGGCGCGGCGCCGGACGGCATTGAGGCGACGAGCCTCGGCGCGCTGTTCGAAGAGAGCGACGCCATCGTGATCGCCTGCCCGCTGACGGCGGACACACGCGGGCTCGTGAGCGTCGACCTCATCGGCCGGATGAAGCCGGACGCGGTGCTGATCAACCCGGCGCGCGGCCCCATCGTGGACACCGCGACGCTGATCGATGCCCTCGCCGCCGGCCGCATCGCCGGGGCGGCAACGGATGTCTACGACGTGCATCCGGTGCCGGCCGACAGCGCGCTGTTCGCGCTGCCCAACCTGCTCATGACGCCGCACGTGGCCGGCATCACCGCCACCTCCATGCGGGCCATGAGCATGGGTGCCGCGCAGGAGGTGCTGCGCATCCTCACGGGCGAGGAGCCGGAAAACCTCGTGAACCCCGACTATCGCAAATCCGCCGCCTGACCTTCCGGCGCCTGAAATCCGAGAGAGCCAAGAGACCACAATGCGCATCGCCTCCGTACGTGCCGTCCCCGTCTCCTTCCGCGTGCCCGAAGGCAAGAACGTCACCCTGGGCATCGGCCGGGCGGTGAAGCGTGATGCCGTGCTGGTGCGAGTCGAGACCGATGAGGGCGTGGTCGGCTGGGGCGAGGCGCACCACGGCCGCTGCCCGGGCGCGGTGGCAAAGCTCATCGACACCACCCTCTCCGAGCTCGTCCTGGGCATGGATGCCCTCGACGTGGTGGGCGTGTGGCAGAAGGTCTACCGCATGCAGCTTGCCAGCCATGGCATGGGCGCCGCCGCCGCCCTCGCCCTGAGCGGGCTCGACATCGCGCTGTGGGACATCCGCGGCAAGGTGATGAACGCTCCGGTCCACCGCCTGCTCGGCGGCGCGCCGAGAAAGATCAAGGCCTATGCCGGCGGCATCTCGCTCGGCTGGCAGGACCCGGCGGCGCTGGCTGAGGAGGCGCAATCCTATGTGGCGCGGGGCTACCGGGCGCTGAAGCTGCGCGTCGGCGACACGCCCACCCGCGACATCGCGCGGGTCGAGGCGGTGCGTGCCGCCGTGGGTGACGACATCGACATCCTGGTGGACGGCAATACCGGCTGCTCGCTGGATGACGTGCGCCGGGTGATGCCGGCCTATCAGGCGGCGAAGGTGGGCTGGTTCGAGGAGCCGTTCCCGCCGCATGATTATCGCAGCTATCTCGACGCCGCCAAGCTCGGCACCGTCGCCCTGGCGGCGGGGGAGAACCACTTCACCCGCTTCGAGTTCACCCGCCTGATCGAGGACGGGGCGGTCTCCTTCGTGCAGCCGGACCTGTCCAAGGCCGGGGGCATCACCGAATGCCACCGCATCGCCATCCTCGCCTCGGCCTGGAAGCTTTCGGTGAACCCGCACACCTCCGCCACCGGCATCAACATGGTGGCGACGCTGCATCTGATGTGCGCGGTGGGCAATCCCGGCTATTTCGAGGGGGACGTGGCCCACCACAACCCGTTCCGCGACGAGGTCTGCGGCCTGCCTTACCAACTGTCCTCCGACGGGACGGTGACATGCCGGGAGGGGCCGGGCCTCGGCATCGAGGTGGATGAGGCGTTCCTGGCCGCCCACCCGCTCATCGAAGGTCCCTGCTACGTCTGACGGTTCGTCCGATACCGACGTCACACCGAAGACGGCTGGAGCGCCGCCGCCTCGCCTTGAACGCAACGTGGCCGATGCTGCGCCTGCGGCGATCGGCGCGCGGGCGTGTCGATTCCGTGGCGCCGCTCATCAATGGCGCCGCTTCGTCCCCAAGCCTGGGCTTGCCGCTCCCATGTCCCGCTCGCGCCGCCTTTGGGGGGCGAGCCTGGAGGGGAGGGCTCTGGCCGTGGGGGCGGTCCCTTCTTGCCGTCGCGGTTCGTCGCAACAACCAGACGACCGACTCGCGCCTCATCAGCCTCTGGCGCAGCAGGACCTGGCGGAAATATCGCTGATTTTCGAATGACTTGTGGCGGTAATGGCTTGTGGTGGTACAGGTGGGTGGGCTCGAACCACCGACCTCCGGTTCCACAGTCTGAATATATGGGATATCTGGCGATATAGGCTGATGCACGGGATTGCCGCAAGCCCTGTGTTCTCATAGGGTTTTGATGCACGGTCGTTTCTGTGGATGCCTGCGGTTTGCGTCTTCGGTGGCGACAGGGTGGCGACAAAATCTCTCTGTCAAACCACGAGGCCATGCATGGCTGACGCCTTGCGCCTGACGAAGCGAAGCATTGATGCCCTGCCGGCGGTGGCAGCGGCGCGCACGTTCTACGACGCCGACCTGAAGGGCTTCGGCCTGCGCGTGATGCCCTCCGGCCTCAAGACGTTCGTTGTCGAATATCGGCCCGGCAGTGGCGGGCGTGGCGTGGCCAAGCGGCGGTTCAAGATCGGCCCCTATGGCGAGTTGACCCCCGATCAGGCGCGCAACATGGCCCGCGACGTGCTCGCCGAGGTGCGGCGCGGTGGCGATCCGGCCGGCGAGCGGGCGGGCGCCAGGGCGGCGCCCACGGTGGCGGAGATCGCGGAACGGTACCTCGCCGAGGAGGCATATCCGAAGAAGAAGCCCCGCACCGCCGCCGGCTATGCCGAGCTATTCCGAAACCACATCCTGCCCGCCATCGGCCCCCGCAAGGCCGCACAGATCTCCGAGGCGGACGTGGCTCGGCTTCACCGCCGCATCGGGGCGAAGGCCCCCATTGCCGCCAATCGGGCTATCGCCGCGCTCTCCTCGGCCTTCGCCTGGGCGGCCCGCGTCAAGATGGTGCCGAAGGGCCATAACCCCGGCGTCGGCATTGAGAAGTTCCGGGAGGAACGGCGCGAGACATTTCTCAGCAGCGAGCAGCTCGAGCGCCTCGGCGCCGCGATCCGGGAGGCTGAAACCGATGGCGTGCCGTGGGAGCCACGTCCGGACGCGAAGGCGAAGCACGCACCCAAGGAAGAGAACCGCCGCGCGCGCATCGCCCCCCACGCCGCAGCAGCCCTGCGATTGCTCATCTTCACCGGCGCCCGCCTTCGGGAAATCCTCCACCTGAAATGGACCCATGTCGACATCGAGCGCGGACTGCTTCTCCTCCCCGATTCCAAAACGGGGAAAAAGGCCGTTGTCCTCAACGCGCCGGCCCTCGCCATCCTCGCAAGCCTGCCGCGGATCGGCGATTTCGTCATTGCCGGCGAGGATCCGAAAAAGCCCCGCGCCGATTTGCAACGGCCGTGGGCGCTGGTGTCCCGGCGGGCCGGCTTTGTCGAGACAGTGGAAAAGCGCGGCCCCGATGGCGGGCCGCTGGTGGATCGGGCGGGCCGGTCGGTGGTGGTGGAGCGGGCAACTGTCCGGCTCCATGACCTCCGCCATACCCACGCATCAATCGGCGCCGGCGCGGGGCTTGGCCTCCACATGATCGGAAAGCTCCTGGGGCACGCTCAGGCGGCCACCACGGCGCGCTATGCCCATCTTGCCGACGATCCCGTGCGCGCTGCCTCCGAAACCATCGGCGCCCGCCTCGCTGCCGCCATGGGGGAGGCCCCAAGCCCGCCGAGCCTCCAGCCGAAGTGATCCCTATTGGCCGGCGCCCACCCAAGCGCCGCCCGCCTGCAAGCTGATTTCCCCCACCCCTTTCACGCTCTCGCGCGGCCCCGGCGGGAGACGACAGCCGAGCCATGAAGGCGGGCGGTGGTGCAACCTGATGGCGAGCCGCGTTCCGCGAGCGCTAAAGAGCCGGCGCGGCGGCTAAAGAGTGGCGCGTGATCCACGCCCGCGGGGCGGCGGTGGAGGCCATCGGGTGGTCCGCCGAGATGCACCAGGAGGCCGCCCATCACCGGCGCGAGCCATCGAGCGCGCCCCGCCAGGACGCCACCGCGAATTCCGGCGGCGGAAATTCAAAATAAATGCCAGGAAAATCGAAAAATCCCCCGCTTCGAGCGGCGACTTTCTACACTCTGGCACCGCTGGAGCCGCCATTTTCGACGCCTTCGACGCCCCTATGACACCCTGATTTTCACGCCACGATACATTTAAGTATATGATAATTCAGGATAATTGACGCCTTGTCGCCTTTCGACGCCTGTCCCTATTCCGCACTATTGCGTAAAATAAATTCCCCCGGCGCCCGCCTGCCGCCGCTCCCTCTATTTTTCCTTTAAAGTTCTAAAAGGAATGGGGCCTCCAACGTGACGAGGTGTCAAAAAGCGTCTGTTATCAATGGCTTATGAGGATTTAGAACGTGACAAGGCGGTGTCGTAAGGTGCTGCAACGTGTCGAGAAAATTCGCAAAAATGGTGCTGGCGTATGGGATTTGGCCTCGTCGGCACCCCGAATTTGAATTTCTGGCATTTTTTCGGAATTAATTTGCGCGGAAATTCGGCCGTAAATCGCAGGCCGAGCGCAGGCCTGGGCAGGAACGACACAGGTGTTGCCGCCGCGCCTGGGCACCCCCCCTATTTAGGGACCGTGTACCACCCGACCCTGCGCACGGGGCCGCCGCCCCCGACTCGCCGCCAGAGAATGGCTCAAGTCCGAGCCTAAACTTTAGGGCCGCGGATTATTTCTCATGAATAAACATGGGCTTAGCCAAATTGCGCGGCGCGCATCCGCCGTCCGCCGGGCCTCGGCCGCGCAACCGGGGCGGGAGACGTGTGCACGAGTGCGTGCGGCACGCTGAAAACCGGCACGGAACGCGTTTGAGCGTGTACCGCTTGCGCCCGCGCCCACTACCCAAAAGCCGGGAGGCAGCGGCCCCGTGCGGGAGGCTGGGCCGCACACGGTCCCTAAATAGGGGGGGTACCCGTGGCGCCGCCGCAACAGTGTGCCCCGCCGCCAGCGCGGGCGCGGCTCCAATCGCCTCCGGAGGTCACCAGCGCCCACCGCGAGGCCGGGGCGAATGGCCCGGGCCGGCCCTTAATTCACCCTTCGGCGGCCCGTGGGGCGGATAGGCACGGGGGCGCGGGCGGAAAGGTGGGGCAGGCTACTTTGTCGGTGGCGGCTTGATGGCGATGGTCCGCTCGGCACCGCGGCGCCGGATCACTGCGAAGCCCTTCCAACGCAGGAGCCCCGCCACGCGTTCGATGCGGGTTCCCATCGCAGTCGGGTTGCCGGGCCAGGAGCGCAAGCGCCGCACCTCCTCGCTGACGCGGGCGTTAAGAGCAGTCAGGAGGCGCCCGGCGGTCCCTTCCCAGCCTGCCACCGGATGGTCATCGAGGATGAAGGCATGGATGGCCTTGGCCACCTCGTCCGCATCGAACGCGGTGGCGGAGGATTCATGGCGCCCCGCCTCGAGCGCGGCGGCGAGCGTGCCCTCATCCCAGCCGAGGCCGGGCTCGCAGGCGGTAACCCACCGAGCGAAATCCGCAAGTCGCGGCAGGCGCTCCAGCCGCACCGTGCCCTCGCGCCTGAGGCCGGAGGACACCGCGTCGCAGAGCGCGCCGATGATGCGCGGGCGCGCCGCCGCAAAGGCCGCGTCAAGATCCACGTCGGTCCGCCGCTCGGTCTCGGGGATGGCCGCGAGTTTGATTGCAAGAGAGCGCGTGGCGAGGTCGGATTGCTGGCCCCAATGGTCGCCGATGCCGGTTAAGATGATGGGGCGCGCGCCGGTGAGATAGACCTCTTCCGCGTTCGTGTTCAGGGCGCGCGTCGCCTCGGCGGAGCCCGACGCCATGCGGCAGAGGGAGTCCGACAGATCAGCTTCCATGCGGCTGATGTTGTCGATGCAGGTGATAAATTGGTTCGATGCGCCGGCGAACAGGTCGCGCAAGTCGCGGGGCGGCGAGCGCATCGGCGCAATGTGAGGATCCGTGAGGGCGCGCATCTTCTCCGCCAGGCGGGACTTCCCCGAGCCAGCTTCACCGGAGAGCACCGCGATCGGGAAGGCTGAAAGGCCACCGAAGGCCGCCAGGAGCCAAGATACGACAAGGGTGAAGTCGTCCGGCCCGTCCGCATTAACAAACTCACGAAGCTCCTCGATTCCCCGGTCGGAAAACTCCGGTTCGGGGAGGGCCTGCATCCCGCGCGAGCGGAGGAACTTGACCGGATGCGCCGCTGAGGGGATGGCCACCCATCCATCCTTGGTGATTTCGATGGCCTGCCAAGCCCGATCGCACAAATCGACGTAGATGCGCCCGCCTGCGCGGGCGACGCGGCGGAACACCTCATGCTCGGCGCCCTTCTTCGCGTGAATGCAGCACAGCCGCTGCACGTCGCGCAGCGCGTTGGTGGTGGGAGCCGAGCCGGCCACGTCGTAGATGCGCTCTGCCAGGAACAGTTCAAAGGCCCTCCCGAGCACGCTGAGGTGCTCGTGGTGCTCGTCGATTTCTACGGTGGCATAGGGCTCATTGTCGGTGGAATGCCAAAACTCCACGCCGTCGAGCACACCCCCCACCGTCTCGGCACTGGTGCTGCGGACGCGCGGCGGGCGCTTCTCCTCGCCCTCGCCGGCCTCGCCCTCGGCCGCTTCGCCGCGCCGCTTGCGCGGGCGGCCACGGCGGCGGTGGGCCGGCGGGGCGGCATCGGCACCCGCCGGCCCGCCTTCGGCCGCTGGCGGGCCATCCGGCGCGAGCGGCGGGGCCTCCACATGCGGGAGGGCATCACCGGCGGGAGCGGTCCCCCAGCGACGATTTCGACGATGCGCGCCGCGGTCTCTGGGGAGACCACGGGCGGGTCGGCAGGCTTGTTTTGGTCCGTCACCTGGTGTTGCCCCCTACCATTGGCCCGAAGCGCCGGAGGACGGCGGCTCGGCCTCCGGCATGGAGCGGCCTGTAGGCGCTCCATTCTGGATTTTCATCGCCCCCTTTGCCTCCTTCACGGTCGCCTGCAGCCAATCCGAGGGTTCCACCTTCACCGTCACATTCACATCCGCCCGGCCGGACACCTCGGCCTTGACATTGTTACCGTCGAGAGGACGCAGGCCCGGGCCGAGCGGCGCGCCCCCGCCGGCAAGAGGCCCGTCGAAGGTTGGCCGGGCGCTGTTCCAGTAGTTCAACGCGTCGGTGAGGTGCTTCATCCACTCGGTTTCGGCGAGGGCCTCCGCTCCCTTGTATCCGAGATAGCCGACCCCCGCCGCGGCGAGGCCGACGCCGGCGGCCCCAAGGACGCCGAGTCCGCCGGCTGCAGCACCGGCGCCGGCACCTGCGGCACCGGCCGCCGCCACTCCACCCACCGCCGCGCCCGCACCGGCGCCGGCGCTGGCGGCGTTGGCGAGGCCCATGACGATTGCCCCCGCCTTCGCCGCCGCCTCGAAGGCGATAAGCGCCGCCACTGTGCCCCCCACCGCCGTGCCGAGCTTCAGGACCGTGGGATCGAGCTCCGAGAGATGCTGCACCGTGGTCGCAAACGTGCGCATCGCACCCGTAAGTTCCGGGTCCCATGCGCGGCCAAGGGCCGTGGTGAAGTTGAGCGTCGCCGCCTCCGCCTGCTTCATCGCGCCCGCGAAGCCAGCGGAGCGTTCCTCAGCGATCTTGAGGTGGAAGTTATCGCCGGCGCCGAGGAGCTTCTGGACGTATTCGTTGAACAATGGAAGTCCACCCTTCGCCAGGACAGAGAAGCGGGCGCCCTGGCGCTCGGTGAACAGCGCGTTCGACTGGGCCAGCGTCGGGTTCTTCTCGATGATGGTCCGCAGGAGCCCTTCCACGTCCACGCTTTCAACGGCGAGCCGGTAGAAGGTGCTCGCCACTTTCGCGATGGCCTGGGCATCCTTGGCTGCGAGCTGGCCCTTTTTGTTCTTCGCGAAGCCCGCGCCGACGATCTCCACCGCCTTGTCGGTGAAGGCGCCCTGATCACCGACCACGTCGGGATCCTCCATCGCCGCCCTGAGCGCGGCCATCTGCGCTTCGGAGAGCGATCGTCCGAGCTGGCGTTTCACCGCTGCCCCGAGGTTGTCGGCGGACAGGGCTCCCGGCATCTTGGTGTAGCTGGCATAATCGATGCCGAGGGCATCAAGCGCGGCCATACCCTTCTTGGTCGGCGCCACCAACTTGCCGGCGAAGGCCCGCATCGCGACACCCGCCTCGTCGCCGCGGATGTTGGACTTGCGCAGGATGGCCGCGACCGCTCCCATGGTGGCGTCGGAAAATCCGGCCACCGAGCCTGGGGCGCCCGCATATTTGAAGAATTGACGCACATCCTCTTCGTCGAGGCCGCCGATCTTCGCCAGCTTGGTCGCGTACGACGCGGCTTTGTTCGCCGCCTCCACAGCCGCGCCGGTGTCGTGCAGATCCTTGCCGGTCGAGAAAAGAATGCCCTCGAGCGTCTTCGCGGCGGTTGGCAGGTCGGTGCCGAGCGCGAGGGCGAAGCTTGCCGCCGCCTTGGTGATGGGGATTATCGCGTCCTGCTGCAACCCGCGCTGGGCGAGGTCTAGCTGGGCATGCAGGATTTCGATGTCGTTGAATCCCTTGATCTCGCCGGAGGTGGCCTGCTTCAGCAGCGGGGCTTGCTGGGCCTCGGTGATGCCGAGAATGGCGCGCTGGTACCGGGCGAGATCGTCGAAGGTCTTATATAGTTCCGCCACGTTCTCGACGACCCGCGCGCCGCGGTGCGCGGCATAGGTCGCGGCGACGGCGCCCGAAACGCGGTGGACAACCTTGTCGAGCTTGCCGAGAGGCGCCGTCACCGCGTTGACGTTTTTGCCGGCGATGCCGGAGGCGGCCTTGGTGGCCGCCCCCATCTTCGCAGCCGCGCGGCCTACCTGGGCAAACACGGCGCTCGCCTGGTCCTTGGCGCTGATGATCGCGCGCGCCTCAAGTGTACGTCCCGCCATCGTCACCGCCTCCAGGCCTTGGCGGCCTTGACGCGCAAGCTCGCGCGCTGGGCCCAGTATAGAATCTCGCTCAGTGTCATGCGCCCGCAAGCCTCCGCGTCGACGATGTGAAGATCGAATATCAGGACGTCGCAGATTTCGCGGAGTTCTTGAGTCGGGCGCCCGTAAAAAAACCAAGCACTGCGTCCTTCACCGCCATGGCATCCGCGAGACACAGCCGCATCAGTTCGGGCTCGCCTGCATTTTCGACGCAAGCGGCCACGTACTTCTTCAGCACTCCGTCGATTTCGATGGAATAGATTGTGCCGTCCGGATTGCGGGCGTGGCTGAAGGGCTCTCCGAACTCAAAGAATTCGTGGCCCTTCGGCTCACGGACGGTGAGGGTGCGGATCTCGCCGCCGTGGCCGAGGACCGGCTCGTCAAGGGTGATGGTGGTGGAAGCCATTGGATTTCCTTTCGAAGGGATGGGAGAGGAAAAGAACGTCCGCCGCACTCAGGCGGCGGGCGGGGTGTCGTTGCGGCCCGCGGCGAAGATGTGGGCGATGTGGTCCGCATCCGCGGCGAGGCGATCGGCGAAGCGCTCGCCACCGGCGAAGAGGTCCGGCCGTAGCCCGGCGGCGCGCATCTCGGCGGCCCGGACGGGATCGTTCGCCGCCCGCGCCATGTCGCGCATGGTCGCCGCCACGCCGCGCAGGGTGGCCGCCGTGGTTGCCGGTGGCGAAGCCGCCACGGAGACAGCCCGCAGGTGGCTGCCGCGCTGGCGCCGCTCGCGGGCGAGGTTTGCCACCTCGGCCGGACGTGCGGCATGGGCCGGCGGCGGCCCCCACTCTCCCGCGAGCCCGCGAACCGCGAGCCCGCCCGCCAACTCGGCGGCGCGTGCCACATCGTCCGGCTCGGCGCCACCGGCGCGGATGATGCCGGCGCATGCGGGGTTGCGGGCCAGTTCCTCCAGGCCGTCCGCGATACAGTGGAGCGCGTCGAGCACCAGCGCCGGGACCACGACGAGCGGCCCGTCGGCGCTGGCATCGGCGGCGGGCCGGGCGGACGGCGCAGGCTGCGGCTCCGGCACACCACCGGGAAGGTCGAATGCCAGAGGGGGGGCATCGGTGACGAACGGCAGATCGTCGCTGACGTCCGTGGGATATCCGCGCGCGGCGTAGCGTTCGGCTAGGATGGCAAGGCCGGCGAGCGCGTACAGGCGTTCCACCGCCTCGAGCGGCGGACAAGGATCGGCCGGCCGGCGCCAGACGCGCCCGGCCACCGCCTCGCCCCAAGCCACCGCCCGTTGACGCGCGTTGGCATCTTCCCAAGTGCCGGAGAGGCCTTCGACGCGGACTTCCCCCGGCGCGAAGGAGGTGTCCGCCGTGTGAGCGGCACCGGCGGGCCAGCAAGCGGCCTCCGGCGCACCGGCGAGCGAGAACGTGCCGTCGCCGCGGCGGGTGAGAGGCGCCAGGGCGGCGAGAAACTCGACGCCGAGGACGAACAGGACCTTGGACAGCAGGTCCATGACCCAGGCCGCAGTGGGCGTGTGGCCGCTGCGGCTGGAGCGCACGAGATCGAGGAAGCGCGCGCGCTCCGATTCCGTCATGAGAAACGGGCTGAGATCGTGCGGCATCATGCGGCCTCCCCGCGCACCGCCGCGACGGTGGCTTCGCTGGTGCTGCGGCGGGTGCGCGCCGCCGCCCAGGCCATCACCGCCGCAGGGTCATAGCGGACGGCTCGGCCGAGCTGCACATAGGGCGGCCCGTCGCCGCGCACGCGCATCTTCGCGAGGGAGATGGCGGCGAGGCCGAGCAGCTTGGCAGCTTCGGCGGTGTCGATGAGCGGGGTAAAGGCTGGGGCGCCGGTGGCGCGATTGTCGTTATCGGGCATAGCTGGATGGCTCCTTTCCCTGCCGGGCAACGTCCGGCATCAGCAGCCATCACCGCAGAGTTCCAACCGCCAGCAGAGGGGGGAACTGAGGGTAACTAGGGGAAACGGTTCCCCCTATTCGTCGGGGCGCTTCCTTACAGCCTCCATAAAGATGGGGAATCGCCTGCCGAATTCCGGCAGAATGGTCTTCCTGTCCGGTTCCTCTTGGCCCGATGCTTTCGCCGCGGCCTGGACTCTCCGAACCAGTTCAGCTTGAGAATCAGGCGTTCCGAGACCGACCATGAAGCGATCAATGATTTCCGACCACCGATAGGTGCGCGGCGCGCCACCCCTGTTCTTTGCCTCCACATTTTCGTTTGCAAAGGCAGGGACCGCTACCTCATTAATTTGAGGGGCATTGTCCCTGCTGTAGAGCCGGACGGAATAGAACGTTGTATCTGTCCCATTGATGGGAACTGTATTATTGTTCCGAATTGTGAAGTTTGCATAATACCAAATGTCCGATGGAATAATTTCAACAGCGGCGAGAGGGCTTCCTTTGCGGCCGGTGGCCACTATATCGCCCCTCTTTAGCATTTCTAATATCGTATCAAATTCTGCATTTATGACGCGATAAATGCCATAAGTATCTATATCTCGACCAATATCTGAGATATTCGAGATCGGAATTGGGATGTACGTCAATTCACTAAAATACAGTTCTGTCTGCCTATAAACATCTATTTTGTACTTGGTCAAGCACCCGGTGAATGCGAGGCAGTTGAACTCGTTAAGCATCTCTCCGTTCAATTGCGCAAGGTCGGCCGCAAACGTGTCGGCCGTTTCATCTACGGTCATCTCCAATCTCCGTCTTTGTTTAGCCACCGCGCCGCCAGGGGTGCGAGGAAGCGGGTGCCGCAGGCGGGCGGCAGGGGATGCGGTGGGCGGTTGAACCGCGCCGTGACGAGCACCTCGCCCGCGGCTGGGCCGGTGGGCCTCGGCAGGCGCAGAGGCGGGATGCCGGCGCACCAGGTGGCCAGGGCATCCGCCGCCATGCGCAGCGCCTCGGCTCGCCCGCGGCCGGAGGTGAGGCAGCCAGGCAGATCTCTGAACGAAACGCACCACCATGGGCCTTCGCGCTCGATCCGGGCGAAATAGCGCGGCTGTGCCCCCTTGGTTGGTGACATGGGCGCCTCCTTCATGCCTCGGCAGCTTCGCCGCCCACCGCATCAAGCCGCACGCCGGGGCCACCGCCGACCGACGCCTCACCCGCCGCCAGGAATGTCACCCCTGCCGCCTCGAAGGCCCGCCGGATGGCATCCAGCGTTCCCATGCGCGTTGCCAGCAGCGGGCCAACCATCCCTTCAAGTCGTTTTATCGAAGGAACCGAGACGCCAGAACGGTCAGCAAGATCGCTACGCTCCCAGCGCAACGCCGCGCGGGCGGCCCGAATCTGCTCAGCAGTAAGCATAGATATTACCCTTAATGGATAAAAAAATATCCCATATGGGTTGACGTTGGTCGATCCATATTGGACGATATGGATAACAAAATGTACCTTATGGGGCAACGGCAATGGCCAAGATCGCGAAATCGGAAGTGATGCGGCGGGCGTGGCGGGTCTACCGCCTTTCGCTGGCGGTCCGTTTCGACCGCGCCGCCTTCGCCGACTGCCTCCGCCAGGCCTGGGCGGACCTTCGCCAGCCCGACGCGCCGGTGACGCCGTGGGAGGTGCTGCAGCGCTACACCGTCATCCCGCGCACGCTGCCCCGCGGCGAGGTGATCACGCGGCTGGAATCGGCCCTGCGCGTCGCCCAGGGCCGGGCCGCTCAGTACGCCCGCGCCACGGCTCCCCGGAGCTGGAGCGCCGCCAAGCACCGCTCGGCCGACCTGATACGGGTCGCCAACATCGAGGCCATCGTGCGCGCCGAGAAGGCCGCCGCCGGCCTCGCAGCGTGAGCGGAGAGGGCGCCGCCATGGCCAACCCCATCAACCGCCGCCGCCTGATGCGCCGCGCCTGGCACCTCTTCCGAACCCAGCTCGACGGCCCGGGCTGCATCCTGAGGAACAACCCCCGGGAAGCCTTTCGCGCCGCGTTGCGCATGGCATGGCAGGAAGCCAAGGCCGCCGCTGCGGTGGCCGCCATGCCAGCGCCGGAGCGCGCCGCCCGCATCGCGGGGCTGAAGGAAGCCATCGCCAATCTCGAATTTGTCGACTCGCCCCGCGCCGCCGAGCGGTTGGCGGCAGAGTTCGGCGCCACGCTCCGCGCCCTTGAGGCCGGCGGTGGTCGACCCGCCTATCTCGCCAAGCGCCAGGGCGCCGGCTTCGCCCTGAAGCGCGACGGCGCTGTGTTCGCCCGCCTCACCACCACCACCGGCGGCGCAATCCGGCTCGATGCCCCCGCGCCGCTCGCCGCCCGCGTCCGCTTCATCCCCGGCGAGCCCCTCGCTGCCGCGCTCGCGAAGATCCGCGCGGCTGACGAGGCCATCCGGGCCGGCGCCACCGCCTGACACCCGAAGGAGAACACCATGGGGCCCATCGCCGCCGACCTGCCGGAAGTCGCTCCGGCCATGACCGCCGCCCGCGCGCGCGCCGCCGCCGCCACCGCCCGCCTTGCCAGCGGCGGCGGGATCGAAACCGAACTCGAATGGCTCGGCCATCACCTGGACGGGATAGAGCTCGCGCTGCTCGCGGCCGAGCATGCCGACCACCATCCGGACCCGCGCGCGTGGGTGGCGCTGATCCAGTCCGCGCGGGATCGCGTCACCGGCTTGACGGCAGCCGCGCACGACGCGGGCCTCTGACGCCGCCGGGGCCGAACCAAGCGGCCCATTGAGGCGCCTGCCGCGCCCTCACCACCGCAGCCCATAAGAAGGAACCGACCATGACGACGCCCAACCGGGCGGCGGACGCCACCGCCTTGCCCATCACCACGCGCCGCGGCCTCCTGATGGCCACCGGCGCCCTTGGCACCATCGCCGCGCTGGCGGTGCCGGTGGCCGTGCTGCCGAAGGCCGAAGCCGCCGAGGCCGACGCGGCCCTCTGCGCCCGGTGGCCCCAGGCGCAGCAGCTCCTCGCCATGCTCGCCGCCGAGCGGGAGCGGAGCGCGGGCACCTGCGCGGCGTTCTCCGGCGCCATGGTCACTGCGGCGGGCGCGGGAGAGGCAGCCTATCAGGCCATGCACTCCGATCCGCACGCCACCGCCTTCGACGCCGCCCAGGCGCGCGAGCAGGAGATCCTCGCCGGGCTCGATGCCATCGCCGAGGCCACGCGCACCACCGAGGCGAAGGGCTTCGGCGGGCTGCTGATGAAAGCCCGGATGCTGGCCTATGCGGCGCAGAAGCCGGAAGCCCTCGCGTCGGGACCGGTGGGCGACGATTGGGAGGTTGACCACCTTCGCGGCTTGATCGCCAACCTTGCAGCCCTTGCCGGCGAGCCATCCGGTGCGGTGGGCATGCCGTCGCCGGCTGCGGAGCCAGGTGGTGCCGACCTCTCGCCCACCTTTGCCGCCCTCCACCGCGAGCGCGCGGCCCTCCGACGCGCCGCGGATGAAAGCTGCGCTGCCGTCATGGCGGACACCACCGATGACGATGCGCTTGTGGAGGCCGCCGACGCCGCGCTCGATGCGCTGTGGGCGGCTGATGAGCGGCTGATGGCGGCGCCTGCCGTGCGGCCGGCCGACCTCGGCATCAAGGGCGCTTACCTCGCCGAGCAGCTCGCGGAGTTTACCAACATCGAACGGCGGCACGCAGTGGTGCTGGTGGCAGATCTCCGCCGCCTGTTCCCGCTGCCAGGCACAGCGAGCGGGGGACACCCATGACCGAGCGGAGGCCCATCGCGACGCTCGCTGCTGCGATTTCCGAACTGTGTACGATCCGGCAACAGCTGTCCGCCGAACGGAAACGGGCGGAAACGCGGTTTGATGCGCTCGCCCCGCCCACCGTGGCCGAAGCGATGGCCAATCCCGAGGCGCTGGCTGCTCACCACCTTGCCCGCATCGCCACCGGCCTTACCACCGCCGAGGCAGCGGAGGATGCAGTAGAGGAGGCCATAGGGAGCCTGACGGCTGCAGTGCTCGCGACACCGGCCACCACGCTTGGCGACCTCGCCATCAAGGCGACTGCGCTTGAGCGTCTCGCCGAGGGCGACAGCGTCATAGAGACATCGGACATCGCGGGGCTGCTCGCCGATATCCGCCGCCTCGCCGATGCGCCGTGATCGCGGCGACCTCGGCGACGGAACAAAGCCCCCTCGGCATCGCCGCGGGGGCTTTTTCATTGGGGCGGTGGGAGGCCGGTCAGGAGAGAGGTGCCAAAAGGGCCTCAACATCCTCCAGCCTGTCGGAGTATTCCCGAGATGCGCAGCCGGAAACGACGGTGCCGCCGCTCAAGACCATGTAGCCAGGGCCGTAGTAGGTTCGGAGCCAGGAGCGGGCGGGCGTCTTGCGGAGGCTTAGGCCGAGCTTCGCGAGTGCGCGTCGCGCGCGGTTCTCTCTCGACTTTTCGGTAATCATGACAGCGGTTCCCTACGAGGGGATTATCCACCGCTGCGGCGCGCTCGATGCCCGGCCTGTGGACGTGGGCAGGGACGAGGGGGCACGAGAGCCCCGGCGGCAAGATCATGCCGTAGCGTCGGGGACACGGCAAGAGGGCCGACACCACGCCACACCGTCCGGAGTGTCCACTAGGGCAAGCCCCATTGGACGTGTCCGGCCCCATGCTCAAGATGCGTCCAATAGAGTGCATTTGACATTTTGGACGCAATGCGCTTCAATGCCCAGACCCTAATGGACAGATTGGGCAGGAGACGGGGGCATGTCGGGCGCACTCATCGGATACGGCCGCACTTCCACGACTGAGCAAGAGGCCGGCCTTGAGGCCCAGCGCCGCGACCTCACCGCCGCGGGGTGCGCGAAGATCTACCTTGAGCGTGCATCCGCCGTGAGCGAGCGGCGTGTGCTCCGCCAGGTGCTCGACTACGTGCGCGATGGCGACACCCTCGTCATCACCAAGATTGACCGCCTCGCGCGGTCCACCGTCAACCTCTGGGAAATCGTGCGCGACCTCGACGCCAAGGGCGTTGGTCTCCGGGTGCTCAACTTAGGCGGCGAGGTGGTGGACACCCGCAGCGCCACCGGCCGGTTGATCCTCACCATCTTCGCCGGGTTCGCACAGTTCGAGCGCGAAATGATGCTGGAACGCCAGCGCGAGGGCATCGCCAAGGCGAAGGCCGATGGGAAGTACAAGGGGCGCAAGCCAACCGCGCGGGCGAAGACGGCGGATGCCCTGAATCTGCACCAGGAAGGAAAGACGCCGACCGAGATAGCAAAAGCTCTCGGCATCGGCCGGGCATCGGTCTATCGGATCATTGAAGCTGCCGCGGGATCCAATGCGCAAAATGCGGTTCTATGAATAGCGGGCAACGGTTCCCGTGCGGATTTATCATGCCCGATATGTCGCGGAAGTCTGCAAGCTCCGCTTCGAGCGCCCAAGCTTGAGCACAAGCGTGTTTTGGGTATTTTAGTCCCTCAACCTTGGGGTCCCGGAGCATTGGCGCTGACTGTATGGAGCTAAGCGCACGTGACTGCAGCGTCGACGGATGACGAAGATGGTTCGGGCGGGGCTGGCAGCGCCTCCCTCGCCGGGTACGAGTATCAAATCGACGCATCGGTGTGGCTGGCGCTCGACCTAGTCCTCGTTTCGCACCTAACGTCGGCGTTGCAGGTTGAGCCGGCTAGCCAGGAGGATCTCGAGGGCGAGCTGGCAGAGGACGAGCCGGCACGTGCGGTCAGCCGTGCTTCGCTCGGCGGGTACACGCTAGTCGTTCAGGTCAAGCGCCGCGGCGGCGACGCTTGGACACCCACCACACTAAAGTCGCTCCTACAGCACGGCAGCGACACCCGACCGTCCGCAGCAAAGCGACTTGCAGATTCAAACGTGCGCTACCTCTTGATCACAAGTGCCGGGCTTAACGGCGACGCGCGCAAGCTCAAGGTTCGCAAAGCCGGAAATTGGCCGAAGTCCGCGGTTCTGCCCGACGTGATCGCAGACGCGCTCCCCGCAGACGCGGCGGGCCGTGTGGCGATAATCGCCAACGAGGACGACGAGCGGCTTCGCACAGACATTGAGCGTATGCTGGCAGAGGGCTGCCGAGTCCCGAACATCAACCTGGCTGCGTGCCGGAGCAAGTTGCACGAAGGGACTCGCGCACGGATCATGGGGGCCGGCCAGGGCTGGTGGCGCCGCGAGGAACTGGATCACATCATCCGGGAGCACGGCGGTTATCTCGCGAGCGCACCCGAGCTTGAGAACTATGTACCTCCCACGAACTGGAACGATCTTCGAGCGGCGATGCGCGAACGCAACGCGGCGTTGATCATTGGACAGTCGGGGACGGGGAAGACCCTGGCCACCAAGAAGCTCTATGACGAGCTTCGTCAGGAAATGCCTGGCCTGACACGGGTGCCGATCCGGCGCGGCCCGCATGAGCTTCGCGACGACCAGACACTGTCGCCCGTGCTCTACGATATCGAGGACCCTTGGGGCCGCTTCGATTTCGACCCCAACAGCAGGCCCTGGAACGACCAGTTGGCACGCTTCTTTGCCGACGCCACACCAGCACGTATGATTATCGCGACCTCCCGGCTCGACGTCGCCCGGGAGTCCAAGGCGCTGGACAGCGTCTCGGCATGGCTCGTCAAGCTGGAAGCGGAGCATTACGGCTCGAAGGAGCGCAGACAGCTTTACCGGTCGCGCATAGATGGATTGCCACGGGAGTTGCAGCCGCTCGCTCGTGGGGCCGAGCGGAAGGTGCTGGACGAGCTCGCGACGCCGCTGGAAATCCAGAAATTTTTCGACGCGCTTCGGACTCTCGACAGAGCAAGTTTGAAGAATCCTCCCCGCTTCGTCACTGAAGCCATCGGCAAGGCGCACCAGCTCTCGATCGAGAGCACGGTCGTCGATCAAATCGACGAGCGGAACGACGTTCGCGCCGCCACTGTGATCTGGGCACTGCTCAAGGCTTCGGACAAGCTGTCCCGGTCGATCCTCAGGGATATCGAAGACGGCTTAGCCGATATTAACGCAGCGATGGAGCGGGGCGTATCGCCGTTGGTCGACTTTTTTGTCGCCGCCCGAAACCTCCGACAAGGTGATGCCGGCCTCGTCACTTACTACCACCCGAGGGTCGAGGCGGGCATTGAAAAAGTGATGATGACGCACCGCCAAGAAGTGCGCCACACGCTGGGCCTCCTTTTGGACGTGCTCGTCGCCGAGGACGGATCCGGCGGAGAGTGGGGCGCTGGCACTGCGGCGCGTGTCCTCGCCGCGAGTCGTGACCGATTCCGGGTCCAGGCGAGCAGCACAGCCGCCGCTAAGATCGATGCGTGGCTCGAAGCCCGGCTGACCGAAGCTGGTAAGGCACTAGAAGACTACCTCGGCCTCGCCGCAGAGGCGGGTTCTAGCGCCTGCAATGGGGCCGAGGTGGCGCGCTTCCTCTTGCATCGTCCGGACCGGACGTGGCCGGGGTTTATCACATGGGGCGCGCCAGAAAGGCCGGAGGCCTGGTACGATGCGAGGCGAAGCGATCCAAACACGAAGCCACTGGTCGAAGCATTCATACGGCACATCTTGCCGACGGATCGGACCAATTACCCTGCCCGCCTGCATACTCACCTCGAGCGCCTCGCGCCCGACCTATCGGGCGCGTTCCTCGACGCGGCGGCGCAGGCGGTGCACTTCGGGGTCATTCAGACCGACGATGCGATCGCCGAAGGTGCGCTTCAGGATCTGCCCGGGTTCGAGCAGATCGTCGATGCAGCCGTCGCCGAGTTGACGCCGAGCGAAAAGGACCGGCGGCGGAACGCGGAGCTTGCGCTCGATTTCGCGAATGAGGTCTATAGCGAAGAATACGCGCAGCACATAGCCGAAGACGACCAGGGCTATACCGCGGACGTCTTCTTAAAATCGTATGTCGAACGGGTGCGCACCGTTAGGGGATGGCGCAGCCTTGTCGAGCACCGCCATGCCGGCAGATTGCTATACTACTGGCTTCGCCTGCTTGCGGACGAAGTCAAAGAGCAAGTCCTCGACCTGCAAGAGCTGCATGCCGCTTTTAAATTCGGCTATGATAGCGACCATGAGGCACTACTCTGGCGCGTTTTGTCTTCCGCATGGGATCAAGCTTTTCTCCCTGCATTGCGCAACCGCGTCGTCGTGGGTCACGCGGACCCCAATGTCGCGCAGGCGGCGCTAGAGGTTCTGATCGAGCGGGGCCCCGACACATTCCGAAACGTCGTGGAAGAACTCTTGGCGCGTGGGGATGTGAACCGACTGGTCGAGATTTGCATCGATCTTGCGGCCTTTCGCAGGCTTGACGTCAACGGCGCTGAGGTAGCGACCGAGGTGCTCCCCATGCCTTTCCGGGGCATTAGCAATCAAGCGCTGATTCTTGAGACAAAAGGCACGCCGGTGCTCGTCGATGAGGCCCAAGTCGCGTTGTCCGGCATCTTGACCCCGAGCGAGGTGGTGCGTCGGCTCCGCGTTGAGATGGGCGCCATTGCTCCACTTCCTGTCGAGGAAGACGTGTGCTGGCTACTTGAGCATAGCGGAGATGTGTCCACCGCGGTGATCGCTGTTGAGGCAGCGATCCGCTTAGGCATGGACGCAGAGGTCGAAGCCGCCCTCAATCATAAGTTCGCGCATGTCAGTAGCCGCGCACTCACGGCGCTCGGTACGCGGATCAACGCACCTCTGCCAGCGCATCTCCTTGAGAAGGCTTCGGATCGCGGCAGCCCAGTGCGCAAGGCGCTGGTCGCGTTGCTCAAGCAGAAAACGCATATCGCTCATCTCCAGGCCTTGATAACGCTGGCGAAGGACACTTGGTCGAAGTACGCGCAGCACTACGGCGACGATGGGGACTTCCCGATCGCGCAGGGCGCGGTCGAGGCCATCGCCCAATTGGCGCCCTTGCCGCCTGATGAAGCTCGCGAAATGTTCGCGATTGGGCTCGACACCGACGATCCGAGCGTTCGCGCCCAAATTTTTCACCTATTGGCTGCAAGCGGCGATTTGGATCTGCAGGAGCGACTATTCGACCTGTCCATCCGCCCCGGCCGTCGAACGAGCGTGCGCAGCGCTGCGGCGCGAGGCCTCCTTCAAGGCGCTGAGGCCGTTGCTACGGTGATCGTTGACAAGATCACTACACGGTTGCTGGCCAGCCGGTACGAGCCGGTGGCAGCCTCACTCGCCTTGCTGCTCGCCTTCCGTGGGGATCCAGACCAAGTGCGTGCTGTCGCAGAGGAGCTTGCGACCAACGCGAAGCGGCGGGTGCTCATCCTTTTACTGGTCTGGGTCATGAGTGGCCGTGATCTGCAAGTCGCCCAGGAGATGGCGGCGATGCTACCGGCCGGGCACAAAGCGTTGACCTGGGCCCTCGGTGGAGAAATCGAAGAGCCTGACGATGCGTTGCTTGAGGACCTGGGAGACCCCGCAACCTGCAACAGCGTGCTCGCCTACATGCGGATCAAGGAGGTATAGAAGTGCTCCGAACGAGGGAAGCTAATACGAGTGTTTTCGTTGCGGTGACGAATCGGTGGCGGCACAGCCATTCAACGGAGTCCCTAAAGTCTCCCAAGTCTTTAGAAAAAAGATAAATTCAAATGGTTGAAGTGGTTAGGTCGCCGGGGGGTTGAACCTGCGACCCTTTGCTCCCAAGGCCTACGTCAGTGGGGCGCGAGTCGTCCGCCGGCGCAATCACGCCCGTGGAAACCGGTGGCGACAGGGTGGCGACAAGCAGGCAAAACGCTCGTCCTGCCGTATTGGTTGCCGATCAAAATAGGCATTAATTTCAAGTATTTGCGATGGTACAGGTGGGTGGGCTCGAACCACCGACCTCCGGTTCCACAGACCGGCGCTCTAACCAACTGAGCTACACCTGCACGGCACCGGCACCGCTTGGGCGCCGAAAGAGAGGGCGGAACCTACGCGGGGCAATCGGCAATTTCAAGGGGCTGATGTGCCCTCTCTCGCCTTTCCGCGCAGTCCTTTCCACACCCATGGCGCCACCGCGGGCACCGCGCCGCCACGGTGCCCGCGAGAGGACGGGCCTCGCCCGTCAGCTCGGGCGCACCGCGGCGTCGTGCTCGGTGGTCAGGCTCTCCACCCGGGTCATGATGGCGACCCAGGCCCGATGCTCGTCCATCTTGCCGCCGATCTCGAAGCTCTCGGCCATGCGCGCCGCGAAGGCCACGCCTTCGGGGCCGTATTGCTCGGCGATGATGAAGGCGGTGCGCCAGACGTCTTCCTCGGACACCATCGTCAGCCTCCCTCCGGGCCGCGGCCCGGCTTTCGCATGCGTCGCCTTGTCACAAATCCAACACGAGCTGGTCGCCTTTGGCACGCGACACGCAGGCGAGGAACCAGCCTTCTTCCTTCTCCGCCGGCTTGAGGCGCTTGTCGCGATGGTCCACCTCGCCGGCGAGAACCTTGACCTTGCAGGTGCCGCAGGCACCCTGCTCGCAGGAGGTGGGGACTTTCACCCCGGCCTCTTCGAGGGCGGCGGTAACGGAACGGTCGCCGGGGATCTTGATGACCTGTCCGGTGCTGGCGATCTTCACCTCGAACACCTTGTCCAGCAACGGCGGCGGCGCCTTGGCGGTGAAGCGCTCCACATGGATGCGATTGACCCCGAAGCCCTTCTGCTGTGCGTTGGCGATGATCGGCTCGAGCCACCAGTCCACCCCGCACATAAACAGGTGCGTATCGTCCGGGCGGTCGGCGAGCAGGGCGGCCGGGTTGAGGCGCGGCTCGACGGCCTCGAAATAGAAGGATGTGTCGCCGGCATAAGGCGACGCCTCGATGGTGGCGCGGAACGAACCGGGCGAGCCGCCGGCAAACAGATAGTGGAATTCGAAGGGAATGCCCTTCGCCTGGAGGTGGTCGGCGATGGAGAGCACGGGGGTCGCGCCGATGCCGCGGGCGAACAGGATGGCGCGCTTCACGTCCCGCGGCACCGCGAAGCGGTTGCGCGGCACGCCCACCTGCAGAAGGTCGCCTTCGTTCACCGCCTGGAACAGGGCCTTGGATCCGCCCCGGCTGTTGGCATCCTTCCACACGCCGATAACGTAGCGATGGCGCTCGCTTGCACTGTTGCAAAGGGAATATTGGCGCACATAGCCGCCGGGGATGGCCACGTCGACGTGGGCGCCCGGCGTGAAGGGCGGCAGTTCGCCGCCGTCCGCAGGAACGAGCTCAAAGGAGACAATGTTCTCCGCTTCCACGAACTTGCGAGTGACCTTCACCGGGTGCAGGGCTTCGTCGGACATCGCATCCTCTCCATCGTCCTGGAACGCGTTCGATGGAGCCACAAGCAAGGTCGGGACCAACCTGCGGCACGAGGCCGGCACAACACAGCTGAGGCGGGGCCGCAGATGCGGTGGACGAAGGGCAACCGCCTACCTGTAAAACGTGTATTTCAGAAAATTATGCTCGGTAAGATGGCAGTTTGGGGGGCGTCTTGTTGCGGCGCGGCAGGTCGCGTGGTATGTCTCCCGGGCATTAAACGGTGAGTTGGTTAGGTGGTAGCCCTTTGCGTTTTGCGGTGCGGCATATTTCTCGCGGGACTGCATCCTGCTAAAATGAAGTGGAGAAGATATCAATTGAACGATGATTTTTGCTCTTCTTTTAGTTGCATTGAGGGAGTTTCTTATTTTGCAGCCTGCGCCTGGTGAGTGTTGATTCTGGGTCGCGCGTCACAATGTTGTTTTGCTGATTGGTTTCTTCTGGAGGTGAAGGAGGCGTCGGGGCGGGCTCCGGCCGTTCGATGCTTCAGGGTGCGAGGCGGGTGCGTATAGTCTGAGTGTACTCCGGCGAAGGAATGGGATGCGTCTGGCATGCTTCGTATTGATAAGTCGACTGCCGACACCTCTCTGAGGCTTCCTGGTGAAGCTGACATAAATATTTCGTTCCTGCTTCAAGTCCTGCGTCGGCAGAGGTGGGTTATTGCCGGCGTGACGGCCGTGTTTGCGGGTCTTGCAACGCTCTACTGCCTTCTCGCGACACCGCAATACACCGCCAGCGCCGAGCTCCTGATCGACACGCAGCAGAATCGCGGCCTCGATATCCTTCCCCAGCTTGGTGGCGTGCTCGATTCGGGCATGGTCGACAGTCAGGTGCAGATCCTGATGTCGGAACGCATCGCCAAGGCGGTGATCAAGGAGCTGAAGCTCGTCGAGCAGGCCAAGGAAGAGATGAGCAAGCGCGAGGGGTCGTTCCTGTCGCGCACGCTCGGCGTGGTGCTGCCGTTCCTCTTCAAGTCGGACGTGGCGAGCGACTATGAACTCGAACGCCGCCAGATCTCCACCTTCCTGCGGGAATTGAAGGTCAAGCGCGTCGGCCCATCCTACGTGATCTCCATTGATTTCCGCTCGCCGAATGCCACGCATGCGGCCGATGTCGCCAATCAGGTGGCCGAAGCCTACATCGTCGACCAGCTCGAATCGAAATATCAGGCGACCCGCCGCGCCAGCGTCTGGCTGCAGGACCGAATCAACGAACTGCGTGACCAGGCCCTGTCGGCGGATCGCGCCGTGCAGGATTTCAAGGCCAAGAACAACATCATTGACACCGCGCGCGGCCTGGTCTCCGACCAGCAGCTGTCGGAGCTCAACACCCAGCTTGTCACCGCCAGGACCTCGGTCGCCGAAGCGCAGGCGCGCTACGACCGGGTCGCCAGCATCGTCAAGCAGGGCGGCATAAACGGAACGAGCGACGAGGTCGTTTCCGACGTGCTGAACAACGAGGTCATCAGCAAGCTGCGGTCCCAGTATCTCGACGCGGTGAAGCGCGAGGCGGAATGGTCGAAGCGCTACGGGCCGGATCACATCGCGGTGATCAACCTCGGCTCGGAGATCAAGGGCCTGCAGCGCGCGCTGTTCAACGAGCTGTCGCGCATCGCGGAGACCTACAAGTCGGACCTGGAGATTTCCAAGGCGCGCGAGAACAGCCTGTCCAAGAGCCTGGAAGGCCTGGTCACCCAGGCCAAGGTGACGGGCCAGGCCCAGGTGGAGCTGCGCGAGCTCGAGAGCAACGCACAGTCCTACCGGGCGCTGTACGACAACTTCCTGCAGCGCTTCATGCAGGCGACGCAGCAGCAGTCGTTCCCCATCACCGAGGCGCGCGTCATCACCGACGCCTCGGCGCCGCTTGCCCCGTCCCAGCCGCGCACGCCGCTGATCGTCAGCGCCGGCACGATCATCGGCCTGCTCGCCGGCTTCGGCGTCGGCGTATGGCGCGAGCGCATGAACCGGTCGTTCCGCCTGCCCGCCGACGTGGAGCGCTATCTCGGCCTTGACTGCCTGGGCGTGCTGCCGCTGGTGCCGGGAATCGCGCAGCTGCCGGGCGGCCAGAGCGCCTTCGACAGTTCCGTGGGCATCTTCCGGCAGGTCATCACCGATCCATTCTCGCGGTTCGCAGAGACGCTGCGTTCGGTCAAGGTCAGCGCCGACGTGTCGATCTTCGGCCAGTCGGTGCGGGTCATCGGCATTGTCTCGACGCTGCCCAAGGAAGGAAAGTCCACCGTCTCGGCCAACCTTGCGCAGCTGGTCGCGCACAGCGGCCAGCGCTGCATCCTGATCGACGGCGACCTGCGCAATCCCTCGCTGACCTGGCGCATCGCGCCCAATGCCAAGAAGGGCCTGCTGGAGCTCGTCCTCGGCCAGGCGACCTTCGACGAGGTGGCGATCATCGATCCCCTGACCAACGTGAAGTTCATTCCCGCGGTGGTGCCGAGCGAAATCGCCCACACGAACGAGATTCTCGCCTCCGACAAGATGGCGGCGCTGATCGACCAGCTGCGGCAGACGACGGATTATCTGGTCATCGACTTCCCGCCCATGGCACCGGTGGTGGACGTGATGGCCTCCACCCATCTCGTGGACGGCTACGTCTACGTGCTCGACTGGGGCAGCTCGCACCGCGATCTGGTGATCAATACGTTGCAGAACGCGCCGAAGGTCTACGAAAAGGTCCTCGGCTGCCTGCTCAACAAGGTTGACATCAAGGCGATGAAGAACCTCGAGGACTACGGAACCAAGTATTATTACCATAAATACTATGCGAGCTATGGCCGAGATCGCTAAGGGCGGCACGCCTGCAGATGGTCGAGGGGCGCGCGATCCGGCCGTCGCGGCTGACGAGGGCCTGAAAGAGCCTGTGGACGTCGCGGGCGAAGGCCGGAAGTTTCGCTTGATGGGACGCCTGATCGCCCTGGCGATCATCGCAAGCACGGTGCTGTGGCTCGTGGTCGTCGTCCCGCAATCCGATGTTGAGGCCTCCTTCGACCTGAGCACCGTCGCGGAACACATGCTGGCTGGGGAAGGCTACCCGCCGGAACTGCTTGCGGAGATCGATGCCAGCGTGGCCCCGGTCGTGGAGGCCAATATCTGCGACTTCCGGGGTCTGCGGAACCTCGCCATCGTGCGGGTGGCCCGGGTGGAGACGGCGATCCGGACCTCCGACGACCCCGAGGCGGCCGAGCGTCGCCTCAACGAGGCGGCTGACGCGGCGACGCGAAGCCTCGTCTGCAATCCGGCATCCACCGTCAGCTGGACCATCCTCGCCTGGACCGAATACATCCGGAACGACGACACGCCGCGGCTGAGGGCGCTGCTCGACATGTCGTTCCGGACCGGACCCTACGAGGCGTGGGCGCTGCTGCGGCGGGTGGAGCTTCTGCTCCATCTCTTTCCTTCCCTGGATGCCTCCGCGGTGGCGCAGCTCCGCAGCCAGCTCGACTGGCTCCTTGCCCAGGGCGGCGCCGAGGTCCTGGCCGAGCACTATGTGAATTCTGGACCGGCGCAGCAGACGTTCCTGCGTGAGCTGCTGACCACGGCGGCCGAACGCGACCAGAAGCGCGTGGCAGAGATCATCAGAAGCCGGGGAGGCGATATCGTGCTGCCGTTTGTGGAGCCTCTCGGATCGCGTCCATGGAAGTAGCAATGCCGGAAGTGGGAACTAAGCGCCGCAGGCTCGTGCCGCGGCTCCCCGTGGCGCTCGGGGGGCCGCCATGGACGCGGTGAGCACCGGCGCGTCCGATGCCGCACCCGCGGTGACGCCCGCGCCGGCCCGGAGCACGCGGAAGCGCAGTCTCCTCGATCGCGTCGCCTTCGGCCTTTTCCTGGTCATGGTGTTTTTCGCTCCCGTGCCGGACGGGTCGGTCGCGTTCTTCTGGGTCGAGATCTGGGCGGCGGTCGCGGCCCTGGTCTTGCTGCTCGCCAGCTACCGTTATGTGGGGCGCGGCCATGTCCTGCTTCTCGCCGGCCTGGTGCTGGTGCTTGCGGTGTACGGGCTGGTGGCCCTGCTTCAGAGCATCTCCCCCGGTCCCTCGCCCCTGGCGATCTGGGCCAAGGCGTCGGAACTGCTGAACATTCCGCTGGCGCCTCTGTCAGGATCCATCGTGATGTCGCCGCTCCAGTTCCTGGGACGCCCGCTTCTGGCCGCCTTGGTGCTCGTGGCCGGTATCGTGCTTGGCTGCGACAGCCAGCGGGCGAACGTGCTTCTGCGCATGGTGGTGTACGCGGCCTGCATCTTCGGGCTCATCGGATATGCCGGGAAGCTGCTGTCCGTGGAGGGCATGACGCCGTTCAACCAGGGCGGGGCGCTGACGGCGTTCTTCATCAACAAGAACACCACCGCCACCTATCTCGGCTCGGCCTTTCTCGCCGCCCTGGCCATGCTGATGGCGCCGTTCATCCGCAGGATCAGGGAAGGCTACCCGCTCCTCGGCGAGGGGGCGGGCAAGGCCCTGTCCGGGGCGTTCGGGATCGCCATCGCCGCCGTCCTGCTCCTGCTTCTCCTGCCGCTGACGCAGTCCCGCGCCGGCCTGCTGCTGACCGTGCTGATCGCGGCCGCTGCGATCGGGTGGAGAATCCGGCTGCAAGGGCGGGCGCTGGGGGCAGCGGCGATCGGCGGCGTGGTGCTCCTGGCCGTCGTGCTGGCGTCATCGGGCGATGTGTGGCGCCTGCGGCAGGCCCGGCTGAACGTGGAGACCGACGGGCGCTGGCAGGCCTACGCCCTGATGTGGGACGCGATCGCGCAGCGGCCGGCGCTGGGCTATGGGCTGGGCAGCTTCGAGGAGAGCTTCCCGCAATTCCGCGACGCCAACCTGGAGACGTCCGGGCGCTTCAACATCGGGCACAGTACGCCGATCGAGCTTGCGTTCGAAGGTGGCCTTCCGCTCGCCCTCGTGGTCGTCGGCTTCGTGCTGCTGCTCTGTGGGGTGCTGGTGCGCGGCGCGATCCGGCGCCCGAGCGACCCGTATATTCTCGCCGCGCTGCTGGTGGGCCTGCTCGGCGTGCTGCATTCCAGTGTCGATTTTTCGCTGCAGATAACTGGCTATCTCATAGTCTGCCTGGCCGTCGTCGGCTTCGGGCTCGGCCGCGCCTTCCTGCCGAGGGAGGATTTCTCGCGCCGGCGTCTGCGCCGGGTCCGTCGGCATCCAGGCGCAGAGGGAGCGGAGGAGACCGGAGCCGTTCACTGAGGTGCGGCTGTGGGCGCAAGTCTTCGATCTCGGCCTAGCTGTGGAAGCTATGCCACGCCTTCCGGGATCTGCTCCGCGCCGCCGGCGTCCGTGATATCCGTATCCGATCCCTCGCCCCGCGCGCCAATGGCAACGCTGAGCGTTTCATCCTGACCTTCCTGCGCGAAAGGCATCCAGGCGACGATGCATGCAGCATTTCTGCCGTGCTTTCGCTTGGCGAGAGCCATGTCCGGATCAACTCCGCCCGAGGGCTTTGGCCCAAGGCTGGAGGAGGCGCCGGGTGTGCCCAGGCCCCATTTCAGTGCTGTTCACACGAGGCCGTCACGCCCGACGCTTGAATATGAGAAGCCGATGGCGGCCATTTCGTCGGGCCGGTAGATGTTGCGGAGGTCGACCACGACGGGCCTTGCCATGAGGGCGTGGATGCGCCGGAGGTCGAGGGCGCGGAAGGCGTCCCACTCGGTGACGATGACCAGGGCGTCGGCGCCGTCAGCGGCCTGGTAGGGGCTGTCCACGTAGTCGACGTTGTCGAGCACCAGCCGGGCCTGCTCCACCCCCTCCGGATCGTGGGCCCGGATGCGGGCGCCGGCATCCTGCAGGGCGGTGATGATGGCGATGGAGGGGGCATCGCGCATGTCGTCGGTGTTGGGCTTGAAGGTGAGGCCGAGCACGCCCACCGTGCGTCCGCGCACCGATCCGCCGAGCGCGGCGATGACCTTGCGGGCCATGGCGCGCTTGCGCTGGTCGTTCACCGCCACCACCGTCTCGACGATGCGGATGGGGGCGCCGTGGTCCTGGGCGGTCTTGATGAGGGCCAGAGTATCCTTGGGGAAGCAGGATCCGCCGTAGCCGGGCCCGGCATGCAGGAACTTGGAGCCGATGCGGTTGTCGAGGCCGATGCCGCGGGCGACGTCCTGCACGTTCCCGCCCACCTGCTCGCAGAGGTCCGCGATCTCGTTGATGAAGGTGATCTTGGTGGCGAGGAAGGCGTTGGCCGCATACTTGGTGAGCTCGGCGGTGCGCCGGGTGGTGAACAGGAGCGGGGCCTGGTTGAGGTAGAGCGGCCGGTAGAGCTCGGTCATGACCTGGCGGGCACGCTCGTCCTCGGAGCCGATCAGGATGCGGTCGGGCCGCTTGAAGTCGGTGATCGCGGCGCCCTCGCGCAGGAATTCCGGGTTCGAGACGACGGCGAACTCGGCGTCGGGCCGGGTCTCGCGGATGATGCGCTCGACCTCGTCGCCGGTTCCCACCGGGACGGTGGACTTGGTGACGACCACGGTATAGCGGCCGATGGCGCCGGCGATGTCGCGGGCGGCCTGGTAGACGTAGGAGAGGTCGGCATGCCCGTCGCCGCGCCGGGAAGGGGTGCCGACGGCGATGAAGACGGCATCGGCCTCGGCGACCGCCTCGGCGAGGGAGGTGGTGAAGAAGAGGCGCTCGGCCTTGACGTTGTTGGCGACGATCTCGGCGAGACCGGGCTCGAAGATGGGGATCTGCCCGGCCTTCAGCGCCTCGATCTTGGCCGCAACGGTATCCACGCACGTGACAATGTGCCCGAAGTCCGCAAAGCAAGCCCCCGACACGAGACCAACATAACCCGCACCGATCATCGCAACGCGCATGGCTACTCCGTTCCAGGCTGCTCGTCGGCAACTTCAGCCATGGCGCTGCCGTTGCCCGAATAATTCACCAGTCTGATATCGTCAACGCAGCGTGTGCTGCGCGGGAAACATCTCCTTCGCGGCGCTAACGCGGCGCTCGGCGCTGCCTGAGCCGCTATCGATCCGACTCATCTCGATCGTCGACCGGCGCAGGAGGTCGTGGCGCGCCCACCATTTGTCCAGTGACTTATGCCCTCTGGGCAGACTGAAGGCTGACAACGGCTAATGCCGGGGCGGGTGCCGGGGCAGAGATATGACGTCAGGCCCCTCAAAGCACATCAAAATACCTCCCGGGAGGCAAATAGAGACGTTGCTCATTTGAATCCTGCAAAGCAGATTGAAAGCCACCGGCAATCCTACGACAGGCGCGTAGAAATGACACGCCGCACAAATTGCGTCCAGCGATGAGGGGTCTGTTTATACCTCACCCGAGAACCTGCCGTTAGTCGCTTTATGGGAAGTCCTTGCTTTTCCTGAGATATCTCAAACCGCATTTTTTTTGCGTTGCAATAGAAGCGATCATCGCTTAATTGACCTACGAAACGTTTTCATCGGCGAACGATGGCCCGTCATCCAAGCGCGCACCCTTCTGGAGCCGACGGCGTAGGCATTTGTCTGACGGGCTGGATGTGTACGCGTCCGTCGGTCGACGGGGGTGGGCCGCCCGCCTGCCATGCCGCGGGGATGAAGCAAGCTGCGGTTCTGTCCCGCGCCACCCCGGTGAGGCTGGTTCCGCTGTCGGGTGTCGTGATTACCGAGTCTAGCCCTGCCGCATCACGAACGTCCGCGATTTTCAACCTTGGATTGGAGTTGAGGATTCGCTTCTCGCCGACGGTGCGTCGTGCGCGCCGGGGAGCTGGAATTGCGGTGCGTCGCTGCGAGAACGGTCCAGTCGAGAAGCCATCGGTACCTATGAACGCCGGTGCTCGACTGCATTTGGGCTGCGGTAATGCGGCTCTTGCGCGGGTGGAGCGACGTTCATGCGTGGCGCAAAAGTCGGGGGCATGATGGGTTGGTCCATTGCCTCTTCCTTCTTGATCGGACCTCACCTTCGCCTTGGGAATAGGTGGTTGCCCCTGTCCGGCGCGCACTGGCCCGGCCGCGGCGCGCCACGCAAGCACTCCGGGCGAACTGTTCAGGTGCAGAGCGTGGGGGGCTGTTTGTCCCTCTCTATTCTGTACTCAGATTCTCTCCTTTGACCTCATCAAAGCTCGATTTCTCACGAAAGAGGCATTCATGACGCCGAAAGCCCCATCCAACGGTAAGATTGCTCTGATCACGGGTGTCACAGGTCAGGATGGAGCTTATCTCGCTGACCTGCTCATCGAGAAGGGCTACACCGTCCACGGCATTAAGCGGCGTTCATCGTCCTTTAACACAGGGCGAATCGAGCATATCTATCAACATCCCCACGAGACGGACCCCCGCTTCATTCTCCACTATGGCGACATGACGGATTCGACCAACCTGATCCGCATTGTCCAGAGCTGCCAACCGGACGAGATCTACAACCTCGCGGCGCAGAGCCACGTGCAGGTCTCCTTCGAGACTCCCGAGTACACCGCCAATGCCGACGCCATCGGCGCCCTTCGCCTGCTGGAGGCGATCCGCATCCTAGGCCTGGAGAAGAAGACCCGCTTCTACCAAGCGTCCACCTCGGAGCTGTACGGCCTTGTGCAGGAGGTGCCGCAGTCGGAGAAAACCCCGTTCTATCCGCGCAGCCCCTATGCCGCAGCCAAGCTCTACGCCTACTGGATCGTGGTGAACTACCGCGAGGCCTACGGGATCCACGCATCCAACGGCATTCTCTTCAACCATGAAAGTCCGCTGCGCGGCGAAACCTTCGTCACGCGCAAGATCACCCGTGCGGCGGCGGCCATCAAGCTCGGCCGTCAGGGCAAGCTCTTCCTCGGCAATCTCGATGCCAAGCGCGACTGGGGGCATGCACGGGAATATGTGCGCGGCATGTGGCTGATGCTGCAGCAGGAGGTTGCCGACGACTACGTGCTGGCCACGGGCGAGACCACTCCGGTGCGCACCTTCGTGGAATGGGCGTTCGAGGATGTCGGCATTGCCCTCGAATGGAAGGGCGAGGGCGTCGAGGAAAAAGGCTACGACAAGGCCACCGGCAACGTGCTGGTGGAGGTGGATCCCCGCTACTTCCGTCCTACCGAGGTGGAACTGCTCATCGGCAACCCGGCGAAGGCGCACGCCAAGCTCGGCTGGAAGCACGAGACATCGGTGCGCGAGCTGGCGCGGGAGATGGTGCTGGAAGACCTCAGGGTCATGCAGACGTCCGCCATCATGAAGGAAGCCTGAGATGGCCTACGCTCTGAGCGGCAAGCGCGTCTGGGTGGCCGGGCACCGGGGCATGGTGGGCTCAGCCATTGTCGAGCGGCTGGCGGCCGAGGGCAGCGCGCCGTCTCCGCCTGGATCGAGAAGACCAAGCCGCAAGCGGTCTTCCTCGCCGCAGCGAAGGTGGGTGACATCCTCGCCAACGACACCTATCCGGCCGACTTCCTCTACGACAACCTCATGATCGAGGTCAACATCATTGAGGGCTCGTTCCGCGCGGGGTCGAGAAGCTTTTGTTTCTCGGCTCCTCCTGCATCTATCCGAAGTTCGCCGAGCAGCCCATCGTCGAGGAGACGCTGCTCACCGGACCGCTGGAGCCCACGAACGAGTGGTACGCGATTGCCGAGATCACCGGCATCAAGCTGGCGCAGGCCTATCGGCGCCAGCACGGCTGCGACTTCATCTCGGCCATGCCCACCAATCTCTACGGCCCGCGCGATAATTTCGATCTCAACTCCAGCCATGTCATGCCGGCTCTGATCCGCAAGGCGCACGAGGCGAAGCTGCGGGGCGACAAGGAAATCGTGATGTGGGGTACGGGCACGCCGCGGCGGGAGTTCCTGCACGTGGCGGACTGCGCCGACGCCTGCGTCCATCTCATGAAGGGTCTATTCCGGCGACTGACGTGCTCCCCGTTTCTAGGCCAACCGGACCTGGAAAATTCCGGGGTTAGGGCTCATTCCTGCGGGGATGCCGGAGAGCCATTCATGAGCGCGATCGGCGGCTTGTTGCCGATCACGCTGTGCGGGCGAACCTCGTTATAGTCTCTACGCCAAGCCTCCATTTTCGCCCGCGCGTCGTCAAGGCTCATGAACCAGTGCGTGTTCAGGCATTCCGCCCGGAGCTTGCCGTTGAACGACTCGATAAAGCCGTTGTCCGTGGGCTTGCCGGGCCGCGAGAAGTCGAGCACCACGCCCTTCTGATAGGCCCATAGGTCGAGATCCCGACTGACGAACTCCGATCCCTGATCCACCCGGATGCTCTGCGGATAGCCGGTGCTCCGGCAAATCCGCTCCAGCGTCAGCACGACATCCTCGCCCCGATAGCTGAACCGCGGATCCACCGCCGGCGAGAACCGCGTGAAGGTGTCGACGATGGTCAGAACCCGGATCTTGCGGCCCGTGGCGAGCTGGTCGTGGACAAAATCCATGGCCCAGGTCTCGTTGCTCCGCGTCGCCGCACGCCGGTCGTCACGCAGCTTTGCCTTCACGCGGCGCTTCGGCACCTTGTTCCGCAACTGAAGGCCCAAGCCCTTGTAAAGGCGATAGATCCGCTTCGCATTGACCGCCCACCCCTCCCGCCGCAACAGGATGTGCACGCGGCGATAGCCATACCGCACGCGTGTCTCGCAGATCTCCTTGATCCGCTGGTTCAGCTCGGCCTGCGTGCCCCGCTTCGACTTGTAGGCATAGAGCGCACGATCGACCGCCAGGGTGGCACAGGCGCGCCTGGCCGACACCTTCCAGTCTTCGCGCAGCCTGTCCACAAGCTCGCGCTTGCGCGCAGGCCTCAGAGCTTTTTTGACAGCACGTCCTGCAACATCGCCTTGTCCAGCGACAGGTCCGCCACGATCCGCTTCAGCTTGGCGTTCTCGTCTTCCAACTGGCGCAGACGCCGCATCTCCGAAGGCATCAGCCCCGCATATTTCTTGCGCCAGTTGTAGAACGTCGCGTCCGATACCCCGGCCTTCCGGCACACCTCCGCCACCGGTGTTCCGTCTTCCGCCTGCTTCAGAACGAACGCGATCTGTGCCTCCGTGAACTTCGATGCCTTCATGGAACTCTCCTCGTCCCCGAGCCGGGGATCATAAGTGGAAAATTCCAGCTCAAACTGGCCTAAAAAATGGGGAGCACGTCACAATGGCTAGCATGACCACAAGGTGCGGCAGTCAGTCGCGTTCATGGTGGGTTGGCCGCGCTTGCCGGCGCTTATGGAGACGTGCTCTTGTAATATAAGTTAGCTGTGTTCCGGTCGCGGTCATTAAGTGATGACGCCTAGTGGGACGTCTGATGAGCCATCTTGAAGCTGCTGGGGCGTAACCGGACTTCACGACGTCTCCGGTTAGGCTACGTTGGATGCTCTGCTGACAGTCTCTAGGATCAAGACTCTGGCCTACGGTGCTAATTTGATTGAAACATGGCGCTTTGCCGTTGCCATACCAACAAACACCCGCCAAGAAAGAGGAATGGCTCACTTGAGCGGGGAAAAATATCAGAGAGTAACTCGCGGGAGGGGTCAAGTCAGTTCTAATGCCAGAGGTGCGTAGCATGCGGGTCACATGGCTAGCTTTGGAGTGGCCCAGGCCCGGGGTTCATTCGGGAGGCGTTGGCCGCTATGCAGCCCGAATGGCCCAGCGAATGGCGGGCATGGTCGACCTCACTGTCGTGACGTTTGAGGGGGTTGAGGAGTATCCCGGTATTCGGTTGGTGACTATCCCGGCGCCCGTTAGCCGGTTCGAGCGCTATTATGGATCGGCTTGGCGCGCCAAGGGGGCAGTTGCGGCGACGGTGCCCGATCTCGTCCATGCGCATGGAGATGACTTCCTACTCTCGCATGGTACGCCGATCGTCCGCACTTTCTATGGTCTTTCACTCAGCGAGGCGCTTTCGTCGCGAGGGTTGCGGCGGTTCAACCATTTCATCCTCGCAGGGCTCGAACAATGGGCAGCTCGGCGCGCGACGACCCGCCTGGGTATCGCCGTAGAAGCCGTGGAGCACTTTGGATGCGAAAGTCTCTTCCCCCCTTTTTTTGGGACGACATCCGCCGGCGTGAGGCGGCCGTCTGAGACTCCAACAATCGTGTTCATCGGCAGTTTTCAAGGTCGTAAGCAGGGATGGCTCGCTCAACGCGCCGTCGCTGGACTTCGCGCAACACATGCATGGCACAAAGCACGGCTGATCGTCGTTGGTCCGAAGGAAGATGCTCAGAATTGGGAGCCGTGGGTCGACCACTGCAGTGGTCTCTCCGATCAGGATGTTTCAGGACTCCTCGCTGCCGCATGGCTGTTAGTATCCCCGTCACGATACGAGGGGTTTGGCATCCCGATCGTAGAGGCATTGGCGCACGGCGTCGCAGTGGTCGCGATTGAGAATCCTGGCAGTTCGTACATTTTGGGGCAGGCTGAGCCAAGGGTTCCGCTGATGTTGACAAACGAAGAGGGCTTCTCGGACGCCGTTTCGACGCGAATTGAGAACGGGCCGCTCCTCCATCCCGAGGAGTTTTTCGCCGCTCAGGACGTCGTTTCGCGCCTGACCCGAGCTGGTTCGCCGGAGCGTCTCTTCGAAATCTACCGGGAAACCCTGTCCAAAAGAGGACGACGTTAGATGGGCCGAATCAAACCTCGTCCCCCGGGATATGTGTTTGAACGCAAGCAGATAAAATTACCGCCGCACCATCTGAATTCACTCCAAGTCATATTGTTCGGTCTCCGTCGTCGCCTCATGGACGGCCCGATCGGTCGCTTCATCCGACACGCCGCGGAGCGGCACCCTTACATCGTCGGTGAACATGGCCCTTATTGTAGCATTCATCCGACCGCTGCAATAAACAATGCGATCTTAAATGCAACAAGTGGTGTGATTACGGTCGGTGAGCACGCGTTCTTTGGTCACGGCGTCAATCTTCTCGCAGGCACACATGACCCGATGAAAATAGGATTTGATCGACAACGAATGATTCCTGGAAGCGGGTACGATATCACGATCGAACGAGGAGCCTGGATTGCAACGAATGCGACGATCATCGGACCATGCCGCATTGGCGAAAACGCCGTAGTCGCAGCAGGCGCAGTTGTCGTCGCCGATGTGCCACCGAACACTCTAGTGGGTGGAGTTCCTGCTCGTGTCATCAAGACACTCGATTTACCGCATGCGGTAGACGCCGAACGGCCGTATTCGATATCGGATGAAACCTAAAAATGCATTCCGTGTGGCGTGTGTGGGAGCGATAAGAAGTGAGCGACGAGGCCGGGCCCACCTGCGCTTTGAACTGGTGAGGTGTGTTTCGTGTCAGTAAGGTGGCGCGCCGACATGATGTCTGTCGGAGCCTGGTGTTCTCGTGACGTTGCCCCCAACTTCTATCCAGCTGTGAGTTCGTTCCGTCGGTTGGATGACGTGCTCCCCGTTTCTAGGCCAACCGGACCTGGAAAATTCCGGGTTAGGGCTCATTCCTGCGGGGATGCCGGAGAGCCATTCATGAGCGCGATCGGCGGCTTGTTGCCGATCACGCTGTGCGGGCGAACCTCGTTATAGTCTCTACGCCAAGCCTCCATTTTCGCCCGCGCGTCGTCAAGGCTCATGAACCAGTGCGTGTTCAGGCATTCCGCCCGGAGCTTGCCGTTGAACGACTCGATAAAGCCGTTGTCCGTGGGCTTGCCGGGCCGCGAGAAGTCGAGCACCACGCCCTTCTGATAGGCCCATAGGTCGAGATCCCGACTGACGAACTCCGATCCCTGATCCACCCGGATGCTCTGCGGATAGCCGGTGCTCCGGCAAATCCGCTCCAGCGTCAGCACGACATCCTCGCCCCGATAGCTGAACCGCGGATCCACCGCCGGCGAGAACCGCGTGAAGGTGTCGACGATGGTCAGAACCCGGATCTTGCGGCCCGTGGCGAGCTGGTCGTGGACAAAATCCATGGCCCAGGTCTCGTTGCTCCGCGTCGCCGCACGCCGGTCGTCACGCAGCTTTGCCTTCACGCGGCGCTTCGGCACCTTGTTCCGCAACTGAAGGCCCAAGCCCTTGTAAAGGCGATAGATCCGCTTCGCATTGACCGCCCACCCCTCCCGCCGCAACAGGATGTGCACGCGGCGATAGCCATACCGCACGCGTGTCTCGCAGATCTCCTTGATCCGCTGGTTCAGCTCGGCCTGCGTGCCCCGCTTCGACTTGTAGGCATAGAGCGCACGATCGACCGCCAGGGTGGCACAGGCGCGCCTGGCCGACACCTTCCAGTCTTCGCGCAGCCTGTCCACAAGCTCGCGCTTGCGCGCAGGCCTCAGAGCTTTTTTGACAGCACGTCCTGCAACATCGCCTTGTCCAGCGACAGGTCCGCCACGATCCGCTTCAGCTTGGCGTTCTCGTCTTCCAACTGGCGCAGACGCCGCATCTCCGAAGGCATCAGCCCCGCATATTTCTTGCGCCAGTTGTAGAACGTCGCGTCCGATACCCCGGCCTTCCGGCACACCTCCGCCACCGGTGTTCCGTCTTCCGCCTGCTTCAGAACGAACGCGATCTGTGCCTCCGTGAACTTCGATGCCTTCATGGAACTCTCCTCGTCCCCGAGCCGGGGATCATAAGTGGAAAATTCCAGCTCAAACTGGCCTAAAAAATGGGGAGCACGTCAGGCCAGGCCGCTCCTTCCAAGCGTATTGCTTTACCGATAGCCGAGCGCCGGCTGCGGTAATGGCGCCCCTCTTCCGCATACTCGATTGCAATGAGGTGGCAGACTATCTTCTGGTCCAGCCCACCGAGCTCCTGACGCAAGACGGCAGTGGCCTGTCCCCGCTCGCCGAATGGATGGACCACGGCTGGCGCAACCTCGGCGACAATCCCCGTGGCCATAAAACCGCAAGATCCTTCCGGAGATCATAACGGCCTCAGCCGACTGAGTATCGTCGCTTTTAGCGAACCTGGTCGAGCCGCCACCGAGAGATTTGTGGGCGCGTGTTCACTCACCCCCGTTGGCCTTGAGCGCAGAGTGGGCCAGCAGAAAGCCCGTTGCCGCTCTTGGCGGCGCGTCCGCCCCGGTCTATTTCCCCGGACCGGAATTGGCGCGGCGCAAGGTCGAGGTGGGGGACGTCAAGGTCGGCTTTGCTACGTGGTGAAGCCGAGATTTTACCGTCCCTGTCATGGGACGGCCGGTCGTCGGCGCACTGGTACCGAAAACGATGGTACTGGAGCCATCCGCTTCACAACGTCGAAGCTACAGCATACCGCATTGTAACAAGCTACCGATCACCTGTTCCGTTATCTATACACTCACGCAATATGGTCTCCCAATACATTACGTGTTTATGCCACGAAAATTGCTCAGAAAGGTGCAAAGATACGCTGCGAAGGGCCTTCCGAACACTCGAATCGGAAAAAATCTCGACAGCCGTTTTTGCCAGTTCCATCGGCTGTCCTGCTGGCACCATCGCTATCGATCCTCTCGGGAATAAGGTATCGTCTGTGTTAACGCCGTAAGTGGTGAGGATAGCCGTTCCGGCGGCCAAAGCGTTCAATGCTGATGTTCGCCTACCCGATACTCCGTCGTCGTACGGCAGAACAAAGAGATCGGACGTCGCAACTAGGTTCCACGCATCGTGGGCGCTCACATATCCCCAAGATTCTATCCGTGGGTGGTTCGGACGGAGGCCCCCGATCGTGACGAACCTGAAGTCTATTTTACGAGCGGCGAGTGCGTCCGCGATTTGGCCGAGCAACCGAGCGCCTTTCTCAGGATCGTCGGTCCCCATAGCGGAAAGCAACGCGGTATTTTCACCGATGCCGCGCGAGGCTCGCCAATTGGCGTCGATGACCTCGCGATCTAGCGTCGGAGCAACGGAGATGACATCAAGACGTTTCCGCCACCATGGCAGAAAATGGAGCAATCGACGGCGCCGTGATTCGATGGTAAGGACGAACCGTTTGCTAAAAAATATCATCAGTACAACAGCAATTCTTTGCGCGAAATGCCATGGCGCCCTTAAATAGGAGTGATTCCAATTCGCATAGAGCTCGTGCGCGTACACCACGAAAGGTATTTTTGTTATGACACTGGCCATAATGACCAATGAAACTACGGGTATCCCTGGGCCACGACGATTAAAGGAATATGGTCCGTATTGGAGGAGGATAGCATCTGGCCTTTCCAAGCTAATTTCATTAACAAGAGACTTCAATGACCAAAGCGACCATGGTCCGTTGAGGACAGAAACCTTTACCGCGTCATATATTGGCGCCCCATCTCGTGTAATCACAGTCACTTTGTGCCCACGCTCTTTCAACTCTAAGCACAATCGAGCGACATAATCTGAAGTGCCGCCCTGTCGGGGCGGGTAGTGCGGAGTCAATATGAGAATTTTCATGAGGACAAACGTCTATTTTTTTGCAGAATCAACGTGTTCCCCTTCTTGGCGCCGATCAGAAGGAGATTCTTTTCCTTTCATGGCATGCGTCTGACGGGATGGCAACGCTCATGGTGCATGCCCCGACAACGGAATGCCTTGATCCGGCACGGCGCGACCATTTTCACGATCTTGTCTTAGCGGCCTGTGAGACGAGGCCCAGCTCGGGTCCCGCGCTGCATCGGCAACTAGCGTATCCTGATCGGATTCAAATGGTCGTCACAAATGCCTATAGTCGGAGGTGGCAATAAGCGTTCCAAAGCTGCGATCTGAACTGCCCATCCTGTGCTGAGCTCCATTTACCAATGCTCATCCGTTCACTGCACCACGGCCTTCACGCTGCAGCTTCAATTGCTGCCTCCGCAACCGAATAAGCAAGAACTGCGCCATGTCCGATTCTCCACTTGAAAGCCAACTCCCATCGGATTGCAGGCATTCAGATAACTCGAGGTTCTCTTGCGTTGCACAACCACTTCGCCGGGCCTTAGATCGAGGCAAAACCTAAGCATTGGCAGGGCCTTTTGCCTCTACAAAGCGGCTTGGCTCGGGCGCACTAGACGACATGTGTGCAGTGTGTCAATTCTAGCCGGTGTGGTCGGACCCCGCTGGAGCGGTGCATTTCGAGAGGAATGAGATGAAGATCGTCCCCGTCGTGCTCGCCGGTGGTACCGGAACCCGCCTCTGGCCGCTGTCGCGCAACGCCCTTCCGAAGCAGTTCATCGCGCTCACATCGAATCTCTCGCTATTCCAGGAGACCCTGCTGCGCACGCCGCCGGGGCCTGATTTCCTTCCGCCGGTGGTGATCACCAACGGCGACTACCGCTTCTATGTCCAGCGCCAGGCGCAGGAGGTGGGAATCGAGCCCGCCATCATCCTCGAGCCGGCGCGGCGCGACAGCGCCCCGGCGCTGGTGGTGGCCTCGGCCTATGTGGCGCGGCGCTACGGGCCGGAGACGCTGATCCTGGCGCTCGCCTCCGACCATGTGGTGCGGGAGCCGGAGAAGTTCCGCGCCGCGGTGACCATCGCCGCCAAGGCGGCGGCCCTCGGCCGCATCGTCACCTTCGGTATCGCCCCCGATTCCCCGCGCACCAGCTATGGCTACATCAATCCCGGCGCGGCGCTGGGCGGGGAGGGCGCGTTCGAGGTGGACTCCTTCGTCGAGAAGCCCGACGCGCCGACCGCGCAGCGCTATCTGGATGCCGGCTATCTCTGGAATTCCGGTAACTTCCTGTTCCCTGCGGAGCTCCTCATCTCCGAGGCGATGGCCTTCGAGCCCGATCTGGCGGCAAGCGCCGTCGCGGCGCTTGAGCTTGCGGACGAGGATCTCGGCTTCATCCGTCTCGATCCCAAGGCGTTCGAGGCGTCGCCGGCCAAGTCCATCGACTTCGCGGTGCTGGAGCACACGCGCAAGTCTGCCGTGGTGCGGGGCGACTTCTCCTGGTCCGATCTCGGGTCGTGGGATGCGGTGTACGAGGTCGGGGCGGCCGATGGCGACGGCAACGTGGTGCAGGGGCCGGTGGCGCTGCTCGACAGCTCGGGAAGCTATGTGCGTTCCGAGGGGCCGCTGGTGGCCTGCATCGGACTTGAGAATGTGTCGGTGGTCGCCACTTCCGATGCGGTTCTGGTGATGCCCACCGACCGCAGCCAGGACGTGAAGGACCTGGTCACCCAGCTCAAGAAATCCAACCGCCGCGAGGCCGACGTGCACCAGATCGTGCATCGGCCGTGGGGCACCTACGAGACGGTCTGCCTCGGCGACCGCTTCCAGGTGAAGAAGATCGTGGTGGAGCCGGGCGGCGTGCTCTCGCTGCAGAAGCACCATCATCGCGCCGAGCACTGGATCGTCGTGCGCGGCACGGCGGAGGTGACGCTCGCCGACCGCAAGTTCACGGTGCACGAGAACGAGTCCACCTACATCCCCCTCGGCAACGTGCACCGCCTCGCAAATCCCGGACGCATCCGCCTGGAGCTCATCGAGGTGCAGACCGGCTCCTACCTGGGCGAGGACGACATCGTGCGCATCGAGGACATCTACCAGCGGGCGTGAGCGCACCCGTCACAGGTGCGAAGGCCGGCCACCGGCGCAGCCTTTTCGGGCGCAGCAGGTCCCGGCGGGCGGAACAGGTGCAGGCAGAGGATCCCCTCGTCGGTCAGGGCCGAGGCGTCGCCGGTTGAGAATGGATCGAAGAGCGTCGGCCCATCGGACCCGCGCTGGAAGGCGGCGAGAAGGTCGCCGGGGCTGGAGGCGAGAGATGATTGCGCCCAATCAACCACACTCGCGGCCGCGCGCCGGTGCCGTGCCGCGCTTCGGACGGCCTGCTACTTTCGGTGCAGATCAGGCAGCCGGTTCAACACGCCCCGCTTCACCGATGCTGTGCTGGAGGGCGGCATGCGGAGCCCAAAAGATCACCGCAGAAGATAGGTGGCTCATGTCCTCATCGAACTCCTCTCGCGCTCGTTAACATCCGAATGCACCGGACTCAGTGCCTTCGAGACTGGCTCCGAGCCCGCGCCGGATTCCGCAAGGAGATCATTTGCTACACTTAATACGAGGCCCGACTCCACCTTAAGAAGCAGAACACCGATCGATGATCGCACAGATTGCAACGGATCAACGCGGCGGCGTAAGGCACACCAAACCCAAACTTAAAAAGCTCACCAACTATCCACCAAAGCGAAACACCTTAACCTGAGGTAGAGCATCTGAACCCGATCACGCTGGATGGATATAGTCACGCTCAGACCATCCTTTTCATTGAGTTTGGCTTGGATATAACTCCACGATCGACCTTCCAATAAAACTAGTTCAAATAGTTACCGTGTACTCGGAAAAAATCACAGACAGATTGGAGTATTTGAATCATGAGCCTATCTAGCTACGTGCAATGGCGGCTACGTCGCTTGAGGTTATCAATTGGGGCTTCTCGCAAAATTGATGATGATAGGTTAGGATTTTTGGCTCGCGAGGCGTGGCCGTCGAAGAAGACTGCTACATATCGCTACTGTGGTAAGAGCGTTACAATGACGCACCACACCGAAGATGTGGCGGCGTTCGAGGAACTCTTTGTCAGCGGAGTGTACGATCTTCCTTCAGCGTGGGGGGACATGATGCCCGCAAAAAAAATCGTTGATCTCGGCGGCAACGTCGGCATGTTTGGCCTTTATGCTGCGATCCATTGGCCTGCCGCAAAGTTGGTCGCGTTTGAGCCGGATCCCGCCAATGCTGCCAAGTATCGCAGGATGATCGCTGACAATTCAATAGCATGCGAATTTGTTGAGAAATGTGCGGGCGCCGCGGATGGCACTGTTACGTTTGCCGTGGGAAAGCAGGCTCATTCACACATCACAGACGATGGGAGTGGAATCAAGCTACCGGTAGTGGATGTCTTCCCCTATCTGGCTAACGTTGACATTCTAAAAGTAGATATTGAGGGCGGTGAGTGGCCAATCTTGTTGGACAAGCGTTTTGAGTCAAATACTTCGAAGCTCCTGTATCTCGAATACCATCGCCATATGTGCCCGGTGGCGGACTTCCGTGGTCTGGCTGTAAAAACGCTCGAATCGGCGGGCTACGAGATTCATCATATTTTCTACAACGAGCGCCTTGGCGCAGGTGTACTGCATGCACGTCGGGGATAGTCGACAGAATGAAGCGGTCGTCGCAACAGGAATATTCCGTCCTATGCTAGCCATTGTGACGTGCTCCCCATTTTTTAGGCCAGTTTGAGCTGGAATTTTCCACTTATGATCCCCGGCTCGGGGACGAGGAGAGTTCCATGAAGGCATCGAAGTTCACGGAGGCACAGATCGCGTTCGTTCTGAAGCAGGCGGAAGACGGAACACCGGTGGCGGAGGTGTGCCGGAAGGCCGGGGTATCGGACGCGACGTTCTACAACTGGCGCAAGAAATATGCGGGGCTGATGCCTTCGGAGATGCGGCGTCTGCGCCAGTTGGAAGACGAGAACGCCAAGCTGAAGCGGATCGTGGCGGACCTGTCGCTGGACAAGGCGATGTTGCAGGACGTGCTGTCAAAAAAGCTCTGAGGCCTGCGCGCAAGCGCGAGCTTGTGGACAGGCTGCGCGAAGACTGGAAGGTGTCGGCCAGGCGCGCCTGTGCCACCCTGGCGGTCGATCGTGCGCTCTATGCCTACAAGTCGAAGCGGGGCACGCAGGCCGAGCTGAACCAGCGGATCAAGGAGATCTGCGAGACACGCGTGCGGTATGGCTATCGCCGCGTGCACATCCTGTTGCGGCGGGAGGGGTGGGCGGTCAATGCGAAGCGGATCTATCGCCTTTACAAGGGCTTGGGCCTTCAGTTGCGGAACAAGGTGCCGAAGCGCCGCGTGAAGGCAAAGCTGCGTGACGACCGGCGTGCGGCGACGCGGAGCAACGAGACCTGGGCCATGGATTTTGTCCACGACCAGCTCGCCACGGGCCGCAAGATCCGGGTTCTGACCATCGTCGACACCTTCACGCGGTTCTCGCCGGCGGTGGATCCGCGGTTCAGCTATCGGGGCGAGGATGTCGTGCTGACGCTGGAGCGGATTTGCCGGAGCACCGGCTATCCGCAGAGCATCCGGGTGGATCAGGGATCGGAGTTCGTCAGTCGGGATCTCGACCTATGGGCCTATCAGAAGGGCGTGGTGCTCGACTTCTCGCGGCCCGGCAAGCCCACGGACAACGGCTTTATCGAGTCGTTCAACGGCAAGCTCCGGGCGGAATGCCTGAACACGCACTGGTTCATGAGCCTTGACGACGCGCGGGCGAAAATGGAGGCTTGGCGTAGAGACTATAACGAGGTTCGCCCGCACAGCGTGATCGGCAACAAGCCGCCGATCGCGCTCATGAATGGCTCTCCGGCATCCCCGCAGGAATGAGCCCTAACCCCGGAATTTTCCAGGTCCGGTTGGCCTAGAAACGGGGAGCACGTCAGAATCTCGAGGGTCCCGCGCTACAATCCTGCTTGCTTAGGCGGTGGCGGTCAGGTGGCGGGACCATTTTTGTACGGCGGCCGCGAAGTGCCCTGGCTGATCTTTCCCCGAAAAATTCGGCGAATATTTCACAGCAACCTTACGTATAATAACAGAGAAAATTCGCCCCAATCCCGCGTCTTCAGCGCGCTTTTGCGACCGGCGTGGACAACCCTCTGGCAGTGTGAGATGTGTAATATAATGCAAGTCCCATAACCGTTATCGTAGAGACAACTCGCTACCATCGTGATCGCAAGGGTAGCCCGTAGCTCGGTTCGAAGTCAAAGGAAATACAAGAAATGCACCGCCGTTTGGATGCAATGAGGGTACTTTAATGGCTCATAAACCTTTAACGCGCTCCAGTAGGCAATTCTCTGGCAACCAGTTCACTAAATTCAACCGGCATTCCACGTGGTCCAAGGCGCCGCTCGATTTGGAATCGCAAGCTACGGGCGCACCGCAGCGTCAGGGCGAAATGCGATTGATTATTGTTCAAGTGGGATTTGCAGCAGCCGTAATAGCCACGAGCTTTGGTGGCATGGCGCGCCTAACAGATTTAGCTTTCACGCCGTTGGCAGTTTTAATCGGATTGTATTTGTTCTTTTCTTCGTCCCCGCAATATATGGCATTCTGCATGTGGCTGTGGATGCTCACACCGTTTGTACGACGGGTAGTTGATTTCGGAATTGGCTTTCAACCTCAAAGCTTCGTTATGCTTGCTCCATTTGCAGTAAGCCTGATTTGCATCATAACGGTATTCAGGACTATGCAACGTATTCCCGTGCCATATTGGTTAATCTTAATAGCTGTAATTCTGGGATTTTTATTCGGACTGGTTCAAACGGAATTGAACGCGGTGATACTTGGAGCTTTAGATTGGATTGCTCCGCTATTTCTAGCCGTGCATATTTTAGCTTACCCGGATCTCGTGAAGAGTCATGCAGATCGTATATTTGGAGCAATGACGTACGGCACGCTACTAATGGGCGCTTATGGAGCACTGCAATTCTTCTATCTCCCATCATGGGACGCATTCTGGGGTGTAAACGCCGCCATGGCCAGCCTTGGTCCCGTAGAGGCAGGCAGCATTCGTGTTTTCTCGACCATGAATTCGCCGGGAGTTTTGGCACTGTATTTAATGTCTGGATTAACTATTTCATTAATGTATAAGTCGAAGGTAAAATTTATGTCAACAATATTTGGACTATTATCTTTTATGCTGACAATGGTCAGATCTGCTTGGGGTGGATTTTTTATTTCCGCTTCTTTTGTGTTCGTTAGGGCGCCATTGAAAGACAAATTGAAATATATAGTAGTTTTTAGTTTCGCAATTGTCGCTTCAATATTTATATTCTCGTCGGGCGAGCTATATGATAAGTTTGACTCTAGATTCAATACAATTTTCAATCTCGAAAATGATACGAGCTATAGGGCTCGGTCAAATTTCTATTCGGATATGAGTGACGTCGTGGCCGGCATGGTGGCGGGGGAGGGGCTGGGCCGTACCGGTCGAGCTTCTAAATTAGGTGGGCAGACAGATTTTACTTCGTTTGATAGTGGTGTGTTGGAGATTATGTTCACTTTTGGCTTCTTCGGGGTTCTCGTCTTTATTGCCAGCGCGATGATTTTAATTAGAACTGTTAGAGCATCAGCATACGGATCCTACGCTAGTGGCGCCGCCGCAATCGCTATTGCCACGATTTCTCAATTAATATTTTTGAATGTATTGAGCGGCCCTTCCGGCGTGATTTTTCACGTCTTTTCTGCGCTAGCGATGGCTCATGCTGCTTCTTCTACGTCCCATTCAACTGAAACCATAGTTCCAGGGTGAGGGTGATTCTCGACTTTGAGGCGCGAGAGGTTGTGAGTTGTAAGAGCGTTTTCCTCACGTTTTGATTCGGATTGGATTCCCAAATCGGCGGCGAACTGAATTGATGGGGTGGATGCCCCCCTCCAGCGGGCACGTATTGTGTCCGGGCAGCGCCGTGGTGGCGCTTTCAGGGGAGGAGCACATGCCAGATGTTCATGTCCTTGCGATCGACCTGGCCAAGCGGAGTTTCCAGGTTTGCGGCACGGATCGGGGCGGGGCGGTTCTGTTCAACCGAACGGTGTCCCGCACGAAGCTGATCCAGCTGTTGAGCGCGCAGCCGCCCTGCATCGTGGCGATGGAAGCCTGCGCAACGAGCCACTATTGGGGCCGGTTTGCTCAAGGCCTTGGACACGACGTGCGGCTGGTTCCACCGATCTACGTGAAGCCCTTTGTGAAGCGGCAGAAGAACGATGCCGCTGACGCGGCCGCGATCGCCGAAGCTGCGCTGCGCCCGAACATGCATTGCGTCGCGGTCAAGAGTGCCGAGCATCAGGCTCGTGCAGTAGCCTTCCGGACCCACCAGTGTTTTGTCCGCCAGCGTACCCAGCTGATCAATGCCCTGCGTGGCCATCTGGCTGAGTTCGGGCTGATCGTCGCCCAGGGACCCGCTCACCTGAAGCAGATCATCGAACTGCTCGACGAAGCAGGGCCGGAGGTGCCGGACGCCGTCAGGGAGATCGTCCGGCTCTACCTCGATCAGATCGACGTTCTCACGCGCAAAATCGAAGAGCTGCATCGCCGGCTCAGGGATGCAACCCAGGAAAATGCCGAGATGCGCCGTCTCTGCACGGTCCCCGGTGTCGGTCCTGTGACAGCTGGCGCTGTCCTCGCCTTCGCCCCCGATCTGCGCGCCTTCTCGAGCGGCAGGAACTTTGCGGCTTGGCTGGGGCTCGTGCCGAAGCAACGATCGACCGGTGGCAAGACACGGCTCGGCGGGGTCAGCAAGATGGGACAGACCGACATCCGCAAGCTGCTGATCGTTGGCGCCATGAGCCGGATTCGATGGATCATCCGCAAGGGCGTGTTACCGGACAGTTGGCTCGGACAGCTTGTAGGGCGCAAACCTCGCATGGTCGCCGCCGTCGCCTTGGCGAACAAGATGGCCAGGATCATCTGGGCGATCATGACAAGGGAGGAAAATTACAGGATGGCGTGAGCCGTTGCCTTCCTCAGGAGGGGACAGCTATCGCCTCGGGGTCCTCGGATCCCGGCAAGGAGATCGACTGACGACCTATGCGGCAAGGACTTCAATGTTCAGGACGGGGAAAACCAGTCCCGGGGCTCGAGCGCAAAGCTCTCTGAACCGATGTGGACCCTGTTCTTCGAACTGCATACCGGCCCCGTGGCGCAGGTCACGACCAGAGGCCTGACACACGACCGATAGAAGCACCGAGCCGCTGAAGCCCGTCAGAAGAATCCCCTTGCAAAACCGGGGGCATCCACACACCCCGCCCCGATCCGTGCCGCAAACCTGGAAACTCCGCTTGGCCAGGTCGATCGCAAGGACATGAACATCTGGCATGTGCTCCTCCCCTGAAAGCGCCACCACGGCGCTGCCCGGACACAATACGTGCCCGCTGGAGGGGGCATCCACCCCATCAGTTCAAGGCCCGCCACGTAAAGGGGACATATCTGCCGCCATTCCTCGTGCCCCAGCACGGAGACAAATGGCCTCAGAAAATCCTTCAGTGGCTCACAATAGCTCGCCATGGCTTGCGCATGAATCCGGGCGCAAAGCTCAACACGTCTGCGTTATCAATCCGTTAGCCTGCCAAAGAAGTGATGGCCGTGGATTTCTCCAGCTTCTGCTGGACCAAATTCGGTAAGCACCGCATTATTCGAACGTCGCAATTCTAGGAGCATTGTCGCATGCTGATTTCGCGTCGGGATGCCATGAGAGGGGCTGGCTTGATGGGTTTGCCACAACTCGCCTCAGCTGAGCGAGCCGCGGCGGACAGCTCCACCAACGGAGAGAAACTTTATCTCCCGGAGCTCCCCGGTTCGGTTGCGCGCACGATCAGCCAGCGGCTCGCCGATCGGATATCGGTCTTGGATTTTGGCGCAGTCGGCGATGGAAGGACTGATGATACGCAGGCTTTTCAATCAGCAGCCGACGCCGCAGCGGCCACCGGCAAGACGCTATTTGTTCCCGCCACTGGCAATGGCTACCGGATCACAGACACAATTCAGATTTTCTGCCGACATGTGCTCGGAGACTCCAACTATCTTGGATCAAGAGGACGCGGCACGCTGGTCCGTTTCGAACCTTCGGTTGTTGCCGATATGAAACCGTGCTTCGCAATACGCGACGGGATGTATGCTTCTGGAGTATTTGAAAATATAGCAATTCACGGGAGGGAAAACTATGCTCGCGAACGCCTTTCCGAAGTGGTGCGGGCCGATTTGCTGCCTGATTATCAGGCATTTTCCCCTGGGGTATGTGCTATCGGTGTTTTTGGACTCAGCCAACCTACATTTCGAAATATATCTACTGTTGGAGTAAAAGCTGGCCTTTATCTCGATAGCACTAATGGTCACATCAGCAGCTATGATTGTTATTGGTCTGGATTATTTGGTGTATATTGCCACAGAAACAGTGAGGATTACTTTTTCATGGGTGGCCAGATACATGGAATTTTTGCGTGTGTCGTATTCGGAACGTTTGATCATGCCAATCATAATGGTGGATTTACCGCAGCCATGTACCGAGTGCATATGGGGTTTTCGCCGTATGCATTTTACCAAGTCCGTGATCATTTATTTCTGCTTCGTTGCATTGGTTTGAGTGGCCGATTCGACTACGTTCGTTTCGAGCGAATTGGCGAAGCAATATTTAATTTTCTGCCCCAGTCAATTTCCGGAGGATTGTCGATTGACAGTTTTGGTATGAGCTGGTCGCCGATTCACCGCGAATTTCCTAAACCTCAGCCGAGCGGCTGGATCACGAATCTGCCGCCGGATATCTTGCCCTACGAGGAACAACAACAGTATATGATGCGCTTTGGTGTGGTGCAGAATAATGTTCACCTCTCATGGTTGGGGGACATGTCTACGATTAGACGTTCGCCATACGCTGAAAAGCCGCGGGGGATTGCGTTGTTTGAATATCTCGCCTGCAGCGATACATCGAATCTTGCCGTACTACGCGGCGATTTCGAAGTGAAACGAAGCACACGCCCGGATAGTTGGACGCGCTATCGCATCGGCCCAGCCGCCCGAAAAGGTGATCTGATGGTTGATCGCGACGTTGCGCCTGCCGGCAACTTGCTGGCTGCACCAGAGGCTATAGGCAACTGGTCGCGCGCGCCCGACATGGCGGGCGCGGCCCGCCTCACATCCGGAGCTCTCAAAGATATGTGGGACTCCTTGACGGCGGAAGCTACCGGGAGCCAGGTCGGTTCCCAAACCGCGCGGGAACCACCGCTCGCGTTCCTCGAGGAATTGGGAGCCAATCCGACAGTTTTGAAGCTTGAGGCTGGCCCAGGCAGAGTAGTATTTCGCCTTCCATTCGGGGATGGCGGGCTCGAAACAGAAAGGCGGGCGCTTTATTTAGGTTTTTGGGTATTCGGTGGACCAATCGTTAGTCGCGTACGACTAGGCAATGGACATGATTTCTACGAAACATATTCGGATGGGCGCCAGGTATGGAAAAAAATCGTCTGCGTCGATCAGATTCCAGCCAGCAAAATAGAAGCTTTAACCGTGCAGCTTCAGGGTGGCGTTTGCCTGCTTGCGGGCGTAATGGCAACGCTCGATGGGCCGGCCCCTTACAATGCGCGCAACGTGCCTCGCGTGCGTGGGGGGCTTGCTTTGGAAAAAGTTGAAACTGATTTGCATGCGCCTCCCGCCGGGGAGGCAGCTCCCTTGCCGACCCGGCCTGCTGGCTACCTGACCGTCGAGATTAACGGCGAGCAGCGGCGGCTTCCATACTATTGATAAGATGAATTGATATTCATTGCATCCAGATCACGACTGCGGCGAGATGGACGAAGCCTGAGAATTAGGTTGCTCGGATGTCGTTTCGTCTTGCGATGTGTGGAAATGATCCGTTCTGTAGTGACGTTGCCCCTCGCCAAGGACATCGACGACTTCGTGTTCGACGACACACTCATCAACGAGACCCTGGTGCGCGACCTCGCCGGCGGCAACTTCCTCGCCCACCAGCGCAACGTGGTGCTGATCGGCGGGACCGGAACCGGCAAGACCCACCTGGCCATCGCCATCGCGCGTGCCGCCATCCGAGGCGGCGCAAGGGGGCGCTTCTTCAACGTGGTCGACCTCGTCAACAAGCTGGAGGCAGAGGCTCGATCCGGCCGCCAGGGCCGCATGGCCGACTATCTCTCCCGCAAGGACTTCATCGTCCTTGACGAGCTCGGCTACCTGCCCTTCGCCCAGTCCAGCGGCCAGCTCCTGTTCCACCTCGTCAGCAGGCTCTACGAGCAGACCTCGGTCATCGTCACCACGAACCTCGCCTTCGGCGAGTGGCCGAGCGTCTTCAACGACCCCAAGATGACCACCGCGCCCCTCGATCGTCTCATCCACCACTGCGACATCGTCGAGACCGGAAACGAGAGCTGGCGCTTCAAGAACCGCGCCTGACCTCCGCCACCATTGACCCCACTGCCGCTGTGCCACACCAACGCTCCGCGGCAGTGGGGTCAATGCCCCAGGCCGGGGTCAATATTCGGCGCCGATATGGGGTCAGGTTTCCGTGCCGATTGACACCCAATCCGCAGCATGTGGAGAATGACCTGGGCGTCGTTGGGATCGTTCTTGTCCCAGCCGTTGTGCAGGGCCTCGCGCGTGCGGGCCAGGGCCACCGACGAAACCAGACGAACCTGGAAGCCGGCTTCGCGCAAACGCCAGGCAATCGGCCGGTGATAGTTGCCTGTCGCCTCCATGGCGCAGGCGACAGGCCGGCCAAAGCCCTTCAACAACACGATCAGCCGATCGTGCTCGGCGCGCGTGTTCAGGACTGTCATGCGCCGTCGCCGCTTCTGGCCGGGTGTCTCGATCAGCACCTCGTTCCGCGCTTTGGCGATATCAACCGCCACCAGAACGACGTCATCGGGCATAGGATGCAAAGTGGTGATGGTGGGTCCGTCTCCGGAATGAGGCTTTGAACACTGTCATTTTAGAGACCTGCTGACCGACCATGACCGCCTCAGCCGGCGCGCTGCGCGACCCAATGGCTCCGCGCGCCGGCTGAGGCTCCTTCCTTCCTGATGTGCTATGGCAGCGAGTTCAGTCGAACGCCATCCTTGCCTTCACGGACGCGGCACAGCTCCAATGGCATTACATCGCGCCCGGCAAGCCCATGCAGAACGCCTTCATCGAAAGCTTTAACGGCCGCCTGCGCGATGAGCTGCTCAACGAGACGCTGTTCTCGACGCTCATCAGCCAGGCCAGGGCGTCTCTCAGCAATTGGAGGGCCGATTACAACGGCTCCCGGCCCCCTTCCGCGCTCAGATGGCAAACGCCGTCCGCCTTCGCCGCTACCTTCCACCCGAGACGGGGTCTGCCCCTGCGCGCGGCCAAAGGCTCCACGCCAGATCCCCTCTTCGCCACTGGCCAGCAGGCGACTGACGTGCTCCCCGTTTCTAGGCCAACCGGACCTGGAAAATTCCGGGGTTAGGGCTCATTCCTGCGGGGATGCCGGAGAGCCATTCATGAGCGCGATCGGCGGCTTGTTGCCGATCACGCTGTGCGGGCGAACCTCGTTATAGTCTCTACGCCAAGCCTCCATTTTCGCCCGCGCGTCGTCAAGGCTCATGAACCAGTGCGTGTTCAGGCATTCCGCCCGGAGCTTGCCGTTGAACGACTCGATAAAGCCGTTGTCCGTGGGCTTGCCGGGCCGCGAGAAGTCGAGCACCACGCCCTTCTGATAGGCCCATAGGTCGAGATCCCGACTGACGAACTCCGATCCCTGATCCACCCGGATGCTCTGCGGATAGCCGGTGCTCCGGCAAATCCGCTCCAGCGTCAGCACGACATCCTCGCCCCGATAGCTGAACCGCGGATCCACCGCCGGCGAGAACCGCGTGAAGGTGTCGACGATGGTCAGAACCCGGATCTTGCGGCCCGTGGCGAGCTGGTCGTGGACAAAATCCATGGCCCAGGTCTCGTTGCTCCGCGTCGCCGCACGCCGGTCGTCACGCAGCTTTGCCTTCACGCGGCGCTTCGGCACCTTGTTCCGCAACTGAAGGCCCAAGCCCTTGTAAAGGCGATAGATCCGCTTCGCATTGACCGCCCACCCCTCCCGCCGCAACAGGATGTGCACGCGGCGATAGCCATACCGCACGCGTGTCTCGCAGATCTCCTTGATCCGCTGGTTCAGCTCGGCCTGCGTGCCCCGCTTCGACTTGTAGGCATAGAGCGCACGATCGACCGCCAGGGTGGCACAGGCGCGCCTGGCCGACACCTTCCAGTCTTCGCGCAGCCTGTCCACAAGCTCGCGCTTGCGCGCAGGCCTCAGAGCTTTTTTGACAGCACGTCCTGCAACATCGCCTTGTCCAGCGACAGGTCCGCCACGATCCGCTTCAGCTTGGCGTTCTCGTCTTCCAACTGGCGCAGACGCCGCATCTCCGAAGGCATCAGCCCCGCATATTTCTTGCGCCAGTTGTAGAACGTCGCGTCCGATACCCCGGCCTTCCGGCACACCTCCGCCACCGGTGTTCCGTCTTCCGCCTGCTTCAGAACGAACGCGATCTGTGCCTCCGTGAACTTCGATGCCTTCATGGAACTCTCCTCGTCCCCGAGCCGGGGATCATAAGTGGAAAATTCCAGCTCAAACTGGCCTAAAAAATGGGGAGCACGTCATCTACAAGCTGAACAAGACGGCGGGCGCCAAGCCCATCGGCGCTCGCGAAGACGGGCGGCATCCGGATGCGCGTGTCCCGCCGCTTCCGGAGGAGGCGATTCATGAGCAGGCCTATTGCCTGTCACTGCCCAAAAACGTGAGGTGGTCCCGCATTGGCGGACAGATTGGCGGCTTCGCTAAGCTTGGTTCTGGTGTGTGTCACGCCGCCATGTTGATGCCGTCGCAGGCCATGTGGACCTCCTCCGGCGTTCTGCCGCCGAGAGCCGAGTGGGGCCTCGTGCGATTGTAGTAGGTGATCCATCGGCCGATCCCGGCCCGCGTCTCGGAACCGGTCTCGAAGGCGTTGAGGTAGATGCATTCGTATTTCAGCGACCGCCAGAGGCGCTCGATGAACACGTTGTCCATCCACCAGCCGCGGCCATCCATGGAAAGCCGTACGCCGGCGTCCAGCAGCACCTGGGTGAACCGCGGGCTGGTGAACTGGCTGCCTTGGTCGGTGTTGAAGATGCCCGGCCGCCCGAACCGGGAGAAGGCCTCCTCCAGTGCCTCGATGCAGAAGTCGGCCTCCATCGGCAGCTTCCGCCTTGCCGGAAAAAACCGTGGCCATTCCCTCGACGGCCTGCTTCTTCCAGGCGTTGATCATAGTCTGGTGGACGCCGTGCTTGGCGGCCAGATGCGCTACCGTCTGCTCCCCGCGGAGCGCCTCAAGGGCCACCTACGCCTTGAACTCCGCTGAATATCGCTTCCTCTTCCCGGTCATCGGGCTCGTCCTTCCGTCAGGCCGAACCAAGCTTAGCTCCCTGTCCGGGTTTCGGGGACCACCTCAGTGGATTTGCTGATAAATGCAATATTGGCGTATTGCATAATATTTATGGACGAGTGTTTGGAGATGCCGAGCGCGGTATAGATAATTATTTTGACGAATATTTTTTTAAGTCGCAAAATAATTCATCGCGACTCGTTGTCTTGAACGATCTTGGGAGTTCCATTGCTCGGGCTCTGCCGGATAGATCACCGGCGACGCATTTTTCCTACAAAGGAATTTGCGGCCGCTCCGTCTATATTATGGCCCGGCACGGACGTCCCAGCAATGCTAATTATTTTCGTATGATCACGCATGCCTTCGCTCCAAGGGCGGCGGTATGGATTGATCATGCGGTTGCCTGTAGTGGTGAGATTGTTTATCTTGAAGGCTGCGGATATAAAGATAATGTCAAGCGAAAAGGCCCGATAGGTGTTGAGGTTACGGATCCCTATCTTGGAGATGGGGTTCGGGTTCCTGCCTTTGTCCGTGGATATACCTGCATGCTGGATGCCCAGTTCGTGTTTGGGCAGCGGCTCGTCACAAGGAACGAGCTGCCCGATCGCTTCGCGTTCTGGTGCGATCTGATCGATCGGCAGGACGCGCGGGTGTTTCGCGACAAGGTGAATGTCGATGCTCTCACGGTGCGCGGGGAGGCCCGTTCCGGCGCCGCCACAGGCGGCGTCACCGTGATCAGCCGGTCCTTGGATCCGACCTGGCGGAAGGTTCACGTGAAGGTGCCAGGCGGCGACGGGGGGGCGTCCCGGACGGCGCTGGTCATTGTGAATAGCGAATTTTCGCAGGATGATGCGAAATCCACCGTATATATCCTGACGGTACACGGCAAAAATATCAGCTCCGGCAGGCTGTACGGCGAAGATGTCCTCACTTTTTCACAAGAGTTGGATGATATGGTGTCCATATCATCCTTGCGCCCGGCCAAGCATTCGGTGGCGGTCATCATGACCGGATCGGAAGACCAATGAGCCGAGTTCCGACCGCTGTCGCCATCGCCTCCATTCGGGCCTGCCCGGTGGATGCGCAGCGGGAGGTGCGACGAGAAGGCTTGGCGGGTCGGGCAAGGGTGTGGTCTGATGAATGTGTATGCGCGGTGCAGCAAGCGCTCGGAGATGGGGGCTCTGGGAGAAATCACGGTCGGGAGAGGTGTCCGTATGCGAGGCTCGTCGGTTGCTTTGTGTTGTTTCCGCATCGTATTCGCTGCTTCCTTGGGTAAGGGGATGGCACCGATCTTACGTGGCTTGCTCCAGCGGGCACATGACGGGCGATGACGGTTCTTGTCACCGGCGGTGCCGGCTATATCGGAAGCCATACGGTGCTCGCCCTCGTCGACGCGGGTGAGAAAGTCTTGGTGCTGGACGACCTGTCGACGGGACACCGCCGGTTGGTACCCGATGGCGTCGGGCTGATCGTGGGCGACGTCGGGGACGGCGCCTTGGTCCGGCGCATCGTCGAGCAGTATGGGGTGTCCGAGATCATCCACTTCGCCGCTCGGATCGTGGTGCCAGAATCGATCTTGGATCCGCTTGGATATTATCTCGGAAATACGGTGAAGACTCGCGCCGTGTTTGAGGCGGCGGTGAGTTGCGGCGTGCGCCGGGTGATCTTCTCTTCAACTGCCGCGGTTTACGGCGAGCCTCGTGTTGCGATTATCGGGGAGGATGAGCCGAAAGCACCCATCAATCCCTATGGACGCTCGAAACTGATGAGCGAGTGGATGCTGGCGGATGCAGCCTGCGCCCATGGTCTGTCCTATACTTCGCTTCGCTATTTCAATGTGGCTGGAGCCGATCCGGCGGGGCGTTCGGGCCAGTCCTCGAAAAATGCCACGCACCTCATCAAGGTGGCGAGTCAGGCTGCGTCGGGTGAGCGTCGCGGCGTCGAGATATTTGGCACTGATTACCCGACACCCGACGGTACGTGCATCCGCGACTACATCCATGTCAGCGACCTTGCTGCGGCGCATGTGGCCGCGCTCGTCCGGTTGCGCGCAGGGGGCCCCAACATGACCCTGAATTGCGGCTATGGCCGGGGCTACTCGGTCAAGGAGGTGGTCGACGTGGTAAAACGGGTGTCCGGCGTGGATTTTCCCGTCACGCTGTCGCCGCGCCGTCCGGGGGATCCGCCCTGCCTTATTGCCAGCGTGGAACGCATTCGCTCCGAACTTGACTGGACACCGAAGCTCGACGACCTCGATGCGATCGTCCGTCACGCGCTCGATTGGGAAAGGCGCCTTGCCCGCAAGGAACTGGCCGGGCATGCATCGGCCAGCTGATCACTCGGCCCTTCCCGCAAAGCTGCCGGACCGGCCGAATTGTGGGACTATGGCTGTGTGTCGCCGGGCACGAGAGGGGATTGGATGTGGCGATGCCGTCGCAGGGCGAGGGCTCCATCGCGGGGTTGGGGGCGATTCACCGGGCAAATGGGTTCAATTTGCTCGGACCGCGCTCTAGTGGATAGGCGGGTATTTGGTTCGGACTGGCATCGTGTCATCCGAGTTGCGTGTGAAATTGTTTCTCAGATATCGGCTTATCGGCGGGCGGAGCAGAGATATGTGGAGTCGAATTGTACGAGGCATCGGAAGTGTCGATCGATTGGGCGAAGTCGCGACCTGCGTAAAGAATGTCAAAGATTCGCCGAACGTAATTTTGTCCTTTGTCGGTCTGAAAAGAAATCGGTACCCGCTGCAGGTCGCTGACAAAGCAGGACGCCTGCTGACCCTGTACGATTTCGCCGACCTCACCACCTTGTGGGCCGTGTGGTGTGCCGGCGAGTACAGCATCCCGCGCGACTCCACCGTGGTGGTGGATCTCGGCGTGAATATCGGCGCCTTCTCGCTTTTCGCACTTGCTTCTGCGCCGAACTGCAGGGTTGTGGCAGTGGAGCCATTTCCCGCCACGTTTGAAAAGCTTTTGAAGACCGTGGAGCTCAACCATCTCGGGGGCCGGGTCGATTGCGAGATGTCGGCGATCTCGGACAAGGCCGATACGCTGTACATGGATGCCGACCAGGCCATTGACAGCCACTCGCGCAGGGTCTCGACGCAACGTGGCGCGGGGGACGAGATCCCGGTGAATTCCCTGGGTATCGCCGACCTTCTCGCGAAATACGGGGTGGATGAAGTCGATTACCTCAAGTCCGACATCGAGGGCGCAGAAGTCCAGCTGTTCAAGGGGACGGATGCCGACGTGCTGAGGCGGGCGAAGAAGATCGGGGTGGAGTGCCACAGTCAGGCCGGGCAGGAGACGGTCTGGGGCAAGCTGGAGAGCTCCGGGTTCCAGCTGGATCGTGTGTCGCGCGGCTCGAGGTACGGCAATGCGAGTTCGGCGGAATTTATTCGGATTTGAGTGCCGCCGGAGCGTGATGAAGGCAAAGGGAGCTGCCCCTTTCGATCTTCTGAGCGCCGGCTCCTTCGGCGCCCAGGCGACGGCAGGCTTGGCCTGGCCGATTTACCTTTGACGCTTCGTTCCTCTGGACATGGGCCCTCCGCGCCGGGAAGGCTGCCAGCCTTTCTCCGGGATCGGATCATCCGACTGGACCTTTCGGCGGGCGGCAGGGCATGTTCCGTGCGGGCGGGGTTGTCGTAGCATGCGCAAGGAATATGGCACTTGAGTGCGTCTGTGGTTGAAAGTTGGCGGAACCGTCGTGTCTTCGTGCTCGGCGATATCATGCTCGACCGCTTCGTCTACGGTGAAGCCGAGAGGGTGTCGCCGGAGGCTCCGGCGCTCGTTCTGCGTTACCAGAGCGAGGCGACGACCCTGGGCGGGGCGGGCAATGTTGCCCGCAACATCGCGGCGCTCGGAGGCCACGCCATCCTCGCGGGCGTGATTGGGCGGGACGCCGAAGGGGACCTCATCGCCGATAGGCTGGTGGGGGCGGATGGCATCGAGGGGCGATGGGTGCGCCCTGCGGGCGTTCCCACTACGGTCAAGACCCGGTATGTCTCCGCAGGCCAGCAGTTGATGCGCTTCGATCGAGAAGCCGTCCTCGTTCCGGACGAGGAAGTGATTGCCGATCTGGTACGCGCCATCGAGCGGGAGATCGAGACGATCGATGCGATCGTTCTCTCCGACTACGCCAAGGGCGTGCTGGCGCAGCCGGTGATCCGGCGCGTGATCGATCTGGCGAAATCGCGCGACATTCCCGTCGTCGTTGATCCCAAGACCCGCGACGTCCATCGTTACGCCGGTGCCACGGTGCTTACTCCGAATACCCTTGAGGCGTCGGCGCTGTCCGGCACCGACTGCTCGTCCGATGACAGCGCAGCCGCGGCCGCCCGGGCCATCAGCATCAGCGCCGATGTGGCGGCAGTGGTGCTGACGCGTGGTGCCAAGGGCATGATGATCTGGGACACGCGGCATGCGGCGGACGGGGTGATAGCCATTTCCACCGCGGCGCGGGAAGTGTTCGACGTGTCCGGGGCCGGCGACACGGTGGTCTCCGCTCTGGTGTTGGGGCTTGCCGCCGGCGCGACCGTCGCGGCGAGCGCCCGTGTCGCGAATGCCGCCGCCGGTATCGCGGTCGGCAAGCGCGGAACGGCGGTGGTGCACGCCCATGAGCTCGTGCGCGTTCTGGGGCGTGGCGCAGATGGCAACACGAAGATTGTCGCCGGATCCCAGGCCGCGGAGATCGCCGCCAGCTGGAAGGCGGATGGGCTGGTCGTCGGGTTCACCAACGGCTGCTTCGACCTGATCCATCCAGGCCATATCGAACTGCTCAGGAAAGCCCGAGCCACCTGTGATCGCCTGGTGGTGGCCCTCAACACGGACGCGTCGGTGCGGCGCCTGAAGGGCGAGACGCGGCCGATCCAGAACGAGACGGCGCGGGCTATCGTGATGGCCGCCATCGATAGCGTCGACCTTGTCACGCTGTTCGATGAGGATACACCCCTTAGCCTCATCGAGCTGCTGCGGCCGGATCGGCTGATCAAGGGGGGTGACTACTCGGTTGCCACCGTCGTCGGCGCCGACGTGGTGGCCTCATATGGGGGCGAGGTGGTCATCGTGCCCCTGGAGGCGGGACAGAGCACCACGTCAATCGTCGCGCGCAGCCGAGGCGGCGGGCGGGGCTGACCTTCGGCGCCGGCCGCCGCGGCCGGCCGGATGGCATTTCGTACCATCCAGCGTGTCGCGGCGCTGGACGAAGGCCGCTTCAGCCCACCGCGATCTCCTTGCCGCTCGCACCCCATTCGGTCCACGAGCCGTCATAGAGCGCGAGCGGCTCCTTGCCGATCATCTCCAGCGCCACCCACAGGATGGCAGCCGAGACGCCGGAGCCGCATGAGGTGATCACCGGGCGTGACAGATCGAGGCCCGAGGCCTCCACCGCCTCCAAGATCTCTTCCGGCGGCAGCAGGCGGCCGTCCTTCACCAGCCGCCCGTGGGGCAGGTTGAGGGCGCCGGGCATGTGACCGGAGGGCAGGCCTTCGCGCGGCTCCGGCGCCTCGCCACGAAAGCGGGCGTCCTGGCGGGCGTCGAGCACCTGCGCGCCGCCGGTCTTCAGCGCCCGGTCCACGCGTTCGATATCGGCGACGATGGAATGGTCGAGGCGGGCGGTGAATATGGCGGGCAGGCGCCGGACCGGGCCGTCCTCCACCGGACGCTCCTCGGCGAGCCACTTGGGCAGGCCGCCGTCGAGGATCTTCACGTCCTGCGCGCCGAAGGCCCGGAAGGTCCACCACACGCGCGGCGCCGAGAACAGGCCGAGGGAATCGTACACCACGACCCGCAGCCCGTCGCCGATGCCCAGCGCGCCCATCGCCACCGCGAAGCTGTGCGGGTCTGGCAGCATGTGGGGGAGGGACGTGGAGTGGTCGGCGATGGTGTCGATGTCGAAATGCACCGCGCCGGGAATGTGCCGCTCCAGATACTCCTTGCGGCCGTCGCGCCCGGCATTGGGCATGTGCCACGAGGCATCCACCACCACGAGGTCCGGCGCGCCGAGATTGGCGGCGAGCCATTCGGTGGAGACGAAGGGGCTCGCGGACGTGTCGGCGGTCGCGCTCATGGGGCCTCTCTTGCGGGCTGCTTCTGGGTCGGGGCGGGCGACGTCCTCGGCCGGAAGCGCGCAGGTGTCAAGTTTCACACCAGGACGTTCGGCACCTCGGCCGTGCGCTCCAGCCATTCCGGCACCGGCAGGTGCTTGGAGCGCAGGAATTCCGGGTTGAACAGCTTGGACTGGTAGCGCGTGCCATAGTCACACAGGATGGTCACGATGGTGTGGCCCGGGCCCATCTCCTTCGCCAGCCGCACCGCCCCGGCCACGTTCACGCCCGACGAGCCGCCGAGGCACAGGCCCTCGTGCTGGAGCAGGTCGAACACCACCGGCACCGATTCCTCGTCGGGGATCAGGAAGGCGGTGTCGATGGGGGCGCCTTCCAGGTTCGCGGTGATGCGCCCCTGGCCGATGCCCTCGGTGATGGAGGAGCCCTCGGCCTTCAGCTCGCCGGTGGTGTAATAGGAATAGAGCGCCGCACCGGGTGGATCGGCGAGGCCGATCTGGATCTTCGGGTTGCGCTCCTTCAGCGCGATGGCGATGCCCGCCAGCGTGCCGCCGGTGCCCACGGCGCAGATGAAGCCGTCCAGCTTGCCGCCGGTCTGCTCCCAGATCTCGGGGCCGGTGGTGTCGATGTGCGCCTGCCGGTTGGCCACGTTGTCGAACTGGTTGGCCCAGATGGCGCCGTTCGGCTCGGTTTTCGCAAGCGCTTCCGCAAGGCGCCCGGAGACCTTCACATAGTTGTTGGGGTTGGCATAGCCCACCGCCGGCACCTCCACGAGGGTGGCTCCGGCGAGCTTCAGCATGTCCTTCTTTTCCTGGGATTGGGTGTCGGGAATCACGATCACCGTGCGAAAGCCCAGCGGCGCCGCCACCAGAGCGAGGCCGATGCCGGTATTGCCGGCGGTGCCTTCAACGATCACCCCACCGGGGCGCAGCTCGCCGCGCGCCACCGCGTCCCGGATGATGCCCAGCGCCGCGCGGTCCTTCACCGACTGGCCGGGATTGAGGAACTCGGCCTTGCCGAGGATCTCGCAGCCGGTTTCCTCGGACGCGCGCTTCAGACGGATGAGGGGAGTATTGCCGATGGATTCTACAAGGCCGTTACGGATCATGAGAAGAGCAAGCCTTCAATGAATGTGGAAAGCACGTTACCCAAGCGCGCCGGCCGCATCAACATGACAAATTTCATGATTTTCGCGTGGATTCCAACGCCCGCAGCGCCCGCTCCCGTGCTGCCGCGTGATCCACCAGCGGGCGCGGATAGGTGATGCCGAGCCGCACGCCCGCGGCGGCGAGGGTGTCGGCGTCCGCTGTCCACGGCTTGTGGATGAGGCGGGCGGGGAGCCTGGCCAGTTCCGGCACGAAGGTGCGCACATAGGTGCCGTCGGGATCGAATTTCTCGCCCTGGGTCACCGGATTGAAGATGCGGAAATAGGGGGCGGCGTCGAGGCCGGAGCCAGCCACCCACTGCCAGGAGGCCGGGTTGCTGGCGGCGTCCGCATCCACCAAAGTATCCCAGAACCAGGCCTCGCCCTCCCGCCAGTCGATGAGGAGGTGCTTGGTGAGAAAGGAGGCAACCGCCATGCGCACCCGGTTGTGCATCCACCCGGTCTGCCACAGCTGGCGCAGGCCGGCGTCGATGAGCGGATAGCCGGTGCGCCCCTTCTGCCAGGCCTTCAGCTCGCCGGGGCACTCGCGCCAGGGAAAGGGATCGAAGGCCTCCTGGATGTTGCGCCGGGCGAGGTCGGGCACCTCGGCGAGGAGGTGGTGGGAGAATTCCCGCCAATAGATCTCGGCCTCGAACTTGTCCGCGTCGCTCCCCGGAACCGTGCCTGCGTCCGCCGCGTGGCGGATGGCGAACAGGACCTGGCGGGGCGAAAGCTCGCCGAAGCTGAGATGCGGTGACAGGCGGGAGACGTGGTCGGCCGCCGGCAGGTCGCGGCCGCCGGCATAGCCCGCAAGGTCCTCGCGGATGAAGGCCGAAAGCCGCGCCTGGGCCGCCTTTTCCCCCACCGTCCAGGCCGTGCGCAGGCCGCCGGCCCAGTCGGGATGCTCCGGCTCCAGGCCGAAGCTGTCCAGCGCCTCGCCTTCGGGGGGATGCGCCATGCCCTTGAGCCGGTTCGGCGCGCCAAGGGGCGGGGTCAGCCGGCGGTCCTTCATGGCGGCGCGCTGGAAGGCGGAGAAGGTGCGCGGCATGCGGCCCGCGCCGCCGCGGACGCTGCCGGGCGGATGCAGGAGATGCGCGCAGAAGGCGAGCACCTGCCGATCCTCGGCGGCAAGGCGGGCGGCGACCGCGTGGTCGACCTTGGCCGCCTGCGCCCCGGAACGGCCGTTGAAGGCGACGCGCGCCGCGCCGAGTGCGGCCGCAACCTCCGGCACCAGGCGCGTCGCCGGGCCTCGGCACAGGATGAGCGGTATTCCGAATTGCTCGAGTTCGGCCCGCAGCGCCCGCAGCGACTGCGCGAGCCACCATTTCGCGGCCCCGCCGAGGGGGCGCAGGCCGGGGCTGTCCTCGTCGAAGACATAAAGCGCGGCGACGGGGGCGCCGGCCTCGGCCAGAGCAGTCAGCGCCGGGTTGTCGGCAAGGCGCAGGTCGTCGCGGAACCACAGGAGGGAAGGGGAGGCGGACATGGCGCTCCTCCTACGCGGACGGGGCGCAAAGGTTCACTCCCTTTCCGGGAATGACGCAAGGGGGCATCGCCCCCTTGCGGCTCAGTGGTGAATGTCGACGTCGCGCGTTTCCTTGCCGAGGATCAGCGCGATCAGCGTCAGGATCGACATGGAGGTGAGGTAGACACCCACCCAGAACGGGCTGCCGCCGCCATAGCTCCACAGGGCCACGGCGATAAAGGGCGCGACTGCCGCGCCGAGGATGGACGAGACGTTGTAGGAGATGCCCGAGCCCGTATAGCGCACATTGGCCGGGAACAGCTCCGGCAGCAGCGCGCCCATGGGCCCGAAGGTGAGGCCCATGAGGGTGAAGCCGATGATGAGCCACGCCATCACCCCCACCGGGCCGGCGGCGAGCATGGGCACCCAGGTGAGGCCGAAGACGGCGATGGCCGTGGTGATGGCGATGAGCGTGCGCCGGCGGCCCCAGCGGTCGGCCCAGGGGCCGGACACCAGGGTGAAGATGCCGAAGAACACCACGCCGACGATCATCATCAGCACGAAGGTGCGGTAGTCGTAGCCGAGGCCCGGCAGCCCGCCCGGCTGCGCCGGGGTGATGGCGGCGCGGCCATAGCTCAGCGAGAAGGTGGTCATCAGGTAGAACAGCACGTAGGTGGCGAGCATGTAGAAGGTGCCGAGGATCAGCTCGCGCCAGTAGGTGATGAAGGCCGAGGCCAGCGGCAGCTTCTGGATGCGGCCGCGCTTGACGGTGTTCTCGAACGCTTGGCTCTCCACCAGGCTGAAGCGCACCCACAGGCCGACGATCACCATCACCGCCGAGAACAGGAACGGAATGCGCCAGCCCCAGGAGAGGAAGGCGTCGGACGGCCGCGAGGGATCGGCCGACGGCATCAGCGCCGCGATGATCAGGAACAGGCCGTTGGCGATGATGAAGCCGATGGGCGCGCCGAGTTGCGGGAAGGTGCCGTAGATGGCGCGCTTGCCGGGCGGGGCGTTCTCGGTCGCCACCAGCGCGGCACCGCTCCATTCGCCGCCGAGGGCGAAGCCCTGGGCGAGGCGCAGCACCACCAGCAGCGTGGGTGCCAGCCAGCCGGCGGTGGCATAGGTGGGCAGCAGGCCGATGAGGAAGGTGGCGACGCCCATGGTGAGCAGGGCGCCCACCAGCGTGATCTTGCGGCCCTTCCTGTCGCCGAGATGGCCGAAGAAGATGGCGCCGAGCGGCCGCGCCACCATGGCGGCGCCGAACACGGCGAAGGAGGCGAGCAGCGCGGTGATCGGGTCGCTCGCCGGGAAGAAAAGGTGCGGGAACACCAGCACCGCCGCCGTGGCATAGACGTAGAAGTCGTAGAACTCGATCGTCGTGCCCACGAGGCTCGCGAGGATGACGCGGGAGCGCGGGTTGGCGAGTGCGGGCGCGTCGGCGGTGGCGGCGACGGTGGTGGACATCCTGTGCTTTCCAACGTTTTCGCTCGCCCACCGGGCCGGGGCATGACCGCGCGAAGGATGGGCGAGGAGCGGTAATTTTCTGTCGCGACGGATCGGAGGGAGGGCGTCCGGCGCACGGGCGGATTGGGGCGCGTGATAGATTATTGCGGCACCCTTAGCCATAGCACACCGTCCAGAGATCTGCAGAGGCGCCATGTGTTTCGCGCATGGCGCGTGCGTTGCCGGAGCCGGCCCTGGGCCATCGGGCTCCCGCGATTTGGGGCAGCCGGCGCTGGGCCGTTGGGCGGTGCCCGAGTAAGATTCGCCTCCTTGGCGCAGACCAAAGCCGACCGCGCCGGATGACGGCCCGACGACGAATGCGCCGCCAGTCTGTGGATGACGGTGATGACTATATCTTGTGGCCCGGGCGACACGCGGCTGTTCAACAGGGGCGGGAATCGAGCCGAGACAACGCCCGTTAAGGGTTTGCTAAGGGGCGTTCGCTTACTATATCTAGTAGGAGCGGGGGTGCTGCTACCACAAGCCGTGGCAAAAACGGGTTTGACCCAACGGCCAGACTCGCACTAGCGTTCGGGACCTGAGCGACGGGCTTTCCCACGAGTATGGGTTGGTGAGTGCCTGCCGCGTCCCCGAGATCAGAGCCTGAACGACCGCCACGGCGCGGCGCCCTGCGCCGTGCCTGCCGTACCGTGACGACTGCCACATTCATCTGCTAGACAAATCGGCCCGCATGGGGCCGAGCCAAGGAGCACCGGTCATGCGCGTTGAACGTCGCTACACGCAAGAGGGTCGTTCCCCTTACGCGGACATTCCGTTCCGCGAGACCGTGAGCGAGATCCGCAATCCCGACGGATCGGTGGTCTTCCGCCAGGAGGGCATCGAGGTCCCGGCACAGTTCTCGCAGGTGGCCAGCGACATCCTCGCCCAGAAATATTTCCGCAAGGCCGGCGTGCCGGCGCGCCTGAAGAAGGTGGAGGAGAATTCCGTTCCCTCCTTCCTCTGGCGCTCGGTTCCCGACGAGGCGGCGCTGGCGGCGCTGCCCGAGAAGGAGCGCGTCGTCGGCGAGATCTCCGCCAAGCAGGTGTTCGACCGGCTCGCCGGGACCTGGACCTACTGGGGCTGGAAGGGCGGCTATTTCGACGGCGAGGCCGACGCCCAGGCCTTCTTTGACGAGCACCGCTACATGCTCGCCATGCAGATGGCGGCGCCCAACTCCCCCCAGTGGTTCAATACCGGCCTGTTCTGGGCCTACGGCATCGACGGCCCGGGGCAGGGCCACTTCTACGTGGACCACGAGACCGGCGCGCTTCAGGCCTCCACCTCGGCCTATGAGCATCCCCAGCCGCATGCCTGCTTCATCCAGTCGGTCAGCGACGACCTGGTGAGCGACGGCGGCATCATGGACCTGTGGGTGCGCGAGGCGCGCCTGTTCAAGTACGGCTCCGGCACCGGCTCCAACTTCTCCGCCTTGCGCGGCGAGGGCGAGCGGCTCTCCGGCGGCGGGCGCTCGTCCGGCCTCATGAGCTTCCTCAAGATCGGCGACCGCGCGGCGGGCGCCATCAAGTCCGGCGGCACCACGCGCCGCGCCGCCAAGATGGTGGTGGTGGATGCCGACCATCCGGACATCGAGGCTTATGTCGACTGGAAGGTGATCGAGGAGCAGAAGGTGGCGGCGCTCGTCACCGGCTCCCGGCTCAACGCCAAGCATCTCAAGGCCGTGCTCAAGGCCTGCGTGAACTGCGAGGGCGAGGGCGACAGCTGCTTCGAGCCGGAGAAGAACCCGGCGCTGAAGCGCGAGATCAAGGCCGCCCGCAAGGCCGGCGTGGCCGACGCCGCCATCCGCCGCGTCATCCAGTATGCCCGCCAGGGCTACAAGGACATCGACGTCGCCATCTACGACACCGACTGGGACGGCGAGGCCTACATCACGGTGGCCGGCCAGAACTCCAACAATTCCGTGCGCGTCACCGACGACTTCCTGCGCGCGGTGGAGGCGGACGAGGACTGGCAGCTCATCCGCCGCACCGACGGCAAGGTGGCAAAGACGGTGAAGGCCCGCGAGCTGTGGGAGAAGATCGGCGCCGCCGCCTGGCACTGCGCCGACCCCGGCATCCAGTTCCACACCACTGTGAACGACTGGCACACCTGCCCGGCCGCCGGCGAGATCCGCGCGTCCAACCCGTGCTCGGAATACATGTTCCTCGACGACACGGCGTGCAACCTCGCCTCGCTGAACCTGCTGCAGTTCCGCGATGCCGAGAAGCGCTTCGACGTGGAGAGCTACGAGCACGCGGTACGGCTGTGGACCGTGGTGCTCGAAATCTCCGTGCTGATGGCGCAGTTCCCCTCGCGCCGCATCGCCGAGCTGTCCTACGAGTACCGCACCCTCGGCCTCGGCTACGCGAACATCGGCGGCCTGCTCATGTCGAGCGGCATCTCCTATGACTCGCCCCAGGGCCGCGCCATCTGCGGCGCGCTCTCGGCCATCATGACCGGCGTATGCTACGCCACCTCCGCCGAGATGGCGGCGGAGCTCGGCCCGTTCCCGGCCTACAGCGCCAACGCCCAGTCCATGCTGCGGGTGGTCCGCAACCACCGCCGCGCCGCCCACGGCCTCGCCGACGGCTATGAGGGCCTTTCCATCGCCCCGGTGCCGCTCGACCACGTCTCCTGCCCGGACATGCGCCTCGTCGCCCATGCCACCGCGGCATGGGACAAGGCCCTGGCCCTGGGCGAGCACCACGGCTACCGCAACGCCCAGGTCTCGGTGATCGCCCCCACCGGCACCATCGGCCTCGTCATGGACTGCGACACCACCGGCATCGAGCCGGACTTCGCCCTGGTGAAGTTCAAGAAGCTCGCCGGCGGCGGCTACTTCAAGATCATCAACCGCGCCGTTCCGGAGGCGCTGCGCGCGCTCGGCTATGGCGAGGCGGACATTGCCGAGATCGAGGCCTATGCGGTGGGCCACGGCTCGCTGGCGCAGGCTCCGGCCATCAACCACTCGACGCTGCGCGCCAAGGGCTTCGACGACGCGGCCATCGCCAAGGCCGAGGCGGCGGTCAAGACCGCCTTCGACATCAAGTTCGCTTTCAACCGCTGGACCTTCGGCGAGGAATTCCTCGCCCAGGCCCTCGGCGTGCCCGCCGCCCAGCTGGCCGATCCGAAGTTCGACCTCCTCGGCTTCCTCGGCTTCTCGAAGGCGGACATCGACGCGGCCAATGTGCACGTCTGCGGGGCGATGACCCTGGAAGGCGCGCCTCTCCTGAAGCCCCAGCACCTGCCGGTGTTCGACTGCGCGTCTCCGTGCGGCCGGATCGGCAAGCGCTACCTCTCGGTGGAGAGCCATATCCGCATGATGGCGGCGGCGCAGCCCTTCATCTCGGGCGCCATCTCCAAGACCATCAACATGCCCAACGACGCGAGCGTGGAGGACTGCAAGGCGGCCTACCTGCTCTCCTGGCGCCTCGCGCTGAAGGCCAACGCGCTCTATCGCGACGGCTCCAAGCTCAGCCAGCCCCTCAACGCCCAGCTGGTGGCGGACGAGGAGGACGAGGACGATGCGGTGGAAGCCCTCGTCGCCCAGCCGAACGCGGCGCGTGCGGCCACCGTCACCGAGAAGATCGTCGAGCGGGTGGTGGAGCGCATCGTCGAGCACCGGGTGCGCGAGCGCGAGAAGATGCCCGATCGCCGCAAGGGCTATACCCAGAAGGCGGTGGTGGGCGGCCACAAGGTGTATCTGCGCACCGGCGAATATGATGACGGCCGCCTCGGCGAGATCTTCATCGACATGCACAAGGAGGGCGCGGCGCTTCGCTCGCTCCTCAACAACTTCGCCATCGCCATCTCGCTCGGCCTGCAGTACGGCGTGCCGCTCGAGGAATATGTGGACGCCTTCACCTTCACCCGCTTCGAGCCTGCGGGCCCGGTGCAGGGCAACGACACCATCAAGTACGCCACCTCCATGCTCGACTACGTGTTCCGCGAGCTGGCGGTGTCCTATCTCGGCCGCAACGATCTCGGCCACGTGGACCCCCACGAGACCGGCTTCGACGCCCTCGGCAAGGGCGTGGACGAGGGCAAGGCGCCGAACCCGGCCAACCGCGTCGTCTCCAAGGGCCTGGTGCGGGGCAAGACGGTGAACCTGCTGGCGGCGCAGCCGGTCTCGACGGAGCCTCGTTCCGGCACCGACAACGTGACGGTGCTGCGTGCCCGCACGGACGGGGCCACGGCCCTGAAGACCGACACGGTCGAGCTGAAGGAGCCGACGCCCGAGGTGGAGGAGCTGGAGGCGGCGGTCGAGAGCCTGATGGAGAAGACGCTGCCGTGGTCCGCCACCGCCCGCAAGGCGGAAGCCCGCGCCGAGGCGCGGGCCAAGGGCTATGAAGGCGAGGCCTGCCCCGAGTGCATGAACTTCACCATGGTGCGCAACGGCACCTGCCTGAAGTGCGACACCTGCGGCGGGACGACCGGCTGCAGCTGAGGGTTTTTCAGGTTGGTTGAAAAATAGCTGGGACGCCATCTGCCCGGGACTGTAGTCCCGGGCAGATGGAAGCGTGAGGCATGGCGGAGCTACGTGCCTTTCGCGCCGGGGGCTAACAGTCCTGTATCATTCGAAGTCACGCCGCGTTTTTGATCGTCAGTCCATCTTTGAGAAACACGTCCTTGTCGCTGGCGATGGACGGGCTAGGAAACCGATCGCCGCCTTGTCCGGGCCAGGCGGGTGCGCACGAACCGGATCTCGTCCATGCGCGGAAAGGCCGGGACACCGGCGGGCCCGCGAGGTCACAGCCTCAGGTGGCGGGTTGGAGCGCGCTCAGGCGGCGATGTGGACGCGGCTACCAGAAACCCTCGCTCCGGGCGGCGTCAGTCGCCGGTGATCAGCACCTCCGGGACCTCGTTGGGGTCCTCGATGTCGAGCCCGTCTTCCTCGGCCAACTCCACATCCACCAGGCACACGTCGCCGTCATCGATCACCACCTTGATCGACTTGAGAGCCTGACCCTGGCACGGGCCAATGAAGCACTGCCCGGTGTCGAGATCGAACTTGGCGTGATGCCGGGAGCAGGTGAGGAAGTTGCCCTCCTCGTCCATGAACTCCCCGGGAAAGCCGTCCAGGCGGGCACCTTGGTGCGGACAGGCATTCTCGAAGCCGTAGAAGGTATTCGCCTTCCTCGTAATGAGGATGGGCCAGCGCTGCCGGGCTCCGGTCTCGTCGAGCCGCGCAAGCACGAACCCGCGCGCGTCCCCGTCGTCGACTTCGTAGGTGGCGCAGACAGCAAAAAGCTCACTCATGGACCGTGCCTCACCCCGATATGCGCGGCGCTGACCCCGAAAGGGAAGCGGACATGTCGGCTCGGAGCAAGAACCACGCCATCGTCGGGCCCTGAAGGATTCTATAAAGCGGGTCGTCGGCCCGCAGGTCAACTGTCGTATTCCCGTCAAAGTGCCAGCTTGAGAACGAGGATGCGCCAAGCAAGAGCCTCGTCGTGGGGTGAATGTCCGCACCAGTGAATACGATGACGGCCACCGCGGCAAAATCCGTATTGACCTGCGCAAGGCGCTGGCGGCGCAGGCAGAGCCTGTGCCGCGCCATGGTCGCCTCACGACCCCGCGAGGCGTCGGCGCAAGAAGATGCCAGCCGGAATACAGTAACACAGCAAATAGGCAATCACGGTGCCCCACACTGCTCCTGCAACTCCGATTTCCGGGATGAGCACCAGCTTCATCCCGAAAGCGAAGATACCTGTGGTGAGGGTGGTGATGACCAGGAACTTCAGCGCGTTGGCGCCGTAGAAGTACATGGACGCCGCCACCCCGCCGGCTTCGGCGACCTTCCAGAAGCCGAGCCCGAGCAGCAGCAGGAAGGGAGGCGATATGGCGCCACGCGTCCAAAGTGCTGTGATTTCCTGCCCTCCCAGCACCAGGATCGCCGAAAGTGCGAAGGCGCAGGCGACGGAGATCTTGAGGGAGCGGATGACGATGTTCTTGATCCAGGGCCGGTCGCCGCGGGAGATGGCCTCTCCATAAGCGGGCCACAGCGGTTGGAGCGCCATGGCCAGCAGAGCGCCGACAACCCCGAACAATTGGACGGGCACCGCGTAGGTCGCCACTGCTCCTGCGCCGAGCAACTGGGCAATGATCAGATTATCAGAATGTACGAAGAAGGCTGAGATGACCTGCAGGGCGACAAACATAACGCCAACGCGCGCAATGGTCTTCATGCTCCCGCGCGAGGCGAGCAGGAGGCTCGGCCTGAGATCGGGGCGCCAGAAACCGAACAGGACAACGGTATTGGCTAACGAGGCGACCAGCGGCAGGCCTGCGAGGGGGAAGACGAGCCACGGAAGCCCACCTTCGTAGGAGATGACGATAAGGATGCCGATAAGGCCCAGCAGGCTACCAGCGCACTGCCAGATGCCGTTTCCGAACCCCTGCTGAAGGCCGATCTGCACCCGCTGCACCACACCGATCGGAATGGCGAGGGCAAGGCAGGTGAGGAAAACCGCGGCTGCTGGACCGGCCTCGGCCTGCGCTTGAGCACTATGGACATTGAAGGCGCTCGCCCACGGAATATAAGGGTATGCGAGCACGAGGGCGATCAACATGGCGGCGGCGATGCTGCCGAGGATGAGGTAGCCGCTGGAGATGATCGCGCGCATCGCCTGCGTGTCATCTTTCCCATTTGCATGAGCGATTGCATTGAGGATGCCGTTTCCCATCCCGAGATCGGCGAAGGACAGCAGCATCGACAGGGATGTGATGAGCATCCAGAGCCCGTACCGCTCAGTGCCGAGATAATGGATTGTGAGCGGCACGGAGATCAGCCCAGTCGAGACTGATGTGAGCTTCGCCACAGCCCCGGCGAGTGCTGTAAGCGCCGCCCGGCGCATCCGCTCCTTCGAGCGTCCCTCTTCCGTCGATTTGTCGAAGGGTCGAAGCCGGATGACCGACAGCGTGCGACTGATCTTAGCGTAAATCGCCCCGAGCCTGGATGTGCGGTTGGCCATCACTGCCTCGAACATCCGACGCTGTTTCCTGCTGCGCGGCGCGCTGTTTTACCAGCGATCGATCCTGTCGGTACGGCAAACCCGTGGGCGCCGAAACCAGCCCGTTTGGGGGGCGCCAACCCGTCACATGCCATGCAGGGCAATCGTACCTCGCGTCAGGCGCACCCGTTCGAATGAAGAGGGGTGCGGCCAAGGGGGCTTCCCTCTACTGGCTATTAAAGAGCGGCAACCTGTTTTTATGCACCGCACAATCGCCGGGACAGGGGATTAAGCCGTGGACCGCGAAGGTCGCCTGCGCCGACACGAACAGGGGCGCCTGCCCTATCGTCAGATAAGGCCACGCTAAATTTCCTTTGAGCTGACACCGGCTTGCGCCATCCTGAACGACCCGAACGGCCTAAGGTCAGCCAATCCTGTCTTTAGGCGAAACGGAGCCGTCGCCCATGACGCTTTCGACGCCGCGTCCGCCCGCGACCCTTGCCAGCCGCATGCTGCGACCGACCTTGGATCTCGTCTTCAGCCTTTCATGGGTGTGTTTCGCCCTGCCCGGCCATACACATGAATGGTATCCGGCCTATTGCTGCTCAGGGCAGGACTGCTACGAGATCATGCAGGACGAGGTGGAGTTCGCCGGTCAGGGTTATTTCATAAAGGCCACCGGCGAATATTTTCCGCGTGATGCGGTGCCCGAAAGCCCCGACGGCAAGTTCCATCGCTGCTCGGTCGGCGGGCAGAAGCAGGGGCGCACGCTCTGCCTATTCGCTCCCGCGCCGGCCTTCTGATGGCTGGGACCCAAAAAGGCAGGCCCGCTAACGCCAGCCTCTTCGAGCGAAGTTCGGACGCGGACCATCAGTCCACATCCTCAACCTGATCCGGGCCGCCGCCATAGGCGCGCTGGGCCAGGGCCGCCTGCATGAACGGGTCGAGGTCGCCGTCGAGCACCTCCTGCGGCGTGCCGGAGGTGATGCCGGTCCGCAGGTCCTTCACCAACTGGTAGGGCTGCAGCACGTAGGAGCGGATCTGGTGGCCCCAGCCGATATCGGTTTTGGCCGCCTGTTCCGCCATGGCCTCCGCCTCGCGCTTCTTCAGTTCCAGGTCGTAGAGCTTGGCGCGTAGCATGTTCCAGGCGGTGGCGCGGTTCTTGTGCTGGGAGCGGTCGCCCTCGCTCACCACGGCGATGCCGGTGGGAATGTGGGTGAGGCGCACCGCCGATTCGGTCTTGTTCACGTGCTGGCCGCCGGCGCCGCCGGAGCGCATGGTATCCACCCGGACGTCGGCTTCCTTGATGTCCACCACGATGCGATCATCCACCACCGGATAGACGTCCACGGAGGCGAACGAGGTCTGGCGGCGGGCGTTGGAATCGAAGGGCGAGATGCGCACGAGGCGGTGCACGCCGGCCTCGGTCTTCAGCCAGCCGTAGGCGTTGTGGCCCTTGACCTGGATGGTGGCGGACTTCAGGCCGGCCTGCTCGCCCTGGCTCTCGTCCATCAGCTCGACCTTGAAGCCGTGTCGCTCGCACCAGCGCCGGTACATGCGCAGCAGCATCTCCGCCCAGTCCTGGCTGTCGGTGCCACCGGCGCCGGCATGGACTTCCAGGTAGCTGTCGTTGGAATCGGCCTCGCCGGAGAGCAGCGCCTCCAACTCGCGGCGCGCCAGCTCCGCCTTCAGCCCGTCGAGGGCGGAGGCGGCTTCGGTGATGACGCCCTCGTCCCCCTCCGCCTCCCCGAGCTCGATGAGCTCCATATGGTCGGCGAGGTCGCGCTCCACCCGGTCGATGGCGGAGAGGCCATCTTCCAGGGTGGTACGCTCCTGCATCAGCTTCTGCGCTCGTTCCGGATCGTCCCACAGCTTGGGGTCTTCCACGATGGCATTCAGCTCGGCGAGCCGCCGGCGCGAGCGATCCACGTCGAGATGGGACCGCAGGAGGTCCAGGGAAGCTCTGATCTCGTCGACCTTCGCGGCGAGTTCCGCGCGCATGGCTTTTCGTTCTCCGGCTGAGGGCCGCGGAAAATAGCGGCGGCGGGCATGGGTGTAAACGGACGTGCACGGCGAGGCCATTGGCGTCCGGCGACAAGGGCGGGCCGGGGCAGGTGGAGGGAAGCCGGAAGACAGCCCCTCGACCGCGCCCTCACCGTGCGGCTCCGATCAACGCGGGTGTCCCTGCGCATGAGGCGATGGAGCGCATGGACGCCTTCGGGTTTCAACCCGAGATATGCACATCCTCCTCGCGCATCTAAAAATCGGACACATGGTGACTCGAGCCACATCGCTTCGCGCTTCCATGCAATGAGAACATATTGCGAACGGAGAACAAAACATGTACGAAGGTCGGGCGTGCATTTCCCCTTGCACCGGCACTGGAGCGCGGCGATGACTCAGGCGACACTCCGACTCGTCGAAGGTTCTTCCATGGACAAGACCAAGGCGCTGGATGCCGCGCTCTCTCAGATCGAGCGGCATTTCGGCAAGGGCTCGATCATGCGGCTCGGCAAGGGCGGCAAAGCGCTCGAGATCGAGAGCATTCCGACCGGATCGCTGGGGCTCGACATCGCGCTCGGCATAGGCGGGTTGCCAAAAGGCCGCGTGGTGGAAATCTTCGGCCCGGAATCGTCGGGCAAGACGACGCTCGCGCTTCATGTGATCGCCGAATCGCAGAAGCGGGGCGGCACTTGCGCCTTCATCGACGCCGAGCACGCGCTCGATCCCATCTATGCCCGCAAGCTCGGGGTCAGCCTCGACGACCTCCTCATCTCCCAGCCGGATGCGGGCGAGCAGGCGCTCGAGATCGCCGATACGCTGGTGCGCTCGGGCGCCGTCGACGTGCTGGTGGTCGATTCGGTGGCGGCGCTGACGCCGCGCGCCGAGCTCGACGGCGAGATGGGGGACAACCAGCCCGGCATGCAGGCTCGCCTCATGAGCCAGGCGTTGCGCAAGCTCACCGCTTCCATCTCCAAGTCCAACACGATGGTGATCTTCATCAACCAGATCCGGATGAAGATCGGCGTCATGTACGGCTCGCCGGAGACCACGACCGGTGGCAATGCGCTTAAATTCTACGCTTCCATTCGTCTCGATATCCGCCGGATCGGCATGATCAAGGAGCGCGACGAGGTTGTGGGCAACCAGACCCGCGTGAAGGTGGTGAAGAACAAGCTCGCCCCGCCCTTCAAGCAGGTGGAGTTCGACATCATGTACGGCGAGGGCGTGTCGAAGACGGGCGAACTGCTCGATCTCGGCGTCAAGGCCGGAGTGGTCGAGAAGTCCGGGGCGTGGTTCTCCTATGACAGCCAGCGCCTCGGTCAGGGGCGGGAGAATGCCAAGACTTTCCTGAAGCAGAACCAGGAGGTGGCCGGGCGCATCGAGGCGGCCATCCGCCAGAATGCCGGCCTCATCGCGGAGAAGATCCTCGCGGGAGATCCGGAGGTGGACGCCGACGGGGATGCTGCGGACGCCTGACGGGCGCATTAGCGCCCTGTCTGCATGTCCTTCTGCGTTCCGGTGCGCAAAGGCGTTTCTGGACAAGCGCCGGGCCCGTCGTTAAACGAACCCGGTTCCGGTGGGCCGTGCGCGGCATGGTGCGGCGCGTGCCGGGACCGCGGGGTGCGCCATCCGGGCGCAGGACGCGGAGCGATCACAGAAGCCGGCTGCCTGTGCGGCCCGGCGCCCAGGGGACAGTGGCCGGCACATGAGCGGCGTCAACGAGATCCGATCGAGCTTCATCGATTTCTTCGTGAAGGAGGGGCATGAGGCGCTGCCTTCCTCCCCGCTTGTGCCGCACAACGATCCCACCCTCATGTTCACCAATGCGGGCATGGTGCAGTTCAAGAACGTCTTCACCGGCGTCGAGAAGCGGCCCTATTCCCGCGCGGTGACATCGCAGAAGTGCGTGCGGGCAGGCGGCAAGCACAACGACCTCGACAATGTGGGCTACACCGCCCGGCACCACACCTTCTTCGAGATGCTGGGGAACTTCTCCTTCGGCGACTATTTCAAGGAGCGGGCCATCGAGCTCGCCTGGAAGCTCATCACCGGAACGTTCGAGCTGCCGCGCGAGCGCCTGCTCGTCACCGTCTACAGTGAGGACGAAGAAGCGTACGGCCTGTGGAAGAAGATCGCCGGCCTGCCCGACGAACGCATCATCCGCATCGCCACCTCTGACAATTTCTGGTCCATGGGCGACACCGGGCCGTGCGGGCCGTGCTCGGAGATCTTCTTCGACCACGGTCCGAACGTGCCCGGCGGCCCTCCCGGCTCGGCGGACGAGGACGGCGACCGCTTCATCGAGATCTGGAATCTCGTCTTCATGCAGTATGAGCAGCTCCCCGGTGGCGAGCGGGTGGGGCTTCCGCGCCCGTCCATCGATACCGGCATGGGGCTCGAGCGGGTCTCCGCGGTGCTCCAGGGCGTGCACGACAATTACGACACCGACCTCATGCGCGCCCTCATCGCCGAGGTGGCGGAGCTTACCTCGGTGGATCCCGACGGACAGCAGAAGGCGAGCCACCGTGTCATCGCCGATCACCTTCGCGCGTCCGTCTTCCTGACCGCCGACGGTGTCCTGCCGTCCAACGAGGGACGTGGCTACGTCCTGCGGCGCATCATGCGCCGGGCCATGCGCCATGCCCAGCTGCTCGGCGCCAAGGATCCGCTGATGCACCGTCTGGTTCCGGTGCTGGTGCGCGAAATGGGGCGCGCCTATCCGGAGATCGTCCGCGCCGAGGCTCTCGCCGAGGAGACCCTGCTGCTCGAGGAGACGCGCTTCCGCCGCACCCTCGATCGCGGCCTGTCCATCCTCGAGGAAGAGAGCGCCGGGCTCACGTCCGGCGCGCGTTTCCCCGGCGAGGTGGCATTCAAGCTTTACGACACCTACGGCTTCCCCCTCGACCTCACGCAGGATGCGCTGCGTGAGCGCGGCATTACGGTGGATACCGATGCCTTCGGCGCGGCCATGGCCCGTCAGAAGGCGGAAGCCCGTGCCAATTGGGCGGGATCGGGCGAGGCTGCCACCGACGCCGTCTGGTTTGCCCTGCGGGATAAGGTTGGGGCGACGGAGTTCCTCGGCTACGAAACCGAGAAGGCGGAGGGGGTCGTCACCGCCCTCGTGCGCGAGGGTGCGGAGGCGCAGAGCCTGTCGGCCGGCGAAACCGGGCTCGTCGTGCTCAACCAGACACCGTTCTATGGGGAATCGGGTGGCCAGGTGGGCGACGCGGGCCGCATGACCGGCGAAGGCGGGGTCGTTGCCGAAGTCCGCGCGACCCAGAAGAAGCTCGGCGACCTCTTCGTCCATGACGTGAAGGTGGAGGCGGGTACGCTCAGGCCGGGCACGGCGTTGGTGCTGGAAGTGGACCATGCGCGCCGCGGCGCCGTGCGCGCCAACCATTCCGCCACCCATCTCCTGCATGAGGCCCTGCGTCGCGTGCTCGGTGACCATGTGGCGCAGAAGGGCTCGCTGGTGGCGCCGGACCGGCTGCGCTTCGACTTCTCCCACCCCAAGCCGCTCTCCGATGCCGAAGTGGCGGAGGTGGAGGACATCGCCAACCGCTTCGTGCTGCGCAATGAACCGGTGGAGACGCGGATCATGGCGGTGGACGACGCCATCACCTCCGGCGCGCGGGCCTTGTTCGGCGAAAAGTATGGCGAGGAGGTGCGCGTCGTTTCCATGGGCACCGACGACGGCAATGGCGCGCCTTATTCGGTGGAGCTTTGCGGCGGCACCCATGTGAGGCGGACCGGCGACATCGGGCTCATTTCCGTGCTGTCGGAAAGCGCGGTCGCGTCCGGCGTGCGTCGCATCGAGGCGCTTACCGCCCGGGCGGCGCGCCGTCACCTCAATGCCGCCGCCGCCTCGCTTGCGGCTTCGGCCGCGACGCTGAAGGCGCCGGTCGCCGAGGTGGAGGCGCGGGTCGCCTCGCTGGTGGAGGAGCGGCGGCGGCTCGAGCGTGATCTGGCCGACGCCCGCAAGAAGCTGGCCATGGGCGGCAGCGGCCAGGGCGGCAGCGATGCGGTGCGGGTCGTGGGCGACGTGAAGCTGATGGCCCGGCAGGTCGAGGGCATCGAGATCAAGGATCTCAAGGGTCTCGTGGACGAGGGCAAGAAGCAGCTCGGCTCCGGCGTGGTGGCCGTCGTCGGGGTGACACCGGATGGCAAGGCTGGGATCGTGGTGGGTGTGACGGCGGACCTCACCGCGCGCTTCGATGCGGTGGCGCTGGTGCGGCGGGGCGCCGAGGCGCTGGGGGGCAAGGGCGGCGGTGGCCGGCCGGACATGGCCCAGGCCGGCGGTCCCGACGGCGAGAAGGCGGAGGCGGCGCTGGCGGCGATTGAGGCCGCGCTCTCTCTCTGAGAGTGAGAGGACGATTCGCCGATACGGATGGTCCCCATCTGTCGCGGTCGACCCGCTGGGGCAGGGTGCTCCGGCACCGGTGCTCCTCCGGGTCGGCGACGGCTTCGGTCCTTTGGACACAGGATGGACGGGCGACATGCCGCGTGTCGGGTATGCGTCGGCGGGTGTCGTACGGAACATGTCGGCGACATGTCGGCTGGCGTGGATGCGTCGGGCCGGCGGCGCGGGCCCTGGGCGCCCCATCCTCCTGCCCCATGGTGCCGTGGCCGGGCGCGGGGGCGAGGCCGGCGGGCTGTGGAGCCCTCGAAACGGGGCCGGCGGACCGTCTTCGAGGCGGAGGGGCCGGGCCGGCGCTTCGGATGATCGGCCTCGGCCCGCGGCATCAGCGGCGAGGCGCCGGCGGTGGCCTCGGGCGCGGTTCGTGGTGGGCCGGCGGTGCGGTTCGGGTGGAAGGGCCCACAGAACGCGGTGTCCTTCGTCCCAATGATGTGCGGGCGCGCGTCCTTTCCGGAGGAGCGCCGTCACCGGGCGCGGGCTTCGCCAGGCGCGGGCGATCACCGGGCGTGGGTCATCACCGTTCGCAGCGCGTGGCTCGCGGCGCATGGCTCGCGGATCATGGCTCGGCAGGCGGGCCGGCTGCGTTCGGTGGCATGTGTCTCGTTCGCGGAAGTCCGCCTGCTCGGGCACCTTGCGGCGGGTGCGCAGGTCTCGTTCGCGGCGGCCGGGGCCATCCTCGGCCGCAGCGCCAACGGTGGCGGAATAGCATCCCCGGTTTGGGTCGCAGGGGGCATGGCGAGCGGTCGGGACCTTCGGGGGCGTGGGGCGAGGCATGCGCCATGCGGGAGAGGTTCCAGGGGAAGTGGCTTGGTTGGAAGTGCCCCCTTGGGAAGCGCCCCCCGGGGAAGTGTTCCGGGGGGAACTGCCCCGGGAAGGAAGTGCCTCGGGGGGGAATGGGCGCGCGCTGGTTGTTGCAGGAGGCCCGCATCGGTCTGCCCCCACGGCGCCGGCGGCTTTCAGTCGCGATGCAGGGGGCACGATCATCGTGCGGCATCCGGGCATTCGGCCGCGGTGCGTCGCGGTAGCGGCCGGGATCGGGCCGGGCGACACGGGCGTGGCGTGCGGGGTGATTCAGGGGGTATGTGAACAATCCGCCGCCGCGCATGCGCGCATTCCTCTTGCCTCCCGCCGCACGGGCCGGCTGCGATGCTCCGGCAGGGGGCATCGGGCAAGGACCAGGGGGCACCGGGCATGATGCGTGGGATGGATGTCCGGGGACGCAGCTGTCCTGTCCCAGGCGCGGTCGCCCGGCCGGGCGGGTGGGTCGAGAGCTTCGGGAGCGTGGCGTGACGGACGACTGGAGCGGGATGTGAACGACACTCTCCTCAAGGATGCGTTCGTCTATCTGCTCGCGGCCGGGGTGCTGGTGCCGCTGTTCCACCGCGCGCGCATCGGGGCCGTGGTGGGCTTCATCGCCGTGGGCGCGATCCTCGGCCCGCACGGGCTCGGTCGCCTCGCCGAGAGCCTGCCGGCGATCCGCTTCGTCACCATCTCCAGTCCTGAGCGGGTGGCGCCCTTCGGCGAGCTGGGCGTGGTCTTCCTCCTCTTCCTGCTCGGCCTCGAATTTTCGGCGCCGCGTCTGTGGGCGCTGCGGCGCGAGGTGTTCGGCGTGGGGTGCCTTCAGGTGCTCTTCTGCGGCGCCGCCCTCGCCACCGGCGCGGCGCTGGGGGCCGATCACGATGCCGGAGTGGCCCTGGTGGTGGGCTTCGCGCTGGCGCTGTCGTCCACCGCGGTGGTCGGACAGCTGCTGCGCGACCAGCACCGCTCCCTCGCCCCCTCGGGCAGCTGGTCATCGCGGTGCTGCTGTTCCAGGACCTGATGGTGGCGCCGATCCTGCTCTCGGCGGAACTGCTGGGGAAGGAGGGCGGCAGCGTCTTCGCGCTCGCCGCCGCCGCGCTGGCAAAGGCCGCCGGCGCCGTGGCGCTGATCCTGGTGGCCGGCCGCTTCGTGCTGGCGCCGCTGGTGGCGGCCGCCGCCTCCACCCGCTCGCGCGAGCTGATTATGGCGATCACCCTGGTGGTGGTGGTGGGCTCGTCCGCGCTCACCCATGCCGCCGGCCTTTCCGCCGCGCTGGGGGCGTTCCTGTCGGGCATGATGCTGTCGGAAACCGCCTATCGCCACCAGATCGAGGTGGACCTGGAGCCGTTCAAGGGCCTGCTGGTCGGCGTGTTCTTCGTCACCGTGGGCATGAGCGTGGATTTCGCCGCCGTGCTGCCGCGCCTGCCGGCGGTGCTGGGGGCGACCCTCGCCTTGCTCGTGGTCAAGAGTGCCTTCTCCTATCTCGCCGCGCGCATCATGCGCGTGGGCCAGCCCATCGCCGCGGAATCGGCCATCCTCCTTGCCCAGACCGGGGAGTTCGCCTTCGTTGTGCTCGGCCTTTTGTCGGCGCGGGGCACGCTCGCGGCGGGCGATGCCGGCGTGCTGGTGGCGGTGGTGGGGCTGAGCCTTGCCACCACCCCCCTCCTGGCGCGGCTCGGCGTGCTGGTGGGCCGCCGGCTGGATGAAAAGGCGCACGGCGATCTGGCGGCCGGCGAGGCACCGGTCGCCAGCGCGCTGGTGGTGGTCGGCGGCTTCGGGCGGGTGGGGCGGCTGGTGGCGCAGGTGCTGGAAGAGGAGGGCGTGCCGTTCGTGGCGGTCGACAACGATCCGCGCCGGGTGGCGCAGGAGCGGGCGGCGGGCCGGCCCGTCTATTTCGGCGATGCCGGCCGCGCGGAGATCCTTGAGCGGCTGGGCGCGGAAGGGGCGCAGGCGTTCGTCGTGACGCTCGACGCCCCGAGCGCGGCCGAGCGCATGGTGGCCGCGGTGCGGCGGCACTGGGGGGCTGCCGTGGTGATCGCCCGCGCCAAGGACGCCGAGCATGCCCGCCGGCTCTCCGCCCTCGGGGTGGCTGATGTGACCCCGGAAGCGACCGAGGCGAGCCTCCAGCTGGCGGCGCGGCTGCTCGCGGCGCTCGGCCTGCCGGAGGATGTGGTCGCCGCGCGCATCGAGCGGACACGCGACGCGGTGCGCCGCGAAATCGAGCGCGGCACAACCAACGATGGGGCCTGAGGGATGAACCGCGACACGGCGCGACGGCGCGCCTTCGATATCCTCGAGCGCGACCTGCCGGGCGACCGGGTGGCGGACGTGGTGCACTATTTCCTGATCGCCACCATCCTGCTCTCGGTATCGGGGGCGGTGCTGGCCACGGTGCCCTCACTGGAGATGCGCGACACCTGGTGGTTCGCCGCCGGGGAGCATGTGGCGCTCGCCGTCTTCAGCGTGGAGTATCTCGTCCGGCTGTGGGTGGCGCCGGAACATCCCCTGCGGCGCGGGATGTCGCCGCAGCGGGCACGGCTCGCTTATGTGGTGACGGCGCCGGCGATCATCGATCTGCTCGCCATCGCGCCGCTCTTCTTCGCCCTGGTGCACGAGCACGATTTCCACGCGGTGATGGTGCTGCGCCTGCTGCGTTTCCTGAAGCTCGCGCGCTATTCCTCCGGCTTCAACGCGCTGTATCTCTCGGTCAAGCGCGAGCGCTACGCGCTGTTGTCCTGCTTCCTCATCCTGTGCTCGGGCGTGCTCATCGCGGCCACCGCCATGTATCTGGCCGAGCGCACCATCCAGCCCCAGCAGTTCGGCTCCATCCCGGCCGCCATGTGGTGGGCCATCACCACCCTCACCACCGTCGGCTATGGCGACGTGGTGCCGGTGACCACCGTCGGCCGCATCATCGGCGGCATCACCATGGTCTCCGGGCTGGTGATGCTGGCCCTGCCCATCGCCATTATCGCCAGCTCCTTCTCGGAGGTGATCTCCAAGCACCACTTCGTGGTCACATTCTCCATGATCTCGCGCCTGCCGCCGTTCTCGGAGCTGGAGGCGCCGGTGCTGGGCGACCTGCTGCCGCTGCTCAACTCGCGCAATTTCGACCGCGGCCACCAGGTGGTCCGGCGCGGCGAGGCGGCGGAGCACCTGTTCGTGGTGCTGGAGGGCCGCCTGGAGCGGGAAGCATCGACCGGGGGCGGCGTCGAGATGCTGGGGCCGGGCGCCGTGTTCGGCCTCCTGCCCGGGGCCAGCGGCGCCCAGGCGGTGGCGGTGCGGGCGGTGGCCAAGTCGAAGATCCTCGCCATCGAGGAGAACGAGCTGCACGTGCTCGCCCTGCGCCACCCGGTGGTGGTCGGCCGGCTGATGGCGGCGGCGACGCGGAACGCCGGCGCCTGAGTGCCGGTCAGGAGGCGCAGGTCAGGAGGCGCAGGTCTGGGGAGGAAGTCAGGTCCGGGGCGGAAACAGGATGTCCTCGACAAGGTCCATGGCGCTGCTTTCCGACAGGGTGGCGGCGAGGGCGGCGCAGCGGGCCCGCGTGTCGGCCACTGCGCCGGCGGCGTGCCGCTCGATCGCCTGCGCCATCAGCTCGGCGTCGCCGGGCAGGATGATCGTGGCGGCGTCCTCCAGAAAGTCCGCGAGCTCCGTGCCCGGCTCGGCGGTGACGAGGATGGGGCGGCCGCTCGCCAGCATGCCGCCGAGCTTGGACGGCAGGACCAGATCCGCCGTGCTCGCCTGCTGCGGCAGCAGGTGCAGGTCGCAGGTGCTCAGGAACTCGGGCAGGCGCTGGTAGGGCTGGAACGGCAGGAAACAGACATTCGCCAGCCCCTCCGCCCGGCTCTGCAGCTCCTTCCGCGAGGGCCCTTCGCCGGCAATGGCGAACACGATGTCGGCGCGGTGCGACAGGCGCCGGGCAGCCTCCACCACCACGTCGAGGCCCTGCTTGGGGCCGATATTGCCCGAATAGAGGGCGACGAAGGCGTCCCGGGGCAATCCGAGCTCGTCACGGTAGGCGAACGCCGTCTCCATGGGCTGGATGTGACCGAGGTCCACCCAGTTCCGCACCAGGGCGATGCGCTCCGGCGCCACGGACTTCTCGGCGATGCGCTCCGCCATGCGCTGGGAGATGGTGATGATGGTGTCGAACCGCCTGAGGCAGAAGCGCTCGAACGCCCCGGCGAGCTTCTTCAGCCCTCCCGCCCCGCCGAGATGGCCCACGGCGAAGGCGGCATCCACCTCCAGGTCCTGCACATGCAGCACGGTGCGCGCTCCCGCCAGCTTCGCCGCGAGCAGCACGAACGGCGCGGCGAACAGGGTCGGCTCGATGGAGAGCACCGTGTCGGGCCGCAAGCGCAGCGCGCGCCACACGGTCACCGGGGCGGAGGTGGCGGCGAACGACAGGGGGGCGATGAGGCGCCAGACGCCGCCCATGGCCTCGCGCACGAGAACCGGGCAGCGGAACAGGCGGGCGCCATCGCGGGCCTCCCGGGAATAGCGGTTGCGGTAGGGGGGCTTCACCGTCCAGCCGGGATAATGGGGTGGCGCGGTCACCACCTCCACCTGGTGCCCGCGGCGCGCCATGGCCGCCACCAGCTCCCCAGTATATTTGCCGCAGCCGGTGAGCTCCGGCGCATGGTTCATGGCGGAGACGAGGAGCTTGCCCATGAAATTGCCGTCCGTGAGGTCGCCGGGATGGCGCGCGCCGCAGTCCCAAACTAGAGATAGTATTCTTAGGGTTCAAGCTGCGCCGGCGACCCGGATTTGCAGATCTGCCCGCATGCGCGTTGCAGCTCAGGTTCTGTAACGCAAACGGCCGGCGGGGGTGTCCCGCCGGCCGTTGCAGTGCAGGCTGCTGTCTTTACGCGGCCATGGCCTTGGTGAGGTTCTCGGAGACCTTGTCGAGGAAGCCGGTGGTGGAGAGCCACTTCTGGTCGGCGCCCACCAGGAGGGCGAGGTCCTTGGTCATGTAGCCTTCTTCCACGGTGTCCACGCACACCTTCTCCAGGGTGGCGGAGAACTTGGCCAGCTCCTCGTTGCCGTCGAGCTTGGCGCGGTGGGTGAGGCCCCGCGTCCAGGCGAAGATGGAGGCGATGGAGTTGGTGGAGGTCTCCTTGCCCTTCTGGTGCTCGCGATAATGGCGGGTCACGGTGCCGTGGGCGGCCTCGGCCTCCACGGTCTTGCCGTCGGGCGTCATCAGCACGGAGGTCATCAGGCCGAGCGAGCCGAAGCCCTGGGCCACGATGTCGGACTGCACGTCGCCGTCGTAGTTCTTGCACGCCCACACATAGCCGCCGGACCACTTGAGGGCCGAGGCCACCATGTCGTCGATCAGGCGGTGCTCGTAGGTGAGGCCGCGCTTGTCGAACTCGGCCTTGAACTCGGCGACGTACACTTCCTCGAAGATGTCCTTGAAGCGCCCGTCATAGGCCTTGAGGATTGTGTTCTTGGTGGAGAGGTAGACCGGATAGTTGCGGATCAGGCCGTAGTTCAGCGAGGCGCGGGCGAACTCGCGGATCGAGTCGTCCAGGTTGTACATGGCCATGGCCACGCCGGCGCCGGGGAACTTGTAGACTTCCTTCTCGATCTTGGTGCCGTCCTCGCCGACGAAGGTGATGGTCATGGTGCCCTTGCCGGGCACCTTGAAGTCGGTGGCGCGGTACTGGTCGCCGAAGGCGTGGCGGCCGACCACGATGGGCTGGGTCCAGCCCGGCACGAGGCGCGGCACGTTCTTGCAGATGATGGGCTCGCGGAAGATCACGCCGCCAAGGATGTTGCGGATGGTGCCGTTGGGCGACTTCCACATCTCCTTCAGGTTGAACTCCTTCACGCGGGCCTCGTCCGGCGTGATGGTGGCGCACTTGACGCCCACGCCGTGCTTCTTGATGGCTTCCGCGGCGGCGATGGTCACCTGATCGTTGGTGGCATCCCGATTCTCGACGGACAGGTCGTAATATTCGAGGTCCAGGTCGAGATAAGGGTGGATCAGCTTGTCCTTGATATATTGCCAGATGATCCGGGTCATCTCGTCGCCGTCGAGTTCGACGACCGGATTTGCCACCTTGATCTTCGCCATGGGACGGCCTTTCGCGAGCGCTCTGAGAGCCTTGAGGAAAACGAGGGAAGGACGGGCGGCGCCAGGGGCGACGGCAATCCTTCGGCGTCGCCGCTATAGCACTGGCATGGCGCGGTGCAAAAGGCGCTACCTTCGTCGGTGACATGAGATGATTTCTCACCGCGCCCGGCTCGGTGCCGCCTCTCGACTTGCCGGCGCCACTCGTGCGAGGAAGCGCCGAAACGGGAGACGAGATGCCAGGTTCCGGTACCGACAGCACGAAGCCCTGGGCGGCCGGCGGCCCGCTGGTGATCCTGGTGGAGCCCCAGCTCGGCGAGAATATCGGCTCTGCGGCGCGCGCCATGGGCAATTTCGGCCTGTCGCGCCTGCGCATCGTCAACCCGCGCGAGGGCTGGCCCAACGAGAAGGCGCGCGTGTTCTCCGCCGGCGCCGACCGCATCCTGGCCGAGGCGACGCTTCATCCGGACCTGCGCTCGGCCCTGTCGGGGGTCAACTACGCCTTCGCCGCGACGGCGCGCGAGCGCGGCATGGCCAAGCCCGTGCTGGGCGCCGATGCGGTGGCGCAGGAGACCCGCGGGCGCCTCGCCAGCGGCGAGGAGGTGGCGCTGGTGTTCGGTCGGGAGCGCACCGGCCTTTACACCGAGGAGGTATCCTTGTGCGATGCCATCCTCACCTTGCCGGTCAATCCCGCCTTCGCCTCGCTGAACCTTGCCATGTGCGTGGCGGTGGCGGGCTATGAGTGGTTCAAGGCCGAGAGCGCCGGGGCGCTGCCCTTCGCCCCGCCGGACCGCTCGCCTCTGGCCGACAAGGGCGACCTGTTCGCCTTCTTCGATCATCTGGAGGGGGCGCTTCAGACCTCCGGCTTCTTCCGCTCGCCGGAAAAGGCGCCGTCCACCATCCGCAACCTGCGCAACATCTTCCACCGCCTCGGCCTGACGCGGCAGGACCTCGCCACGCTCCACGGCGCGGTCACGGCGCTGGAGGAGGGGCGGGAAGGGCGCGAGGCGCGCAAGCTGAAGAACAATGCCGAGGCCGCCGCCCGGCGCGCCGGCCGGAAAGCGTCCGAGGCGGCGGCGCGCGACGCGGCGCAGAACACCGCGATACAGGACAACGAAGCGAAGGACGACGCGGCACAGGACAACGCACCTCCGGACAACGCACCACCGAACAAGGGCTGAGCGCGGGCGCCCGCGCGCTCCGGCCCGCGGCCGCTGCCGCGTCAACCGTCGATCCACCGGCGCATGAAGGCGCCGGCCTCGGCGAGCGCCCTGCGTCCCTCGGCGAGGCGGTGGTGCCAGATGGGCCAAGCGTGGATCATGTGGGGATAGACGGACAGGCGCACGGCCCCGTCGAAGGCGGCGAGCCGCCCGGCAATGCGCACCGCGTCGTCGAGCAGGGTTTCCGCCGATCCCACCTGCACCAGCATCGGCGGCAGGCCGGACAGGTCGGCGTGGAGCGGCGAGACCAGCGGGTTGCGCGGCGCCGTGGCGCTGCCGAGATAGGCCTGCGCCAGCATGTCGAGATAGGCCCGGTGGATCAGCGGATCGACCGCGTCCTTTTGCGCGATGCTCGCCCCGGTCATCTCCAGGTCGACCCAGGGAGAGACCAGCCATCCGCAGGCGGGCAGGGGCAGGCCCTTGGCCCGCAGGGTCTGGAACAGGGCGAGCGTGAGCCCGCCGCCGGCGCTGTCGCCCCCGACCACGATCTGCCGCGCCGCATGGCCCTGCTCCAGGAGGAAGCGATAGGCCGCCTCGGCATCCTCCAGCGCCGCGGGAAAGGGATGTTCCGGCGCCAGACGGTAGGCAATGGCGAGGGTGCGGATGCCGGCGGCGCGGCCGGCGCCGGTGACCATGGTGCGGTGGCTGCGCAGGGAGCCCGAGGAATAGCCGCCGCCGTGCAGGAACAGCAGCACCCGCGCCGCGTCGGCACCCGGGGCCAGCGACCATTCGCCGGGCACGCCGCCGGCGCTGACCGGGACAAGGCGGATATCCTCGTCGACGGGGTCGATGGCGGTGACGGCTTCCATCCGCTCCCGCCGCTCGGCCAGGGTCTGCGGCCGGGGACTGGCGGCGATCAGGGCTCTCAAGGCGTCGATCTCGGATGTTTCCATGGGCCTTCCCCGGGTGCATCGGGCCCTGGATCTTGGCTGCTTTTCCAGGGAGGGCAAGGGTTTCCGGACTTCCGGCGCGGCCGGGCGGCAGGCCGTCGTCCACAGGGCGCGCGGCGGCGGGGCATTTTTTCCCGGCCAGCCCTTTCAATCCCGGGCAGGGGTTGCTACATACGCCTCGCCGTCGGCCGCTTCGCCGGCTCATCGATCGGCAGTGACGCGGGGTGGAGCAGCCCGGTAGCTCGTCAGGCTCATAACCTGAAGGTCGTAGGTTCAAATCCTACCCCCGCAACCAACAATTCTTGCGATAGCAGCGAAGGCGACCCGGAAGGGTCGCCTTTTGCGTTTCGCAGCCGTCGGGTGGCGCGCCCGCCCGCAACCCTCCCGGCTTGCGATCGGCCGGCCCCTCCGGCGGGCCGCATGCCTTTGAGCGAAATCGCAGGGCTTCCAGCCACATGGGCGGAGCTGAAGGGACGCGTGGTCTGCGCCTCGGAGGCGAACAGCCAGGGGCGGGCATTGGCCGGGCAGCTGGGCGCCGAAGTCCGGGTGCTGCGCGCCCCCGCGTCAGCGCTGATGCATGTGCCACCGGCGACTGCGACGCGGCGATCCACGACCGGGCGCTGCTCGATCCCCTGTTCGCGAAGATGTCCTGGCAGAAATTCTCGGCCACGCTGCCAGCCGTGGAGCCCACAACGCTCGTCGTCGCCGTCGCGCCGGGGGAGAAAGGCCTCGCCACGGCGGTGCGCGGCGCGCTCGTGCCCCTCGATACAAGCGAGCGCTGGCAACAGCGCCGGGAGAAATGGGCCGCGACGGTGTCGTTCGAAGTGTACCGCGATCAGGTCGCGGCCGATTGCCATTGAGCACGCTGCGCCGCCTCGTCGTCGCCGCGCTGCTTCCGGCGGCGCCCGCTGGACCTCGCCGCCGGAGGGGAGCCGGATGGCGCGCCGCCGTCGGTGGCGGAGCTTCGCGCGGCCTATGCGGGGCCTGCGGCCACCTAGCCCACGCCCTGGATCGATGCCGGCATCGCCTTCCAGGAACTGGGGGCGCCGCCTCCACCACCCGCGCCGGGTCCGGCGGCGGCGCTCGGCGCGCGCCTGTTCCGCGATCCCCGGCTTTCCGTCGACGGGCGGGTGGCGTGCGCCGGCTGCCATGATCCGGACCACGGCTTCAGTGTGCCGCGCAAGGTGGGGGTGGGTGTCGGGGGAGCGCAAGGCCGGCGCAATCGCCCGCGCTCGCCTCCGTCGCCGGCCGGACGCGTCTCGACTGGGACGGCGCCGGCGGCGAGATGGCCGCGCGCGTCCTTCCGCCGCTGACCGCCCCGCGCGAGATGGGCCAGCCCGATCTGGCGGCGGTCCTTGCGGTCCTCGCCGGCGCGGGCTACGGCCCCGCCTTCGCGGATGCGTTCGGCGGGAAGGCATCTCCGCGCGGGCTCTCTCGGCGGCGCTCGTGGCCTATCTGGCAACGCTCGACAGCGAGACCCGTTTCGACCGCTTCGCGCGCGGCGACCGGGCGGCACTCACCGACATGGCGCTTGCCGGCCTCCATCTCTTTCGGGCCAGGGCGCGCTGCGCCAACTGCCCTTTCGGGCCGTGGCTCACCGATGAGGGCGTCCACAACCTGCGGCTCTCCTTCTTCGGCGAGCCGGCGCAGGATCTGGGCCGCCACGCGGCGACGCAGGCCGCGGAGGATGCCGGGCGCTTCCGCACGCCGAGCCTGAGGCACGTGGCGTCCAGCGCCCCTACATGCACGATGGCCTGTTTCCCACGCTGGAGGGCGTGGTCAATTTCTACGATCGCGGCGGCGGCGAGGTGAGGGCGCGCAACGCCGCCGAGGCGGCCCGCCCGCTCTATCGCGAGGCCGCGCGCCTGTCCCCGCACATCCGCCCCCCTCGGCCTGACGGCGGGAAAAGGCCGCGCTCGCCGCCTTCCTGAGGACGCTCTGAGGCGCAGCCGGGCAGGCGAATGGCCGCCTGGACAGGCCTGATGACCTAGCGGAATATAATATATCAATAAAATCCATTGATATTATAAACTGTGTGAGCCACCCTTCTGCATCGGCCGGCGTTCCTCCGGTCCGGTGTTTCCGTGCGGCGCGCGCCGGCTTCGACCCTGCCCACCGCCACGCGCCCAGATGACCGCCCGCTGGAGGCGAAGTGATGAGTAAAGCCCGTCAGATCAAGCTCGGTGCCTTCCTGATGACGGACGGCCACCACATTGCGGCCTGGCGCCATGCGCGCGCGCCGGCGAATGCCAATGTGCGCGTCGATCATTTCCTGCGCCTCGCCCGTATCGCGGAGGCCGCGAGGTTCGACGCGATCTTCCTGTCCGACAGCCTCGGCGTGCGCGACACCAACCTCGATTCCGTACGGCGCACCTCGCGCAATGTGGGCTTCGAGCCGTTGACGCTGCTGTCCGCCCTCTCGGTGGTGACGCACCATATCGGCCTGATCGGCACGGCCTCCACCAGCTTCAATGAGCCGTTCCACATCGCCCGCAAGTTCGCCTCCCTCGACCTCATGAGCGGCGGGCGGGCCGGCTGGAACCTCGTCACCTCCTCCGGCGAGGAGGAGGCGCAAAATTTCAACCTCGACTCCCACGTGCCCCACCCGCAGCGCTACGAGCGCGCCCGCGAGTTCGTGGATGTGGTGAAGGGCTTGTGGAACACCTGGGAGGACGATGCCTTCATCCGCGATCGGGTGACCGGCGACTTCTTCGATGCCGGCAAGCTCCATGTGCTCAACCACCGCGGCAGGCACTTCAAGGTGAAGGGGCCGCTCAACGTCGACCGCTCGCCGCAGGGCCATCCGGTGATCGTGCAGGCCGGCGCGTCCGAGGACGGGCGAGATCTCGCCGGGGCCAGCGCCGAGGCCATCTTCTGCGCCCACCGCACGCTCGGCGAGGCGCGCGCCTTCTATGCCGACATCAAGGCCCGCGCGGCGCATGCCGGCCGCGACCCCGACCATGTGAAGGTGATGCCGGGCGTCTTTCCCATCATCGGCCGCACGGCATCGGAGGCGCAGGAGAAGTTCGAGGAGCTGCAGTCTCTCATCCATCCGGCGGTGGGCCTGCAGCTGCTCTCGACAGTGATGGGGGTGGGCGACCTCAGTGGCTACGACCTGGACGGCCCGCTGCCGGACCTGCCCGAGACCAACGGCCCGAAAAGCCGGCAACAGCTGGTGCTGGACGCGGCGCGCCGCGACAACCTCACCATTCGCCAGCTCTACCTCTCCATCGCCGGGGCGCGCGGGCACTGGCAGGTGGTGGGCACGGCGGAACACATCGCCGATCAGCTCGAAGAGCGCTTCCGCAAGGAAGGCGCCGACGGTTTCAACATCATGGCGCCGCATCTTCCCGGAGGGCTCGAGGACTTCATCGAGCAGGTGGTGCCGATCCTGCGCCGGCGCGGCCTGTTCCGCACCGAATATGAGGGCACGACCCTGCGTGAAAATCTCGGCCTGCCGTTTCCGGAGCATCCGGCGACGCAGCGCCAGCCCGCCGCCGAGGCGGCGGAATAGGTCGGGCGGACGCAGGGATCGGCCCATGAAAACGGGGCGCTGGTGCGCCCCGTTTCTGTTTGGCTCCGCCGTTCATCGGGCCTTGTCGCCGCTCGGCCTCACCAGATGGCATCGAGCCCCAGCAGGCCGAGCAGATGATGGCGCAGCTTGGCACGGCGCGGGTCGCCGCGGTGGCGCGGATAGGCGCATCGGCGGTGACGTCCGCCTTGACGCGAGCCGGCCGGTCGCTGAACACGATGGCCCGCTGCGCGAGGAAAAGGGCCAGAAGCGGGCGCAGCGCATCATGCGCCTGGCCTCTCCCTGGTGCGCCTCCGCCGGCGACGCGGCGGGCCGGTGCCCTTCGTCCGCGGGGCGCCGGCTGGAGCGGGGCGTCAGTAGGAGCGGGGCAGGCCCAGCACGTGCTGCGCCACGTGAGCCAGGATGAGGTTGGAGGAGACCGGCGCCACGCGGGAGAGCCGTGCCTCCCGCCACTTGCGTTCCACGTCGTACTCGCGGGCGAAGCCGAAGCCACCGAAGGTCTGCATGCACGCCTCCGCCGCGTTCCAGGAGCATTCCGCCGCGAGGAAGCGCGCCATGTTGGCCTCGGCTCCACACGGCCGGCCGGCCTCGAACAGCGCCGCTGCCCGGCGGATCATCATGTCCGCGGCTTCCGACTGGATATGGGCCTGGGCGATGGGGAACTGGATCGCCTGGTTCTGGCCGATGAGCCGGCCGAACACCCGGCGCTCGTTGGCATAGCCGGTGGCCGTGCGGATGAACCAGCGCGCCGCGCCGAGCGCTTCGGCGGCGGTGAGGACGCGCTCGGCGTTCATGCCGTCGAGAATGTAGCGGAAGCCCTGGCCTTCCTCGCCCACCAGCGCGTCGGCGGGGATGTCGAGATCCTCGAAGAAAACCTCGGTGGTGTGGTGATTGATCATGGTGTCGATGGGGCGGATGGTCATGCCGCGGCCGAGGCATTCACGGATGTCCACGAGAAAGGTGGAGATGCCGTCCACCTTCTTCTTCACCTCGGAAGCCGGCGTGGTGCGCGCGAGCACCAGCATCAGGTCGGAATGTTCCGCGCGGGAGGTCCAGACCTTCTGGCCGTTGAGCCGGTAGCCGCTCTCGGTGCGCTCGGCGCGGGTCTTTATCTGGGTGGTGTCCGAGCCGCTGGTGGGCTCGGTGACGCCGAAGGCCTGCAGGCGCAGCTTGCCGGCGGCGATATCCGGCAGGTACTTCTGTTTTTGGGCGGGGCTGCCATGCCGCAGGATGGTGCCCATGATGTACATCTGCGCATGGCCGGCCGCGGCATGGCAACCGGCGGTGCACACCTCTTCCAGGATGACCGCGGCGGCCCGCAAGGGCAGGCCGGTGCCGCCGTATTCCTCTGGAATCAGCGCGGCGAGGAAGCCGGCTGCGGTGAGGGCGTCGATGAATTCGGTGGGGTATTCCTCGGCCTTGTCCTTGGCGCGCCAGTAGGCGCCGGGGAAGTTGGCGCACACCTTGCGCACACCGTCGCGGATCTCTGGATAATCTTCGCCGACAGGCATCTCGACAAGGTGGGCATCGGTCGCGGTGAAGGCCATGTTCATCGTTATCTCCGTGGGGTTCAGCGCGGGGCGCCGTGCTCAGGCTGCATTTCCGCTTCGCCGGAGGGCTCGGCGTCCGTGTGGAAGACCTCGCGGGTGTGCTCGCCGAGGCGCGGTGCGCGCCGCACGTAGGCGGGGCGCTCGCCGTCGAAGCGCAGGGGCAGGCCCACGGTCGCCAGCGCGTCCGGTCCGGCCTCCTGCAGGATGCCGAGGGCGCGGGTCTGGGCGTCGTGGATCACCTGGTCCACCCGCTGCACCGGGGCGTTGGGCACGCCGTGGCGGTCGAGCAGGTCGCGCGCCTCGCAGAGGCTCCGGCCGGCCATCTCGGCCTCGATGAGGGGGATGAGCACCTCGCGGTTCACCACCCGGTCCGCGTTGGTGCGGAAGCGCGGGTCGCAGATCCATTCGTCGTGGCCGAGGGCGGTGGCGAGCTTGGCGAACAGCCCGTCGTTGCCGCCGCCGATGACGATCCAGCCGTCGGTGGCGCAGAAGGCCTGGTAGGGCACGATGCCCGAGGCACCGGAGCCCATGGGCTTCAGCACCCGCGGGGCGATGGTGACGCTGGCGATCTGCACCGTGGCCCAGGCGAGCGCCGTCTCGAACAGGGAAGTCTCCACGATGCCGCCGCGTCCGTCGCGACCGCGGGCGAGCAGCCGCGCCAGGATGCCGATGGCGCCCCAGAAGCCCGCTCCCATGTCCACGATGGACACGCCGACGCGCAGCGGCGGGCGCTCAGCGCTTTCGCCGGTCAGGCTCATGATGCCGCCGTAGGCTTGCATCAGCGGGTCGTAGCCGGGGGCGTCGGAAAGCGGGCCGCCGCTGCCGAAGGCGCCGATCTCGCAATAGACCAGCGTGGGTTTCGCCGCGGTCAGTTCGGCGGCGCCGATGCCGTGGCGGTCGGCCACGCCCGCCCTCAGGTTGCAGATCACCGCATCCGCCTCGTCGAGGATCAGGCGGCGCAGGCGCGCGCGCTCGGCATCGTCGGAAAGGTCGACGGTGACGGAGCTCTTGTCTCGGTTCAGCGCGACGAAATGTGACGCCGCGCCGTCGAAGAAGGGCGGTCCCCAGCCGCGGGCATAATCGCCACCCTTGGGGGATTCCACCTTGATCACCTCGGCGCCCAACTCCGCCAGGATGAAGCCCGTATAGGGCGCGGCGATGCTGTGGCCGATCTCGATCACCTTGTAGCCGGCGAGCGGCTTGCTCATGGACATGGGGCTGGTCCCGGTTGAGGGTTGCGGGGCTGCGGCGTCATCCGAGGGGCGCCGCGAGGTCTGTGGCGATGACCGTGTTGTCCAGCGCCCCGAGCCCGGCGGCGCGAACCACCACCCGGTCCCCTGGGTGCAGGAACAGGGGCGGCGTGCGCGACTGGCCGACGCCGGCCGGCGTACCGGTGAGCAGGATGTCGCCGGGGCGCAGGGTGAGGCCGAGGGACAGCGCCTCGATGAGCTCGGGCACGGGGAAGGCCATGAGCGCGGTGGAGGCGCGCTGCACGGTCTCGCCGTTCACCAGGCATTCGAGCTGCACGTCGGCAGGGTCGAAGGCATCCGCCGTGACGATGAACGGGCCGAGGGGCAGGGTGCCGTCGAGGCTCTTCCCCTTGAACCATTGTCCGCCATGCCGGCGCTGCACGTCGCGCACCGAGACGTCGTTGGCCAGCAGGTAGCCGAATACGTGGGCCGGCGCCGCTGCGCGGGAAATGCTGCGCCCGCCCGGTGTCAGCACCAGTGCCAGCTCCGCCTCGTAGTCCCACGTGTCGGACAGGGATGGATCCACCGCGATGGGGTCGTGCGGGCCGATCAGGGTGCCGGGGGCTTTGGTGAAGAAGGTGGGGTGCTCCGGACGCGGCGCCTCGATGCCGCCGCGCAGCGGGCGGCCTTCCTCGAAATGATCCCAGTAGTTCCACCCGGCGCAGAAGACGTTGCGCTCGGGGTGGGGCACCGGCGGCAACAGGCGCGCCTCGGCGAGGGGGATGCGTTTTGATGCGTCGCGGGCGGCGGCAAGCCAATCGGCGGCGGCAGACAGCCCGGCTTCCACCATCTCGGCGAGGGTGAATGGCACGGGGGCGATCTGCGTGCCCATCACGATGCCCGTGCGTCGCGCGCCGTCGTGAAGCAGGCTGGCGATCTTCATCGGGCGGCTCCCTGCGCGGGCGCGGGCGCGGACGCCGCAGCGCCAGAGCGGGCCAGGAGGCGCCGAGCGCGGGCGGCGACGGGGCGGTCGATCATCCTGTCTTCGAAGGCGATCACCCCCAGGCCCGCGGCCTCCGCCGCATCGAACGCGGCGACGAGCCTTGCGGCGCGCTCCACCTCCTCCGGCGCCGGCCCATATTCGGCGTTGATGAGGGTCACATGGTTCGGGTGCACGCACATGGCGGCGGCGAAGCCCACGCCGCGCGAGCGCTTCAACATGGCGGCATAATCGTCCGGCCGGCCAAGGTTGGAGAGACCGGTGAGCACGCCCACGGGCAGGATGCCGGCGGCCCGTGCCGCATGCACGCCCAGCATCTTCGCCACGTAGAGGGCATCGAAGGAGGGTTCCGCGCCGAGGTCCGTGGCGAGGTCCTCTCCGCCCACCGCGAGGCCCACCAGCCGCTCTGCGGCGGCAATGGCATCGATGCGGGCGAGCGCGCGCGCGTCCTCCACCACGGCGAGGAAGCCGGTCTCCGCCACCGGCCGGCCGAGGTCCGCCTCGTGTGCCGCGGCCACCTCCGCGAGCAGCGCCACGTGCTCCGGCCCCATGACCTTGGGCAGCACCAGGAAGGCGGCCCCCGCCGCCACCGCCGCGGCGATGTCCTCCACCGCGAGGGCGAGCGGACGATTGATGCGCACGCCGACGTCGGGGGCCTGCGGCCCGCCACCGTGACGGATGGCGGCGACGGCGGCCTGAAGCCCGGCGCGCGCCGCAGCCTTCCCGTTGGCCGCGACGGAATCTTCAAGGTCGAGGATCACCGCGTCGGCGCCGCGCGTGTGGGCCTTGGCGACGAAGCGGGCGTTGCTGGCCGGGCAGAACAGCAGCGAGCGCCAGTCCGGGAGGTTTTTCGCTCGGCTCATGATCGGCTCCTCGTCGGGCGCGGGGCGGGGGATGGGGTGGGCGTCGCGCTCACGGGGCAAAGCTCAGGGTGACGGCCGCCGCGGGAATGCCGGTGGGCCCCGTCGCCTGGCACGCCATGCGCCCGTCGGCGGCGGTGTGGCCGGCGAGGGTCATCACCTCGCCGCTGAACAGCGGGCTGGAAAGGCGGGCGGTGAGCCCGGCGAGGGGACGCGCGGCCCGTCGTCGCCCGGCTTCCGCCAGGAGCAGCACGGTGAGGGCGCCGTTCATGACGCAGCCGGGATAGCCCTCCTCGGCGCGGGCGTAGTCGGCGTCGTAATGGATGCGGTGGCCGTTCCAGGTGAGGGCGGAGTAGCGGAACAGCAGCACCGGATCGATGGCGCGCTGCTCGGTCCAGTCGGCGGCGGGCGCGGCCGTGCCGGCCTCCTGCATCCGCGCCGCCCCGGCAGACCCGGCGGCTTCGCGGTACACCACCTGCTGGTCCTCGACGACGGCGGGTCCCGCCATGGTCTCGATGGTGTGCCGCACGGTGAGGAACACCAGCGCCCCCGAACGCCCGTGCTTGGGCGTGATGGCGGCGATGGTGGATGTCTTGGAGGCCGCTTCGCCGATGCGCAGTGGCCTCAGGAACGACACGGAGCGGCCCACGAACATGCGGCGCGGCAGGCCGATGGGCGGCAGGAAGTCGCCCTTGCGCGGGTGGCCGTCGTGGCCGATCTGCGATTGGCGCGCGTTGGGCGTGAAGAACAGCGAGTACCACAAGGGCGGCAGCGGCGACCCGGTACGGAAGTCGGCCGGGTCAAGGTCCAGCATGGCGGCCATGCGCCGCGCGTTGGTGAGACCGATCTCGTCCTCGGTGCGCTCGCTGCGGCCGATCCAGGCGCTGATGTCTTCGGGCAAAGGGGTGTCGTCGACAGCATTCATCATGGAAGCTGACCAGTTGTTTGGATATTGCGAGGTGGTGTCGCGGCCTAGAGCGTGACTCGACTTTAGGTCGCGGGGCGCGGCGGAGGCATCACGGATGTAATATCGGCGGAGTGCCCGTTCATTGCTCTTCGAACATTTCCGCCCGCTGCTTTTTCGAGGTGGAAAAGAGGATGGTGGTCACCAATAGGGCCGCGACGACCAGCAGCCCGAGGCTGATGGGCTGGGTGAAGAACAGCGCCGGGTCGCCATGGGACATCAGGAGCGTGCGACGGAAGTTTTCCTCCATCAGCGGGCCGAGAAGCAGACCCAGCAGGAAGGGCGCCGGCTCGCACCGCAGCTTGTGGAACACGTAGCCGAGGGCGGTGAACACGGCGAGCAGCAGCAGATCGAAGCCGTTGGTGTTCAGGGAATAGACGCCCACGCAGCAAAACAGCGCAATCGCCGGAAACAGGATGCCGTAGGGCACTTGCAGCAGCTTCAGCCACAGCCCGACCATCGGAAGGTTGAGCACCACCAGCGCCGCATTGCCGATCCACATGCTGGCGATGAGGCCCCAGAACAGGTCGGGATTGCTGGTCATCACCTGCGGTCCGGGCTGGATGTCGTGCAGCATCATCGCCCCCAGCATGAGGGCCATGGTGGCGCTGCCCGGAATGCCAAGCGTGAGGGTGGGGATGAAGGAGGTCTGCGCCGCGGCGTTGTTGGCGCTTTCCGGGCCCGCGACTCCCTCGATGGCACCCCGGCCGAACTCCTCCGGATGCCGGGAGATTCGCTTCTCCAGGGCGTAGGAGGTGAAGGACGACATGATGACGCCCGCCCCCGGCAGCACGCCCAGCACGGCGCCGACACCGGTGCCGCGCAGGATGGGCAGCACGGAGCGGTGGGCTTCCTCGCGGGTGGGCATAAGCTTCCCCACACGGATGATCTCCGCCTTGCCGTCCACCGTCGTCTCGAGGTTCTTGGCAATCTCCGAGAGCCCGAAGAGTCCCATGGCGACGACGGTGAACTCGATGCCGCTGTAGAGTTCCGGCAGGTCGAAGTCGAACCGCGGCAGCCCCGAGTTGGAATCGAGGCCCACGAGGCCGACGATGAGGCCGAGGATGGTCATGGCCAACGCCTTCAGCATGGAGCCGCTGGCCAGCGCCACCGCGCCCACAAGGCCGAGTGTCATCAGCGAGAAGTATTCCGCCGGGCCGAAGGCGAGGGCCATGCGCGTCAGCGTCGGGGCGAGCAAGGCGAGCAACAGCACGCCTACCGATCCGGCGACGAATGAGCCAATGGCCGCGACACTCAGCGCCGCCCCGCCGTGTCCGCGACGGGCCATCTGGTGGCCGTCGAGGCAGGTCACCACCGCGGAAGCCTCCCCGGCAGGTTGACCAGGATGGCCGTGGTGGAGCCGCCGTACTGCGCGCCGTAATAGATGCCCGCCAGCATGATGAGGCCCGCCGTGGGATCGAGGCTGTAGGTGGCCGGCAGCAGCATGGCGATGGTGGCGATGGGCCCAATGCCGGGCAGCACCCCCACCAGGGTGCCGAGCAGCACGCCGATGAAGCAGTAGAGAATGTTCTGCGGGCTGACGGCGACGGAGAAGCCGAAGGCGAGGTTGTTAAGCACGTCCATGGCGGTTCACCAGGCCAGGGCGCGGATCGGCATGCCGAGCGCGAGGATGAAGGTGGCGAGCGAGAGGGCGGTCAGCGCGGTGGAGACGACGAGCACCTTCACCGGCCGCGCGTCACGGCTCGCAAGCATGGCGAGGGCGCTGGAGAAGAAGGCCGCCGGGGCGAAGCCCGCCCGCTCCACGAGCAGCATGAACACCAGCACCGCGCCGATGAGGCAGGCGACCGGCCGCAGCGCGAGGCGAACCCTGTTCTTCTCGTCCTGCGCCGGCAGCGCGCGCAGCGCGATGATGACGCCGATGCCGGTGAGCAGGATGCCGAGCATCATGGGGAAGAGGCCGGGGCCAACCCGGGCGAGGCTTCCGAGCTCGTAGTTCCGGGATATGACGGTGACGCCGAGACCAACCCCGGCGAAGAACACGCCGGAGAGCAGATCGGCCGAGCGAAGGGCGGATCGGAAAGGCGATGACATGGGAGCTGCTCGCAGCTTGCAGGGATCGGGTGCGGGGCCGCGGCGCGTCGCTCGGGCGCGCCGGGGCAGCATGGCGCGGTCTCAGTCGAGCTTGGCGCCCGATTCCTGAACCACCTTCTTCCATTTGGCGGTGTCGGACGCGATCAGGGCGCTGAGCTCCGCGGGGGAGCTGCCCTCCACGATGTAGCCACGCTTGACGAGGCCCTCACGGATCTCCGGCTCGGCGAGGATGGCGAGGAGTTCACGGTTGATGCGCTCCACGATCGCCTTCGGTGTTCCAGCGGGGGCGAGGAGGGCGTTCCAGCCCGCCGCTTCGTAGCCGGGCACGCCCGCCTGCGCGATGGGCGGCACCCCCGGCAGGGTCTCCACCGGCTGGGAGGATGTCACGCCGAGGGCGCGCAGGGCGCCCGCCTCCACATGCGGCTGGGCCGGGCCGATGGTGCTGAACATGACGTCAACGCGTCCGGCCAGGAGGTCGGTGAGCGCCGGCGCGCTGCCCTTGTAGGGCACGTGCAGCAGCTTCACCTTGGTTTCAAATTGGAACAGTTCGGCGGCGAGATGGGCGGCGCTGCCGGATCCGTAGGAGGCAAAGCTCACCTTGCCCGGCTGCGCCTGCGCCTTGGCGATGAGGTCGTTCATCGAGCCGATGCCGGAGGCGGGGTTCGCCACGAGCAGCAGCGGCACGGCGCCGATCCGCCCGATGGGCGCGAGGTCCTTCAGCGCATCATAGGGCATCTTCCTGTAGATGCTCGGGCTGATGGCGAGCGCGCTGGAGCCGAGCAGCAGCGTGTAGCCATCGGCGGGGGAGCGGACCACGTGCTCGGTGCCGATCAGCGTGTTGCCGCCGCCGCGATTGTCCACGATCACCGGCTGGCCGATGCGCTTGGCGAGGGCATCGCCGATGGCGCGGGCGAGATAGTCGGCGCCCCCGCCCGGCGGATAGGGCACGACAATGCGCACTTCCCTGGCCGGATAGGACTGGGCGCTCGCGGGCGCGGCGCCCGCGAGGGCGGACGCCAGCATGGCGAGGCCGAAACAAAGAACTCGCTTCATGAGATCCCTCCCCGGGATATTCTTCTTGGGCTTCATCTATGTCTTGTCGTTCGCGTGCCTACCGAGGCGCGCTGCCGCCTCACGTCATCTGCTCCTCGTGAAAGGCGACGCCTCGCGACGCCGCCTTTGACGAGCGCGCGCCTTCTCCCGGCAAGGACCCGCGCTCGTCAAAGGCTTCTAGCCCATTGGCTTTTGGCTGAGCATCACATATGTGATATTCGCCTTCGAGGGTTTCGCGGGCGCGCTGCGGGGTGCGTCATGGCTGGGCGCGCGGCGCGCGGAACGGGAGTTTGGGAACCTTGGCGCAGGGCATGGCTGAGCACGTCGCACCGGATCTCGCCGAGGATGCGATCCCCGCCGCCGCAACGACAAAATCGGCCCGTCGAGCGCTGGAAATCCTCGAATTCTTCGCCACGGAGCACCGCCCCGCCACGGTGGCCGAGCTCGCGGCGACCCTCAACTATCCGCAATCGAGCACGTCTGTCCTGCTCAAGGAGCTGGCTCGCCTCGGTTATCTGGAGCGCCGCGCGGGAGACCGCAGTTTCAGCCCCACGCTGCGCGTCATGCTGCTGGGAGCCTGGCTACAGGACCGGCTCATCGGTCGGGGCAACCTCCTCGGCCTTATGCAGGACCTGAGACACCGCACCAATTGCACTGTGCTCGTGGGCATGCAGCGGGGCGTGCAGGTGCAGTATATCCTGGCGCTGCGCCGGCGCCGCGGCAACGACCGGCTGCGGTCCGGCCTGCTTCGCCCCATCTGCCACGCGGCCATCGGCCGGGCCCTCGTGATGGTGAAGCCGCGCTCCGAGATCGAGCTGATCGTGCGCCGCGCCAATGCCGGGAACAAGGATCCGGCGCTGCACGTGGTCCCTGCCGACTTCCTGGCGGAGATGGCCGAGAGCCGCAAGCGCGGATGGGCCGGCAGCAGCGGCCGCATCGGGCATGGCGTGGGCGTGCTCGCCATGCCCCTGCCACCCCTGGCGGAGCATCCCGCCCTCGCTCTCGGGCTCGGCGGACCCACGGTGACGCTCAACCGGCAGCGGGATGTGCTGATCGGCGAGATGCGTGCCGTCTGCGAGGCGCTGAAGGCGGCGCCGGATGCCCCCGATCTCGTCCCACCAGAAGGCTGACGTCTGGTTCGGCACCATCGCCCCGCCGTCGCTGGGTTCCGCTCAGTCCGTCACCGCGCCGGCAGGGGGCAGCGGGAGGGCGTTCAGGTCGTGGAGTGTCTCCAGTGCTTCCAGGGCGCCGAGCAGGTGCCGCGCGCCGTCCGCGGTCCGCCCGGAAAAGGCGAGGTTGGCGAGGAACTTCGCGCCGAGCTGCGCATCGGTGAGGGGTCGCTCGGCATGGCCCTGCGGCCGCCGCACCGGCGGGCTCAGAAGGGTACGCCCGTCCACGAGCTGCACTTCGACGCGGTCGAACGGTGCGTAGCCCGGCTGCGCGGGGTCCTCCTCGTCCGTGGGCGCGACTGCGACCCGCCGCAGCAGCGCCTGCACATCCGCCCGCTGCACAAAATCCTCCCGCAGTTCGGCGAGGCCGACGTCGCGGGCGATGATTGCCGCCGCCATGGCGAATTCGGCGCTGAACTTGGCTTCCAGCGGTGTCGTCGGCTGGTGGTTGTGTAGCAGCTCCGCATGGGTGCGGCTGATGCGCACCGTCACCGCCGCGATGGCGTCGGGTGCGAGGGCGAGGTCGTCCGCAAGTAGCAGCATGGCATCGATGGCGCGGTGGGCGAAATAGCAGACCGGGTAGCGCTTGATGTTCAGCCCGTCCACGATACGCCAGCGCGTGCCGGCCTGTACCGGACTCGCCCGATCCACCGCTCCCGCCGGGGAGAGCGCCGCGAGGAAACCGCGCGGATGCTCGATGGCGTCGGCGGAGGCGGTGAAGCCCGCGGCGGCGAGCCGCGCGGCGAGGAGGCCGGCGTGGGCGGCCTGTCCGGCATGGAGCGGCTTCGTCATGGAGCCGAAATTGGACATGAGGCCCGCCGCCTGCGAGGCGGATATGCCGATGGCGTGGGCCGCTCGCGCGGGGTCGAGCCGGTGAAGGCGCGCCGCGGCCGCCGCCGCCGCGACGGTGCCGAACACCGCGGTAGGGTGCCAGCCCTTCAGGTGCAGATAGTCCCGGTCGCGTCGTGCGAGGTCGGCCCACACCTCGTACCCGGTCACATAGGCGGCCAAGGCTTCCCGCCCGCTGCGCCCGAGCGCCTGTGCCGCGGCGAGGACGGCTGGCGCCAGCACCGCGCTCGGATGGCCGCGCATGCCCACCCCGACGTCATCGAAGTCGTGGGCGTGGGCGGCGGTGCCGTTGACCCATGCCGCGAGGAGGGCCGGTACGCGCTGTTCCGTGAAGAGGAGGGAGGCATCCGCCGCGCCGCCGGCGCCGGCCAGCAGCGTATCGCGCAAGATGCGCACCGGGGGCTCTTGCTCCCCCGCTATCATCACGCCGATGCAGTCTATGATGCCACGCTTCGCCATCGCGATGGCGGCCGGCGGGATGGCATCCGCGGGCTGCGCGGCGACGAAGGCGCCGAGGTCTCGGGTCAGTGGCTGGATGGCAGCCGGCTTGTCGTGTACCGAAGGATTTGTCTCTGCCTGCACGAAAGGTCTCCCGGCTTGCGGCGCGCGGGGCGCCCGCATCGAAGTCTTCGCGCGGAATGGCTGCGACGTGCCCTTCTCCAGGCTTCGCCGCGCGTGTTCCGCATGCGCCGCCCATGGAGCCGGGAGAGTTCCATGGGGCAGCGGCGCTCCGGCGGTGCCTTGGGCACGTCGGGGCAACGCGGCGCACGCTAGCAGGGCGCGCCGGCCTTGGCCAGATTGCGGCGGGCCGGCGGGTTCGCCGAAAGCGCGACGGGCCGCTCGTCGTATGATCCGCGAGCGAGTGCTTCTTTTTCCAGCTGCGCCAATTGTTTGCCGCCCGATCCGCGCCGGCCGGCGCCGTCACGGGCCCGCTGGAGCGGTGTTCGAGAAGGTGCGCCGGTAGAGCGTGGGCGAGGTCCCGAGCTTCGCCGCGAAATGCTGGCGCAGGGCGGCGGCGGTGCCGAAGCCGGTCTCGAAGGCGATGGCCTCGACCGTGCGGCTGGTGGTCTCCAGCAGGCGTTGCGCCTGCTCCAGCCGCTGGTGGGTGATCCAGTCGCCGAAGCTGGTGCCCATGGATTTGTGGAACCTGCGGGTGAAGGTCCGGCGGGTGAGGCCCGCGGCCCGGGCCACACGGTCGAGCCCGTGGCTTTCGCCGAGCGTCGCCCGCACCGCCTCGAGCGTGCGGGCGAAGCGGTCGGCGCTCGCCGCCGGCGTCAGCGGGCGCTCGATGAACTGCGCCTGCCCGCCCTGCCGATGCGGCGAGAGCACGATGCGCCGGGCGAGCCGCATGGCCGCCTCCGCGCCATAGCGCGCCCGCACGATATGGAGGCAGCAATCGAGCCCGGCCGCCACGCCGGCGGAGGTGACCACGTCGCCGGTGTCCACGTAGAGCATGTCCGGTTCGGGCGTGATGTCCGGGTGGAGGGCGCGTAACTCGTCCATATAGGCCCAGTGCGTCGTCGCCCGGCGGCCGGACAGGAGGCCGGTGGCGGCAATGGCGAAGGTGCCGAGGCACAGGCCGACCAGCAGCGCGCCGCGCCCGTGGGCCCGGCGCAGCGCCTCCACCAGCGCCGCCGGCACCGGCGCGGCGAGATCCTTCCAGCTGGGCACGATCACCATGTCGGCGCCCTCGATGCCTTCCAGGCCGTGCGGGGTGGACAGGGTCAGCCCCGCATCGGTGCGCAGCGCGCCGTCCGGCCGGGCTCCCTCCTTCAGGGCGCAGACCCGGAAATCGAACGCCGGTAGGCCGAGGTCCGTGCGGTCCTCGCCGAACACCAGGCAGGGCACCGAGAGGTGGAAAGGGCTGATGCCGTCAAAGGCGACGGCGGCGACCACGGGACGGGACATGGGAGACCCCCGGCGGGCTCCGGCTGCGGGGTTGGACCGGGCGCGCAGCACTGTCCCGATCCTTTCGATAATTGTCAATCGGGCCACTTTCGGCCGGCGCGCCCTTCACTATCCTCCGCCGCATTCATTCCCTTGAAGGAGGCCGAGATGGCATCGCAGGTCAGCACCAATCCCCCGCCGCGCCGCGCCCTCGTCGTGGTCGACGTGCAGAACGACTATGACGGCGGCAACCTGGCGATCCAGCATCCGCCGTTCGGCGACAGCCTGCGCAACGTGGCCCGGGCCATGGATGCGGCGGCCACCGCCGGCATCCCCGTCGTGGTGGTCCGGCAGCTCGCGCCCGCCGAGAGCCCGATCTTCGCCAAGGGCAGCCACGGCGCCGATCTGCATCCCGAGATCGCCCGGCGACCCCACGCCCATCTCGTGGAAAAGACGCTGCCGAGCGCGTTCACCGGCACCGACCTGGCAGCGTGGTTGAGCTCGCATGCGATCCAGACGCTGACCGTCGTGGGCTACATGACCCACAATTGCATCCTGTCGACCATCGTCCACGCGGTGCATATGGGCTTTCAGGTGGAGTTCCTGGCGGACGCCGCCGGCTCGGTGCCCTATGCCAACAGCGCCGGGCATGCGTCGGCCGCGGACATCCACCGGGTGGTCGGCGTGGTCCTGCAATCGCGCTTCGCGGCGGTGCTCCATACCGGGGCGTGGATCGAGGGGCTCGCCAGCGACCGGCTGCCGGAGCGCGACACCATCCACGCCTCGCACCAGCGGGCCCTCGCTCTGGAAGCCGTGTAAAGACGCGCGAGCGGGCGCGGCGTCAGCGCCCGGCGGGGTCGCCGTCGGGCGCGGCCGAGGTGAGGGGGCCGCGCGCGGCGAAGAAGCGGATGATGGCCTGCGACATGGCATCGGTGACGCGCTCGCGCCAGGCGTCCGAGGTCAGGTCCTTGCGGTCCTCCGGGCTCGACATGTAGCCGAGCTCGACCAGCACCGACGGCACGTCGTGCGCGCGCAGCACGCGGAAGCCGGCGGACTTCAGCGGCGTGCGATGCAGGCGCACCGCGCCCTTCATGCTGCCCACCAGGGTATGGGCGACCCGGGCCGAGAAATTGCGCGTCTCGCGCTGGGCGAGGTCCACCAGAATGCCCGCCACCTCGTCGGTCTCCTCCGAGAGGTCCACGCCGGCGATCAGGTCGGCCTTGTTCTCGCTCTCGGCGAGGCGGGCGGCATCGGCATCGCTCGCGGTGTCGGCCAGGGTGTAGACGCTGGCCCCGCGCGCCTGCCCGTCGCCGCGCGCGAGCGCGTCGGCGTGCAGGGAGATGAAGAGGGCGGCGCGGTTGTTCCGCGCCAGGCGCACCCGCTCGCCCAAAGGAATGAAGGTATCGGTGGACCGCGTGAGCACCACCCGCACGGCGCCGGTACGCTCCAGCTTGTCGCGCAGGGCGAGGGCGATCTCCAGCACGATGGTCTTCTCGGTGAAGGCGCTGTAGCCGGTGGTGCCGGAATCGATCCCGCCATGGCCGGGATCCACCACCACCACCGGCCGCTCGTCCCCGGCCGGCGCGGCGGGCGCCGGCGCCGGCATGGCGGGGGCCGCGGCGGCGCGCTGCTCGGTCACGCTCGCCGTGCCGCGTGCGAAGGTATCCGGATCAGTCTTCACCAGGTCCACCACCAGCCGGGCGGGCTGGTCGTCCAGCGCCTCCAGCACGAAGGCCTTGTCGACGGCGACCGGCCCGGTCACCTCCAGCACCATGCGCGCCTTGCCGGGGGCGAACACGCCGAATCGAAAGGCTGAAACGAGGCCACGGCCCGTCGGCGGGGCGTCGGGCGCCAGGGCGAAGTGCACGTTGGACAGATCGAGGATGACGCGGGACGGGTTGGCGAGGGTGAAGACGCGGAATTCCGTCGCGCGGTCCAGGTCGAGGACGAGGCGGGTGCGCCGCGCGTCGCCCGCCAGCCGTGCCTCGCGGACGATGGCCGGCGGGGCGTCTTCCGCATCGGAAGCGGCGAGGGCGGGGCGGGTGGCGAGCATCGCCGCGGAACCAAGTGTCGCCAGGGCGCCGAGGATCCCCAATCCGAAGGCCGCAAGCACGGCCCCAACCCGCAAAGGCTGGGTCCGTCTCGCCGCAGGGCGATGACGGGGTATCCCGGACCGGGGGCGGGGGAGGTATCCCCCTGGGTGTCCTTCGGGGCGTCGGTCCATGGGCATCCCGCTTTGGAGGGGTTTCGCCGGAGGGGTCTCGCCAGATCGGACCTCGCAGGATGGTAGCGATAGGACGGCGTTCGTAAACGGAAGGTTGACGCACGTTATGGCCCTGCGGGGACAGGAAAAGGACGCATAAACCTTGCCAAGCAGGAAGTCGGGCGGGTAAGAAGGAGTCCGTACACAGTTCGCGTTCCGGAACAGGCTCTTCGGCCCCGGCTGCCGCGGCTGCCGCAGGTGTGATTCTTCTGTCCCGGGCGGGCCGCACGAGCGGTCTCAGGCCGGGAATGCGGGACACGCCATTTGCCGCTGGCGGCTCGACCCCTCGAGCGTGGAGCCCCGCGGTGAGCGCCGAAGATGCGCTCGATGCGGCGGCCGTCCGGCGACCTGCTCCGAAGGTCCGCAAGGGACGATCGGGGGAATCGGGCGGACGTGTACCGTGGCCGGGGGGAGGCGACCGCCTCCGCATCCGGTCCGATCCTTCATCGAGGAACGGGCAGCCGAGGGCATGGATTTTTCTCCGCACGACAGGCGCGTTCTGCGCGCCCCCGTGTGCCCCGACGCCGCGGGTCGCAGCGACACGACCCGGCGCACCCGCTCCTCCTCTTCTTCCTCACGTCATCACATCCGGCGCCCGAGCGGCTGCCCGGCGGCTTCCGAGCGAAGCGTGCCTGGCTGTCCGTCGCGGACGATTGCCCGCGGCGCCGCGAAGAGAGAATTCCATGGCCAACAAGATGCTTATCGATGCGACCCATCCGGAGGAGACCCGGGTGGTGGTCGTGCGCGGGAACCGGGTCGAAGAGTTCGACTATGAGTCCGCGTCCCGCAAGCAGCTGCGGGGAAACATCTATCTCGCGAAGGTGACGCGAGTGGAGCCGTCGCTGCAGGCGGCGTTCATCGAATATGGCGGCAACCGCCACGGCTTCCTCGCCTTCAGCGAGATCCATCCCGACTATTACCAGATCCCGGTCGCCGACCGCCTCGCCTTGATCGAGGAGGAGGAGCGCGCTGCCCGCCTCGCCGAGGACGAGGTCGAGGTGAAGGAGCGTCGCCGCGAGCGCGGCCGGTCCCGCCGCTCGAACCACGATCACAGCGTGAGCGAAGCTGTCGAGGAAGCCGAGGTCGTCGCCGAGGCGGCCAAGGTCGAGGCGGCGGATGTCGACGTCGCGGAAGTCAACGTGACGGAAGCCAACTCGGCGGAAGTCGTTTCGGCGCCGGTCGATGTCGCGCCGGTTGAGGTCGCGAATATCGATGCGCCGGCCTCCTTCGAGGCGCCCGGGCCCGCTGCCGAGCCCGCCGTCCCCGTGCCGGAGCATCACGCTCCGTCGAGCGTCACCGACCTGCTGTCCGCCGCCGAGGCGGTGGAAGCCTCCGCCGAGCTGAAGGAAGCTGCGGCCGAGGCCGAGTTCGGCACCCCGCTGCCGGCGCCGCAGGAGCAGCACGTGGCCGACGACGAGGCCACCCGCCGCTGGGAGGCCCCCGAAGGCGAGACCCATCCTGCCCCCGTTCTCGAAGGCGATGACGAGGCCCCCTCCCAGGCCCGCAGCCGGAAGCACGACGACGATGAGGACGAGGATGAGGACGACGGCGACGTCGACCAGATCGACGAGGACGAGGAGATCGAGCATCTCGGCGCCGACGAGGACGCCCTGGAAGAGGTGCCCGAGCGCGCGCCGCAGCGCCGCGCCCGCTCCTACAAGATCCAGGAGGTCATCCGCCGCCGCCAGGTGATGCTGGTGCAGGTGGTGAAGGAGGAGCGCGGCAACAAGGGCGCCGCCCTGACCACCTACCTGTCGCTCGCCGGCCGCTATTCCGTGCTGATGCCCAATACCGCCCGCGGCGGCGGCATCTCCCGCAAGATCACCAATGCGGTGGACCGCAAGCGCCTGAAGGACGTGGTGCAGGATCTGGAGGTGCCGGAGGGGATGGGCATCATCCTGCGTACCGCCGGCGCCAACCGCACCAAGGTGGAGATCAAGCGCGACTTCGAATATCTCCTGCGCCTGTGGGAGACGGTGCGCGAGCTCACCCTCTCCTCCGCCGCGCCGAACCTTGTCTATGAGGAGGGCTCGCTGATCAAGCGGGCCATCCGCGACCTCTATAACAAGGACATCGACGACATCCAGGTGGCCGGCGAGGAAGGCTACAAGGAGGCCAAGGACTTCATGCGCATGCTCATGCCGAGCCATGCCAAGATGGTCCTGCCCTATCGCGAGCCCCAGCCCATCTTCGCCCGCTACGGCGTGGAGCAGCAGCTCGACGCCATGTTCTCGCCGGTGGTGCAGCTGAAGAGCGGCGGCTACATCGTCATCAACCCGACGGAAGCCCTGGTCTCCATCGACGTGAACTCCGGGCGCGCCACCCGCGAGCACCATATCGAGGACACCGCCCTCAAGACCAACGTGGAAGCCGCCGAGGAGATCGCCCGGCAGCTGCGCCTGCGCGACCTTGCCGGCCTCATCGTCGTCGATTTCATCGACATGGAGGAGAAGCGCAACAACCGGGCGGTGGAGCGCAAGCTCAAGGATTGCCTGAAGAACGACCGGGCGCGCATCCAGATCGGCCGCATCTCCCATTTCGGCCTGCTGGAGATGTCGCGCCAGCGCATCCGCACCGGCGTGCTGGAGAGCTCCATCGAGGTGTGCCCGCACTGCGGCGGCACCGGCCACGTGCGCTCCGCCGCCTCCGTCTCGCTCCAGCTGCTGCGCGCGCTGGAGGAGCAGTTGCTGCGCTCGCAGACCCACAACCTCATCGCCCGCACCCGCACCGAGGTGGCGCTCTATGTGCTCAACCAGAAGCGCGCCCACCTGCGCGAGCTGGAGGAGCGCTTCAGCGTCACCCTGTCCATCATCGCCGACGAGAGCGTGACCGGGCATCAGCCGTTCATCATCGAGAAGGGCGAGCCGGCCGTGCCCGCCCCCGCCGCCCCGCGCCTCTCCACCGTGGTGCAGCCCGATTCCATCCTCCCCGACGAGGACTATCTCGAGGAGGAGGATGAGGAAGGCGTCGAGGAGCCGGCCGAGGCCGAAGCCGATGTCGAAAGTGAGGCCGGGGCTGAGCCCTCCGGCGAGCGCACCGACGAGAACGGCCGCCGCCGCCGCCGCCGCCGCCGCCGGCGGGGCGACCGCAAGGAGGGCCGCGAGCCCGGCGCCGAGGGCGAGGATGAGGAAGATGCCTCGGCCGAAGCCGAGGCCGAGGACGGTGAGGCCGAGGATGACGACCGCTCCGAGGAGGAGCGCGCCGCTGACGCCGAGCGCAGCGACGAGGAAAACGCCGAGCGTCGCCGTCGTCGCCGTGGCCGTCGCGGCGGTCGCCGCAACCGGCGCGAGCGTGACGGCGACGCCCCGCTGGCCGCCGGCGAAGGTGACGAGCCGGGCGAGGGCGACGAGGAGGGCGAGGACGCAGTCGGGGCATCCGTGCCGGTTTCCGATGCGGACGCCGCGGAGCTTTTTACCGCCGGGACTCCCGCTGAGGAGAATCCCGCCGGGGAGATTTCCGCCTCGGAGGCACCCGCTCGCCGGCGTACCCCGGCATTCGTGACGCAGCCGGTCGCCGCGCCGCTTCCGGTGGAAGCTGCGCCCGTGCCCGCCGCAACCGAGAAGCCGGCCGAGGATGAAGCCGCCGTGGCGCCAAAGCCGCGCCGCCGCTCCACGGTGCGCGAGAAGGCGCCGGCGATCCTCTCGTCCGAGGCCGCCGTCGTTCCCGCTCCGGCGGAGCCCTCGGCCGCACCGGCGCCTGCGGCTGAGGCCACGGACGCTTCCGTCTCCGCCAGCGGGGAGGCGCCCGCGCCTTCAGGTCAGGAAGCTGGAACCCGGGAACCGGCGCCCCAGGACACGGCGCCCCAGGACTCGGTGGCCCGGGACTCGGAGGCCCAGGAGTTGGCCAACCGGGAGCCCCTCATCCCGGTTCCCGCCGCCCCGGCGGCGGATGAGCCGCCGGCCAAGCCGAAGTCCGGCTGGTGGCAGCGCAAGCTGTTCGGCGGCTGATCGGTCCTGCCGTTTCAAGATCCAGCGCCTCCCGGTCTCCGGGGGGCGCTTTTTCTTTGCCGCGCGGGCGGGGCGGTCCGTAACGGCGGGGAAGAGCGCAGGGGGGAGGCGGCCCACCGGGGCCGTGTGCGCCGGGATCGCCTCCCGCCGCACGCCTCCGGCTCCCGGGCGGGCATGACGGCCCGACCTGAACGACAGGCCATCGCGTTGCCGGGGGGACCCTGGCCGAGGGGACCCTTACGCCGCCGCGCGTCCGCGCAGGGTGTCGCGCACGGCGGCGAGGCGGGCGGGATCGAGGGCGCCGGTGCGGCCGTCCGCGCACAGGGCGCCGCGGAAGCCCAGGTAATGGGGACCCAGCGGGGCGAGGATGGCGATGTCCTCCAGCCGCAGGGAGCCGGCAAGGCCGGTGAGGAGCCCCAGCCCGCGTGCCGAAGCGACGAAGCCGGCGAGGGCCTCCACCCCGAGATGAGCGCCGAGCCGGCCCCGGGCCTTGTCCGCCGTATCCAGCATCACGCCGTGAAAGCCGGCCTCGGCGAACAGGGGCACCATCGACAGGTCCGGGTGCTGGTCGGCGAACAGGACGGCGATGAGCCGGGTGCTGCGCGCCAGCGGTCGCAGGCCGGCGAGGACCGGCGCGAGGGCATCCCCCGCCGCTTCGGCCGGCAGCGGAAAGCCGATTTTCACCAGGGGCACGCCGGCTTCGGCGGTGCGCGCGGTCGCGGCGCAAATCGCCTCTGTCGCCAGCGGATGGTCGCCGATGGTGGCGCTCAGGTCGGCACGGGTGGCGGCCCCCGCGCGCCAGCGGGCGACGGCGGCGCGCAGGGCGCCGTCCTCCCAGGCCCCGAGGGCGCCTGCGGCCGGGTTCTTCAGGTCGACGATGTCGGCGCCGGCAGCCAGCGCCACATCCATTTCGCCGACGCTGGCCACGGACGCGAGGAAGCCCGGCCGCGACGGGGCGCGCACGCTCATGATGCCGCCCGCGCGCGATGGTCGGCGATGGTCTCGCACAGCCAGTCCCAGGCCTCGCGCTCGGCCGGGCCGGCGGTCTTCTCGATGGCGACGGAGAGATAGTTCATCTCCCGGTCCACCCGGTCGGGATCCATCATGTGCAGGCGGGAGACCAGGATCGCGCCCTCCAGCACCGCCGCCACGGCCCGGTTGAGGCCGAGGAACGGTGCGTGGGTCTCCCGGTGCACCGTGCGGCAGAAGAAGCGCGGGCGGGTGGGGTCGTCCTCCATGCGGACGATCTCCACCTCGTCGTGGGCGAGGCAATGGTCGAGGCGCACGGCGCCGTCGAGCCGCGTCGCCGGCACGGTCGGCCAGGAGCGGTGCCGGCCGGAAATGCAGCCGGCGAAGATGCGCGCGTCGTCGGAGAAGTTCACCACCGCGACCTTGAGCGCGGCGAGGTTGTCGAGGGTGCGGGACGGCCGGAAGGGTTGCAGCAGGTAGCCGCCCTCCACGATCGTCGCGCCCATGGGGGCGACATGCGCCTCTCCCGTCGCCGAGGCGGTGGTGACGATGGTTTCGCGGATCACGTGCTTTCGCCTTTCTTGGCCGGGGAAAGGGTTGAGCCCGCCTGCTTGAAAGTCAACCGGTGGGCCTCGTCCGCGCTGCCGCCGGTCTCGCCGGCGACGCCCCATTTCAGCGGCTCGTCCTGCGCATAGCGCTTGCCGAGGCGATAGGCGATCTCCGCCCGCGCCGTCTCCACCCCCAGATAGAAGGCGTGGGCGCCGTCATCCTCCACCTTGAGGTGGGGGAAGAGGTCGAACGGGTCCGCCGCCACATGGTGGCCGTCGCGGTTGTAGGCATGGATGCCCTGTTCGGTGACCTCGATGCGGAAATTGCGATCCGCCACCGTGGCGGCGAGGCGCTCGACCTCCTGCGGGCTGGTGGTGACCGGGCGCCGGTCGCGCAGGGCCATGAGCCCGCCGCCGAAGCCCTGGGGCAGCGCGCCGGCTTCGCGGGCGGCGAAGAATTCCCGCCGCGCCCGGTCGAACTCACGCACGGCGGTGCGGCAATGCGGGCTCACCTGCACCGCCAGCACCGCGTTGAGCCGCAGCTCGGAGATGATGCCCATGAGCAAAGCGTTCATGCCGGTGGTGTCGGCGTCCGTCAGCTCGGTGACGTTGCCGATGCCCATGAGGATGGCGATGTCCGGCTTCAGCCGGCGCAGTTCCGCATAGCGCAGCAGCGAGGCGGTGAAGCCCAGGTGGATGGGGTCGAGGATGGGATCGGCGAGGAAGGGCCGGCCCATGGCCTCGCACATCTCCACCGCGCGGACGAGGGAGGAAAGGTCGCCCGCCTGCGCCGGCACCAGCACCGGCACGGCGTCTCCCTCCTCGGCGATGGCGAGGTTGGTCTCGTTGAGGCTGAGCAGGTAGTCGGCCCCGGCCCGTGTGGCGCGGCGCAGCTCCTGCGGGTCGAAGCTGTCCACGCTCACCCTGAAGCCCTCCGCCTTGAGCGCGGCGATGGCCTCCTCGAGATGGGGGAAGGGGGAATCGGGCAGGGCGCCGAGGTCGATCACGTCCGCCCCCTCGCCCTTGAGAAACCGGGCGCGGTCGAGAAGCTCGGCCACGGAAAGCCGGGTGGCGTCGACGATCTCGGCGAACAGCAGCACGTCCTGCCGGTCGAGGGCGGCCGGCCTGGCGCGGCCCTTGCCGAAATAGTCCGGAATGTCCGCCGCCTCCTCGGGCCCGCGGGCGAAGGGCAGGCCGAAATGGGTGGCGAGGCGGTCGAGGTCGCCGCGGAACCGGCCGGGCATCAGCACCCGGTCCGTGCCCTCGGGCAGCTTGAGGCGCCGCTCGACGATCTCGGCGGTCATCAGGGCGGCGACCTTGACGCCCACGTTCACCACCACCGGATCGAGCCGCTCGTCCGCGATCTCCCCGGCGATGCGGCGGATGCGCGGCTCAGCCAGGGACCCGGTGACGAGGGCGACGCGCTCGGCCATGGTCACAGGGCCGGGACGGGGACGAGGGCGGCAAGCTCGGCGCGGCGGCGGGCGATGGCGGCGCGCAGCTCGCCCAGCGTCTCGGCCACCACCGTCGCCTCGAATGCCTTGAGGCGGGCCGTGTTCTCCAGGTCGATCCGGCGCGGATAGACCGGCACCGGGCCTTCCGGGGCCATGGTGACCATTTCCGGCATGCTGTCGCAGGCGAACACGATGGCCGGCACCCGGCATTTGCCGGCCTGGGCGAAGCAGTTGGTGACGAGGGTGTCCGAGATGCCGGCCACCGCCTTGGCCACCGTGTTGGAGGAGGCCGGCGACACCACGAGGGTGTGGTATTCCCCATGGTAGAAGCGGCCGATGGAGGCGGAGGAGGCGCTGTTGTCGCGGAACACCTGGGTCTGCGCCGGCAAGGGCTCCTTGTCCTGCTTGTACATGCGCAGCACCTCGTCCGCGGCGTCCGAGATGAACAGGTCCACGTCCTGAAGCTCGCGGATGATCTCGATGCTCTCGGTGAAATAGTGGCCGGAGCCGGTGAGGGCCCAGGCCCATCTCGGAGCTTTCGCTGGGAGCGCTTTGGCGGTCATGACGGGCGCGAGCCTTCCTTGGAGCCGTCCTCGGGTTTTACCTCCCCGATGATGTCGCGCTCCTTTTTCCCCGGGCGCAAGGCATCGTCGAGACGGCCCGCTTCGTCGGCGGGGACGAGGAGAATATCGCCTCGAAACCCCTGCGCCATGGTCGCAAAAGCCGCATCCACCAGGCCGAGGCCGGTCCAGGCCGCGATGTCGCCGGCGCGGCTGCCGGCGGGGGCGGGCAGTCGCAGGCCCGGCGCCTTCACCAGCACCAGCCGTTCGGCGGAAAGTTCGGCGGCGAGCCACACCGAAAGGCTGTCGGAGGTCACTGCCCAGCTCTCGGGAATCTCCGCGCGGCCGAGGGTCATGGCGGCGGGAAACCACAGGGCCGTGCCGACCGTCGCCGCCTGCGCCAGTTCGGCCCGGCTGCAAGCGGGCACGAGGCCTGGGGCAAGATCCGCCATGGCGTGGGCCATCTGCTCCATGGCGAGCAGCGCCATGCGGTGGGCCGCGCCGTCGGTGAGGCGCCACTGCGGCTGAACAGCGCGGACGGCATCAGCCAGCGCGCCGCCGCCGGGCACCACGACAAGGCCGCGCTGTCCGGCAAGGCGCTGCAAAAGCGTGTGCGGGGCGGCGCCGCGCGTCAGGCTGCCGCCGAACTTCACGATGATGGTCACGCGGGGCCGGCCTCCGGCTTGGGCTCAAGGTCGCATCGGAGCCACGATTGGAGTCATGCTAAGGAAGCCGCGCGCTGCCTCCAACAGCGGAGTTTTGTGCGCCGCAGCAAGGGGTTGCTTCCCGCAAGGGCAGGTTTTGCGCATTCAATTGCGTGAATGTTATCCCAGCGGCTTTCGTCTGTTTAGAGAGGAATGCTTCATGCGTCTCATTCTGGCTTCGGCCCTTCTCATCGCTGTCACGGGCACCGCCCTTGCGGATCCGGATGTGACGAAGGGCGAGACCTCGTTCAAGAAGTGCATGGCGTGCCACGCCATCGGCCCCGATGCCAAGGTGAAGGTGGGACCGCCGCTGAACGGCATCGTCGGCGCCAAGTGGGCGCATTTCGAGGGCTATGCCTATTCCGCCGACATCAAGGACGGCGCCGCCGCCGGCAAGGTGTGGGACGAGGCCAACCTCGACAATTACCTGACCAACCCCAAGGTATTGGCGCCGAAGGGAAAGATGGCCTTCGCCGGCATCAAGAACGAGGACGAGCGCAGGGACTTGATCGCCTTCCTCGCCCAGTTCAACGCCGACGGCTCGAAGAAGTAGGGGCCGGTAGCCGGGTCCGTTCGATGGCGCATCCTCAGTTTGGGGGATGTGCGCCGCGCGCGGCGCTGTGAATAGTAGGGCATCGCCGGTCAGGGCGAGCCCTCTGGGGGGCGGCAGGCGGCGTCCGGTCGGACGCCGTCTGTTTTCGTGAGCCTTCCCCGCATGCGAGGAAGGGGCCGGCTTGCCAGCGCCGTCCGGCCGTGGTGTCCCTCGCGCGAACGAGGACTCGCCCCAGATGCCCGACCACGATTTCCACGCCCAGCGCCTGCACGTGTCCGCCGACCTCGCCGAAGGCGCGGTCGTCCTGTTGGAGCCGGACCAGGCGCACTACGTGGCGAACGTGATTCGCCTCGCGGTCGGCGAGGCGCTCCTCGTGTTCAACGGCCGCGACGGGGAGTGGAGCGCCACCCGCGCCGCCGGCGGCAAGCGCGAGGTGCGCCTCGAAGTGGCGGCCCTGGTGCGGCCGCAGCCGGCGGCACCCACCCTGGAATATGCCTTCGCCCCGCTCAAGCACGCGCGGCTCGACTACATGGTGCAGAAGGCGGTGGAGATGGGGGCGGGCCTGCTGTCCCCCGTCATCACCCGCTACACCCAGGTGTCCCGCGTCAATCTGGACCGCATGGCGGCCAACGCCGTGGAAGCCGCCGAGCAATGCGGCATCCTCTCCTTGCCGCGCGTCGCCGAGCCGCGCCCCCTCGCCCAGTGGCTGGCGGCGCTGCCGCCGGAACGTGTCGTCGTCTTCTGCGACGAGGCGGCGGAGGTCGCCGATCCCATCGCCGCCCTGCGCCAGGCGCCGGCCGGCCCGGTCAGCGTCGTCATCGGCCCCGAGGGCGGCTTCAGTCCGGAGGAGCGGGCGCTCCTGAAGCCGCGCGCGGTCACCCTCTGCCTCGGGCCGCGCATCCTGCGCGCGGATACGGCGGCGGTGGCGGCGCTCGCCCTCGTCGGCGCGGCCCGCGGCGAGGGGTGAAGCGAAGGCGGATAACGCTGCACCCGGATATTGGTTCCCCGATTGTGCGTGAGCTTAAATTTTTCTTTGTGCATATCCAGAATTCAGCCGGAGATCCGTGCAGTGCGGTAAGCATTTGAAGTCGCATGCGTCTGTTTTCTGTGGAAATGTCCGCCGCATTTTGGTCCTATTTGCCGCCAGTCTGACGGAACTTGGCAGCGCGCCTCGCGTTGCTCACTCGCATTTTTCGAATATTTGGCGGGAGGCCTCCGTGTCGAACACTTATAAATTCGGTATCGAGGAGGAGTTCTTCGTCGTTGATGCCAATACGAAGTCGGTACAGAGGCGCATGCCCTCGGGCTTCTTCGGCGAGCTCAAGGAGCATCTGGGCGATTCCATATCGGTGGAGATGCTGCAGTCGCAGCTGGAGATCGCCACCCAGCCCACCACCGGAACCGGCAGCGCCCTCGACCAGCTGAAGGATCTGCGCCGCACCGTGGCCAACGTGGCGGCCGGGCACGGCCTCGGCGTCATCGCCGCCGGCACTCATCCCACCGCCACCTGGGACGGGGTGCGCGCCACCCGGGCCAACCGCTACGACGGCGTGATGAACGAGCTGAAGATGCTGGGCGAGCGCAACATGGTGTGCGGCCTGCACGTGCATGTGGAGCTGCCGGACCCGGACGAGCGGGTGAACGTGATGCGTCGCCTCGTGCCCTACATCCCGCATTTCATCGCGCTCTCCACCTCCTCGCCCTTCTGGGGGGCCAAGCAGACCGGGCTCATGGGCTACCGGCTCGCCGCCTATGACGAGCTGCCGCGCACCGGGCTGCCGGAGATGTTTGAATCCGCCGCCGCCTACGAGCGCTACGTGGACGCGCTGGTCTCGGCCCGAGCCATCACCGATTCGAGCTATGTGTGGTGGACCATCCGTCCCTCCCGCAAGCTGCCCACCCTGGAGCTGCGCGCGCCCGACAGCTGCACCCGCGTCGCCGATACGGTGGCCATCGCCGCCCTGTTCCGCGCCCTGGTGCGCTTCCTGGTGCGCAATCCGCACCACAATCGCGACGTGGGGGCGGTGGACCGGGCCATCGCCGACGAGAACAAGTGGCGCGCCCAGCGCTACGGCATCCACGGCTCGTTCGTCGACCTCGGCGAGCGGCGCGCCCTCTCGGTGCGGGACGCGGTGGACGGCATCGTCCACCTGGTGGGGGAGGATGCGGAGGCGCTGGGTTGCCTCGATGCGCTGATGCATGTGCGCACCATCGCCGAAGGAGGCACCAGCGCCGACGTGCAGCTCGCCGTCTATCAGGAGGCGCTGCACCGCACCGGCAAGCGCAACGAGGCCCTTGACGCGGTGAAGACCTGGCTCGCCCACGCCACGCTGCAATAGCCGCAAGCCTTTGATCCACCAGGGCGGCGGTTCCGGGCGGGGCTGGAGCTGATGCTTGGCGGCCTGTGGCTGCCCGGGCCGCCGGCGCGATGGGGCCTGGCATCAAGCCCGCGCGGCGCCTGAGCGTCACCACTTGGGCCCGGCCGAAGACCGAGGCAAACGCAGGATCTTGAACCGGGGCGCGGCGGGCCGGCCACCCGCCGCGCCCCGTGGGGCTCACAGCTGGAACGGGACCACGGTCTGCTGCTGCACGCCGAGCCCATCGATCCCCACGCGCATCACGTCGCCGGCCTTCAGGAAGCGCGGCGGCTTGAAGCCGAGGCCGACGCCGGGGGGCGTGCCGGTGGTGATCACGTCGCCGGGGTCCAGCACCATGAACTGGCTGATGTAGTGCACCAGGAACGGGATGCGGAAGATCATGGTCTTCGTCGAGCCGTTCTGCACCTTCTCGCCGTTCACCTCCAGCCACATGGGCAGGGCGCCGGTGTCGGTGATCTCGTCGGTGGTCACGAGCCACGGGCCCAGCGGCCCGAAGGTCTCGGAGCCCTTGCCCTTGGTCCACTGGCCGGAACGCTCGATCTGGAAGTGGCGTTCGGACACGTCGTTGCAGATGCAGTAGCCAGCCACGTGGTCTAGGGCGTCCTTCTCCTCCACGTAGCGGGCGCGCTTGCCGATGACGAAGGCCAGCTCCACTTCCCAGTCGAGCTTGAGCGAGCCCTTGGGGATCATCACGTCGTCATCGGGGCCGACGACGCAGTTGGGCGCCTTGTTGAAGAGCACCGGCTCCTCGGGAATGGGGTTGTTGGTCTCGGCGGCGTGGTCCGCGAAATTGAGGCCCACGGCGACGAAATTGCCCGGCCGCGCGACGCAGGAGCCGAGGCGCGCACCCTCCGGCGCCAGCGGCAGGCTCGCCGGGTCGAGGGCGGCGATGGTCTTCAGGCTGGCGGGCGAGAGCGCCTCGCCGGCGAGGTCGGGGATGACGGAGGACAGGTCGCGCACCTTGCCGGTTGAATCGATTAGACCCGGCTTTTCCCGTCCTTTTTCCCCGAAGCGAACCAGCTTCATCGGTCGAACTCCCTCATCGTGCTGTGGATGGTATCCTGGTGGACCAAAGAGTTGTGGCTCGACCTGCGCGCGACGGACGGGTTCCATCCGTCGCGGTCGAACCGCCAGACGCCGTGACCGGTGCGGCGCGCGGTCGCTCCCGGGGCGGGCACGCTGGCGCGGACTTGAGCGTTGGTCAATGGTGGCGGAGAAGAAAAAGCGGACCATGTCGATCCAGATCCTGCCCGACCAACTGCTCCCGCTGCTGCTGTTCTCGATCGTGGCGAGCGTCACGCCGGGACCGAACAACCTTATCTCGGCGGCCTCGGGCGCCCGCTTCGGCTTCTGGCGGACCCTGCCGCAGATGGCCGGCGTGGCTGCGGGCTTTCCCCTGCTGGTGATCGCCATCGGCCTCGGGCTCGGGCGGTTGTTCGTGGCGGTGCCGGCTTTGCATCTCGTGCTCAAGCTCGCCGGAGCGGCCTACCTGCTCTATCTCGCCTACGGCCTGCTGCGGGCCGATGCGCCGGATGCGCCGGCGGCGAGCGAATCGGCCCCGAGCTTTCTCGGCTCCGCCGCCTTCCAGTGGGTCAATCCGAAGGCGTGGACCATCGCGCTCAGTGTCATTCCGGCCTTCGTGCGGCCCGAGGGAGATGTGCTGCCGCAGGTTTTGCTGGTGGCGCTCGTGTTCTTGCTGACGGCGGTTCCGTCTCTCATGGTGTGGGCGTTGTTCGGGGTGGCGTTGTCCCGCCTTCTTTCTGAGGAAAAGCTGCGGCGGCGGGTGAATGGTCTTTTAGCCGCCTCCGTAGCGGCGAGCGTAATACTGCTATTTTTCTAATCATGACGATCCTATGGGCAGTTGCCCTTCCGTTTTTCGCGTCCGCGTCATAAAAGGGAAACACGACTCCGGCTAAGTCGGGTCGCGCTCCGAGGGAGCAGAGCGATGGTGAAGAGACCGCGGAGAGGGCTGGCCCCGTCCTTGGGCAGATGCCGGGAGGTGATGGCGTGAGCGACAGTTCCGAAGCGCGCCGCTACCGCGCCCTGTTCATTTCAGACGTCCATCTCGGCACCAAGGGGTGCCAGGCGGACCTCCTTCTGGACTTCCTCAAATACCACGATGCCGACACCATCTATCTGGTGGGCGACATCGTCGACGGCTGGCGGCTGAAGTCCTCCTGGTACTGGCCGCAGAAGCACAACGACGTGGTGCAGAAGCTGCTGCGCAAGGGCCGCAAGGGCACGCGCATGCTCTATCTGCCCGGCAACCACGACGAGTTCCTGCGCGACTATTACGGTACCCATTTCGGCGGCATCGAGGTGGTGGAGACCGCCATCCACGAGGCGGCGGACGGCAAGCGCTACCTCGTCATCCACGGCGACGTGTTCGACCTGGTGGTGCGCCACGCCAAGTGGCTGGCCTTCCTCGGGGACTGGGCCTACAGCGCGGCCCTCACCGTCAACACCTACCTGAACAAGGTGCGCCGGCGCCTCGGCCTCACCTACTGGTCGCTGAGCCAGTGGGCCAAGCTCAAGGTGAAGAACGCCGTCAACTATATCGGCAAGTTCGAGGAGGCGGTGGCCGAGGAGGCCAAGCGCCACCAGGTGGACGGCGTAATTTGCGGCCATATCCACCACGCGGTCATTCACGACCAGTTCGGGGTGCGCTATGTGAATTGCGGCGACTGGGTGGAAAGCTGCACCGCCATCGCCGAGCATGAAGACGGCCACCTCGAGATCATCTGCTGGACGCGGAACCTCGAGAAGGCCCCCTCGGAGGAACGGGACATGGTCGAGGGGGCGCGCGCGGCGGCTTGATGCGGGTTCTTGTCGCCACCGATGCGTGGCATCCCCAGATCAACGGCGTGGTGCGCTCGTTGGAGCACACCGCGCATGAAGCTGCCAACCTCGGGGCCGAGCTGGAGTTCCTGAGCCCTCAGGGCTTCCGTACCATCCCCATGCCCACCTACAGCGAGATCCGCCTCGCGCTCGCCACGCCGCGCATGATCATGCGGCGGATCGAGGCCATGGAGCCGGATTTCGTCCACATCGCCACCGAGGGGCCCATCGGCATCCTGGTGCGGCGGGCCTGCATCGCCTCGCGGCGCACCTTCACCACCTCCTATCACACCAAGTTCCCGGAATATCTGGCGGCCCGAGCGCCGGTGCCGGAGCGGCTGACCTATGCCTGGCTGCGCTCCTTCCACAATGCCGGCGGCGGCGTGATGGTTTCCACCGCGACGCTCGAGCGTGACCTTGCGGCGCGCGGCTTCAAGCGGCTGATGCGCTGGTCGCGCGGGGTGGACGCCGAGCTGTTCCGCCCGCGGCCCGAGGCGAGCCTGAACATTCCGCGCCCCGTCTACCTGTTCGTCGGCCGGGTGGCGGTGGAAAAGAACATCGAGGCCTTCCTCCAGCTGGACCTGCCCGGATCCAAGGTGGTGGTGGGCGCCGGCCCGGCGCTGGCCGGCCTGAAGGAGCGCTTCCCGGCCGTGCATTTCCTCGGCTCCAAGGAGGGGGAGGACCTGGCCCGGGTCTATTCCGCCAGCGACGTCTTCTGCTTTCCCAGCCGCACCGACACCTTCGGCATCGTGCTGCTGGAGGCGCTGGCGAGCGGCCTGCCGGTGGCCGCCTATCCCGTCACCGGTCCCACCGACGTGCTGGCGGACGCCACCGAGCCGGTGGGCGTGCTGGACGAAGACCTGCGCACCGCCTGCCTGAAGGCGCTCGAACTCTCGCCGGCGGCGGCGCGGCGCTTCGCCCTGCGCTACACGTGGCGGGAAAGTGCCCGGCAGTTTCTCGACAACGTATTGATCGCGCATGATATAGGACCTATAGCTCGGCGGTATCGCCTGCGACGCAGGCGCAAAGTAGCGTCCGCACCATGAGCCCCTACATCCATCGCCTTCCCACTCCGGCAGACGTGGACGCGGCCGCGCGGCGGCTCGCCGGCGTCATCGTGCGAACGCCGCTCCTGTTCTCGCCGGAGCTCAGCGCATTGGCCGGCGCCCGGGTGTTCGTGAAGCCGGAGACGCTTCAGCTCACCGGATCGTTCAAGTTCCGCGGCGCCTATAACCGCCTCGTGCAGATTCCCGAGACGGCGCGGGCGGCCGGCGTGGTGGCCTCCTCCTCGGGCAATCATGCCCAGGGCGTGGCCGCGGCGGCCAAGCTTCTCGGCATTCCCGCCACCATCGCCATGCCCACCGACGCGCCAGCGCTGAAGCGCGAGCGCACCGAGGCCTACGGGGCGGAGGTCATCGGCTTCGACCGGGCCAAGGAGGACGGCGAGGACATCGCCAGCGTCCTGGCGGGGACGCGGGGCGCCACCCTGGTGCCGCCCTACGACGATACCGAGGTGATCGCCGGGCAGGGGACGGTGGGACTGGAGATCCTCGAGGATCTGGCCGAGCAGGGCCTGACTCCGGACGTGATCGCCGCTGCGGCCGGCGGCGGCGGGCTCGTGGCCGGCATCGCCCTCGCGGTCAAGTCGCGCTCGCCGTCGACGCGCGTCGTCGCCTGCGAGCCCGCGGGCTTCGACGACCATGCCCGCTCCTTCCGCTCCGGCGTGCGCGAGCGGAATCCCGCCACGGTGGGCTCTTTCTGCGACGCGTTGCTCGCGCCCCATCCCGGCGCCATGACCTTCGAGATCTCCCGCGACCTCGTAGGCGAGGCCGCCGCGGTGGACGACGACGAGGTGGCGCGGGCGGTGGCCTTCGCCTTCCGCGAGCTGAAGCTGGTGGTGGAGCCCGGCGGCGCCGTGGCCCTCGCCAGCCTGCTGGAAGGCCGGCTCCACGTCGGTGCCGGCGAAACGGTGGTGATCGTGCTTTCCGGCGGCAACGTGGACACCGAGACCTTCATCGGCTGCCTCACGGCCTGAGGCCGCTCCGCCATGGCGCCACGCCCCGCCGCCGGGAACGGGGCCCCCGAGCTCTTCAGCCTCCGGCTCCGCCTCGGCGGCGCCTACGCCACCTTCTATCTCGCCCTGGGCATCCAGATGCCCTACCTGCCCCTGTGGTTCCAGCATCAGGGGCTGGGGCCAGAGGCCATCGGCGTCGCCCTCGCGGTGCCCATGGTCATGCGGCTCGTGGCGACCCCGGTCCTCGGCGTCCTGTCCGACCGGCTGGGCCGGCCCAAGGCGATGCTGGTGGCGCTGGCGCTGGCGACCGTGCTCGGCATGGCGGCCCTGGCGGCGAGCCGTGACCCGCTTTTGATCTTCATCGTGCTCGGCCTGATGGCCATGGGCTGGTTTCCGAGCTTCTCCCTGCTGGATTCCTACGCCGCGCGCCTGGCCCGTACCGGGCGGGCGGACTACGGCAAGGCGCGCCAATGGGGCTCGGCCTCCTTCCTGGTGGCGAACCTGGTGGGCGGGGCCGTGGCGTCGGTGCTGGGGGCGGGCTCGGTGGTGATGCTGATGCTCGGCTGCCACCTGACCTATGTGGCCGCGGCCCTGAGCCTGCCCGAGCTGCCCCGCGCGGAAGTGCGGCCCCATCCGGTGTTCGGACGCCGGGCGCGGCTCGGCCTGTTCGCCGGCATCGTCGCCTCGGCGCTGGTGCAGGCGAGCCATGCCCAGCTCTATGCCTTCGCCTCGGTGCACTGGCAGGCGGATGGCCTGTCCCTCACCACCATCGGCGCGCTCTGGGCGGTGGGGGTGGCGGCGGAGATGGTGCTGTTCCGTTTCGGGACGCGTTTCGTCATGCGGTTCGGCCCGCACGCGCTGATCGCCATGGGCGGGCTGGCGGCGATGGTCCGGTTCGCCGCCATGGCCACGGATCCGCCGCTGGTGGTGCTGTTTCCGTTGCAGCTGCTCCATGCCTTCACCTTCGGCGCCACCTATCTCGGCATGGTGGAGCTGGTGGCGCGCAGCGTGAGCGAGCATCGCGCCGGCACCGGGCAGACCGCGGCCGCCTGGATCAACAGCCTGGTCATGGCGGCGGCGAACGTGGCGTCGGGTCCCCTATGGAACGCCTTCGGCCCGCTGGCTTTTCTCGCGTCGTGCGGGATCGCGCTGGCCGGTGCCGGCGCCGCCGTCGTCGCGGCGCGGCTTCAGCCCCACAGCTCCGGCTCGGGCGGGTAGACGACGGCGCCTTCGTATCTCAGCCCCGGCACCCGGTCGCGGGCGAGCAGGAGCGGCCCGTCGAGATCCACCACCTCGGCGTGCTGCGCCACGAGCAGGGCAGGGGCCATGGCCAGGGAAGAGGCGAGCATGCAGCCCACCATGACCGAGAAGCCGTGCCCCCTTGCCGCATCCGCCAGCGCCAGCGCCTCGGTCAGTCCGCCGGTCTTGTCGAGCTTGATGTTCACCGCGTCGTAGCGGTCCTTCAGCGTGGCGAGGCCGGCGCGGTCGTGCACGCTCTCGTCGGCGCAGACGGGCACGAGGCGGTCGATGCGCGCGAGGATGGCATCCTTGCCGGCGGGCAGGGGCTGTTCCACCAGCTCCACCCGGGCGGCGGCGCAGGCTTCCATCATCAGATGCAGGTCGGCGGGCTTCCAGCCTTCGTTCGCATCGACGATGAGGCGCGCCTGGGGCACGGCGGCGCGGATGGCCGCAAGCCGCCGGGCGTCACCCGGCGCGCCGAGCTTGAGCTTGAGCAGCGGCCGGTCGATCGCGGCGGCTGCGGCGCGGGCCATGGCGTCCGGCTCGTCGAGGCTCAGGGTGTAGGCGGTCACCAGCGGGCGCATCGCCGGCAGGCCGGCGAGCTCGGCGGCGCGCAGGCCGCCGCGTTTCGCCTCTAGGTCCCAGAAAGCGCAGTCGAGCGCGTTGCGGGCGGCCCCGGCGGGCATGCGGTGCTGCAATTCCTCGCGCCCCAGCCCCGCCGCGATGGCCGGTCCGAGCGCGGTGATGGCGGCCGCGACCCCTTCGACCGTCTCGCCGTATCTGGCGTAGGGCACGCATTCGCCCCGTCCGATAAGGCCATCCTCGGCGAGGCGCACCTCCACCACCACCGCCTCCGTCTTGGAGCCGCGGGCGATGGTGAAGGTGCCGGCGATGGGGAAGCGTTCGACGCTCAGGGTCAGCTCTGCCATGGATTAAGATTAATAGCCGATTCCGCGCGCCCGTCTCGGGGGGCGGGGCGGATGGCGCGGCTGTGTGGCTTTCGTGATCTCGACGCCGCGTGCGCTTGTCTATATGGCTAACTCAACGGCCTGCACTGTCGAAGGAAACCGGTGGATGGCAGGCGGTGCCCGCCGCGCGCCGCGTCCTCGCGACGTGCTCGAAGGCGGGTTCGAGTGGGGCGAAGGTTTGCCCGGGCGGACTGCGTCGCGGGCGCTTGCCGGTGGGTCCACGCGCGGGACCCGCGCCGGAATTGACGGGCGGATCCGGCAGGTCCGGTTCCGCTGATGGAGATGGAAGCGTTGCCCCACGCCTCTCTGATTTCCGTGCACAGCCAGGACGACCGGCTCACGGTGGCCGGGCGCGGCGCGTGGACGTCGGACTATGCCGACGAGCTGGAGCTGGCCGTCGACGACACTGTACGCACCTACGGCAACGCCAAGGGCGTCAAGATCGATCTCGCCGGTGTCGAGCGCATGGACACGTTCGGCGCCGTGCTGCTGGAGCGGCTACGCCGCGCCTTCGCCGGGGGCGGGGCCGAGCCGAAGGTGGACGGCCTTTCGCCGCGCTACGCCGTCCTCATCGACGAGATGGCCCGCATGGGCAAGGATCCGCTGCCGCCCAAGCGCCGGCACGAGGCGATTCTGGAGCGGTTCGGGCATGAGGTGGTCAACGTCCTGAAGGACGCCCTCGCGCTGCTCAACTTCGTCGGGGCGACGGTGGCGGCCATTGGGCGCGTGCTGCTGCGCCCGAAGACCTTCCGCTTCACCTCCATGGTGAACCAGCTCGACCGGGTCGGCTTCCGCGCCGTGCCCATCATCCTGCTCATCACCTTCCTCATCGGCTGCATCCTGGCGCAGCAGGGCATCTTCAATTTCCGCCGGTTCGGCGCCGACATCTACGTGGTCGACATGGTGGGCGTGCTGGTGCTGCGCGAGCTCGGCGTGCTCATCGTCTCCATCATGATCGCGGGCCGCTCGGGCAGCGCCTATACCGCCGAGCTCGGCTCCATGCGCATGCGCGAGGAGATCGACGCGCTCCGCGTGATGGGCTTCGATCCCATCGAGGTGCTGGTGGTGCCGCGGCTGCTGGCGCTCATCATCGCCCTGCCGCTCCTGACCTTCCTCGGCTCCATGGCCGCCATCCTCGGGGCCGGGCTGGTCTCCTGGGGCTATGGCGGCATCACGCCCGACGTGTTCCTCGACCGGCTGAAGCAGGCCATCGACCTCGACCAGTTCAAGGTGGGCATGTACAAGGCGCCGTTCATGGCCGCCACCATCGGCATCGTCGCCTGCATGGAAGGCATGCGGGTGGGCGGCAGCGCCGAGTCTCTCGGCGAGCACACCACCGCGTCCGTGGTGAAGGCCATCTTCCTGGTGATCGTGATGGACGGTGTCTTCGCCATGTTCTTCGCCGCGATCGACATGTGAACCGGCATGAACGCGAGCGCCCCTGTCCCCGCACAGACCACCGGCCGGGAAGCCGTCATCCGGGTGCGCGACATCGTGGTGAAGTTCGGCGAGCGAACGGTGCTCAACCACCTCGATCTCGATGTCTTTCGGGGCGAGATCCTGGGGTTCGTCGGCACCTCCGGCGGCGGCAAGTCGGTGCTCACCCGCACCATCCTCGGCCTGGTGCCCAAGACCTCGGGCACGGTGGAGGTGTTCGGGGAAAATCTCGACGACCTGTCCGAGCGCGAGCGCTCCGCCCTCGAGCGGCGCTGGGGCGTGCTGTTCCAGCAGGGGGCGCTGTTCTCCTCGCTCACGGTGAAGCAGAACATCCAGTTCCCGCTGCGGGAGAACCTCAAGCTTTCCCAACGGCTTCTGGACGAGATCGCCTTCACCAAGATCGAGATGGTGGGGCTGAAGCCGGATGTGGCGGAAAAGCTGCCGTCGGAGCTTTCGGGCGGCATGATCAAGCGCGCGGCGCTCGCCCGCTCGCTGGCGCTGGATCCCGAAATCCTCTTCCTGGACGAGCCCACCTCGGGCCTCGACCCCATCGGCGCGGGCGACTTCGACGAGCTCATCAAGACGCTGCAACAGACTTTGGGGCTTACGGTTTTCATGGTAACCCACGATCTCGACAGTCTGCATACGGTGTGCGACCGCATCGCCGCGCTGGCAGACGGCAAGGTGATCGCGCAGGGCACGATCGAGACAATGATGGCGGCGACGCACCCCTGGCTCCGGGCCTATTTCCACGGCACGCGGGCACGGGCGGTGCAGGCCGCGCACGGCTAGGGACGTGCCGCGCGGGTTGCCTCGCAATCCGGACGGCAGCGCGTTCCCTGGAACTTGAACCAGGGCCGGATCCGCCGCGGGCGGACGGCCCGCGAACGGGAAGGGAAACGGCCGTACGGCGGGGGATCAGGTCGGAACGGAGCCGGGATCAGGCATGGAAACACGGGCCAACTACACCATCATCGGAGCGTTCACGCTCGCCGTCCTCGCGGCGGCGTTCGGCTTCGTGTACTGGTTCGCCGGGCCGCAGGACACCTCGGCGCGCAAGCGCTACGAGATCCTCTTCGACGGCTCGGTAGCAGGCCTGAGGCAGGGCAATGCGGTGCTGTTCAACGGCATTCCCGTCGGCCAGGTGACCAAGCTCGATCTGGTGCCCGGCCAGCCGGGCCAGGTGCTTGCCACGGTCGCAATCGACAAGAATGTGGAGGTCCTCTCCGACGCCCAGGCGGGCCTTGAATCCCAAGGCCTCACCGGCATCGTGGCGGTGTCCATTCGCGGCGGCAAGCCCGGCGAGCCGGCGATCACGCCGGGCCCGAACGGACTTCCGCGCATCAAGGCCGACGGCGGGGCCGGCATGGCCGGGCTCATTGCCTCGGCGCAGGGCGTGGCGAAGAAGATCGAGGTGGTGCTGCAGGCCATCAACCCCGACGAGATCAAGAGCATCATCCACAATATCGATGTCTTCTCGCAGGCCGTGGCGGCGAAGTCGGCGGACGTGGCCGACGTGATCCAGCAGGCGAGCGTGCTGGTGAAGCAGCTCAACGGCGTCGCCGAGAAGGTGGACAGGGTGGTGGTGAACCTTCAGAAGGCCACCGAGGACAAGGACGGCCTGCTGGTGCAGGCCACCGACGCCGCGGCCTCGGTGCGCAAGCTCGCCGACAATCTCGACCAGCGCACCGCTCTGCTCACCAACGAGATCAGCCGCTTCACCGGGCCCGGCCTGCGGCAGTTCGAGGCGCTGGCGACCGACGGCCGCCGGACGCTGGGGGAGATCGACCGCGTGCTCAAGGGCATCGAGCGCAACCCGCAGCAGTTCATCCTCGGCGGCGGCAACACCATTCCGAAATACGGGCGATGAGCGGATCATGAACGACGAACGCAGGAGCCGTGCCGTCCGTGCGGGCGCCATCGTGACGTGCGCGCGCCTGGCCCTCGGGCTGGGCCTCGCCCTCGCGCTGGCCGCCTGCGGGTCGACGCCGGTTCCCACTTACAATCTCTCGGCGCCCAGCGGCTTTTCTTCGGGCGGCGGTGGCGCCGGGCAGCTCGTGGTGATGGCGCCGGCGGCGCTCGCCGTGCTCAACACCGACAAGATCATGGTGGAGCCGGGCGGCGGGCAGGTGGCCTATCTCGCCGATGCGCAGTGGAGCGACAATCTCCCGGCCCTCATCCAGGCGCGCACCATCCAGGCCTTCGAGAACGGCAGCAAGCTCAGGCGCGTCGCCCGGCCGGGCGACGGCGTCAGCGCGGATACCCAGCTCGTCATCGACATCCGCACCTTTGCCCTGCGCATCACGGATCAGGGGCCGGTGGGGGTGGTGGAGCTGTCCGCCAAGCTGGTCGGCGCGCAGAGCGGCCGCATCCTGGCGGCTCAGCTGTTCAAGGCGGCGGTGCCGGCCGCCTCCACCGCCGGCGCGGCGGCCACTGCCGCCCTCAACGACGCCACCGACCAGGTGCTGGTGGCCATGGTGCGGTGGGCTTCGGGCAAATTCTGAGGGCGGCCCCTTTCCGGTCGTCGCCCCCTTTCCGGTCGTCATGGCCGGGCTTGCCCCGGTCATCCACGCGGCATGGCTGGGAGCGCCTCGAAAAGTCGGGCTGAACGGCGGGACGTGAATGGCCGGGTCAAGCCCGGCCACGACGCCCCCTCCGAACACGGCTTTTCAACAGCCTCCCCGGGCGGTTGCTTCGAGCGTCGGAGGTGGAGCCCCCGCCCCTCGGCTGGGGCGGGGGGCGGCCAGGCGTCGTGCGCAGCGTTCGGGCGGGCAGGCCTCAGATCCCCACCTTGTGGAGCTGGGCGTAGACCTCGTCCGCCCAGGTGCGCAGGTCCATGAGGCCGGCATAGGCCGACCAGATCTCGATCTCGAACTTGGCGGCAAGGTCCGCCTCGGTGGCGGCGAGGGCGTCTTCCACCGGCGTGAAGGTCCGCTCGAGATGCGTCCACAGCTCGGAATAGCAGCGCGGGATCTTGATGAAGCTGACGCCGCGTCCCGCCGCCGCCTTCTCGATGCGCGACAGGTTCAGCCCCTCGAAGGAGCCGCCCACCTCGTTCTCGACGATGACGATGTTGGACACCGGCAGCGCGCCGCCCACCACCACGTCCTCGATGAGGGTGGCGACGTTCTCGATGGCGTGGGTCTCGGGCTTGGTGACGATGAGGAGGTCGATCTCCGGCGAGTTGCGCTGCTGCATGATGTGGGTGACGCGCCGGTGGTGCGCCCACTGCACCAGCTGCGGCACCACGTTGGCGCCGAGGTCCAGCACCGCGCCGCCGGTGAGCAGCAGGCCGCCGAAGCGGTCCCAGTAGCGCAGCGGGGCGTTGGCGTCGTTCTCGGACTTGCTCGAGCCCAGCGGGGAGCCGATGCCCAGCTCCAGCACCTTGGTGGGGAAGAACTTGCCGATCTTGGAATGGCCCGTGCCATCGGTGAAATCGGCGGCCACGAGCTTGTAGGCAAGCTCACGCTTCCTGAGAGCGGAGAATACCATCTGGGCGAGCGTAGTCTTGCCCTGGCCACCGGCGTAGGCGGCGCAGATATAGGTCTTCATGGGCGGCAGGCTCCGGCGGTGTGGAACGTCGCTGAGGGAGCCCGGCCTTGGAAACGGCCGGGGGCTCCATGATACCTCCCTGCGAAAGCAGGGAAAGGCCCCTTCCGCTGCCGGACGGGACCCTTGCGCCAGGGCCGGATCCGCTCGAGGTCACTGAACCCGAGCGAGCCCGGCCCTTGGCTCAAAGAAAGAGAACGCCTTGCCGATCAGGTTGCGGTGCATCCCGGCCGGAACGTGCTCTGGCGGGCCGTCCGCCTCAGTCGAAGCGGCCGGCCGCATGGGCGAGCATGGTGTAGACCTTGCCTGTGTCAGACGTGAGATAGGTCTTGGTCAGCACGTCGCCGCGCTCGTCGGCCGACACCTGGTCGAGGAGCTTGTCGAACTCCTCGATGTAGCGGTCCGCGGTCTCGCGGAAGGCGGCATCGGCCCGATACTTGCGCTTTAGCGCCTCGAAGGTCTGCTGGCCCTGCAGGGTGTAGAGCCGGCGAGTGAAGACGTTCTGCTCGCCCTTGTTGTAGCGGTCCCACATCTCCACGGCCGCCTGATGGTCCACCATGCGGGCGATATCCGCCGAGAGCGCGTCGAGGGACTCGACGCCGCCGGCCGGCGTGCGCGGCGAGCGGGCGGGCTTGTCGGCACCGCCGCGGTCGTCGGGGGTGGTGCGGGCGGCGAGCAGGTCGGTCAGCCAGCCCTCCCGCTCCTCTTCGTTCTCGCGCGCCGGGGCGCGCGGGGCCGGGCGCTCCGGCTCGATGCGGCGAGTGGGCTGCGGCGGCGCGGTGCGGCGCAGCTCGCTCTGCAGGGCGCCGGCCTCGGCGCGAGCACGTGGCGCCGGCGTCTCGCGGGCGGACGTATCGCGCGCCGAAGTCTCGCGCGCAACCGAGGCCCGGGCCATGTCCTGCGTCGCGGTGCGGGCCGAGGCCTCCACCACGTCGAGGGCCTGGCCCTGGCGCGCGACGATCTCGTTGAGCTCGGCGAGGGCCTTGATCTGCTCGGCCACGGCGCGGCGCATGGTGGCGGCGCTCGCCTCGGTCTCGGCGGGAAGCTCGAGGATGCCGCGCTTCATCTCCTCGCGGGTGAGAGCGATGGCGTGCTGGACATCCTCGGCCACGCGCTTGAGGTCGCCGGCCACCTGGGTGAAGCGGTTGCCGGTCTCGCCGAACACCCGCTGCACGTCCTCGAGGGCGGCGCCGTAGATCTCGCGCAGCGACTGCGCCGTGCGCTCGCGCTCCGCGTCGGTGGCGACGCGCATCACCTGGAGCTGCTGCTCCATGGTCTTGGCGGAGCCAGAGGCGGCCTCGGCCACCACGCCGGTGATCTGCCGGGCGCGGTTCTGCGCCGCGGCGAAGGATTCCTCCAGCATGGTGTGGAAGCCCTTGAGGCGCCCGTCCACATCGGCGATGCGCTCGCCGAGGGTGGTGGACAATTCCTCGATGGAGGCGCGCCGCGACAGCAGCGTGGCATCCACCTTGTCGTGGGCGGCGCCCAGCTTGCGCGAGGCCTCGTCCATCAGGCGGCCCTGCTGCTGGAAGCTCTCGGAGAGGGTCGCCATCTGCGTGAGCGCGCCCGTGGACACTTCGCGCAGCGCCTTGATCTGGGTGTCGAACCGTCCGGCGGTGGCCTCGGCGCTCTGGTTGATGGAGCCGACCGTGGTGGAGAAGCTGTCCACCTGCCGGGCGAACGAGCCGGAGAACTCGCCGAGATTGGACACCGCCTTGGACATGGCGCCCTGGAAGGTGGAGTTGGCCTCGGCGAGGCGCTCGATGATGGCGCCCACATCGCCCTTGAGCGAGGTGTTGGTGGCGGTGATCTCGGCCACGGCGCGCTGGCTGGTGCGCTCCAGCGCGGCGAGGAAGGTGCCGTTCTTGTCGTCGATCAGGTGGGCGATCTCGGTGAGGCGGGTGCCGAGGGCGTCGGCCACCTTCTCCGAATGCTCGGTGAGGGTGCGGCCCACATTGTGCGAGAGGGTGGTCAGGGAGCGTTCCACCTCCACCGCCTCCGAGCGCAGGGTGCCGGAGACACCCTCGATGCGGCCGACCAGGGCGTCGGCGATGGCGCTGCCGCGCACCTCCAGGGAGGTGGCGACGCCGTCGAGGCGGCCGAGCACCAGTTCCTCGATGCGGTGGACGCGGCCGTCGAGCACGGAGGCGATCTCCTGCGCCCGCACACCGATGTTGCGGTGAACCACGTCGGCCCGCTCGGTGAGCACGTCGCCGAGCGCCTTGGAGCGGGTGGCGAAGAAGGTCTCCAGCGTCTCCACCGACTTGTCGAGGGACTCGGTGGCGCTCTTGGTGCCTTCGGAGATGGTGCGGGCGAAGGTGACCGTGCGGGTCGCCAGGGTCTCGGTGAGGCTCTGGGCCCGCTGGTCCAGCGTCTGCTCGATGCGGGCGATGCGCTGGTCCATGATGGTGGAGACGCTGGTGGAGGTGGCGGCCAGGCGCTCGTCCAGGCTGGAGGTGGCGCTGCGCAGGTTCTCGTTCACCGAGGCGACGCGATGGGCGATCTGGTCGACCAGCTCGGGAGCGTGCACCTTCACGGTGGTGTCGAAGGCCTTCACGCCGTCCTGCATGGTGCGGGCGAGGGCGATGCCGTCGTGCTGCATGCGGTCGGCGAGCTCGGTGCCGCGCACGGTGATGGTCTCCTCCATCGCCTTGAGACGGGCGGTGAGCATCTCGCGGATCGCGTCGCCCTTGGTGCCGATGGTGCCGACCAGGATGTCGGCGGTCTCGCGGAAGGCCTCGGTGACCTTGGAGCCGCGCGCGCCGATGGCCTTCGTCACCTCGTTGGCGACGAGGGAGAGGCGCTCGGTCATGTCGGCGCCGGCATTGTTGAGGGTGGAGGCGATCTCGCTGCTCTTCTCCACCAGGGTGGTGGTGACCTGGCTGGACGAGCGGTCGAGAGAGGCGGTGATGCGCTCGCCGGTTTCCGACAGGCGCCGCTGGAGGTCCTCGCCGCGCACCGCGACCGCGTCGTAGATGCGGTTGCCGGAGGTCTCGATGCGGTCCGCAAGGTCGGTGCCGCGCACCGAGAGGGTCTCGGCCACGCGTTCGCCGGTCTCCTCGAACTTCTTCACCAGCTCGCCGCCGCGGGTGGAGAAGTCGAGCACCGCCGCCTCGCTGGTGGCGCGGAAGGCGGTGTTCACCTCGGCGATGCGGCCTTCGATGTCCTCGGCGAAGCGGCTCGAATTCTCGCTGAGCGAGTCGCCGATGCCGTGCTTCAGGCGGTCGATGTTGGCGGTGATGTCGTCGCCCCACCGGTCGATGAGCTGGGCCACGTCCGAGGTGGTGGAGAGCAGGTTGGAGGCGAGGTCGTCGGCACGCGTCTTGAGCGTGTGCACGAGCACATCGCCGGATTCGGACAGGTCCTGCCGGATGTCGGAGCCGGTGAGCTGGAGCCGGTCGATGAGCTCGCCGCCCTTGGCGGTGAGGCTGTCGATCATGCTGTCGCCGACGCGGGCGAGGGCGGCGGTGATGTGCTCGCCCTTCTGGCCGAGGATCTCGGTAACCTGCTCGCTCGCCTCCATCATGGTGCCGTGGATGCGCGTGGCGACGTCCTTCACCTCGTTGGAGAGCACCGCCTCGGCGCCGGCGAGGCCCTCGCGCAGGCGCTCGGTCTCGATCTGGATGTTGTGACGCTCGGCCTGCAACTCCTCGATGAGGGTGCGGATGCGCACCTCGTTCTCTTCATAGGCACGCTCGAGCACCGAAACCTCGGCACGCACGATGGCCTCCAGCTCGCCGGCGCGGGAGATGGCGCGGTCGATGCCGTCCCCCATGGCCGCCACCTCGCGCCGCACCGCCTGGCCGACCGTCACCACGGTTTCGGTGGCGATGGATTCCGGCTGGGCGAGGCGCAGGGCGACCTCGGTCATGGAGCGGGCGATGCCCTGCAGTTCCTGCGAGCGGCGCAGCACGCTCGCCATGCCGAAGAAGCCGAGCGGCGGCAGGAGGATGGAGGCGAAGATGCCGAGCAGCGCGGGCGAATCCAGCAGCGACTGCACGCCGCCGGAACTCGCCATCAGGCCGCGGTGAAAGGCGAAGGCGAAGGCGACGCCGATGATGATCCAGATGAGGGAAGCGCCCGCCGCCCAGTAATAGGGGGTCCCGGCGGGCTTCTTCTGCAGCTGGCCGAGGAGCTGGCCGATGGTCTGGCGGTCGTCGTTGGCGGCGCGCCGCTCCGCGTCGATGCGGGCGCGGGGCGGACCCTCGCGCCGGCCCTCGGGGCGCGGCTCGCCTTCGGGACGGGGCCTGCGGGGAATGCCGCGGCCCTCGCGCTGCGGCGGAGCCGGAAGCGGCCGGTCTATGGCTGAGGAGCGCTCGGAGGCGAAGCCTGGATCGACCCCCTTGGCCGGCGCCTGGGCCTGTTCGGCATTGTCGAGCTCCAGCGTAAGAGCCTCCTGGATGGCCGACAGAGCCGCCTCGGTCGGATCCTGGATCTTCTTCGGTTGCTTCATGTCGCTGTCGCCTCTGCCTTCGACGGCGGCGGCGGGCTTTGCCCATGGCCGCGGCGCCTACTCCAACACGCACCCCTCCCGCTGCCCCGACGGCCCCACGGAATTGGTTTACCTTTCCTTATCCTAGACAGGCTGCGCTACGGATTGAACCGCCCTGGCCGCATTTGTGAAGATATCGTTAACGCCCCTGGAAGCTGGCGCCGGGGCACGCTTGCCGCTATAGGCTTACCCCGGCCCGCACTGCCGAAGCCATCCTCCCCCTTCCGTCGCCACGGCACGACAACGGTTAACCAGCGGCATTTTTCATGGTTGCCATCACCTTCATCGAATTCGACGGCACCGCGCACCAGGTGGAGGGGCCGGAAGGCGCCACCGCCATGGAGACCGCGGTGCGCAACGGCGTGCCCGGCATCGTCGCCGAATGCGGCGGCGCCTGCGCCTGCGCCACCTGCCATGTCTATGTGGACGAGGCCTGGATGGACAAGGTGGGCGGCCCCTCCGACATGGAGGAGGGGATGCTGGACTTCGCCACCGACGTGCGGCCCAATTCCCGCCTCTCCTGCCAGATCAAGCTGACGGCGGACCTCGACGGCATCGTGCTGCGCACGCCCGAGACGCAGGGATAGCGGGAGCCGCAGGCAGAGCGGGCGGCATGGCCGGCCCGTGATGTCCTCCCCTCACGTCCGCCGCGCGGCCGTGAGGGTCCGAAGCTTCAGGTCGGTTCGAGGACGGGAGCAGGTCCGGGGCGGCCAGGGCTCGCGACAGGCGCCAGTCAGCGCCCGCCGCGCAGGTCGGCTTCCAGCTGCAGCTTCGAGGCGATGTTGAAGCGCACCTTGTACACTTGGTAGTTCTCCATCACCCGCTGCACATAGTTGCGGGTCTCGGAGAAGGGGATGGACTCCACCCAGTCCACCACGTCCACGTCCGGGTCGCGCGGGTCGCCATAGCGCTGGATCCACTTGGCGACGCTGCCGCGCCCGGCGTTGTAGGCGGCGAACACCAGCACGTAGTTGCCGGAGTAGTTCTGCACCAGCTCGCCCAGCTCGGCGGCGCCGAACTGTACGTTGTAGGACTGGTCGCTCATGAGGCGGGCCTCGCTGTAGGGCGCTCCCGTCTGCTTGGACACCTCGCGGCCGGCGGCCGGCGTCACCTGCATCAGGCCCATGGCCTTGGCGCTGGAGAGGGTGCGGGGGTTGAACTGGCTCTCCTGCCGCGTCACGGCATAGACCGCGGCCTTGTCCACCGGATTGCCGATGGGCGTGTAGCCGGGCACGCCGAAGGTGGGGAACGCCTCCGCCTCCAGCGGATGGCCCTCGGCGAGTCCTTCCTTGCCCACCACCAGCGCGCCGCGCGCGTCACCATTGGCCTCGGCCAGGTTGGCGAGCATGGCGAGCTGGCCGGGATCCTCCATGCGCCAGGCGAGATCGTAATAGATGGTGAGCGGGATATCCCGCTCACCGATGGCGTACAGCATCCGGATCGCCTTGATCGGCTCCAGCCGGCCGAAATTGCTGCGCGATTCGAACGAGGCCTGGGGCGTGCCGCGCAGGGCCACCGGGGCCATGCCGAGCTTGGTGCGCGAGAGCTGGCCGTAATAGGTGGCCGGGAAGCGCGCCGCCGCCTCGAAGCCCGCCCGCGCCCGCCCGCCGTCGCCCATGGCCTCGGCCGCCCGCGCCTGCCAGTAATAGGCGCGCGAGAGGGTGATGGGGTGCTTCTGGTCGTCATCGATCTTGGCGAAATGCTGGGCGGCGGTCCGCGGATCCTTCAGGAAGCGCAGGGCGATCCAGCCAGCCGTGAAGTGCTGCTCGGCGCGGTAGTTGTCCGCCTTGGGCGGCACGCCGTTGGCGGCGACCTTGTAGGCGGTCTGGACGTCCCCTTCGTCCAGCAGCTCGCGGGAGACGAGGCGGCGCTCGATCCACCACTCGTCGGGATCGGCGCGCACCTGGTCGGAGCCGGAGCCGGCGAGAAGGGCGCGGGCGGCCTCCTGCGGCTTGTCGGCCCGGCGGGCGAGCTGGGACTTGGCGAACAGGTAGGCGGGATCGTTGGCGAGGGTGAACGGCACCTGGGCGAGCAGCTTCTCGCCGTTCGCCTCCTTGCGCGCGATGGCCATGCGCGCCTTGGTGAGGGCGACGATGTCAGACCCCGCCCGCGCGGCGGCGCGCAGGGCGCGCTCGGGATCGGGCTTGTAGCTGAAACGGTCGGCGCGCAGCTTGTGGTCGGCTCGGGTGATGATGGAGCCGAACTCGTCGAGGATCTTGGTCTCGAACAGCTCGTTCAGGTCGTCCTCGCGATAGGCCTCGCGCACCCAGTCGGCGGCATCCGAGCGGTTGCCGGTGGAGATCAGGTAGCGGGCAAGCGCAATCTTGCCCTCGCCGGATAGCGGCGCCTGCTCGGCGAAGAAGGCGCGCGCCTTGGCCGGGTCGCGGTTCTCCTGGAAGAGAACCCGCTCGGCGCGGCGGCGCAGCGTGTTCGGCGTGGGCCAGCCGGGCTTTTCCGTCAGGAACTGGTTGATGGTGTCGAAGCCGAGGTCGTTCGGCGCATGGCGGATGACAAGCCAGGTGACGAGCGTGCGCGCCACCGGGTCATCGAGCTGCTGCGCCGCGCTCATGGCCTCGCTGGCGCGTCCGTTCCGCGCCGCGCTCACCGCCACCTTCAGAACCGCGAGGTCGCCGCCCGGAATGTTCGAGGAGGCGCCGAGGGTAGGGGCGGCCTGCGGGGCCGTCGGCGCCGGGCGCGACGCCGACTTGCCGCTGGATTTGCCGGAAGAGGATTGGCTGGAAGAGGGCTTGCCGGACGCAGCCTTGGTGTCCTTCGCCTTCGCGTCCTTGGCCTTGGCGTCCTTGCCCGCCTTTGCGTCCTTTGGGGCGGCCTTGGAATCCTTGGCGGGGGCGGACTTGTCGCCCGCCTTCGCGGTCGAGGGTTTGGCGGGTGAGGGTTTGGCGGTTGAGGGCTTGGCGGGCGGTGTCGGCGCGGTCTCCGCAGCCGCCGGCATCGCCCCGCTCCAGGCGAGGGCGAGCGCCAGGGCGCTCACGGAAATCAGGCTCGAGACAGGCGACATGAATTGTCCTCGCGACGCGTTTGTTTCCGTCCTGGGATCCCCTCCCGCAGTTTCCGCCAGCCGCGTTGACGAAACCCTAACCAGAATGGACCTTGGAATCCGGGCGAAACCGGGGCTGTTGACGCAAGGGCGACTGCGCCACATCAAATCTCTCCCTTGGTACCTCCAGCCCTTTGGCGGCCGGCCTCCGAGGCCCGTTCGCCGGGGTTGCCATGCCCCCCGCGCGGCCCTGTGCCCGGTGCGGTTTGCGCCCGGCCCCCTTTCCGCCCGGCCGGCAAAAGGCTAAGGGTGCAGATCCGCACCCGCCGCTCGGCAGAGCCGGCGTGGCGCCGGAGGGGCCGCGGTCCCGCGACCGTCACCGGCCACCGACAAAGCTCCAGGAACCCAAGGCGTTCGCCATGTCGCCCATCTCGTCCTCGTCGCGCTTCCGCGGCTCGTTTACCGCTCTCGTCACCCCGTTCCGCGACGGGGCACTGGACGAGAAGGCCTTTCGTGCCTTCGTGGACTGGCAGATCTCGGAAGGCACGCACGGCCTCGTGCCCGTCGGCACCACCGGCGAGAGCCCGACCCTCTCCCACGAGGAGCACAACCGCGTGGTGGAATGGACCGTCGAGCAGGCCGCCGGCCGCGTTCCGGTGATCGCGGGCGCGGGCTCCAACAACACCGCCGAGGCCGTGGCGCTGGCCGAGCATGCCCAGAAGGTGGGCGCGAGCGCGCTGCTGGTGGTGACGCCCTACTACAACAAGCCCACCCAGGAGGGCCTGTATCGCCACTTCAAGGCCATCGCCGACGCGGTGGACCTGCCGATCTTCATCTACAACATCCCGAGCCGCTCGGTGATCGACATGTCGGTGGAGACCATGGCGCGGCTGTTCGAGATCAAGAACATCGCCGGGGTGAAGGACGCCACCTCCAACCTCGCCCGCGTGTCGCTGCAGCGCCAGGTGCTGGGGCCGGACTTCATCCAGTTTTCCGGCGAGGACGCCACCGCGCTGGGCTTCATGGCCCATGGCGGCCACGGCTGCATCTCCGTGGCGTCCAACGTTGCCCCGCGCCTGTGCGCCGACTTCCAGAACGCCTGCCTCGCCGGCGACTTCAGGACCGCCCTTGGCATCCAGGACAAGCTGATGCCGCTGCATTCCGCGCTGTTCGTGGAGACCAACCCGGCCCCGGCGAAGTACGCCCTCTCGCTGCTCGGCAAGATGACCGAGGACGCGCGCCTGCCCATGGTGCCGGTCTCCGAGGCCACCCGGGCGGTGGTGCGCAGCGCCATGGTGCATGCCGGCCTGATCAACTGAGGGCAGATCTGCTATCCTGGCCTTTATGACCAAGCTGCTGGAACAGGCCATCGCGGAAATCGGCAAGCTGCCCGGCGCGGGCCAGGACCGCGCGGCGCACTCGCTGTTCGGCCCGATCCAGCAGGAGGGGCAGGCGGAGCATCAGCTGCCTCCGGTGCAGGTGGAGCGGGGCCGGCTCGGTCTTGCCCAGGCGCAGCGCGGCGAGTTCGCCGATCCGCAGGACATTGAGGAGCTCTGGCGGCGGTTCGGTCTGTGAGGGGCCACTTCACCGCCGGTCGCGCAGGAGGACCTTTCGGCGATCCTCGCCCATCTCGAACAGCATTCGCCGGTGGGCAAGCGCCATGTTGGTTTGGCCATAAGCCAGACCTGACGCCTGCTTTCAGGCGCGCCTTTCATCGCGTGCCCGGCATCTTGCCGGGCACGCGCGCGTTTGTCGTGCGCGGATATCCTTATCTCGTCGCGTATGAAGTCCATGAGGCGCGCCGCGCGCTCTTGATCCTCTCCATTGTCCACACCGCCCGCCTGCTTCCCTGATCCCCCAGCTTGCCTGCACGGTAACCCGAGCCCACATTCCCATCATGAGCAGCAAGAAGACCGAAGCCCCGCGCAAGATCGCCGCCGACAACCGGCGGGCGCGGTTTGATTTCGAGATCGGCGAGACCTTCGAGGCCGGCATCGCCCTCACCGGAACCGAGGTGAAGAGCCTGCGTACCGGCAAGGCCACCATCGGCGAGAGCTATGCGGCACAGAAGCAGGGGGAGATGTGGCTCTACAATGCCTACATCCCCGAATATCTCGAGGCCAACCGCTTCAACCATGAGACGCGGCGGCCGCGCAAGCTGCTGCTGCACAAGCGCCAGATCGCCAAGCTCGGCCAGGCGGTGGAGCGCGAGGGCATGACCGTGGTGGCGATGAAGATCTATTTCAACGACCGCGGCCGTGCGAAGGTCGAGCTGGCGCTCGCCCGCGGCAAGAAGGCCCACGACAAGCGCGAGGCCTCGAAGGAGCGGGACTGGGCGCGCGACAAGGCGCGGCTGATGCGCGACAGGGGCTGACGGAAGGGCCCGGGCCATGACGGGAAGGATGACGGGAAGGATCGCCTTCGACCATTGCGTGGTGCACGTGGGCGATTTCGCCCGCTCCAACGCCTTCTATTCCGCCGTGCTTGGGGCACAGGTGGTGCCGGTGGGCTCGGGCTTCGCCTATCGATTCGGCGACCGCCAGCTCAACCTGCACGGGCCGGGCGTGGATCCGACGCCGGTGGCGCGGCTCCCGGTCCAGCCGGGCAACAGCGACCTGTGCTTCCGATGGGACGGCCCGATCGACGGCGCCATCGCCCACCTCGCCGCCCACGGCATCACGCCCGAGCTCGGGCCGGTACCCCGGTTCGGCGCATTGGGGCAGGGCACCAGCGTCTATTTCCGCGATCCGGACGGATCGCTTCTGGAATTCATCGCCTACGGGCACACACGCAGGGGGTGACGCCGTGACCAGCTACAATGCAGTGCCGGAAGGCCTTCCGGCCCCGGAGGACGACGGTCTCGCCGGGCATCTGGGCGGGCTCGAGCTGCCGATCATCGGATTACCTTCCACCGATGGCCGCAGGATCGACCTGTCGAGCCTTTCGGGCCGCGCCGTCGTCTATGCCTATCCGCGCACAGGCGTTCCCGGCGAGCCGCTGCCGGAGGGGTGGGACGAGATCCCCGGCGCGCGGGGGTGCACGCCGCAGGCCTGCGCCTTCCGCGACCATTTTGCCGACCTGAAGGCGGCCGGTGTGGAGCACGTCTTCGGGTTGTCGGTTCAGGATACGGATTACCAGAAGGAAGTGGCGGAGCGGTTGCACCTGCCGTTCCCCCTCCTGTCCGACCACCGGCACGAGCTGACCCACGCCCTGCGCCTGCCGACCTTCACGGTGGACGGGACGCTGCTCCTGAAGCGCATCACCCTCATCATCGAGGACGGGGCGATCTCGCACGTCTTCTATCCGGTGTTTCCGCCGGACCGGAACGCCGCCGACGTGCTCGCCCACGTTCAGGCGCTGGCGTCGAGGTAGTCGCGCACGGCGGCGAAGACGGACCGGAACATGTCCGGCGTCAGGACGCGGGTGTTGGTGTTGTAGCGCGAGCAATGGTAGCTCGCGAACACCCGCGCCGCGCCGATGGTGTCGCTCACGCCGTGGCCGAACTTGAGCCGGGAGGCGCGCTCGCCCAGCGCCGCCAGCGTCGAATCGTGGGCGATCTTGCCCAGGGTGACGATGGCTTTCAGGCGCGGCATCGCGGCGAGGGGGGCGGCGAGGAAGGGCCGGCAGGTGCGGATCTCCTCCGGCGTCGGCTTGTTCTGCGGCGGCACGCAGCGCACCGCGTTCACGATGCGGGCGTCGCGCAGGGCGAGGCCGTCTTCCGGATGGGCGGCATAGGTGCCGGTGGCGAAGCCGAACTCGATCAGGGTCGCGTAGAGCAGGTCGCCCGCAAAATCGCCGGTGAAAGGCCGGCCGGTGCGATTGGCGCCGCGCAGGCCGGGCGCGAGGCCGACGATGAGCAGGCGCGCGTCCTGCGGCCCGAAGGCCGGCACCGGGGCGTTGTGCCACGATGGCTCGGCCGCCCGCCAGTCCGCCCGGAAAGCGGCGAGGCGGGGGCACAGGGGGCAGTCGCGCCCGGGCTCGGACGGGCTCCCGACGGGGGTGGAGCCGCGCGCCTTGGCCAGCGCCCTGGCCCGTGGCGCGGCAACGGCGGTTGCCTTGGCCATGTGCTACCTCGGCCCCGGCGGCTCAGGCGTCGTTGCCGTCGCCGGCCGTGGCCGTGGCGCCGCGCCGCTCCAGGAAGCGCGGCGTCTCCTGCATGCGGCCCTGCCGCTCGGAGGGGTCGCGCCCGATCTTGGGCTGCAATTCTACAAGGTCGATGAAGACGTCGGCCTGACGGCGCAGGTCGTCGGCGATCAGCGGCGGCTGGGTGGAGATGGTGGAGACCACGGAGACGCGCACGCCCTTGCGCTGGAGCGCCTCCACCAGCGAGCGGAAGTCGCCGTCGCCCGAGAACAGCACGATGTGGTCCACGTGCTCGGCGAGCTCCATGGCGTCCACCGCGATCTCGATGTCCATGTTGCCGCGCACGCGGCGGCGGCCCTGGGCGTCGGTGAATTCGCGCGCCAGCTTGGTGACGACGGAGTAGCCGTTATAGTCCAGCCAGTCGAGCAGCGGGCGGATCGAGGAGTATTCCTGATCCTCGATCAATGTCGTGTAGTAGAACGCACGCAACAGATAGCCACGGCTCTGGAACTCCTTCAGGAGCCGCTTGTAGTCGATATCGAAGCCGAGCGCTTTGGTCGCGGAATATAGATTGGCGCCATCTATCAGGAGAGCGATCTTTTCCAGGCCCTGCATACAAAAGGTCCGCCGGTGGAATGGGATGGGCGTAAGGATGGAACGGCTGTAAATCACAACGTCCAAACGCCTTTCTCCGACGAAGGCAGGCCCAAAGCAAGCGAAAAAGGCGGGCGAGGCTTGCCCATCATGGTGAATTGCTGTATCGACGCGCACTTCTCAACGTCCATGATCCAGCGCCACGTGCGCACGAGGGAGTGCCGAGCCCATGGCCCGTGTCACGGTAGAAGACTGCATCGACAAGGTGGACAACCGGTTTGAGCTGGTCCTGCTCGCCGCCCACCGGGCGCGCATGATCTCTTCCGGCCAGCAGATCACCATCGATCGCGACAACGACAAGAACCCGGTCGTCGCCCTGCGCGAGATCGCCGAGGAGACCGTGGGGCCGGAGGATCTCAAGGAAGACCTCATCCACTCGCTGCAGAAGTACACCGAGGTGGACGAACCCGAGCCCGAGGCCGTGCCGCTCATCGCCTCCGGCGAGAGCGCGAGCGGCGACGATTCGGAAGTCATGCTCGACCGCATGACCGAGGAAGAGCTCCTCGCCGGCCTCCAGGGCCTGGTGCCGCCGGAGCACAACGACGACGACGAGGGCTGATCGCCCGGGTTTTCGGCGGTCTTCGACTGATTTGCGAGAATGGCCGGGGCATTGCTCCGGCCTTTTTCTTTGGGGCTGGTCGGCGCGGATGACGGTGTCGAGGCGTCATGCCCTGTGGCTCGTCCCGGCCATGACGATGCGCGGAAATATGCCGGCCTTATTTCCTGGAGCGTTTTCGAGCGAAATGGAGACCGGTTCGCGTGAATAAAACGCGATCGCGGAAAGATATTGGGCGTTTCGCCGATTCCTTGAAACGGGAAACGCCCTAGAATCCCACGGCGATTCCGGTGAGGTCGTAGGGGCCGGCGGCCTCGATCTTCACCGTGGCGATCTCGCCCACGCGCAGGGGCCGGCGGGAGAAGACCTTTACCGTGCCGTCGATGTCCGGCGCGTCGCCCTTGGTGCGGCCGATGCCGCCGTCCGCCGACACGTGGTCGATGATCACCTGCTGGCGCGTGCCGACCTTGCGCTTGAGCCGCCGGGCGGAAACCTTCTGCTGGGTGAGCATGAAGCGGTCGTAACGCTCCGCCTTGAGCGCGTCGGGCACGGCGTCGGCCAGATCGTTGGCCGGCGCGCCGCGCACCGGCTCGAACTTGAAGCAGCCGGCGCGGTCGATCTCCGCCTCCTCCAGGAAGGCGAGCAGTTCCTCGAACTCGGCCTCGGTCTCGCCGGGGAAGCCGACGATGAAGGTGGAGCGCAGGGTCAGGTCTGGCACCGCCTCGCGCCAGGCGCGGATGCGGGCGAGCGTCTTTTCCTGCGAGGCCGGGCGCTTCATCCGCTTCAGCACCGAGGGGCTGGCGTGCTGGAAGGGGATGTCGAGATAGGGCAGCACCTTGCCGGCCGCCATCAGCTCCATCACCTGGTCCACGTGCGGGTAGGGATAGACATAGTGCAGGCGCACCCAGGCGCCGAGGTCCCCCAGCGCGCCGGCGAGATCGAGGAAGCGCGCCGCCACTTCCCTGTCGCCCCACTGGCTTGGCGCGTAACGCAGGTCCACACCGTAGGCGGAGGTATCCTGCGAGATGACGAGCAGCTCCTTCACCCCCGCCTTCACCAGCCGCTCGGCCTCGCGCAGCACGTCCGCCGCAGGCCGCGAGACGAGGTCGCCGCGCAGCTTGGGGATGATGCAGAAGGTGCAGCGGTTGGAGCAGCCCTCGGAGATCTTGAGGTAGGCGTAGTGCCGGGGGGTGAACTTCACCCCCTGCTCGGGCACGAGGTCGAGGAAGGGGTCGTGCAGGGGCGGCACGGCTTCGTGCACGGCCGCCAGCACGCTCTCATATTGCTGCGGGCCGGTGATGGCGAGGACGCCGGGATGGATGTCGCGGATCTGCTCGGGCTCGGCGCCCATGCAGCCGGTGACCACCACCTTGCCGTTTTCCGCCAGCGCATCGCCGATGGCGGCCAGGCTTTCCGCCTTGGCGCTGTCGAGGAAGCCGCAGGTGTTCACCACCACGAGGTCGGCGCCCGCATGGGTCTTCGTCAACTCGTAGCCTTCGGCGCGCAGGCGCGTGACGATGCGCTCACTGTCCACCAGCGCCTTGGGACAGCCCAGCGACACGAACGAAATGCGGGGCGACGGTTTCAACGCGGGCTCGGCCATGGGGCGCGACGGGGCTCATATTGCTGCGTGCGGAAGGGGCAGCGGATAGGGGAGGGCGCCCCCCGCGTCAATCCCGAAGGCCGGGGCAGCCGGTGGCGCGGATGGGGTTACCGGCGGCTGGAACCCCTCCGGACCGCGACAGTATGCCCAAAGGCCCCTTGCCGTGGATCACCGCACCCCTCACACTCACCCCATAAAAGAATACAGGTTGGAAACGAAAAGGGTGGGATAGATGCTGGCTTTGGTGTTGATCATCGCCTGCGGCCTCCTGGCCGTGGCATATGGCGTATGGGCCATCCGCGAGCTCATGGCGGCGGATCCCGGCACGGCGCGGATGCAGGAAATCGCCGCCGCCATCGCGGAGGGCGCGCAGGCCTATCTGAAGCGCCAGTACACCACCATCGGGGTGGTCGGCGTCGTCATCTTCATTCTCGTGGGATTGTTTCTCGGCTGGCTCGTGGCCGTGGGCTTCGCGGTGGGCGCCATCCTCTCGGCCCTGGCCGGCTTCATCGGCATGAACGTGTCCGTGCGCGCCAACGTGCGCACCGCCCAGGCGGCGACCCTGTCGCTGGCCGGGGGCCTCGACCTCGCCTTCAAGGCCGGCGCCGTCACCGGCATGCTGGTGGCCGGCCTCGCGCTCCTCGGGGTCACGGTTTACTTCCTCGTGCTCACCCAGATCCTCGGCTTCGCGCTCAACAGCCGCACGGTGGTGGATTCGCTGGTGGCGCTGGGTTTCGGCGCCTCGCTCATCTCCATCTTCGCCCGTCTCGGCGGCGGCATCTTCACCAAGGGCGCCGACGTGGGCGGCGACCTCGTGGGCAAGGTGGAAGCCGGCATCCCCGAGGACGACCCGCGCAACCCCGCCACCATCGCCGACAACGTGGGCGACAATGTCGGCGACTGCGCCGGCATGGCCGCGGACCTGTTCGAGACCTATGCGGTGACGGTGGTGGCCACCATGGTGCTGGCCGCCATCTTCTTCGCGGCGGTGCCGGCGACACTGGCCACCATGATCGTCTATCCGCTCGCCATCGGCGGGGCGTGCATCCTCACCTCCATCGCCGGCACCTTCTTCGTCCGGCTCGGCCCGACCTCTTCCATCATGGGCGCGCTCTACAAGGGCCTGATGGCGACGGCGGGCTTCTCCATCATCGCGCTGGCGCTGGTAACCTGGCTCCTGCCCGGCTTCGGCGCCATTCCGGGGGCGGACTTCACCGGCACCAGCCTGCTTTTGTGCGGCCTCGTGGGCCTCGCGGTGACCGGCGCCATCGTGGTGATCACCGAATACTATACCGGCACCGGCTATCGCCCGGTGGTGTCCATCGCCCAGGCCTCGGTGACGGGGCATGGCACCAACATCATCCAGGGTCTCGCGGTCTCGTTGGAATCCACGGCGTTGCCGACGCTCGTCATCATCGCCGGCATCCTCTTCGCCTACGGGCTCGCCGGCCTGTTCGGCATCGCCATCGCCGCCACCACCATGCTGGCGCTGGCGGGCATGATCGTGGCTCTCGATGCGTTCGGCCCGGTGACGGACAACGCCGGCGGCATCGCCGAGATGGCGGGCCTGCCCAAGGAGGTGCGCCAGTCCACCGACGCCCTCGACGCGGTGGGCAACACCACCAAGGCGGTCACCAAGGGCTATGCCATCGGCTCGGCGGGCCTCGGCGCGCTGGTGCTGTTCGCCGCCTACAGCCAGGACCTGAAATACTTCATCGCCCAGGCGGCGCCGGGGTCCTATTTCTCCGGCGTCTCGCCCAACTTCTCGCTGGAGAACCCGTATGTGGTGGTGGGCCTGCTGTTCGGCGGCCTGCTGCCCTTCCTCTTCGCCGCGATGGGCATGACGGCGGTGGGCCGCGCCGCCGGGGCCATCGTGGAAGAGGTGCGCCGGCAGTTCCGCGAGAAGCCGGGCATCATGGCCGGCACCGAGAAGCCGGACTATTCGCGCGCCGTCGACCTTCTCACCAAGGCCGCCATCAAGGAGATGATCATCCCCTCCCTGCTGCCGGTGCTCTCGCCCATCGTCTGCTATTTCGTCATCTACTTCGTGGCCGGCGGCGGGGTGGCCGGCAAGTCGGCCGCCTTCTCGGCGGTGGGCGCCATGCTGCTGGGCGTCATCGTCACCGGCCTGTTCGTCGCCATCTCCATGACCTCGGGCGGCGGTGCCTGGGACAATGCCAAGAAGTCGTTCGAGGATGGCTTCGTGGACAAGGACGGGGTGCGCCACATGAAGGGCTCGGAGGCGCACAAGGCCTCCGTCACCGGCGACACGGTGGGCGATCCCTACAAGGACACGGCCGGCCCCGCCGTGAACCCCATGATCAAGATCACCAACATCGTGGCGCTGCTGCTGCTGGCGGTGCTGGGGCATTGAGGCCGGTGGGCTACGGCGGGATGTAGAACCGTCCCGACGTGCAGCTGTTGGCCCAGAAGATCCGTCGTCCGCGCTTGCCTTCGCCCGCCCCCAGGGCGAAGGCAAGCCGTTCGCCGGAGGACCAGGCGGCGGCAACCTTACCGCCCATGCCGCAATTGGCGCCGTTGTCACCGGCCAAGGTGCGGATGGTGACGGTGCCCTTGGCGTTTCCCTTCACCAAAGTGACGACTTCCACTTCCGCCTCGATCACGCCGTCACCCGCAACCTCGGGCGGGCCCTTGATCTTGCGGATCGCCAGGACCCGGCCGCTGAAGACGGTCTGCGCACGCTCGATGATGAAATCTCGGCGGGCATCCGGGTCCAGGGGCAGGACGCACTGGCATGCCTGGGCCGGCGCGGCGCCAAGCGCCAGAATCGCTGTAAGAGCCCTGATGGTGCCCTTTCCGTACATGCCGGCTTGCTCCCGAGGCTGAACGGCCGTCCGAATATTCCGGGCTGCCGGCCCGGACAAGATCACGGCCCGAAGTCCACCACCTCGTTGTTGAGGGGCAAAGCGTTCTGCCGCGGGCCCTCAAGGCGGCGGCGGTCGATGGTCGCGGCGACCGGCTTGTCGAAGAAGTCCGCGCCGTCGATCTGCACCACGCCCTGGCTCTGGAACGCGGTGAAGGCGTAGGGCAGCCCGTTGGCATCCAGCGGCGAGGGGCCGTCCATCACATGGAAATGCAGGTGCGGCGCGGTGGAATTGCCGGTGTTGCCGAGCAGGCCGATCACGTCGCCCGCTTTCACCTTATCGCCCAGCTTCACCTTCAGGCTGCCGGGCTGGAGGTGGGCGTAAAAGGCGAAATTGCCGCTGCCCATGTCGATCACCAGCATGTTGCCGCCGATATTCTCCGGATTGATGCCCTTGGCGGCGCCGCCCGGCACCTGCTCGCCGGTGGCGTCGTAGAGGTTCACCACCACCCCGTCGGCGACAGAATGCACCGGCGCGCCGAAATAGGCATAGCTCTTGAGGGCATGCACATCGCCGGTGAAGAGGTGGTCTTCGGCATTGAGCTGCACGAAGTCGATGGCGAAGCGCTCCGGCACCCGCAGTTGTCCGTTCACCGCCATGATCGCCCCGCGATGGGAGGTGATGGCGTCGCAGCAGCCGTTGATGGCGACCCAACCCTTGCCGCGCAGCGGCGGGGCGATAACCACCGCCGGCTTGCCGATGGCGGTCGGGGCGCCGGTGAAGGAGAAGGTGGCGGGCAGGGGCGCATCGGCCGGCATCGGCACCGGCTTGCCGTCTGGCCCGGCGGCCTGGCGCGTCGCCAGCACGCGGGCGAGGACGCGCTCGGGCAGCGGCACGTCGCGGGCGAAGGTCACATCCAGGAAGACGGCGGCGGAGCCCCCCGGCGGCAGGGTGCGGCCGCCACCCGCATAGGCCGAGACCATGGCGCCGAGCGCATCGCCGTCGAGGCCGTAGATGGGGCGCCCGTCCGGGTCCACCGCCTCCACCTTGTCGAGGGTGACGAACTGCTTGCTCGGATTGGTGACGAAAAGCTCGTAGGCGAGGTGCACCCGTCCGTCGGCGCCGAGCACGGGATTGGGGGTGCTGATCGGCGCGACCGCGATGGAGCTCAGGACTTCGTTCGACTTCAGCGCCTGCGCCAGCGCGGGCGTGGCCGTGGCGAGCGCAGCCAGGACGCAGATCATGTGACGCACGATATCCCCCAAAGATGATGAGCGGGCGCAGGGTGGTTGAGCCGCCCCCTTTGTACAAGCCATGCCCGGCTACCGCCGGCGGGGGCCCATCGCGCGCGCCTTGCCGAGGAGCCCGGGATCTGCTGCTAAAGTCATGGCATCGGCGGCAAGGGGGAGGCGGCGCATGCGCGCGTTCGTGGAGCGGGTCTTCAGGCTCAAGGAGAGCGGCACCTCCATCTCCACCGAGATCGTCGCCGGCCTCACCACCTTCCTGACCATGGCCTACATCGTGGTGGTGAACCCGCAGATCATGGCCCAGGCCGGCATCGACCCGGGCGCGGCCTTCACCGCAACCTGCCTTGCGGCGGCGTTTGGCTCGGCGATGATGGGGGTGATTTCCAACTATCCCATCGCCCTTGCCCCGGCCATGGGGATCAACGCCTACTTCGCCTTCACGGTGGTGCAGGGCATGGGCGTGCCGTGGCAGCAGGCGCTGGGCGCGGTGTTCGTATCGGGCCTGATGTTCCTCGTCCTCAGCATGCTGAAGGTGCGCGAGTGGCTGCTCAATGCCATTCCCATGTCGCTGAAGCTCGGCATGGGGACGGGCATCGGCCTGTTCCTGGCGCTGCTGGGTTTGAAGGGCATGGGCGTCGTCGTCGCCAATCCGGTCACCCTCGTGGGCATCGGCAACCTTGCGGCGCCCTCGACGCTGCTCGCCTGCGGCGGCTTCCTGCTCATGGCCGGGCTCGCGGCGCGGGAGGTGCCGGGCGCCATCCTCATCGGCGTCGCCGCGGCGACGCTGGCGGGGGTGCCCCTCGGCCTGGTGACCTTCACCGGCGTCGTCTCGGCGCCGCCCTCCCTCGCGCCCACCTTTCTTCAGTTGGACATCGCCGGCGTGCTGCGGCTCAGCATGGTGGGGGTGATCGCCGCCCTGTTCCTCCTGGTCATGCTCGACAACATGGGCACGCTCATTGCCACCCTCTACAAGGCGAAGCTGATGCGCGCGGATGGCTCGGTGCCGCGCCTCGGGCGGGTGCTCATCGCCGATTCGGGGGGCGCCATCGTCGGCTCGATGCTCGGCACCTCGACCATCACCTCCTATATCGAGAGCGCGGCCGGCATCCAGGCGGGAGGACGCACCGGGCTCACCGCCGTGGTGGTGGCGCTGCTGTTCCTCGCCTGCCTGCTTTTCGCGCCGCTGGCGCTCGCCGTGCCGGCCTATGCCACCGCCCCGGCGCTGCTGGTCGTCGCCCTCGCCATGGTGAGCGCCATGCGCGACCTGCCGTGGGACGACGCGGCGGAGGCGCTGCCCGCCGCGGCCACGGCGCTCGCGGTGGTCTTCACCTTCTCCATCGCCAGCGGCATCGGCCTCGGCTTCATCACCTATGTGGTCGTGAACCTCATCGCCGGGTGCGGGCGGCGGATCAGCGGCGCGGTATGGGTGATCGCGCTCGCCTCCCTGGCGCTGCTGGCGCTGGAGTAGGCGCGGGATCGGGTTGTGGCCGGGGTGCGACGCCGGGCCGAGGCTGAAGATCTGCCGCACAGGCGGAACAGCCGCTTCCCTGCGCGCCGCGCAGGGAAGACCCGCGGTGATACCCTTCCCTCCGGGCGCCCGATCGTGTAGATCACCCGCAACCTGCGCGCCGGGCGTGAAAGCCGTGGCGCGAATGTGATGGATTCCATGCAGACGGTTCTTATCGTTATTCACCTCATGGTGGTGCTTTCGCTCATCGGCGTGGTGTTGATCCAGCGCTCCGAGGGCGGCGGACTCGGCATTGGCGGCGGGGGCGGCGGTTCTGGCGGCGGCTTCTTCACCGCGCGCGGCTCGGCCAACGTGCTCACCCGCGCGACGGCGGTGCTGGCGCTGATCTTCTTCATCACGTCCCTGTCGCTCACCATTGTGGCCGGCTGGGGACGTGCGCCGCGCTCCATCCTGCAGCCGGCGAGCCAGGGCCAGAGCGGTCCCTCGGTGCCGCAGAGCGGCGGCTCCATTCTCGATCAGATCCGTCCGCAGGGTGCCCCGGCACCCGAGGGCGCCCCCGCGGCGCCGGTGGCTCCGGCCGCCCCGAGCGGTCCCCAGGTTCCGCAGTCCAAGTGAGTCGATCGCCGCGGTTTCGCGGCGATCTTCTTTCTCCACAGGCGAGGCGAGGCCCTTCCCGGCTTCGCTCTCGCCGAATCGCGTTTGCACGAGGTAAGGTCGAGGCCCATGGCGCGCTATATCTTCATCACCGGCGGCGTCGTGTCTTCCCTGGGCAAGGGCCTCGCCTCCGCAGCTTTGGGGGCGCTCCTTCAGGCGCGCGGCTACACCGTCCGGCTCCGCAAGCTGGATCCCTACCTCAACGTCGATCCGGGCACCATGAGCCCGTACCAGCACGGCGAGGTGTTCGTGACCGACGACGGGGCCGAGACCGATCTCGACCTCGGCCATTACGAGCGTTTCACCGGCACGCCGGCGACCAAGCAGGACAACATCACCACCGGCCGCATCTACCAGGACATCCTGGCCAAGGAGCGCCGGGGCGACTATCTCGGTGCCACCATCCAGGTGATTCCCCACGTCACCAACGCGATCAAGGACTTCGTGCTGGAAGGCAACGAGGGCTTTGATTTCGTGCTGATCGAGGTGGGCGGCACGGTGGGCGACATCGAAGGCCTGCCCTTCTTCGAGGCCACCCGCCAGCTGAAGAACGAGCTGCCCCGCGGCCACGCCATCTTCATCCACCTCACCCTGATGCCCTACATTCCCTCGGCCGGTGAGCTGAAGACCAAGCCGACGCAGCATTCGGTGAAGGAGCTGCGCTCCATCGGCATCCAGCCCGACATCCTGCTCTGCCGCACCGACCGGGAGATTCCGCGCGAGGAGCGGCGCAAGCTCTCGCTGTTCTGCAACGTGCGCGAGACAGCGGTGATCGAGGCGCGGGACGTGGACAACATCTATGCCGTGCCATCCGCCTACCACGCGGAAGGGCTCGACAAGGAAGTCTTGGCCGCCTTCAACATCGAGCCGGCCCCGGCGCCGAACCTGAAGCGCTGGACCGACATCGAGGGCCGCGTGCGCAATCCCGAGGGCGAGGTCACCATCGCCATCGTCGGCAAATACACGGGGCTGAAGGACGCCTACAAGTCGCTGATCGAGGCGCTGGCCCACGGCGGCATCGCCAACAAGGTGAAGGTGAACCTCGACTGGATCGAGAGCGAGACTTTCGAGCGCGAGGACCCCGCCCCCTTCCTGGAGCACGTGCACGGCATCCTCGTGCCCGGCGGCTTTGGCCAGCGCGGGGCGGAGGGCAAGATCCGCGCGGCGCAGTTCGCGCGCGAGCGGGCCGTGCCTTATCTCGGCATCTGCTTCGGCATGCAGATGGCGGTGATCGAGGCGGCGCGGAACCTCGCCGGCATCGAGAACGCCAATTCCTCCGAGTTCGGCCCCACCTCCGAGCCGGTGGTCGGCCTGCTCACCGAATGGCTCAAGGGCAACGAGCTGCAACGGCGCACGCAGGCCGGCGATCTCGGCGGCACCATGCGCCTGGGGGCGTACCAGGCCTTTCTGGAGCCCGGCAGCCGCGTCGGATCCATCTACGGCACGCGGGACATTTCCGAGCGGCACCGTCACCGGTACGAGGTGAACACCTCCTATCGCGACCGCCTGGAGCAGCACGGCCTGCGCTTTTCCGGCATGTCGCCGGACGGCCTGCTGCCGGAGATCGTGGAATATGGCAACCATCCCTGGTTCATCGGCGTGCAGTTCCATCCGGAGCTGAAGTCGCGTCCGTTCGAGCCGCACCCGCTGTTCGCGTCCTTCATCGGGGCGGCGATGGAGCAGAGCCGGCTGGTTTGACGGTAATAAGGTAGATCGAAACCTCTACCTGAAGTTGTTTCCATCTTCAGCGGTACCGCATTAATCTCCGTTGCGGGCGGCTGGATCATCGCCCGTCTTCGACCGAAGCGATGCGATGCCCGGCCGGGCCGACGCGTCCTTCCTTCCCTTTCATCCGTGCCCCGGCTGCTGCCCTGGAGCAGGACCCGGCGCATGCCGGCAAGAGGAGAAGCCATGCGACGCGGCCTCGACCATGTGGTGCACCTCGTCCGCGATCTCGATGCGGCAGGTGAAGTCTACGATCTCCTGGGCTTCACCGTGGGGGCCCGCAACCGGCACCCGTGGGGCACCGAGAACCGCATCATCCAGACGCCCGGCTTCTTCATCGAGCTGCTCCAGGTGGTGGAGCCGGAAAAGATCCCCCCCGCCACCGAGACCGCCTTCTCGTTCGGCGCTTTCAACCAGGGCTTCCTGGAGACGAACGGGGAGGGGCTCTCCATGCTCGCCCTGGAGGGCAGAGACCCCGCGGCGGAGAAAGCCTCCTTCGATGCGGCCGGCTTCGGCGGCTTCGACCTGTTCGAGTTCGCCCGCAACGCGCGCCGTCCGGACGGGCAGGAGGTGGAGGTGGGCTTCTGCCTGGCCTTCGCCCGCGATCCGGCCGGCCCGGACGTGGGCCTGTTCACCTGCACCCAGAGCCGGCCCGAGAACTTCTGGTCGGCGGATTTGCAGCGCCACTCCAACCAGGTGACCGCGATGGCTGGCGTGGTGCTGGTGGCGGACGTGCCGGCGCAGCACCAGGCGTTCCTCGAGACCGTCACCGGAACGCCGGTGCGCCGCGCCCTCGCCGAGTGGTTCGTGGGGGAGACGCCGCGCGGCAATGTGGACGTGATGAGCCGCGGCCTCTTCACCGAGCGCTACGGCGTTCCCGCTCCCGGCGGGGAGGGACTGCGCCTCGCCGCCGTGCGCTTTACAACGCCGGGCGTCGCAGAGCTGAGCCGGGCGCTGGCGGCGCGCCGCATGGTGGAGGAAGCCATCGAGGGCGTCGTCGTCGTCCCGCCGCGCGCGGCGCTGGGCGCGACGCTGGTGTTCGAGCAGGCCACCGCCGCGGCATGATGCCCCCGTCGCGGCGCCACCGCCGGGTGGCGCGCATTTGTGCATGCCTCCGGCTGGCCACGCAGGCGGCAAGGTCTAAATGAGGAAAGGGGCGCCTTGCCCCCGCCGGGCGCGGACGGCCGCGTTTCCTCAAGTCTCGAGCGGCGGGGACGACCCCGCCACCCGTGGTGTTCGCCCATGGCGTGGATCTACCTGTTCGTTGCCGGCCTGACGGAAATCGCCTGGGCCATCGGCATGAAGCATTCCGAGGGCTTCACCCGGCTGTGGCCCAGCGTTTTCACCCTCTCGGCCATCGGTGTCAGCCTGTTCCTGTTGTCGCTGGCCCTGCGGGGCATTCCCATCGGCACGGCCTATGCGGTCTGGGCGGGAATCGGAACGGTGGGGACGGCGGCGGCGGGAATCCTGTTCTTCTCCGAATCCACCGACATCCTGCGCCTTCTCTCCATCGGCCTGATCGCGGTCGGGATCGTGGGGCTGAAGCTGGTCACGCCGTAAGGATGGGATTAGTTTCGCGCGCCGCCGGGTTCTCCCGGCGGCGCCGCTCTCAAGGATGACCACATGAATGCCGCACCGCCCGCCGCCACGTCCCAGCCCATCGTCGAGGTGGGACACGTGCGCATCGGCAACGGCCTGCCCCTCGCCCTCATCGCCGGCCCGTGCCAGATGGAGAGCCGGGCCCACGCGCTGGAGGTGGCCTCCGCGCTGAAGGAGATCGCCGAGCGCCGCGGCATCGGGCTTGTGTTCAAGACCTCGTTCGACAAGGCGAACCGCACCTCGCTCGCAGCCGCACGCGGCATGGGCCTCGACGCCGCGCTGCCGGTGTTCGCCGAGATCCGCGAGAGCCTCGGCCTGCCGGTGCTCACCGACGTGCACGAGATCGACCAGTGCGCCGCCGCCGCCGAGGCGGTGGACGTGCTGCAGATCCCCGCCTTCCTGTGCCGGCAGACCGACCTGCTCGTCGCCGCTGCCCGCACGGGCAGGGTGGTGAACGTGAAAAAAGGGCAGTTCCTCGCCCCGTGGGACATGGCCAATGTGGTCAACAAGCTGACCGGCGTCGGCAACGGGCGGGTGCTGGTGACCGAGCGGGGCGTCTCCTTCGGCTACAACACCCTGGTCTCGGACATGCGCGGCCTGCCGATCCTGGCCAAGACCACCGGCGCGCCGGTGGTGTTCGATGCCACCCACTCGGTGCAGCAGCCGGGTGGGCAGGGCACCTCCTCCGGCGGCCAGCGCGAGTTCGTGCCGGTGCTCGCCCGCGCCGCCGTGGCGGTGGGGGTCGCCGCCGTGTTCATCGAGACCCACCCCGACCCCGACCGCGCCCCTTCCGACGGACCGAACATGGTGCCGCTCGCCCAGCTGGAGCCGCTCATCGCGCTACTTCAGTCCTTCGATGCGGTTGCGAAGGCGCATCCCGTCACCATTTGAACACAGCTTGGGCTTTGCCGCGATTGTGGCGCGGCCGTGGCTGGATTGTTTGCCGTGGCCGAGGTGCCGTGTATGGTCTCGCGCCCTTATTCTCGAAGAGATTCCGTATGGCCCGCGACACCCTCGATGCGACCCCCATCGTTGACCGCGACGAACTCGTCGCCTGGATGGAACAAGGGTCCAAACCGGTGCGGGCGTTCCGGATCGGCACCGAGCACGAGAAGATCCCCTTCACCCTCGCCCGCCACGAGCCGGTGCCCTACGAGGGACCGAAGGGCATCCGCCAGCTGCTCGAGGGCATGCGCATGCTGCTGGGCTGGGAGCCCATCATGGAGGGCCCCACCATCATCGGCCTCGCCGACGTGACCGGGGGCGGGGCCATCTCGCTGGAGCCGGGCGGGCAGTTCGAATTGTCCGGCGCGCCGGTTTCCACCATCCACGAGACCTGCGCGGAGCTGAACGCCCACCTCGCCCAGGTGCGGGAGGTGGCGATGCCGCTGGGCATCGGCTTCCTCGGCATCGGCATGAGCCCGAAATGGACGCGCTCCGAGACGCCGGTGATGCCCAAGGGCCGCTACAAGATCATGGCGAACTACATGCCCAAGGTGGGCAGCCTCGGGCTCGACATGATGTTCCGCACCTGCACCGTGCAGGTGAACCTCGACTTCTCCAGCGAAGCCGACATGGTGAAGAAGCTGCGGGTGGGCCTCGCCCTCCAGCCGGTGGCCACCGCGCTCTTCGCCAACTCGCCCTTCACCGAGGGAAAGCCCAACGGCTTCCTCTCCTTCCGCTCGGAGATCTGGCGCGACACCGACAACGAGCGCTCCGGCATGCTGCCGTTCGCCTTCGAGGAGGGCTTCGGCTTCGAGCAGTATGTGGACTACGCGCTCGACGTGCCCATGTATTTCGTCAAGCGCGGCGACGCCTATGTGGACGTGGCCGGCACCTCTTTCCGTGATCTCCTCGCCGGCCGCCATCCGCTGCTTCCCGGCGAGACCGCGACCCTGTCCGACTGGATCAACCACCTCTCCACCATCTTCCCGGAGGTGCGGCTGAAGCGTTTCCTGGAGATGCGCGGAGCGGATGCCGGCCCGTGGGCCAAGCTGTGCGCGCTGCCGGCCTTCTGGGTGGGGCTGCTCTACGACCAGCAGAGCCTGGATGCCGCCTGGGACCTGGTGAAGGACTGGAGTGCGCAGGAGCGCCAGAAGCTGCGGGATGACGTCCCGCGTCTCGCGCTGAAGGCGGAGATCGGCGGCCGGCCGCTGCGGGAGGTCGCCCGCAGCGTGCTCGGCCTGTCGCAGGCCGGGCTCAAGCGGCGCGGCTTCCACGATCGCCTGGGCCGCGACGAGACACGCTTCCTCGAACCGCTGGAAGAGGCGGTGCTCACCGGCCGCTCGCCGGCCGAGGGACTGCTGGAGAAGTTTCACGGCGAATGGGACGGCTCGGTGGAGCCGGTGTTCCAGGCGCTGGCTTACTGAGCTTTCGCCCCGCTGCGCCAGCGCAGGTCCGCCATCAGCCCCGCGGAGGCCGTTGCCGCCGCGAGCGAGACGGGGAAGCCCGCATCGTTCAGGAGCCGGGCGATCCAATGGTTGCAGTTCTGGGTGAGGTGATAGGCGCCCACCGCGCGGAAGAACAGGCTGGGGCCGTAGAGGCCGGGACCGAGCTCCTCTGGCCGCCTGTCCCCTCTCTTCGCGAGCGTCGCCTCGATGGCGCGCGCCACCCGGTCGAAGCCCTCGCGGGAGACCTGGAGCCGCACCAGGTCCGACGCCCCGAAGAAGACGCGGGGATCGAACACGCCCGCCACATGCAGCACGGACGGGTTGTCGCGCCCGAACAGGGCCTGCGCCACCAGCGGCAAGGTGAGGTCTGACGCGGTGGGGACGTGACGGTAGAAGCCCTCGTCGCCCCAGCCGATTTCCAGCCAGGAATAGGCGATGAACCGCTCCGCCACCTGCCGCAGCAGGGGCAGGCCGAGAGCGGCCGCCCGGTCCGCCAGAAGGGCGCGGGGCAGGACGAGGCCGGCATGGTAGCCGTGGTCCACCACCAGCACGGCAATGTCGGCCGGCCCGGCGCCGGGATCGCGCCGGGCCGGAAGGTCGGTGAGGAAAAACAGGAGGACGAGTGCGGCGAGCGCTCCGCCGAAGACGGCGAGGAGCGCTCGCCGCCGCATCAGGCCGCCCCGCCCGAGAGCTGGGCGATGGCGGCGCGGACCTTCTCCTTGCGCAGGAGATATTCGTCCCGCTTCTCGCGCTCGGCCTCCACCACCTCTTCCGGCGCACGGGCGACGAAGCTCTCGTTACCGAGCTTGGCGTCGATGCGGGCCACCTCCTGGTCGAGCTTGCCCTCTTCCTTGCGCAGGCGGGTGAGCTCGGCGGCGAGGTCCACGACACCGGCCAATGGCAGGGCGGCGACTTCGCCGCGCACCACCATCTGCACCGACTCGCCGGGCACGGTGTCGGCGATGGTGACCTGCGACAGGCGGGCGAGGCGGCGGATGGCGTCGTCCCAGGCGGCGGCGCGGGCGCGGGTCTCCGCGCCCGGCTCCACCAGCACCAGCGGCACCTGGGCGCCCGCCGGCACGTTCATCTCGGCGCGGACCGAGCGGATCTCGGTCACGAGGTCCACCACCCAGCCCACCTCCGCCTCGGCGTCCGGCGCCTCCAGACCCGACAGGTCCGGCCAGGAGGCGAGCGCCAGCAGGCTGGTGCGGGCCGGGCCGTCCTTGCCGGTCTCCGCCCACAGCTCCTCCGTCAGAAACGGCATGAAGGGATGCAGCAGGGCCATGGCCACGTCGAGCACGTAGGCCGTGGTCGCGCGGGTCTCGTCCTTGGCCGCACCATCCGGGCCGGAGAGGAGGGGCTTGGCCAGTTCCAGGTGCCAGTCGCACACCACGTTCCACAGGAAGCGGTAGACGGCGCCGGCGGCTTCGTTGAAGCGATAGTTGAGGATCGCCTCGGAAACCTCTGAAGTCGCACGCGTTGCCTCGCCGATGATCCATCGGTTGAGGGTGCCTTCCACCTTGGCCGGGTCGAAGCCTTCCACCCGGGCGCAGCCGTTCATCTGGGCGAAGCGCACCGCGTTCCAGAGCTTGGTGGCGAAGTTCCGGTAGCCCTCGACGCGGGAGGTGGCGAGCTTGATGTCGCGTCCCTGCGCCGCCATGGCGGCGAGGGTGAAGCGCAGGGCGTCGGCGCCATACTTCTCCACGAGGTCGAGCGGGTCGATGACGTTGCCCTTGGACTTCGACATCTTGGCGCCCTTCTCGTCGCGGACGAGGGCATGGATGTAGACGTCCTTGAACGGAACTTCGCCGTCCATGAAGTGCAGGCCCATCATCATCATCCGGGCGACCCAGAAGAAGATGATGTCGAAGCCGGTCACCAGCACCGAGGTGGGGTAGAACTTCTTCAGCTCGGCGGTCTCGTCCGGCCAGCCCATGGTGGAGAAGGGCCACAGGGCCGAGGAGAACCAGGTGTCCAGCACGTCCTCGTCGCGGGTGAGGAACTGGGCGCGCCGGTCGGCGTCGGCCATCAGCGCCTCGGCCTCCTCGGTGGAGAGGCTTTCGTTGCCGACATTGTGGGCGAGCGCCTGCTCGAACGCCTCATCCTCATCCTCGGCCACGAACACGTTGCCGAAGGGATCGTACCAGGCGGGGATCTGGTGACCCCACCAAAGCTGGCGCGAGATGCACCAGGGCTGGATGTTCTCCAGCCATTCGAAATAGGTCTTTTCCCAGTTCTTCGGCACGAAGGTGGTGCGCCCCTCGCGCACGGCGGCCAGCGCCGGCTGGGCGAGGGTTTTTGCATCCACGTACCACTGGTCGGTCAGCCACGGCTCGATGACCACATTGGAGCGGTCGCCGTGCGGCACCATGTTCTGGTGCGGCTCGATCTTCTCCAGCAGTTCGAGGCCGGTCAAAAGCTCGACGATCTGCTTGCGCGCGGCGAAGCGGTCGAGGCCCTGGAACTGGGTGAGCAGGCCGGAGGCGTCCGGGTCGTCCACATAGGCCTCGGCGCGCTCGGCATAGTCGTCGCGGATGCCGGTGGCGTCGATGCGCGCTTCCGCGTCGAGCACGTTGATCATGGGCAGGGAATGGCGCCGGCCCACCTCGAAGTCGTTGAAGTCGTGCGCCGGCGTGATCTTCACCGCGCCCGAGCCCTTCTCCGGGTCCGAATAGGCATCCGCCACGATGGGGATGCGCCGGCCCACCAGCGGCAGGATCACGTTCTTGCCGATGAGGTCGCGGTAGCGCTCGTCCTCCGGATGCACCGCCACCGCCGTGTCGCCCAGCATGGTCTCAGGCCGGGTGGTGGCGACGGTGATGAAGCGGTCCTTCTCGCCCTCGATGGGATAGCGCAGGTGCCAGAGATTGCCCTTCATCTCCACCTGCACCACCTCCAGGTCGGAGATGGCGGTGATCAGCTTGGGGTCCCAGTTGACGAGGCGCTTGTCCTTGTAGATCAGCCCTTCGCGGTAGAGCTGCACGAACACCTTCAGCACGGCGCGGGAAAGGCCCTCGTCCATGGTGAAGCGCTCGCGAGACCAGTCGCAGGAGGCGCCGAGCTTCTTCAGCTGGTTGACGATGGTGCCGCCCGATTCGGCCTTCCACGCCCACACCTTCTCGATGAAGGCGGCACGGCCCATGTCGCGCCGGCCGGGCAGCTGCTGCTGCATCAGCTGGCGCTCCACCACCATCTGGGTGGCGATGCCGGCATGGTCGGTGCCGGGCTGCCAGAGCACGTCCTTGCCACGCATGCGCTCGAACCGCGCCAGCACGTCCTGCAGCGTGTTGTTGAGCGCATGGCCCATGTGCAGGGAGCCGGTGACGTTCGGCGGCGGAATGACGATGGAGAAGCCTTCCGCGTCCTTGCGCTCGGGACGGCCGCAGCGGAACGCGCCGGCCTCGTCCCAGGCTTGCGCGATGCGCTCTTCAACGGCGGCGGGATCGAAGACTTTTTCCAGCATGAACTCAGGCTCCGCGGAAGCGCTCGGCCCGGCGCAAGCGCACCGCGCCGCGCCCGGCTCCACGCCCGCACCGGACGGGACAGGTCTGCGGGGCGTTAAAGCCGCTCCTCGGGGGCGGCGTCAACACGCGGCATGTTCAGAAGGCGTGCCTCAGCGCGGCTGGCGCGCCACGCGCTCGATCTCGGCCTTGACCAGACGCTCGACGATGGCGGGCAGGTTGCGGTCGAGCCAGTCCTTCAGCATGGGCCGAAGGATCTCCTTCACCAGGTCCTCCACGGTGCGGTCCTTGTGGGGCAGAACCACCTCGCCCAGGGACTGGAAGGATGCCGCCACGGCCGCATCCACGCCCGGCGAGAGGAGATCGCGGCGCCGGGCGCCGTCCTCGCGGGCGGCAGCCTGCGGCGCGGGGCGCGGGGCCCGGCGCTCGGCGGCGTCGGGATCGCCCGCCGGGGCACGTCGCGATGATAGCTGGGCCTCTGCGCCATCATCCGCGGGCGATTCGCGGCGGGCCACGGCATAAAGCTCGCGCAGCGCGCCGTCGCGCTCCACCGACGCGGCAGGGCGGGCCGGACGGACCGGCGCCTCGTCGAAGTCGCGGGGCTCGGGCTCGGCAGCCGGCCGCCGTACGGATTCGTCGGATCCATAGCCGCCTTGCGGGCTCGCGACCGAACGGGCGGGCCGCCCGTTCGGTGCCGAGGCGTAGGCGTCGCTCATTTCATCCGGGTGCCGGACCGCGGACTGCGGGCGCGTGGCATGAGCCGGCGCCTCGGCTGCGGCACGCGGGGGAGGGGCGGGCGCCCGCGCACCGTAGCCTGCCTCGTCCGCCGGTCTTGCCCGCAGCGCACGGGCTTCGCCCGGCGGCATGGGGTCTGGCCGACGCGGCGGGGCGGTGCGGGGATCGTGCTCCGGCAACCGCGCCGCCGTCGGAGCCTCCGGCCGGCCCGCCGCCGGGGGGCGTTCGCCCGCGACGCGCCGCGGGGCAACGGGCGGCTCGTCATCCGCCATGATGCGGCGGATGGAGGCGAGGATCTCTTCCATTGACGGCTCTTGCACCTTGGGGCTCGCAGGCATGTCGCGACCTCGGTCGATGACGACCCGGCGGGAGCACCGGAGCCCCACCCGGCACCAGCGCTAGAATCGCCTATCTCGCGAGGAGTATGACACCGCCGCTTCAGGCCATGAAAGGCTTCTGGCGGTTTGGGCGCCGGATTATTTTCCGTCCGGCGTGCGCACGCCTGCCCAGCTGTCGCGCACCTGCTCGTAGTGGGTCGTGGGGTTGTACACGTTCACCTTCAGCCCCAGCGAAATCGCATCGAGCTTGCCGATGATCGCGATGAGCGAATAGGCCGCCACCACGCGGTCGCGCTGGGCGACGACCAGCGCCGACTGGGAGTTGGTGAGATCGCGCTGGGCGTTCAGCACGTCGGTGGTGGTGCGCTGGCCGACGCGCCATTCCTCGCGCACGCCTTCCAGGGCCAGCGTGTTGGCCGCCACGGAGGACTGCGCCGCCTGGATCTGCGCCTTGGAGGCCTCGAGCGCCCCCCAGTACTGCACGGCCTGGGCGCGGATGGTGTCGCGGTTCACGTCCACCTCGATCCGGGCCTGGGAGGCCAGCTCCTTGGCCTGGCGGATGTTCGCGTACTCGACGCCGCCCTGGTAGATGGGCACCGAGAGATTCAGGGTGACCGCCGCGCCGCCGAGCGAGTCGACGGAGAAGTTCTGGTCATAAGCCTGAGACAGCTGGCCCTGCACGTTGAGGTTGGGCATCAGCGCGCCCTCGGCCACCTTCACCTGGAAGACCGCCGCATCCACCGCGAACTCCGACGCCTTCACCGCCGGGTGGCGGGTGAGCCCGCTCGCGATCACGCTGTCGACGTTCTTGGGAAGCATCCCCTCGATGGAGCGCGGGGTGGAGAGCTTGCCCGGCTCGACGCCGATCACCTGCCGGTAGACCGCCCGTGCCGAGGACAGGTTCGCTATCGCCTGGCTCACCTGATACTGCGCGTCGGCCACGCGGGCTTCCGCCTGCGCCACGTCCGTGCGTGTCACCTCGCCGACGTTGAAGCGGTCGCGCGTGGCGCGCAATTCCTGCTCGAACGCGGCCAGGCTCTGGCGCTGCAGGTCGAGCAGCGCGATCGCCTGGATGACGTTCATGTAGGCCGTCGCCGCATTCAGCAGCACCGCCTGCTCGGTGTTGCGCAGGGTCTCGCGGGACCCGCGCACCTGCGATTCGGCGTTGCGCGTCTGGTTGGCGGTGGTGAAGCCGTTGAACAGGGTGTAGGCGGCGGTCAGCGCGAAGGAGCGGGGCCAGAGCCAGCCGCTGGTGGTCACACCCGATCCCGTCTGCCGGCCATATTCAGGACCGGCGGAAGCGGTCGCGCCCAATGTGGGCCGGTAGCCGGACAGGGCCTGCGGCACCTTTTCGTCCGTTGCCCGCGTGCCCGCACGCTGCGAATTGAGCGTGGGGTTGTTCACATAGGCCATTCCCAGAGCCACATCGAGCGTCTGCGCGGAAGCACTCCCGACGGACAACGCGACAATGCCGGCCCCCGCGCAGAGTACTAAACCGTTCCGGCGAAGGCGCTTCGCAAACGACATTCCTATCTCCCGATCCGACACGGCCAAGCAGACCCGCCGCACCGACTCTGCCGCGCGGTAACTGTTCGGAAAGATATCTGTGCCGGCCGCGCTCGGGAACCGATCGGTTCGATGCCACGGTCGTTTTCGGCTCACCGCGGCAAACGCGCCACAGGTAGGCTCAGAAAGTGAAGCGCGGCGCTGCCTTGAAGCCGGGAAGCGAGGGCACGGCGGCGTTGAACGCGACGCGGTCGCTGATGGATCCGGCCACTTTGGTGAAGACGCATGCCCGGCCGGCGCCGCCATGGCCAACCACCGCGACCAGGCGCCCGCCCTCCTTGAGCTGGGCGAACAGGGCGGCGGGAACCTCGTCCACGGAGCCGTTGACGAGAATCAGGTCGTAGGGCGCTTCCTTCGGCCAGCCGGCGGTGAGCGGGCCCTGCATGACCGCGACGTTCGCGACGCCGAGCCCGGCAAGGGTCGCGGTCGCCGTCGCGGCGAGGTCGGCCTCCTCCTCCACCGCCACCACCTGCTGGGCGAGGCGGGCGAGGACGGCGGCCGAGTAGCCGGTGCCGGTGCCCACGTCGAGCACGTGCTCATGCTCCTGCACGTCGGCGACCTGCACGAGGCGGGCGAGGATCATGGGCTCGATGAGGTAGCGCGGCCGCGCGCCCGGCCGCAGCACGAGATCGTCGTCGATATAGGCGAGGGACTTCAGCGCCGGCGGCACGAAGCGCTCGCGCGGGATCTCCAGCATGGCGGCGACGATGCGGGGGTCGGTGACGTTGTTGGTGCGGACCTGCCCGTCCACCATGCCGCGGCGAAGCTCGGCGAAATCGATCATGACATGCCTCCGGCCCATCCCCTCGCGCGGCTGCCCTTTCCCGAGGGCAGGGGAGGTCGCGCTCCCCGCCGCATGGGCTCAAGAGCCACATTGCCGCCCCTTTTGCAAGGCGCCGTAAGGGGGCGCCACCGAACTGCGCCGGTGCTGTGGCTGCAAGTCGCATGGCTCCGGCGCCGCGCCTGGGAAAGGTTGTCGACCTGCCCCAGGTGCGTGCGGCCGGCCGTGGCCGACGGAGATCATGCGATGAACGCTTCCGTGCGACCGGAGGCGGGACAACCCGCCCTGGACGGGCTCGACGAGGAGAAGATCCACCGGCTCGTCCACCTCTTTTATGAGCGCGTGCGCGACGATGTCGTGCTCGGCCCGGTGTTCGGCGGGCGGATCGCTGCCGACGCCTGGCCCGTGCACCTGGCGAAGATGTGCGATTTCTGGTCCTCGGTTCTCCTGAAGTCCGGGCGCTACGATGGGCGTCCCCTCCCGCCCCACCTCGCCCTCGGCCAGGATGCAGGTGAGATTCAGTTCGCGCGCTGGCTGGCGCTGTTCCGGCCGACGGCGGTCGAGGTCCTGCCGCCGGCCGCCGCCCAGGCGGCCATCGCCCATGCCGAGCGCATGGCGCATTCGTTCCGGCTGGCCATCGGCTTCCACAATGGCGAGGACATCACGCGGGCCCGGCCCTTCGCGCCCTGAGAGACCCCAGGCCGGGCGCCGACCTCCCCTCGGTGCCGTGGGGACAAGCCGAAGGCGCCGCTTGCGCCTCCCGTTCAGACGCCTTAAGAACCCGCCTTCGTGAGGCCACGTGGCGGAGTGGTTACGCAGCGGACTGCAAATCCGTGCACCCCGGTTCGATTCCGGGCGTGGCCTCCAATTTCCGGATTCGCCGCCGGGCACATCCCAGGCTCAGGACCATTTCGCTGCGGGCGGTGCACTGCGTCCACGCGGGGAGCGGCATGCCTTCCTGCGTGCCGGCCCGGCCGCCGCCGGCCATGTTCCAACCCGGATGCACCTCACCTGAATACCTGAAGCCGTTGACTTGCATGCGCGTCGGCGGTTGATGAGGGGCATGCGGCTGCCCCGGGCAGGGCGCGGAAGTCGGATCGTGGCCAGCGAAGCGGGCGGACGAAGACCGGCGATGCCCGTTCCGGCGGGCCATTCGAGACAGATCGCGGCCCCCGTCAGGCGGCCGCCGGAGACAGGCATGAGTGCAAAAGCCCCCCGCGCCAAAATCCTCCGCGCCTCGGCCCGCCGCCGTCCGCGGACGAAACCCAGATGGTGCTGCGGCGTCTCCTCCTGTCCGATGGCCGCAAGCACTGGCGTGGCTATGCCCTCGCCTTCCTCTTCATGGGCCTCATGGCCGCCTGCACCGCGGGCCTCGCCTATCTCATGAACGATGCGGTGAACGCCATTTTCGTGCAGCCGACGCCGGCCGCCGTGTGGGCGGTGTCCGGCGTGGTCATGGCGCTGTCCATCATCAAGGGCGCCTCGGCCTACGGGCAAAGCATCACCATGGCGCGGGTGGGCAACCGCATCGTCGCCGACAACCAGAAGCGCGCGTTCGACCAGATCCTGATGCAGGACGCGTCCTATTTCTCCCGCCACCACACCGCCGAGATTTCCACCCGCTTCACGATGGGAGCGAACGGCGCCCGCGGGACCCTCGACCTTGTCGTCACCAGCATCGGCCGCGACTTCCTTTCGCTGGCGATGCTCGCGGCGGTCGCCTTCGTGCAGGACCCCTTCCTTGCCGTCATCGCGCTGGTGGTGATGCCGGCGGCGGTGATCGGCACGCGCAAGCTGATCAAGCGGGCGAGGAGCATCTTCGCCACCGGCTTCACCTCGGGGGTGAAGCTTTCCTCCATCGCCATGGAGGTGTTCCAGGGCGTGCGGACGGTGAAGGCCTATACGCTCGAACCGGAGATGCGCACCCGCGCCCACAATTTCATCGACGACGTGGAGGTGAACGCCAATCGCCTGGTGCGCACCCAGGCAAAGTCGAGCCCGCTCATGGAGACGCTGGGCGGCCTCGCCATCGGCGGCGTCATTCTCTATGCCGGCTACAATGTGATCGAGCTCGGCCGTTCGCCGGGGCAGTTCTTCTCGGTGCTCACCGCGCTGCTCCTCGCCTACGAGCCGGCCAAGCGCCTCGCCCGGCTGCACGTGGAGCTGGTGAGCCACGTGATGGGCGCGCGCATGCTGTTCGAACTGCTGGACGCGCCTGCGCCGGATCAGGATGCACCCGGCATTCCGGACATGCCCCGGCCGCGCGGGCAGGTGGAATTCCGCGCGGTGGAGTTCGGCTACCGCCCCGGCGAGCACGTGCTGCGCGGCCTCGACCTGGTGGCCGAGCCGGGCCAGACGACCGCGCTGGTCGGCCAGTCCGGCGGCGGCAAGTCCACCATCATCAACCTCATCGAGCGCTTCTACGACCCGCAGGGGGGCGCCGTGCTCATCGACGGGGTGGATACGCGTACCGTCACGCGCAGCTCGGTCCGTGCCAGCGTCGCGCTGGTGAGCCAGGACGTCTACCTCTTCTCCGGCAGCGTGCGGGAGAATATCGGCTTCGGCCGGCCCGGCGCGGCCGAAGCCGACATCATCGCAGCGGCGCGGGCGGCCCATGCGCATGATTTCATCATGGGCTTCGAGAAGGGCTACGACACCGCCGTCGGCGAGCACGGGACGCAGCTGTCGGGCGGCCAGCGCCAGCGCATCGCCATCGCCCGGGCCTTCCTCAAGAACGCGCCCATCCTGCTGCTCGACGAGGCCACCGCGGCGCTTGATTCGGAATCGGAAGCCGAAGTGCAGAAGGCCCTGAACGAGCTGCAGCACGCGCGCACCACCATCGTCATCGCCCATCGCCTGCAGACGGTGGTGCGGGCACACCGGATCTGCGTCGTCGAGCACGGGCGGGTGGTGGAGAGCGGCACTCACGAGGAGCTGATCGCCCGGCGCGGGCGCTATTACGGCTTCTATTACGCCCAGTTCGCCCACGAGCAGGGTGAAGGCCGCGCGACCGGGGAGCCGGCGATGGATGCCCCCGCAGACACGGCTCCGGCCCCTGACGGGACACGGTTGCGCGCCTGATCGCAGGCGGCCGGGCCGCCGCTTGCGCGCGGGGGTGCGGCAATGGAAGCGGGAAAACCGCGTCTTTCGGCTTCACAAGCGGCGAAGCGGTTGCTATATGGCCGCCTCCGGTCGCGAGACCCATGGTCCCTGATAGCTCAGTTGGTAGAGCGTTCGACTGTTAATCGAATGGTCGCAGGTTCGAGTCCTGCTCAGGGAGCCAATTCGGAACGAAACTGCGAACGCCGTGCGCCGCAGTTTCCACTCCATAGTTTCCTCCAGACGCCACAAGCGTCTGGAGGAGCCTTGGCTTCGATCCCCCGATCCGAATTTCGTCGGCTCCGACCTCCACCCTCTGCACTAGCGCCTGGAGATGGTGACGCCGGAAACCGCCCTCTCGATCCCTGATCTTCTTACGAGCCTCGACGCCGAACCGACGCAGCAGCTCCGGCGTCAGTCGATTGTCGTCGCCCTCTCCACGGTTTTCGGCCCGGTCCGCATCGGCCCGCGCCGCGTCACGGATCCGCTTCAACTCGACAATCCGTCCCTTGAGGTTGGAATCGTCCATTTCAGCGAGACCATTCTCAATGGCCTCATACAGCCGAGTCAGCTTGGCTTCCGCGTCCGCAGCCTGCTTCCTCAGCTCGGCGATCCGACCCTTCAGGTGTTCAGCGTGCTCCTCCCTGCGCTTAAGCAGGCCAGCGAGCAGCTCCTCAAGCCGCTCGGGAGCAAGAAGTCGCTCCTCCAGATGCGACACTACGATCGTGTCCAGCTCGTCCATCGGGATCGTGCGGCCGCGGCACGCCGTCTTCCCCTGCCGTGCCGTCGTGCAGCAGGTGTAGTAGCGGTATTGGTCCCCCTTGCCGGAGGTGCGGAGCGTCATGGCTCCCCCGCAATCGGCACAGAAGCACACGCCGCCCAGGAGCGTCCCGGCCGTTACGAACCGCGGGGCCTTCAGTTGCGGACTGCGCGACCGCATGACCGCCTGAACTTCAGCGAATTCCTCCTCGTCGATGATCGGCTCGACCGCCACGTCGACGATCTCGTCTTCCGACTTCTGCTCTCCCTTACGCTTGCCCGAGACGTTGAAGCGATGGCGGCCGATGTAGGTCTCCCTGGTCAGGATTTGGTGGACCGCCCCGACGCCCCAGCGTCCGCCGGTCTGCGTCCGGATACCGCGCGCGTTCAGGTAGTCGGCGATCTGGCGGGACCCCATTGGACCGTCGTCGGCGCCGATCCGGGCGAGACGGAACATGAGCTGGACGGTCTCAACCTGTGCCGGATCGGGCTCGATCTTCTTCTTGGTCCTCGCCCCTCGTTGCTCTGCCGCTACGATCTTGTAGCCGAAGGGTGGCCGCGAGCCGTTCCAATAACCCTGACGGGCGTTCTCCCGCATGGCCCGGAGCGTGTGCTTGGCGTTCTCCTTCGACTGGTATTCGTCGAACAACGCCATGATCTGACGCATCATCACGCTCATCGGATCGTCGCCCAGATCCTGCGTGACGGACGTCAGACGGATACCGTTCTTCGCCAGTCGCCGGACGTAGAATTCGAGCTGAAACTGATCGCGAAAGAAGCGCGAGAAGGAATGGACGATGATGAAGTTGAACGGGGCAGGCTTCTGCGCTCCGGCATCCATCATCCGCTGAAACTCAGGCCGCCGGTCGTCCGTCGCCGATGCGCCCGGCTCAACAAACTCGGCGGCGACGGCGATGCCCTTTGCTTGGCAATAGGCCTGAAGTTGGCGGCGCTGGTCCGGAATCGAAAGATCGTGTTCGGCCTGCCGGCCGGTCGAAACACGCAGATAGAGCGCGGCATGCCCCGGCGATGCCAAGGCGGGGGTCGCTTTGGCGTTCATGCGGGACCTCCGTTCACAATATTAGCTTTTCGAGCCCAGCAACTCGTCGAGAAGCGGACCGAAATGGACCTCGAAAAGGTCCAGCTCAGCCTCGGTGACGGGCACGTGATCGGGCCAGTCGTCGGAGATTTTGAGGCTCGCCTGGTGCTCGACCCTTTTTCGAGCGCGGGACCGCGGCTTGGGCGGCGCCGACCGGACCGGGCGGGCGTAGTCGTAAAGGTCGGCGTCGCCCTGCGACGCTGGGAACTGAAACACGTTAGCGGACATACTGCCATTGTTGCATCGAACCACGCGATATTGAACGGTTTCAGGTGGTTATCCGAGAAATCTGCAGTGGAATATCGGACGCTCCCGGCTGCGCTCGGCTCCGCTGGCGAAGCTTGGCGCGTCATGGCGAAGCGCAAATACCTACAATCGGCGGCTGCTCGATGCGGTCGTGTGCGGTGTTCGGCACCGGCCATCATGCCTCCTTTCCGGGATAAGCCCTCGCTCCAAGCCATCTTGCCGACCGGCCTGTAACTGGATATATTACCGGGAATAATGCAGAGGTCAATCATGAGCGACACGTCTCAGAGGCGCGCCATCAAGAACTATCGGAACCGCTTGGTCGAACGCGGCATGGCGCGCTTCGAGGTTCTCGGGCGCGATTCCGATCGCGAGCTAATCCGCTCGCTTGCAAAGCGCTTGGCCGAGGACGGCCCGGAGGCCGAGCGCTTGCGGGCGGCCGTCAGCCAAGGCATCGCCGGTCAGCCGCCGCGAAAAGGTGGCATCCTCGAAGCCCTCCGACGCTCGCCTCTGGTTGGCGCCGACGCCGTGCCGGCCCGTCCCTTCGAGTCAGGTCGCAAGGCTGACCTGTGAGCCGGTATCTTCTCGACACCAACGTCATCAGCAACGTCACCAAGCCAGTCCCATCGGAATCACTGCTGGCGTGGATGGGCGACCAGGTCGACGAAGACCTCTTCATTGCCTCGCTCACCATCGCCGAGATTCGGCGCGGCGTGCTGGAAAAACCTGCCGGCCGCAAACGCGATCAGCTCGAAGCGTGGTTCGCGGGACCGGAGGGTCCATCGGCTCTCTTCGCCGGGCGCGTTCTCCCCTTCGACGAGAAGGCAGGTCTCGTTTGGGCGAGACTAATGGCCGATGGGACAGCCGCTGGCCGCCCGCGCAGCGCCTTGGACATGATCATCGCCGCCGTTGCGGAATCCAACGGCTGCACGATCGTCACCGACAATGAGAAGCATTTTGCAGGGATCGGCACGATCAACCCGCTGCGGGGCGGCTCATAGTGACCAAATTGCGGTCACCGACATGCTCCCGTGATCTCCGATATTTTCGCCCAAGATTCTAAGGTTCAGGTGAGTCTATGACGCATGACATACCCTCTGAAGTTCTTGACGGGATTCGACGCGCCGCCAAAACGGACTGGCCGGGTGACCGAGAAATGCAGCAGCATGTCATCGACAGCGAGACCGAGGCTTACCATGCCTTGCAGGCGCTAGACTTCGGTGAAGCGCTACCGTTCAAACAAGCCATTCTGGACGAGGCCTCGCAATACAACGAGACTTGGGAAGATCGTTTCAACGCCGTCCAGGGTCAGGTCGAGGCCTTTGCCGAACTCGCCGCCCTGTCCCCCGACGATGTGCCTGCCGATATGCTCGCAGGGATGAAGCAAAGGGCCGCCGTCGAGCACGACTGGTATTCCGCGCAATTGGAGGAGGTGCAGCAGGGCATCGAAGGCTATCGGTATGTTCAACGGACCCGCGCCAAGGTTGGCCCGATCCGTGACGTCCTGGTGCGCATGGAGAGCATCATCGGCTCGGAGTGCTACAACGCCAACATCCAGAACTATAGCGCCTGGGGCGTGTGGGAGGGCGAAGGCCGATCCTTCCGCTATCCCGTCACCTACATCCGCGACGGCCAGGAAGAGAAGCGGAAGGCCCGGGTCGATGACCTGCAGCCGGAGGCGCTGATTACAGGCCACTACAAATTTGGTGCGAATGAACTGAGCATCTATCGCGCTCTGGTCCGCATCATCGACATGCTCGAGGCCGACTACGGCCTGAAGATCGCGCGCGCTGGAGAGGAATGTTGAGGCTCTCTTCCAGGCCGCTGGGCCTACCGACGATCGCATTCGGCGCCGCAATCATGCTGCTGACCGCATCACCGGCGCGTGCCGACCCATGCGAGGGACGCCTACCGTCGCGCCCCGGACAGCAGTTCGGCGGCACGGTGCGCTACGTCGGCGACGGCGACGGATTTTGCGTGGGTAACTCTGCGGACCCCAACACCTGGATCGAGGTTCGGCTGGCGGACTTTGACGCGCCGGAACTCCATTCCTCTGACGGCCGGCGCTCGAAGGCGCTTTTGGAACAAGTGGCGTTCGGGCAGACGGTGAGCTGCGAAGCGCAGCGCGGTCGAAGCGGCCGGGTTATTGTCTATGATCGGGTGATTGCCATGTGCCATGTGCGCGGCCGAAGCATCGGTGATCTCCTTCGCAGCCTTCACGCGCCCGAAGGCGGAAACTGAGAGGCCCGGCCCTCGATAACAGCGGATCGGCGATCAGCCCTTAGGCGATCTCCACATATCCGATCAGCTCGGCCGAAAAACTCCCGTCTCCATTTGCGGCCCCCTTGTGCTTGAGTTCCCGCTGCAAGGTGGGCTCGACAGCACTTGCGAAGAGCGACAGGCGCTCATCAGGGGACAAGATGGGACTCGTTTCGGCCGCGTGGAGAAATTGGCCGGCCTGACGCTCGACACTGGGAACTCGCGTTCCGTCCGGTTTAACCGCGATCGGCTGAACGGAAACACGCTTCTCCCCGGTGCCGGCTGATGCCTCAACGAGCCAAAACGAGAGAAGCGTTGTTCCAATCTCACTTCCTTCAAGCGAAACCCCGAGTTGCTCTGGCGGCAGACTGCGCCACCGCCCCAGCTCCTCCTGCACAAGGGGATGATCGAGCCCCATAAGGTCAACATTGTCATTTGACGTGGCTATGTTGCGGTCGAGCGTGAACCGCTTCTTTCGTGCCCCGTCCGCGGCGATCAAGTCGTAGGTCAAATCATCGACCTTGATGAGCCTCCAATTCCGATCCGCCAGAGCCGCCGCTAGGAACCGGACCAGGCGGTCCATTCCCGACGAGACATCTGAAAACGGCTTGTAGTCGTCGAGGCTAAATCCATCGAGATCCTGAAACAGATCGAAGACGACTTCGCGAGCTTCCCTCGCGTTGGAAAGCGCTGCCTCAAGTTCAACAGCCGTTCTCTTCAATTCAGGATCGGAAAGCGCTTCCTGATACAGACGGTCGTAGTTCAAACGCTCGGATAGCTGGCCCAATATCTGAGAACGAAGATCCTCCGCTATGTTCCCCTGATCGTCCACCTTGCCGAGTGTCCGCGCGATCTCAGTGAGCTTGTCATCCAAGAGAAGAAAGATGCGTCCCTCGATCGTGTCTGACAGCACGAGATTGTAGACTTGGGCGGTGTGAGCCTGGCCATACCGATGGATGCGGCCGATCCGCTGCTCCATATCCATCGGATTCCAGGGCAAGTCGAAATTGAAGAGAACGCGCGCGAACTGAAGATTTATGCCTTCGCGGCCGGCTGCCGTACAGACTAGGACGCGCGGCCCGTCCTTCTGTCGAAAGCGCCGTTCGGCGGCGACCTTTGCACCGTGATCCCCGCCACGCAGAACGACAACCCCCTGCCCGGGATAGACCTTCTCGATTTCGCTAGCGAGCAGATCCACTGTCCCGAGATAGGTGGCGAAAATCACGATCTTCTCATTTGGATTCTGGCGCCACAGAGTGCCCAGCCCATCGAGCAGTTTCTGGGCCTTGGTCTCGCGCTGCTCCGGGAACACCGATAGCAGGTCGGCAATACGGAGCCTTTCCTCGGGCAGATGGATATCCACTGCGGCCGAGGCCGCGTCCTCCATATGCGACGAGGCGAACTCGCTGCCATAGGGGTCCGACGCCATTTCGAGCGCCTCTTCGTCCAGCTTTTTCGCCAGTCGATATTTGAGGTCGGCCATCACCCGGTCAACTTCAGTCCGGCCAACGGGATCGCGTCCGAGGCACCATTCAATGTGGATCAGCTCGCGGGCCTCATCGTAAAGGCGTTCTCGGCCCTCGATGTCGAGGTCGCGATCACGGATAAGGGCCTCGTGCAACGTTAGCATCAGCATCCGGCGCTTTAACGTCCGGCGAACAGCGGCGAAGCTCGATGCGGCGATCTTCTGGAAAATGGCCATCAGGAAGCCGAGAGCACGGCCCTGGTTGCCCTGCCGTTTCGCGAGGTCGAAGCCGTCCTCGAGGTACTCACGCAGCTTCTCATAAAACCGTCGCTCCTGGTCCCCCATGAGGAACGATTCTGTATGCACCCACCGACGTGCAAAAAGGGGATCACCATCCGGCCGGCAGGCATCGGCCTTTGTTCGACGGAACATGACAGTGTTCAGTCGATGACGGTTTTCGATCATCTCTTCGGGACTGCCGAAAAGGGTCGGATTGAGAAGTTGAATAAGCATCCAAAACTGGAAATGATTGCCTTGGTGCGGCGTCGCAGAAAGCAGCAGGAGATCACGCGTATGACCCTTCAGCGCCTCTCCGAGCTTGTAGTTCTCCGTCTTCCGAACCTTTCCTCCCGTTCGGTACGCGGTCAAGTGGTGCGCCTCATCGAAAACCACCAAGTCCCAGCGAGGCGCTTCGAGCAGCCGCTTGATACGCGCCGGCCGCTTTAGCGTATCGATGCTGGCGATCAGTCGATCATGCTTGGCGAAAGCGTTGGTCTTCCGATCGGTGATATCGCCTTCCGACCCGAACACCTCGAAATCGAGGTTGAAGACTTCGTTCAGCTCCCGGTGCCAATTGTTCACCAGGCCTGCGGGAACCACCATCAATGCACGGTCCAGTTCGCCGCGGCTAGCGAGCTCCCGCAAGATCAGAGCGGTTTCAATGGTCTTGCCCAGGCCGACTTCGTCGGCGATCAGGAAGCGGCGGGGAGACGCCGTGGCGATCCTGTGCGTCAGAACCACCTGGTGCGGAAGAAGATCGATCCGCGCCGACGTCAGAGCCGACGCGCTTTCCATGACCGGCAGCGCATGAGCTTCATAGGAAAGCCAGACCGCCCGCGCCCGCTCCGGCGTGCCTTCAACTGCTCGCAGAATCCGCTCTGTACGGGATACTTCGCGTTGGACGCTTTCCAGAGGAACACGCCGTTCACCGCTGCTGAAAAACGCCCGAAGATAGCCCTCGCGCGGGGCGTCGAGCACAACCCCTGCGCCAAAATCAGGGTGGGTTATCCGGTCGCCCGGACTGAAACTGACACCATCCATCAAACCGGCCCTCAGGTGATCCGCAGGTGAAACAAGCCGACTGGCTTGCCTCCCTCAGAGAGGATGATTTCCTGCGGGTATTCCCGAGCCTCGCCCCATAGGAGACGCCCAAACTCGATCTGTTGGTCGGCGTGAGGTGCCGAGCAACGCCACCGGACAGAATCCGTCGCCATGTCGGTATGAAAGCGCCTCTGCCCGACTGGCAGCCAGAAGATCAGTGCAGCTTCACCCGAATAGGCGTCTTGGAAAGACAAGATGGTAGACTTGAGCTCATTCCCGAGCCAGCCGTCGGCGTCGACCGGCGTCAGCAGGTCAAGGCATGCGTCCAGCCCCGCAACCACCAATGTATTTCCGCCGTTGCTCGGCAGATCATCGGGCCAGTCCTTTGCCGCACGGAGGAGTTCACGCAAGCTGAGGACTTCGGAGGGCTGCGTGGCGATCGCGAGCGCCTCGTCGTCCCAGATCCAACTCACTCCCCGGCGCTGCCAGACGCTGTCGAGCAATTGCTTCATGCTCAATCCTCCTGAAACAGCGACATCTGCGCGACCGCGTCTTTGTGGCTGGAAGCCCAATTGTTGTAGATCGTCAACGCTCGCGACGACGCGTTCCGCTTCGGCTGGGTCGCGCCGTGCCTGCTGAGCCATTCAAGGAGACTCTTCAGGGCGGGATGCGGCTTGAAATTGTCGTTCTTCAATGTGTCCGAAGCGTTGATGCCACTGCCATCATAGCAAGCACCGATCAGCACGAGCGCCTGATCGAGATCGGCCGTGAGGCGCCGACGATGCCTTCCCTGCCAGTCCCGGGCGAAGACGAGAGGATCGGCGAGATGGAAGACCTTCTTCTCTTCGCTCGCCCAACCCCGATTGGTGAACTCGTCCGGCGCGATGCCAGAGCCACGCAATAGCTTTTGCATCTGGTCGCGCGCGAGTTCGGTCTGACCGTTGAACATACGCAGGAACTGCCGAGTAATGGGTTCGGCGGTAACAGGCGGCGGCTCGGTAGTCTTATTCGTATCCTCGTCGATGAGTTGATTGATGCCGACCAGAGCGTCCTTCACCGAGATCGCCCGACCTTCGTCTACGAAGACCTTCCCATAGTGGCGAGAGAAATATTCCAACGCCTTGCCGCGGCGAATGACCTGAAGGTCCGCCGCAGGGAGGCCCGCCTTTGCATGATTTTCCAACAGTCCCTGGAGCTGACGGACATCGGCCAGAACCTCACGCCGCATACGCCCCCAGCTGACAGGCTTCGGCTCTTCGGTCCGCTTCCGGCAAACATGCACGATGTCGTATTCGATCTGCTGGGAACCAAACGTCCCCGGCTTGCTGCCTTCGCCCTTTGTTTCGTCTGACCTGATCGGGTACGTCGCTTCAAGAAAGAAGCCCGCGTCGAACAGTGACTCGAGGACAGATACCCATGGCGCGTCTTCGCTGTGGTGGAAGGTGAATGCCAACATCCCGCCCGGTTTCAGCACTCTATGAGCTTCCTTCCAACAGGCGGTGAGAATGCGCTGATAGAAGCCATCGGGATCCTCAGGCTCACGCGCCCTATTAGATACTGCCTCCATAGACTTCGGCGTATACTCGGGACCGAAAATCTCTGGGTACTTGTCCTTGAGCGGCAAGCGCATCCAAACGTGAAAGAAATCTGCCAACTCAGAATAATGGAGGAGCCCCCCAAAGGGGGGATCGGTGATCACAAGATCAATAGTCGAATCCCCGTACTGATTGAGCTCGGTCGATGAACATTGGTAAATCTCGGCTCCCTTCACGGGATCGCCAGGAAACACCCTCTCGCTTTGGCCACTTACGTCGGATGCCAGGGCAGGGTCTATTCTCTTCAGCGTATCGACGCTGACAGCTTCCCACGGGCGGGTTGCCCACTCGCGCCCCTCAATTATTCCTTCTACACTGGATGCCCAATTGCCGCGACCAAGGTTAGAGAAGACGCAATTCTCTACGACGGTCGATTTTGGATGGTAGTTATTATTGGCAAATTGTGGCTCCAACTTATCTCCCTGGACGTTCCAGAGCGTAAACAAGCTTTGATTGCGGAGATATTGCTGAAATGCCCCGAGAACATATTCGCGAACGTTCCATTGATAGCTACCGACCTCCATAATTGATTTCAATAATTGCGTGTGTACAAGCATCTGCCGCGGATTAAACATAGTCCACCAATGCGAAAAACCGTGATTTGGTATTCCGCCATTGTTCATGTGAGTCATGAATCCAAACGGGACCTCACTTTTGGGCCAATAATTGGCCAAGTCACCGTCTTTTCTCTGACCCCATTCCTCTGCAGCAGAGCTGTACTGCTGGGCAAAGCGTTCATTGAACGGGGAGAAGAAACGCCCGCCATAGGGCATTCCATCGCTCTTGCGTTTGGCTGAGACCCCGTGAGCGCTGTATGCTGCGAGCGGCCCTGTTTTTCCGGTCTGCCTGACGGTCTGCAAGACATCCTGCGTTGTTCCGCACGAGGCGCATGTGTAGCTCGATTTCTTTGGAACCGTGCCTCCGTCTTTCCCGCTACTGAACGTGACCTTAGTTTCGGGGCACGTTACAGATTCCGGAAGAGAGCCCCGAACCTCCAAGAGCCTTATCTTACCGGCACGCTCCCAATTCCATCTCGTCGTCGACTCAGCATCATCCTGCGCGGAACCACCAAAGGATCGTCCGGTGGCATCGTTCCTCGGACTGCCAGCGAGCCACTCCGGATGGACCAACAGAGATAACTCGATCTTCTTGTTCTTCCCTTTGCCGAGCTTCACCATGACGGCGTGACCGCAACCAGGGCAAACTACGCGCCCTTTCGAATCGAAGACCGAGTGCGGCTTCTCATCCGGCGCGACGTAGAGCGGAGCATCCGGCGCCATCCGCGCCTCGGCGTCCTCAACGTCAAACTCTGTGTCGCAGGCGGCACAAGTATGCTCCCAATGCTTCACCGTGAGCGTCTTCACCGCCATGACTGGGCTGGTCATGATCGGCGTGCGGTGACCACAGCCTGTCACCTGGCAGGGGCCGTGCTTGGCCCAGAACGTATAGATGATCTCCGGCCCTTCGTAGCCGTAGTCCGTTCGCTCCCCCGGGCGGAGGGAGAGCGGATCGAACTCCGGACCCATCACGTTACCAGTGGGCTTATGCGTCCAGATACCTTTCTCCCCATTGGGTCCGTCGCAGTAATAGAAGGGAATGATCTGAGGCTTCACCTCGGCCTCAACATCAGCGATCAGCCGCTTCACCTGATCGAGATCGACGTCGGCCAACTCCTGCTTCACCACGAACCATGCAACCGGATTGAGGTCGTTGCCGGACATCTGCATGCCGAGCCGCGAGCCCTCGACAAGGGTCGTGCCGCCGCCCATGAAGATGTCCGCGACCTTCAGGTGCTTGAAGGCGCCCTTCTTCTGATGATTGGCATAGTAGTTGTCCCAGACGAGCTTTGCGGCTAGCGCTGGATCCTCCGGAGCCTTTGTCGCTGCAGCAATGAGCATCGACCTGAACACACTCGATCGCCGACGCGCCCACCATTTCGACATCTGATAGATCGGCTTGCCCGCATTGCCTTCGATGACGGCCACCTGGTTTACGGGCAAGATCGGGAAATCAACCTCAAGACAGGTCTTCGGGCGATTCGGATCGCCGAAATCAACTGTCTCCAACGCAACCGTCTTGCCAGCACCAACTGCGCGAGCCACTTCCTGAGCAATAAATTCTTTCTTCGTGGCCATACGCGGCATTCCCTACTTCGTCATTTCTATGGATGGTGACAGCATCTCAAGCAGAGAGAGCCCACCATGCGCCAGCGTCGGGTATCCACCCTGGCTGCGCCATTTCCATCGACCGACGGCAAGCAGATGCTTGCCATGCGGACTGTTCGCTTGCAGAGCCACCGGAGGCACAAACGGTCCGGGATCGTGCTCGCCGGCCACGAGGCGGCCGCTCTTGAGGATGCCCTTGAGGAAGGCGGCCTGTTCGTCTGGAGCATCGAAGAACAAGCCGGTCGCGGCGTAGCCGTGGTCTGACGTGATCACCAGCCGCCTGCCCTTTGCGAGACGCTCGACAAATTCCCAAAAATCATCGCTGGCCAGTTGCGCCGCAATGTCACGAGTAAGAGTGTCGAGCCCCTGACCGGCGCCTGAACCATCGTGCAATTTGCTGTCTGGCCATTGATGCCAGAAGATCCAATTAGGGGACGCATCGATGAGATCGGCGCAATCCTTCCACGGCAGATCGACGCATTCGGTTCTTGCTGGTGCGAAGCGATGCGCCATGCCACCGCCGTTATTCTGAAGCTGGCTTCGGCTGTTGAATCCAAGGGCACGGGCGAAGGCATTTGTCTCGCTCGGCACCTCCGCCCCATGCGCGGTCGTCCTGTGAACAGCAAAGCCACGGGCCTTTGCGCCCTCAACCAGCCAAGGCAGTTCACGCAGACTTAGCCCATCGAGGATAAGGATGGCCTTGGCGCTGTAGGGTGATGACCACCAGTCAACGAGCCGATCAGCGTTCCGGTCGACAGTCTCGCCGAACTGTTCCCATAAGTCCCACGCCGCCGCGGCGAGGAAATGGTCAAGCGCGCCAATGGCACGGTCCCGTCTCGTGACCTCCCCCGAGGCGTTGGGCGCGGACAAGGGCTGAACGCAGACCGAAAGGATGTCGTCGATGATTGCACGCCAAGCATCGGCAGGCGCTGCGGTCGTGAGTGCGCGAAACTGATCCGGGTCGAGCGCCATCAGTTGCTCTCCTTGTCCAGGGAGAGCTCGAAGGTCATGCCGTCGGGCAGTTTTTTCAGCAACTCCTTCAACTGCGCGCCGGTCGCGGCCGTGACCTTCAACGTCACTTCCCGAACCGGCGTAGCAGGGCCGATTCCCCAACCCTCAAGCTTGCCGATCAGGTTGAGAGGTGAAGTCGCCGGGTTGGACAGGGTCGTCCGCGAGCCGGGCGACGTTCCACCAAAAATGCCACCCCCAGGGGCCTGCTGCTCCGATCCCGGTCCTGAAGGAGGATACGGGAGCGCCTCCCCAGGGTTTGCGGTCGGTGTGGGCGTTGCGCCACCACCGAACAGACCGCCTGCAGGTAGGTCGCCTGGCGCCACCACTGGCGGCGCTGATCCGCCGGAAGACGGCACGGCCGAGGGAGGAAGCAGGAAAATCTCATCGAGCTGCCGTCCGGTATAGGCCAGCTTGGGTCGCAGCCGCTTCCACGCCGCGTCCTCATCCTCGCCGGCTTGGGCTTGAAGATACTCCATTCCGCGGAGATTGATTGCCACCTTGCCGCGCGCGCACATGCGCACGAGGCGTTCCTTCATCGCGATCTCTCCGAGCCAGGGAATACAGTCCTGGCCTGCCGGCCGCGGCTCCTGGAGCTCTCGTAACAGTTTGCCGACGGGGGCGTTGTCGCCCGCCGCCTCCAGCACAAGCGCTTCAAAATCTTCGGGCACAAAGACGTCATTGATTAGCGTCTGCTCAATGGCGTCTGGTATCTTGGCGCCTTGCTCGCGCAACGTCTCAACGTGGAACTCGCACTTCGTGGGTTCTGTAAAGTTCCAGCGATGCAACACGGCGAAGCGGTCGAACCGTTTCTTCAGAATATCTCGAAGCTCATTTTGATACTTCGTTTGGAGCTTCCGATATTCTGGGTTCTGGACACCCCATTCCTGCGCCTTCATCTCGGCGCGCGCGAGGATCAACAGGTCACGGTCATAAAACGCGTTCGTCGTCCCGGCGCGCGGCAGCAGGAAACGAACGGTGTTGCGGCGCTTCTGGAGATGATCTTTCAACCACCGCCCAAGGCGTTCGCTCAACCGGTCCGGCTCCTCCGGCAACACGAGGATCGGCAGGCGTTCATCCCATCGCTCCGGCTGCTCAGCTTCGTCTAGGCCCGACCAGGGATCGTTCAGCCACGTGCGCGGCAGGGCAATGACGCGGAAGGTACGCGCCACCTCCTCGGAACCGCCGATGACATAGCGCGTCTCCCTCGCCAATTGCGCGAGATCGGACCCATCCGTGAAGAGCTTGTCGTTCCGGGCCGAGGCCATGACCTTGGCCTGTGGGTTCTCCTCCTCCTTGAAGACAAGCCGCGCACCATCTTGATGGATGTTGAAGCTGTTCTCGATGATCGTGGCCAGCTCGACCTGAAAGGCATTGTCGTCGATCGGCTTGCTCTGAGTGATATCCGCCTGAAGAACGGCTGGTTCGGCGCCCGCGAGGTTTCCAACTGCGATCGAGCGAAGCCACAACGCGCCCACGATTTCCTGCAAGTGCGGAACCTTCGACGCATGATCGGAGACCGCCTCAGTGACCGAGGTCAGATTTCGCAGCGCCTTGTCGCGAAGCGTCCGATGTTGCTGGTTGGCGACCGAATCCAAGAGCGCGCCAATGCCCGAGGCGTCGTCATCCATCCTGAAATCCGCCGCGGTCAACACGGGCGCTTGGTCTCCACGGCTCTTGAAGAGATTTGCCAGAATTCTGATCAGATCTCGGGTCTCTTGAGCATCGGTGGCGACGAGGACCTGATCTTCCAGCAACTGAAGAAGATGCGGCGCAAAGGGCCACGACTCAACAAAGTCCCGTTGCTTGCGATCCTGCTCCGCCGCCGGCGTGCTCAAGAGTCGGAAATATTCCGAGATGTGCCGCGCAAGGGCTGCCTCGATCGACGACGATGTGATCTGGAGCCTATTTTCGAAGAGGCGGTGCAATAGCATCCGTCGCCGATCGTGCTGGATGCGCTCCGGGCTTCCGCCGGCCTTGAAATCGATCTGCACAGGGTTGACGCGATGTATCTGCTGGTATGCGTCAGTTTCGCCGTTTCGTACTGAAACGACGAGAACAAGGAGCTCAGGATGCTCCTTGGCGATCTCAGACAGAATCTGGATGAAATTGAACGCCCAGTGCTTCCACGGATACTGTTTGGTGTTCGTGAGGCCATCGTACCAAGTCTGAAATTCATCCAGCAGCAGCATGACAGGCTTATGCCGAAGGAGTTCCAGGATGAGTTGGTCAGACGGAATATCCGTCTTCGCCGCACCCATGCCTTCCCACTTACCTTTGATGTAGGCACCGTGCGGATGCTGCTCGAACAGAAGGTCCCAAAGAAACTTGTAGCGCTGCCGATGCAGGCTCTCGCCGATGACGAGCATCCCATCGCGCAGCTTGATGTCGCCGACGTGTGGATCGCCCAGCGTGGTCGACCAGTTCTTCAGCCAAGCACCGGTTGAAGCCGCATCGTTGACCGCGTGAAACAGCGCGGCCATCAAGTGGGACTTACCAAGACCGCGCTCGCCAATAACGACGACTGGACGACCTTGATTCGGCCCGACAGCTTCGATGCCCTTCAACAAGTCATGCGTCGGATAGGTGATTTCCAGGAAATCCTTGGCCGCGATCTGCGTGGCGCCGGTATTTGCCTCGTTTGAAAGTTCGATCGCCGTCCCTTTGAGGCGCCGCCCTCTAAATTCTTGCCTGAGATTAAGCCCGAGCATTCGCCGTCCCCGTTGCCCCGTTCGCGTAGGCGCCGCTGTATGTAGCCAGCGGTTCCAAGAGAATGATTTGTTGATCTTGTGGAGCGCGTGAGTTTGGATCGACATCCAACCCCAAGCGCTTCAGTGTGTAATAAAGAAGAGCTCTGCGAACCTTCACTCGCGTTTTTCCCTCGCGCATGCCGTAGTCCAGCGCGATTACCTTCTTCTGAGCGTCGGAAAGACCAGGGTGCGGGCCAATTTCAAGCGTGACCTCGTCCTGCCAATCAGTATCTGCGCCCGCTTCAATCTCACCCGGTTTCGACCCTCGCGTCTCTAAGATGCGAGATAAAAGGAAATCCTTGAATACTCGGTCGACACCGCAGAATGCCCGTGCATGCCATCGAAATCCGTCAAAGCCGAGAGCATGCGGCGTGATCCAACGCCATCTCGGTTCGGAGCTGGACAGGGACTGGTATCGAATTTCTACGGCTTCGTATTGGCGAACCGCGGAAAGCATTGATCGCAAGACCTCTGCCCTGATTCCTCGCGCAGGGCTGGGAGCGACACCAAACGATGGAAAATATCCAAGCCACGCTTGGGACGGATCGAGGATGCCGTCAGCAACGGAGCGAAGCTGACTGAGATACCCATCGGGGTCAGGCTTTAGGAAACAGGGTGTGAAGGCGTCACTCGCGATGTAGCGCTTGGCGCTCTTGTCGTAGATCGCGTTATGGGGCGCCCGCTCCTGATAGAGAGTGAGGTCCTTGGACGCTTGCGGCACCGACACATCGAACATCTCGATGATATCGGCGCGGTTGACGCCACCTTCCCAGAACAGCCGGAACTCGATGAATTCGAGCCGCCGCTCCACCCCCCATTTTAGTCCCGCGCCAGCCAGCGCCATGAAGCTTGCCTCCAACACGATGCAGATAGAAACTATCTGGACATATCTATTCGACCCATCTATTTTCTATTCGTGAAGTGCGCTTGGGTCAAGGCGGAATGCGTCGCAGTGGACGGGGTGCGTAGCCTCGTTCCACAGAAAGCGCAGTTCCACGGGGTTTAGGGCGGGAAAAACGGTGGAAGCATCAGGCAGACGGACCATCATCGCCCATGGGCGGCTAGCGATGCGCGAGCATCGACTCGCCGCCGCGCGGGAACGCCAGCACGGCCTTCAGATCATGTCGTTCGAACAATTGGCGGTTCGCCTCGCTGGCGGATTCGCCAGGCCGATCGACGATGAGAGTTTGCGCGCCGCGATCCAGGCGGTCTTGCCGTCCACCCCGCTCGGCGAATTGGAAAGCATCAAACTGCTTCCCGGGATGGTCGATGCGTCGGCAGACACCCTTCACAAGGCCTGGCGCGCGGGGATCGACCTGGCGGCGCGCGCAGGGGACCATCCCCGCCTCGACTCCATCGCGCGGCTTGAAACCGCGGTGCTGGCGCAACTGCCGCCAGGGATGATGCGCCCGGCCGATCTCGTCGCTGCGGCCAGTCTGCGCCTTGGTCATGCCAAGGCGGTGCTCGGTCCGGTCGAGATCGTCGGGATCACCGAGCTTTCGCCCTGCTGGCGTCCGCTCCTTCAGGCGCTGACCACCCATATCGCGGTGATCTGGACGGCGGGTCCCCGTCCCACGCCCGCTTGGCTCCAAGGAACCGGTGTGACCATCAACCGGACGGGTCCCCGAACGCCCGCCATCAACGCCGTCAGCGCGGCCACGGCCTATCATGAGGCCATTGAAGCCGTCCGCTGGGCGCGAAGCCTGTTGGCCTCCGGCGAGGCCCAGCCGGCAGAGATCGCCATCGCAGGCGCCTCGACGGCCGAATATGACGACCATTTCCTCTCACTTCACGCCGACGCCAATCTCGATCTGCACTTCGTTCACGGGATCAAGGTTACGACAACGCGGGACGGCCAAGCCGCCGCCGCGCTCGCCGACATCCTCATCCGAGGTCTGTCGCAGACCCGTATGCGCCGTCTGGCTGCGCTTTGCGGATCAGAAACAGGCCCGTTCCAGACCTTGCCCCCAGGTTGGATGCGCATCCTTCCGTCGGACGCACCGCTGGCATCTGCCGCTGCCTGGACGCGCTTGCTCGATCGCCTGACGCCGGCTGACTGGCCCGACGCACAGGATCACGCTGCGACGCTGCGCGGCATCGTCGCGCTCCTCGCCAAGGGCCACACCGCCGCCGAGGAAATCGGCGCGGCGCTTCTCAGCGGTCGAGCGCTGGCGATCTGGCGCAATGTACTGTTGGCCGGTCCCTCCGGATCGCTAGACGCGACCCTCGAAACCTTGAAACAGGATGACGGCCTCGAGGCCTGCGTCTCCGTCGCCTGGATGCCGGCCAGCGCATTGGCTGCGTCGCCGCGCCGGTTCGTTCGGCTCGTCGGTCTCAACTCGGCGCGTTGGCCGCGCGGCATTTCGGAAGATCGCCTGATCTCCGACCACATCATTCCGACCGTCGAGCTCGATCCGCTCCCGGTCGGCGCGGCCGACCGGCGGGATTTCGAAACCATTCTCGCGACGACCGAGCACCAGGTCATTCTGTCGCGGTCTCGCCGCGACAGCGAGGGCAGACTTCTCGGGCGCAGCTCTCTGCTCGGCGATCACGCCGGCGAGACCTACATCCGCCGCAACGCGGTCCCGCTCCATGCTTTCAGTGAAACCGACCGGCTGATGGCGCGTCCGCAAGAGTTTGCGCATGAACCGCAGGCGATCAGTGCGACGGCCTGCTGGCGCAACTGGCACCGCAAGGAGATCACGCCGCACGACGGGCTGGTTCGGGCGGACCATCCTCTCCTGCTGGCCATCTTGGCCCGAACTCAGTCGGCCAGTTCGCTCAAGCTCCTTCTACGAAGCCCGCTCGGCTTCCTCTGGAAATACGGGATGCACTTGCGGATGCCCGAGAGCGGGACCGATCCCCTGGTTCTCGATGCGCTCGGCATGGGCGACCTCGTCCACATGACGCTCGACCTCGCGCTCCAGAAGCTGGAAGCCGCAGGCGGCCTCGCCAAGGCCGACGTAAACCAGATCGCAGCGGCGGTGCAGAACGCTGCCGTCGAGGTTTCGGGTGTCTGGGAAAGCGAACGCGCCATCCCGCCCGCTGTCATCTGGCACCGGACGCTGGACGAAGCGCGCCTGCTCACCAGCCGCGCGCTGACTTATGGTGATGAGCGCCTGCCGGACGCCCGGTCATATGGCGAAGTGGCGTTTGGTGGGGTTAGCGCCAAATCGGCTGCCGACAGCCCGTGGGATTCGGCAACGGTCGTCGAAATCCCCGACGCCGGGTTTCGCATCGCCGGCTACATCGATCGTCTCGACATCTCAGGCGATGGCAAGCGCGCCCTGGTCCGCGACTACAAGACCGGCAGACCACCCAAGGACAACATCGGCCTGGATGGTGGCCGGGAATTGCAGCGCTGCCTCTACGCCTTCGCCGTAAAGGCGTTGCTGGGCGCGGATGTCTCGATCAGCGCGTCCCTGCTCTACCCGCGCGACCAAATCGATCTGCAACTCGACGATCCCGAAGCCACGCTGGTCGAGATCACCGGATATCTGCAGGCGGCGCGCATCAATCTGACGGCCGGCAACGCCCTCATCGGACCGGATACCGGCGGGACCTACGACGACCTGGCTTTCGCGCTGCCGGCGAACGCGGGCGCCACCTATTGCAAGCGCAAGCTCTCGGCCGCGACCGAACTGTTTGGCGACGCCGCACATGTCTGGGAGGCGCAGTAATGACCGCTGTAACGAAAGACCTTCGCGATGACGCGGCCCGCCGCAACGCGATCAGCGTGCATGATCGCTCGATCCTGGTCGAGGCTGGCGCCGGGTCCGGCAAGACGGCTGTCATGGCCGGTCGCATCGCGGTCATGCTGGCCGAAGGCATCGCGCCCAAATCCATCGCGGCGGTGACGTTCACGGAACTGGCGGCCAGCGAGCTTCTGATCCGGGTGCGCGACTTCGTCAGCGACCTCTCCGCCGGACAAATTCCGCCCGAACTGCGGATCGCCTTGCTCGGCGGTCTGTCGGATACCCAGAAAGCCCATCTCGCGGCAGCGAGCGCCGCGATCGACGAGATCACTTGCTCGACCATCCACGGCTTCTGCCAGCGCCTGATTAAGCCCTATCCGGTCGAGGCTGATATCGATCCGGGCGCCAGTGTGATGGATCGCAATCAGGCCGACCTCGCCTTTATCGAGATCGTCGAAGCCTGGCTGCGGGAGCAACTCTCAGGTGGCGAAGGCGGCATCATCGCCGAAATGGTGCTTCAGAATCCCGGTGAGACCGTCGGGCTGATCCACAAGATCGTCGCGAACCTGCGCCGGCGTCGAACGGTGTCCGCCCCCGCGGTCACCCCGCTGACGCCGCACCTGCAAGCCTTCCTCGCCGCAGCGGACACCTTCGCCGAGTTCATTCGCACCGCGCCCGCAGTCGAGGAAGAAACAGCGACGATCGCCGAGCGGTTCGCCGAAATGGCGCAGGCCCTTGATGACGCTCTCGTTGCCGAAACGCCGGCCGGGCTGGTCCGCCTGCTGGTATCGCAGCCACACCGCGATCTTTGCACCAAGAGCGGAGCCTTCTCCGCATACAAGAAGAAGGGCAAATGGGTCGATGCGGCCAAGCGCGAGGGCTTGGCCAAGGCTGATGGCGAGGGCCTCAACGCGGTGGCCGAAGGCCATTATGTGGCGTGCTGCGAGACATGGCAGACCATGCTCCAGAATGTTGCCAGCCGTGTGCTCGCCGATCTGATCGCCCAGGTGCAGCCGGTTCTGCACCGCTTCCGCGACCACAAGCGTTCAGCGGCTCTGCTCGACTTCGACGACTTGATCTTCGCGGCGCGCGGCTTGCTGCGCGATCATGATGATGTTCGCCGGGCGCTGGCGGCGCGTTTCGCCCATGTCCTTGTCGATGAGTTTCAGGACACCGACCCGCTACAGACCGAGATCTTCTGGCGTCTCTGCGGCGAACCGTCCGCGGACGGCTCGACCGCCGACTGGTCAGCTTTTCAAATCCGTCCCGGCGCATTGTTCCTGGTCGGCGATCCCAAGCAGGCGATCTATCGGTTCCGCGGCGCTGACGTCAGCGCCTATGTGCGGGCACGTGATGCATTTCTCGCCCAGAATCCGGACAGCGTCCTGTCGATCTCGACCAACTTTCGCTCCTGCGCCCCCATCCTCACTTATGTGAACGAGCGCTTCGAGACGTTGCTGTCGAGCGCAGGGCAGCCGGGCTTCACCGCGCTCGACCCGTTCCACGCTGATCGCGGAGAGGCGCTGTGCGTCGCAGCCCTGGATGTCGCGGTCGCCGATGAGAACGGCAAAGCCACGGCCGAACAGCAGCGTGACGCCGAAGCCGAAGCGGTCGCCGAAATGTGCGCCCGCCTGATCGGCAGCGAGATGATCCTCGATCGCCGAAGCGGCGCCAGCCGGGTCTGCCGGCCGGGCGACATCGCCTTGCTCGCCCCTACCGGCAGCGATCTGTGGCGCTATGAAGAGGCGCTCGAACGGCACGGCATTCCGGTCGCGACCCAGGCGGGCAAGGGGCTGTTTCGCCGCCAGGAAATCCAGGACCTCATCGCCCTGACCCGCGTCCTCGCCGACCGGCGCGACACGCTCGCCCTGGGCGCACTGCTGCGAGGCCCGCTCGTCGGCCTGACCGAGGAAGAGCTTCTCGACATCATCTGGACGCTGCCGCGCTCCGAGGACTACCCGGAAGCGCTGCCCCGGCTCGATCTCGGTGTCGATGCCAGCGGCATCGAACACGCGCTTGCCCGGACGACCATCGAGAAGCTGCAAGCGCTCTACCGCCGGACCAACAGCACCACGCCGCACGACCTCCTGTCGCAAGCGGTCGACGTGATGCAGGTACGCCCGATCCTGCTCGAACGGCACCGGGGACAGGCGGAACGCGCACTGGCCAACGTCGATCTCTATCTGAGCCTGACGTCCGCCTTTCCGGTTCGGGGTCTTCGCGCCTTTGCCGAGACCATGACGGCGGCCTGGACCGACGAATCGCGTGCCGTCGAAGGACGACCCGACGCGCAAGAAGAAGCCATCGCCCTCTACACCATGCACGCCGCCAAGGGCCTGGAATGGCCGATCGTCGTGCCCGTCAATACGATGACGGGGATCATGGCGCCAGAAAGCGCCGTGACCGATCGCGACAGCGACATCTTCTATTGCCCGGTCTTTGGCGTCCGGCCGGTCGGGTATGACGACGCCCGCGACGCGGAAAAGGCCGAGCTCGACCGCGAACGCATCCGGCTCTGGTATGTCGCGGCCACCCGGGCGCGCGAGCTGCTTGTCCTGCCTCGGCTTGACGCCGCGCCGTCGAAATCGGCCTGGATCTCCCTTCTCGATCTGTCGCTCGGCGAGCTTCCGGCGCTCGATCTGTCACATCTCCCGCCGGACATGGGGGCAGCACCGACCGGCCAGAGCAACCTGCAGACACGGGAGATTTTTGCGGCCGAAGCCGCTGCCATCGCAGACCGTCATCGTCGCCTGACCTGGCTAGCGCCGAGCCGCGACGAAACCAGTGCCGGGCCTGTTGTGACCCCCGAAGCGGCAGAAATCTGGGCAGCAAGCGACCCTGGTCAGCCTCATGGCGAAGCCGCCCTCGCTAGCATCCAGGGCGGACGCGAACGTGGTCTCATCCTGCACAAGCTTCTCGAGGAGGTTCTGACCGGCGAAACGCCCGACGATGTGGCGTCTCTGACCGAACGCGCGCAGGTGCTCATTGCCGCGATCGACAAGCCGGTGGTTGATGATCCCGCCCAAGGGCTTTCGCCGGCCGAGCTCGCGGGCTGTGTGGCGCGCACCCTCGCCTTGCCCGAAATCGCCGAGCTTCGGCCTACCCTTGCGCCAGAGTTTCCGGTCTACGCCTCGGCGTTTGTCGACGACCTTGAACAGGCGACCGCAGGCATCGCGGACGCCATCAGCTTTGGGCCTGATGGAAAACCGCAGGTCGTCATCGACTGGAAGAGCGATGTTCAACCGAGCCCAGAGATCATCGAGCATTACCGCGCCCAGGTCCGGAATTATCTGGATATGACCGGGACCGAACGGGGGCTGATCGTCCTCGTGACGTCGGGCGAAATCCTCACGGTTATGCCTTCGCCAGTCGCCGCGGTCGCGGCGTAGGCGGCAGGCGCTGGGGAGGATCGATGCACGCACGAACAGACGCCACCGCTCCCGGGCAGGACGACCTCTTCACCGAGGAGGTGTCGCTGCTCCTCCCGGCGCGAATGGCCGTCGAGGGCAAAGTTTTGGGCAGCACGACGCGCCAGCAGGCGGTGCCGTCAGTAGAAGCCATGTGCCGGCTCAAGCCTTTCACGGTTCGGCGTGTCGGTGGATTTGAGACGACGCTGTCAAACGGCCAGACCCTCATCATACTCAGCGGAAAGACGGCGACTAAGCTGGATGCTGACCTCATCCTGCTCGTACCCGACGCCCAGCAGCCAAAGGAGATCAAGGAAGCGCTGGAGCGTGGAGAAGGGCGTTGGCTCCGTCCCACGCCCCTCAATCCCGCCCTGGTAAGCGTTCCAGATATGACGGCCCGGCTTGCGGCCGTTACCGTGTCCTGGGACGACGCCTTCCATCTACGCGAAGGCCGCGCGGCTGTGGACGGCAAGCCGGCCGTCCCCGGACTGAGGCGACCCCAGATCGGTGCGCTCCACGCGGCCCTCGCGCACGCGACACGCTCGACCGAGCCCGCAACCATCGTCATGCCGACCGGCACGGGCAAGACAGAGACCATGCTGGCTCTGAATGCTCGCCAGCAGTTTGACCGGTTGCTGGTCGTGGTTCCAACCGACGCCCTTCGCGAACAGATCGCCGGGAAATTCGAGACTTTTGGCGTCCTCAAGAGCCAGGCGTGCCTCGACGCATCAGCCAACTATCCCGTGGTGACCCGTCTTGCGCACATCCCCTCGTCTGTTGCGGAGGTCGATCAGATCTTCGACACGGCCAGCGTCATCGTCACCACCATGCACATCGCCGGGCGGGCGGACCCCCAGGTTCAAGAACAGATGGCGGCGCGAGCCGCAGCGCTGTTCATCGATGAGGCCCACCATATCGGCGCTCGGACATGGTCGGAATTTCGCGGTCTCTTCGTCGACCGCAAACCGCCGATCCCGATCGTTCAGTTCACCGCCACCCCGTTTCGCGAGGACGGGCGGCGCGTGGACGGTGAGTTCATCTATACCTACCCCCTGAAGAAAGCGCAGGAAGAAGGCTATTTCAAACCCATCCGGTTCGAGGCCGTCTTCGGACTTGATCGTCCTGACGCCGACCTGGCGATCGCCGAAAAGCTTGGCGAAGTCCTTGCCGAGGATCTCGCGGCTGGCCTCAACCACCTCGCCATGGCGCGTTGCAGTACGATCGAACGCGCAAAGCACTTGCACCGCCTCTACACCGAGACCTATCCGGAACATCGCCCCGTCATCGTCCACAGCCAGCAGCCGCTGCGCGAGAGACGCGAAAATCTTGAGGCGCTTCGACGGTTCGAGAGCCGGATCATCGTCTGTGTCGACATGCTGGGTGAAGGATTCGATCTTCCCGAGCTGAAAATCGCGGCTCTGCACGACCACCACAAGAGCATCGCGGTCACGATCCAGTTTGTTGGCCGCTTCACCCGACAAGACCCGACCTTGGGTGATGCGACCGTCATCGCCAACACCGGCATCGATGACATCGATCGATCGCTGGCGAAGCTCTATGCCGAAGACGCCGATTGGAACGCGCTCGTCGAAGCGCTGAGCTCGGCCAAGATCGAGCGCCAGGTCCGGCGTGCCGAGATGTTTAAGGCCTTCACCGGCGATCTCGACGATATCCCGTTGCAAACCCTCGAGCCGAAGATGAACGCGGTCGTGTACCGGACCTCGTGCGAGAGCTGGGATCCCTTCCAAGCCGAAGATCTCTACGACCCCGGCTTCTACCTCGGCATGAAAATCAATCCGCACCAGCGCGTGGCCATCTTCGTCACCCGGGCGGAAGAACAGGCCCGCTGGACGACGGCGCAGCACGCCATCAACGTGACGTGGGACCTGCATATGCTGCATTGGGACCAGACAAGCGGCCTGCTGTATATCAGCAGCTCGGCCAAGGGGCCGTTCGACCGCCTGGCCAAGGCCGTTTGCGGCGAGACGGCCCGCCGCGTCGAGGGCGAAGACGTCTTCCGCAGCCTGCACGGCTTCAAGCGCCTGATCCTTCGCAACCTCGGCCTCACTCACCACCAGGGCCGCGGCGTTCGCTATTCCATGTATATGGGCGTTGATGTGGCCGACGGGCTGGACAGCGCAAAATCCCAGTCACGGATCAAGAACAACGTCTTCGCCACCGGATTTCTCGACGGCGCGCCGGCTTCGAGAGGCTGCTCGGCCAAAGGCAAGTTCTGGTCCATCTCGCCGGTACGCGATCTCACCGATTGGGTCGATTGGTGTCAGGACATCGGCCGCGCGGTGAACGATCCCGGCATCACAACGGACGGCGTGTTCAAGAGCGCGATGCGGCCGCGCCAGATCAGTGATCGCCCGGCGGTCCCGCCCGTGGCGATTCATTGGCCGGAATCGCTTCTGATGCAGATCGAAGACCGCATCGAAATCACCTTCGGTGACAAACCAGTCCTGTTCACCGAATGCGACATCGAACTGCTCGACAATGCGCGAACCGGGCCGCTGCGTTTTGCCGTGCGAAGCGACGACCAGTCCGCCGAGTTCGAGATCGTCTTTGCCGATGGCGGAGCGCGCTACCCCCAGCGCAGCGGCCCCAAAACGACAATAAAGGTCGGCAGCAAGATCCAGACGCTTTCGGAATCCTTCGCCGATGATGCGCCGCAGATCGACTTCGGTGACGGCTCCCTGCTGATCTACAGCCACCTCTATGCCCTGCCCGAAGGCGAGACGGTCCAGCCCTATCCGCCCGAGAAGATCGAAGTGTGGGACTGGTCGAAAACCAACATCCGCGCCGAAGCGCAGGGCGTCGCGAAGCGGGTTGATTCGGTCCAGCGGCTCGTCATCGAAACCTTGTTGGCCGACACCGAGCCCTATGACGTCATTTTCGACGACGACGGCAAAGGAGAAATCGCCGATGTGGTCGCGTTGCGCATCACCGACAGCGTCGTGTCGGTGACCTTGTTTCACTGCAAATATTCGAGCGCCGCAACGCCCGGCGCGCGGCTCAACGACCTCTACGAGGTGTGCGGACAAGCTCAGAAATCGGCGAGGTGGCGCGATCGGCCCAACCGGATGCTCCAGCACATGCTGAAGCGCGAACAGATGCGGCGCGACAGAGGGCTCAGCTCGCGGATCGAGCGGGGTTCGGCGGCCATGATCAAGAAGCTGAAAGCCGGCTGGCAGGACCATCGCTTCGAATACGACGTTCGCATCGTGCAGCCCGGTCTTTCCCGCCAAGCGATTGGCGAGGAGGGTCTGCACCTGCTTGCCGGCGTCGAGACATATCTGCTGGAGACCCGCGCCATGCGCCTGCGGATCATCGGAAGCAACTGATGCCCAGGTTCGTTCAACACCGGCGCTGGTCGCCCGAAAACAAGGTTGCGGGGGCCAATGTCGTCACTTGCCTGGATTGATTTCGACGAAGCCGAGCGCCAGCGGGCGCAACGGATCATGGCGCTGTTTCAGGAACGCGAGACGCGCGACGAACTCGGCTTGGGCGGCATCCGGGATTCCATTGCTGACCATCTATTCCCCGGGACCAGCACCATCCAGACGCGCTTGCGCTACATGCTCTTCATCCCCTGGCTCTTTCAGATGCTGGAAGGCTCGGCTGCTGGGCCGGATCAGCTCGCGACCGAAGCCCGCGCGCTAGAAAACAGGCTGGCCAACGCGCTCAAGGCAGGCGGAGAATCGAACGGCATCATCGGCCGCGATGCCGGCGCTGATCTTCAAAGGCTCCCCAGCTCCGTCTATTGGGCCGGGCTAGGAACTTGGGGCATCCGTCTCTTTCCGGGCTCGACCGACAATCTCTTCTCCTCCATGCGCCACCTCCAGCGCAACCGGCCGCGGGTCCGCGAAAGTGAAGATGCCGCGTCGGAAGCCCAAGCCCTTCAAATCTGGACGCCCGCGCTGCCGCCCCGGCCCAAAGATATCCTTGAAGCGGCGCGCTTCCGCCTCACGCCTGATGAGGCCCAGTTCATCATTGACCGGCTGGTGGCGCAGCAACCCCGCAGTCTGCTGGCATTTCTCGCCCGTACCGGCGGCGGCACGGCCGACTGCCGCTATATCTGGGAGCATCCACATCTCGCGGATTTCCCAGGTGATGCCCGCTCGCTGGTCGGTCATGGCGAGGTATTTTCGAGCGTGATGCACGGCGCCTCACTCCTCTACAATCTGCTGCTGAGCGAGATGCGGGAGAAGCCTGACTGGATCGAGGAGTATCAATCGCGGCTGCAGGAATGGCGCGAGGGCTTGGATATGCCGGCGATCCGCGCATGGTCGCTCGACAGCTTCTGGCAGGCCATCGATCATCCCGCGCACCGCATCCGGCCTGCCGCAAAGCGCTTCGTCACCGAATGGCTGGCGCTGGTTCGGTCCGGTGACGTTGGCGAAGGCCGTCTGACACCCGCCGCGCGCATGGTGCAGGATCGCGAGCGACGGCTGAAGACCAGCCAGTCGCGGTTCGCCAACCGGGCTGTGCGGGACCGCTGGACCGGCGCGTCGGGCGTTGAGCGGCTGTCGTTCCGCTGGGCGCAGGGCAGATCGCACCTGCGGGATCTCGCCGATGCTCAATAGGACGACGCTCGATCCTGAGACCCGCGTGCTCTACGGCGACAGCCTCCAGCCTCCGCCGGGCTATGTCTTCGACGCTGCGGTCGCGACAACCTTCTCACTCGATTTCGAGACGGCGCTGGCCGCTCCGGTGAGCCTGGCCTTATTCGCCGCGGAGAACCGCGACGACATTCTCTCGCATCCATTGGCTCTGCTCGAGGGGGCCGAACGGATTGCGGGACGCCTCGTGGTTTTTGCCGATGCCGGGCATCTCCACGCCCAAAGCCGACCGCATTCGCGCCTCTGTTCGCTTCTGGAACGGATCATCGTCGAGGTCGCCGCGCCCCGCGGCGGCGCATTCCATCCTAAGATGTGGGCCTTGCGCTATCGGCCGACCCGCGCCGAGGATCCAACCCTGTTGCGGCTCCTCGTCCTGTCGCGAAACCTTACGCGGGACCGCTCCTGGGACATCTCCCTCCGCCTCGATGGCGAGCTTACGCGCCGACCCGACGCCAAGAATCGACCGCTTTTCGATCTGCTCACCCGCCTGCCGGATTTGGCGGTCGCCGGCATATCCGATGAAGCGCGCGCCCTGACTGCCGAGATCGCCGAGGACGTCCGCCGCGCCAAATGGACGATGCCAGACCGCTTTGAAGACGTCGCCTTCGCCCTCAACGGGTTTGGCGGCAAGATCTGGCAGCCGGCGACTTGCGCGCGACTGGGGGTGATCTCTCCTTTCTGCGACACCGACGCACTCGTGCTGTTGGCGGGTCTGCCGACGGCGGAAAAGCCGATCATCATCAGTCGGCCCGATCAATTGGCCTGCGTGGACACAGCCACGCTCGACACCTTCGAACGCGTTTCTGTTCTCGACGAAATGGCCGCCAGCGAAGACGGCGAGGAGGTCTCCGCGAGCGCGCTCCAGGGGCTCCATGCGAAAGCGTTCATCGCCGAGATCGGTTGGGACACCGTCCTGACGATCGGATCAGGCAATGCGACCCGACCGGCCCTCCTCTCGGGCAACAATGTCGAGCTGTTTGCCTCGCTTCAGGGCAAACGCTCCAAGGTCGGCAGCATTGAGCAAATCATGGGAGAGAAAGGCTTTGGTCGCCTGACCCGCGCCTTCGTCCCCAGCGAGTTGGACCCCGTCGATCCAGCAGTGGTTACGGCTGAAGCACGGCTCGATGACGCCCGCCGCGCCCTATGCCGAGGCGGGCTGCGGCTGCGCTGCGAACGGATCGAGAGCGAAGACGCCGGCGAGCATCCGTGGCGCGTTTGGCTGACGCCTTCGGAACCGCTGCCGCTCAAGGGCATCGGTTCCTTGAGCGCATGGCAGATCACTCGCGGCGACGGTCATGCCTGCGACGTCCTGTCGGCATTGCGGTCTGGCGAGTCGGTCGATCTGGGGGCCATGCCCATGGTCGACCTCACGCGCTTCCTTGCATTCCGGCTGACGGACGAGAACGAGAAGGCGTCCGCGCTGTTCAGCACCAGCTTGATTATGGACGGGCTTCCGGCCGAACGACATGCCGCCATTCTGCGCTGGGTGATCGACAGCCGCGACGCCTTCTTCCGTTACCTCCGGCTCTTGCTCTCCGAACTCGGTGACCCGTTCAGCGCTGCTTTTGCGGCGCAAGAAGGCTCGGGAGCCGCAGCCTGGATCGCAGCGGCTGATGATGCGCCGCTGCTGGAAGACATGGTCCGCGCCCTGTGCCGCGGCGGCGAACGGCTCCACGCCATCGAACGGCTGATGACCCGCCTGGAGGCCGGGAACGACACGGGCGCCGATCCCATCCCGGCCGATTTCCGCACTTTGTGGGATGTCTTTCGCATCGCGCTCCAGGATCAGGGCGCCCACCATGCCGGATAAGCGTTTCGACGCCGCAGCCGCGCTCGCGCCGCTCAAGGCTTTCCAGCGTCGCACTGTCGATTATGTGTTTGATCGGCTTTACGGTGATCAGGATCCTGTCCGGCAGTTCCTGGTCGCCGATGAGGTTGGGCTGGGCAAGACCATGGTGGCCCGCGGCGTCATCGCGCGGACCATCGAGAAGCTCTGGGACACGACCGACCGGATCGACATTCTCTATATCTGCTCGAACCAGGCCATCGCAGCGCAGAACCTCAATCGCCTGAATGTCCTCAACCGGCGCGAACTGGCGCTGCCGACGCGGATGACACTAATCCCGCTTCAGGTCCGCGGTGATCAGGGTCTGGACGCCAACAAGGTCAATTTCATCAGTCTGACGCCGGGCACGACCTTCGACCTGCGATCAACTACGGGTGTGACGCGCGAACGAGCCCTCCTCCTGCGGATGCTGGAGGATCGCGTCTTACGGCCGCGCGGTCTGCACAATCTGCTCCAGGTCACCGCCGGCGTGGACGGTTGGAACGGCGCGGTCCGTGATCTGACCCTCGACGGCGTCGATCAGCGGATCATCGACCGCTTCCGCCGCGACGTTGAATCCGACACCGTCTTGTTCGAAGAGCTCGAGGCCGTTTGCGATCTCTTCCCGCGTCGTCGGGAAACCTACCCCTATGAGCTGGGCCAGCGTCGTAACGCGCTGATCGGCAGGCTGCGGGGCAAGCTCTCGCACGCCTGCATCGATGCGCTGAAGCCCGACCTGATCATCATGGACGAATTTCAACGCTTCCGGGATTTGCTGCACGGCGATACCCCGGCCGCTGAGCTTGCGCGCGAGCTGTTCGATTACTCGGATGGCAATGGCCATGCGGCGCGCACGCTGCTGCTGTCGGCGACCCCGTATCGGATGTTGACGCTGTCGGGCGATGAGCCCGATGACGGCGAACATTATCGCGACTTCCTCGAGACCTTGTCGTTCCTCTACGGTCGCACCAACGGACCGCAGATCGCCGCCACGCTCGAAGGCGAGATGCGGCAATTCCGAGGTTTCCTGCATGCGCTTCCCGAAGCCCGGCCTGCCGCTATCGAGGCCCGGCGTGGCGTCGAGCGGCATCTGCGCAAGGTCATGGCGCGCACGGAGCGCGTGGCGAGCACCGTTAATCGCGATTCGATGGTTGCCGAACCGCCAATGTCGATCATCGTTCAGCCTGCTGATCTTCGTCAGGCCGCGTCCGTCTCGGACGTGGCGCGCGCCCTGGAGGCACCAGAGATCACCGAATACTGGAAGTCTGCGCCCTATCTGCTGAACTTCATGCGGGACTATGCCCTCAAGCGCCTCCTGAAGGACAATCTGGAGCGACCAGCCGCTCGTCTACGCGAAGCGCTTGTTCGCGCCAGGCCCGCAATGCTCGATCACGCGCGCCTCGACGCCTATGAGCCGCTCGATCCCGCGAATGGCCGAATGCGGGGCGTGATGGACGACGTGTTCGGCGACGGGCTCGATCAAAACCTCTGGATACCGCCGTCCCTGCCTTACTACGGACCTGCCCGGCAGGATCCGCCGCTGACCAAGGCGCTGATCTTCTCATCATGGTCGATGGTCCCCGATGCGATTGCGGCTATCCTCTCTTATGAAGCCGAGCGTCGAATGGGCGTCGGCGAAGCAGGCCAGCGGTATTTCGGCCACGTGCGTCCTCGGCCTATCCAGTTCCGCCAGGATCAGGGGCGGCTTGCGGCCATGCGCGCAATGCATCTGATCTATCCGTCGCCGACGTTGGCGCAGCTTGCCGATCCTCTGGCGATCTTCGCGGACCATCCCGAGACCCTCTCGGTCGAGGGCATGCGAAAGGCTGTCGCCGATCGCCTGCGCGGCAGCGTGGACGCGCTGACGCAACGGACCGGCGATGCCGCAGACGGCCGCGATTGGGAATGGGCCGCGCCCGCTGTCATCGACGCGATGGCCGGCACGAAGTCGGTCCCCTGGCTGACCTCACCCTTTGGCTTGGCCACGCTTGGGCATGAGGAAGGCTTCAAGGAGCACGTCGCAGAGCTTCATTCTGCTACCGTAAACCGCAACTTCGGGCCGGTTGGCGACACGATCCTCGACCTTCTCGTCGATGTTGCCCTGGGCAGTCCGGCGGTGTGTGCGCTGCGGGCCTTACGCCGCATCGCCCCCGATCTCGATTGGGACGATCCGCGGCTACTCAAGGCCGCGAACCAGGTTGCGTGGGGGTTCCGCACCCTCTTCAACCAACATGACGCGGTCGCTCTGCTGCGCAAGGACGACGATCGATACTGGCACAGGGTTCTGACCTATGGCGTGGAACATAACCTCCAGGCGGTCCTAGACGAATATGCCCACTATCTCGTCGATGCCGAAGGCCTTGGCGCACGGCCATCGGCCGACCGCATCGCCGGTGTAAGCAAGGCGATGGTCGACGCCCTATCGATCCGGCCATCGCAAATCGACGTGGAGGATCCAACGGTCGACGGCGATACGCTCGTCATCAACAAATTTCAGATGCGCGGCCGTTTCGCCATGCGCTTGGCCGACTACAAGGACGAGGAAGGTGGAGCCGCCCGCCTGGGAAGCGTGCGAGACGCCTTCAACTCGCCATTTCGGCCGTTCGCCTTGGCGACGACTTCGGTCGGGCAAGAGGGCCTCGATTTCCATCCCTATTGCTACCGCGTCTATCACTGGAACCTTCCGGGAAATCCGGTCGATCTGGAGCAGCGCGAAGGCCGGGTTCACCGCTTCAAGGGCCATGCAATCAGGCTAAATCTCGCGCATCGGCAGATCGATGTCGTGCGCGGCCGGGGCTCGATGCCGGAAGATCCTTGGAAGACGATGTTCGACGCCGCCAGAGTCGAGACCGACATCGACACCGACCTCATCCCCTACTGGATTTACGAGGGCCCGGTCAGAGTCGAGCGTCGCGTTCCCATGTTGCCCTTCAGCCGTGAAGTCCGCCGCCTTGAATGGCTCAAGCGCAGCCTGACGGTCTATCGGCTCGCTTTCGGTCAGCCCCGTCAGGAAGATTTGTTGGAATATCTCCACAGCCTACTGGGAACCGACACGGCCGCAGAAGATCTCGCCGAGCTGCAAATCCGCCTGGAGCCGTAGCTCCAAATCGTGACCGGATGCGATCTCTTACGCACCCGCGCCAACGAAGGCCGCGCAACCGCGCCGGCGTCTATTGCACAGCGCCGATCGCAGGCCACGTCGTTCCCATTGCGGTAGCAATTCGGATCTCAGAGCGCCCTGCGCCGCACTTTTCTACGCGGACCTGTACGGCGATCCGTTCGATCATGGCGGCGACGTGAGTGATGACGCCAACCTTTTGACCTCGGCCCTGTAAGGTTTCCAGCGCATCTACTGCCAGATCGAGCGTGTCGGCATCGAGCGATCCGAAGCCTTCGTCGATGAACAGGGTATCGACAAAAGACGACCGGCCCTCGAGGCCCGACAGAGCTAGCGCGAGCGCCAACGAGACCAGGAATCGTTCGCCACCTGAAAGGCTTCGCGTCCCGCGGACCTCGTCGCCCATGTCGCGATCGATGATATGCAGCGCGAGATCCGACACTGTCCCCGCGCGAGCCTATAGCGAGGGCTCAACGCATTGAGGTGATCATTCGCCAGTTGGACCATGTGATCGAGCGTGATGCCCTGGACAAAGCGGCGGAAGCGATCGCCGCTGGCGGAGCCGACAGCATCGTCGACCGCCTGCCAAATTGCGAGTTCCACCCTCGCGGTGTCTATTTCAGCAGATAGGTTTGCGGCTGTGCGGCGCGCGTCGTCGTCGCGCGCGAGCGCGGCGGAAAGAACACCAGTTCGCTGGTGCAAGTCGCCTATTTCCGCTGCCAGCGCGGCAACTACGGTGGTCAATGCCTCCGCGTCAGTTGTCTCGTCGAACCCTTCCAGCGCCCTACCTAAGTCGTTCTGGCGCGTCAGCGTCGCGGCGTCCGCATCGTTTACTGTCCGCTCGATTTCCTGAATTCGTGACCGCAGCGCTCTGCACACAGCCGGATCGGTGGCAATCAGTGCGGAAACCTGATCCGGCGACCGAGCAATATCCTGGCAGTCCGTATTGAATGCCACTTCGGCCGAAGCGCGACGGCTCTTCGCGGCCTCCAATCCAGAGGTGGCTTCCTCACAACGAGCGCTGGCCGACTGGAACGCGCCAGCGGTAGAGGATTTCGCCTCGCGCGCCTTAGTGAGCGTTTCGCGCGCCGTCCGACGAGCCTCATTGATCCGTGTCCGGTGACTGGCGGTAGCCTCGCCGCCAAGAAGTTCAGCTCGGGCGCTCGCCTTCTCTTCCACGACCAAACGACGTTGATTGAGACGGGTCGCGCTCTCCGTCATCTGCGTCCGCGCGTGCTCAAGCGAGGCGGCAGCCGCCGCGCGGTCAGGCGCCAGCCGCTGCAGCACCATTTCGAGCTCGCCAACCTGCTTACGCAGGGCATCGTACTCTTGTGCGACCGCTGAGAGCCTGATGGCAACGTTGGCGGGATCGGCATCGAGTGCTTCGATGGCTAGATCGGCCGCAGCGAGAAATGGCGCGATCTCACGGTCGATGGAACCGAGGCTCTCAGCAAGAGCCGCCTCCCGAACCATTTGTTCTTTTGCCTTCAATTGCGCAGCGTGCAGCTCAGAACGTCGTTGGTCGACGTCTCGGATTATCGACTCGATTGCCCGAGCGAGCGCGTCATGCTCCCGCTGCAAACCGTCGATGCCTGTTCGAAGGCGCTGGGCGTCTGCGAGTGGACCAGTGATAGTGATCCGTTCCGCCTTTGCGGCCGAGGCGAGCGCCGCCAATTCGGACGCGCCTTGGCTGTCGGGCGCGCGGGGCACACTCCCCTCCACTCTCGCCTTCGAGCAGAGATCGCTCAATATTGGCCGCCGTTCGATATAAGCGCTCTCGGCCGCCGAAACTTGGCCGCGCGCGATATTGATTCCGCGGGTCGCCTCTGCGCGACGCACCTCTGCGGCGGCAAGTGCGCGCGTGGCAGCGCCTAGACGCTGGCTAATCGCAGCCAGCGCCGTATCCAGCTCTTCGCGACGGCGGCGAACCGTAGCGACCATCTCGTTCAGCGCGCTGGGGTGCGCGAGATGAGGATGGTCTGTGCTGCCGCATACCGGGCAGGCTAAATTCGGGGTCAGCAGGCTGCGCAGATGAACGGCTTCAGACGAGACAGCTTCATCGGCGAGTTCCGCGAGAGGCACGATTTCGGCGCGCGCGGTCCGCTCGCGGAGTTGATCGGATTCGGCTTCGGCGATTTGGCTACTCGCCGTGGTCACCTCCTGCGCCGCAATGGCGAGTTCTGATTCCCCGCGCGTTAGATCCGCCGACGCGCGAAGATGCTGTTCGCACGTGGCGCTCGCCTCACGCAAAGACTCAAGCGCCCGCTGGAGATCTGTGTCACGTTCATGGAGCGTCGGCTCGTCGATTGCGGCAAGACTGCTTCGACGTTCACTGATGTCGCGACTGAGGCTGTCCTTCCGATCACGATCCGCCGCGAGCTTCTCCGACAGCTCGGCTATTTCACCTTCCAAACGCGCCGTTACTTCCGCGGACTCAGCCGCCCCGGACGCCGCCGTGCCGCGGCTCTGTTTGAGATTGACCCGCTTCTCCAGCAGAACCGTCGCGTCATCGAGGCGCTCGGCAAGGAGAACGCGACCCGATTGATCTCTTAATTGGGCCGCTGTTGTGCCGAGCGACTCTGTGGCCTGGCCAAAAGCCTGATCAAGCGCGGCCAGCGACTCCACATTGGACCGCAACGTCGTTTCCGCCTGCTGCGATTGCTCCGTCGCATCATTGAACTCGATTCGGGCCGTTGCCAGCTCCGCGTCGAGCTTTTCAGCCTCGCTCCAGAGAGGCCCAAAGCGCTTGAAGAGGTCTTCCGCGGCCTCGTCGGCCGTCGTCGCATCCGTCAGTTGAGTTGCAGCCGTTTCGTCGAGCGTCCGCGCTTCTTCACGTGCAACAAGCAAATCGCCGAGGCGTGATTCGGCCTCCGCCGCAGCCCGCAGCGCATTGTCCACATCGACCGATAATGGGCGAAGCGGTTCGACCAGATCGAATTCGGCAAGTGACCGATACTCATCGGCGGCCGCCTCGCGCGCTGAACGCGCCGTCGCCGCTCGAGCCGCCGCCTGAGCGAGATCGCTTCTGGCGGCAGCGACACGCCTGTAATGATCCAGCCGCCCGTTGTGTTGATCGCGCTCGGCGGCTTTCTGGGCGATGGTAGAGGCAAGCTGGCTTTGCTCGTCCAGCAGCCCCTGCCTGGCGTTGTCATCGAGAAGGCCGATGTCGCTGCGACGCTGCTCCAACTGCTCGACGGCCCTTCGTCGAGCCTCTGTGCCTTCATGGACGCGGACCGAGATTGTTGCGTAGATTTCCGTACCTGTGATCTTCTCAAGCAACTCCGCGCGCTCGCTCTCGGCAGCGAGAAGGAAGGCATCGAATTCGCCCTGGGCGAGGAGCACCGTTCGTCGGAACTGATCGAATGTAAGGTCGGTTCTCGCTTCTACCGCGTCGCGAACCTGAGTCTTGCCCGTCGCCACGGCGCTGCCGTCGTCAAGCCGGTACAGCGCGCGCTGCTCATTCTGAAGCCGCCCATTTGACCGGCCGCGCGCGCGATTGGCTTCCCAGCGAACACGGTAGCGCGCGCCATCCTGCCCGACGAAATCTACCTCGGCATATCCGCCGCCGGCGCCTCGGCGCAGGATCGCGCGGCCGTCATGAATCGAGATCGCTTCGCCGCTGGGATCGGGAGCATTCTCGCGCCGGCCGACAGAGACGCGAGGATATTCGCCATAAAGCGCGAGGCACAGCGCATCGAGAATGGTGGATTTCCCGGCGCCCGTCTCGCCTGTGATGGCGAAGAGGCCGGAACCCGCAAGCGGCTCTGCCGCAAGATCGATTTCGAATGGCGCCGCAAGACTGGCCAGATTTTCGCCGCGGATGGCCAGGATGCGCATGGGTCAAGCCTCCGCCCGCGCGCGATGGAAAACATCCAAATGCGCAGCATTCGGCGCCGCGCCAAACTCGCGTTCGAACGCAAGCTTGAACAAGTCCTCTGGATCTCGTTCCGCCAACCGTATCAAAGGATCGGTGAGGACCGCCTCATTCAGCGCGCCGGGTATCGCGGCGACACGGGCATCGACGATGCGCACAGGAAAGTTCTCGGCAATGCGGTCGATCTCCTCCCTGAATCCGGGCGGCAGCCCGTCGCGCGCAAGCCTAATCTGGACGAATGGCCGCTCGGTGATCGGCAAATCCGGCTGAATATCCAATGCCGTTAGGTAATCGCCAAGTTCCGTCAAGCGCATATCGCTAGCCTCTGGGAGACGCAGGAAAGGAACTGGCCGATCGACCGGGATATGCTCAGACGTGACCTGCGCACCGTCGAGGCTCACAACCGTGACCCCATGAACGTAAGGCTGCTCCGTCGCCGACAAGGGGATCAGTGATCCCGAATAGCGAACGGTATCGCGGCCGACGGCCTGGGCCTTGTGCAGGTGGCCGAGCGCCACGTAACTCGCTTCCGTTGGGAATACGTCATGCGGCACGGCATGCTGACCGCCGACCAGGATTCGCCGCTCCGCGCCCTCCGACTCGATACCACCCGCGACATGGAGGTGCCCCGTAAGGACAAACGGCAAACCATCCATCTGCCCCCGCAACGTGTCGAGCAATTCGGCGTAGAGACTGCGCACCCCTGCGACGACGGGCGAGCCCGATTCGCCATCCAACCGCGTCAAATTCGGAAGGCATGCGGCCGTCGGGTAAGAGACCGCCAAGACGTGAGCGGCCACAGCTCCGCTGGCGTCGGCGATCGGCACGAGGTGGCGTGCCGCCTCGATCCGCCCATCGTGTCGCCGCACATTTCCCACGACGCGGATGTTGAATGCCTCCAACAGAGGCCGCGGCGCTTCCAACCGACCAGCGGCATCATGATTGCCGGCGACGATCACGGTTGTCATTCGTGGCTGAACACGGCTCAGCCGCACAAGCGCATTGTAGAAAAGCTGTTGCGCTTCTCCGGACGGGTTCTGACTGTCGAACACGTCGCCGGCGATTATGAGCGCATCGACATTCCGCTCAACGACGATCTCTTCGAGGCGATCAAAGACTTTACGGTGCTCGTGCTCGCGCGAGAACCCGCGCAGCGTTTGACCGACGTGCCAATCAGCCGTGTGGAGGATACGAATCATTACTCCTCCGGCTCTTGCGCCTGAGCAGCGCCCGACCATGCTTGCGAGACTGCACCCCAATCGACGCCTCGCTCTTCGGCCAGCGTCCAAACGTTCCAGAAATCTGGATCTGCCGACTGCGGTCGCTGCGCATCGGGCAATTCATCCACCTCTACCAGAACTGGGATCGGCGCTGCCCAGCCGAGGAGAACCGCCTGCCTGGACGGTAAACTTGGCAACTCGCGCAACAACCCGCCCACATTGTCGGGGACCAGGCGCGCGACGAGATTCTGGTCTGCGTCGTTGACGATGCGATGCAATAGAAACGTGTTGCATTGAGCGAGCACCGTCGGAGAAAGCTCCGATGGGCGCTGCGACGAAAGCACGAGCCCAAGCCCGAACTTGCGCCCCTCTCGGGCGATACGCTCGAACACTTCGCGGCATAGCTGGGTTGGAGATGAGGCAGGACCATCATCGTCCTTACCGCGCCGAACGAATGTGTGCGCTTCCTCAAGCACGAGCACGGTCGGCAAGGTCTGGCCCTTCGGATGGCTGCGGCGATACCTCTGAAGCGATTCGAAGATCAGCCGAGCTAAAACGGAAACAACGATGTGGACGATCTCGGATGGGACGAGAGATAAGTCGACAACTGCGATCTGTCCGTTGCTTGCACCATCGTCGCCCACGTAATCCTTTAGCCAGGCTTCGAAGGAAGTCGGCGGATCGCGCCCAATTACGGCGCCAAGTCGCTGGTCGGCGAGCATTCCGCGAATTCGGAGTCCGAGTGTTGAGATAAACCCCGCAAGGTTTCCCCCTTGCTCGGTTGCCACCCGGTCAAGGTGCTCGGCGAGGATGTTGACGTCAAAGAACTGCGGGGCATCCTCGCTGATGGGCGCTGCGTGGCCAATATCCGGGAGCGTCTGAGCCAGCGTGTCCAGCGCACTACGGACCGTCTCTAGGTCGGCAATAGCGAAGTCGTTGAAGTAATTCCCTGATCGCCGACTATCGACAATTCCCGTGGTCGTGGTTGCAATTGCAGCCAGTGCGTCACTCGCCGGCACCTGAACCTCACCGGCAAACTGGGAGCAATCTGAAGCGATCGTTTCAAGGAGTCGTGCGCACTCGAACCTCGGTCTCGCAGCGCCCGCGAAGGCCTGCGTGCCAGTGTTCAACATCGCCGATATCCGGATCGAATAGGAACCAAGGTAGCGGCGGATCATCGCCTCTCTCGGCACACCCTCCGTCTGGCCGGCCTTCAATTCTCGCAGCCCCTGCATCAGCAACGGACGTTGCGCGCCGGGCTGGGCATGAGCGACGGCGGTCCATTCGTGCCCGCTCCAGAGCCACGCAGGGACATCGAGCGGCCGCTCTCCTTCTGCCACGGGCGGAACGCGAAACAATCGCAGCTCGTCTCCCCGATCAGCAAAGGCCCTGGCGTATTCGCCATTTGGATCAAGGACGATAAACCGCGCATTGGGCGTTCCGGTCTTGCCGGCGTCCTGGATGGCCTTCTCGGCCGCCGCCATAGACCATCGAATTAGCCCCGCTACGGTGCATGATTTGCCGCTGCCGGTATTTCCCAACACGGCCAAGTGCCGGCCGAAGAGCTTGTCAGGATCGACCATGATGGCGGCATTTGACGCCATCGGAGAGGATCCAATTCTGACTCTCTTGTCGTCGTCCCTCGCGCCTACGATGGCTTCGACCTGTGAGGGCGTCGGAATGAGAACCTGGTCTCCCACTGACGGAAATGCGACAACGCCACGCGAGAGTTCGTATACGGTTGTTCCCGAAGCGCGATCACGCCGGGATGTCAGCGTTCCGACCGGGGACAGCGACATTTTCCGCAGCGGAAATGGCAGATCGATCAGGCCGAAATCTTTAAGGCCGGCACGCTTTGGATAGGGAGAGCGCTCGATCCCAATCCAGGTGATGTAGGCAACCGTCGCACCGGCTTCATTGGGGATGAGCAGATATCCATTGAGCCGCGGAAAGCCAGCCGGCACACCGGTATTTAGCGCCGTGGCGTGCGGAGCATCGAGCTCGAGAAGGACCCGAACTTCGTCAGGCGCGACCGACTCGACCACACCGACCACAAGACCGGACAAACGTTCGACTGGAGTTGTCATGATCGCCTCATACCGCACCGATTGAGGGTGCTGGAGACGATGCCGCCGGCGGATCGTTTGCTTTTGGATCGCCCGGTCGATGCTTCAACAGCTCGGTCATTCGGCCGGATATGTAGTCGAGCGCCGGCTTTGGCAGATAGTTTGCGACTAGCGTTTGAAGGTCTGAGAAATGCGGGCCGATCAACAGCGAGACCTGCGCATCCCGCGTCTTTTCTATGAAGGCTTTGAGGCGGTCATCAGCCTCATAGGCCATGATCACCAAATGGGTCGACGGGATCGTGAGCATATCGAGCAGCACTCGATTCACATGATCGTCACCGAAGCCATAGCCGTAGGTCACGACAACAGCGTTGGGTCGGCAGGCTGCGGCTGCGAAGTCGCGAAAGAGCTCCGCATAAGGGTATTGGGTTGTTTCGACATCCTTCGCGGGATTGGGATAGATCATCACCGTATCGACGGGCTTTTTGGGAATGTCGGTATGATCCGCAGGCGCTCCGAATGGGATGCCCTTGCGATAAATTCGCCGCTCGTTCTTATCGAAAAACCAGTCCAGTGAGCCGTGGAGCTTGGTCAGGCGAATGACGCCCTCCATGAACCGAGGTTCTCCCCGAATGCCGGGTGGATTGTAGTGGACGTCAACTTCAACACGCGACGCTCGGAAGACCGGATTCAGAGCGCCGACGAATCTGTCGATGATCCGAAGACCCGCATAATCGCAACCATGTTCGATCAGGCGGTCGTAGTTGGTTGTGAAGACGTGCAAACGTTCACGTGACGCAGCGCGGCTCGCAAAACTCAACAGGAATGATTGCAGAGTTCCTTGGGCAGCATCCTTCGATGCCGGATCCTTTCCAACGACAATCCCGCTTTCCGTCTTCAACAATGAAGTGAGGAAGCCGGACATCTGGGTGTCAATGCCGTCCTTGAGGCTCTTCTCTGCCGCCTTGTCGATGACTCCAAGGCCCTCAAGCAGAGCAAGCGCACTTCGAAACTGATCTTCGATGTTTGCTGCGCCTCTTTTCATGGCCGTCGCTCCGGCCTGGGCGTGGGCATCGATGGCGACGTCATACGTCGTGCCAAATGTAACCTTGGCCATTCCGGTCGCCCCTACACCCGCGAGGTAACCGACCGCAGTGGTGAACCCGCTGCCGAGCAGCAGATTGAGGTGCTCTGCCTGGAAAACAGCGGAAAGCCATGGCTCGATGTGCTTTCGAGCACTGTTGGTCAGGGAGTCCAGTTCATCGAGGTCGGTGGGTAGATCGTCCCAGGAGCCTGAATGGCTGCCCACGCGATAAAAGTGCTTCTTATCCATACTTCCCCCGAGACCGCGACCACGGCCCTTTTCTTCATCAATTGCGCCACTCGGGACGAAATAATTTGTCATCCCGCTATGCCTCATCGATTGCTGCTCCTGGCGACCACGGCCCGCTCGGCGGCCAGACTCGTTGTTCATTCAGTCCGACGACCAGCGGCATCAAGAAGACGCGAAGATCGGCGATGGTAACGGCGAAAGCATCAGGTGCGGCTACCATCCGATCGCGGCCGAGGAAGGCGCGCCATTGAGCGGCCCATGCCTCCGCGAATTCTTCGGTCAGGCCAACCGGAATTTCGGACGGAAGGGCCGTTCCGCGGCGTTCGAAAGTCCGCTGAACGGCCTCGACAAGGGCTGCCTGGCGAAGCTCGAATGTTCGGGAAATCACCCAGAGATCATAGAAGTCCTTGAGCCTGCTATTGGCCACACCGAGGGTCACAAGAGCCTCGAATTTCTCGGCCACCACCGTTTCGACGGGATAGGCTCGAAGATGCGGCGCCGGTGCGTCAAGCAAGGCGGGGTAGTCGATCTCTATAGCCGCGGGCGTAATGGCATCGCCAAAACCAATGTCGACCTGGATCGATATGCGCGCGCCGGCGATCGTTGCCGTCGTGCGAACACGCACGCCACCATATTCCACCTCCTCGCGGATCGGCGCCGCCATCAACGCGGCGACGTCAAACGTCACGCCGTCGTCGGCAACAGGCTGCGCACAAATGGCCCGGAAGGTCTCGGCGATGGCCTCGGCGTCGTTGTCGCCGTGGCCAAGCAGATCCAGATCGCGAGTGGGCCGGAACGGGTCGGCGACCCAGGTCACGAAGAGCATCGCACCTTTGAGGATGAAGCGATCGCGATGTGGTGAGACGCTAAGCCGGTAGAGCAGACGCTCGAGCGCATAGCGCGTCAGGAGAATCTGGAAATCCGACCGTTCGGCACGTGCCCGGTCGAGGAGCCGCGCCCGCACTGATGCGCCGATGTTGCGGGGCTCACGCGGCATCGGACACCATTGCTTCGACGTAAGGGCGCATGATCGACCAGACCCGCGCCTTGCGCGCGTAACGCCAGAGCTGATCCGGCTTGCATCGGCGGCGGCGGAGGCCCTCGCGCAGTCCCTCCATCGCTACATCGAGACCGACCTTGGTCCGGTAGCGAAAGCAGTCGACGATTGTTCTCGCCGGATCCGTGATGGGAACATCGACACTCTCGATGCGGTGACGCTCCACCCCTTCGGTCAGCGCAGACCCCGTAAAGCGCACGAACCGGATAGGTGGATAATCGATCTTGGGACGCCAGGCGGCGCGGTCGATCGCCATCCACACAGCCGAGGGCATCTGCAGCGTCAGTTCGTGGTATTGGAGCGCTGAGGTCAGGCAGACCACGCCCTTTGGGACCAGAACAGCGGCTTCGGCAAGCACATGGGCAGCCTCAACCTGGGTATCCGGGAGCTGATAGAGGCCGCGCGCCGGTCGGACGACCGCTTTCTCCCGAACGAGACGGGCGAGCGTCTCCGGTCCAATGCCTTCGGCAACGAATTCCTTCAGCCGCAGCATCCCCCGAGCCTTCAGGAGGTCGAGCGCACGAAGTCTCTGGGCGGTGGTGGATGTCATTGTCGGTGACGTTTCCTCTGTTCTATAAAAATATAGCAGAGGTTTTATCACAACTCTGCTTGCTCGGAAATCCCGATTTTCGTGAGAGCGGCAGCCCGCCTTTTCGTCCAGCCAACCCTTTGGTGGGGAAAGCCTTCCCCCTGGCCGGCGCCATGGTCGCCGGCGCACCCCCTTCTGCGGGGGGACCCCGCAACGCCCCCTTAGAGGGAGAGTGCGGACCGGATTGCCGTGACGGGTTGAGGGTCGGGAGAGAGGCTCCCGGCGCCCGTCGCGGAGATCCGCGATGTCCAGACATGACCGCAGCGCTCGTTCCGGCTCCGACCGGGCGAACCTCTATGACGAAATCACTGGCAAGATCATCGCCGAGCTGGAGGCCGGCCGTGTGCCCTGGGTCCAGCCTTGGGGCACTGCGTCGGCGAAGGCGCCGCTCGCGATGCCGAGGAACGCGGCCACTGGCCGAGGCTATTCCGGCATCAATGTGCTGATCCTCTGGGGCGCCGTGATCGAGCACGGCTTCCCCGGCCAGAGCTGGCTCACCTTCAGGCAGGCCCTCAGCCTTGGCGGCAACGTCCGCAAGGGCGAGCGCGGCACCACGGTCGTCTATGCCGACCGCTTCATTCCCGACGAGGAGAAGAAGCGAGCCCGCGAAACCGGCGAGGAAGCCCAGGCCATCCCCTTCCTTAAGCGCTTCACGGTGTTCAACGCCGCGCAGTGTGACGGGCTGCCCGAAGAGGTCGCCGTCATCGCGCCGCCTCCACCGCCTGGTCTGATCGAACCGAGGGTCGAAGCGCTGATCGAGGCCACCGGCATCGACTTCCGGATCGGCGGCAATCGGGCCTTCTACATGCCGGCTCTTGACTATGTGCAGGTGCCGCCGCCGCAGGCCTATTTCGAGCCGATCAACTGGCACAGGACCGCCCTGCATGAGCTCGGGCATGCCAGCGGCGCGCCGCACCGGCTGAGCCGTGATCTCTCGGGCTCCTTCGGCTCGAAGAAATATGCCTTCGAGGAATTGATTGCCGAGATGAACGCCGCCTTTTGCTGCGCCTCGCTCTGGATCGTGCCGACCGTGCGCCATGCCGATTACATTGCCGCCTGGTTGGAGGTGCTGCGCGAAGACAACCGCGCCATCGTGCGCGCCGCCTCTCAAGCAAGCAAAGCGGCGGACTACATTCTCGGCTTTCTGCCCGAGGACGAACGGCTCGTGCCGGCGTCCGCCCACACCGATGAGCGGGAGGCGGCCTGATGACAACGCACTTCCGCGGCAAGCATCTGCTCGAGAACGCCGCCGGATTTCTGGCCGGCGCCCAGCTCCTATCCCGGGATGACCGCCACGCCCGTGAAATCCTGCTGCACCACATCGCCTGTGCGATCGAACTGTCGCTCAAATCCTTCCTGCAATTCCGAGGTTGGAGCGATGAACGGTGCCGGCTCGAAATCCGCCACGATCTGACCAAGGCATTGGATGCCGCCGCACGGTTCGGCTTCCATCCGAGCTCCCCAGACCTGCCACTACTCGTCGCGATCCTCTCGCCGTACTATTGCCGCCATCGCATTCGCGATCTCGCGGCGCACGAGCCGGCGCTCTTGTCGCCGCAACAGGCGCTCACGGCGACAGAGGAACTCTTGAGCGACGTCCGCGCCGCGTCTCCCGACGGTTCCGGGCTCGGCGAACGCTCGTCATCGAGCCCCTGAGAGGAAGAGGGCCGAGGGATTTTCGTGACGGGTTGGAGGCCGAGAGAGAGGCTTTCGGCCGCCCGTCGCGGAGTAAATCCCCATGGCTACTGCCGTTCAGAAGATCACCCTGTCGTCCTCGCGCGACATTCCCTTCAACAAGCTGGTGCTGAGCCAGTCGAACGTCCGGCGCGTGAAGGCTGGCGTCTCGATCGATGAACTTGCGGCCTCGATCGCCCGCCGCGGCCTCATCCAGAGCCTCAACGTCCGCCCCGTCCTCGACGCCGAGGGCCAGGAGACCGGTATGTTCGAGGTTCCAGCCGGCGGCCGCCGGTTCCGGGCGCTGCAACTTCTGGTGAAGCAGAAGCGCCTGGGCAAGACCGCCCCGGTGCCCTGCGTGGTGCGCGATCCATCGACCGCCATCCTCGCCGAGGAGGATTCGCTCGCCGAGAATATCGAGCGCGCGCCGCTGCATCCCCTCGACCAGTTCCGTGCGTTTCAGGATATGCGCCTGAAGGGCCAGTCCGAGGAGGACATCGCGGCGGCCTTCTTCATCCCCGTCAACGTCGTGAAGCAGCGCTTGCGCCTGGCCGCGGTCGCGCCGTCGCTCCTCGATGTCTATGCCGAGGACGGCATGACGCTGGAGCAGCTCATGGCCTTCGCCGTCTCGGCCGACGAGGCGCGTCAGGTCCAGGTCTGGGAGTCGATCTGCAACTCCTGGTCCAAGGAGCCGTATCAGATCCGCCGGATGCTGACTGAAAGCACCGTCCGCGCCTCCGACAAGCGGGCGGTCTTCGTCGGGCTCGACGGCTATGAGGCCGCCGGCGGCAGCATCATGCGCGATCTGTTCCAGGCCGACGATGGCGGATGGCTGCAGGACTCGGCGCTGCTCGATCGCCTCGTTTCGGAGAAGCTGAAGATCATCGCCGACGAGATCGCGGGCGAAGGCTGGAAATGGATCGAAGTCGATGTCAGCCATCCCTACGATGTCGCGCGCGGACTGCGCGAGCTCACCGGCACGCCGGTTGATCTGACCGACGACGAGCGCGCGACAATCGAGGCCCTCAACGCCGAATACGCCAAGCTGGAGGCGGAATATGAAGGCGCCGACGAGCTTCCTGACGATGTGGACGAGCGGCTTGGCGAGATCGAGACGGCGCTGAACGCCTTCGACCAGCGGCCCGCCATCTATGATCCGGCCGACCTCGCCCGCGCCGGCGTCTTCATCAGCATCGACACCGATGGCTCGCTCTCGATCGATCGCGGTTACGTGCGCCCGGAGGACGATGCGCAGGTGACCATCGAGACCGACGGCGATGACGCCATCCAGGGCGCTGAGGGCTCCGATCCGGTGGCACCGTCGATGCAGCGGGCCGTCATCACCATTGGCGGCCAGTCGGCCGAGGCGGAGGATGACGAGGAGGAGACGATCAAGCCCTTGCCCGAACGGCTCGTGATGGAGCTGACCGCGCATCGCACTTTGGCACTGCGCGACGCGTTGGCGAACAATCCCCATGTCGCCCTGACGGCGCTGCTGCACAAGCTCGTCACCGACACCTTCCAGCGCAGCTCGACCACCGGCGGGTGCCTGGAAGCCAGCGTCCGGCACGTCTTCTTCCCCGTGCAGGCCGCCGACCTGAAGGACAGCGCGTCCGCCAAGGCGGTCAACGCGCGGCAGGAGGCCTGGAAGACCGACATCCCACAGGAGGATCAGGCGCTGTGGGACTGGCTCGATGGACTGGACGAGGCCAGCCGTCTGGCGTTGCTCGCCCATTGCGTCAGCTACGGCGTCAACGCGCTGTTCGAGAAGGTCGACCGCTATGGCGGCTCCGGCGTCTCGCAGCACAGCCTCGAACGCCGGCTCGGTCAGGCCGATCGGCTGGCCCGCGCGGTTCGGCTCGACATGGTGGAGGTCGGCTGGACGCCTACCGTCGATAGCTATCTCGGCCGCGTGACCAAGCCGCGCATCCTCGAAGCCGTGCGCGAAGGGGTTGGCGAGCGGGCCGCGCAGCTCATCGACCATCTGAAGAAGGGCGACATGGCCAAGGAAGCCGAACGGTTGCTGGCCGACAGCGGCTGGCTGCCCGAGCCGCTGCGCCTCACCGAGGTTGAACCGGCCACCGGGTCGGTCGAGGCCGATGGGGAGACCGAGACGCTGCCGGATTTCCTCGCGGGCGATGACGAGGTCTCGGCAGACAGCGAGGACGACCCGGCGCACCTGGTCGCCGCGGAATGAGCGACACTACCCGGCGGCAATCGCCGCCGGGTCCCAGATACCGATAAGCAAGAGCCCGGCCCCCTGCGTCACAGGGATCAGCCGGGCTTTTTCTTTGTTGGCGTTTGGCGCTGTCGCCCTACCGACCGGCGGCATGCCGTCCCTCTACCAGACAGCCACTTCCCATTGGCCGTTGACGCGCGCGAATCCGATCGGGCGGTTCTGAGGGGCAGCATTGGCCCGCGTCGGGTCCATCGTAAGCTGTGTCATGCACGTGACGCCGGGGCCGACACCGCCCGGAGAGCAATCGCCGAGCTTCAGCGTCGCGTTGGCCAGCGACGTACCCGTGAAGAGCTTATGACGCCGGACGGCGTCCGTCGCTTCCTGCTCGGTCGGCTGTGCGACACCCGCGACCGCAGCCGCCGAGGTCGTGGGCATGAGGACCGGCCGCAGGCCGAACCCCGCGCCGAATCCCACCGCCAAGGCGACCACGGCGACGAGCCCGACTGCGCTTGCTTTCATCCTTTGCCTCCATCTGACCGCGTTGCACCGAAGACGCGGACAGGCCTCGGAGGCCGACGGGATACGCGTCTTGAGATTGTCGACGGAGTGTAGCCACGCCGCCCGGCGATCGAAACCCCGCCCGCATCTTGGTCGCGCCGTAACGAGCGGTTTGTGCGGCGGCGCTGCGCGTCAAGCCTTTGGAATCAGAGGGAGAGGACGGCCGGGACGGGTTTGAGCCGGTGCGGTCGAGAGAGAGCGCCGGGCGGCTCGGACCTTTCCCGCTCTCCTAAAGGACCCTCCATGACGCATCTTCCCGGATCAGGGGCCGCCCTGGCTCCAGCCCTTCCACTCGCGCCCGCGGCCGACCCATCGCCGCGTATCGCCCAAGCGGCGCGTTTCCTCCTGCCCCATCTCGCACGCGGCGCGCGGATCGACGCCGCCACGCTGCGCGGCGCGATGGACGCCGCCTTCGGCGCCTCCGACGCATCCGGCGCCTGGGATTGGAAAACCGCCTATGACGCTTGCGAGGCGGCGACGGTCCTGTTCCTGCGCAAGTTCGGCCCGGCAATCCGCGCCAAGGCCACATCGCCGGCCGCCATGCTGCCGATGCTGGCGAAGATCGCGGAGCTTCTGCCGACCCATACCCGCCGCTCGGCGGAGAGCGAAGCCCTTCAGCAGTTCTCCACCCCGATTCCGCTGGGTCTGGCGGCCGCCACCGCCGCGGCGGTCACCGCGACCGATCGCGTTCTGGAGCCGTCCGCTGGCACGGGTCTGCTCGCCGTCCTCGCCGAATTGGCCGGCGGATCGCTCATGCTGAACGAACTCGCCGCTTCCCGCGCGGGACTGCTCGACTGCCTCTTCCCCTCGGCATCGGTCACCCGGTTCGACGCCGCGCAGATCCATGATTATCTCGACGCCGGCCTCGCGCCGAGCGTGGTGCTGATGAACCCGCCGTTCTCGGCTATGGCGAACGTCTCCGGCCGGATGGCCGACGCCACATACCGCCACATCGCCTCCGCGCTCGCGCGTCTTTGCGACGGTGGCCGACTGGTCGCGATCACGGGCGCCAGCTTCGCGCCCGACGCGCCGGCTTGGGCAGCAGCCTTCGTTCGGCTTCAGGAGCATGGCCGCGTCGTGTTCTCGGCCGCCGTCGATGGCTCGGTCTACGCCAAGCATGGCACGACGATCGACACCCGGCTGACTGTCATCGACAAGCGGCCGGCCGACGATCCCACGGTCGTCGCCCCCTCGGCCGGCAGCGCACCGGACGCCGCCACGCTGCTCGGCTGGGTGATCCGCGATATGCCAGCGCGGTTGCCGGTCCCCGCATCCACGACGGCCCAGGCCACGCTGCGTCCCGCAGTTCCCCGCACCGTGCGCGGCTACCTCGCTCGACCATGCTCGTCGGCGACCGCGGCCACCGTTCTGAGTGAACCCGAGGGCTTCGATCTCGCCTATGAGACCCTCGACTGGCAGCCGGCCGAAGGTTCCCGGCTCACGGATGCGATTTATGAGGAATACGGATTGCAGTCGATCCGTATTCCCGGCTCTCAGGCCCATCCGACGAAGCTGGTTCAGTCCGCTGCGATGGCCTCGGTCGCGCCGCCCAAGCCGAGCTACCGGCCACGCTTGCCGGCGCCGCTTCTCGCCGATGGCCTGCTGTCCGACGCCCAGCTCGAGACGGTGATCTATGCCGGCGAGGCCCACGGCGATTATCTCGCCGGATCGTGGACGGTGGACGACACCTTCGACGTCGTCTCGGCCGCGCGCGAGGATGCCCCGAATGCGGTCCGCTTCCGGCGCGGCTTCATGCTCGGTGACGGCACTGGCGCCGGCAAGGGCCGTCAGAGCGCCGGCATCATTCTCGACAACTGGATGCAGGGCCGCCGCAACGCCGTCTGGATCTCCAAGTCCGACAAGCTGATCGAGGACGCGCAGCGCGACTGGTCCGCGCTCGGCATGGAGCGGCTGCTGGTGACGCCGCTCTCGCGCTTCCGCCAGGGCACGCCGATCCGGCTACCGGAAGGCGTCCTATTCACCACCTATGCCACGCTACGCTCCGACGAGCGTGGCGAGAAGGTTTCGCGCGTCCGTCAGATCGTCGAATGGTTGGGCTCCGACTTCGATGGAGTGATCATTTTCGACGAGAGCCACGCCATGCAGAATGCCGCGGGCGGCAAGGGTGAACGCGGTGACCAGGCCGCATCGCAGCAAGGACGTGCAGGCTTACGCCTTCAGCATGCGCTGCCGAACGCGCGCGTGGTCTACGTCTCCGCCACCGGCGCGACCACGGTCCACAATCTAGCCTATGCGCAGCGCCTCGGCCTCTGGGGCGGCGAGGACTTTCCGTTCTCGACCAGGTCCGAGTTCGTGGAGGCGATCGAGGCCGGCGGCGTGGCGGCCATGGAAGTGCTCGCGCGCGACCTGCGGGCGCTGGGGCTGTATACCGCCCGCTCGCTCTCCTACGACGGCGTCGAATACGAGCTCGTCGAGCACCAGCTCACGCCCGAGCAGACGCGCATCTATGACGCCTATGCCGGGGCGTTCTCCATCATCCACAACAACCTGTCGGCGGCGATGGAGGCCGCCAACATCACGGGCGACAAGGGCACGCTCAATGCGCAGGCCAAATCCGCCGCTCGATCGGCGTTCGAATCCGCCAAGCAGCGTTTCTTCGGTCATCTCCTCACCAGCATGAAGACGCCGACCCTGATCAGCTCCATCGAGCGCGATCTGGCGGAGGGCCATGCCGCCGTCATCCAGATCGTTTCGACGGGCGAAGCGCTGATGGAGCGCCGTCTGGCGGAGATTCCGACCGACGAGTGGAACGACGTGCGCGTCGACATCACTCCGCGGGAATATGTGCTCGACTATCTCGCCCATTCCTTCCCGGTGCAGCTCTTCGAGCCGTTCACGGATTCTGAAGGCAATCTGTCGTCACGCCCGGTCTATCGCGACGGCCAGCCCGTCGAGAGCCGCGAAGCCGTCGCTCGCCGCGACCGCTTGATTGAGCATCTCGCATCGCTGGCGCCGGTTCCGGGCGCACTCGACCAGATCGTCCAGCGCTTCGGCACGGACATCGTCGCCGAGGTCACCGGCCGTTCGCGTCGTATCGTGCGCAAAGGCGACCGGCTCGTCGTCGAGAGTCGCGCGGGATCGGCCAATCTTGCCGAAACCGCCGCCTTCATGGACGACGTGAAGCGAATCCTCGTCTTCTCCGACGCGGGCGGGACCGGCCGCAGCTACCACGCCGAAATGTCCGCCCGAAACCGTCGGCTGCGCGTCCACTATCTGTTGGAGCCGGGTTGGAAGGCCGACGCGGCCATTCAGGGTCTCGGCCGGACCAATCGCACCAACCAGGCGCAGCCCCCGCTCTTCCGCCCGATCGCGACCGACGTGAAGGCCGAGAAGCGCTTCCTCTCCACCATCGCCCGGCGTCTCGACACTTTGGGCGCGATCACGAGGGGCCAGCGCCAGACCGGCGGTCAGGGCCTGTTCCGCCCCGAGGACAATTTGGAAAGCCATTATGCGCGCGATGCGCTGCGGCAGCTCTACCTGCTGCTGGTGCGCGGCAAGGTCGAGGGCTGCTCGCTCCAGATGTTCGAGGACGCGACAGGCCTTTTGCTGATGGACTCGAACGGGATCAAGGACGAGCTGCCGCCGATCACGACGTTCCTCAACCGCATGCTCGCCCTGACGATCGAACTCCAAGGCATCCTCTTCACGGCGTTCGAGCAGCTCCTCAACGCCAAGATCGAGGGTGCCATCGCCAGCGGCACCTACGACGTCGGACTGGAAACGCTGAGGGCGGAGAGCTTCGCCGTCACCGACCGGAACACGATCCACGTTCATCCGGGGACGGGTGCGGAAACCCGTCTGCTGACGATCACGCAGCGGGTTCGCAACCGGCCGGTCACGCTCGACGAGGCGATGGAACTGCTATCCGATCGTCGGGCGATGCTGCTGGTCAACGACCGCTCCGGCCGCGCCGCCGTTCAGGTGCCGGCGTCTTCGCTGATGTTGGATGACGGCGAGATCGAGCGCCGCGTCCGGCTGATTCGGCCGATGGAGCAGCATCACGCCTCGCTGACCATGATGGCGGAAAGCCACTGGGTCGAAGCCGAGCGCGCGGCCTTCGCATCAGCGTGGACTGTCGAGGTCGCCGACGTACCGGCGTTCTCCGAGAGCACCATCCATGTCGTCTCGGGCCTGTTGCTGCCGATCTGGAAGCGCCTGCCAAACGAGTCGCCACGGGTCTACCGGCTCCAGACCAACGACGGTGAGCGCATCATCGGCCGCAAGGTGTCGCCCACCTGGGTCGCTGGCGCGCTGGCAATGGGAGCCGGCACTCTGGCACCGGATGACGCCTTCGCGGCCCTGATCGACGGCAAGACCATCCTCGACCTCGCCGAGGGCCTCCAACTCCGCCGCGTCCGCGTCATGGGCACCAACCGCATCGAACTCTCCGGCTTCACTGATACGATGCGCGAGCGCCTTAGCGCTTACGGCCTCTTCCATGAGATCATCTCCTGGAAGCTCCGCATGTTCGTGCCAACGGACGCGAGTGGTTCGGCCGTGCTTTCGAAGGTCATGGAGCGCTATCCCGTCCAGCGGATCGCCGAGCGGGAGGTTGCGTAACATGGCCCGGCATGACGCATCCGAACTGGCACAGCGTCTCGGACGACAGGCCGAGGCCGTGTGCCGGCACTATCTCTCTGCCGGATATCGCGAGGGCCGCTACTGGCTGGTCGGCGACGTCCGCAACACGCCCGGCCGCTCGATGTTCGTCCGCCTGAAGGGGGCCGATTCTGGCAGGGGTGCGGCGGGCAAATGGACCGACGCCGCCACAGGCGAACACGGCGATCTCCTCGATGTCATCCGCGAGAGCTGCGGGCTGATCGACTTCAAGGACGTCGCCGATGAGGCCCGGACCTTCCTGAGCCTGCCGCATCCGGAGCCAGACCCGGACCACCAACGACGCCCGGCATCGGCGCCCGCCGGATCGCCGGAGGCCGCACGACGGCTCTTCGCGATGTCGCAGCCGATTACGGGCACAGTCGTAAAGTCGTATCTACGGAAACGCGGCATCACGGCTTTGCACGGAACCGGATCACTCCGCTTCCATCCGCGCTGCTACTACCGGCCGGATGAACATTCGCCGACCGAGACCTGGCCGGCGATGATCGCGTCCGTCACCGATCTCGACGGCCGGATCACGGGCGTACATCGCACTTGGCTCAGCCCCGAAGGGAGCGGCAAGGCGCCAATCGACACACCGCGGCGGGCAATGGGCGATCTCCTCGGCCATGCGGTCCGGTTCGGCACGGCGCACGATGTGATTGCGGCCGGCGAAGGCATCGAGACGATCCTGTCACTCCGCATGGCCCTACCGGGCCTGCCAATGGCGGCTGCGCTCTCGGCCGCACACCTTTCCGCCATCCTGTTCCCGGCGACCCTTCGCCGACTCTACATCGCCCGCGACGACGATCCGGCCGGTGACGGCGCGCGCGATAGCCTGGTCGAACGGGCGCAGACGGCCGGCATCGAGGCGATTGTGCTGTCGCCGACGCTTGGGGACTTCAACGAGGATCTCCGCACCCTCGGCATCGGCGCGCTGCGGGCAGCGACCCGTCAGCAGCTCGCCCCAGAGGACGTCGCCCGTTTTCTCACCTTGGCGGCATAGCCGGAAGGGGCAAGCGCGGAGCAGCGGCGGCCGTCGCCGGTTTCGCACGAGGCTGAATCCCGTTGCGCCGGAGAGGACCACGACCCGGCCTTCGAGAGGGCGATCGGCCGTCAAGCGGCCCGGACCGGCAATGGCTGCGCCCGGCTATTTTCCGGCGCGCTCCAGAGGAGCGCTTTCCATCGCGAAACAAAATAGCCGGCCTTCGCCATCCGGCGCGATGCTTGGCCCTGCGCTGACGCTCCGGGTGCAGGTCCGGGCCGCCCGACGGCTTTCGTCGCCAGAAGGCCGCGAGGGTCGCGGTCAAACCGACGAAGGAGCATCCCATGGCGAGCGAGCACGACGACGGCTTCGAACCGCACCACGCCTCATCCCCAACCGACCACGTCCTGACCGAACTCCAACTCTACGGCTTTCGTCCCTTTCAGGACGAACCCGATCCGAGGCCACTTCCCGAAGGCGATGCGGTCGCCGGGGCCATCGCCGACATCTTCGACGCCCTGATCGCCACCCTCGAGGACACCCGCCTCGAACCCGACCTCGATGACCTCCTCTGGTCGACCGTCAACCTTTTCCATCGCGCCACCGACCGGATCGGACGCGAACTCGATGACAATGAGCAGGCGCAGCGCCGCGGCCAGCGCGAACAGGACGGCTCGGAGGTGAAGTCGGTAGAACTCGAACGTCTCACCGCCGAAGGACAGACCATGATCGAGCGCCGCAACGCCTTCGAGCTGATGCGCGATCAGGCCGCAGAACACTTCGAGCGCCACACCGGATCATCCTGGCGGCCACGCAGCGGATCGATGGTCAATCACCGCGCCATGACCTCAGCGATGATCGACAGCCGCGATTTCCTCGCCGCCAAGCGCCGGGCCGAGAGCGAGGTGATGATCCCGGCGGGTCCGAAGATCGCGGTTACCGGCGGGCTCGACTTCAACGATCACCGGCTGATCTGGGCCAAGCTCGATCAGGTCCACACCAAGCATCCCGACATGGTGCTGATGCACGGTGGATCGCCGAAGGGCGCCGAACGCATCGCCGCTCGCTGGGCCGACCACCGCAAGGTTCCGCAGATTGCATTCAAGCCCGACTGGACGAAGCACGCCAAGGCCGCGCCGTTCAAACGCAACGATCAGATGCTCGCCGTCCTACCGATCGGCGTGATGGTGTTCCCCGGCACCGGCATCCAGGACAATCTCGCCGACAAGGCGCGTAAGTTCGGCATCCCGGTCTGGAAATTCGGCAGTGGCGGCGCGTGAGCGCCGCCTAGCCCAGCTCGATGCCCCAGAATTTCAGCACGCCGAGAACCTCTTCTTTCGGATAGTGCAGGAACGCCGCGTTCTCGATATCGATCTTGATCTTCCGTTTGCGCTTGGCGATCTCGCGCGCGATCCGCTCGCTGAACGGCGCGGCGCCTGGCGGTAGCACGCCGGGGCGATCAGGAGTCGGCCAACTCTTCGGATACCCATCAGGGATCCATCCAGACGTCACTTTGGCGGCCTGCTCTGTGACCGAGGGATGCTCACAAGCCCATCCGTAGAGATGGAAGGCGCACACCCTGAGCATGGCCTTGATTTCGGGGAGCGTGTCGGTGAAGCCTTTCAGCGGCGTGGGCAACCACACCATGTTGGCGACGCACGAGAAGTATCGCGGATCCTGCACGACGCTGCTCTGCTGCGCGAACGACGGATCGTCGTATCCCCAGATATGGCAGACGGTCCAATTCTTGGGCTTGGGCGACGCCACGTCGAGGGCGGCCACCAGCGCCTGCAGCGCGGCGACGTTGCCTTCGAACTTCTCAGCGGTGACCCCTGTCGCCTTTCGGGTGTTGGTATAGCGGCGGGTCCATCCCGCATCGTAGAGCGGTCGTCCGCGAGCGGTGTGCGGCGCCCACACCGGTAAGCGCCGAAATGTCTCCGGATTGACCCACCGCGCGGTTCGCTCGATCAGTTCCACGACCGCCGGGATATCGTCCCGCAGTGCCTCATTGCCGTCTGGTATGTAGAATCCGTCAGTCACTCTCCGCCGCCATCCTCATGTCATCTGCCCCGGCTGCACGAGGCGGATCACAATTCGGGCGTGAGTCCTGAGCGGCAGAGCTCGTTGAGAGATCACTCCTCTATCATCTCCGCGAAGCGACGCACCACCCCCGCTTCCTGGCGCTGATCCTTGGTCCGGCCGAGGGCCTGGCGCCATCAACCCGTAAAGGGTCCGCTACGCGAGCGTGCGGCCTTGAGGCTTCGCCCCTGCGGTGATTGCGGCCCTTGGCCGGACACATCGGGCGCCTGTCGCGCGGGGGATGGTCCCCCGCCTCCAGAACAGGAGCCGGATCGATGTCCCTCAACGATGCTCACGCCTTCGCCTTCAGCCTCGCCACCACGCTCATGGTCGCGATCGTGATCTTCAAAGCCGGCGACGGCACGATGAGTGTCATGCCTGCCTCCGAATACGACGGAGACGCCTCGGCGATCATCCGCGAAGTCGATCCATTCGCCCCTTGAGGGCGACGGTCCGCTCGGCCGAGCGGAAATCCGGACGGATTTCCGCTGCCGCCATCACTCAACTTCGGCTATACTGATATTTGCGCCGTGGTGGTGGTGGAAGGCGCGACCGTAGACCTTCATCTCACGGAGCACACCACCATGGTACTCGGCATTCTCTTGAGCATCACGGCAATCGGCGTCGTCTGCTGGCTGCTCTTCACCCTCGCTATCTACGCGCTGCCCTTGTTCGCGGGCATCACCGTTGGCACGTGGGCCTATGGCACTGGCGCGGGCTGGCCCGGCGGCATCGTCGTCGGACTTCTCGCTGCCGGGCTGATGCTCGGCGTCGGCCAGTTCCTCTTCGCCTTCGCGCGTCCGGTCTGGCTCCGGCTGACCATCGGACTTGTCTTCGCGGCACCGGCGGCCGTCGCTGGCTATCATGCCGTTCACGGTATCGCGAAGCACGCCATGCCTTCGGAGACCTGGCAGTTCATCTTCTCCGTGGTCGGTGCCATCGCCATCGGCGCGACGGCCTGGATTCGGATCGCTGGTGCCGAGCCCGCTCGATCCGGGCGGAACCTCGCTAGGGGCTGACGTCCGCAGGGCAATGTCGCGGCGAACCACAGGCCGTATCGAAGCCTTCCTCAGCATCGCCATCGGAGCAGACGAGGATCAGGGTGGCGATGGGCCATCAGATCCGGGCCGGAAGGCGGCGGCCCGTTGAGCAATCCTGACCACCGGACCGATGACCCGGCCACGATGATGGTGCGGGAGCTGCTCAGTCATGTGGTGCGAGAACCCGGGCGGCCGTTGCGGTCTGGATCGGGAGACAAGAAGCACCGGTGACAGAGCCGAATCTTTATCAGTCACCGAGGGGGTCGTTATCGTCTCCATTGATCGGTTCTGTCCGGCCGAGCGCTCCAAAACGGCCTCTTCGATGGGTGTATCTGGCCGAAGGGCGGCTTCGCCTCGATCGCCTATGGCGCAACAGCGCCGTCAAAACTTTCTTCCCCTGCCGGCTGCGCCGTCATTCCTCGCGGGACAAGAAAGTCCCTCCTTTGCTGTCTGAAGCCCTGCGGGTGCGCCGTCGATCGCCTCCGGCCGGTCGATCACCATCGAGGCCGCAATGGTGCGGGCTCGAAAGACAGTGATCAAGGAGACTTCCCATGGCGACCATCGGCACCTTCAAGAAGACCGGCTCGAACGAGTTCACCGGCGAAATTGTCACCCTCAGCGTCCAGACCAAGAACGTCCGCATCGTCCCCGATGCCCGCTCCACCGGCGAGAACGCTCCCAGCCACCGCGTCTTCGTCGGCCGAGCCGAGATCGGCGCCGCCTGGTCCAAGCGCTCCAGCGAGGGCCGCGAATATCTCGGCCTAAAGCTGGACGACCCGAGCTTCACCGCCCCGATCTACGCCAACCTTTTCGATGACGAGGACGGCGACGGCTACAGCCTCATCTGGTCCCGGCCCAGCCGCCGCAATGGCGACTAGCCACCACCGATGCCCCGCCCGGATCGCCGGGCGGGGCATCGCGCCTGTGGGAATCCAGTCCGCGAGCCAGCGGAAGCTCCCGATCATCCCGGAAAAATGACTCCGCCCCTTTTCTCATGTACGAATCACTAGTTTACTAGGTGGAAGTATATTAGGGGAAACGGCGACCTCTCCGCATGAGATTGCGGGAGATTGTCGCCAGAAATTTGCGTCGACTGAGACACGCCAAGGGCTTGTCGCAGGAGGAACTTGCTGATCGTGCCGAGATCAATCGCAACTATGTCGGCATGCTTGAGCGGGAACAGCACGCCGCGACGATCGATATGCTGGAAAAGCTGGCCATCGTGCTGGACATCGATCCGGTCGCGTTTTTCGAACGGACCGAGCGGCAGAGCGCCGACGAAGATTGATTGCACGACCCGCAGCGATGTCTACGCTGCATCACGCGATGTCTTCTCGCGCAGCTTACGACAATTCAAAACTTCGATAAAATCGACTCGGAATCGAATGGCTGTCGCCATTGATGTGTCGGGGGACCCATCGTGACCGCGCCGGATTTTCTTGACGAACCGCCCCGAGGCGCGACGCTGACCGACTACGACATCAAGCATTTGAAGCTCTACGTTCGCCTGCTCGATGCCGATGCCGAGGGAGCGGACTGGTGCGAAGTGGTTACCATTCTGTTCGGCATTGATCCCAGTGATGATCCCGAGCGCGCCCGGCACATCCATGAATGCCATCTCCTGCGCGCCCGATGGATGACCGAACACGGTTACCGCGACCTGCTTCGGCGCGGCCATCACTGAACGGGTCCGCGATGCGCCGCAGCGATCACGCGGCGCTTTTTCCGGGTCTTCCCTAATCCAGCTCAACCGGCAATCGTATCCGGCCCGGATACATGAACCATGTGAGCCAGGAGGTAATCGATGGCGCCGGACCCATCGCAGTGGCGAGCTTCGACCAGCTATGACTATTTCGACGATCTCGGCATTTCCGACCTGGCGTGGGAGTGCTTGCGCCGCAATGTCGACTACCAGCGCGACTATGCAAAAGCATTGAAAGAGATGGATGACCCAGAGCAGGCGACCGCGTCGTTCCGCCTGCGCTGGGGGTTGCAATTTCCCTGCCCACCCAAGCCACAGCGCCATCGAGGAACCCGTTCACTGGACGACGGAGGCCGACCTTGGAAAGGTTCTGCTGATCGCGTCGCCATCCCTTGGCTCCGCCGGCGCACCACTGCCCGCGCTTGACCCGAACGTAACGCGCCGCAGCGCGCACGAACTCCACGCAATTCATGGCGACGGCGCCGACGCAGTCCATGTCGTGTTGCTCGGCGGCATTGGTCCCGACCAGCCACTGGCCGCGGTCGTCCCGCTGGACACTGATGCACCAGACCGGATCGAGGCCATCTCGCGCATTTGGGGCGGGCTCCACGCGCCGCCTCCGCCCGCCGATCTGCGCGTGACGCCTCAGCGGCGGCAGCGCCTCCGTCACATGCTGCGGGCCTTCGACGGCCACGCTTGCCGCGCAACCTACCGGGAGATCGCCGAGGTGATGTTCGGCGTGTCCCGCGTTGCCTCCGACTCCTGGAAAACATCGGCGCTCCGCGATTCCACCATTCGCCTCGTTCGCGATGGCCTCGCCATGGTCGATGGCGGCTACCGTGACCTGTTGCGTCGGCGCAGACGGCGCTGACGGAGCCTATCGCAGGGGGTGCGAAATAGCCCCCTCAATCTTCACCATCCCCCCAGACGGCAGCTCTTCGCCACCGTGGCCTTCGCCCGCCGCTGATCGCCAGCGGCCTCAACGAACGCCCCGGAGGCCCGATCATGTCCGCCAACCTCGCCGGTTTGCCGCCGCGCTTTCTACGCACTCCTGAAGCCGCCCGATTTCTAGGTCTCTCCGGCCGCACGCTGGAAAAGCACCGGACCTATGGGACTGGCCCGGCGTATCGCAAGCTCGGCGGCCGTGTCGTCTACGCCATCGACGACCTGCAGGCCTGGGCCGATCGGGGCGCCGTCACATCCACGTCGGATCCCCGCGGCGCCGTTCTTCCCGCCAAGCGCCATGAACCGACGACGCCGGTCCAATCCGGCCGCCACGCGCGCTGAGACGTGCCGGTATGTCGTCCCGCCATCACAGTAGCGAACGCGAGCAGCTCGATCTCTTCCGAGCGCTGCCCGGCGACCTCGCGCCGCGAGATGCGCAGGACCTCATGGCCTATCCGTTCTTCTCGCTCGCCAAATCGAAGCGCCTGGCGCCGATCGATTTCAAGGCAGGTTCGATCGTCATCCGCGTTGAAGCCGTCCCCGAGCATGGCATGGCGACCATCTGGGACGCGGACGTGCTGATCTGGGCCGCCTCCCAGATCGTCGAGGCGCGCGACGCCGGCCTGCGCCCGTCCCGGCTCATGGGGACCACCCCGTATGAGATCCTGAACTTCATCGGCCGCGGCGTGTCGCTACGCGACTACGACCGCCTCAAGGCCGCGCTCGACCGCCTACAGTCAACCACGATCGCCACATCGATCCGCCAGCCCACCGAGCGGCGGATGCACCGCTTCTCCTGGATCAACGAGTGGAAGGAGAAAGCCGACAGCCGAGGACGGCCCCTTGGCCTCGAGCTGATCGTACCCGACTGGTTCTACGCCGCGGTCCTCGACGACGCGCTCGTACTGACGATCGACCGCGCCTACTTCGATCTCACAGGCGGGCTCGAACGCTGGCTCTACCGGCTCGTGCGCAAGCATGGCGGCCGCCAGGAGTTCGGCTGGAGCTTCGATTTCATCCACCTCCACGCCAAGTCCGGCTCGCTCTCGCCGCTCAAGCACTTCGCCTACGACCTGCGCGACATCGTCCGCCGCCAGGCGCTGCCCGGTTACCGGCTGACCATCGAGCAGCCGGCCAGCGGCCCCGAACGCCTTTCCTTCGTCCCGACCGATCCGGCGCCGCTCGGCATGCCGCGACGTCGCCGTTCCAACACTCGCTCTGGGGATAAGCTGTGAATTGCCTCGTGCTATCAGGGACCGCGCCTATCGTGCCATCGGGGACCCGATCCTCGTGCTATCGGGGACCGGAATCGTCGATTCCACGCATCGAATCAAAAGCTTGCGGCGTCCGTAACTTCTCTAACCTAGATTCCTTCGGAATCTTTCTAACGCACCCCGCGTTTTGCCCGCCTGCGGATAACTGCCGAGCAGCGGCCGGGAGCGCGTCATGATCGTCGCGTTCCTCAATCAGAAGGGCGGCGTCGGCAAGACGACACTGGCGCTGCACCTTGCCGGCGAATGGGCGAGACGCGGTCAGCGCGTCACCGTGATCGACGCCGACCCGCAAGGCTCGGCGCTCGACTGGTCGCAACAAAGGGCACGCGAGCGCCTTCCGCGCCTGTTCGGCGTCGTCGGCCTGGCGCGCGATACGCTCCATCGCGAAGCGCCGGAGCTGGCGCGCGACGCCGATCACATCGTCATCGACGGGCCGCCCCGCGTCGCCGGGCTGATGCGTTCCGCATTGCTCGCCGCCGATCTCATCCTGATCCCGGTGCAGCCATCGCCATTCGACGGCTGGGCCTCGGCCGAGATGCTGGCACTGCTCAGTGAGGCACGCATCTATCGTCCGCAGCTCGCGGCCCGCTTCGTGCTGAACCGATGCGGTGCGCGAACCGTCATCGCCCGCGAAACAGCCGAGACGCTCGCCGATCACGATCCGCCGGTGCTGGCATCCACCATCGGCCAGCGCGTCGCCTTCGCCGATACGGCGCAGTCCGGACGCCTCGTGTCGGAGGTCGACGACGACAGCCCGGCCGCGCGCGAGATCGCCGCACTGTGCGCCGAGGTCGGGAGGCTCGGATTATGACCGGGCCGTCTCAGAAACGCGGCTTCGCCGCCCGGCCCGGCGACGCTGAACACTGGATCAAGTCGTCAGGGCCGCCGCCTGCGCGCGGCCCGGACGCCGCCGTGTTCTCGGCGCGATTGACCATCGACGTCACCTCCGAATTGCGCGGGCGCATCAAGATCGCAGCATTCCGGCGCGGCGTCACGGTCGCCGACATGCTGCGCGATCTGCTCGCGCGCGAATTTCCCCCGACCGAAGGAGATCCATCATGACCGGCACCGCGGCCCCGCGCGTGCGCAGCGGCCCGTCGCCGTCCGCGCTCGCGTCCGACCACCTGACCCATGTCGAACTGACCTGGATTGAGAAGAAGATCGAATATTGGATCCGGTTCGGAGACGACGTCCACGAGCAAATTCTGGATCGCCGCCGGCGTATCCTCTCCTACCAGCCGGGCAGCGTCTTCGCGTTCGTCCGCTGGGCCTCCAACGATTTCGGCACGGTCATCTCGCGCATCGACATCGTGCGCGCCGTCTCGCCGCGCCAACCCTATCAGACGCTACCGTTCGTGCGCCCGGGCGGTGACATCCTGCTCAAGCTCGAAGGCTGGCCGAAGGTCGAGCACGTACTCCAACTCATCGACGCCATCGAAGCGCTCAACATCGATCCGGCAGCAGTCTCGCCCGATCATTGGCGGCACATCCACAACCGCCTGACGGCAGGCCACGAGCCTCGTGCCTACACGTTCGAGCAGCATCGGGCATTCCTGAAGCGCCGGAGTGCCCAGCCATGACCCGCTTCGGTTACGTCATGACGACGTATTTCGCCGTGATGCTGATCGGCGGCCTGTCGTTCATCCACATTGCGCCGAAGCTGATTTGGAACGCCTCGGCCAGCACGCCGATCGGGCTCTATTCTATCGATCGATCACCCCGGCTCGACGTGACCGACCTGGTCGCCGTGGCCGCTCCCGAACCGCTCGCCACGTTCCTGGCCGAGCGCGGCTACCTGCCGCGCGGCGTCCCGCTCATGAAGCGCGTTGCCGGCCTTCCGGGGCAGCAGGTCTGCCGAACCGGCGCTCGCATCACCGTCGATGGCATCGCGATGGGAGAGGCGCTGCGGCACGACCGCCTCGGCCGTGATCTGCCCGTCTGGCAGGGCTGCCTGCGCGTCGCGGACGGCGAGATTTTCCTCATGAACTGGTCCGTCCGCGACAGCCTCGACGGCCGCTACTTCGGTCCCATTCCCACCAGCTCGATCATCGGCCGCGCGATGCCGGTGTGGACCGACGAAGACGACAGCGGCCACTTCGAATGGCGCGCCCAAACACGTTGAGGGGCGCGCTGAACCTCTCCCCCACATGCAGCAGAAGGAACCTTCCCATGCCACAGATCGGTCAATTCACCCGCACGAAGTCTGGCTATTCCGGCCACGTCCGGACGCTCACCCTCGACGCCGCGCTTTCCCTCTTTCCGGCCGAACCTTCAGACGCCGAGAACGCGCCGGACTACCGCGTCCATCTCGGCGACGAAGATGGCCCCGAGGTCGGCGCCGGCTGGAAGCGGACCGGCGAGAAGGCTGGCGAGTATGTCTCGCTGCTCCTCGATGATCCCGTCTTCGCGCAGCCGGTGCGCGCCAACCTGTTCCAGTCCGGCGACGACAAGACGGCTTGGGGCCTCCACTGGAACCGCCCGCCGAAGCGCGGCGAGCGGGACTGAGGCCATGCGGACGCTTCACCCAACGCGCAGGCGTTTCGTGGATACTGGGCGGACGCAAGCCGCCCGGCATCTCCCCATCCTTCTTCTTTCCGGCCTGCTTTTTGCCGCCGGATTGCCGGCCGCTACTTTGGCTCAGAGCGCGCCGGTCGAGCGAACCGATCCTGCCGATCCGATCGCCGCCTATGTCACCGAAGCCTCGCAACGCTTCGGCGTTCCGGCGGCCTGGATTCGCGCCGTCATGCGCGTCGAAAGCGCCGGCGATGTGCGCGCGATCTCCCGAGCGGGTGCGATGGGACTCATGCAGATCATGCCCGATACCTGGGCGGCGCTGCGCATCCGCCATAGTCTCGGCAATGATCCCTACGACCCGCGCGACAACATCTTGGCAGGCGCGGCCTACCTGCGCGAAATGCACGACCGCTACGGCTCGCCGGGCTTCCTCGCGGCCTACAACGCCGGTCCTGGTCGCTACGACGAATATCTTGCGGACGGTCGTGCGTTGCCGGCGGAAACGCGGGCCTATGTCGCGGCCCTCGCACCTCTCATCGGCGGCAGCGAGATCGCCGGAACCGTCACTGTCGCGACTGCCGATCCGCTGGCGTGGACGCGCGCCCCGCTGTTCATCGCGCGCGCCGACGGCACGACCTCTGCTGATCGGGCGCAGACCGGGGGCCGTTCTGAAGACGCTCCGGCGGCGGCTCCGCTGCGCGAGGTTTCCGCGATCACGCCGCAGTCCACCGGCCTGTTTGTTGTGCGACCAGATGCTGGAGGTCCGCGATGACGGCGCCTCGACCGGATCGCGGTCTGGCGTGCCCCGGCGCATCATGGAGAGCGTTGAGGGGGGAGCGAGGCAACACGACCGCACGATGGCAGGATAAAGGGGCGCGATGTGCGCTTCGGTTCGGTCGTGTTTTTTCAGGGGCTTGCGCAGCGAATTCGCGAGGTGCGCCTGATCGGCGCAGCCTGCGGCTTCGGCAATTTCAGAAGAAAATCAGTGCCGTTGCGCGATGTGCGGGATCGCGACCATGAGCGGCGAGGACGATTTCCGCATCCGGCCAGGCCGCATCCGCTCGACGAGCGCGCAGCGCGCCCGACCCTTCATCGCGCAGGCGCTGGCGGCGGCCCAGCGCGCCGGCGGAACGGTCTCCCGCAAGGGGACGATCGGGCCGAACCACCGTTCCCGGTTCGGCCGGGGCCAGCGCGCGTCGGTGCAAGCCAATCGGCTCATCACGTCACGCTCGCGCGGCGCCGTCGTCAAGGCGCGTGTCGTCCGTCACGCAGGACGGGGCGCGCCACTTGCGACCCACCTCAGCTATCTGCGACGCGAGGGCGTCACCCGGGACGGAGAGAAGGCCCGGCTGTTCGGCCCCGGCACGGACGATGCCGATCGACAAGCGTTCGCGGAGCGGTGCGAGGATGACCGGCATCATTTCCGGTTCATCCTCTCGCCCGACGACGCCTTGGAGATATCCGACCTCAAGACCTTCGCCCGCGACCTAGTCGGCCAGATGGAAAAGGACCTCGGCACCAAGCTCGATTGGATCGGCGCCGATCACTGGAACACTGAGCATCCCCATGTCCACCTGATCGTGCGCGGCGTGCGCGAGGACGGCGAGAACCTCGTCATCTCCCGCGACTACATCAAGGAAGGAATGCGTGATCGGGCGCGGGATCTGATCACGCAGGAACTCGGACCGCGCACAGATCAGGAAATCCGCCGCACGCTCGAACGCCAGATCCACGCCGAGCGCTGGACCAACCTCGACCGGCAGCTCGCGCGCGACAGCACCCGCACCGGCGTCATCGATCTCGCGCCGCATGCCGACCGCCAACCCGACGAGTTCCATGCGCTCAAGGTCGGACGACTGCGCAAGCTGGAATCGCTCGGTCTCGCCGACCAGATCGGTCCCGGCCAATGGGCCATGTCGGAGAACGCTGAGGCGACGCTGCGCGAGCTGGGCGAACGCGGCGACATCATCAAGCGCATTCATCGCGGCCTGGCCGAGCGGGGCATCGAGCGAGGCGCGGCCAATTATGTGCTTGCCGGCGAGAGCCTGGACGATCCCGTCGTCGGCCGGTTGGTCGCTCGTGGCCTCGACGACGAGCTGAAGGGCACGGCCTATGCCGTGGTCGATGGCGCCGACGGGCGCACCCACCACATCAAGCTGCCCGATCTCGATGCCGCCGGCGACAGCACGCCGGGCTCGATCGTCGAACTGCGCAAGTTCGACGACGCCCAGGGCCGGCGGCGCGTCGCGCTGGCGGTCCGCTCGGACCTCTCGATCGAGCGGCAGATCACGGCGACCGGCGCCACCTGGATCGACCGTCAGGCTATTGCACGCGAACCGGTCGACCTCGGTGGCGGCGGCTTCGGCGCGGAGGTGCGCGGGGCGATGGATCGCCGCGCCGAACATCTGATCGGGCAAGGCCTCGCCGAACGTCAGGGCCGCGGCGTCAGCTTCAGCCGTAACCTGATCGAGACGCTACGCCGCCGTGAGCTGGACGCGCTCGGAGAGAAGCTGGCGTCAGAGAGCGGACGGCCGCTGACACGTGCTTCGATCGGCGAATATGTCTCCGGCACCTACCGGCAGCGGTTCGCGCTCGCCTCCGGCCGGTTTGCGATGATCGACGACGGCCTCGGCTTCCAGCTCGTGCCCTGGTCCCCCTCACTCGAAAAGCAGCTCGGCCGCCATGTCTCCGGCGTCGCGCGCGGCGACGGCGGCATCGACTGGAGCTTTGGCCGCAAGCGGGGGCTCGGCCTGTGACCACCACTCTTGACGAAGAAAGGACCCCTCAATGTCCGCCACCAAGATTCTCTGGGGCCAGATCCTCGTCGTCTTCCTGATCGTGCTCGTCACGACCTGGTCCGCGACGCAGTGGACGGCCTGGCAGCTCGGCTTCCAGCCGCAGCTCGGCCGGCCATGGTTCGAGCTGTTCGGCTGGCCCATCTACTATCCGCCCGCCTTCTTTTGGTGGTGGTACCTCTACGATGCCTACGCGCCGCCGATTTTCGTCGAGGGCGCATACATCGCTGCATCCGGCGGCTTCATCGCGATCGCGGTCGCGATCGGCATGTCGGTCTGGCGAGCCCGCGAGGCCAAGAACGTCGAGACCTACGGCTCTGCGCGCTGGGCCCGGCCCGACGAGGTTAAATCCGCTGGGCTGCTCGGGCCCGACGGCGTCGTGCTCGGCAAGCTCGATCGCACCTATCTCCGCCACGACGGACCCGAGCATGTGCTCTGCTTCGCGCCGACCCGCTCCGGCAAGGGCGTCGGCCTCGTGGTGCCGTCGCTCTTGACCTGGCCGGGCTCGGCCATCGTCCACGACATCAAGGGCGAGAACTGGCAGCTCACGGCCGGCTTCCGCGCGCGGCATGGCCGGGTGCTGCTCTTCGACCCGACCAACGCGAAGTCGGCCGCCTACAATCCGCTGCTCGAAGTCCGCCGCGGTGAATGGGAAGTTCGCGACGCTCAGAACATCGCCGACATCCTCGTCGATCCCGAAGGGTCGCTGGAAAAGCGGAATCACTGGGAGAAGACCAGCCACGCGCTCCTCGTGGGGGCCATCCTCCACGTCCTCTATGCCGAGGCCGACAAGACGCTCGCCGGCGTCGCCGCCTTCCTGTCCGACCCGAAGCGGCCGATCGAGTCGACGCTCGCCGCCATGATGAAGACCGCCCATCTCGGCGCGGCCGGACCCCACCCGGTCATAGCCTCCGCCGCTCGGGAACTGCTGAACAAATCGGACAACGAACGCTCGGGCGTGCTGTCGACCGCCATGTCCTTTCTCGGGCTCTACCGCGACCCGGTCGTGGCGGCCGTCACGCGCCGCTGCGACTGGCGCATCACCGACATCGTCGGCGGCGTGCGGCCGTCGACGCTCTACCTTGTGGTCCCGCCCTCCGACATCGCGCGCACCAAGCCGCTAATCCGGCTGATCCTCAATCAGGTCGGCCGACGATTGACCGAGGACCTGCAGGCCAAGGGCGGGCGGCACCGGCTGCTCCTCATGCTCGACGAGTTCCCGGCACTCGGCCGCCTCGACTTCTTCGAGTCCGCTCTGGCGTTCATGGCCGGCTACGGCCTGAAGAGCTTCCTGATCGCGCAGTCGCTGAACCAGATCGAGAAGGCCTATGGGCCGAACAATTCGATCCTCGACAACTGCCATGTGCGCGTCAGCTTCGCAACCAACGACGAGCGGACGGCCAAGCGCGTCTCCGATGCGCTCGGCACCGCGACCGAGATGCGGGCGATGCGGAACTATGCCGGGCACAGACTCAGTCCCTGGCTCGGCCATCTGATGGTCTCGCGCTCTGAGACCGCGCGGCCGCTGCTGACGCCCGGCGAGGTCATGCAGCTCCCACCTGCGGACGAGATCATCATGGTGGCGGGTACACCGCCGATCCGGGCGAAGAAGGCCCGCTACTTCGAGGATCGTCGGTTTCAGGAACGCATCCTGCCACCGCCGGCGCTGGCAAAGACAGCGGCGGCAAAGCCGGACGACTGGAGCAAGATGCCGCTGCCGCCGCGGCTGGAGATCGAGGGCGCCGGCGCAAAAGATGGCCAGGGCGACGACGAGGATCCGACCGGCTCTGAACGCCGCCACCAGCCCGAGCTGAACAAGGCCGGGACCGTCGAGAAGAAGCCGCCGATCGACAACGAGTTCGCGGCCGATTTCGGCGACGACGAGGAAGACGACAGCGCCCGGATGAGCCGGATGAACCAGGTCATGCAGGGCGTCGCCCGACAGGTCTCGCTAGACCCCAATGACGGCATGGACCTGTGAGGCGCCGATGACGAAGCCATCAAAGAAGCAGCGCCTGTCGGTCTATCTCGACCCAGACGTCATGAAGGCGCTGGCGGTCTATGCCGCACGGCGCGACCAATCACGCTCCCTGATTGCCGAAGCGGCCATCGCTTCCTTCCTGTCGCCCGACGCCGCCGAACGGCAGGAAGCAGCGACCACCAAGCGTCTCGATCAGGTCGATCGGCGCATGACGCGAATGGAACGCGACCTCGGCATCTCCGTCGAAATGCTGGCTGTCTTCGTCCGCTTCTGGTTGACGACCAATCCGCCGTTGCCGGAACCTGCCCAGGCCGCGGCGCGTGCTCAGGCAGGCGAGCGATACGACGCCTTCGTCGCTGCGCTCGGCCGGCGACTCGCCAAGGGACCGAAGCTGCGTCAGGAAATTTCGGAAGACGTGTCGGGCGTCGCGGACGCGCAATAATCATCGCTCGCGGTATCGCAAGTATTCATCCGTTCCGCCGTTCCCCTGTCTTTGTACGCCAGAGCGCTACGACCACATTCCGGTTGTTGCCACGCCCCAACTTCTGCCTCTTCTACTCATCCCCGATCCAGGGCCGCTTGTCGGCGGTCCCGCACGGAACGGGGACGACATGGCGGTTTCTCACCAGCAATCCGAGGCGATACTTCGCGGCGCGCGCATGTTGCGCACCGCTCTCGGCCCCGCCATCGCAGGATTCCTGGAAGACCCGTCGATCGTCGAGGTGATGCTCAATCCCGACGGGCGGCTCTGGATCGACCGCCTATCCGGGGGACTTTCCGATACGGGAGAGCGCCTGTCCGCAGCCGATGGCGAGCGCATCGTGCGCCTGGTCGCGCACCATGTCGGCGCCGAGGTTCACTCCGGTCGCCCGCGCGTCTCTGCTGAGTTGCCCGAAACGGGAGAGCGGTTCGAAGGTCTGCTGCCACCCGTCGTAGCAGCTCCGGCCTTCGCGATCCGCAAGCCAGCCGTCGCGGTCTTCACGCTGGCCGACTACGTCGCGGCCGAGATCATGTCAGCCGACCAGGCCGCGATCCTTCGTCAGGCCGTCGCCGACCGGCGCAACATTCTCGTCGCAGGCGGCACCTCCACCGGCAAGACCACGCTCACCAATGCGCTGCTCGCCGAGGTGTCGAAGACCTCCGACCGCATCGTGCTGATCGAGGACACGCGCGAACTGCAATGCGCCGCGCCGAACCTCGTCGCGATGCGCACCAAGGACGGCGTCGCCTCGCTCTCCGATCTCGTCCGCTCCTCCCTTCGCCTGCGTCCCGACCGCATCCCGATCGGCGAGGTGCGCGGCTCCGAAGCGCTCGATCTCCTCAAAGCATGGGGCACGGGCCACCCCGGCGGTATCGGCACGATCCATGCCGGCACCGCGCTCGGCGCGCTGCGCCGCCTCGAACAGCTCATCCAGGAAGCTGTCGTCACCGTCCCCCGCGCGCTGATCGCCGAAACCATCGATCTCGTCGCGGTGCTCAGCGGCCGAGGCTCGACCCGTCGCCTCGCCGAACTCGCCCGCGTCGAGGATCTCAAGCCGGACGGCGACTACCGCGTCACCCCCACAACCCAGCCCCTCTCAGGAGATCTCCCATGAATCGTCATTGCCTGCGCCTCCGCCGCCATATCTCGACGGCGGCGGCCGTCGCCTTCGTCAGCATGATGATGGCGCCCGCCGCATATGCTTCCGGCTCGTCCATGCCTTGGGAAGCGCCGCTGCAGTCCATCCTCGAATCGATTGAGGGACCTGTGGCCAAGATCATCGCTGTGATGATCATCATCATCACAGGTCTAACACTCGCCTTCGGCGATACATCAGGCGGCGCAAGGAAGCTGATCCAGATCGTCTTCGGCCTGTCGATCGCCTTCGCCGCGTCGAGCTTCTTCCTGTCCTTCTTCTCCTTCGGCGGTGGAGCGCTCGTCTGATGGCGAGCCTGATCGACAGCGCCGGCGAAGTGCCGGGCTACGCCGTCCCGGTCCATCGCGCGCTCACCGAGCACATCCTGCTCGGCGGCGCGCCACGTTCGATCGCCATCCTCAACGGCACGCTGGCGGCAGCGCTCGGCCTTGGCCTGCGCCTCTGGCTGGTCGGTCTCGGGCTCTGGGCGATCGGCCATTTCGCGGCCGTGTGGGCGGCCAAACGCGATCCGCAATTCGTCGATGTCGTGCGCCGCCACCTGCGCATTCCCGGCCATCTGAACGTCTGAGGTGGGCTCATGATGAACCTCGCCGAATATCGACGGACGTCAACCCGCCTCGCGGACTTCCTGCCCTGGGCCGCGCTCGCGGGCGAGGGCGTCGTCCTCAACAAGGACGGGAGCTTCCAGCGCACCGCGCGGTTTCGCGGTCCCGACCTCGACTCTGCGGTTCCCGCCGAGCTCGTCGCCGTGGCCGGCCGGCTGAACAACGCCTTCCGCCGCCTCGGCTCGGGATGGGCGATCTTCGTCGAGGCGCAACGCCATGGCGCCGGGGCCTATCCCGCGAGCTGCTTTCCCGAGGCCGCGTCCGCCCTGGTCGACGCCGAACGCAAGGCGGATTTCGAGGAAGACGCCTCGCATTTCGAGTCCAGCTATTTCCTGACCTTCGTCTATCTGCCGCCAGCGGAGGACGCCGCCCGCGCCGAGAGCTGGCTCTATGAAGGCAAGGCCGAGAACGGCATCGACCCTTACGAGGCGTTGCGCGGCTTCGCTGATCGCACCGACCGCGTGCTCCAGCTCATCGAGAATTTCATGCCGGAATGCGCCTGGCTCGATGACGGCGAGACGCTGACCTATCTCCATTCGACCGTCTCGACGAAACGCCATCGCGTGCGCGTGCCTGAGACGCCGATATATCTCGATGCGCTGCTGGCCGATCAACCGCTCACCGGCGGGCTGGAACCGCGCCTGGGCGACGCCCACTTGCGTATCTTGACGATCGTCGGCTTCCCGACCGCGACCACGCCCGGTCTGCTCGACGACCTCAATCGGCTCGCCTTTCCGTATCGCTGGTCGACGCGCGCCGTCCTTCTGGACAAGACCGACGCCACCAAGCTGCTCACCAAGATCCGGCGGCAGTGGTTCTCCAAGCGCAAGTCGATCGCCGCGATCCTCAAGGAGGTGATGACCAACGAGGCCTCGGCGCTGATCGATACCGACGCGGCGAACAAGGCGGCCGATGCCGATCTCGCGCTCCAGGAGCTCGGCGCCGACTATGCCGGCCAGGCCTATGTCACCGCGACGGTCGCCGTCTGGGACGCCGATCCACGCATCGCAGCCGAGAAGCTGCGCTTGGTGGAGAAGATCGTTCAGGGCCGCGACTTCACCGCGATGGCGGAGACGATCAACGCCGCCGACGCCTGGCTCGGGTCGCTGCCCGGCCATGTTTACGCCAACGTCCGGCAACCGCCGATCTCGACGCTCAATCTCGCCCACATGATCCCGCTGTCGGCGGTGTGGGCGGGGCCGGAACGGGATGAGCATTTCGGTGCGCCCCCCTTGCTGTTCGGCAAGACCGAAGGGTCAACCCCGTTCCGGTTTTCCCTTCATGTCGGCGACGTCGGCCACACGCTCGTCGTCGGGCCGACGGGCGCCGGCAAGTCTGTGCTGCTGGCGCTGATGGCGCTTCAGTTCCGGCGCTATTCGGGCTCGCAGGTTTTCGCCTTCGATTTTGGCGGCTCGATCCGCGCCGCGGCGCTCGCCATGGGCGGCGATTGGCACGATCTCGGCGGCGGGCTGACCGAGGGCGCGGCCGACAGTGTGTCGCTGCAACCTCTCGCCGGCATTCATCACGTGCCGGAACGGGCCTGGGCCGCCGACTGGATCGTCGCGATCCTGATGCGCGAGGGCGTGACGATCTCGCCGGAGGTGAAGGAATATATCTGGACGGCGCTGACCTCGCTCGCGAGCGCGCCTGTTGGCGAGCGCACCATCACCGGGCTTGCCGTCCTCCTTCAATCGAATGACCTCAAGCAGGCGCTACGACCATATTGCGTCGGCGGCGCCTATGGCCGGCTGCTCGACGCCGAAAGCGAGCACCTCGGCGCAGCCTCGGTCCAGGCGTTCGAGACCGAGGGCCTGATCGGAACTGGCGCGGCACCGGCCGTGCTCGCCTACCTGTTCCATCGCATCGAGGATCGCCTGGATGGCAGCCCCACGCTGCTCATCGTCGACGAAGGCTGGCTGGCGCTCGACGACGAGGGCTTCGCCGGTCAGCTCCGCGAATGGCTGAAGACGCTGCGCAAGAAGAACGCCTCCGTCGTCTTCGCCACCCAGTCGCTTTCCGACATCGACGGTTCCGCGATTGCGCCCGCCATCATCGAGAGCTGCCAGACCAGGCTCCTGTTGCCGAACGAGCGCGCGATCGAACCGCAGATCACCGCGATCTACCGGCGCTTCGGCCTCAACGACCGCCAGATCGAAATCCTCGCTCGCGCGATGCCCAAGCGCGACTATTACTGCCAGTCCCGCCGCGGCAACCGGCTGTTCGAGCTCGGCCTGTCCGACGTTGCGTTGGCGCTCTGCGCCGCCTCGTCGAAGACCGACCAGGCCGCCATCGAGCGCACCATCGCCGAGCATGGCCGCGAGGGCTTCCTGCCGGCCTGGCTGCGGCTGCGCGGCGTCGCCTGGGCGTCCGACCTCATTCCCGACCTCACCAACCTGGAGAGCAAGCCATGATCTTCCGTCGCTCACGCGCGGCGTTTCTCGCCGCGTCCATCCTTTCGATTCCCGTGGCGCTATCGCCCGTGATGGTCTCGCCCGCATCCGCGCAATGGATCGTCTACGACCCGACGAACTACGTGCAGAATGTTCTCTCCGCAGCTCGCGCGCTGGAGCAAATCAACAATCAGATCACATCGCTTCAGAACGAGGCGACGATGTTGATCAACCAGGCGCGTAACCTCGCGAGCCTGCCGTACTCCTCGCTTCAGCGCCTGCAGCAGTCCGTGCAGCGAACGCAGCAGCTCCTACAGCAGGCCCAGCGCATCGCCTACGACGTCCAACAGATCGACCAGGCCTTCACATCCACCTACGGCAATGCGTCGATGTCGGCGTCTGACCAGCAGCTCGTGGCGCAGGCGCGCGAGCGCTGGCAGAACACCGTCGGCGGATTGCAGGACGCCATGCGGGTGCAGGCCGGCGTCGTCGGCAACATCGACACCAACCGCGCCGAGATGTCGGCGCTGGTCGGTCAGAGCCAAGGCGCGACCGGCGCATTGCAGGCGACCCAGGCCGGCAACCAGCTCCTCGCCCTGCAGGCCCAGCAGCTCGCCGACCTCACCGCCGTCGTCGCCGCCAACGGCCGGGCGCAGGCGCTCCAGTCGGCCGAACAGGCGACGGCCGCCGAGCAGGGCCGCGAGCAGCGCCGGCGCTTCCTGACTCCGGGCACCGGCTACCAGCCAGGCAACGCCAAGATGTTCTACGGCGGCAACTGAGGGGCGGCGTCATGGACGGAAAGATGCTGGCTCGCCTCGGCGCCGTTGTGTTCGTCGCGGTCGCGGTCACCGCGACCGCCATCGAGCTGACCCGAAAGGAGGACGAGCCGGCCGGCTGGTCCGCAGGGCGCGTCGAGAATTCGCAGGCCGATCCGCTCCGCACCGAGCTGATCCGTTGCCAGCGCCTCGGCGATGCCGGCCCCCGTGACGCCGCGTGCCTGCGCGCCTGGGCGGAAAACCGCAAGCGGTTTCTCGCACCGGGCGCGCGACCCAAGGAGCGCTTGCCCGACGCGGCGACGGCCCCGCAGCCCCAGTTTGGCGCTGACCCGCGGAACACGACGCTGGACAATCCTACCCCCCAGGAAACAACGCCGCAGCAAGACGAGGCCCGATAGCATCATGGGCGGCACCGGCGTCATCGACCATTTCCTCGAGGTCTTCACCCGTTACATCGATTCCGGGTTCGGTCTGCTTGGTAGCGAGGTCGCATTCATCGCGACCACTCTGATCGTCATCGACGTGACGCTGGCCGCCCTGTTCTGGAGCTGGGGCGCTGACGACGACATCATCGCGCGCCTGGTCAAGAAGACGCTGTTCGTCGGCGTCTTCGCCTACATCATCGGCAACTGGAACAATCTCGCCCGCATCGTTTTCGAGAGCTTCGCCGGTCTTGGCCTGAAGGCCTCCGGCACCGGCTTTACGACAGCGGATCTACTTCGCCCCGGCAAGGTCGCGCAGACCGGCCTCGATGCCGGACGGCCGCTGCTCGATTCGATTTCCAGCCTGATGGGCTACTGGTCGTTCTTCGAGAATTTCATCCAGATCGCCTGCATGTTCCTCGCCTGGGCGCTGGTGCTGCTCGCCTTCTTCATCCTCGCCGTCCAGCTCTTCGTCACCTTGATCGAGTTCAAGCTGACGACGCTCGCCGGTTTCGTGCTCATTCCCTTCGGCCTTTTCGGCAAATCGGCCTTCATGGCCGAGCGCGTCCTCGGCAACATCATCTCCTCCGGCATCAAGGTCCTGGTGCTGGCCGTTATCATCGGCATCGGCTCGACGCTGTTCTCCGAATTCACTGCCGGCTTCGGTGGAGCCAATCCGACCATTGACGACGCCATGGCGATCGTGCTCGCCGCGCTGTCACTGCTCGGCCTCGGAATCTTCGGTCCCGGCATCGCCAACGGCCTCGTCTCGGGCGGGCCTCAGCTCGGGGCCGGCGCGGCGGTCGGCACTGGCCTTGCCGCCGGCGGAATGGTCGCAGCCGGAGGAGCCGCTCTCGGCGCAGCAGCCGGCGGCGTCGGCGCTATGGCCGGCGGAGCGGCCGCCGCCGCACGCGGTGGCGCCGCTATGGCAGGTGGCGCAGCCACTGCCTACAGCCTCGGGGCCGCGGGCCAATCGGGCGCGGCAAGCGTCGCTTCCGGCCTTGGCGGCGTCGCCCGCGCAGCCGGTGGCGCGGCGGCTTCGCCCCTCCGCCGGGCGGCCTCACGCACCGCCGACAGCATGCGGTCGAGCTTCTCGGAGGGCGGGAAATCCGCCTTCGAAGCCACCGGTGGCACCTCGACCATGGGCACGATCGGCGGGGGCACGGCCGAGGCGGCCGCACCGGCTGACGGACCACCGGCCTGGGCTCGCCGCATGAAGCGCTCCCAAACGCTGAGCCACGGCGTGACAGCGGCCGCCCATGCCGTTCGCAGCGGCGACAGCCACGGCGGCGGCTCCTCCATCAACCTCTCCGAAAGCGACCGCTGATGTTCAAACGACCCTCCACTCACTACGGCAAGTCCCCCGAACCAGAGACGCCTTACCAGCGGGCCGCCCAGGTCTGGGACGATCGTATCGGCGGCGCTCGCGTCCAGGCCAAGAACTGGCGCCTCATGGCCTTCGGATCGCTGATCCTTTCGGCCGGCTTCGCTGCCGCGCTCGTCTGGCAATCAGCGCGTGGCACGGTCGTACCCTGGGTGGTGCAGGTCGACCGGCTCGGTCAAGCGCAGGCGGTAGCGCCAGCGGTCGCCGACTATCGCCCGACCGACCCGCAAATCGCCTTTCACCTCGCGCGTTTCATCGAGCAGGTCCGCTCGATCCCCTCCGACGCCATCATCGTCCGCCAGAACTGGCTGCGCGCCTACGACTTCACGACTGATCGCGGCGCGATGGCGCTCAACGACTATGCGCGCTCGAACGACCCTTTCACCAAGGTCGGCCGGCAGCAGGTCGCCGTCGACGTTTCCAGCGTGATCCGCGCGTCGCCGGATAGCTTCCGCGTCGCCTGGACCGAGCGGCGCTACGAGAACGGCCAGCTCGCCGAGACGACCCGCTGGACCGCCATCCTCACCATCGTCGTGCAGGTGCCTCGCAACGCCGACCGGCTGCGAGCGAACCCGCTCGGCATCTACGTCAACGCCATCAACTGGTCACGGGAGCTTGGGCAATGAAGCCGTCTTTCCGTAAAGCCGGAAACCCGGCTTCTCGCACTTCCACACTCGCGGCTCTGCTGCTTTCAGCAACTGCGCTCGCCGGCTGCGCCACGACGCAGAAACCGCCCGAGATATCCTATGACGACGCAGCGCCCGCCGTGCAGACGGCCGATCCGCCGGGGCCAGTGCAGGTCGTGGAGCTTCCACGTCCGCTACCGCTGCCGGGACAGATGAAGCCCGTTGAAGAATCGCGCCGAACCCCAGAGCCGACCGATCCGACGGCCCGCGTCAATCAAGCCAATGCGGCTGCGCGCGTGCAGCCAGTCCGCGACGGCTTCATCAATGCGATGCAAGTCTATCCGTACACTGGCGGAGCGCTCTATCAGGTCTATACCGCCGTTGGTCAGATCACCGATATCGCCCTGCAGCCCGGCGAGCAGCTCGTGGGTTCCGGGCCGGTGGCCGCTGGCGACACGGTCCGCTGGATCATCGGCGACACGCAGAGCGGTTCGGGCGCGACTCTGCAAGTCCACATCTTGGTGAAGCCGACCCGCGCCGACCTGATGACCAACCTGGTCATCAACACCAATCTGCGGACTTATCACCTGGAACTGCGCTCGACCGAGCGCACCTATATGGCGTCGGTCTCGTGGCAGTACCCGCAGGATCAGCTCATCGCCCTGCGCCGTCAGAACGCGCAGGCCGAGGCAGCGCGTCCCATCGCCACCGGCGTCGACCTCGCCAACATCAACTTCCGCTATGCCATCGAGGGCGATCGTGCGCCCTGGCGGCCGCTGCGGGCCTATGACGACGGACGGCAGGTCTTCATCGAGTTTCCACGCGGCATCGGCCAGGGCGAGATGCCGCCGATCTTCGTGGTCGGCCCCGAGGGCAACACCTCCGAACTCGTGAATTACCGCGTCCGCGGCAACTACATGATCGTCGATCGCCTGTTCGCGGCCGCCGAGCTGCGCTTCGGCGCGGGTGACCACCAGAAGCGCGTTCGGATCACCCGCACCGACGGGAGGCCGGCGTCGTGAGCGAGCCTGAAGCCCGGAAAGAGGATGAGGATGCGCCGCTGACCGGGTCGACCGCCGACGCGGCCGCCCCGATGCGGCTTCGTGCGGAGGCTCCGCGCGTTACGCGGCTGTCGCGCAAGGTGCTCGCCAGCATCGGTCTCGTCGCGAGCGTGGGCCTGGGCGGAGCGCTGATCTACGCCCTTCAGACGCGCGACGGCGGCAAGTCCGCCGAAGAACTCTATTCGACCGAAAACCGATCGACCGCCGACGGCCTGGCGGGCTTGCCCCGCGACTACAGCGGTGTGCCTCAGCTTGGCCCGCCGCTTCCCGGCGACCTCGGCCGTCCTATCCTTGGCGCGCAGAATCGCGGCCAGCCTGTGCCCAATCCCGGCATAGCACCACCCAATCCTGGCCTCAGCGCCGAGGAGCAACGCCGCCTGCAGGAAATCGAGAGCGCTCGCACCGCCAAGCTCTTCGCCGGCACGGAGAACCGGCCGACGCCACCATCAGCCTCTGGCACTGCGAGGGTTGTTCCGCCACCCACACCTGACCTCGCCAGCCTCGGGCTTGCTCCCCAGCCAGCAACGCCGTCGGCCCAGGATCGGCAACTCGCCTTCCTCAACGCCGCCGCCGATCGCCGCACCGTCTCGCCGGATCGCATAGCGGCTCCGGCGTCGCCGAACATCCTTCAGGCGGGCGCCGTGATTTCGGCCGCGCTCATCACCGGCATCCGGTCCGATCTTCCGGGCCAGATCACCGCGCAAGTGACGGAGAACATCTATGACAGCCCGACGGGTCGCGTCCTTCTTGTGCCCCAAGGCACCCGCATCATTGGCCAGTACGACAACAATGTTCAGTTCGGCCAAAGCCGCGTGCTGCTGGTCTGGAACCGGCTGATCTTCCCGAACGGCCGCTCGATCGTGCTCGAGCGTCAACCTGGCGCTGATGCCGAAGGTTATGCCGGCCTCCAGGACGGCGTCGACTATCACTGGTGGGATCTCGCCAAAGCGGCGGGCCTATCCACGCTACTGAGCATTGGGGCAGAACTCGCCACCAACGACGACGACCGTCTGATCCAGGCGATCCGCAACGGGGGGCAAGACACGATCAACGATGCCGGTCAGCAGATCGTTCGCCGCCAGTTGAACATCGCCCCGACCTTGACGATTCGCCCGGGGTTCCCCGTTCGCGTCATCGTCACCCGCGACCTCATCCTCGAACCCTACGGAGGCTGACATGGCAAAGCTGAAGCTCGGAGTCGTCGCCGACGACAAACCGGTCAAGCTCGCGATCGAATTTCCGGCGACCGTTCATCGCGACCTTGTCGCTTACGCGGAAATCCTAGCCCGCGAGACCGACCATCCGGTAAGCGACCCGGCCAAGCTGATCGTCGCCATGGTGGAGCGCTTCATGGCCACCGATCGCGGATTCGCGAAGGCGCGGCGGCCGCGTCAGTCGCCCGCGGGCAAGGAGGGATAGCGCTCTTGCAGCAGGTTGATGAAACCCGCCAGCGCCGGATTGTCATTGTCGCTCTGCCAATAGGCCGCGTAATTGATCCGGCTCGGGCCATTGCCGTCCCGCGCCTCGCGGTAGACGACGCCTGTGTAGGTGGCCCCTATGCAGGCTTCGCACATCAGGCTGACGCCGAAACCCGCTCCCACGAGGCTCTTGATGTTCTCGCGGCTGACATCGTGACTGATGACCTTGGGCCGCTCGCCCGGCGCGGCGAGCTTCGCCAGCAAGATGTCCTGGATCTCCGGCCCGGGATCACGCTGGCTGAAAAGGAAGGTCTCGTCCTTCAGATCGGTCCAATAGACGATGTTGTTGCCGGCCAATCGGTGACCTTCGGGCAGCGCGACCATGATGCGCTCGCTCCAGAGACCCATGACCTTCCCCTCGCGAGAGATCGGATCACCCGTCACGATGGCGACATCAAGCCGGCCAGCATCGACGCCGGCGAACAGGCATGCGCGTGCGCCTTCATATGTCTGGATTTCGACCTTCGGGAACCGCGACGCATACTCGATCAGGCTGGCCCGCAGGTTCCCGGCCGACAGCGAGGTGTAGAATCCGACCGTGAGGCGGCCGGCCTCGCCCCTGCCGATTTCCTTGGCGGTCGCGGCCATATGATCGACCGTTTCGACAAGATGCCGAGAGGTCCGCAATATCTCGACGCCAGCCGTAGTCAGCCGAACGCCACCGCTGGTTCGTTCGAACAACACGACGCCCAGACGCTCTTCCAATTGCGAAATGCAGCGGCTCAGGGTCGATTGCTTGACCCCAAGCGCCTCAGCCGCCCGCCGAAAACTGCGGTAATGCGCAGCGGCGACCGCATAGCGCAGGTGTCTCAGTTCGATATGCGCTTCCAGCGATCGGAACTCCTCCTGTGATTCCGGCAACCTCCTGTCATGGCACTCCCGGAATTTATGTGCCCGGCCGAGCGGCAACCGCCTCAACCAATATGGGAATTGCCCGCCGGAATTTTCACCTTGCGGGAGCGCAACCGACTCGGATCGGCAGCACGGCCGACAGGACTGTAGTCCGACCAGTGAGGTAATGCTATTGCGACGCGTTTGCATCCATTCGATCCGAAATGGATCAAAATGCCGACTTGGCGGCGGCATGGTTCACCGGACCTCGGTCAGCGTCCACCGCCCCTCAAGCCGCCTGACGATCGGCCGCGCGATACTGGCCATATCCGACCTTTATGAGCAGGCCCTCTTCGCACATGCGGGCCAAGTAACAGCGAGGGACCCCGATGTCCGTTAGATCGCGCGTCCGCACCACGCCGCGCTCATTGGCCAGGGCGACGGCTCGGTCCCTCAGCGAGGGCTTCGGGCCGCCGGCGAGGCGTAGTGCTTCTGCGCGATCCCGGTCGCGCTTGCGCATTTTGGGCAGCTCTGGCGTAGTTGGGAGTAGGGAAATCGAGAACTCGTAGTTCGCATCTTCGCCGACCCCGGGGAGCCATCTACCCCTTTCCTGACATAAGCCGACATAAAGAAATCGTGGAACCGCCCGGGACGCAGAGCGGTGTGGGGACGATCGGAGGAAGGTGCGGGGCCGGCCGGCGATGCCGCGCCGGGATCAGGCTGCGGCCAGGCGCTTGCGGACGCGCTGGACCTGCATAGGGAACCATGGGCCGCCGGCGGGCGCGCTGATGCCGCAGCGGGTCAGTTCATCGGCGGCAGCGCGCGCGGTCATGCTGTTGAGTTCAGCGAATACAGGCGCGAGAAGCTGGGTTCTCTCCTCTGCCTCGGCCTTGAACCGCGGCGCAAGATGCTCGGCGCCGAACCGGCCGAGCTGCTGACCGCGGGCCTTCGCAGCGGCCAACGCGCTACGGGTACGGGCTGAGATAAGACGCCGTTCTTTCTCCGCGAAAGCCGCAAAAATGTGCAACGTAAACGGGTCTGCATCTGCCCCCAGCTCGGCGGCGATGAAGGGCACGCGCTGCGACATGAGCCCCGCGATGAACGCCACGTCGCGGCTCAAGCGATCCAACTTCGCGACGATCACCGGGCATTTGCGCCGCTTGGCCGCGGCCAGCGCTGCCGTCAGTTCCGGCCGACGGTCAAGGGCATCGATGCCCTTTCCGGTCTCGACTTCGATGTGTTCGCCCTGGATCTCAAAGCCTTCGGTGGCGGCAAAGCGGGCGATGGCTTCGCGCTGAGCTTCCAACCCTAGACCGGACTTGCCCTGCCTGGAGGTGCTGGCACGAAGGTAGCCAATGGCGGCGCGCATAACAGGCACTCCAACGTACGCCTGTTGCGCTCGGACATGCGGAGCAGTTCGTCAAGAGAAAATTGCACGTTATCGCAATGCCTTGAGTGCGATCGGGGGCGGCATCCGCTGCGCCTATCTCGCCGGGAGAAGGTGGATGTGCCCCCCCAGGGTCTTCGCGCGCAAGAACGCGCTGGAGGGGTGGGGGGCAAAACCGGCGGCCGCCGTCCGCGCTCCTGCCTTGCCCGCGCGACTGAGCCCAAAATCACTTGGACCGTTTTTTTTGAGGCGCGGAATTTTCCGGGAACGTCCACCCTCAAAAGCAGGTCACCAAGCGAGAACGCGCCTCCCCAAAGCGGCCCCCACCCCTGTGACGATGCCGATGCCGATGCCATACCACGCCAGCACGAAGAGGGGAGAATCATCGATGCAGTGGAGGGCGTAGAGCGCGGCGCCGAGGCCCCCAGCGGCCAGGCCCGCGGCGGCGCCTGCAACGGCCGGGCGGGTCGGGGCGCCGCGCTGCAGAGCCAGAAGGAGCGCGCCGAGCACCGGCGCCGCCAGGAGCGGGATGAGCGACACGCAATAGACCGCATAGTGGCCGATGAAATCCGCCCGCCACTCGGCGCGTGGCGTCGAGAGCAACTCGACGGCGACCCCTGCCGCCAGCACGGCAGCGGGCAGCAGCAGCGCCAGCACTGGACGCGTGGCATCGGCGCCCGGCCGCGACAGCCTCAGTGCCAGAATGACCGCCGCGGCGGCAAGCGTCAGCGTCACGGCGAACTTGAGAAGGATGCGCCACTCCTCCAGCAGTGAGAGAAGTCCCGAGCGGGGCGCGAGGATCAGCACGAACAGGGCCGCGGCCGCCACCACGCCTGCCAGCAGGCCGAGCGCCATTCCGCGCTCCAGGCTGCGCCCCGGGTGTCCGTCGGCGGCGAGTCCGCGTATGAGGTCTTCCGTCTTCACGGCGTCGTTTCCTTCACTCGTCCGTCCTGAGGAGCGTCGCGAGGCTCGCGAACGCCCGGTGCAGAGCCACCCGCACGGCGCCGGGGGTCATGCGCATGCGCTCCGCCGTCTCGCCGATGGAGGCGCCGTCGACCGCCACCGCCCGCAGCACCGCCTGCTGCTTCTCCGGCAGCAAGGCGAGATGACGCTGCACGTCTGCGGCCGCGGTGTCGGGCCGCTCTTCCGGCGCCGGCAGGATGTCGGCGAAATTTTCCACAGGCACCTCCACGCGGCGCCCCCGCCGGCGCAGGTGGTCAACCAGCTTGTTGCGGGCGATGGTCCAGAGCCAGGGCCCGATCGGGTCGGCGCTGCGCCAGGTGTGCCGCTTCAGGTGCACAGCGAGGAGCGTTTCCTGCACCACATCCTCCGTCTCGCCGGTGGGAGCGCCGAGGCGCGACAGCCGGCGGCGGACCACCGCGCGCACTGCGGGGGCCATCTCGCGCAGCAACTGCTCGTATGCCGGCTGATCCCCGGCAAGCGCGGCCTGCATCATTTGCGCCCACCGCTGCTCGCGGTCGTCCATCGACACATTCCTAAAGGTCAGTTCGCGCGAAGCGGCGGGATCGTTACGGTCCGGGCGGACGACACCGACGATTATTTCGCGCGCATATTTCTTCGTCGCCACGTGTAACGCAATGGCGGGTCCCTCCGAACAAGGAGATGGCGCAGGACAACAGCCGCCTGCCGCGCACCAATCTTCCACGGAGAACGACCCATGACCACGAAGACCACGTTCATCGCCGCTACCCTCGCCGGCTCCCTCACCGCCGCGCTCGGCATGGTGGCGAGCGCCGCCGCCGGGCCCGTGGCCGAGCAGCCCGGCATGGACAAGTGCTACGGCATCGCCCTTGCGGGCCAGAACGATTGCGCCGCCGGAGCCGGCACCACCTGCGCCGGCACCGCCAAGGTCAACTACGACGGCAAAGCGTGGAAGTACGTCGCCAAGGGCACGTGCGAGGCGATCAAGACGCCGAAGGGCATGGGCCATCTGAAGGCCATGTAAGGCCGCCCCGCGTCCACGTTCGGGAGGGCGCCCGCTGGCGCCCTCCGTCGGTCCCACGCGCGATCGAGGAGCCTTCCCATGACGTCCTTTCTTCCCGCCGGCGCCGGCGTCGGCTTCAAGGCGGAGCATCTCGACGCCCTGCTCGCCGATCCTGGGCCGGTGCGCTTCGTCGAGGTCCACGCCGAGAACTACATGGGCGCTGGTGGGCGGCCCCATGCGCAGCTCGCTGCCCTGCGCGAGCGCTTCGCGCTATCCGTCCACGGGGTGGGGCTCTCCATCGGCGGGGAGGCGCCGCTCGACACGGCGCACCTCGCGCGCCTGCGTGTCGTTCTGGACCGCCACCGACCGGAGAGCTTTTCCGAGCATCTCGCCTGGTCGTCGCACGCGGGCTCCTTCTTCAATGATCTGCTGCCACTGCCCTACACGGAGCAAACCCTCGCGCGTGTCACCGGCCATGTCGCGCAGGTGCAGGACGTCCTGGGCCGGCAGATGCTGCTGGAGAATCCCTCGACCTACGTCCGGTTCGAGGAAAGTACCCTCGGCGAGGTGGAATTCCTCGCCGGCGTGGTGGCGCGCACTGGATGCGGCCTGCTGCTCGACGTCAACAACGTCTTCGTCTCGGCCGTCAATCACGGAACCGATGCCCGCGCCTACCTCGCGGACTTTCCCTTCGAGGCGGTGGGGGAGATCCACCTCGGTGGCCACGATGCCGACAGCGACGAGACCGGCGCGCCTCTCCTCATCGATGCCCACGGCGCGCCGGTGGCGGAGCCTGTGTGGGCGCTTTTCAGCGAGGTGATCGCGCGGACCGGGCCGCTGCCGAGCCTTATCGAATGGGACAACGACGTCCCCCAATGGGCGGTGCTGCGCGGGGAGGCCGAGCGCGCCGCCACCGTGCTGGCGCGGCACGCGCGCGCGGCGGCCTGAGCCATGGCCCCTTCTTCCCTTCAGGCGTTCGCCGACGCGCTGACCGCCGCGGACCGGCGCCCTCCGCCCGGCCTCTCGGGCCCGGCGGATCGCAGGTTCGCTGTCTACCGCAACAACGTGGCCGTGGGGCTCATCCGGGCCCTGGAAGCGCGCTTCCCGGCGGTGGCGGACCTGGTGGGCGAGGAGTTCTTCCGCGCCATGGCCCGGGACTTCATCCTGCGCCATCCGCCGGCCTCGCCGCTGCTGATGGCATATGGGGACGCGCTGCCCGCCTTCATCGCCGGTTTCCCGCCGGCCGGCGCCATGACTTATCTCGCGGACGTGGCGCGCGTGGAGGTCGCGGTCTCCCGGGCCAGCCATGCCGCCGATGTCCCCCGCCTCGGCGGCGAGGCGTTCGCGGAGGTCGCGCCCGGCGCGCTCGCGGCGCTGCGCATCGAGCTTCATCCTGCGGTGGCTGTGGTGCGCTCCGCTCATCCGGTGGGCACCATCCTCGCCATGGCGCGGGGATGGGCCGTCGCCGGGCCCATCGTGGATTGGTCGGGCGAGGCGGTGCTGGTCGACCGTCCCGGTCTCGACGTCAAGGTGCGGCGCGTGCCCCTGGGGGCAGCCGTATTCTTGGAGCATCTGGCCGCGGGCGATCCGCTCGGCGCGGCCGTGGCCGGCGCCGCCTCGAGCGACCCCGGCTTCGACCTTGCCGCGGCGCTCGCCGACCTGATCGGCGCCGGTCGCGCCTGCCGCATCGAGACCCCTGAGGGAGGAATGCCGTGACCGCCAACGAGCTTGCGCACCCGACCGCGCCCCGTTTCCTGCCCGTGATCGCGCGCCTGCGCGACCGGCTTGATACCGTTCCCATCGGCATCGCGTGCCTGTGTGCCCGGATTTTTCCCGCTGCCGTCTTCTGGCAGTCCGGCCAGACCAAGGTGGAGGGCTGGCATGTGACCGATGGCGCCGTCGCACTGTTCCGGGAGGAATACCAGCTGCCGCTGGTCGACCCCTGGCTCGCGGCGCACCTCGCGGCGTTTGCCGAGCACGTCTTTCCGGCGCTCCTCGTCCTCGGCCTCGCCACCCGCCTGTCCGCGGCGGCCCTGCTGGCCATGACCGCGGTGATCGAGATCTTCGTCTATCCGGACGCGTGGCCGACCCATGGGGTCTGGGCCACCTGTTTTCTCCTGCTGATCCTGCGCGGGCCGGGCGCCCTGTCGATCGACGCGCTGATCGACCGGGCCGTCCAACGCTCGTCGCAGCCATACAGGGCCGATTGAACTTGACACCTGCGCCCCAAGCCGGCCGCTGCATCATCCGAGGTCTTGCCGGCCGAGCACGCAGGCCACCAGCACCACCGCTTCGTCCTACTCCCATAGTCGGGGTCGCCGCTCCGCGAGAACGCTACCACGCCATGCTGGTGGGGTAGCTGCAATAGACCTTGGCAGAGGAGCGTTTGGTGGCGTGGTTCCACGTCAGGCTGGTCGATCCGACAGTTCAACACCGGACCACGGCCTTCCATCCACGCCTTATGCTCCGGTTGCCAGCTGGGCCGGCAATGGATCGGCGGTCACCGCCGGCGCGAAATTGACCCATGCCTTGTGCGCAGCCAGTTCGTCGGTTTGCCCGGAGGACAGCGCCTTGATGTAGGGATCCGGCCGCAGGAACTTCGTGGATTGCACCTCACGGAGCGGCTTGCCTTCTTCGAGGAGACGCTTCCGGATCGTCAGGGCCCGCGTCACGTCCTCGAAGATGTAGAGGGCGATATCCGCGGCATTGTGCTGGTGCGGATGGCCGTGCGTGAGGGCGACCCTCAGCGTATTGCAGAACACGAAGATCGCGACCTGATCCTCCTGCAGGATCGAGTCATAAAGGGCAACGGTGATATCCGGCCGCTGGAGCTGGCTCCGCAACGTGTCGATCTTCATCAACTGGTTAGGATCGGTGTCCGCGGTGTCGCGCATTTCCATCCAGGTCGAATAGAGGTTGCGGATGGTCGCGAGGTATCCGGTGATCCGGTGAACGGCTGCGTCGCGGTTACTCGCAGCGTGGCCGTAAAGCACGCCGACATAGGCGAGCGCACCGGCTGTGACAGTCGCCAGGGCTCCCAGCACGGCACCGGTAAAGCCCAGCCAGTTCGACAGCTGGTTCTCGTTGATGGCTTTGACCAGCTGATCCCAGAAAGTGGCTGCCAGGGCGAACCCAAGAACGACGCCGATCACGACACCGAGGCCGCAGATCATTGCGGCCCCCAACCCATCTTTCATCCCATGCTCCCTTGTCGACTAGGCCACCTCAGCCCATCGGGTACCGCAATCGAGGTGCCAGCGCACCTACGTCCGACATGCTGGGCGCCCTTGAGCTCCTCGCGCTCTATGCCTGGCATCATCTCCATCGCGCCCCTCCATGTTCGAGCTCACCGTGAACGATAACTGAGCGGGTCACCCGGTGCGTTGCCGCGAATTCCGGGGCGCCTAGCCTCTCCTCACGACCGGGCTGCCACCCGGGGCGCGGCAACCGAATTTGCGAAATCCTTCTCGGTGCCGGCGGTCGAATACGACACCCGCGCGCTGGGGCTTGGCAGCGCCGGCACCGAGAGGATCCATCATGCGCGACCCGCTCTCCGAGACACCTGCCCCCGCGGCGGACACCGCTTCGCCCATCATCCCTTTCCCTTCGCACCTCGCTCGCCCGAGCGCCCTGCCGCGCTTTGCCGATGCCCAGGTGGCGCCGCGGAGGGATGAGACGCTCGTCGAAAAGCTGAACCGCGCGCTTGCCGACATCGCGAGCATTCGCCGACCGCTGGAGGGCATGTGATGGGCGCGGAAACGCTCGCCCTCGCCGCCCTGACCGGCGCCTCAGCCGGCTTCAAGGCGTACGGGGAATCGAAGGCGCAGGGCTACGCCGCCGCGGCGGCCGAGCGTGACGCCATGGTGGCGAAGACACAGGCGGCGCAGACCGACACGCAACTGCGCGAGGAGCTGAACCGCACGCTGAGCCGGGTGTCGACCATCCGCGCATCCTCGAATGTCGGCCTCGACAGCCCGACCACCGGGGCGGTGCTGGACGAGCAGCGCCGCATCGCCGACCGCGAGCGGCAGATCCGCGTCGGCTCGCTCGACATGCAGGCGGCGGCGAAACGGGACGAGGCCGATTTCCGGCGCGCGTCCGCGAACATGGCGCTCTACGGCGGCGGGCTCGATGCCGTCACCGGCATGGCGAAGATCGGCTACGGCGGCATGAAGCCCTCCGGCTCGTCCTGACACTGAACGGAGGCTCCCGTGGTCGATCTTCCCGAGTATCCCCATCGCCTGGTGGTTACTGAAGGCCCGCGCAACGGCATCTCCCCGGCCGACATCGCCGCGCCGTACGCCATGTTCGCCCGGGCGATGGACAATCTCGCCGACACGGTGCTGCCCGCCGCCATCGAGCAGGCCGAGGCCCGCGGGGCAGAGGCCGTCACCATCGGCCCGGACGGCCAGCCGCAGATCACGGAGATGGCGACGCTCGGCGTGCTGGGGCAAGCAGCGCAACGCGGTGCGCGGGCGAAGTATTTCGCGGACCTCCAGACGAAAACCGGGGAAGATTATCTCCAGCTTCGCCAAAAATATCAGGATGAGCCGGCTCGCTTCGATGTCGCGGCCAAAGCCTATAATCGCGAGATTGTCTCGAAGCAGGACCCTGTCTTGCGGCCGGCCGTTTCCACGGCGCTCGACAAGCTGCGCATGGGCCATTTCACGGACCTGTTCGAGAAACGGTTTGCGGTCGACCAGGCCAATGCCAAGACGGCGCTGGAAACTCAGCTGAACACGGTCTCGGACAACCTCGTGGCGCTGGCCCGCAGAGGCGGCGTGGAGAGCGGCGAGTATCTCGCCCAGGCGGAGAACGCGAAGGCCATCCTCGGCGAGCTCGGGAAGACCCCCCGCTGGGGCTACGGGCCTGCGGTCGTAGAAGACCGCCTGCGCCGCCTCGAAGACCGTGGCCGGGCCGCGGCCGTGCTGTCGTCCGTCGATGCCACCTATGACCACGTCGGGCCGCACGAGGCCCTGCGGCAGGCGGAAACGGCAATCTTCGATCCCAGCCTGCGGATGGACGAGGCCGAGCGGCAGAGCCGGTTCAACCTGGTGAAGGCGCACGTCGCCGCGCGCAAGTCCGAGGCAACGGAGGATATCCGCGAGATCCGCGCGCTCGCCGAGCCCACCATCACGGCGCTCCGGGACGGTGTCGACCTGGAAGCGGATGGCGACCTTCTGCGCCAGAGGATGCTCTCCCTTGGCGACACCATCGGTGCGGCCCGCATCACCTATGCGATGGAATATGGCCGCGGCCGCCGCGGGCAGTTCTCGATCCCCACGTCGGAATGGCAGCGGGGATCACTCGGCGATGTCCCGAAGGTACCGGCCCTCGCGACGGCCCGCATGGGCTTCGGCCAGGAGCTTCAGGACCCGGCGGTGAAGGCGCGCCTTGCCGCGCTCACCCAGGCCGAGGTCGGGGGCCAGGGGCCAGCGGCGCAGCAGGCGTTCATCGAGACCATCATGAACCGCGCTGCCGCGCGCGGGCAGACGCTGGCGCAGACCATGATCGGGGACTATTTCCCGGCGGTCACGCACCAGCGCACGGCACAATTCGTCTCCGATCCGAACATTGCCGCGCGTTATGACGGGGCGGTCTCTGCGGCGCTCGCCGGATCGAACGTCGGGAAGTTCGCCACCGGCAACGCGAGCGGGACGGTGCGGTTCAACGGCGGCCCCGGCGTGGCGGCCCACGGCGGCGAGCGCTTTGGCATTGAAGGACCGGATCAGGAATGGGCGCGCCGCATGGGCGCCGACATCGTCGGTTCCGGTCCGGATCGGCCTTCGTCCCCACTTCCCGCCTCCGCTCAGGGCCAGCAGGAGGGTATCGCGGCAGGCGGGTTGCCCGCCTCGCAGATCGCGGGCCTGCGCCAGTGGGCTGGCACCACGTTCGACGGCATGATGGCGGACGCGAAGAAGTCCGTGGGCAAATGGCACATCGGCGACGAGGATGTCGCCTTCCTCTCGGGGCGGATCTTCCCGTTCCTGGACGAGAAGCGGAAGCGCCAGGCGGTCGAGTTCCTCGCCGATGCCGAGCGCACGGACGCCCTGCTCGACCTGTCGCCGGATGCGCGGCAGGTGTTGCGGAACAGCCTGGAGCAGGCCGCGGCAGGTGGCAATCATGCGGCCCGCGCCGCGCTGCTCGACGACGAGGAGCGGTTCGCCACTCTCCAGCGCATGGAGCAGGAGACGCCGCTCCTGCGCGGCGTTCGCGCCGGCTGGATCAAGCCCCCTCCGCCTGTTCCCTGGCAAGGTTCGGACGATCAGGTGGCCGCCGCGATGCAGGCTCACGCGCGGGCGGCGATGCTGGTCACCAATCAGCTCCGGCGGCCGGTCCCGGCGTTCGAGGGCGAGGATCTCCGCTCGCTCGCGGGTGCGCTCGACATGGCGGACACGAGCGGCAAGGTCCGCATCCTCGGTGCGCTGGCCACCCTGCCGCCGGGCGTGCGCGAGGCAACGTTCGGCAAGCTGCATGAGACGGGGGCGAAAGGCGCGGTGCTCGCGTTCGCCGGCGGGCTGGCGAAGGATGCGCCGGATGTCGCCGCCGGCATCGTCCGCGGCCGGGACGCCCTCGCCGCCGAGCCGCGCTTTGTGCCGCAGAAGGAATCCGAGGCGCAGGCGTTCACCGAGGCTCTCGACACCACGCTTCCGGCATCGGCCTTCTCGATTGGGCACCGGACCGACGAGCGCGAGGCTTACGCCATCATGCGGGCTGCCGTGCGTGCCCGTTATGCCGACCTGTCCGCCGGCGCCGGCGACGCCTCCGGCGTATTGAAGCGGGAGCGTCTGGAGCGCGCCGTCGAGGAGGTGACCGGCGGCACTGTGCGCCACAACGGTGCGACCATCCTGGCGCCGAAGCGGGGTATGGACCAATCCGCCTTCGACAACATCCTGCTGGGCCTGACCGACACCGACCTCGCCGGCGCCCGCACGACGTCGGGCAAGCCGGTCACCGCTCAATATCTGCGCGACAGTGCCACGCTCGAATCCTTCGCCCCAGGGCGCTATTTCGTCCGGCTCAACCGCAACGCCGAGTCCCCACAATACGCCGCGGGCGACGACGGCCGCCCGTTCGTCCTTCGCCTCGACGACAAACAGCCGCCTGCAACCCGCGCGTGGGGGATGCCGCCTTCGTCGCCCGCCATCCCCTGGACCCAGTCGAACTTCGGCCGAGAGCCCTCCAGTTGGCCGGGAGGTGGTCGATGAGCTTTGGGATCTTCACCAAGGGACAGAACGAATCCCTCGACTATGCCCAGCAGCATCTCGCCGAGGATCTGCCGCTGGAGTTCTCAGATGCCTTCGATGCCGCCTGGCAAGAGGGGCTCCTGTTCGGCCAGTCCGTCTCCTCCGGCACCGCTCGGATGCAGGGCGTCCAGGAATATCTGGATGGCCTGCGCGAGAAGACCGGCACCACCTTCGTCAATCCGGCCTTCGCACCCCTCGGCGGCGGCAGCGCGGCGCTCGACGAGCTCAACGGCCAGATCGCGGCCCTCGCGCCGAAGTTCCCCGAGCTGGGCCTGAAGCCGCTCACCGCCGAGGACCTGGATCGCCTCGGCGAGGAGAAAGCGCGCCGGGCGCGGCAGGCATACCGCAAGGCCGCGGCACGGGAGCAGACCTGGGGCGGCACGGCCGGCCTCCTGCTGGGCTCCCTGTCCGCCGGTGCCGCCGATCCCGTCAACATCGTGACCCTGCCGCTCGCTGCGCCGAAGGCGCTCGGCATCCTCGGCGAAGCGGCTGAAGAACGACACGGCGAAGCAGGCGCTCGCCTGGGCGAATGCCGAGCGGCGTGTCCTGTCGCACCCCAAGGGCCGCGTTGCTGGCGTCATGTCCATGCTCACCCGCGACATCTGGGAAGCCGGCGGCGAGAACGTCGCCACCAAGGGTGAAGTCATCTGGGCGCAGCTTTCGGCGAAGTTCGGCCAGGCGCTGGAGGCCTATTCTCCCGGCATCGCCGGCCAGTCGCGCCAGCAGATCGCCGGCGTGCGCAACCTCGTGCGCGAGCTGTTCGACGTCGAGACCGGCGACGGAATGGCCAAAGCCGCGGCGGCGGGCTGGAAAGCGGCGGAGAAGGAAGGCTCGGACCGGATCCTCGCGGCTGGCCGTAACGTCCCGCTCGCCGAGGAATGGCGCCTGCCGCAGTTCTGGGACACGCTCCGGGTGCGCGCGTTCACCCGCGAAGAATTCAAGGCCGACTTCGCCGCCGAGCTGGATCGCGGTGCGCTCACCCTGTGGGACCGCGACACCGGCGCTCCGGCGAAGGCCGAAGGGCGGCGAGTTCGCACTCACCGACATCATGCACTTCAACGGAGGCCTGTTCGACGGTCGTAGGGCGCTGCCGCTAGACGAAGGCGACATCGGCCTTCTGATCGCCGCCGATAGCCTCGATTGGAGCCTGATCGACCCAACCATCTTCGGCACGCTGTTCGAGCGGTTCCTTGATCCGAAAAAGTGGGCTCAGATCGGCGCCCACTATACCGACGCAGACAAAATTGGCCGGATCATCGATCCTGTGATCTTGCGGCCGCTTCGCGGTCAGTGGTCAGTGGGAGAAGGCGAGGGCGGGTGAACCCGTGAGCAGGTTCGGCGGACCATCACGTTTCATCGAAGCCAATCCCTGGCTTCAAGAGGTGCTGCTGGGGCGCATCTTCAATCCATGGAACATGGTCGCCTACTGGTTCGGCATCGCCCTCGCGTTGCCTCTCCAACTGGCGCTGGAGCGGACCGGAGGAAGGTGAAGCTGGCGTTTGTCTTGAGAGGGCCGGTGACGGAAAATGACATCGTGCTGCTCTGGGTCCTCTTCCCCCTTGTCCTAATGCTCGTCTTCTGGCGCGACGCGCTGGGCCTCATGCGGGCGGGCCATGGCGTAGCCGCCGTGGCGACGAAGACGCCGAGCGCGATGAGGGGGGCGAGGGCCGCGAAGGCCGTGAGAAAGTGCTGCATGGGTTGCCCGGGACGGGGGAGGGGGCCGGATGATGTGCGGCGGCCATCATGGCGCAGGCGCGGGCGGGGGCAATGGGGTAAGTCGGAGCAACTGCGCCGGAAGCAGGCGCCACGCCGCTTGTCCGCCCTCCTCAAGGTGCGCTCGGTGGCGGGGCCCAGCGGTGCGCCGGTTCTCAGGGCGCGCCGCCGTGGCTGAGGAGCGAACTCCGCCGCACCCGGCCGTAGCGCGGGGTGAGGTCCACGCCGGCCCGCTTGAGCGTGCGGGCGATGCGGGCGATGCCGGTGCGGATCGCCTCCGGCGTGAGCGCGGCGTAGCCCAGCACGAGGGCACGCGGATAGCGGGACGGCCCGATCTCGTGCGCGCCGGCCGCCTCCAGCGTATAGACGCCCACCCCTTCCTCGGCCGCCAGCTGCGCCACCTCCTGCACAGAGGGGAAATGATCCGGCAGCGTCCACATCACATGCATCCCGGCCTCGGCGCCGGAGATTCGGGCGGTGCCGAAATGCTCCGTCAGGCTCTCTACCAGCGTCTGGCGCGCCTCGCTGTAGGTCTGCCGGATGCGCCGCACATGGCGGGCGAATCGGCCCTGCGCGATGAAGTCGGCGAGCACGATCTGGTCGATCCACGGATGCCCGTAGCTGGCGATGCTCTTGGCGTGGCGGATGGGTCCGACGAGTTGCTTCGGCACCACGGCGTAGCCGATGCGCAGCCCCGCGCCGATGGATTTCGAGAAGGTGCCAAGATAGATCACCGACGTGTTGCCGTTGAGCCCCGCCAGCGCCGCGAGCGGCGGGCCGTCATAGCGGAAGTCGCTGTCGTAATCGTCCTCGATGATATAGGCGCCGCTGCGCTGCGCCCACGAAAGCAGTTCGCGCCGGCGACCGGCGCTCATGGTGGTGCCGGTGGGGAACTGGTGGGACGGCGTCACGTAGGCCAAGGTCGCCCCGCAGCCGGCGAGCAGTTCCGTGCACAGGCCGCCCAGGTCCACCGGCACCGGCACGAGCGTGCCGCCATAGCTGGAGAAGACCAGCGCCGCGCCCGCATAGCACGGGTCCTCCACCGCGATCTTCACGCCCGGCTGCACGAACAGGCGGCTGACGAGGTTGAAGCCCTCCTGCGCCCCGGCGGTGATGATCACCTGGTCCGGATCGGCCGGGATCGCCCGGTTGGCGGAGACATGCGTGGCGATGGCGCTGCGCAGCTCGATGGCGCCTTCCGGCGGGCCATAGCCTGAAAGGTTGCCGCTGGCGCGCGACAGGTTTTCCAGCAGCAGCTGCCGCCACTCGCGCAGTGGGAAATTGCGGCTGTTGGCGCTGCCGTACCAGAAATCCACCTGCAACCGTGTGGGGCCGGTCTGCACCATGCGCAGGGCCCCTGCGCGCAGCAGCACGGGCGGGTGCACCACCGCCGGTCCTGCCGGTTTCGGTGCCTCATCCGAAGGCGGCGCGGACGGCGTGCGCGCACCACCGGGCCGGTCGAGGCAGGCAAGCCCCAGGCAGGATTCGGGCAGCATGTCGCAGACGAAGGTTCCCGCGCCCGGCCGCATGGCGAGATAGCCCTCCTTCGCCAGCCGCTCGAAAGCGAGCACCACGGTGTTGCGCGAAACCTTCAGCTCCCGCGCCAGCTCCCGCGACGAGGGCAGCGGCGTTCCGGGCCGGAGCGTGTCGGCGAGGATGGCGGCGCGCACCTGTTCGTAGATCTGCTCCTGTAGCGTCGAGGCGTCCGAGCGGTCGAGATGCAGCGGAATCATGAGCCTGCCTGTTCCTTGCCCCATCCGGGAATCAGGCAATTAATATGCCATCACAATGCAGGACGGCGCGTCGCGCAGGGGTGTTCAGGCGAGGCCGGAGACCACCCCGCGCACGCCGGGATCGGACCGCGCCGCCTCCAGACTGCCGCGAAAGACGATCTCGCCGCGCTCGATGACATGGATGCGCGAGACGTATTCGGGGATGTGCTGCACGTTGGATTCCGCCATCAGAACGGCCTTTCCCGCGGCACGGATGGAGGTGATACCGGCGGCGATGGTGGGGATGATGGCGGGTGAGAGGCCCTCGAACGGCTCGTCGAGCAGCAAAAGGTCCGGGTCGAGCGCCAGCGCGCGGGCGATGGACACCATCTTGCGCTCGCCGCCGGACAGCTCGGCGCCGCCGCGCTGCATGTAGGTCTTCAGCTTGGGAAACACCTCGTAGGCGAGGGCGATGCGCTCCGCCGCGGGCCGTGCGGTAGGGCGGGTCCAGGTGCCGAAGGCGATGTTTTGCGCCACCGTGAGGCTGGCGAACACCTCGCTCTCCTCCGGCGAGAAGCCGATGCCGCGCCGGGCGATATGGTGCGGCGACCGTCCGCTGATAAGCGCGCCGCGCCAGCGAATTTCGCCCGTCCGCGGCTTCAGCTGGCCCATGAGGGTGCGCAGCAGGGTGGTCTTGCCCGCGCCGTTGCGGCCGACGAGGCAGACGATCTCGCCCTCCTTCACCTCCAGGCCAACACCGTGGAGGATCGGGGCGCCGGCGATGTCGACGCTGACGCCTTCAACCGAGAGCATGATGGGGTACCTTGCCGACGAGGGTGTCGATCACCTCCGGATCGCGGAAGAAGGCATCCGGCCGCATGTCGGCGACGATCTGCCCGGCTTTCAGGCCGATCACGCGCGTGGCGTAGCGGGAGATCAGGTCCATGTCGTGCTCCACCAGGACGAGGCTCTCCACGCCGCAGCGGCGCGCCGCGTCCAGCAGCGTTTCCATGATGCGGTGCTTGTCGGCGCTGGAAATGCCGCTGGTGGGCTCGTCCAGCAGCATCAGGCGCGGGCGCAGGGTGAGGGCGCTGGCGATGTCCACCAGCTTCTTCTCGCCCTGCGAGAGCGCCGAGCAGGGGGTGGACAGGCGATGCGAGAGGCCGAAGGCGGCGGCGATCTCCCGCACCTCGTCGCGCTCGGCCTTGTAGAGGCACGCCGGCTTCCACAGGCGGAAGGTTTCGCCCGCGCGGGCGAAGGCGCCCACGGCGATCATGTCCTCCACCGTGAAGGTGGGATAGACGGTGACGAGCTGGAACGAGCGGGCAAGGCCGCGCAGGGCCAGCGCCGCGGGGCCGAGGCCCAGCACCGAGCGCCCCTCGAAGATCACGTCGCCGCTGTCCGGTCTGTAAAGGCCGGACAGGGTGCTGACGAGGGTGGTCTTGCCGGCGCCGTTGGGGCCGACGACCGCCACCACTTCTCCCTTGCTTACGTCGAACGAGATGTCCGACAGGGCGGTGAAGGCCCCGTATGTCTTGGTGATGCCAAAGGCGCGCAGCAGCATTTCCATCAGCGCTTCCTCTCGAACAGGCCGGTGATCAGCCCCAGTATGCCGCGCGGCGCGAAGATGATGATCAGGGCCAAGGCGGCTCCCATGGCGAAGCGCCAGTATTGGGTGTTGGCCATCAGCGCATCCTGAAGGAGCGTGAAGGACAGGGAGCCGACGATGGGGCCGAACAATTGGCCAAGCCCGCCGAGGATGATGATGAAGATCATGTTGCCCGACTGTGTCCAGAAGGACTGCTCGGGATCGGCCGCCCCGATGCTCACGGCGAGGATGGCGCCGCCCACCGCGCAATAGACCGCCGAGAGCACGAAGGCGACGTAGCGCACCCTGAAGACGCCGACGCCGAGGAAGGCCGTCTTGCGCTCATTGTCCCGCGCGGCCTTGAGCGCGAGCCCGAAGGGCGAAGAGACGATGACCGCCATGATGGCGAACATCGCCAGGAACACCCCCAGTACGTACCAGTAGAACGGCCCCACGAGGAAAGCCGTCTTGCTGATGGAGGTGAAGTTCATGCCGAACAGGCTGGGGCGGGCGACGGAGATGCCGGATTCGCCGCCCGTGAGATCGTAGAATTTGAACAGGAAGGAATGGAAAATCATCCCGAAGGCGAGGGTCAGCATGGAGAAGAAGATGGTCGCATAGCGCAGGCACAGCAGGCCGATGAGCGCGGCGATGGTGCCGCTCGCCAGCATGGCCACGAGCAATTGCACCTCGAAGCTGCGCACGCCGAGCTTGGTGCCCAGCACCGCGCTGGCATAGGCCCCCACCGCCATGAACATGGCGTGGCCGAATGACAGAAGCCCGCCATAGCCGAACAGCAGGTTCAGCCCCAGCAGCGCGATGGAATAGGCGATGATGGGGATGATCAGCGTCGTGTAGTACATGCCGAGCACGGACGGCGCCGCGGCGAGGCCGGAAAGGATGAGGGCGAAGGCGATCGCGTTCTTCATGCCGCTGCCTTCCCGAACAGTCCGTAGGGCCGGAGCACCAGCACGAACACCACCACGAGGTAGATGGACATCACCTCCATCTCCGGGAAGTAGCTGAGCGAGAGTGCCCGCAGCAGCCCCACGATGAGCGCGCCGAGGAAGGCGCCGCGAATGCTGCCCAGTCCCCCGATGACCACCACCGCGAAGGTCTCCACGATGAGCGCGATGGGCATTTCGAGGGAGGCCGCCGTGGTGGGGATGACGAGCGCCCCGCCCACCGTGCCCAGCATGGAGCCGAGCATGAAGACCAGCATGTTGATGCGCCGCGTATTCGCCCCCAGCGCCTCGGCCATCTGGCGGTTCTCCGCCGTGGCGCGGATGATGTGGCCGAGCGGCGTGCGGTCGATGAGCCACCACAGCAGCCCCGCCACCAGAAGGGCGCAGGCGATCACCGCGGCGTTGTAGGCGGGGAAGGTGAAGGCGCCGATGGCGATCATGCCGTAGACCGACGGCAGGTCGGCAAGGAGGCGCGGCTGCGCCCCCCACACGTAGCGCAGCACATCCTGGAACATCAGCACGAAGGCGAATGTCATGAGGAGCTGGAAGGCCTCCTCCCGTCCGTAGACGGTGCGCAGCACCCGTTCCACCAGGAAGCCCACCTGGCCGGCGAGGAGGCCGGCCACGATCAGCACCGGCAGGAGCAGGACGGCCGGGCCGCCCTGCGCCGAAAACCACTCGAACACCGACGCCCCGAAATACGCGCCGAACGCGTAGAGCGAGCCCGCAGTGAGGTTCACGATCCGCTGCACGCCGAAGATGAGTTGCAGTCCCGCCGTCACGAGGAACAGCACCGCGGCGTTGAACAGGGCCGCGAACAGGAGGTCGACCGTTGCCATGGGGCGCGTGCTTCCCGTCTGGGGTCAGACCGGGAAGGTGGCGGTTTCGAGCCAGCCCCAGAAATCCGCGCCCGGCGGCTTCTGGAGCACGGAGGCGGAATAGCTGTAGGGCGTCTGGAGGGTGGAGACGTCGTACGGATTGTCGTGGGTGCCGAAGCCGCCGTAGAACACCTCCTCGGCGATATGGTCCTTGCGCATGGCCGCCGGGCCGCCGAAGGATTCAAACGTGATGCCCTCCATGGCCTGCGCGACCTCCTCGGGCTTGGGCCAGGAGCCGCCTTTCGCCGCCACGACCTTCTCCACGCCAGCCTTGTAGAGGTTCATGGCGAAATAGGCGCGCTCGCATTCCCAATGCGGGTAGTCCTTGAAGCGATCCATATAGTAATCGACAAACTCCTTCTGTGCGGCGGAAGGGTTCGGCTTGGCGAAATACATGGTATTGTAGCACAAAAGCGTGCCCACGGGGGTGAACGGCTTCTTCAGCTGTCCGTGCTGGTGCCCTGCCTGCACCAGCACCATGCGCGCGGTGTCGGTCAGGCCGGCGCTGGTGGCGGCGCGCATGAAGATGGGCAGGTCCGCATTGCCCAGCACGCAATAGATGAGGTCGGGCTTGGCCGCCTTCAGCGCCGCCACGTTGGAGGTGAAGTCGAGTTGGCTGAAGCTCGACCACTGCTCGGACACCACCTCCGCATCGATGCCGAACTTCTTGTTGAGCGCCTTGAAGGCGGTCCACACGTTGCGGCCGTAAGTATAGTCCGGGCTGATGGCGGCGATGCGCTTGAACTGGCCTTTCAGGTGCTTGGCCGCGATGAGCGAGGCCATCACCGCCTCGCACTCGTTGTCGGTGCTCTTGAACACGTATTTCGGCGAGGGCATGGTCTCCTTCACGCCGTCCTGCGTGGTGCCGTCCCAGAAGATGGTCAGCACCTGCATGTCTTCCAGCGTCGGCGCCATGGGCAGGGTCACGCCGGTGGAATAGCCGCCCTGGATGCAGTCCACCTTCTCCTGCAACACGAGGCGCCGCGCCCGCTCCAGCGTTTCCTTCGCGTTGGTCTCCTCCTCCACCACCAGCTCGATCTTGCGGCCGGCGATGCCGCCGGCCTCGTTGATCTTCTTCGCGGTCCACTCGGCGGAGCGCAGCCCGTTCTCGCCGATATAGGCCGCCGTGCCGGCGCGCGGCGCGATGATGCCGATCTTCAGCGGCGTATTCTGAGCCAGCGCCGGCATGGGGAAGGCGCCGAGGGCGCTGGTGGCCGCAAGACCTGCTGCGCCCTTGAGAAGGCCTCGGCGGTCGATACCTGTGGTGGGTTTCATGTCGATCTCCGGAAGGTTGGTGGAGAGGCGGCGCCTTTGGCGCTCAGGCTTTTTTGAAACGGAACGCGCCCCCCAGTTCAGGCGGCGAGCGCATCGAGAGCGGCCTTCACCTCCGCCGCCGCATCCGGCTCCAGGCCGAGGATGGGGGCGCGCGGCCCACCGGCCGGCTTGCCGAGCAGGTCCATGCCCGTATGCGCCACGCGGATGATGCCGTAGCGACCGCCGAGCTCGCTCAGGGGGAACAGCTTCATCCCGGCGGCATAGGCGCCGGCTACGTCCCCGGCCTTGGCCGCGTTCCAGTAGGCGACGCAGGCGGCCGGGCAGATGTTGGCAAGGCCGGTGAACCAGGCGGGCGCGATGGCCAGCGCGGGTTCGAGGATCAGCGTGTCCTGCCCGATGCCCACCTTCACCTTGCCGCCGGTGAGCTTGGGCACCATGAAGGCGCGCGAGAGGTCGCCGGACGAATCCTTCATGCCCACCACGTTCGGGATGGCGGCGAGCTTCTGTACGATGGCGGGGGTGAGGTCGATGCCCGCGAGGCCGGGATTGTTGTAGAGCCACACCGGCAGGTCGCTCGCGGCCGCCACCGTTTCGTAATGGGTGAGGATTTCCCGCTCGGTCGGGCCCCAATAGTTCAGCGGCACCACCAGCACGGCGTCGGCGCCGTGATCGGCGGCGTGCCTCGAAAGGCGCACGCTCTCCGCCGTGGTCATGGCGCCGATGCCGGTCATGATGGAGATGCGGCCGTCCACGTGCCGCGCCATCTCCTCCAGCGCCTGCATCTTCTCCGCTTCGGTGAAGTACCCGTTGGCGCCCGTGCTGCCGAAGAGAGTGAGGCTGTGTATGCCGGCTGCGAGCGCCTCATCAAGATGTTTCCTCCACCGGCTAAAGTCGATCGATCCATCGGACGCGATCGGCGTGACGGAAAATAGAGAAACGCCTTCGATATTCATTCTGGCCATGCCACACCCCTCGATCTTCACTATCGAGCCTGAGGCCGAACCGCTGCCTTCACAAGCGTTCCCATGGAGCCGGTTCGCGAAAAAACAATGAGGCCAGCGTGCGGAGCCCTTCGGGGTCGGGGCGGGATTCGCATAAGTTCATCGCGGTCACGGGGCCTCCGGAGCCCGCGAAAGAGGACGATGAGCGACATGGCGGAGAGCGACATGGCGGAAGACCGTATGGTCAAGACCACCTGCCCCCGCGACTGCTACGACGCCTGCGGCATCACGGTGACGCTGCGCGACGGCGCCATCCAGAAGGTGCTGGGCGATCGCGACCACGCCATCACGCGCGGCGCGCTCTGCGGCAAGTGCGCCATCGTCTATAACGGCGCTTGGCGCGCGCCGGACCTGCGGCTCTCGACCCCCCTCAAGCGCATCGGCGCGAAGGGCGAGGGCACATTCGCGCCGATTTCTTGGGACGAAGCGCTCGGCCTCATCGCCGAGCGCTTCGGCGCGCTGGTGGAGGAGGGCGCGGCGCGCACCATCCTGCACACCCACTATACCGGCACGGTGGGCCTCGTCGGCGGCTGGTATCCCATTCGCTTCTTCAACCGCCTGGGCGCCACCGAGATCGATCCGGATACCGTCTGCAACAAGGCCGGGCACGTGGCGCTGGAGATGATCTTCGGGGAGTCCCTCGAAGGCTTCGATCCGCGCACCGCCCGCGATGCCCGCACCATCCTCGTGTGGGGCGCCAACCCCTCCCACTCGGCCCCGCACCAGAACAAGGGCTGGCTGAAGGACGCGCGGGCGGCGGGTACGCGCATCATCGCCGTGGACCCCATCGCCCACGACACGGCCCGCGCGGCCGATCTTCACCTGCAATTGCGGCCCGGCACCGATGCGGCGCTCGCCTTCGCCTTCATGCACGTGCTGCGCCGGGACGGGCTGGCGAACGAAGGCTTCCTTTCAGCCCATGTGCTGGGGGCGGACGAGCTGATCCCGGCCATCGACGCCATGACGCCGGAACGGGCGGCGGAGCTGTGCGGCGTGCCGGCGGACCTCATCATCGCGGCGGCGCGCGCCTACGGAGGGGGGCCTTCCCTGCTCTGGCTGGGCCAGGGGGTGCAGCGCCAGCCTTATGGCGGCAACGCCTTCCGCGCGCTGGCGGCGCTGGTGGCGTTCGCCGGCCATCTGGGCAAGCCGGGCGCCGGCTTCCTCTACATGAACGGGCCGGGCGGGCGCGGCATCGACATGGCAACCGTCACCGCCCCCACGCTCGCCCGCGAGAGTGTCCCCGCCATCAGCCACATGGACCTTGCGGCAACGCTGGAGGACCCGGCGGCTGCGCGGGCCTTCGTGAACTGGAACAACAACCCCGCCGCCTCCTCGCCGGAGCAGGCGCGCCTCAGGGCAGCGCTGAAGCGGGAGGACCTGTTCCACGTGGCGGTGGACCTGTTCCACACCGACACCACCGCCTATGCGGACATCGTGCTGCCGGCGGCAAGCTTCCTCGAGTGCGACGACTTGGTGCTGTCCTATTTCGACCTCACCGTCTCGGCGCAGGTGAAGGCGGGCGATCCGCCCGGCACGGCGCTGCCCAATTCGGAGATCTTCCGCCGCCTCGCCGCCGCCATGGGATTTGCCGAGCCGGAGCTGTTCGAGACCGACGCGGATCTCATCGCCCGCCTGCTGGCGCAGACGCCCTTTGAGGGCACGTTCGCGGATCTGGCCGCCATCGGCACCGCCACCGTGTTCCCGGAGCCCAGGGTGCAGTTCGCCGGCCTTGCCTTCAACACGCCCTCGGGGCGCATCGAGCTGGCGAGCGCGCGGGCGGAGGCGCTCGGTCTGCCGCGCCTGCCGCAGCCCCATGCGGATGCGCGCACGCAGGCCGGCCGCGTGCGCGTCCTCTCCCCCGCCTCCCCGTGGCTGTTGAATTCGAGCTACGGCAACGATCCGGTCATCCACCGCCGCCTCGGCGTGCCCACCGTCGCGCTCCATCCCGACGATGCGGCGCGCGAGGGGCTGGCCGAGGGGGACAAGGTCGTGCTCGCCAACGGGGAAGGGCAGCTGCCGCTCACCGTCACCCTGTCGGACCGCACCCAGCCGGGCGTCGCCCTCGTCCACAAGGGCCGCTGGCCGGCCTTCTCGCCGGGGGATGCGAACGTGAACGCGCTGGTGGGTGGTCTCAAGAGCGACATGGCCGAGAGCACCACCGTCCACGGCACCGAGGCGCGGCTGGTGCGGCTGGTGGCGGCCGAGTGAGCGTGCGCACAAGCGGCGTGGCGGCTCACGATCCAGCGCTATGGCATCTACAACCCCTATACCGAGCGGGGCGCTATCAAGGGCCTATTGCCCCACGGCCCGCACAACGTGCGTGACGTCCTTGCCACCCACATTCTGAAGGTCACGGGCGCCTACGAGCAAGCGAGCTACGCAATTCAGGATACGCCCGAGATGGTCGCGAATCATTACGGGCGGTTCCTCCCGCAGGACAAGGCGGCGCTCGCGGCCCAGATCCTCAACCGGGTGTGGGAGGCCGCGTAGGGGAGGGGGCGCGAATAGAATGGTTGGTAGATTCGTTAGCATTTAGGACGCGATAATTATAAAATATTAAAATTGGTTTTTCGGCCAAAGCCTCCGGCCCCCCCGCCAATCGCTCGGCTGAACCGGCACGAAAGGCGCCCTAAGGCGCCTTTCGTGTTTCAGGAGCGGTGGAGGTCGGGCTCGTCCTTTCCAGGTGTTCCGCAATCGCTGTCCATGACGCGCCTCGTCATGACGCGCCTCGCCGGTGTCCTGCGGGGCGGCGTCCGCGGCCATCCCGGCCTCCGGCAGAAGGCGACCTCACGCCCCTCGACCGCGTACCGAGCCTTCGGCCGGCACGGGCCGGCTGGCGTTCCTCGCGGAGACCTCGGTTTTTCGCGTCGCCCCTAAAGGCGTGGCACCAGGGCGAGGAGGGCGTCGGGCAGGGCGCCGCGCCAGACGAGATAATCGTGGCCGCCGGCATACTCGCGGTAGCTCACGTCATAGCCTTTCGCGCGCAGGACGTCGCGCAGGTGGCGCGAGGTCTCGAGGATCCCGGGCGTGTCCGCATGGGCGGTCTCGAACAGGCCGGCGGCGAGGTGGAGCCTCACGTCCTTGCGCGGGCTGCGCGCCACCAGGTCCGCCACGTGCTCTCCCGCATCGGCGGCGGCATTTTCCGGATGCCACCAGAAGGAGCCGGAGAGGGCGATGGCATTGCCGAAGCGGTCGGGATGGCGGAGCGCGATGGTCGCGGCGGCAAGCCCGCCGAAGCTCGAGCCGGCGAGGATGGTGCGTGAAGCGGGGATGCGGGTGCCGGTCTTCTCGCGGACGAGGGGCAGGACCTCGTCGGCCATGAAGTCCGCGAAAGCGGGATTGCCGGGCAGCTCGCGCGCGCGCGTCGGCGGATCGATCTCGGAAACGAACGCCGCCACCACCGGGGGCAGGCGCCCTTCCGCGATCAGGTTGTCGAGGATGGCCGGGGTCGGCACCTTGGTGAGATAGGCCCGGGCGTCGAAGACCAGCAGCAGGACGTTCCGCGGATCGCCGGGGTCGAACCCGGGCGGCGTGTAGAGGGTGATGCTTCGGGTGTTGCCGAGCCGGGGGCTGGCAAGGCGGAATTCCCGCACGCTGCCCTTGGGCGCGCCGCGCTCTTCGAGCCCCGGCTGAGCCGGCGCACGGGGCAGCTCCAGCGTCGAATCCTGATTGAAGGCATCCGGGGCGAGGGCGGGCCAGGGCGTGCGGTTGAAGGGGTCAGCCTGCGCCGTCGCGAGGATGGCCATGCGCCGCTCGCGGGCGGTGCCCGGCAGCTCCGGCACATCCGGGGCGAGCTTGTAGGAGAGGCGGGTGTCCTCTGGGACGAGGAAGCTCCTGAACCATGTGTCGCTCTTGCCGAGGCGGTCCATCCACTCATGGTCGCCGGAGGGGGCGCCGAACAGGCGCACATTGTGCTTCGCCCCGCGGGCGACAAAGGTGATGATGGCCATGCCGGGCGGCCCGGGCTCGACGAGGGGCGTACCGCGGCGCGCGGCATCGTCCCAGAAGGCCTGCGTGTCGCCGCCGGCGGCGATCCGCGCGGCGAGGGCGGCGATGGCGGGGCTGAGAAGCAGGGCCGCCGGCGCCCTCTGCGCGGCTCGGGCGACCCTGGTGGTGATGGAAAGCCTTGCCGCCCCGCCGTCGGCGCGCGCGGTGACGACCAGGCGGGCAGGGGGCACGGGCACGATGAACTGGAAGCTGCCGCGTGCGTCGAGGTCACTCGCGAGGCGCCGCACATGGCGGCCGTCCGGCCCCACGAGGTCCAGGTCGAAGCGCCCGGCGGTCACCGAGAACTCGCCGCGGACATAGTCCCCGGCGGCCGCCGCGACGTCGAAGGCCGCGCGCGTGCCCGCGGCGAGGCCGTCCACCCGCTCCGCCGTGCCCGCGTCGAGGCGCGGCGATGTGAGGGGCGCGGCATGCGCGGGGGCGACCATCAGCAGCGCCGCAAGGAGAAGCGCCGGGGCACGGGACTTCACCAATTGTATTTCAGCGACGCGGTTACCGTCCGGCCCTCCCCATAGAAGCAGGCATAGGCGTTGGCGCAGGAGGCCACATAGGTGAGGTCGCCGATGTTCTTGGCGTTGAGCTGCAGCGCCGCACCCTGGAGGCGCCGGTCGAAGGCACCGAGATCGTATTTCAGCATGGCATCGAACAGGGTGTAGGCGGGCACTTCGAAGGTGTTGGCATTGTTGCCCCAGCTGGTGCCGATGTAGCGTACGCCGCCGCCGACCTCCAGCCCCCTCAGATTGCCCTCGTCGAAGGCGTATTTCGCCCACAGGGAGGCGGTGTTCTGCGGAATGCGCGAGGGTGTCTTGCCCAGTTCGCTGGCGACTCCGGTCTCGGTGATGGTGGAGTCGATGTAGGAATAGCTCGCGATCACCGAGAGGTTCCTGTTGACCTCGGCGTGGGCGGACAATTCAAAGCCGCGGTTGTGCATTTCGCCGATCTGCGCCCAGATATAGGTGCCGATGCCGGGATCGTAGATGTTCTGCATCACGTTCTGCTGCCAGATGTCGTAATAGGCGGCGGTGAACAGCATGCGGGTGCCTTCGGGGGCATATTTCACGCCCACCTCGAACTGCTCCGCCGTGGTCGGCTTGAACGGCGCCTCGCCTAAGGGGGGCGCATAGATGGCCGGCTCGAACGAGGTGGAATAGCTCGCGTAGGGCGCGATGCCGTTGGCGAAGGTGTAGAGCGCGCCGACGCGATAGGTGAAGGCGCTGTCGTCATAGCCGAGGGCGCTCGGCCCCACATATTCGGTGATGGAAGTGTCGGCCCAGTCCTGGCGGATGCCGCCGATGAGGTGGAGGTCGCCGATCTTCACCTGGTCCTGCAGGTAGGCGCCGATTTGGCTGGCGGACATCTCCTGGTCCGAGTTGGGATTGAGGACGATGCCCGAGAAATTGTAGCCGTAGATGGGGTTGGTGAGGCTGATGGTCGGCACGTCGGACCAGTTGTAGCCCCAATTGTACTCGCGGCTGCGATAGCGATAGTCGAGGCCGGCGAGCACGGTGTGTTCCGCCGGGCCGGTGCCGAACTTGAATTCCGCCTGGTTGTCGTTGGTGAAGGTGCCCCAGGTATCGCCGCCGCCCGAGGCGGTGCGGTGGACGATGGTGTTGGCCCCGGTCTTGGGATTGGCGCTCGTCCAGCCCCACACCAGGGTGTACTGGTCATAATCCACCCAGAAATAACGCATCTTCTGGCGCAGGGTGAGCGCGTCGCTCGCCTTGTGCTCGAACTCGTAGCCGATCCAGGCCTGGGTGCGCTCGGCGGTCTCGTAATTGGGGTCGGAGACGAAGAAGTCGCGGGGCACGAAACCGTAGCCCTTGATCGGCCACACCGTGCCGGCGGCGTCGAGGAAGTTGCGGAAGCCGAAGTCGGGTTCGTACTCGAAGCCGGAGAGGACGGTGAAGGTGGTCGCCTCGTTGGGCCTCCAGGTGAAGGAGGGAGCGATGGCGATGCCCTGCTGCTTGGCGAAATCCTCCTGCAGATTGGTGGAAAGCCCGGTGCCGACGATGCGGAACGCCATGGTGTCGCTGCCGACGATGCGATCTGCAAAGTCGAACGAGCCCTGGAACATCATGTTGTTGCCGATGGTGAACTCCACCTCGCGCTTCGCGTCGAACGTGGGTTTCTTGCTCACCATGTTGATGATGCCGCCGGGATTGACCTGGCCGTAGAGCACGGAGCTGGGGCCGGAGAGCAGCTCCACGCGCTCCAGCAGATAGGGGTAGATCTTGGCGTAGTCGACATCGCCGCCCACCAGCATGCCGTCGAGATAGCGCGGCACGTAGGCGAAGCCGCGCACGATCACCTCGTCGCGCACGTTGGAGGCGCCGCGATATTCGGAGAACACGCCGGGGGTGTAGCGCAGCGCCTCGGCGACGGATTCGACCTCCTGGTCCTCCATCTGCTGGCGTGGCACCACGGAGATGGATTGCGGTGTCTCGGCGATGGGCGTGTCGGTCTTGGTGCCGGCAAGGCTCTGGCGGGCCACGTAGCCCTGGACGGGGCCATCGCCGCGCTCCTGTTCCCCCACCACCGTCACGGTGTCCAGCGTGACGCCGGAGGTGGCCTCCTGCGCCCGGGCCGCATCGATCGCGAGCACGCTGACGGCACCGAGCAGCCCCGCGCGCAGCGCAGAGCTGAATGGCAATGAGCAATGAGAATGAAACGCCATGGACGATGCCCCTGAAATGCGTCACGCACGCCCCGTCGCGCGATGAACCTTGACGCGGCTCGTCATGTATAAGATTTAGTATTTCGAGCGTCGACGCCAGTGGTCGTTGCGTGGGCAGCAAAGAGTTCTGTGCAAACGGCACAGACAGGGGTGGGAATGTGACTTTGAATCTTAGGAATTCTAAAGTGCGGTCTTGAGAATGGAAATCCCACAGCATCTGTTCGTCGGCACTGTCGACGGTGAGCCGAATTGTGCACCGGATACAACGGTCTACGAGATCTGGCCGAAATTCGTCGTCATGGTCCTGCTCAGCGGCGCGCAGCACTTCGTCATCGACGACAGCGCCTTCCGCATCGAAGCGGGCAACGGCGAGGATGAGCGCGCCGTCGTGTTCCTGCTCAACGTGGCGCGGTTTTCGCGTCTGCGCTTCGTCAACGACAGCAATATTCCGTTACGTAAGATCATGATTTCCGCGCCCCATCCGTGGATGGAGTGGCTGATGCGCACGCGGGGCAACGCGAGCTCCGCCTTGCGCGACTTCCTCACCACCCACCTCGCGCAGCTCAGCTTCCCGGTGAGCGGGCAGGTTCGCCAGCTGTCCGAGCAGATCCTGCAGCCGCCCCCGTCCATGGACGGGGAGGTGCGCACGCTCTACCGCAATTCCCGGGCCCTCGACATTATGTGCCTCGCCTGCGTCGCCATGGCCGAGCGGGCGGAGGAGGAGCGGCCCCGGCCGCAGCTCGTCAGCCGCCGCCGCAGCGAGCGGGTGCGGGACTATGTGCTGGACAACCTCGACAAGAGCCTGACCATCGAGGAGATCGCCGCCGAGGTGGGCGCGAGCGTGTCCTCGGTGCAGCGGCATTTCAAGGAACACTTCCAGATGACGGTGTTCGAGTTCATCCGCCGCGAGCGGCTAGCGCAGGCCTATGCGTCGCTGGAGCGGGAGGGGGTCACCATCGCCCAGGCCGCCTATGCGGCGGGCTATGCGGACCCCTCCAACTTTACCGTGGCCTTCAAGAAGCTCTACGGGGTGCCGCCCAAGTTCAAGCGGCGATAGGGGCCGGCAGCCGTGAAGGACGGCAGCTCACCCGCGCAGGGTGGCGCCGCCGTCCACGTAGAGGTCGGCCATGGTGATATGGCCGGCGCGGTCGGAGGCGAGGAACGCCACCGCATCCGCCACGTCCTGTGGCGTCGCGAGCTTGCCGAGCGGGATGCCCGCCTTGAACGTGGCGGGCGAGCCGGCGATGACGGCGGCGGCGCCTTCCGCATCGGCCCACATTCCGGTCTGCATGGGGGTGAGGGTCGAGCCGGGCGCGACGATGTTGCAGCGGATGCCGTGGGGCGCGAGCTCAAGGCCGAGGCAGCGGGTGAACATGGTGGCGGCGGCCTTGGAGGCGGCATAGGCGGCCATGGCGTGGCGCGGCACGCCGGCGGCATTGGAGCTCACCACCACGATTCGCCCATCCCGCCGCTCCACCATGCGCCTGGCGAGCGCGCGGCACAGATGAAACACCCCATGGGTGTTCACCGCGAACACCCGGTGCCAGTCGGCATCGCTGGTTTCGGTGACGCGTCCGGTGGCGAGCATGCCGGCGACGCTGACGCCGGCATGGATAGGCCCGAGCCGGGCCTCCACGTCCCGGACCAGGGCGTCGACAGCCTCGGATGAGGTCACGTCGAGGGCGAGGGGATGCAGGGTGTCCGATGGCGGGACGACGCTCACGTCGAGGTCGGTGGCGACCACGCGCGCGCCCTCCTCCAGGAATGCGTTCACCACCGCCTGCCCGATGCCGCCCGCCGCGCCGGTGACCAGCACGAGCTTGCCCTCAAGACCCGATGGCCGCATCACCCGGTCCTCCCCCGTGATGCCGCGTTCACAGCGCCGCCACGATCTGGTCGGTGACGAGGGGCACTCCGCACACGTCCGCCACGTAGGCCAGCGCCATGTCGTGCTTCTCGCGGGAAAAGTCGGCCAGCGCATCGGCGGCGAGGAAGGGCTGGATGTCGCGCATGAACGCCTCGGCGGCGGTGAGCAGGCAGCCGATATGGGCGTAGACGCCGCAGACCACGAGCTGGTCGCGCCCGCGTGCCCGGATCAGCGCTTCCAGGTTGCTGCGCTGGAAGGCGCTGTAGCGGTGCTTCACCAGCACGAAGTCGCCCGCCTGCGGGGTGAGCTGGCGCAGCAGCGGCTGGTGCTCCAGCGGATCGCTCATGCCCGGACCCCATAGGTCGGCCTGGAGGCCCCGGTCGCGCCGGTCCTGGCGCACCTCCTGCGCCGTGTAGAAAACGGGGATGCCGGCGGCCCGGCAATGGGCGACGAGGCGCGCGATGTTGGCCACCATGGGCGCGAGCGGCGAGGCATCGGGCGCGTAGGGCCGCGCGAAATAAAGCTGCATGTCGTGCACCAGCAGCGCCGCGCGGTCGCGTTCGAGCCGCCAGCCGGCCCGCGCCTGCGGCAAGTCGGCGGCCTGGGGCAGCGCATAGGGCGCGATGCGCGGCAGGCCGGGAGCGGGGGGCTGGGCGGCAATGGCCGACGGGGCGTTCATGATGCGGTCTCCGCGTTGCTGGCGAGAAACTGGGTGCGCAGGCGGGCACGCAGTTCCTTGCGACTCACCTTGCCGGCGGCGGTGGTTTCGAAGGCGTCCACGAACACCACCTGGTCGGGCACCTTGAATTCGGCGATGCCACGCTGGCGCATGAACATCTTGACCTCCGACGCCTTCAACGGCGCCTGCCGGGGAATGACGAAGGCGCAGCTGCGCTCCCCGAGGACGGGATCCGGGATCGAGACCATGGCGGCGTCGAAGATGCCCGGATGGGCGATCAGATGGTCCTCCACCTCCTCCGCGGAGATCTTCTCCCCGGCGCGGTTGATGTGGTCGCCGGCGCGGCCCTGCACCTCCAGATAGCCCCCCGGCAGGCGGCGCACGATGTCACCGGTGCGGTAGAAGCCGTCGGCGGTGAAGCTGCGCGCGTTGGCGGAAGGATCGTCATGGTAGGCGCGGATGGTGTAGGGGCCGCGTGCCAGCAGGTGGCCCGGCGTCCCCTCTGGCACCGGCCGGCCGAGATCGTCCACGACCAGCACCTCGTCGTCGTCGCTGATGGGCCGGCCCTGGGTGCCGATGACGGTGTCGTCGGGGTCGTCGAGGCGGGTGTAGTTCACGAGGCCCTCGGCCATGCCGAACACCTGTTGCAGCTGGCAGCCGAGGGCGGGCCGCACCCGCTTCGCCGCTTCCGGTGTGAACTTCGCCCCGCCCACCTGGAGCACCTCGAGGCTGGAGAGATCGTGCCCCGTGCCGGGCGCGGCCTGCATCCACAGCAAGGCGAGGGGCGGCACGAGGCCGGTGAGCGTCACCTTCTCCCGCGCGATGAGGGGGAACGCCACCTCCGGGCTCGGCGCCGGGGCGAGCACCACGCGCCCGCCGGCATAAAGCGTGCCCATGTGCCCCGGCGAGCTCATGGGAAAATTATGCGCCACCGGCAGCGCCACCAGATAGACGGTCTTCTCGGTGACGCCGCAGATCCCGTTGCTGGCGCGGAAGCTGTAGATGTAGTCGTCGTGGGTGCGGGGGATGAGCTTCGGCAGGCCGGTGCTGCCGCCGGAAATCTGCAGGAAGGCGACGGCGGAGGGATCGGGATCGCCCGGCAGGCCGCCCTCTCCCATGCAGGCGTCGAGCGGGGTGAACACCCCCGCGTCCCCGGCCATCACCACATGGCGCAGGGTGGGGACTTCCGCCCTCAGGGCCTGGGCGAGGGGACGATAGTCGAAGCCGGCATAGCGGTCGCCGGCCATGTAGGCGGCGGCGCCCGAGCGGCGGGCCAGATGCGCCACCTCGGCGAGGCGATGGGCAGCCAGCGCATAGACCGGGATCAGCCCGGCCCGGAACAGGCCGAACACCACGCCGAAGAACTCCGCCACATTGCCGAACTGCACCACCACCCGGTCGCCGGGCAAAAGCCCCAGGGCGAGGAAGCCGGCGGCATGGGCGTCGGCGCGGCGGTTCAGCTCACCATAGGTCCAGCGCCGGTCCCCGTCCACCACCGCGACGATGTCCGGCTGGGCCTGGGCTTGCCGCCGGAGCATGGCCGGGAAGGTTTCGCCCCGCCAGTAGCCCGCAGCGCGGTAGCGCGCGGTGAAGTCCTCCGGCCAAGCCTGCACGGGCGCGCTCACGAGCGCACCTCCCTCACCGGCGGAATGCCGAGGGCGGTGAGGAGCGCTGTATATTTCGCCGCCGTCTCCTCCGCCTCGGCGTGGGGGTCGGAGCCGGGCACGATGCCGGCGCCGGCATAGAGCCGCGCCCGTCGCCCGCAGATCTCGGCGCAGCGTATGGTGACGTACCAGGCCCCGTCGCCGCGCCCGTCGCACCAGCCCACGGCGCCCGCGTAGAAATCGCGGGCGTAGCCTTCCAGCGCGCCGATGTGACGGGCGGCCTTCTCGCGCGGCACGCCGCAGACGGCGGGGGTTGGATGCAGCATGGCGGCGAGGACGGCGGCGGGGACTTCGGGCTCCTTCAGGTCGCCCTCGATGCGGGTGCCGAGGTGCCACATGCTGGCGGTGCTCGCCAGCGCCATGCCCTGCGGCCGGAACAGCCGGCGGCAGAACGGGGCGAGGGTGTCGAGGATGAACTCCACCACGATGGCGTGTTCGCGCCGGTCCTTGGCCGAAGCGGCAAGGCCCGCCGCCGCCGCCGCATCCTCGGCGAGGTCCGCCCGGCGGCGGGCGGAGCCGGCGAGGGGATGGGAGGAGACGCGGCCGCCGGACTTGCCGAGAAGCAGCTCCGGCGTCGCGCCCGCCATCACCCGCGGCAGGCCGTCGCGATCCGGCAGCGGCACGAGGAAGGCGGTGGCCGCGGGATCGGCGGCGAGGCGGCGGAACACGGAGGCGACGTCGATGTCCCGCTCCGCCGTGGCGACGAGGCTGCGGGAGAGCACGATCTTCTCCAGCGCGCCGGCCGTGCCCGCCTCGTCCGCCATCAGATGGAGGGCGCGCCCCACCGCCTCGGCATAGCCGGCGGCGTCGGGGGCGTGGTCGAGGTGCCACGGGATGGTGTGCTCCGCGCGCGCCGCGCCCTGCACCGGCGGTGCGGACCGCGCGACCCGCCGCGCCTGCCACAGGCAGTCGTCTCCCGAGCGGTCGAAGGGCAGGGCGCCGGCCAGCGTCGCCTCGGTGCCGGCGGAGCGGAAAAAGGCGGCAAGGCGCGCATCCAGGGTCGCGACCGGCCCGCGCGGCAGCGCCGCCGCCGCCCCGAGCCCGTGCAGCAGGGCGCCGCGCGACTGGAAGGCGAAGAGGCTCAGCCCTTCGCCGGGCGACGGGTCGGTCGCCTTCTGCGGGAAGACGTGGGGCGGCGGGGCGGCGAGCGGGGGCGCGGCCGGTTCGGGGCGTGTCAGAGCGTTCATGCCGACCTCCTGTCGGGTGTGGGCGCGGGTAGGGCGGATGCGGCGGCGTTATCCCGCCTTCTGGTCGGGCAGGCGGATGGACCGCCGTTCCGCCGCATCGGCGTCCTCGATCAGGGCGTTGAGCAGCGGCCCGAGGATCTCGAGCGAGGCCGGGGAGACGATGTCCTCGTGGGAGCAGTGGGCGAGCCGGTGGATGGAGAGCCGGCCGACCCGATGCGTCCACACGCCTTCCGGATCGATCTCCGGCAGCATGGACTTGCCGGCGACGAACAGGGTGACGTGCCCGTCATAGTCTTCGGTGGTGGCCTGCGAGAGCAGGGTGACGGCGTCGCCATAATTCTCGAAGATGTGGCCGAACATCTCTTCCTTCTCGCGGCGGAAATCGTCGTCCATCACGTCGGCCATGGCGTCGTTGATGAACTTTTCCTGCTCGCGCTCGGCGCCCAGATTGGCCTGGGCGCCATCCGGATCGCTCCAGTCGTGGGCTTCGGCGGGATAGGTGTCGAGCAGGCCGAGGAAGCGCACCTCCTCGCCCATGCGCCGCAGCCGTGCGGCGAGGCCGTAGGCCACCGTGCCGCCGAGGGAATAGCCGAGGAGATAATAGGGACCTTCGGGCTGCACCTCGCGCAGGATGGCGAGCTGGCGGTCGCATACCTCGTCCATGCTGGCGCTCATGGCGATGGGGCCGTTGGGACGCGGCGATTGCAAGCCGACGATGGGCATGTCCTTGCGCAGATAGCGCGACAGCACGCTGTACTGCCAGGACACGCCCGAGGCCGGATAGATGCAGATGAGCGGCGCGCCGCGCCCGTCCCGCAGGCGCACCACCAGGTCGAAGCCGCTGCGGGCCATGCCGTCCACCAGCTCGCCGGCCACGAGGTGCTCGGCGAGGCGGGCGACGGTGGGCATCACCACGATCTGCCCCACCGAGACCTGCCGCCGCAGCTCCCGGCGGATGCGGGCGGCGAGGCGCATGGCGAGCAGCGAATGGCCGCCGATGGCGAAGAAGTCCTCGTCCGCACCCACGCTTTCGCGGTCGAGCAGGTCGGCGAAGATGGCGGCGAGGCGCCTTTCCAGCCCCTCCGCCGGCGGCCGGCCGGCGGCGCCCTCGGCAGCCGGACCCTGCGGCACCGGCAGGGCCTTGCGGTCCAGCTTGCCGTTCGCCGAGAGGGGCAGGGCGTCGAGCACCACCACCACCGCCGGCAGCATGTGGGCCGGCAGCACCGCCTGGAGCGCGCCGCGCACCTCCTCCGGTTCGATGACGGCGCCGGGCTCCGGCACCACGTAGCCGACGATCTGGCGGGCATCGGCGCCGGCGATCGCCCCGCCCAGCGCCACCGCATGCGCCACCGCCCGGGCGACGCCTGGCAGGCCCTCCATCCGCGCCTCGATCTCGCCCAGCTCCACCCTTTGGCCGCGGATCTTGATCTGGTGGTCGGCGCGGCCGAGATATTCGACCTCGCCCGCCGGCAGCCAGCGGGCCACGTCGCCGGTGCGGTACATGCGCCGGCCCGCAGCGAACGGGTCGGCCACGAAGCGCTCGGCGGTGAGGCCGGGCCGGTTGAGATAGCCGTGGGCGAGCTGGACGCCGCACAGATAGAGTTCCCCCGCCAGTCCCACCGGCACGGGCCGGAGCTGGTGGTCGAGGATGCGCAGCTGCGTGTTCCACACCGGCCGGCCGATGGGCACGCCGCCGCCGCCTTCCGCGTTGGCTCCGGCGGCCGGCGCATAGGTCACGTCCACCGCCGCCTCGGTGGGACCATAGAGATTGTGGAGGGCGGCCGCCGGCAGCAGGTCGCTGAAGGACCGCGCCAGCCCCTTCGCCAGCGCCTCGCCGCTGGCGAACACGGTGGCAAGGCTCGCGCATCGCTCCCGGCGGGCGGCATCGTCCTCCAGCAGCCCGAGGAAGATGGCGAGCATGGACGGAACGAAGTGCAGGGTGGTGACGGCATGCCGGGCGATGAGGTCGCACAGCGCCTCGGGGTCGCGATGGGCGTCGGGCGGCGCCATCACCAGGCGCGCGCCCACCATGTGCGACCAGAAGAATTCCCAGACCGAGACATCGAACCCGCACGGCGTCTTCTGCAGCACCACGTCCGCCGTTGCGAGCGGGTACTGGTGCTGCATCCACAGGATGCGGTTGACGATGGCGCCGTGCGCCACCACCGCCCCCTTGGGCCGGCCGGTGGTGCCGGACGTGTAGAGCACGTAGGCCGGATGGTCGGGCGAGAGCCCGTCGTCCGGCACATATTCGCCGGCTTCCGTGTCGGCGTCGGCGAGGGTGTCGAACAGCAGCGCGGGCACCCTCGTCCCGACGAGGTCGCGGGAGGCGGCATCGGTGAGGAGGAGGCGCGGGGCGGCATCCTGCAGCATGAAGGCGAGACGCTCGGCCGGATAGGACAGGTCCAGGGGCAGGAAGGCCGCGCCGGCCTCGATCACCGCCAGCAAGGCGAGGCTGAGGCGGGCCGAGCGCGGCAGGGCCACGGCCACCACCTCGCCGGGGCGCACGCCCTCGCTCCTGAGCCGCCGGGCAAGGTGGAGCACCTGGTGGCGCGCCTCGCGGTAGGTGAGGCCGTGGGTTTCGTCCACCAGCGCCACCAGGTCGGGGGTGCGCGCCGCCTGCGCCACCAAAAGGTCGCGCAGGGTGAGGGGCGGCAGCGGCCGCTCCGTGGCATTCGCGGCCGCGGCGAGGTCGATGTCCTCCGCCGTCGCCATGGGCAGCGCGCACAGGGGTAGCTCCGGATGCCGAGCGAGCGCTTCCAGCAAGGCGACCATGCGGGCGGCGAGGGCGACCGCATCGGCGAGCGCGCCGCGGTTCTCCACCAGCAGCGTCAGGCCGGGCCCGGGCAGCACCAGCAGCGCCAGCGGATAATGGCTGTAGCCGCGATTGCGGATTTCGGTGAGGCGAAGCCCGGCGAGGTCGTGGCCGAGATAGTCGCTGTCGGGATAGTTCTCCACCACCAGGAGCGTGTCGAACAGCGCGCCCGCGCCGGCCACCGCTTGGATCTCGCCCAGTCCGAGGCCGTCATGCTCCATGAGCCGGGCGTGGCGCGCCTGCATGGCCTCCATCTGTTCCCACAGGCTGCTCGCCGGCGCGAGCTGCACCCGCACCGGCACGGTGTTGAGGAACAGGCCCACCTGCGCCTCGACGCCGGCGATGTCCGTCGCGCGGCCGGAGACCGGCGTGCCGAAGATCACCTCGTCGCGCCCGGCCATGGCGCCGAGGGCCGCGCCCCACACCGCCTGCATCAGCACGTTGAGGGTGATGCCGCGCCGGCGCGCTTCGGACAGCAGGGCGTCGGTGAGGTCCGGCGGCAGGGTGGCGGAGGCTTCCTCCACCGTCGCGGTGGTCGAGACGTGCTCGAAGAGCCGGCACGGCACCGCGCCGGCGAGGGCCTCGGCCCATGCCGCCCGGCCCGCCGTCCGGTCGTGCAGGGCGAGCCGGCGCACCACCTCGCCATAGGTGACGGGCAAGGGCGGCAGCGGCGCATCCGACCCATAGGCGGCCATGAGGTCGCGCAGCAGGAGCGGGGTGGACCAGCCGTCTATCATCAGGTGGTGCACGAGGATGATCAGGACATGGTGCTCCGGCGCCAGCCGGATCAGCTCCGCATGCAGCAGGCGGCGGAAGGTGGGCGCCACCAGGTTCCGCTCCACGGCTGCCGCTTCGAGCCGTGTCAGGGCGGCAGGGCGGTCGTCGGGATCGAGGGCGGAGAGGTCGTGCTCGGACCACGGCCAGAGCGTGCCCTCCGGCAGCGCCGGCACCACCAGCACCGGCTCCTCGCCCGCCGTGTCGAAGAGGCCGGCGAGCTGGGGATGGCGGCGCAGCACCGCATCGAAGGCGCGCCGCAGGCGCCGCACGTCCAGCGGGCCCTCCATCTCGACGCGGGTGAAGGCGTTGTAGTTCTCGGCCTGCGTGCCGAGCTGGGCGTGGAACAGCATGCCCTTCTGCGTGGGCAGAACCGGCAGCACCTCCGCCACCGTGCCATAACGGGCGCGCAGGGTCATAAGCTCCACCGGGGACACCACCTCCGGCAGGCCGGGCGCGGCAAAGGTGGGCGCGAGGGGGGCGATCTGCGTCATGGCATGGGCCATGCGGCGGGGGTCGCGGCAGAGGAACACGTCGCGCGGCCGCAGCGAGAAACCCTCCGCGCGCAGGGCGTTGCACAGCACGATGGCGCTGATGCTGTCGCCGCCAAGGGCGAAGAAGTCGCTTTCCGCCCCCACCGCGGGCAGCTTCAGCGCCTGCGCCATGGCGCGCGCCACGCGCATCTCCTCCGGGGTGGAGGGCGCCGCCTCCACCACGGCGGAGGGGGAGGGCAGGCGGCTGCGGTCGACCTTGCCGTTCACGTTGAGCGGAAACGCCTCGAGGATCATCACCGCGGCCGGGACCATGTAGTCCGGCAGGCGCTCGCGCAGGGCGTGGCGCAGATCCTGCGCGCGCCAGTCCCGCGCCCGGGGATCGTCGACGCCTTCCAGCGTGCAGTAGGCGAGGAGGCGGTGGCTGTCATTGACCGCCTCCGCCAGCACCAGCGCGGTCTGGACACCCGGCAGGGTGGCGAGGGCGGCCTCGATTTCCGGGATCTCCACCCGATAGCCGCGCACCTTCACCTGGTGGTCGGCACGGCCGAGGAACTCCACGCGGCCCTCGGCGGTCCAGCGCACGAGGTCGCCGGTGCGGTACATGAGGCCACCCTCCGCCGCGGGATCGGCGACGAAGCGCTCGGCGGTGAGGGCGGGCCGTCCGCAATAGCCGCGGGCGAGGCCGGCGCCGGCGATGTAGAGCTCGCCCACCGCCCCCACCGGCACCGGCTGGAGCAGCCGGTCGAGCACGTGGACGCGGGTGTTGCCCACGGGCCGGCCCACCACCGGCGCCTGCGTCTCGCCGATGGCGGCGCGCAGGGTGTCCACCGTGTATTCGGTGGGGCCGTAGAGGTTGTGGGCAAGAAGGCGAGGATGGCGGCGCAGGGCCGTCCACAAGGCCGGGGAGGCCGCCTCGCCGCCGATCAGCAGCACGGTGGGCGGGTGACCGTCGGCATCCATGAGGCCGCAGCCGAGCATCTGGGCGCAGAAGGAGGGCGGCAGGTCCAGCGCGTCGATGCCCGTCTCCCGGATATGGGCGACGAGGGCATGGGCATCGCGCCGCATGTCCTCGTCGATGACGTGCAGTTCCTGGCCCAGCAGCATCCAGAACAGCTGGAGCCAGGACGAATCGAAGGCGAAGGAATGGGTATGGGCGGCCCGCAGCGTCCGGCCCGGGTGGCGGGCGCGGAGGGCGTCGAGGCCCGGCCCGTAGATCTCCCGCCAGTGGGAGGAGACGAGGTTGAGGAGCGCGCCGTGCGTGTTCATCACCCCCTTGGGCCGCCCGGTGGAGCCCGAGGTGAAGATGATGGCGGCGACGGCGTCCGGCCCGAGGCGCGTCCTGCGCTCCCGTGGCTGGACGGGTGTGCCCGGCAAGCCCGCCATGGCGGCGGTCAGCGCGGGATCGTCGAGGCAGAGGGCCGGCAGGTCGGCCGGCAGGCGATGCGCGGCGGCCCGGCAGGTGATCGCCCGTCGCGGGCGGGCGTCCATGCACATGGCATCGAGCCGCGCCGACGGGTGGTCGAGGTCGAGGGGCAGATAGGCTGCCCCGCTGGCCAGCACGCCCAGCAGGGCCACCACGGCATCCGCCGAGCGCGGCAGAGCCACCGCCACGGCATCGCCCGGCCCGATGCCCTCGGCGATGAGGTGGCGCGCCAGCCGGTACACACGTTCCGATAGTGCCCGGAAAGTCAGCCGGTGGGGCCCGCACACCAGCGCCGTCGCGTCGGGGGTGCGGGCGGCGCTCTGGGTGAAGAGGTCGAGGAGTGTGGCCGCGCCCGCGAGGGGACGCGTCGGCGCGCCGGTGGCGCTGGCGGCAAGGAACTTCGCCTCCTCCTCCGCCATTACCGGCAGGCTGCTGATGGGAGTGGCGGGGTCGGAGCGGAAGGCGTCGAGCAGGCGCTCGATCCGCGCGCCGTGGCGGGCGAGGTCGGTCGGGTCGTAGCGATCCGAATCCGCCCTGAGCTCCAGGGTGATGCGGCCGTCCTGGATGAGGATGCCGAACTCGATGTCGTCCACCGGCCCGGTGGCGATGTGGTGGGTGACGCCGCGCACGTTGCCGAACCGCAGGTCGTAGTCGAACATGCGGTAGTTCACGACCGGGCCGTAGAGGGCCCGCCCGGAGCCCACATAGCCGAGATCGCGCTGGATCTGCTCGGCGTCGTAGCGCTGGTGCCGGCGCACATCGCGCAAGGCTGCCTTCACCCGGCCGGCGAGCGCGGGCAGTGGGAGGGCGGGAGCGGCCTCGGTCCGCACCGGCAGGACGTTCACCACCGGGGCCACCGCCGCTGCAGCCATGGAGCCCATGCGGCGCATGAAGGGCACGCCCACCACCTGCGTGTCCGCTCCCGAAACCCGGCCGAGATAGGCGGCGATGGCCGCCATGAGCATGTCGAACACGGCGACGTCCGCCGCGGCGGCCGCGTCCTCCAGCGCGTCGAGGGTTCCCGCCGGCAGGTCGTGGGCATGGGCGATGATGCGGGCCTGCGGCGGCGCGGCGTCTTCGCCGAGGAGCGTGCGGCGGGTGGACAGGTCGCACGGGGACGGCAGGTCGCGGCAGTATTCGCGCCAGAACTCGCGGTCCTTCGCGAAGCCGGGTGAGGCGGCGTAGGTGCAGTGCTCCTCGATGACCGAGGCGACGCCGACGAAGGGTGAGGGTGCCGCCGGACGCGCCTCCACGAGCGCCGTGTAGATGTCCGCCACACGCCGGGTCAGGGCGGTGAAGCTGAAGCCGTCCAGCATGAGATGGTGATAGCGCTGGTACCAGAGCCAGCGCGGCGCTTCCCCCGGCGCCGCGAGGTCCATGAGGATCTGGCGGCAGAGCCGGCGGTCGCCGGCGGCGGGCAGGTCTTCGCCCACGTCCTGCGCCATGATCGCGCGGGCGGCGGCGCCGGGGTCTTCCGCGGCGCCCAGGTCCATGCGCTCGATGCTGATGCCGCTCCCGCGCTCCCCCGCCGGGCGCAGCACCTGCCAGGCGCCGGCCTCGTCGGCGAAGAAGCGTGCGCCGACCGTGTCGGCCTCCGCCAGGCCGTGCCGGATCGCCTGCTCCAGGTGATCCACGGCGATGTCCCCGGTGAGTTCCACCGCGTGGGCGATGACATATGTGTTGCCACGCCCGTCGATCTGGTCCGCGAGCCAGATGCCGAGCTGGGTGCCGACGAGGGGAAGGATGCGCATGACGAGGGTCCTCGCCGCCCCGGTCGCGCCGGCGGCGGGCTGAAGAAACGGGGCCGGCCGGGGTCAGCCGGCGACAGGCATGAGATCGAGCCAGACGCTCTCGATGTGCGCGAGGCAGGCGGCGCGGGTATCCGGGCCGTGCACCACCCGCCAGCCGGCGGGCACATCGCGGAAGGCGGGCCACAGGCTGTACTGGCCGGCGGCGTTGACCAGCGCCAGGAAGAGGTGGCGCTCGTCGTCGAAGGGATTGACGTGCTGGTCGTCCATCATTGCCACGGGTCCCTTCAGGCCGCGCCGACGGACCGGCGCTTCAGCAGGTCCCAGAGGGCATCGATGGTGGGGCGGCTGGCGAGCTCGATGAAGCTCACTTCCAGCCGCGCGGCCTTCCATTCCGCCACCAGCTGCATGGCGGCGATGGAGTTGAGGCCAAAGTCCATGAGGTTGTCGTCGTCGGCCGGATCCTCGTCCAGGAACCGCCGGACCTGGGCGCGCAGCGTCTCCTTCGAGAGGGGCGCCGCCGCGGGCGGGCATGGCTGCGGGTTCATTCGTTCCTCCTGACCTGCAAAATGAAGCCGGTGCAATTGCGTGCAGTGTGCACGCTCTGTGCTGCCGGTGGCATGTCTTGCGAAGGAAATAATCTGTTCTGAAGGGTCAAAGGACTAAAGTATTTTCAATAGTTAAAAAGTATTGATCTGCGCCGGCGGATTGTTCCGGCCTATTCCCGCGCGAGGGCCCGCACCGGATCGAGCCGTGCGGCGCGCCCGGCGGGCATGTAGCCGAACAGCAGTCCGGTGCCCACGGCCCCGGCCAAAGCGAGGGCGATGGCGCGCGCCTGGAACACCACCGAAAGATCAAGCGCCAGGGCGGCGCCCACGCCCACGGCGAGGCCCAGGGCGAGGCCGGCGAGCCCGCCGGCGCCGGCGAGGATCACCGCCTCGGCCAGGAACTGTCCCAGGATGTCCCGTCCCGACGCGCCCACCGCCATGCGGATGCCGATCTCCCGCGTGCGCTCGGTGACGCTCATGAGCATGATGTTCATCACGCCGATGCCGCCCACCAGCAGGGAAACGGAGGCGATGACCGCGAGCAGCCCGGCCATGGCCGACTGGGTCTCGCCGAGCTCGGCGATGCGGCTCGCCATGTCGTTAATGAAGAAGTCCTCCATGCGGTGGCGCGCGAGCAGCGTCTCCCGCACGTGCCCCTTGGTTTGCGTGAGGCGGGCGGTGTCGGTCACGGTGAGCTGGATGCCGCCGAGGTCGGTCGATCCGGTGAGGCGGCTGGACGCGGTGGACAGCGGCAGCACCACGCGGTCGTCGCGGTCCATGCCGCGCTCGTCGGGTCCCTTCGGCTCCAGCACGCCGGTGACGAGGAAGGGGATGCCGTTGGCGAGAACGTAGCGGCCGGAGGGGTCGGCGACGCCCGGAAACAGCCGCGCCGCCACCGCCGCGCCGAGCACCATCACCGGGGCCGCCGCGCGCTCGTCGTCCGGGGTGAAGAAGCTGCCCCGGTGGGTGCGCCAGCGGAAGGTCTCTGGATAGGCGGTGGAGGTGCCGAACGCCTCCGAGCGGAGGGTGACGGCCCCGGCGGTCAGGGTCACGGTGGTCCAGCGGCCGGGATTGACACTCTTCACATTGGGCAGCTGGGCGAGGGCCTGCGCGTCGGCCAGCGTCATCCGTCCGCCGGGCAGGGCCGGGTTGTCGTTGTCCGGCATCACCACGATCCAGTCGGTGCCGGTCGCCGCCGCGCGGGCGAGCACCTGCCGCCGCGTGCCCTCGCCGATGGCGAGCATGGCGATGACCGAGGCGGTGCCGATGACGATGCCGAGGAGCGTCAGCGCCGTGCGGAAGGGATTTCCGGCCAGCGCCGCGAAGGCCGAGCGCAACGCCTCGGTCAGGGCGAACAGGGCCGGCGCATGCCGGTCCGGCCGCCGCGCGGGCGCTGGCGCGGGGTGGACCGCCTCGCCGTTGCCGCTGTCGCGCACGATGACCCCGTCGCGGATCTCCACCACCCGCCGGGCGATGCGCGCCACGGCGGGATCGTGGGTGATGAGGATGACCGTATGCCCTTCCGCCGCCAGTTCGCGCAGCAGGTCCATCACGGCGGCGCCGCTGGCGCTGTCGAGGGCGCCGGTGGGCTCGTCGGCGAGGATCACCTCGCCGCCATTCATGAGCGCGCGGGCGATGGAGACGCGCTGCTGCTGGCCGCCGGAAAGCTGGTCCGGCCGGTGGTCGAGGCGGCCGCCGAGGCCGAGGCGTTCCAGCAGGGCCGTCGCCCGCCGCTGGCGCGCCTTGCCGTCCACGCCCGCATAGATCGCCGGCAGCTCGGCATTGGCCCGTGCGCTGACGCCGGGCAGCAGGTGGTAGCGCTGGAAGACGAAGCCGAACACCTCGCGCCGCAGCTCCGCCTGCCCGTCGCGGGACAGGGTGCTCACGTCCTCGCCGGCAAAGCGGTAGGTGCCGCCGCTCGGGTGGTCGAGCAGGCCGAGGATGTTCATGAGCGTCGACTTGCCGGAACCGGACTGCCCGACGATGGCGACGAACTCACCGGCATGGATGGTGAGGTCGATGCCGCGCAGCACCTCGCTCGTCACCGCGCCGTGGGTGAAGGCGCGGCGGATGCCCGAGAGCTGGATCAGCGGCGCGCCGGACATCGTCACTGGGTGAAGCGGATGGCGCTCCGCTCCTCTTCCGCCCGCTCGCCGGTGACGACGCGCTCGCCCTCGGCGAGGCCTTCGAGCACCTGCGCCTGGAAGCGCGTGCGCACGCCGATGCGCACCGCGCGGGTGCTGATGCCGTCCTTGCCGCTCACCCGCACGGTGAAGCGGTCGCCCCCGCCCTCCGCCGGCACGAGGGCGGCCATGGGCACGACGAGGGCGTTCTCGGCCCGGGCGGTGATGAAGAAGGTCTGCGCGCTCATCTGCGGCCGCAGCTCGCCTTCGGGATTGGGCACGTCGAACACGGCGGTGTAGAGGACGACGCCGCTGCCGGCGCCCCCGCTGGTGCCGCCGGCCCCCGGCTGGCTCGGCCCGGGCAGGATCTGCCGCACGCGGCTCTCCCAGCGGCGGTCGGGGTGGCCCAGCGTGGTGAACCACACCGGCATGCCCGGCTTCAGCCGGGGCACGTCCGCCTCGGCCACCTGGGTCCACACGGTCATGACCGAGAGGTCGGCGATGCGCACGAGCTGTGGCGTCTGGTAGGTGGCGACCAGGGTCTGTCCCTGCCGCGCCTCCACCGAGACGACGGTGCCGGCCATGGGTGCGAACACCTTGGTGTAGCGCAGCTGCGCCTCGTTGGAGCGCAGCGTGGCGGCCACCTGCCGGATCTGGGCGCGGGTCATCTCAAGCTGGGCGGTGGCGGCGGCCGATTCCATGGCGGCGCGATCGTTCTCCTCGGTGCTGGTGAACTGGTTGCGGGCAAGGCGTGCCTGGCGCTGGGCGCGGTCGGTGGCGAAGCGGGCGCGGGCCTCCAGGTCGATGAGCTGCGCCTTCAGCCGCGCGATCTCCGCCTCGCCCGCCTCCACCTGCGCTTCCTGCAAGGAGGGGTCGATCTCGGCGAGGAGCTGGCCCTCGGTCACCACGTCGCCCTCATGCACGTGCAGGCGCAGCAGTTGGCCGGACGCCTGCGCGCCCACGTCCACGTAATCGCGGGGCTGCAGCTTGCCGAGGGCGGTGACGCTGTCCTCGATGGTGCCCCGCGTCACCACGGCGGTCTCGAAGCGGGCCTCCTGCGACTGCGCGCCGGGCCGGGCATCAAGAAAGAAGCCGATACCGGCCAGGGCCGCGCCCAGCGCCAGCAGCAGGCCGGCATGGCGGCGGGTCAGGCGCAGGCGTCCGTTGGGCTGCATGGCGTGTCAGCCTTCCCCGGCCGCCGGCTGCCCGGCGCCTGCCAGCTCCTCGCCGGTTGATCCCTCGCGCGGCAGGCCGTTGATGGCGAGGGTGAGGAGGCCGCCGACGGCCAGGGCGAAGGTGCCCAGGACGATGACGCCGGTCTTCGGCAGCGCCGCGACGAGGACGCCGACGCCCACCGCCCCGAGGCTGTCGCCGGCCACGTCCTGCGCCGCCCAGAGGCTGTTGATGCGGCCGAGGAAGTGGTCCGGCGTGTGATCCTGGATGATGGTGTACTGGAGCAGCGAGGCGATGGCATTGGTGTAGCCGTAGATCACCAGCGCCGCGAGCGCGACGACGATGTGTCCGCTCGCCCCGAGGAGGATGACGCAGGCGAGGGCGCCGGCGCACAGGCCCGACATCACCAGCTCTCGCTGACGCAGCTCCCGGACCCAGCCGCTGAGCACAGCGCCGAGGGTCGCGCCGAGGGGGACCGCCGAATACATCAGGCCGATCTCCAGCGCCCCGCCGCCCAGCGTCTGGGTGACGATGGCCGGAAACAGGATGCGGATGGAGGTGGAAAGCGTCAGCAGCGTGCCGATGGCGAAGACCAGGAGCAGCCGCCGGTGCCGGAACAGGAAGCCGAACGCTTCCGCCATCATGGTGAGGGGATGGCGGATGGCGTGGCGCTCGGGAACCATGGCGGGCAGGGACAGGAGCGTGAGCACGGTGACGAGGGTGCCCACGGCCGCCAGGCCGTAGTTCCAGCCGAGTCCCCCGGCGGCGATCACCATGCCGCCCACGGCCGGCGAGACGATGGTGGCGAAGCGAGTGACCAGCATGCCGAGCGCCCCCGCCTGCATAAGGTTCTCGCGGCCGACGATGAACGGCATCGCCGCCATCAGCGCCGACACGCCAAGGGCGCCGAAGAAGCCGTCCCACATGGCCAGCACGTAGATGGCGAAGAGCGACGGCGCGTCCATCAGGCTGTTGAGGGCGAGGCCGACGAAGCCGATGCCGCAGACGCCGCGGGCGAAGAGGATGAGGCGGCGCCGGTCGTAGCGGTCCGACAGCACGCCGCCGAGCAGCAGGCCGACGAACATGCCGATGCCGTCCAGCGCCGCCACCACGCCCACCTGGAAGCTGGAGCCGGTGAGCCCGTAGACCTGCACCGGCACGCTCACGGCGAGCATGCCGAGGCTCATCAGCGAGATGCTGCGGGCGACGAGGAGATTTCGGAACGCCGGGTTGCGCCGAAGCAGCGAGATATCGATCAGGAAGCGGCGCACGATGATGGTCTCGCATGACAGGGGCGGATCTGGCCGTGCGGCGCGACTGTCGGACGCGATCCGCCGCAGGGTATGGTCCGGGGCGCGCAGGCCCGCACCGGACGAAGATCCTGGCGCCGCGAAGGATAGGGTCGGTTGTACCCGCCGTCCTGTGGCTGAGCGTCAAAAAGACCTGATTGAACGGCGAATGACTGAATAATGAAAAGTATTCATTTGAACAATTCAATATTGACGAGGTCGGCCTCCTGCCGCGATTCCAGCATCGCAGGTGCCGTTTGCAGATTTCGAAGGGGATGGCCGCCATCACCGCGGTCATGCCCGGCCATGACGGGGAGCAAGGTCCCGGCCGACGTTTCAGGCGGGCTCGCGCGGGGGATGGACGCTACCGGTAATAGGCGCCGAGGCGGAAGCCGTTCACCTCGTGCACGGCCACCTCCATGTCGTAGATCGCCCTTAGCACGTCGGCGCGCATGATGTCGTCCGGCCCGCCATGGACCAGCACGCGCCCGCCCTTCATGGCGACGATGCGATCGGCGTAGCAGGCGGCGAAATTGATGTCGTGGATCACCACCACCACGGTCTTGCCGAGCTCGTCGGCGGCCCGGCGCAGCAGCTTCATGGTGCCGGCGGCATGCTTCATGTCGAGGTTGTTCAGGGGCTCGTCGAGCAGCAGGCAGGCGGGGTCCTGCGCCAGCACCATGGCGATGAAGGCTCGCTGGCGCTGGCCGCCGGACAGCTCGTCGAGGAGGCGGCCGGAGAGGGGAGAGAGGTCCACGTAGCCGATGGCCTCGGCGACCTTCTCCGCATCGGCGCGGGTGGGGCGCCCATGGCAATGGGGAAAGCGGCCGAAGGCCACCAGCTCGCTGACGGTGAGGCGCGGCGTGATCCGGTTGTCCTGCTTGAGGATGGCCATGCGCCTGGCCAGCACGTCGCCGGTGGTCGTGCTCACGTCGAGCCCGTCCACGGTGACGCGCCCGGCATCCATGGGCAGGAGGCGCGCCACGATGGACAGAAGCGTCGACTTGCCGGCGCCGTTGGGGCCGATGATGGCGGTGAGCCCGCCCGCCGGCACGCTCAGCGACACGGCGTCGAGCACCCGCGCGGTGCCGTAGGATTTCGAAACGCCGGCGATCTCGATCACGTGCGCGTGCCCCTGAGCAGAAGCAGGATGAAGACGATGCCGCCGGCGAACTCGATCACCACGCTCAGCGCCGCATCGTAGCCGAGCAGGCGTTCGAGCACCGTCTGCCCGCCGGCGAGGCAGGCGATGGCGATGAGCGTTGCGGCGGGCAGGGTATGGATGTGCCGCTCGGTGCCGATGGCGAGATAGGCGAGGTTCGATACCAGCAGGCCGAAGAACAGCACCGGCCCCACCAGCGCCGTGGAGACGGAGACGAGCACGGCGACGAGGAGGATGAGGATGGTCACCATCCGCCGGTGGTCGATGCCCAGATTGATTGCCGTGTCGCGGCCCAGGGCCAGCGCGTCCAGGGTCGGGGCGAGGCGCAGGGCGAGGGCGCCCGCCGCGAGGATGGCCACCGCCGCCACCGGCAGCAGCGCGGTGTCCACCACATTGAAGCGGGTGAACAGCAGGCTTTGCAGCACCGAGAATTCGTTCGGGTCGAGGATGCGCTGGAGCAGGTTGGCGAGCCCCCGGCACAATATGCCGAAGACCAGCCCGGCCAGCACCACGAGGTGGAAGCCGCGCCGGCCATCGAACAGCCAGCGAAACAGGCCGAGCGCCGCCGCCGCCAGCAGCACCGCCTCGCCGGCGAAGCGCAGGCGCGGATCAATGGCGGCGGCGCCCTGCGCGCCCAGGGCGAAGACGACGGCCGTCTGGATCGCCACGTAGAGGGCGTCGAAACCCATGACCGCCGGGGTGAGGATGCGGTTTTCGGTGAGGGTCTGGAACAGCACCGTCGAGACCGCCACCGCCGTGCCCACCAGCACCAGCCCGGCGAGCTTGCCGCCGCGCAGGGACAGCACGAAGCCCCAGCCGCCGCGCGCCCCCACCGTCATGAAGCAGGCCGCGGCGATCACCGCCGCGAGGGCAAGGAGGAGGAGGGCGCGGCGCGCCCTCACGCTGCGCGCGTCAGCCAAGGCGGTAGCGCCGCCCGAGCAGCAGGTAGAGGAACACCGCGCTGCCGACGACGCCGGCCACCGTGCCCACGGGGATCTCATACGGGAAGCGGATGAGCCGCCCGATGATGTCGCAGGCGAGCAGGAAGGCGGCCCCCGAAAGGGCGATCCAGGGCAGGGTGCGGCGCAGATTGTCGCCCATCACCAGCGCCACCACGTTGGCCACGAGCAGGCCGAGGAACGGCACGGTGCCGGCGGTGGCGATGCAGGTGGCGGTGGCCAGCGCCACGATGGCGAGGCCCAGGGCCATGATGCGGCGATAGTCCAGTCCGAGGTTGCGCGCGAACGCGTCGCCGAGGCCGGCCACGGTGAAACGGTCCGCCGCCCCATAGGCGAGGGCGGCGAGGGCCACGTTGAGCCAGAGCAGCTCGTAGCGTCCCCGCAGCACGCCGGAGAAATCGCCGGTGGTCCAGGCGGCGAGCGACTGGAGCAGGTCGGCGCGATAGGCGAGGAAGGTGGTGAGCGCGTTGATGATGCCCCCAGCATCAGCCCCACGAGGGGAACGATGACGGCGCCGCGCAGGGCGATGCGGTCGATGATCTTCAGGAACAGCACCGTGCCCGCGAGCGCGAACACGGCCGCCACCGCCATCTTGCCGATGACCGGCAGGCCGGGAGCGAGGAGGGTGGCGGTGAGGAGGCCGAGGCTCGCCGCCTCCGCCGTGCCGGCGGTGGTGGGCTCCACGAAGCGATTGCGGAACAGCATCTGCATCAGGGCCGCGCACACCCCCATGGACAGGCCGGCAAACAGCAGCGCCAGGGTGCGCGGCACCCGGCTGGCGAGGAGCAGCAGCTGCGCGTGGCCCTGCGCCTCCCCGCCGGCGAGAGCGGCAATCGACATGTCGCCGACACCGATCAGCATGCTCGCCACGCCGAGGGCCAGCAAGCCCAGGCACGCCAAGGCGAAAGCCGGGGTGAGCCGCTCCCGACATGTCGGGGCGACACCCGGTGTCGGTGTCGCCATGCCTAGGGGCTCCGCCCGGCTTCGAGCGCCTGCGCCAGTTCCTCGGCGACGATGGGCAAGGCGGTGCCGCCGCCGCCCAGGATGTACCAGCGCGCCGGGTCCAGATAGAGGATGCGGCCCGCCTTGGCGGCGCGGGTGGCAGCGATGATGTCATTGTCCAGGACCTTGCGGGCGGCCTCGCTGTTGCGCCCCACGGCGGCGTCGCGGTCGAGCACCAGCAGCCAGTCCGGATCGGTCTTCAGGATGAACTCGAGGGAGATCACCTCCCCGTGGGTGGCAGCCTTCACGTCGGCGATGGCCGGCTTCACTCCGAGGTCGTCATGGAGCCAGCCGAAGCGGGAGCCGGGGCCGTAGGCGGTGAGCTTGCCGCCATTGACCATCACCATGAGCGCCGCGCCCGCGCCCGGCGCCGCCGCGCGCACCCGCGCCAGCGCCGCGTCGATGCGCGCCAGCAGGGCGGAGGCCTGCGCCTGCTTGTCGAAGATACGGCCGAGCGTCTCCACGTTGCGCCTCACGCCGTCGGCGAAATGATCCTCGTCCACGGAGAGGTCGATGGTGGGGGCGATGGCGGAGAGGTCCCGGCGTTTCGCCGCCGTGCGCGGGCCGATGATGATCAGGTCTGGCTGGGCGGCGGCGACGGCTTCATAGTCGGGCTCGAACAGGGTGCCGATCTTGAGGTGGCGGGGATCGCGGTACTTGGCGAGGGCATCCGGCAGGTTCGAGCCGGGCACGCCCGCAACCTCCACGCCCAAGGCGTCGAGGGTGTCGAGGGCGGCCGGATCGAAGACCAGAACCCGCTGCGGCCGGCCGGGCAATGTGGTCGATCCCCCGGCATGCGCCACCACGATTTCCGCATGCGCGCCCGCGCTCGCCAGAAGGATCGCGGCCAGAAGGCCGCAGAAGGCGACGGCCCGCCGCAAGGCGATGCGGCCGGTGCTTCCGGCGGCATAAACAGCAGGCAGGATCTTGGATCGCATGCGCGCGCATGTATACGGAAGCGCGGCCCGCAGCTGAAATTTCCGTATTTTCCGCATCTTTGCGGCGTCTCGCAGGATTGGAATTATTTCATTTAAGGAAAGCGTCATAAAATATGCCGTTCCATCACGGATAATTTCGTTTCTCTCGCGAAAACAGGAGAGCTCGATACAAGATGAAAATTGTATATGTATTTCGCGCCGTCAAGTGTTGAGCGACACCATGTCGGACATGAGGCGCCGGCCCCCGCTTCGGCGCGATCATGAGCCGCGCGCCGCGCGGGACGATCCGCGCCTTCTTCTTCGCGCATGCGGGGCTGGGCGCGCGGGGCGCCAGTCAGTGGCGCAGGAAGGGCGCGCCGATGGCGCCGGGCATCTTCGACGACCGGCCGATGCCCGCGAGCAGCCCCAGCGCCACGAGGTACGGCACCATCTGCACCACGTAGGAGCTCACCGGCAGGCCCCAGCCCTGGATGCGGGATTCGAGGGCCGCGACGGCGCCGAACAGCAGGCAGCCTGCCATGGCGCCGAACGGGTTCCAGCGGCCGACGATGATGGCGGCCAGCGCGATGAAGCCGCGGCCGTTGGTCATGCCATCGGTGAAGGTGCCCACCTCCTGCAGCGACAGCACGGCCCCGCCGAGCCCGGCGAAGGCGCCGCCCGCCAGAATGGCCAGCGTGCGCACGCGCTGCGGATCGGTGCCCACGGCGAAGGCCGCCTCCGGGTTCTCGCCCACGGCGCGCAGCATGAGGCCAGATTTCGTCTTGGCGAGATAGAGCGCGACGGGAACGACCAGCAGGAAGCCGAGATAGACCAGCGGCGGCTGGCGGAACAGCACAGGCCCGAGCAGCGGAATGTCGCCCAGGAGCGGCACCGGCCAGGCGGGCAGGGTGGGCAGGCGGATGACCGGCGTGCGCCCGCCGAACAGGCCGCGCAGCAGGAAGCTGGTGAGCCCCAGGGCGAGGATGTTCACCGCCAGCCCCGTCACCATCTGGTCGGCGCGGAAGCGCGTGGTGGCAAGCGCCACCACCAGCGCCAGGGCCATGCCGGCGAACAGGCTCGCCACCAGCCCGGCCGCGCTGCTGCCGGTGAGAAGGGCGGCGAGCGCCCCGCCGAAGGCGCCCGCCAGCATCATGCCCTCGATGCCCACGGCGAAGGTGCCCGCCCGCTCGCTGATCAACCCGCCCATGGCGGCGAAGAGCAGCGGCGTCGAGATGCGCAGCGTCGCCGAGAGCAGCTCCGCAAGGGTGGCAAGGTCCATGGGCTCAGACCTTCCGGTTGTGGGCGCCCATGCCCACGGCGCAGAGCACGAAGACCATCATCAGTCCCTCGATGACGTAGACGAGGGAGGACGGCACGCCCACCTCCCGCTGCATGGCGAGGGTGCCGGCCTCCAGGAAGCCGAGGAACAGGCCCGCCGGCAGCACCGCCAGCGGATTGAGCCCGGCGATGAGCGCCACCGCGACGGCGTTGAAGCCGAAACCGTGGGAGAAACCCTCGATGAGGCGGTTGTGGACCCCGCTCACCTCGATGCCGCCGGCCAGCCCCGCCAGCGCGCCGGCGATGGCCATCACCAGCGCCGTGGAGCGGGCGGCCGAAAGGCCCACATAGGCCGCCGCCGGTCGGCTCGCCCCGAGGATGCGCAGGCGGAAGCCGAAGGTGGTGCGCCACAGGAGCACATGCCCGAGCACCGCCGCCGCCACGGCGAACAGGATGCCGATGTGCAGGTCCGTCCCGGCAATGAGCCCGGGCAGCCAGCCGGCGCGCGGGAACAGCGGCGACTGCGGGAAGCCCGCGCCCTCCTCGCCCAGCGGGGCGTGCAGCACCTCGCTCACCAGCAGCACGCCGACGAAATTGAGCAGCAGGGTGCACAGCACCTCGTGCACGTTGCGCTTGATGAAGACGAAAGCCGCCAGCAGCGCCCACAGCGCCCCCGCCGCCGCCCCGGCGAGCATGGCGAGCGACAGCAGCAGCGGCGCCGGCAGGCTCGCCGGCGCCATGAGGACGACGAAGCTCGCGGCGATGCCGCCGAGGGCGATCTGGCCCTCGCCGCCGATGTTGATGACCTTGGCGCGGAAGCACAGCGCCACGCCGACGCCGGTGATGATGTAGGGCGTGCTCTTGTTGAGCGCGAAGGCGAGCCGGTCCAGCGAGCCGAAGGCGCCCCGCAGCAGCGCGCCATAGGCGGTCACCGGGTTCTTGCCGGCGAGCAGGATGAGGCCGGCCGTGATCACGAGGGCGAGCACGATGGCGCCCAGGGTCAGGCCGAAGGTCTGCGCGCCGCCGCCGGCGAGCAGGCCCCGCAGGCGGTCGGCGCGGGGCGTCGGCGCGGCGGGGGCAGGGCGGGGCACCAGGGGGCCAGGGTCCAGCATGCGTCAGGCCGCCCGGATGCCGGCGGGATCGATGCCGGCCATGAGCAGGCCGATCTCGGTCACGTCCACGTCGCCACGGGGCCGGGGCGGGGACAGGCGGCCGCCATGCATCACGGCGATGCGGTCACCCAGCATCAGCACCTCGTCGAGGGCGGCGGAGAGGTAGAGGATCGCCCCGCCGGCGGCGCGCAGGGCCAGGATCTGGTCGATGACGAAGCGGGTGGCGCCGGGATCGAGCCCCCAGGTGGGCTGGAAGGCGACCAGCACCTTCGGTCGCCGGCCGATCTCGCGGGCGACCACGATCTTCTGCTGGTTGCCGCCCGAAAGGGTGCGGGCCGGGCTCTGCGGCCCGGCGGCGCGGATGTCGAAGTCCCGCATCCGCTCGCGCGCCCGCGCCCTGAAGCCGCCGAGGGTCAGGAAGCCGGCGCGGGAAAACGGCGCGGCATCGAACTCGCGCAGGGCGAGGTTGTCGGCGACCGTCATGGCCGGGACCAGCGAAGTGGTCGCCCGGTCTACCGGAATGTAGGCGAGCCCGGCCTGAAGGCGCTCCCTCACCGGGGCGAAGGTGATGTCCCGCCCGCCGAGGTCGATGCCGCCGGACGTGGGCATCCTGAGGCCGGCGAGGCAGTCGGCAAGATCCGTCTGGCCGTTGCCGTCCACGCCGGCGATCGCCAGCACCTCCCCGGCGCGCAGCGAGAACGACACGTCCTTCAGCCGCGCGACGCCGGCCGCGTCGCGGCGCGAGAGGACAGAGACGCGCAGCACCGTCTCCCCCGGCTCCACCGCCGCGCGCTCCACGCTGGCGGTCACGTCGCGGCCCACCATCATGTGGGCGAGGGAGGCCTTGGTGGCGCCCCCGTGGGACAGCGGCCGGCCACCGCGCCATCGCGCAGGACCACCACCTCGTCGCAGATCTCCAGCACCTCGTCGAGCTTGTGCGAGATGAAGATGATGGAATGGCCCCTGGCCTTCAGCTTGCGCATCACCTCCATCAGCCCCGCGACCTCCGGCGGGCTGAGGTTGGAGGTGGGTTCGTCGAGGATCAGCAGCTCGGCGCCGGCGAGGATCGCCTTCATGATCTCCACCCGCTGGCGCTGGCCGTGGGGCAGGTCGGCGACGCGGGCGTCGGGGTCGATGCCGAGGCCGAAGGCGGCAGAGGTGGTCCGGATCTCCCGGGCGATGTCCTTCGGCCTCAGCCACCAGCCGGCGCGGTCCCAGGCGAGCATCACGTTCTCGGTGACGCTCATGGCGTCCACCAGGGTGAAATGCTGGTGGATCATGCCCAGCCCGGCGGCGATGGCCTGGGCCGGCCCGTGCTGCTTCAGCGCGCGGCCCTTGAAGGTGATGGCGCCGGCATCCGCGGCGACGATGCCGAACAGCACCTTCATGAGGCTGCTCTTGCCCGAGCCGTTCTCGCCCAGCAGGCCGACGATGGTGCCGTCGGGCACCACGAGGTCGATGCCACGGTTGGCCCGCACCGCGCCGTAGCGTTTCTCGATGCCGCGCATTTCCAGCATGAAGGCCGCCTCTCGCGCCACGGGACGCAAATGCCCGCCCCGGCGGAAGGCGTCGGGGCGGGCTGCATGATGGGGTTCCGCGTCAGATGCCGCCGCGGGCATCCTCCTTGGTCACGGTGAGCTTCAGCTCGCCGGACGCAAACTTCTTCTTCAGGCCCTCCAGCTCCTCCACCACCGCCGGGGGCACCGCCTTGTTGTAGGGCTGGCCGGCCTCGTAGCCCAGCTCGGCGCCGGTGGAGCCGGGGGTGTTGAAGCCGTAGAGGATGTACTTGCCGCCCATGTCCTGGGTTTTGCTGGCCTCGGCGGCGGCGGTGTACATGTCGGCCCACTTCTCGACGATGTTGGTCAGCACGTTCTCCGGCGCGATGGCCGTGTGGCCGAAGGAGCGGCCGTTGGCGAAGACGTTCTTCTCCTTGGCCGCCTGGATGATGCCGGACTGGCCGGCATTGAGCTTGCCGCTGATGAAGTCGGCGCCGCCGGCAATCAGCGAGAGGGCCGCCTCCTTGGCCTCGGCGCCGTCCTCCATGCTCTTGATGTAGATGACCTTCACCTCGATGTCCGGCTTGACGGACTTGGCGCCCTTGCGGAACGCGCCCACCTGCGCCGTCACGTTCGGGATGCCTTCGAGGCTGTTCACCGAGCCGATCTTGCCGGTCTTGCTCATGCGCGCCGCGAGCACGCCCATGAGATAGCCGAACTGGGTGTTGTCATAGTCGATGGAGGTGACGTTCGGCGGCACGCCCTTGGAGCCGGAGCCCACCACGAACAGGGTCTTGGGAAAGTCCGGGCCCACGCGCTCGGCGGCGGAGACGAAGCGGCCGGTGTGTCCCACCACCACGGCGTTGCCCTGCCGGGCATAGTCGCGCAGGGCGTCCACCATGTCGGCGGCGCCCACATTCTCCGAATAGGAGATGTCCCAGCCCAGCGACTTCAGCTTCTCCGCCCCCATGTAGCCCTGGGCGTTCCAGCTCTGGTCGTTGATGGAGCCGGGGAAGAGGAAGGCGGCCTTCTGGGCCAGCGCGGCGCCCGTCAGCGCCAGCGTCGCCATGGCGGCGGCGCACAAGGTGGCGGCGAAGGGTGCGCGCCCGGCGGGGCGGGCCTTGTTCGGCCGGAGGGCGTCGAACATGTCGTTGCTCCCAGATGTAAAGCCGTGCCGCCCGAAAGGCCTCGTCGCGGCACGCGTGGTGTTGACCGTTCACGCCTCTGCAAGAAGCACAGCCAGGGCCACCCGCTCCGCGCCGCCATTCCACCAGATGGGATGAAGGCGGAAAAACCCGTGTCTTGTCGCGGGCTTGGGGGTCGGGAGCCAGCCGGCCCGGACGGCGTCAGACGCGGGCACCGGACCAGGCGCGGGTGAGTTCCTGCGCCGCCGCGGCCACCATGCGTCCGCGTTCGGCAACCTGCCCAATATCTAGGCGCTCGACCGGCACGGCGAGGGAAACGGCTGCGACGGGGCGGTGATAGGCGTCGAGCACCGGCGCCGCGATGCAGCGCAGGCCGATCGTGTTCTCCTCGTCGTCGAGGGCGAAGCCGACGCGGCGCGTCTCTTCCAGCGCGCCCATGAGCGCTTCCGGCGAGCAGATGGTGTTCGGCGTCACCGCCACCAGGCGCTCGGCGGACAGGGTCCTGTGCACTTCCGCCTGCGGCAGGACCGCGAGGAGCGCCTTGCCGATGCTGGAGCAATGGGCGGGCAGGGAGCTTCCCGTGGGCACGAAGGCGCGGCGCGCGCGGGCATCGAAGCGGTGGAGAAACACCACCCTTCCATCCTCAAGGGCACCCAGGCTGGCGGTTTCGCCGCAGCTCTGGCCGAGGCGCTTCAGGATGGGCTGGGCGCAAGCCACCATGTCGCGCGAGCCGGCATAGGTGGCGCCCACCGCGAGCGCGGTTCGTCCCACGAACCAGTGGCCGCTCTTCTTGTCGAAATGGACGAAGCCGCGCCCCTCCAGCGTGGTGAGCAGGCGGTGGGTTGTGGAGGCCGCAAGCTCCGCCTGGGCCGCGATCTGCGGCAGGGCGATGCCGCCGGGGCTGTCGCTCACGAGCACCAGCAGGCCGAGCGCCCGGTCGACCGCCCGCACCAGCCCATCGCCCGCCCGGCTCGCCTTGCCGGGCGTCTCGCCTTTTCGACCCATGTTTCAATCCGTTGGCTCGCCGGTCATGCATCGCTGAAGCGCGCCGCCGCTGCCCGTGCCGCTACGATGCGGGTTGGGCCGTGCGGTGAGAAGGCCAAAAATCAGGCAGGCGACGCCCGCCCAGGCTTTCGGGCACGCGGCGACCCGCCTGCCTCCCAGATGGGGGGACAACGCCTTTTCCGTCTTGCAGCCGGAGAGCGATTCACCGGGCAAATCCGTTCAATTCGGCAGGATCGCGCTTTCGATCTTCAGGCGGCCGAGGGCGGGATAGGTGGCGGGATCGAAGAAGCTCCGGCCGGCCTTGTAGACCCGCCCTTCGGACACGTCCGGCAGGGCCGCGCCCTCGATGCTGGCCTCGAAGGTGAGCTCCAGCTGCACGCCCGAGGGGTCGTAGACGAAGAGCTGCCAAAGGCTGGTGCCGGGCACGATGAACTCCCGCCAGTCCAGCCCGGCCGCCTGGAAGCGGGCGATATAGGCCCGGTAGCCCGAGCAGGACAGGGAGATATGGTCGATGGCCGCCGTGCCGTATGGCGCCGTGCCCGAGGCGCCGAGCGCCGGTCCGCCCGCATAGATGTGCACGATGCCGAGGCCGCCCGGCTGCGGGCAGCCGAGCCATGCCCCCGGATAGCCGAAATCCGGCCGGGGGATTTCCTTCAGGCCGATGACGTCACGCCAGAAGACGCGGGTGGCGTCGAGATCCGCCGTCTTGATGGCCACGTGGAACAGGCCGTGGACACCGGCACCTGGCAAGCTCTGGGTCATGGCTTCATCTCCATTCGGACTGTTCGCGCCGGATGCGCGCGCCGACCAAGGCTTGCGAACATGCGTCCGCACTATGGCCTGCGCGATCACACCCGACCAGCGCCTGTCGCGCGCCCCACGGGGTCAAAATCCGTTCGATCCGGGGCGTTCGAGGCGGCCGGACACGGGGCTCGCCGCGCCTGCGCCAGCCGTCGAGCGCCGGCGGCAAGATCCCGCAAGCCGAGGCGATTTCAGGGAATCGGCCTATCGTGGCACGCTCCGTGCTTGGTGTCGAAGGATCTGCGCCTGGCGCCCGAACCGGACGGGCGCGGCGAGCGTTGAGGGACCGGGCCGCGACCGCCGCCTGATCCGCACGGAGATGCGCCATGACCTTTTCCGTGACCCTGCTGGACCTCGCCGGCTTCGCCGCGTTGCTGCTCTGGGGCATCCACATGGTGCAGACCGGCGTGCTCCGGGCACTGGGGCCGCGGCTGAAGGTGGTGATCGGGCGGGCGCTTGGGAACCCGCTGCAGGGGTTCTGCGCTGGCGCGGCGGTAACCACGCTGCTCCAGAGCAGCACCGCGACGGCGCTGATGGTCTCGGGCTTCACCGCGGCCGGCCTCGTCGCCCTCGTCCCGGCCCTCGCGGTGATGCTGGGCGCGAATATCGGCACCACACTCATCGTGCAGGCCCTGTCCTTCGACGTCACCGCCATGGCGCCCGCCGCGATCCTGGCCGGGCTGGTGATGTTTCGCCGCGGCGCCGGCAGCAGCCTGCGTGATCTCGGCCGCGCCCTCATCGGCCTCGGCCTCATCGTGCTGGCCCTGCACCACCTGGTGGACCTGCTGCGCCCCCTGGAGGATGCCCCCAGCATTCGCATGCTGCTCGGCGCCGTGGCCACGGTGCCGCTCATCGACGTGATGCTGGCGGCGGTGCTCACCTGGGCGGTGCATTCCTCGGTCGCGGTGGTGCTGATCGCCGCTTCGCTCGCGGCGCAGGGCGCGGTGCCGCCCAATGCCGCCATCGCCCTGGTGCTCGGCGCCAATCTCGGCAGCGCCATCGCTCCGGTGCTGGAAGCGATCGGCAAGGATGACCCGGCGGCCATGCGCCTGCCGGTGGGCAATCTCGTCAACCGGCTCGCGGGCGTCTTGCTGGGCCTCGCCCTGATCGAGCCCATCGGCCGCCTGATGGTGACGTGGCAGCCGGATCCGGGCCGGGTGGCGGTGGATTTCCACACCCTCTTCAACGTGGCGACGGCGCTCGTCTTCCTGCCGCTGCTCTCGCCCCTGGCCCGCGCCCTGGAATGGCTCTATCCGGCGCGGGAGGACCCGGCGGATCCCGCCCGCCCGCGCTATCTCGCCCCGGCGGCGACGGAGACCCCTGTGGTGGCGCTGGGCGCCGCCGCGCGCGAGGCGCTGCGTCTCGCAGACGCCCTCGACGACATGCTGGACAAGGCCGCCCGCGCCCTCATCGGCGGCGAGCGGCGGCACATCGCCCTGACGCGGGACGGCGACGACGTGCTCGACCGGCTCAACCGGGAGATCCGCGCCTACCTCGCCACCCTCGATCCGGACGAACTGAACCCGGCCGACCGGCGTCGGGTGGAGGAGATCCTCGCCTTCTCGGCCAACATGGAGCAGGCGGCGGACGTGGTGTGCGGCCGGCTGATGAGCGACGCCGGCAAGCGCATCAAGCGCGGCATCGCCTTCTCGTCGGAGGAGGAGAAGGCGGTCCGCGAGCTCTTCGACCGGCTGAAGGCGAACATCCGACTCGCCTCCTCCCTGTTCATGACATCGGACGCCCGCGCCGCGCGGCTGCTGGCGCTGGAGAAGGCGGCGTTCCGCGACAGCGAGACGGCGGCGGCGCGGATCCATTTCGACCGGCTGCGCCAGGGGCTCGCCCCGCTGGCGGACGCGAGCGGCCTCAACATCGAGATCGTGCGCGACCTCAAGCTGATCAATTCGCACGTGGTCGCCGCCGCCGCCTATCCCGTGCTCGCCCGCACCGGGGAGCTGCTGGATACCCGCCTCGCCGAGCAGCGCTGACCCCCTCGCCAAGGGTCAGCCGGTCAGCCGGCTCAGCCCTTCGGCCGGAAGCGCAGGAGCCGCAGCGCGTTCGCCGTCACCAGCACCGTCGCGCCGGTGTCCGCCAGGATCGCCATCCAGAGCGGCGTCGCGCCGGTCAGGCTGGTGACCAGGAAGACGCCCTTCAGGCCCAGCGCCAGTCCGACATTCTGCCAGATGTTGGTCATGGTCGCGCGGGACAGGGCGACAAGCTCGGCGACGCCCGTCACCTGGTTCTTCAGCAGCGCGGCGTCGGCGGTCTCCAGGGCGACGTCGGTGCCGGCGCCCATGGCGATGCCCACCGAGGCGGCGGCCAGGGCCGGCGCATCGTTGATGCCGTCGCCGACCATGGCGATGGGCGCCTGCTCCCGGTAGGCGGCGATGGCCGAAAGCTTGGCATCCGGCAGGAGCTCGGAGCGCGCTTCGAGGCCGAGGAGGCCGGCGATGGCGCCGGCGGTGCGGGCGTTGTCGCCGGTCAGCATCACCGGGTGAAGTCCCATGGCCCGCAGCCGGCCGAGCCCTTCGACCGCATCCGCCCGTGGCTCGTCACGCAGCGCGACCAGGCCGATGAGGCGCCGGCCCTCGCTGACCATGACCACCGTCTTGCCCGCGCCCTCGAGCGCCAGGATCTGCGCGCGCACCGCCTCCGGCAGGTCGGCCTGTTCCTCCGCATGGCGAGGCGAGCCGACGCTGACGAAGCCTGACCTCAGGCGTGCCGTCACCGCCTTGCCGGGCGTGGCGATGCTGCCGCCGAACACCTTGGGAAGGTCGAGGCCCCGCGCCTCCGCCGCGGCGACGATGGCCGCCCCGAGGGGATGGCTGGAGCCGCGCTCGACGGCCGCAGCCTTGGCCAGCATGTCGGCTTCGGTCCCTTCCAGCACGACGACGTCGGTCAGCCGGGGACGCCCGACGGTGAGCGTGCCGGTCTTGTCGAAGGCCACCGTCTTCACCTTGCCGAGCGTTTCCAGCGCGGCCCCGCCCTTGATGAGCAGCCCGCGCCGGGCGCCGCTGGCGAGGCCCGAGGCAATGGCCGCGGGCGTGGAGATCACGAGCGAGCAAGGACAGGCGATCAGCAGCAGCGACAGCCCGCGATAGATCCAGGTGAACCAGTCCGCGCCGAGAAGCAGCGGCGGCCCGGCCATCATGAGGGCGGAGACGGCCATGGCGGCGGGCGTATACCAGCGGCTGAAGCGATCGATGAAGCGCGCCGTCGGCGCCTTCGAGGCCTGGGCCTCCTCCACCATGTGGATGATGCGGCTGATGGTGTTGTCGGCCGCCGCCCGGCTGATCTCCACGCGCAGCGCCCCATTGACGTTGATGCTGCCGGCAAAGACCGCCGCGCCCGCCGCCTTGGCCACCGGAACAGATTCGCCTGTCACGGGCGCCTCGTCGATCTCGGAGGTGCCCTCCACGACGACGCCGTCCGAGGGGATGCGATCGCCCGGCCGGACCATCACCACGTCTCCGATGGCGAGGGCCTCCACCGGCACCGTCTCGAACGCCGAACCACGCTGCCGCAGCGCGGTTCGCGGCACGAGGTCGACCAGGGCCTTGATCCCGGCCCGGGCCCGGCCCGCCGCGACGCCTTCCAGCAGCTCGCCCAGGGCGAACAGGAAGACCACCACCGCCGCCTCCGGCGCCTCGCCGATGGCGAGGGCGCCGATGGCGGCGACGGACATCAGCATCTCGATGCTGAACGGCGTGCCGGCCCGGGCACCGGCCAAGGCGCGCCGGCCGATGGGCACGAGGCTCGCGAGCGTCGCGGCCATATAGGCCCAGGTCGACCAGGCCGGCGCCAGATGGGACACCGCGAAGGCGAGCACCAGCAGGGCCCCCGTGCCGATCACCAGCCGGCCTTTCCGGCTCGCCCACCAGGCGCTCTGCGGCGCGGTCCGGCCGGGCTCCTTCACCGCATCCGCGGGTTCGTCGGCCCCGAGTGGGGTGAAGCCGAGGGCCCTGATCCGCGACTGGACGGTGACGCAGGTGGTGCGGTCCTCGTCGAGCGTCAGCGAGAGCGAGGCCTGGCCATAGCTGACCGAAATGTCCGAGACGCCGGGCAGGCGCCGCATGGCGGTCTCGATCTTCGCGGCGCAAGAGCCGCAGTCCATCCCCTCGATCCGCAGCTTGAGCGGGCGCGCAGCCGCCATGGGTCACCTCGACAGTTCCGATGTGACATCCCATATGGACCCTGTAGCAACTATAGGGTCAAGCCCATGGCGGACGGATATCTTGCAATCGGCGAACTGGGCCGGCTCACCGATACCAAGGTCGAGACGATCCGTTATTACGAGCGCATCGGGCTGCTTGCGGAACCGGCGCGCACCGCCGGCAACTACCGGGCCTACGGGCCGCAGCACCTGAACCGGCTGAGCTTCATCCGCCGCTCGCGCGACCTCGGCTTCTCGCTCGATCAGGTGCGCGCCTTGCTCGACCTCTCCGACGATCGCGACTGTTCCTGCCAGGCCGTCGACGCGATCGCCAAGGCGCATCTGGCGGAGGTGGACCGCAAGATCGCGGACCTGCGCGCGCTGCGCCGCGAGCTCCGCAGCATGGTCGACCAGTGCCGGAGCGGCACGGTGGCCGAATGCCGGATCATCGAGGCGCTGTCGCCGTGAGGGGGCGCCCGGAGGGAACGGCCGCCTCGCCGGGTCCCGCTGCCTGGGATTGCGCCATCTCGACCACGGCCTGGGTCTGCACGCCGAGCCCCGCGATGCCGAGCTGCACCGTGTCGCCCGCCTTCAGCCAGACCGGCTCCGGCTTCATGCCCATGCCGACGCCGGGGGCGTGCCGGTGGCGATGATGTCGCCGGGCAGCAGGGTCATGTAGCGGCTGCAATAGGAGACCAGCTCGCGGACGCCGAAGATCATGGTGCGGGTGTTGCCGGCCTGCATGCGCGCGCCGTTCACCTCCAGCCACATGTCGAGGTTCTGCGGGTCTGGAACCTCGTCCCGCGTGACGAGCCAGGGCCCGACCGGCCCGAACGTGTCGCAGCCCTTGCCCTTGTCCCATTGCGAGGACTGGAGCTGGAAGGCCCGCTCGGACACGTCGTTCACCACGCAATAGCCGGCGACGTGATCGAGGGCAGCCTCTTCCGTGACGTAGGAGGCCTTGCGGCCGATCACGACGCCGAGCTCCACCTCCCAGTCGAGCTTGGTGGAGTGAAGCGGCCGGACGATGGGGTCGTTGGGCCCCGACAGCGCGGAGAGCGCCTTCAGGAAGATGATCGGCTCGCTCGGCACCGCCATGCCGGCTTCGGCGGCATGGTCGGAATAGTTGAGGCCGATGCAGACGAACTTCGACATGCCGGCGAACGGCACGCCGAGGCGGGGCGTGCCCGGCACGTGCGGCAGCGTCAGCGGATCGATCCGCGCCAGCCGGCCCAGGGCGTCGTCCGAGAGCAACGATGCGTCGATGTCGGGGCACACGCCGGACAGGTCGCGCAGCACCCCGTCGCGATCCACGAGGCCGGGGCGCTCGCGGCCGGGGTCGCCGAAACGGCAGAGCTTCATGGGAATTCCTTCGTTTTCAGGAGTGAAGCTGAGGGGGCCGCCGGTCACGCCACTGTGACGCCGGCATCGATGGTCCAGGCGGCGCCGTTCACGTGGGCCGCCCGCGGCGAGAGCAGGAAGGCCACCACGCCGGCGATGTCCTCGGGCCGGGCATAGGCGGTGGGCGTGCCGGCGCGCTTGATGCCGCCGGTGGCGCGGGCCTGCGCGTCGAGCGCGTGGATCATGCGGGTGTCCACGGGGCCGGGCAGCACCGCGTTCACCCGTATGGCGGTGCCCGCCATGTCCAGAGCCGCCACACGGGTGAGGCCGAGCACCGCATGCTTGGAGGCCACATAGCCGGCGAGGCCGGGCCGCCCGCGGATGGCGGAGGTGGAGGCGGTGTTGACCACCGCCCCGGTTCCGCGCTGGCGCATGCGGGCGAGCACGTGCTTGAGGCCGAGGAACACGCCCTTCACGTTCACCGAAAGGACGGCGTCGAACACCTCGTCCGGATAGTCGAAGATGGGCGCCACCACGCCTTCGATGCCGGCATTGTTGGCGAAGGCGTCGATGGGTCCGAACCGGTCCTCGGTGGCGGCGACGAAGGCTTCCACCTCCGCCGCCTGGGAGACGTCCGCCGTGAGGGAAAGCGCCCGGCGGCCGGTTTCCTCCACCAGCCCGGCAGTTTCGGCCGCCGATGCGGCGTCTCGGTCTACCACCGCCACGTCATGGCCGTCGGCGGCGAGGCGGCAGGCGATGGCGCGGCCGATGCCGCCGCCACCGCCCGTCACCAGCGCGACGCTCACGATTTCACCAGCGGGCAGCCGCCTTCGGAGAGCGGGCGCCAGACCTGCTCCGGCGGGATCGACTTGATGACGTTGTAATAGTCCCAGGGATACTTGGACTCTTCGGGCTTTTTCACCTGGAACAGGAACATGGGGTGGATCTTGCGACCGTCGACGCGGATCGAGCCCTTGCCGAACAGCGGATCGTCGGTGGGCAGAGCCTTCATCTTGTCCACCACCGCCGTGCCGTCGATGGCGCTGCCGAGGGCGGACACGGCCTTGAGATAGTGCAGGGTCGAGGCATAGGCGCCGGCATGCAGCGCGCTCGGATAGCGCCCGTCATTGCGCGGGGTGAAGCGCTTGGTCCAGGCGCGGGTGCCGTCGTTCAGGTCCCAGTAGAAGGATTCGGTGAACTGGAGCCCCTGCGCCGTCTTCAGCCCGAGCGAATGCACGTCGGTGATGTACAGCACCGTGGCGACGAGGCGCTGGCCGCCGGCGGGAATGCCGAACTCCACCGCCTGCTTGATGGAGTTGATGGTGTCGCCGCCCGCATTGATGAGCCCGACCACCTGCGCGCCGGAGGACTGGGCCTGCAGCAGGAAGGAGGAGAAGTCCTGCGTGTTCAGCGGCGCGCGCACGCCGCCGATGACCTTGCCGCCGGTGCGGGCCACCACGTTCTTGACGTCCTGCTCCATGGCGTGGCCGAAGGCGTAGTCGGCGGTCAGCGTGAACCACGACTTGCCGCCGGATTCCACCACCGCGGTCGCAGCTCCCGTGGCGAGCGCATAGGTGTCGTAGGTCCAATGCACCGTGGTTGGTGCGCAGGCCTTGCCGGTGAGGTCCGAGGAGGACGGGCCGGAGGCGATCATGACCTTGTTCTTCTCGCGGGCGATGGAGCTCACCGCCAGCGCGACCGCGGAATTGGGCACGTCCACGATCATGTCGACGCCATCGGTGTCGAACCATTTGCGGGCGATGGAGGCGGCCACGTCCGCCTTGTTCTGGTGGTCGGCGGCGATGATCTCCACCTTCAGCGGCTTGCCGGCGGCGTTGAAGTCCTCCACCGCCATCTGGGTGGCGGCCACCGAGCCCTTGCCGGTCACGTCGGCATAAAGGCTCGACATGTCGGTGAGGACGCCGATGCGGATCGGCTTTCCCTCCTGGGCGAAGGCCGCGTGTGGCGCGGCGAGGGCGAAGGCTCCGGCGGCGGCCAGAAGCGCGCGCCGTGACAGTGCCCCGGCGGAACGCTGGCCAGGGCGGGGTGTGTGGCTGATCATGAAAATCCTCCCTCTTTTGTTGTGGCGATCCGCTTGGCGCGGCGTTTCAGGTCAGGGAATGAGCCGCTTGAGCAGCCGGCGATCCTCCACCGCGAAGCCGCCGCCATAGACGTCGGACACCATGAACTGGGCGGAGAGGATTTCCGGTTCCAGCTCGGTGAGCGGGTCGAACGCGCTCTCGTGCAGGCTCATGGACACCCGGCCGGACACCGGCGCCGAATAGGCGATGGGGGTGCGGCGGTAGACGATGTCCGCGTAGGCGGTTTCGAGGCGCTCGGGATGGGGCAGGCGGCGCACGTGGATCTCGCCGCCGGGCTGCTCCACATCGTCCACCAGCCGCACCACCGGGGCCGACGGATCGGGCGTGAAGGAGACCTCGGCCAAAGGCACGCCGCGACGGATGACGGCGCTCTGGATGTTGCCGTCGGCGGCTTCGTCGAAGCGGAAGGTGCAGTCCTTCTTGGTGTAGCCGAACAGCTCGCGCCCCGCGGCGATGCCCATGGGGTCGGAGCAGTACATGTAGATGTGGGTTTGGGTGAACAGGTCCTCGTAGCGCACCGCCACCGTCACCATCAGGTCGAACATCCGGCCCTGGTGGACCGCCAGCGTGTGGCCGGGAGAAGCCATGAAGCGGAAGGCGACGCGGTCGTTCACCAGCTCGAACGGGGTGTCGGCGAGCAGCGCCGCCACCTTCTTCTGGTCCACCCGGGTCATCACCTCGAGGGTGCGCAGGGCGCATTCCCATTCCACCGGATAGGCCGGCGAATAGGGCGGATTCACCCCGCTGTTGGGGTGCATCTTGTAATTGCCGAACATCTGTCTTCTCCCTTGATCTCCTTGGGCCCGCGGCGCGCGCGGACGGGATGCGTTCAGGCGTGGCGGGCGAGGCGCGGCTCGGGCTGCGCCGGCGCCCGCGCCTCCAGCAGGGCGCGGCGGGCCTCCGCCACGTCGGTGATGCCGCACAGGGCCATGGTCACGTCCAGCTCCTTGCGGATGATGTCGAGGCAGGCGGTGACCCCCGCTTCGCCCATGGCGCCCAGCCCGTAGAGGAAGGCGCGCCCGATGAGCACGCCCTTCGCGCCCAAGGCGAGCGCCCGCAGCACGTCCTGCCCGGAGCGGATGCCGCCGTCGAACAGCACCTCTACCTGCTCGCCGGCCGCCTCCGCCACGGCGGGAAGCATGGAGATGCTGGAGGCGGCGCCGTCGAGCTGCCGGCCGCCATGGTTGGAGACGACGATGGCGTCCGCCCCCGTCGTGGCGGCGATGCGGGCGTCTTCGGGATCGAGGATGCCCTTGAGGATCAGCTTGCGGTCCCATAGGCGGCGGACCCAGCGCACGTCCTCCCAGCTCAGCGTCTGGTCGAACTGGCCGGCGACCCAGTGGGCGAGGGAGGAGACGTCCTCCACCCCCTCCACATGGCCGACGATGTTGCGGAACGTGCGCCGCTTCGTGCCCAGCATGTTCAGGCACCAGCGTGGCTTCGTCGCCAGGTTGGCGAGGTTGCGCAGGGTGGGCTTGGGCGGCGTGGACAGGCCGTTCTTGATGTCCTTGTGGCGCTGGCCCTGCACCTGGAGGTCGAGGGTGAGCACCAGCGCCGAGCAGTTGGCGTCCCGCGCGCGGGCGATCAGCCGCTGCATGAAGGCGCGGTCCTTCATCATGTAGAGCTGGAACCAGAACGGGCGCGAGGTGTGCGCCGCCACGTCCTCGATGGAGCACACGCTGACGGTGGAGAGCGCGAAGGGCACGCCGAACCTTTCGGCGGCGCGCGCCGCGAGGATTTCCCCGTCCGCCCACTGCATGCCGGCAAGGCCGGTCGGGGCGAGCGCCACCGGCATGGTGACCGCCTCGCCCACCATGCGCGTGGAGAGATTGCGCTGCGAAATGTCGATGCCGACCCGCTGGCGCAGCCGGATGCGCGCGAGGTCCTCGCTGTTGGCGCGGTAGGTGCTCTCGGTCCAGGCGCCGCAATCCACGTAGTCGTAGAACATGCGCGGCACCCGCCGCTGCGCGAGCTGCCGGAGGTCTTCGATCGAGGTGATGGTGCCGCGCGTGGAAGCCACAATCGCCGTCCGCTGGTTGTTTCTGCCCCGCACCGTCCAGGGCCGGCGCGGGGGAGCTTGAATTAAACGTACTTTGCATTCAAAGTACGTTTAAGCTTAGACGCGATCCGGTGGCGGATGTCAAGGGATCGATCGGGCGGGAGCGCCTTGCCCCGCACGGCGGGTGTCGGATAGGTCCGATGCGCGCCCGGTGGGGCGTCACAGGAAGGGAAGGGCGATGACGGACGCCGGCACGACCGGTTCGTCCTTGCAGGACAGGGTCTATCTGCGCCTCAAGGAGATGATCGAGAGCGGCCAGCTCAAGCCGGGGAGCGGCTGATGGAGGCGGAGCTGGTGCGCGCCTTCGCCACCAGCCGCTCGCCGGCGCGCCAGGCGCTCGACCGGCTCTGCCGGGACGGGCTGGTGGATGCGCTGACGGGGCGGGGCTATCGCGTGCGCGGGCTGTCCGAAGGCGAGGGGGCGGGCATTGCGGCCCTCGACCCGGTCGATCTCTCGGCCCCCGCCAGTGGGAGCGCATGTACGAGGAGGTGGAGCAGGAGCTGTTCATCCGCACCCTGTTCGGATCGGTGCGCGTGAACGAGCTGCGCCTCGCCGAGCATTTCGGCGTCAGCCGCACGGTGACCCGCGACCTCCTCGCGCGGATGCACGGCGTCGGCCTCGTGGCCAAGGACAGCGCCGGCCACTGGGTGGCGGAGAAGATGACGCCGGATCGCATCCGCCACCTCTACGAGCTGCGCTGCCTGCTGGAGCCGGCGGCGCTGGCGCAGGCGGCGGGGGTGGTGCCGCGCCGGGTGCTGGAGGAGATGCGCGCGACCATCATTTCGACGCGCAATGACACCCCCATCGACAGCGCCCGCTTCGACCATGCGGAAAACGACCTGCACGTCACCCTGCTCGGCTATTGTCCGAACGAGGAGATCCTGCGCGCGCTCAAGCGCACGCACCTGCTGTTCGGACCGACGCGCTACCTGTTCGATCCCTTCCTCGGCATCCCCATCTCGCTGATCGAGGCGGCGCTCAACGAGCATCTGGGCATCGTCGAGCATCTGCTCGACGGGCGGGCGGACCACGCGGCTGCCGCTCTCGCGGCGCATCTTCAGGATGCGGTGGATCGCTGGCTGAAGCGGTTCGAGATCACCTCCCGGCTGCACCCGCTGAAGACGCCGCCCTATCTCAGCCAGATCTGATCGGCCGGGCGCGCCGGGGCCTCAGGCTCCGCCGCGCCGGCACAGAGCGTGGAAGCCGGCGCTGACGAAGTGCACGAAGTCCTCGAACAAGGCCGGGTCGCCCGTGGTCGCGCGGCCGCCCGAGATGCGCTCGATGCGCTTGTCGGCGACATACATGAGCAGGGCTCCCACGGAGTATTCGTAGGCCCACAGCAGCCGGTCCTCCGGGCAGGCGGGCAGGGCGATGCGCATGGCGTCGAGGAAGGCATGGACCAGCGGGTCGTAGAAGCGCTCGATGATGGCGGAGGCCTCCGGCCCCGGATCCCACGCGGTGCGGGCGACCAGGAGGGAGAAGGAATCCCCGCTGGCGCTGCCGTGGAGCCGCACCACCGGCTCGGCCCAGGCGTGCACGATCTCCTCGATGCGTCCCGGCCCCGGGCCTTTGGCCCCCACCGTGCGGATGCGGGCGATGCGCTCTTCCAGATAGCCCTGGCGATGCTCGAAGACGGTGGCGAGAAGCTCCGGCTTGCGGCCGAAATAATAGCCGACGAGAGCGACCGGCACGCCGGCCCGCGCGGCGATGTCGCGCACCGAGACGGCGGCATAACCGCGCTCGGCGAACAGGGCTTCCGCGCTGGCGAGGATATCCTGCCGCCGGTCCGGGCGCTGCGGCTCGCCCGGCGGCACGGCCGAGCGCCGTGGGCCGCGTGCCCGCAGCGGCGCGGCCTCACGCGTGCCCGGCAGATCCGGCGTTCGGAGGCCCGGCGTTCGGGCGCGCGGCGTGCGGTGTGGCGTGTCGTCCTGCGTGGCCATGCCCATTCTTAGCTTCAGAGTCCCCCCTGCGCCATGTGGGCACGAGACGGGCGGTGATCCGTATTGTACGATCGTACAATAACATGTACGACTGTTCAAAACAGGGTCTGGCGGGCCGCCGCTGGGAAGGATGGAAACGCCGTGCCAAGGTTTGTCGACATCTCCATTCCGCTGGAAAACGATGTGCCCGCCGACCCCCCCTTCCAGCGGGTGCGGATCGAGTATCTCACCCATGCGGACACCGTGGGCACCCTCACCGGGGCCTTTCCGGGGCTGAAGCCGGAGCAACTCCCCGAGGGCCTGGGCTGGGCGGCGGAGATCGCCCACATCAACACCCACAACGGCACCCACGTGGACGCCCCCTGGCACTATCACCCCACCATGGACGGCGGCGCGCGCGCCATCAGCATCGACGAGATTCCCCTCGACTGGTGCTTCCGCCCCGGCGTGAAGCTGGATTTCCGCCACCTGCCCGACGGCCACGTGGTGACGCCCGACGAGATCGACGCCGAGCTCGCCCGCATCGGCCACACGCTGAGCCCGCTGGAGATCGTCGTGGTCAACACCGCCGCCGGCGCCCGCTACGGCGAGGCCGACTATGTGGACAAGGGCTGTGGCTTCGGCCGCGCCGCGACGTTGCACCTCGTGAACCAGGGCATCCGCGTGGTGGGCACCGACGGCTGGAGCTGGGATGCCCCGTTCAGCTTCACCGCCCGGCGGTTTGCCGAGACCGGCGACCCCTCCATCGTCTGGGAGGGGCACAAGGCCGGCCGCGAGAAGGGCTATTGCCAGATCGAGAAGCTGCACAATCTCGAAGCGCTGCCCTCGACCGGCTTCACCGTGAGCTGCTTTCCCGTGAAGGTCCGCGCCGCCTCGGCCGGCTGGACGCGGGCGGTCGCCATTCTTCCCGATTGAACGCATTTTCCGGAGATACGTCTTGAGCAAGGTCATCATCACCTGCGCGGTGACGGGCGGCATCCACACGCCCACCATGTCCGACGCGCTGCCCATCACCCCGAACGAGATCGCCGAGCAGGCCATCGCCGCCGCCGAGGCCGGCGCCGCCATCCTGCACCTCCACGCCCGCGATCCGAAGGACGGCCGGCCGACGCCGGATCCTGCGGTGTTCATGGAATTCCTGCCGCGCATCAAGCAGGCGACCGACGCGGTGATCAACATCACCACCGGCGGCGGCCTCAACATGAGCGTGGAGGAGCGCCTCGCCGCCCCGCTCATGGCGGCGCCGGAGATGTGCTCGCTCAACATGGGCTCCATGAATTTCGCCCTGCACCCGCTGGCGAAGCGCTATTCCAACTGGAAGCACGACTGGGAGGAGCCCTACCTTACCGGTACCAAGGACTTCATCTTCCGCAACACGTTCGGCGACATCGAGCGCATCTACAAGATGCTCGGCGAGGAGCACGGCACCAAGTTCGAGCACGAATGCTACGATGTGGGCCACCTCTACAATCTCGCCCATTGCCTCGACCAGGGCTGGTTCAAGCCGCCGGTCTTCCTCCAGTTCATCTTCGGCATCCTCGGCGGCATCGGCGCCGACATGGACAACCTCATGTTCATGAAGCGCACCGCCGACAAGCTGTTCGGCAAGGACTACCACTGGTCCGTGCTCGCCGCGGGGCGCAATCAGATGCCGTTCGCCACCCAGGCGGCGATGATGGGCGGCAACGTGCGCGTGGGGCTGGAGGACAGCCTGTTCATCGGCCGCGGCAAGCTCGCCACCTCCAACGCCGAGCAGGTGGCGAAGATCCGGCGCATCGTGGAGGAGCTCGGCTACGAGATCGCCACCCCCGACGAGGCGCGCGCCACGCTGGGCCTCAAGGGCGCCGACAAGGTGAGCTTCTGAGCTTCGGCGCGCGGACAAGCAAAACGAACGGGAGGAAGACATGAAGACGGGTATCAGCCGCGCCACCTTGATGCTGGCGGCGGGCCTCGCGGTGACTCCGGCCGCCGCCGAGGTGTCCGGCGGAACGGTGAAGGTGGGCGTGCTCACCGACATGTCGGGCGTCTATTCCGATATCACCGGCAAGGGCTCGGTGATCGCGGCGCAGATGGCCATCGACGACTGCCTGAAGGCCGAATGCGCCGGCATGAAGATCGAGATGATCTCCGCCGACCACCAGAACAAGGCGGACATCGCCTCCGCCACCGCCCGCAAGTGGATCGACCAGGACGGGGTGGACGTTCTCGCCGACATGTCCAACGCCTCCATCCAGCTCGCCATCGCGCCGCTGGTGAAGGAGAAGAACCGCGTCGCCCTGTTCCCCGGCGGCACCGCCCGTCTCACCGGCGATGCCTGCCAGCCGGGCCACGTGGTGCAGTGGATGTGGGATACCTACGTGCAGGTGGCCGGCATCGCCAACCGCCTCACCAAGCCTGGCACCTCCTGGTATCTGGTGACGGCGGACTATGCCCTCGGCCAGCAGCTCGAGGCCGATGCCAAGACGGTGGTGAGCGCGAAGGGCGGCAAGTTCCTCGGCTCCGTGCGCCATCCCTTCCCGGCGGTGGACCTGTCCTCGCCGCTGCTCACCGCCCAGGGCTCGGGCGCCGACATCATCGCGCTCGCCAATGCCGGCAACGACACGGTGACCGGCATCAAGACGGCGCGCGAGTTCGGCATCACCAGCTCGAAGCAGAAGCTGGTCGCCTTCTTCCTCACCGCCCTCGACGTGAAGAGCGTGGGCCTTCAGACCGCCCAGGGCACGCTGCTGTCCGAGGGCTTCTACTGGAACCTCGACGACGGCACCCGCGCATTCTCCGAGCGGTTCAAGGCGCAGAACGGCAAGATCCCCTCCGCCATCCATGCGGGGGTCTATTCCTCCGTCCTGCACTACCTGAAATCGGCGGCGGCGGCGAAGAGCGACGATGCGCAGACCGTGGTGGCCAAGATGGCCGAATTGCCCATCAAGGATGACGTGGTGCGCAACGCCCGCCTGCGCGAGGACGGGCGCATGGTGCACGACTTCTACGTGTTCGAGGTGAAGGCGCCGGCCGCCTCCAGGAACGAGTGGGACCTCTACGACCTGGTCGCCACCCTGCCGGGCGACGAGGCCTTCCGCCCCCTCTCCGAGAGCACCTGCCCGCCGGTGGTGGCGCGGCGCGAGAAGAAGTGAACGCTCGCCCCGGAGCACGCGGCGGCGTGTTGGCTTTAAGTCGAACGCCCGGTCCCTGAGACCGACTGGCGCATCCCGGCACGCGCGCCGGGATGCGCGTTCCCGGCCACGGGCGGGGTGACCCCCCGAAGCCGTGTGCCGTCTCGCATCGAGCGTTCTTGCATTCCCTCGCCTCGTGGCGGATCACGGGTGGAGGCGCGCCGGCGGAGGCGTGCCGGGGAGGGGACGTCATGCGCATGCTCGCCGCCGTTCTGGCGCTGGTCTGTGGCCTCGGCGCATCGGTTCCGGCCGAAGCCGCATCCGCGGCGGATGAGATCCGCGCCCGGCTCCATGCCTGGGCGGACGCCTTCAACCGCCGGGACGTGGACGCCACCTGCGAGCTCTTCGCCCCGGATCTCCAGTACGACACCCGCGCCGCCTCGGGCGGGACGCGCGATCTCATCTGCGCGCGCCTGCGGCGGGTGCTGGAGGACCCCTCCTACAAGGGCACCAATCGGGCCGAGGTGCTGAGCATCCTCGTCGCCGGCGACATGGCCGCCGTGCGGATCGCCTGGACGCTCACGGAAGAGAAGGACGGCAGGACCGTGCAGTCCCGCGAGCCGGGCCTCGACGTGTTCCGCCGCGACACGGACGGGGTCTGGCGCATCGTGCGCTTCATGGCGCTGGTGGAGTAGGCCTTCGGCCGGACCCGGACGACCGGTATGGCAGGGTGCGAGTCGCATCCCGGCCCGTCACAACCCTGTGACGGCAAAGTCACACCCCTTGGCTTTCAGGGCTTCCAAAGTTTCCCCGCCGCGGGGCGCCGCGAAGCCGCCACAAAACGCCACGACACCAGAATGCAACACGTGGCGGTGGGCGTACCCGGAAAGTGTTTCCGGCTGCCGCGTCCAAGGTGGGTCCTTATGGACAGTCTTCGTTTGGCTCATAGGCCCGTGTCGGGGGCCACGGCGGCAAGACGCCCAAGAGAGGCCGCGGAGCGGCCGTTCCGCGGCCCCGATATTGCCGTCGCCCGCTGGCATCGTCCCCGCATCATGATTGCGGATGCGGTCCTTCAGATGCGGAGCCCGGCGGGCGGATCCGGCCGGCACGCGGCGCGGCGGATGCCGGCGGCGCGGGTCCGCGGCCTGCCGTCCGGCGCGATGCTCGCCGGCGTCGTGGGGCTGATGCTGGCCGTTCCGCTGGTCCATGTGCGCTCGGCGCACGCCTTCGACGGCACCGCCCAATCGGCGCCCCAGCCATTTGCCTCCCAGCCCCTCACGCCGCCGGCCAACGTTCCGTCGGCGCCTGCCGTGCGTCCGGTGGACGAGGCGTTCCGCACCGGGGCGCAGGCCCTGCGGGCGGGCCAGACCGCCAAGGGCATTGATGCCCTTGGCTATGCTGCCGCCCAGGGCCACGCCATGGCGCAGTGGAAGCTCGGCCGGATCTATGCGGACGGCGACGGAGTGAAGCGGGACGACGGCAAGGCGTTCGAATACTTCTCCAAGATCGCCAATACCCACGCCGAAGACTATCCCGGCACCGCGCAGTCGCGTTTCGTGGCCAACGCCTTCGTCGCCCTTGGCTCCTACTATCTCGTGGGCATCCCCACGGCGGGCGTGAAGCGCGACCCGTCCCGCGCGCGGGACATGTACGCTTATGCCGCCTCCTATTTCGGCGACGCCGACGCCCAGTTTCACCTGGGCAAGCTCTATCTGGAGGGCATCGGCGGCCCGCGCGATGCCCGCAATGCCGGCCGCTGGCTGACCCTTGCGGCGCAGAAGGGGCAGTTCGAGGCGCAGGCGGTGCTCGGCCAACTGCTGTTCCGTGGCGACGAAGGCGTGCCGCGCCAGGGTGCGCGGGGCCTCATGTGGCTGACCCTGGCTCGCGACGCGGCCTCCCGCCCGGGGGACAAGTGGGTGGTGGACCTGCATGAGGAGGCCTTCGCCGAGGCGACGACCGACGAGCGGGCCATGGCGCTCACCTACCTCGAGAACTGGCTCAAGACCGCCAAGCGCTAGAACGCTTCCCCGCCTCGCCAAAATCGGGAGAGCGCCTCTGTTTTGCATCGGCGCATTGTCCCGGCGCGAACCGGTCCCTTCGCCCGAATCTGCTCAAGAGCGCGGGGCGCTCATTTCTCTGCCGGCCGGGCGGTCTCCCCCGCCATCACGCGGCGCCCTTCCTCCGCCTTGTAGAAATACTGGCTCGCCACCAGCCAGCCCTTCAGCGGCCGCAGGGGCGGAATGCAGGTCAGGAGCAGCAGCGGCAGCGTGGTGACGAGGTGCACCCAGTAGGGCGCCTGGTAGGTGACCTCCAGCCAGATGCCGAACACCACCGCGGGCACGCAGGCAAAGCACATCACGAAGAAGGCGGGTCCGTCCGCCGGATCGGCGAAGCCGAAATCCAGCCCGCACACGTCGCAGGCCGGCGCCAGCGTGAGGAAGCCTTGGAACATGTGCCCCTCGCCGCAGCGGGGACAGCGGCCCCGCAGCCCGGTCTGGAGCGGCGACAGGGGCGGCCAGATTCTTTCGGTCATATCAATTCCTTGCCCGTGTCCCACCCCGAAACAGGGAGGTAGGCACCGCTCCGGCAGGTCGCAAGGAGAGGCATTGTCGCAGGCCGGCGTCGGCGGAAGGGGCTGCGCGCAATTCGCGAAGCGTGCGCCGCGCCCGGACGAATCGACATTCCGGACGCCTTGAAGGAGGGCGTCCGGTGGCAGGCCGCGTGCCCTGCGCAGAGCGGATCACATTATCCTGCGCGCCCCATGCGTGCACAACCTCGCCTGATTGCGGGCGTGACACAGCGCAGCCGTAAGGTTAATGCGGAGCTAGCAATGCATCGGCGAGCGGGAACGGCGGTCAGGAATGGACATCGTCTTCGTGGGCGGCGGGCTGGCCAACTGCCTCCTGGCCGCGCGCATTTTCGAGCGGCGCCTGCGCACGCGGATACTCCTGCTCGAAGCGGGTGAAAGCGTCGGCGGCAACCACACCTGGTCGGTGCACGCCAGCGACCTCAGCCATAACCAGCACGTCTTCCTCTCCCCCTTCCGCGCCAATGGCTGGAAGGGGAACGACGTTCACTTCCCGGCCTACTCGCGGCTCCTCAAGGGGCACTACCATTCGCTCAGCTCCGATCGCCTCGCGCAGGTGATGAACGAACGCATGTGCGCCTCCATCCGCACCGGCGCGCGGGTGGTGGAGGTGGCTGCGAACCACGTCGTCCTTGAAGGCGGCGAGCGGATCGAGGCCGGCGCGGTGGTGGATGGGCGCGGGGCGCTGGCCTCGCGCCACCTCGACCTCGGCTACCAGAAGTTCCTCGGCCAGGAAGTGCGACTCACCGCGCCGCACGGGCTCCTGCGCCCGGTCATCATGGATGCGCGGGTGGAGCAGGTCGACGGCTACCGCTTCGTCTACGTGCTCCCGCTCGATCCCGAGACGCTGCTGGTCGAAGACACCTATTATGCGGACGGACCGGACCTTCCGGTGGAAACCCTCCGCCGCCGCATCGCCGCCTATGTGGCCGCCCAGGGCTGGACGATGGACTACGTGGTTCGCGAGGAGCAGGGGGTTCTGCCGATCGCGCTCGGGGGCGACATCGAGGCGTTCCTGGGGGAGGGGCCGCCGGGGGTGGCGCGCTCCGGCCTGCGCGCGGGCCTGTTCCATCCCACCACCGGCTATTCCGTGCCCGATGCGGTGGATCTCGCCGACAAGGTCAGCGTGCTGCCGGAGCTGACCGGCGCCGCCATCTCGGCCTTCACCCGCGCCCACGCCGTATCCACCTGGAAACGGCGCGGCTTCTTCCGCCTGCTCAACCGCATGCTGTTCCGGGCCGCCGCGCCCGCGCAGCGCTACGCCATCCTCCAGCGCTTCTACAATCTGCCGGAGGGTGTCATCACCCGCTTCTATGGTGATCGTCTCACCTTTTCCGACAAGGCGCGCATCCTCACCGGGCGTCCGCCCGTATCTGTGCTGAGGGCGCTGTCCTGCCTCGCCGAGACGAAATCCGCCACCGGTCCCAGATGATGCACCTATCTTCCAAGTCCGTTCTCCGCGCCGCGGTCATCGGCTCCGGCTTCGGCGGCCTCGCTCTGGCCATTCGCCTGCAGGCGGCGGGGATCGCCACCACCGTCTTCGAGCAGCGCGACAAGCCCGGTGGCCGCGCCTATGTCTACGAGGACCAGGGCTTCACCTTCGATGGCGGCCCGACCGTCATCACCGATCCCTCCTGCCTCGAGGAGGTGTTCGCCGCCGCCGGGCGCAGGCTTGCGGACTATGTGGACCTGATCCCGGTCTCGCCCTTCTACCGGCTGCTGTGGCCGGACGGCCGGCAGTTCGACTATGTGAACGACCAGCCTTCCCTCGACAGCCAGATCGCCAGCTTCAATCCCGCCGACGTGGATGGCTATCGCCGCTTCCTGGCCTATTCGCAGGCGGTGTTCGAGGAGGGCTACATCAAGCTCGGCGCCGTGCCGTTCCTGGATTTCGGCAGCATGATGAAGGCCGCGCCTCAGCTGGTGAAGCTGGAGGCCTGGCGCTCGGTCTATGCCATGGTCTCGCGCTTCATCCGCGACGAGCACCTGCGCGAGGCGTTTTCATTCCACTCGCTGCTGGTGGGCGGCAACCCCTTCTCCACTTCGTCCATCTACGCGCTCATCCATGCTCTGGAGCGCAAGTGGGGGGTGTTCTTCCCCCGCGGCGGCACCGGGGCGCTGGTGCGGGGCATGGTGCGGCTGTTCGAGGAACTGGGCGGCCAAGTCCGCCTCTCCACTCCGGTGGACGAAATCGTGGTGGACGAAGGCCGGGCCCGGGCGGTGCGGATCAAGGGCGAGCCGGCCATCCCCTTCGACATCGTCGCCTCCAATGCGGACGTGGTGCACACCTACCGCAAGCTGTTGCGCGGCACGCCGGATCGCCGGGCCTATGGCGAGCGGCTCGCCAGGAAGCGCCATTCCATGTCGCTGTTCGTCATCTATTTCGGCGCCAGCCGCACCTGGGACCATCTCCAGCACCACACCGTGCTGTTCGGCCCGCGCTATCGCGGCCTCATCAGCGAGATCTTCAGCGGGCCGCGCCTGCCCGAGGATTTCTCGCTCTATCTCCACGCCCCGACCGTCACCGACAAGTCGCTGGCGCCGGAAGGCTCGACCGCCTTCTACGTGCTCTCGCCGGTGCCGCATCTCGGCAAGGCGGAGATCGACTGGGACGTGGAAGGGCCGCGCTACCGCGACCGCATCCTCGCGCATCTGGAAGAGCGGCTGCTGCCGGGATTGCGGCAATCGCTCGTCACCACGCGCTTGCTCACCCCCTTCGGCTTCCGCGACGAGCTCAGCGCCCATCTCGGATCCGCCTTTTCGGTGGAGCCGATCCTGACCCAATCAGCGTGGTTCCGGCCGCACAACCGAGATTCCAGTATTCCCAACCTCTATTTCACCGGCGCCGGCACCCATCCGGGGGCGGGGGTGCCGGGGGTGGTGGGCTCGGCCAAGGCGACGGCGGGGCTCATCCTCGCCGACATGGGCGTGACGCACGCATGAGCGGCGCGACGGAAGGGGATGTCCTCGGCGCGAGCGAGGAGGCGATCGCCAGGGGCTCGAAGAGCTTCGCCGCGGCGGCGCGCCTGTTTTCCCCGCGCATGCGGGCCGACGCCGTGATGCTCTACGCCTGGTGCCGCCATTGCGACGATGTGGTGGACGGGCAGGAACTGGGCCACGGGCGCATCGTCGATGCCGCCTCCGCCGCCGAGCGGCTCGATGCACTCTACGAGGAGACGGCGCGTGCCTATCGCGGCGCTCCTTCCGCTCACCCCGCCTTCGCCGCCTTCGCCGAGGTGGTGAAGCGCAACGACATTCCCGAGCGCTACCCGTTGCAACTGCTCGAAGGCTTCCGCATGGACGTGGAAGACCGGCGCTACGAGACCCTCGATGACACGCTCACCTACTGCTACCACGTGGCCGGCGTGGTGGGGGTGATGATGGCCCTCATCATGGGCGCGCGGGATGACGTGGTACTGGACCGGGCCAGTGATCTCGGCCTCGGCTTCCAGCTCACCAACATCTCCCGCGACGTGATCGAGGATGCCGGTATCGGCCGCATCTACCTGCCCGCCCAGTTCCTCGCCGAGGCCGGGGTGCCGGAAGCCGGGATCGCCGCCCCGAGCACCGCGCGGCGGTGGCGCGGGTGGTGGCGCGGCTGCTGGACGTGGCCGAGCCCTATTACGACCAGGCCCTGATCGGCATGCGCGCCTTGCCATTCCGCGCCGCGGCGGCGGTGGGGGCGGCGCGGGGCGTCTACCGCGCCATCGGCGTGGAGGTGCGCCGGCGTGGTCCGGCGGCGTGGGACAGCCGCGTCTCCACCTCCAAGGCGCAGAAGGTCGGATTCCTCATCAAGGGGCTCTCGGCGGCCCTCACGACCCGCTTCGAAGGGCCACCGCTGCCGCGGCCTGGGCATCTGTGGACCCGGCCTTCATGACCCATTTCGCGGTCGTCGCCCCGCCGCTGCCGGGGCACTACAATCCCTTGCTCGTGCTTGCCCGGGAACTCGCCGCGCGTGGTCATCGCGTCACCTTCGTGCACATGGCCGACGCGGCCCGCCTCGTGGCGGGCAAGGGGGCGGAGTTCGCGGCCGTGGGCGCGGCCGATCATCCCGCCGGGGCGCTCAATGCCTATGTGGCCCGCCTCGCCGCCCCCACGGGCCTTTTTGGCCTGCTCGGCACCCTGAAGGCCACTGCCGCGCAGACGGATATGCTGTGCCGCGAGCTGCCCGGCGTGCTGACGGCCATCGGCGCGGAGGCGGTGATCGCCGACCAGACGGAGGCGGCGGGCACGCTGGTGGCGCGCCATCTGCGCCTGCCCGTGGTGTCCACCGCTACTGCGCTGCTGCTGAACCGCGAGATCGGCGTGCCGCCGCCGTTCGTGCCGTGGCCCTACGATCCTACCGAGAAGGGCCGGGTCTGGAGCAAGGGCGGCTACCAGGTCACCGACCTGCTGATGACGCCCATGCGACGCGTGCTGGAGCGCCACGGGGCGGCGTTCGGGCTCGATCCGTTCGCGGACGGCGGCTTCTCGCCCCGTCTCACGGTAGCGCAGATGCCGAGGGGGCTCGATTTCCCCCGCTCCGAGCTGCCGGCCTCCTTTCATTACGGCTCGCCCTGGCGCGACGCCGCATCGGTGCCCGATGCCGATGCGCCCTTGCCGGCGGCGGAGGGCGCGCCCCTCGTCTTCTGTTCCCTGGGCACGCTCCAGGGCGCGCGGGCGGACCTGTTCATCAAGGTGGCGCAGGCGGCGCGGGAGGCGGGCGCGCGGCTGCTCATCGCCCATGGCGGCCTCCTGTCCGAGGGCGAGGTGCGCCGGCTCTCCGGGCTCGCCGAAGTGCGCAGCTTCGTGCCGCAGCAGGAGGTGCTGGAGCGCTGCCGCGCGGCGGTGCTCCATTGCGGCATGAACACGGTGCTGGATGCCCTGGCCGAAGGCGTTCCGCTGGTGGCCATGCCCATCGCCTTCGAGCAGCCGGCGACGGCGGCCCGCCTCGCCTATGCCGGTGCGGCCGAGGTGGTGCCGGCCGGCAAGGCCAGGAGCGGCCGGCTCGCGCGGGCCTTGGGCGCGGTGCTGGAAAACCCCTCCTACCGTGAGGCGGCAGGGCGGATCGCGGCCGAGATGGCGCAGGGCGGCGGGGTGAAGCGGGCGGCCGATCTCATCGAGCAGGCGGTGCGGTAGCGCCGTCCTTCGCCTCCCCGGGAGCCTGCCACCCCTCACCCCAACCCTCTCCCGCACGGGGAGAGGGGGCGCGGTGGTGCCCGGTTTTCCGGGTGCTCTCTCGGTGCTTTGAGGCAAGCCTGCTCCTCCGCCTTTCCCCTCTCCCCTCGCGGGAGAGGGTGGATCGCGGCGACGCCGCGAGACGGGTGAGGGGGCTGGCTCCCCTGGGTGCACGGTTGCCGGATTGGAGAAAGCCTGCCACCCCTCACCCCGGCCCTCTCCCGCAAGGGGAGAGGGGGCGGGCCGGTGCCAGACCGCCCGGCAGTGGTGTCTTATGAGGCTCTGCCGCCGCCATTCCCCTCTCCCCTCGCAGGAGAGGGTGGATCGCGGCGACGCCGCGAGACGGGTGAGGGGCTGGCTCCGCTGGGTGCACGGTTCCCGGATTGGAGAAAGCCTGCCACCCCTCACCCCAACCCTCTCCCGCGAGGGGAGAGGGGGCGTGGCGGTGCCCGGCTTTTCCGGGTGCCCTCTCGGTGCTTTGAGGCAAGCCCGCTCCGCCACCTTTCCCCTCTCCCCTCGCGGGAGAGGGTGGATCGCGGCGACGCCGCGAGACGGGTGAGGGGGCTGGCTCCCCTGGGTGCACGGTTCCCGGATTGGAGAAAGCCTGCCACTCCTCACCCGAACCCTCTCCCGCACGGGGAGAGGGGGGACGAGCGGCGCCCGGTGCTCTCGGGCCGAGCCTTCCCCGTTCCGGACAGGCCTATTCCGCCGCTTCCGTATGCTTCAGGTTGCCGCCGTGCAGCTTCTTGAGCTTCGCCTTCAGGGCCGTGGGCGGCGGGGCATAGATGAAGCCGAAGGAGACGCAGCCCTCCTTGCCGTCCACCGCGTGGTGCAGGCGGTGGGCCTGCACCAGTCGCTTCAGGTAGCCGTTGCGGGGCACGTAGCGGAACGGCCAGCGCTGGTGGGTGATGCCGTCGTGAACGAAGAAATAGAGGAAGCCGTAAACCGTCATCCCCACGCCCACCCACAAGAGCGGGCCGCCGTTGCGGAACAGGTAGATGAGCACGATGGCGATGCCGGCGAACAGCACGGCATAGAGGTCGTTGCGCTCGAACACGCCCTCGCGCGGCTCGTGGTGAGACTTGTGCCAACCCCATCCCCAGCCGTGCATGATGTATTTGTGTGCGCCCCAGGCGACGCCTTCCATGGCGGCGACGGTGGCGATCACGATGAGGGTGTTGACGAGAAAGGACATGATCACGGCTGCTGTTCGGCGCCCCGGAAGGCGCAGGATGGCTGCTTATACAGCATCCCCCGGCGCGCCGCGCCATGGGGCAGATCAAGTCTGCGTTCGGCTGGAACGGTTTCAGGAGCAACGCGCCCCGGGAGAGGCCCGAAGGCCTCACGCCTCGGCGCCGAGCCCCTGGCGGGCCTTGTCCAGCTCCTCGGCGTAGCGCTTCAGCACGTGCGCCTCGCCGAGCAGGCCGACGAGATGACGGCCGTTGCGGTCGTCCACCACGGCGAGGTCCTCCGCATGGGCGGCTTGGAAGGCGAGGGCGGCCTCCTTCACGTTCATGGCCGGCAGCAGTATGTGGTCGCCATGGCGGGCGAGGTCCGCGGCCGGGGCGGAGGGGTTCCGGTCGGCGGCGTAGGCGTCCGGCAACGCCACCAGCCCGGCATAGCCGCCGGCCCCGTCCACCAGCACCACGATGCGCTGGGACCCCAGGGGGAAGGCGGCGCGCAGGGCCTCGATGGTGCCATCCTGCGGGAAGGTGTGCATGTCCGTGCGCATCATGCGGGCGACGGTGAGCGCGCGCATCCAGCCGATGTCCTGCGCGCTGCGGATGCTCTCGCCGCGCAGGTGGAAGCGCCAGGTGGAGAAGGAATAGCCGAACGTTTCGCGCACCGTGAGCGAGGTGACCACCGCCGCCGCGAGCACGTAGCCCGAGAGGGCGAGGTCGCGCGTCATCTCCAGCACCAGGAAGCTCATGGTCAGGGGGCCACCGATGATGCCCACCGCCAGCGCCCCCATGCCCACCACCGCGGCAATGGCCGGATCGAGGCCGAGGCCGGGAAAGGCGATGCCGATCGCCGCCCCATAGAGCTTGCCCAGCAGCGCCCCGAGGAACAGGGACGCGAAGAACAGGCCGCCGCGGAAGCCGGAGCCGATGGACAGGGCCGAGGCCAGGATCTTGAACCCGAAGATGACCGCCACCGAAAGCGTCACCGCGCTGCCCACCTGCGTGTGCAGGGCGCCGTGGCCGTCGGAAAGCACCTGCGGGCTGTAGAGCGCCAGCGCCCCCACAACGAGGCCGGCGATGGCGGGCCGCAGCGGGGCCGGGATGCGGCTCCTGTCGAATGCCGCCTCCACCCCGGTCACCAGGCGCATGACGAGGATGGCGACCCCGGCCGCGAGCAATCCGAGGCCGACCACGGGAAGAAGGTCGATGGGCCGCAGCATCACGTCGAGGGGCATGTGGAGCGGCTCCACATGGGCGCCGAGCAGCCGCGCCGTCATCACCGCCATCACCGTGGCCGCGAGCACGGGGGCGGCGGCGGGGATGGAATAGACGCCGATGACGATCTCGAAGCCGTAGAATGCGCCCATCAGCGGCGCATCGAACGCCGCGCCGATGCCGGCCGCCGCGCCCGCGCCCACGAGGATGCGCAGGTCGTTGCGCCGCAGGTGGAAGATCATCCCCAGCCGGGAGGCGATGCCAGAACCGATCTGTGAATAGCCCGCCTCCAGCCCCAGCGAGGCGCCGAAGCCGTTGGACACCATGGTCTGCAGCGCGACGATGATGCTGTCCACCAGGGACATCTGCCCGCCATGCAGCGCGTTCGCCTCGATCGGGTCGACGAAGGCGCGCCGCCGCCACCGCCTCAGCGCCAGCGCGATCAGCCCCATGGCCCCGCCGCCGATGGCCGGCACCAGCACCAGCCAGGGCGAGAGGAGGGCGGGGGAGGAGCTGAGGCGCTCGCCTGGGGCGAGGCCGAAGAGCACCTCGTGCATCCATTGGGTGGTGAGGCTCATGACGCTCGCCGCGACGCCGGCGAGCACGCCCATCACCGCGGCGATGAGGACCAGCGCCGTCTCCCGCGACCGCGCCGAAGCCCGGGCCGCCGCCAGCAGCCCTTTCAGCCGGCTACCGGCAGCATCCCCGGGCGATGCCGGATCGGCGGGCGGCGCGGCCATGGGCTCAGGAGAAGGTGTTGGTACGCGGGAAGCCCTTCGGCGGCAGGCGGCCGGCCGAGGCGCGCTCGCCTTGCCATTCGATGAGATCCGTCACCGTCCAGGTGCGGCCCGACGTGTCCTCCCAGGTGAGGCCCGCGGCCATGGAGAAGACCTTGAGGTCTGAGAGCCCGCCCTCCTTGTAGCGCTGGAGGCGCACGCCACGCCCGCGCGCCATCTCCGGCACCTGGTTCAGCGGGAACAAGAGCAGCTTGCGGTTGTCGCCGATGGTCGCCACCCAGTCCCCGTCCACGAAGCGCACGGCGAGGGCCGCGTCCGGCGGGTCGGTGACCAGCACCTGCTTGCCCTTGCGGGTGTTGGCGAGGCAGTCGTCCTCCGCCACCATGAAGCCGCGCCCCTGCCGGGAGGCCACCAGCAGCTTGCGTCCGGCCTGGTAGGTGAAGACCGAGACGATCTCGGCCTCCTGCTCCAGGTCGATCATCAGGCGCACCGGCTCGCCATGGCCGCGCCCGCCGGGCAGCTTGGCCGCGTCCAGGGTGTAGAAGCGGCCGTTGGAGGCGAACACCATCACCTTGGAGGTGGTCTCGGCGAAGAAGGCGTGGCCGTGGCTGTCGTCGCCCTTGAACTGGAGGTTGGAGAGGTCCTGCACGTGGCCCTTCAGCGCGCGGATCCAGCCCTTGGCCGAGACGACGATGGTGATGGGCTCGCGCTCCACCAGCGCCTCGGTGAAGGCGTCCTCGTGCACCGTGGGGGCGGCGGCAAACGTGGTGCGGCGCCGGCCGATGGCGGTGTCGGGGCCGTAGGTCTTGCGGGTCTCGCGGATTTCTTTCGCGATGGACTTCCACTGGGCGCCCTCGGAGGCCACCAGCTTGTTGAGCCCGTCCTGCTCCTTGACGAGGGCGTCGTGCTCCTTGCGGATCTCCATCTCCTCCAGCCGGCGCAGGGAGCGCAGGCGCATGTTGAGGATGGCTTCCGCCTGCACGTCGGTGAGCTCGAAGGTGCGCATCAGCTTCTGCTTCGGCTCGTCCTCCTCGCGGATGATGCGGATGACCTCGTCGAGGTTGAGATAGGCGGCGAGATAGCCGCCCAAAACCTCGATGCGGTGGGCGATCTGGTCGAGGCGGTAGCGCGAGCGACGCAGCAGCACGTCGCGGCGGTGGTCGAGCCACTCGCGCAGCGCCTCGGCCAGCGACAGCACCTTGGGGACCTGCCCGCGCACCAGCACGTTCATGTTGAGCGGCACGCGCGCCTCCAGCTCCGTGAGCTTGAACAGGCTCTCCATGAGAACCTCGGCGTCCACCGTGCGGGCGCGCGGCTCCAGCACCAGGCGGATGTCCTCGGCGCTCTCGTCGCGCACGTCGGCGAGAAGCGGCAGCTTCTTGTCGGTGAGCAGCTCGGCGATCTTCTCCACGAGGCGCGACTTGGCGACGCCGTAGGGGATCTCGGTGACTACCACCACATAGGTGCCGCGTCCGGTCTCCTCCTTCTCCCAGCGCGCCCGCACGCGGAACGAGCCGCGGCCGGTGGCGTAGGCCTCGGCCACCCCCACGTGATCCTCCACCAGCACGCCGCCGGTGGGGAAGTCCGGGCCCGGCACGAACTTCAGGAGGTCGAAGGCGAGGGCGTTCGGGTTGTCGATCAGGTGGAGCGCGGCATCGAGCAGCTCGGCGGCATTGTGCGGCGGAATGGAGGTGGCCATGCCCACCGCGATGCCCTGCGAGCCGTTGGCGAGAAGGTTCGGGAAGGCCGCCGGCAGCACCACCGGCTCTTCCTCGGAGCCGTCATAGGTGGGGCGGAAGTCCACCGCGTCCTCGTCGATGCCGTCCAGCAGCAGGCGGGCGGTCTCGGTGAGGCGGGCCTCGGTGTATCGCATGGCAGCGGCGTTATCGCCGTCCACGTTGCCGAAATTGCCCTGGCCATCCACCAGCGGATAGCGCTGGGCGAAATCCTGGGCGAGGCGCACCAGCGCGTCGTAGACCGACTGGTCGCCGTGCGGGTGGAACTTGCCGATCACGTCGCCGACCACGCGCGCCGACTTCTTGAAACCCTGGCCCGGATCGAGCCGCAGCTGGCGCATGGCGTGCAGGATGCGGCGGTGGACGGGCTTCAGCCCGTCGCGCGCATCGGGCAGGGCGCGGTGCATGATGGTCGAGAGGGCGTAGGCGAGGTAGCGCTCTTCCAGAGCGTCCTTGAGCGTGACTTTCTCGATGTTCCCGTCGCCGGGCGGAAGTGTGCGGGTGGCCATGCCTGCCAGTACCGCGCGCGCGGGCGACGAACAAGCCGCATCTTGGTGTCCGCCACTACGGGCGGCGCTGCGCGCTGCGCGTGTGTATGCGAGGTTTTTGGCCAAAAGCGCGAAATCCGCGGCGAGGGAGGCCCTCCGGCGGCGCCGTGGCGGCAGCATGGAACCGTCGCCGCACAACTTTTCGGGGGTGAAAGAGACTGCGGGAACAAAGTGATGCCCTGGTAGCGTTCTAGCTTTCGCGCTCGGGCGGATTCGGCCCGTAGCCGAGAGGAGACGCCTATGAGGAAGATGGCATTAGCTGCGGGTGGCATCCTGGCCCTCGCCCTTTTCGCCAGCGCGCCTGCCGCGACCGCAGGAACGCTTGCAGGCAGTGGCGGCACGTTTGCCGGCGGGGCGGCCGAGCAGGCGACGCCGGAGAATGTCTACTGGGTGCGCCGGTGCTGGCGCGTCCGCACCTGGTGGGGCGGCCGCTGGCATTGGTCGACCCGCTGCCGCAGCGCCTGGGTGGGCCGCCGCTGGTAGCAGGAAGCCGCCGCCACCGGGCGGCAGCCGACCCGACCATCGCCGCGCGTGCTTCGGGAACGGGGAGCACGCGCGGCATCCCGAGCGTGAAAAAGTGGCCCCCGATGCCTGTCATCGGCGGGCCATATTAGTTTCACAGCCCGGACAGAGAGATGAACAGTTGTTTATTTTTATATCTTCATGCCCGCTTGTTGACATGAAATAGATCCGCCTGAGCCAATTTTGATGACGTTCTCAAGATACGTATTTTTCAGTTGGAACAATTTCGCGCCAAAACCTTTCATTACCTTGCGAAATGAACGCAAGGGCGTTCGTTCCGAGAGGAGAAGCGAGAATGAGGAAGGCAGTTTTGGCCGCGGGAGGCATCGTTGCATTGGCGCTTCTTGGTGCGGTGCCTTCGGCCTCGGCCGGTTCGCTTGCGGGCGGCGGGACGGCGCTGGCCGGCCCCGCCCAGGCGCAGGCCGCGGTCGAGGATGTGCGATGGGTTCGCCGCTGCTATCAGGTGCGCCGCTGGTGGAACGGGCGTCCCCATTGGGTGACCCGCTGCCGCAACGTCTGGGTGGCGCCCCGCCGCTGGTGAGCGAGAGCCGGCGCCGATGACGCTGATGATCGGATCACGCACGGCGCGTGCTCTGGATCTTCCCCGTTTCTTGGAATCGGGGAAATGATCTCCACCACCGTCATGGCCGGGCTTGTCCCGGCCATCCACGCGGTTGGGACAAGCCCGGGCACGACGGCGGCCGAAGAAAAACGCGGACACTGAAGGTCGATCGGTCCTAGCCCGGCGCCGGCTCCCGGCGCCAGGCGCCAAGGAAAGCCGCGCGGGCCTCGGAAAACCCGAGGCCGCGCGGCTCGAGCGCGCGGGCGAGCAGGAAGTGCCCGGTGAGGCGCAGCGCCGCCTCCACATCCTCGGGATCGGTCGGACCCTGCCCGATCAGAAAGCCCGGCAGGGCGAACAGCCGTTCGGAATACGGCGCGCCGGCCTCCCGGCAGACGGCCCGCCCGCTCCTCGGCGAGACATAGACCAGATCATCCCGGCGCCCGGTCGCGGCGCACGTATCCAGCTCCAGGCCGAATCCCATCTCGGCCAGCAGCGCCAGCTCGAAGCGGGCGAGCAGCATGCCGGCCGCCTCGCGCTGCTCGAAGGCGTCGAGGATGGCGCCGAGGGTGAAATAGAGGCCCTCGTGGGGGTCGCGCTCCGGCAGCAGATGGAGCATCTGCGCCATGTGGGTGAAGCCGTAGGCGGCATGGGGCACGCGCATCAGCACGTCGCTGCGCACCACGGACGGCTCCAGCGCGTAGTTTCCCATATGCTCGTCGAGTCGCGCACGCCAGGTGGCGGCGACGCTGTTGCCGGGCTGGAGCAGGGATGCGTGGCGCCGCGAGGTTCCGCCGCGCACCATGCCGAGATGGCGGCCACGCCGGCGGGTGAGCAACTCGACGATGGCGTTGCCTTCTCCATGCCGGCGCACACCGAGCACGATGCCTTCGTCGGTCCATTCCACGGCGGCGTTGGTCCCGGTCCTGATCCTCGCGTCCGCCCGCAATTGACGCCCTCGGCCGGCAAGATGCAACAGGCGCCGGCCGCGACGCGCCGAGTGCGTCATGCTCTTGCGTCGCGCCCTGGTGGCGAGGCGGGCGGCAGGTCTTAAGACAGCGGAAACCGAAACCTTGCAGGATGCGCCCATGCAGAGCCGCTCGCGCCTCCAGAACGTCCTCGCCACCCTCGCGCTCCACCTCGGGGCGGCGGCGGTCATCGGCTATTTCGCCTATCACGCCTATAACGGCGACCACGGCCTGCTGGCCCGGCGGAACTTCGACCAGGAGATCAAGGAGGCGCAGGAGGAGCTCGACGCCCTGAAGGCCCAGCGTCGCGCCTTCGAGAACAAGGTGTCCCTGCTCGCCCCCACCCAGCTCGATCCGGACATGCTGGACGAGGAGGGGCGCCGGCAGCTCAATTTCATCAACGCCAAGGATCTGGTGCTGCTTCGCAGCAAATGAACTGCAAATGGGTTCATTATCTATGTGAACTATTTTTCAGTTCAATATAGCAAAATCAAGCATTTGCAACATGTTGCGGTGCAGCAGATTTAATTTCCCTCTTTGAGGGCGGCGGGAGGTGGGCTAGGAAGGCGCAATTCCAGCGCTTCCTGAGGACGCCGATGGCCAAGAAACCTTCCGCCCGCGCCGCCGAGCCCGCGGCCCCCGCCGGCTTCACCAAGGAACAGGATCTCTCGGCCTATCGCGAGATGCTGCTCATCCGCCGCTTCGAGGAGAAGGCGGGGCAGATGTACGGCATGGGTCTCATCGGCGGCTTCTGCCACCTTTATATCGGCCAGGAGGCCGTGGTGGTGGGCATGCAGATGGCGATGAAGCCGGGCGACCAGGTGATCACCGGCTATCGCGACCACGGCCACATGCTGGCCACCGGCATGGCCGCGCGCGGCGTGATGGCCGAGCTCACCGGCCGGCGCGGCGGCTATTCCAAGGGCAAGGGCGGCTCGATGCACATGTTCAGCATCGAGAAGCAGTTCTTCGGCGGCCACGGCATCGTCGGCGCGCAGGTATCGCTGGGCACCGGCCTCGCCTTCGCCGACCGCTACCGCGAGAACGGCAACGTCTCCGTCACCTATTTCGGCGACGGCGCGGCCAACCAGGGCCAAGTCTACGAGAGCTTCAACATGGCCGAGCTGTGGAAGCTGCCGGTCGTGTACGTGATCGAGAACAACAAGTACGCCATGGGCACCTCGGTCTCCCGCGCCTCGGCCCAGCAGGACTTCTCCAAGCGCGGCACGTCCTTCAACATCCCCGGCGAGCAGGTGGACGGCATGGACGTGCGGGCGGTGTTCGCCGCCGGCGAGCGGGCGCTGGCCTTCGCCCGCGAGGGCAACGGCCCCTACATCCTCGAGATGCAGACCTACCGCTATCGCGGCCACTCCATGTCGGACCCGGCGAAATACCGGTCCAAGGAGGAGGTGCAGAAGATGCGCACCGAGCACGATCCCATCGAGCAGGTCCGCACCCGCCTCCTCGAGAGCCACAATGCCAGCGAGGACGAGCTGAAGAAGACCGACGCCGAGGTGCGCGAGATCGTCAACGAGGCGGCCGACTTCGCCGGTCACGAGCCGGAGCCCGACATCGCCGAGCTGTACACGGACATCCTGCGCTGAGCGGCGCGCCGTGGCCGACCTTTTCTACATCCTTGCCGGCGTCGCGCTGTTCGCGGCCCTCGGCGCGTGGGCGATGGCCGTGCGCGGCGGGCGCGCCGCCCTCGCCGCCAACGCCGCGGCGGGGCGGGGTGGCGGCCCCGGCAGCTATGCCCTGCTGGTCCTCTGGCCCTTCGCGGTGAAGCGCCTGGGTTCCGATGCGGATGCCGATGCGGTGCGCACCGGCAAGGCGTCCATCGCCTTCTTCGTGTCCCTGACCATCGCGATCGCGTCCATCTCCGCCTACACCAATCTCACCTTCAAGCGTGATCACGCGGCCCCGGCCGGCCCCGCGCCGGCCGCCCCCGCGAACGCGCCCACCAAGAGCTGACAGCCATGGCCATCGAAATCCTCATGCCGGCCCTGTCTCCCACCATGGAGAAGGGCAACCTCACCAAGTGGGTCAAGAAGGAAGGCGACGTCGTGAAATCCGGCGACGTCCTCGCCGAGATCGAGACCGACAAGGCCACCATGGAGGTGGAGGCGGTCGACGAGGGCATCCTCGGCAAGATCCTCATTCCCGAGGGGTCGCAGGACGTGGCGGTGAACACGCCCATCGCCACCATCCTCGCCGACGGCGAGGATGCCAGCGCCGCGCCGGCCCCCGCGCCTGTCGCGAAGGCCGCCGAGAGCGCGCCGTCTCCCGTCGCCGCCGCCGCCCCCGCTGCTCCGGCGACGCCCGCCCCTTCGGCGGTGGCCGCCCCGCCGCAGGTCGCCTCCCTGCCCGATCCGGAGGTGCCGGCCGGCACCGAGTTCGTCACCCAGACCGTGCGCGAGGCCCTGCGCGACGCCATGGCCGAGGAGATGCGCCGCGACGGCGACGTCTTCGTCATGGGCGAGGAAGTGGCCGAGTATCAGGGCGCCTACAAGATCACCCAGGGGCTGCTGCAGGAGTTCGGCGCCCGGCGCGTGGTCGACACGCCCATCACCGAGCACGGCTTCGCCGGCCTCGGCGTCGGCGCGGCCATGGCGGGCCTGAAGCCCATCGTGGAATTCATGACCTTCAACTTCGCCATGCAGGCCATCGACCACATCATCAACTCGGCGGCCAAGACCCTCTACATGTCCGGCGGGCAGGTGCACTGCTCCATCGTCTTCCGCGGCCCCAACGGCGCGGCCGCCCGCGTCGCCGCCCAGCACAGCCAGGACTACACGTCCTGGTACAGCCAGATCCCCGGCCTCAAGGTGATCGCCCCCTATACGGCCGCCGACGCCAAGGGCCTGCTCAAGGCCGCCATCCGCGATCCCAACCCCATCATCTTCCTCGAGAACGAGATCCTCTACGGCCACTCCTTCGAGGTGCCGAAGCTGGACGACTACGTCCTGCCCATCGGCAAGGCCCGCATCGCCCGGCCGGGCAAGGACGTGACCCTTGTCTCCTTCTCCATCGGTATGACCTATGCGCTGAAGGCGGCGGAGGAACTGGCCAAGCAGGGGATCGAGGCGGAGGTGATCGACCTGCGCACCATCCGCCCCATGGACGTGGCGAGCATCGTCGCCTCGGTGAAGAAGACCGGCCGCTGCGTCACGGTGGAGGAGGGCTGGCCGCAATCGGGCATCGGCGCCGAGATCGCCGCCCAGCTCATGGACAAGGCCTTCGACTGGCTCGACGCCCCGGTGCTGCGGGTGACCGGCAAGGACGTGCCCATGCCCTATGCCGCCAACCTCGAGAAACTGGCTTTGCCATCGGTCGCCGATGTGATCGAGGCGGTGCACGCCGTCACCTATCGCTGAGGAGAGAGACCCATGCCCATCGAGATCCTGATGCCGGCCCTCTCCCCCACCATGGAGAAGGGCAACCTTTCCAAGTGGCTCAAGAAGGAAGGCGACACCGTCAAGTCCGGTGACGTGCTCGCCGAGATCGAGACCGACAAGGCCACCATGGAAGTGGAGGCCATCGACGAAGGCATCCTCGCCAAGATCGTGGTGCCGGAGGGCGCGCAGGACGTGCCGGTGAACCAGCTCATCGCCGTGCTGGCCGGCGAGGGCGAGGATGTGGCGGGCGTGGCCTCCGGCGCCGGCAAGGGCGGCGCGCCTGCCGTTGCCGTTGCCGCTGCCCCCGCCGCCGCGCCTGCGGCCGCTCCCGCTCCCGCTGCGGCTGCGGCTCCTGCTGCGGCTCCTGCGCCCGCTGCCCCCGTGGCCGCTCCCGCCCCTGCGATCCCGGTGGCGAACGGGCAGGGCGGGCGCGTGTTCGCCTCGCCGCTGGCGCGCCGCCTCGCCAAGGACAAGGGCGTCGACCTCGGCGCCGTGGCCGGATCCGGCCCGCACGGCCGCATCGTCGCCCGCGACATCGAGGGCGCGCAGCCCGGTGCCAGACCCGCGCCCGCCGCGGCCCCGGCGGCAGCGGCTCCGGCTCCCGCCGCTGCCCCCGTGCCGAAGGCCGCCGTCGCCGGCGCGCCCGGCGCGGAGCAGGTGAAAGCGCTGTTCGAGCCCGGCAGCTACGAGGAGATCCAGCTCGACGGCATGCGCAAGACCATCGCGCGCCGCCTGGTGGAGAGCGAGCAGGTGACCCCCACCTTCTTCCTCACGGTGGACTGCGACCTCGACGACCTGATGGCCCTGCGCGAGCAGGTGAACGCCAACGCCTCCAAGGACAAGGACGGCAAGCCGGTCTACCGGGTGTCGGTCAACGACTTCATCATCAAGGCGCTGGCGCTGGCGCTGCAGAAGGTGCCCGCCGCCAACGCGGTCTGGGCCGAGGACCGGGTGCTGCGCATGAAGCATTCGGACGTGGGCGTGGCGGTGGCCATCGACGGCGGGCTCTACGCGCCCATCGTCAAGAAGGCGGAGCTCAAGACGCTGTCCGCCATCTCCAACGAGATGCGGGACCTCGCCGCCCGCGCCCGCACCAAGAAGCTGAAGCCGGACGAGTATTCCGGCGGCTCCACCTCGGTGTCGAACCTCGGCATGATGGGGATGCGCAACTTCACCGCCATCATCAACGCGCCGCAGTCCTCCATCCTCGCGGTGGGCACCTCCGAGCAGCGCCCCGTGGTGCGCGGCGGCGAGATCAGGATCGCCACCCAGATGACCGTCACCATGACGTGCGACCACCGGGTGATGGACGGCGCGCTGGGCGCCGAGCTGCTCTCGGCCTTCAAGGGCTTCATCGAGAAGCCCATGTCCATGCTGGTGTGAGCATGTTGGTGTGTGCATGCCGGCTGCGCCAGATCAAATCCTGTCGCGGCCGGCCGGTGTAGCTGCGGGGCAGCGGCGGGCCACGCCGTCTGTCCCAGGAAAGGTTGAGAACAATGAGCCACACGCCCCACGAGCTTGCCGCCGACTTTCCGGAATATGCCGAGAAGATCCAGGCGCTGAAGGCGAGCGACGCTCACTTCGCCAAGCTCCATGACGCCTACCACGAGGTGAACCGTCAGGTGCACCGCGCCGAGACCGACGTGGAGCCCACCGGCGACGAGGAGATCGAGGCCATGCGCCGCGAGCGCGTGAAGCTCAAGGACGAGCTCTACGCCATCCTGTCCAAGTGATGGCTTCGCGGCGGCTGTCTTGACGCCGTCGTGACCATGGCCGGGCGGGGCATCCCCGTCCGCGCCCTTCTGCCGGAGCGCCGCTTGTCGCAGACGGGGTTCCGCCTTACCGGCTACCGGCCCCTGAGGGGCGGCACGAGGAGACCGGCCAACAAGATGAAGCTCTATCTCGCCGGCCCGGAAGTGTTCCTCGACGATGCGCGCGAGATCGGCCGGCGCAAGATGGAGCTTTGTGCCCGCTTCGGCTTCACCGGCCTGTTCCCCCTCGACGGCGAGCTGACCGTCGACGCCACGGGCGGGGTGCGCAGCGGCGCGATCTTCGCCGCCAATCTCGACCTCATGCGCGCGGCGGATGCGGTCGTCGCCAATCTCACGCCGTTCCGTGGCATCAGCGCCGATCCCGGCACCGCCTTCGAGCTGGGATTCGCCTTCGCCCTCGGCAGGCCCGTGGCCGCCTACAGCAACCTGCCGGGCGAGCTGAAGCACCGCGCCCGTGCTGCTATTGGCCCAGCCGCGGACGCCGCGCCGACCCTGCTCAGCGATGGCCTCCACGTGGAGGATTTCGGCCATTTCGACAATCTCATGCTGGCGGAGGCGCTCCACGCCAGCGGCCTGCCGGTGATCCAGGCGGCCGCGCCGGCCGCCGATCCGTTCCGCGACCTCGCCCTGTTCGGCGAGGTGCTCGCGGCCTTGGCGCGGGCGCGGGCCGAGGGCCGGCTCGGCGCCCAGAATTCCCCTTCCCATCCAGCACCCGCCGGACATGCGCGCGGCGAGGAGACGTTCCATGGCTGACACCTACGACATCATCGTCATCGGCGGCGGGCCGGGCGGCTACGTGGCCGCCATCCGCGCGGCCCAGCTCGGCTTCAAGACGGCGGTGGTGGAGAAGAGCCACCTCGGCGGCATCTGCCTCAACTGGGGCTGCATCCCCACCAAGGCCCTGCTGCGCTCTGCCGAGATCTACCACTACATGGAGCACGCCAAGGATTACGGCCTCTCCGCCGAGAAGGTGGGCTTCGACGCCAGCGCGGTGGTGAAGCGCTCGCGCGGGGTGTCGGCCCAGCTCGCCACCGGCGTCGGCTTCCTGCTCAACAAGAACAAGGTGGACGTGATCTGGGGCAAGGCGACGCTCACCGCCCCCGGCAAGCTGAAGGTCGAGGCCGCGCAGAACCCGCCCAAGGGCGCCAAGGGCGGCGGCGACTATTCGGCCAAGCACATCATCGTCGCCACCGGCGCCCGCCCGCGCGCGCTGCCGGGCCTCGAGCCCGACAAGAAGCTGATCTGGACCTATTTCGAGGCCATGGTGCCGGAGAAGATGCCCAAGAGCCTGCTGGTGATGGGCTCGGGCGCCATCGGCATCGAGTTCGCCTCCTTCTACCGCACCATGGGCACCGAGGTGACCGTGGTGGAGGTGCTGCCGCAGATCCTGCCGGTGGAGGACGAGGAGATCGCCGCCGTGGCCCGCAAGCGCTTCGAGAAGCAGGGCATGAAGATCCTGTCCGGGGCGAAGGTGACCGGCGTCACCAAGCACGCCGACAGCCTCACCGCCCATGTGGAGGACGCCAAGGGCCAGAAGCTCGACATCACGGTGGACCGCATGATCTCCGCCGTCGGCGTGGTGGGCAACGTGGAGGGCCTGGGCCTGGAAGCGCTGGGCGTGAAGATCGAGCGCGGCATCGTCGTCACCGACGGCTATGGCCGCACCAACGTGCCCGGCCTCTATGCCATCGGCGACATCGCCGGCCCGCCCATGCTGGCCCACAAGGCCGAGCATGAGGGCGTGATCTGCGTGGAGACCATCAAGGGCCTGCACACCCACCCCATGGACAAGAACAAGATCCCCGGCTGCACCTACTGCACGCCGCAGATCGCCTCCGTCGGCCTCACCGAGAAGAAGGCGAAGGAAGCGGGACGCGAAATCAAGGTGGGCCGGTTCCCCTTCATCGGCAACGGCAAGGCCATCGCGCTCGGCGAGCCGGACGGGCTGGTCAAGACCATCTTCGACGCCAAGACCGGCGAGCTCCTCGGCGCCCACATGGTGGGGGCGGAGGTCACCGAGCTGATCCAGGGCTTCGTGGTGGCCATGAACCTGGAGACCACCGAGGAGGAACTGATCCACGCGGTGTTCCCGCACCCGACCCTCTCGGAAATGATGCACGAGAGCGTCATGGCCGCCTACGGGCGCGCCATCCATATGTGAAGGTGGCTCCGGGACGGGTCGACATCTGGCCGGCGCCGTTTCTCCCGAGACTCCGTCATGCCCGGCCTCGTGCCGGCCATGACGGATTGCCTGTCCTCACCGCCAGTTGACATGGCGGGCCGAGGGGACGTTCTGTTCAGGGGCTCCGCAGGAGCCTTCAAAAGGGGGCCATCATGGACCAGCAGACAGTCGCGTTCCTGAACCAGCCGGGGGTCGGGTTCTTCTCGCTGATCATCATCGGCCTCATTGCCGGATGGGTTGCCGAGCGGGTCACCGCCAGCAATCACGGGCTGCTGACCAACCTCATCGTCGGCATCGCCGGCGCCTTCATCGGCGACAAGCTCGCCTCGGTGCTGAACGTGCCGGTGTTCGGCTTCATGCGCACCCTGATCGCCGCCATCGTCGGCGCCATCCTGCTTTTGTGGCTGTGGCGGGCCATCCGCTCGCGCTGAGGGAGGCCGGGATGATCATCTCCATCGTGGTCGGGCTCATTGCCGGCTTTTTCGCCGAGAAGATCATGAACTCCTCGGGCGGGCTACTCACGAACCTCTTCGTAGGGATCGTGGGTGGCATGCTCGGCGGCTGGGTGGCGGGTGCGCTCGGCCTCGCTTATATCGGGGACGGGTTCGTGGACCGCCTCGTCGTTTCCACCTGCGGCGCGGTTCTGCTGCTCGCCATCTGGCGGGCGGTCACCGGCCGTCGACCGGCCTGAGGCGGGCCGTTCGAGCCTGCGCGCCCCCCGTCCGCTTCCGGCGCCCGGCGGGGCGCGGTATGCTCGAATACACCTGCGCCTTCACCGGCGCTGCCCGGCACGGGTATGAAAGCTAGCCCATGGTCACCGTCATCGACACCCACGTCCGCCCCCGCCACCCGGAAAAGGCGCACCGCCCCGAGACGGAGGTGCTGCGCAAGCCGGAATGGATCCGGGTCAAGGCGCCGGGCTCCGCCGGCTGGTCGGAGACGGCGGGGATCGTGCGGGCCAACGGCCTTGTCACCGTGTGCGAGGAGGCCGGCTGCCCCAATATCGGTGAGTGCTGGGAGAAGAAACACGCCACCTTCATGATCATGGGCGACACCTGCACGCGGGCCTGCGCCTTCTGCAATGTGCGCACCGGCCTGCCGGAGGCCCTCGACGCCGCCGAGCCGCAAAAGGTGGCGGACGCGGTGGCCAAGCTCGGCCTCGCCCACGTGGTCATCACCTCCGTTGACCGGGACGACCTCGCCGACGGCGGGGCCGAGCATTTCGCCCGCACCATCGCCGCCATCCGCGCCGTCAGCCCCGGTACCACCATCGAGATCCTCACCCCCGATTTCCTGCGCAAGGACGGGGCGATGGAGGTGGTGGTGGCGGCGCGTCCGGACGTGTTCAACCACAATCTGGAGACGGTGCCGTCCAACTACCTGTCGGTGCGGCCGGGGGCGCGCTACTTCCACTCCCTGCGTCTGCTGCAGAAGGTGAAGGAGCTGGACGGCTCCATCTTCACCAAGTCCGGCATCATGGTGGGCCTCGGCGAGGAGCGGCCCGAGGTGCTCCAGCTGATGGACGACCTGCGCTCCGCCGACGTGGATTTCATCACCATCGGCCAGTATCTCCAGCCCACCCGCAAGCACCACAAGGTGGAGCGCTTCGTGACGCCGGACGAGTTCAAGGCCTATGAGACCGTCGCCTACGCCAAGGGCTTCCTGATGGTGTCGTCGAGCCCGCTCACCCGCTCCTCGCATCATGCGGGCGCCGATTTCGAGAAGCTGCGCGCGGCCCGCGCGGCGCGCCTCGGCCGGGCCTGATCGCGTGCCGTCCTTTTCGAACACGCGGCAGGTCAAGCATTCCGCGCGGAACATGTTCGACCTCGTGGCGGACGTGGAGCGCTATCCCGAATTCGTGCCTCTGTGCCAGGCGCTGCGGGTCAAGCGGCGCATGAAGTCGGACGAGGGGGTGGAGATCCTGGTGGCGGACATGACCGTCGCCTACAAGCTCATCCGCGAGACCTTCACCTCCCGCGTGACGCTGGACCGGCCGCGCCTCACCATCCATGTGGAATATCTCGACGGTCCCTTCAGCCGGCTGGACAACCGCTGGGAATTCATGGGGCAGGGGGAGGCTTCGAGCGAGGTGAAGTTCTTCATCTCCTACGAATTCCGCTCGCGCACCCTGGGCATGCTCATGGGCGCCATGTTCGACGCCGCCTTCCGCCGCTTCGCCGATGCCTTCGAGGCGCGGGCGGACCAAGTGTACGGCACGGTGGGGTAGGGCGCAGCGCGCCCGCTCACGCCTCCACCGGAGCGCCGCTTTCCTTCCAGGCCTTGAAGCCGCCGCCCACATGGGCCACCGGCTTCAGGCCCATGTCCTGGGCGGTGGCCGCCGAGAGCGCCGAGCGCCAGCCGCCGGCGCAGAGGAAGATGAAGGCGCGCTCTTCGCCGAACACCGGCTTGAAATAGGGGCTCTCGGGGTCGATCCAGAATTCCAGCGTCCCGCGCGGGCAGTGGAAGGCGCCGGGAATGCGGCCCTCGCGCTCCAGTTCGCGCGGGTCGCGCACATCCACCAGCAGGGCGCCATCGGCGAGGCGCGCCTGGGCCTCGCCGGGGGTGAGCGTCTCGACGCGGGCGTTGGCCTCTTCCAGCAGGGTCTTGAAGCCGCGGGTGATGGTCTGGGCCATAAGCGATCCTCCGTCGGCTGCGAGGAGAAGGAGGCGGGGCATTCCTGTCAAGGTGCCGGCGCTCCCGCGCCTGCCGCAGCCTGAGGCGCGGAGGCCCAAAGAAAAAGCCCGCGCAAGTTTGCGCGGGCTTTCCGACTGCGGGTGGAACAGCGATCACAGCTGCTTGTAGGCGCCATCCTTCCACTCATAGACGACGTAGTCGAGCTTGGTGATGTCGCCCTTCTTGTCGAAGGAGAGCGGGCCGAGCACCGTGTTGTAGGTCTTGCCCGAGTGCATCTCGGCCGCCACCTTCTTGGGGTCGAGGGACTTGGCCGCCTCGGCCGCCTGCTTGATCACCTGCATGGCGCCGTAGGAATAGAGCACGTAGCCTTCCGGATCGATGCCCTTGGCCTTGAACGCCGCCACGATGTCCTTCGCCGCCGGGTTGTTGCGCGGATCGGGGCCGAAGGTCATGAGGGTGCCCGCGGCGCCGGGGCCGGCGATGGTCCAGTATTCCTTGTCGGCGATGCCGTCGCCGGCGAACAGCACGGTCTTCAGGCCCTGGTCGCGCATCTGCCGCACGATCAGGCCGGCCTCCGGATGCAGGCCGCCGTAATAGATGAGGTCGATGCCGGACGCCTTCAGCTTGGAGACGAGGGCCGAATAGTCCTTCTCGCCGGGGTTGATGCCCTCATAGAGCACTTCCTTGACGCCGCCCTTGCTCATGGCCTTCTGCGTCTCGTCCGCGAGGCCCTTCCCGTAGGGGGTCTTGTCGTGGACGATGGCAACCTTCTTGTCCTTGAAGTTCTTGACGATGTAGGCGCCGGCCACCGCGCCCTGCTGGTCGTCGCGGCCGCAGGTGCGGAAGGTGTTCCACATCTTGCGGTCGGTGAAGGTGGGGTTGGTGGAGGCGGGGCTGATCTGGAGGACGCCGGCTTCCTCGTAATCCTGCGAGGTCGGGATCGACACGCCGGAATTGAAGTGGCCCACCACGAACTTCACGCCATCGGAGATGAACTTGTTGGCGGCCGACTTGCCCTGCTCGGGCTTGCCGGCATCGTCGCCCACCGACATCTGGATCTTCTGGCCGAGGATGCCGCCCGCGGCGTTGATATCCGCCGCGGCCTGTTCCGCGCCGATCTTGAGCTGGGCGCCGAAGGCGGCGGCGCCACCCGTCATGGGTCCGCCCACGCCCATCTTCACCTGGGCCTGCGCCTGCGCCGCAAACACGAGGCCGGCGCCCAGCGCCAGCGACGCCATCATCAGCTTCTTCATAAGGTCTCTCCCCTCTCGGCCGGCGCGGACAATTTCCGTCTCCGGCGACTCCTTGCGGCGCATTGTGCCGCAAATCCCATTCGTGTCGATGGTGCGGCCCGCCTCAGCGCGGGCCGCCGGTGCGCGCACGCCAGGCGAGCGGGCCCGCCGGCTCGAACATCCAGTCGTATTGATGCGTCATCTGCCGCCGGCGCAGCGCGCGGAAGCCGAGCGTGGCGATGGCGAGGAGAAGCACGAACTCCACCAGCGCCGGCTCCAGCGACGCCAGCGTGTCGCCGAACAGGGCGAAATGGCAGAAGCGCACCGCCCCCGCCAGCAGCAGGCTGTAGAGGACGAGATGGGAATAGGGCCCCCATCCGCGCGCCACGGCCTTGCCCGTGAGCCATGCGGTTCCGCCGCCGAGGAGGACGGTGACGATCAGGAAATCGCCGACCGAGGCGCCGATCAGCAGATCGGGCCAGATCAGCAGGACCACGACAAGCAGCACCAGCGCGGCGAGGGGCACCACCAGCATGAGCGAGAAGGAGCCGCCGGGATTCTGCGCTTCCCCCATGTCAGCCTCCCCCTTCACGTCGGCCTCCCCCTTCATGTCAGCGTCCTCCCTCGAGATAGGCGGCGCGCACCTCCGGCCGGGCCAGCAGCTCGGCGCCGGCGCCGGACATGGTGATCTGGCCGTTCACCATCACGTAGCCGCGGTGGGCGAGCTTCAGGGCGTGATAGGCATTCTGCTCCACCAGGAACACGGTGAGCCCCTCGGTCTCGTTGAGGGTGCGGATGACGTCGAAGATCTGCCGCACCACCAGGGGCGCGAGGCCGAGGGACGGCTCGTCCAGGAGGAGCAGGCGCGGCCGGCTCATGAGCGCGCGGGCGATGGAGAGCATCTGCTGCTCGCCGCCGGAGAGGGTGCCGCCGCGCTGGTGCAGGCGCTCGCGCAGGCGCGGGAACATCTCGAACACGCGTTCGAGATCCTCGGTGAAATGGGCGTTGCCGTCCACCGCGGCGCCCATCTGCAGGTTTTCGTAGATGGTCATGCGCGGGAAGATGCGCCGGCCTTCGGGCGACTGGGCGATCTTCAGCCGCATGATCTCGTGGGTCGGCAGCTGGGTGATGTCATGCCCGGCGAACATGATGCGCCCGTCGCGGGCGCGGGGATTGCCGCAGATGGTCATCATCAGCGTGGACTTGCCGGCGCCGTTGGCGCCGATGAGGGTCACGATCTCGCCTTCGTTCACTTCAAGGTCGACGCCCTTCAGGGCGATGATGTTGCCGTAATAGGCGGTGACGCCGGCGACCGACAAAAGCGGGGCGCCGCGGGGCGCGGGGGCGGGGCGCGCCTCGGCGCCGGGCAGAAGGCCGCTGGTGCTCATGCGCCCACCTCGGCCGCGACAACGGCGGTCTCGTCCTCCTCGACGCCGAGATAGGAGGCGATCACCCGTGGGTCGTTGCGCACCTCTTCGGGCGTGCCGTCGGCGATCTTGCAGCCATATTCCAGCACCACCACGTGGTCTGAGATCTCCATCACCACCGACATGTCGTGCTCGATGAGCAGGATCGAGGTCTGGTGCTCGTGGCGGATGGACAAGAGCAGCTCGTTGAGGGCGGCGGACTCGCGCGGGTTGAGGCCGGCAGCGGGCTCGTCGAGGCAGAGCAGCACCGGGCTGGTGCACATGGCGCGCGCGATTTCGAGGCGGCGCTGGTCGCCATAGGGCAGGTCGCCCGCCGGGTCGTCGCTGCGCGCCACGAGGCCGATCTTGTGGAGCCAGTAGAGGGCCTTGTCCACCGCCGCCTGCTGCTGCCGCTTCCAGGAGGGCAGGTTCAAAAGCGCCGCGGGGCTGAGCAGGCCCGAGCTGGTGAGCGACATGTGTTGCGCCACCAGCAGGTTTTCCAGCACCGTCATGCCGGAGAACAGGCGGATGTTCTGGAAGGTGCGCGCCACCCGCGCCCAGGAGGCGACCTTGTGGTCGGCGAGCCGCTCGAGAAGATAGAGCGCGCCGGTGCCGGTGCGCCCCCAGGAGAGGCCGGCGGCGGTGACCGCGTCGAGCCGGGCCGCGCTCGGCGCCGCGCCGTGGAACAAGGCGAGGCGGCCGGTGGTGGGCTTGTAGAAGCCGGTGATGCAGTTGAACACCGTGGTCTTGCCGGCGCCGTTGGGGCCGATCACCGCGGTGACCTCGCCGCGCGTGGCGTGGAAGGACACGTCGTTGACCGCGATCAGGCCGCCGAACCGCATGGAGAGGTGGTCGACCACGAGGATCGGATCGCGCGGCGGGGATGGGCGCGCGGCCTCTGGGGACGGCATCGCCATCAGCCGTGGCCCTCCTTCACCAGCGCGGCCGAGACGGCTTTGCGCTCCTTCAGGAAGATGGTGGGCATGCGGGAGGAGACGAGGCCGCGCGGGCGCCAGACCATCACCGCCACCATGGCGAAGCCGAAGATGAGCATGCGGTAGAGGGAGGGATCGAAATCCGGGCCGAACAGGAAGTCGGCCTTGAGGAAGGAGAGGTTGCGCAGCATCTCCATGCCGCCGATCAGCAGGATGGCGGCCGCCGCCACCCCCATCTGCGATCCCATTCCGCCGAGCACCACGATGGCGAGGATCACCGCCGATTCCATGAAGGTGAAGCTCTCGGGCGAGACGAACCGCACCCGCACGGCGAAGAAGGCGCCGGCGAACCCGCCGAACATGGCGCCGGTGGCGAAGGCGGTGAGCTTGGTGAGCGTGGTGTTGATGCCGAGCGAGCGGCAGGCGATCTCGTCCTCGCGCAGGGCCTCCCAGGCGCGGCCCACCGGCATCTTGCGCAGGCGGATGGTGACCAGCGCCGTTAGCGCGGCAAGGCCCAGGATCACGAAATAGAGGAAGATGATCCGGTGCATGGAATCGAAGTCCAGGCCGAAGGTGGCGGCGAAGCCGGTCTCGGAGCTGGTGAAGGGCATGCCGAAGAAGCTGATGGGCGGAATGGAGGAAATGCCGGCGCCGCCATTGGTGAGCGACACCCAGTTGATCAGCACGAGGCGGATGATCTCGCCGAAGGCGAGGGTGACGATGGCGAGATAGTCGCCGCGCAGGCGCAGCACCGGAAAGCCCAGGATCACGCCCCAGAAGGCGGCGAGCAGGCCCGACAGGGGCAGGCAGATCCAGAACGACCAGGCGGTCCAGAAGCCCTCGCCGAGATGCCCGTTGACGAAGTCGCCCACCGGCACGCTGGTGGACAGGAGCGCGAAGGTGTAGGCGCCCACGGCGTAGAAGGCCACGTAGCCGAGGTCCAGGAGGCCGGCGAGCCCGACCACGATGTTGAGGCCCCAGCCGAGCATCACATAGGTGAGGATGTAGATGCCGAGGTCCACCCAGTAGCGGCTTTCGGAAAGGCCGCCGGCCAGCAGGATGGACAGGAACGGATAGGCGAGGGCGAAGCTGAAGAAGGCCGGCTTCAAGGCGGGACCGGCCTTCTGCGCCAGACGGGCGAGCGGGGACGGGGCAGCCGACACCTTGGCCGTGCGGCCGGGCCGCCAGAGGGTGAGGTGCAGGGTCAGGCGCAGCACCGCCACCAGGCCCGCCAGCACCGCCACGAGGCCGAAGCGGGTGGTGAGGATGAGCGGACCGCTGCCGGCCTCCGTGGCGCGGAAGCCCACCAGGGGCAGCAGCAGGAGGCCGGTGAGGATGCCGCTCACCACCGCATCCTTGACGGCTTCCCCCAGCACCGAGGGGGAGGCCGCGGGGCCGGAGGGGGGCGGCGGAATCGGAGCGGGCGCCGGCGGGACGACCGTGCCCGGAACGGGCAGGTCCACGTCGCTCGTGGACATCACACCTTCTCCACTTCCGGCCGGCCGAGCAGGCCCTGCGGCAGGAAGATGAGGGTGACGACGAGAATGGAGAAGGCCGCCACGTCCTTATATTCGATGCTGAAATAGGCGGACCAGAGGGTCTCGATGAGGCCGATGAGGAGCCCGCCCAGAACCGCCCCTGGCAGGGACCCGATGCCCCCCAGCACCGCCGCGGTGAAGGCCTTCACGCCCGGCACGAAGCCATCGGCGAAGTTCACGACGCCGTAATACATCAGGTACATCACGCCGGCGACCGCCGCGAGCGCCGCCCCGATCACGAAGGTGAGCGAGATGGTGCGGTCGACGTTGATGCCGAGCAGCGCCGCCATCCGGCGGTCCTGCTCGCAGGCGCGCTGGGCGCGGCCGAGCGAGGTCTTCTGCACCAGCCACCAGAAGCCGGCCAGCAGCACCGCCGTGACCACCATGATGATGATCTGCTTGTAGGCGAGGGTCACCTGGTAGCCCTCGCGCTCCATGACCACGATCACGTCCGGCACCATGGGCGGCAGCGCCTTGTTGCGCGGGCCCTGGGCCACCTGGACGAAGTTGGACAAAAGGATCGACATGCCGATGGCGGAGATCATCGGCGCCAGGCGGAAGGAGCCTCGAAGCGGCCGGTAGGCCACGCGCTCGATGGTCCAGCTCACCAGCCCGGTGAACACCATCGCCACCACCAGGGTGAGGGCTAGGATGAGGAAGATGGAGCTGAGCCCGACCACCGTCGTGAGAAGCAGCACGCAGATGAGCCCGATGAAGGCGCTCACCATGAACACGTCGCCGTGGGCGAAATTCACCATCCCGATGATGCCGAACACCATCGTGTAGCCGATGGCGATCAATCCGTAGATCGACCCGAGGGTCAATCCGTTGATGAGCTGCTGGACGAAGACTTCCATCCGCCGCCTGACCCCTCTGTCCGGTGGGGCGCGCCTATTTCGTCATCATGCCTGACGATTGGGCGCTGCCGCTTTTTCGACTCATAGCCTGCCCTGCCGGCCGAGACAATTGCACCCTCTCGCACGGTGCCCGGGCGAGGGTTTCGCCGCATGCGAGCCCTGGGTGGTTGACCCCGGCGAAAACAGGACGCACTCTTGGCATATTGTCGACAGGAAGATCGGCGCGAGCCCGCCCGGGTGTCGCCTCAGGCGAATGCGGGCAGTTCATAAACGTTCCGGCGGGCTCCTCAGGAACCCGCATGGCGCGATGGGGCAGGGGATGGCCACAGGGGTGTGACTCTCACGCCTCACCGCATGGCTCATGTTGTCACGACTGAAGCTCGACCCGTTCCTCGTCGCCCTCGCCACCACCGTCCTCCTCGCCCTCGCCTGGCCGCAGCCCGGCGTCACCGGTGGCGTGCTCCATGCCGACAAGGCGGCGAGCTGGGGCGTGGCGCTGATCTTCTTCCTCTACGGCGTGTCGCTGGCGCCGCGGCGGCTGATCGAGAGCGCGGCGCGCTGGGAACTGCACCTGGTGGTGCAGGCGGCCACCTTCCTGCTGTTCCCCGCCGTCGTCCTCGTGGTGCTCGCGCTCATGGGGAACCTGCTGCCGGAGGCTTTGGCGACCGGCTTCTTCTTCCTCGCCGCGCTGCCGTCCACCGTCTCCTCCTCGGTGGCGATGACCTCGCTGGCGCGCGGCAACGTGCCGGTGGCCATCTTCAACGCGTCCATCTCCAGCCTCATCGGCGTGTTCGCCACGCCCATGCTTATGGCGTGGTACCTGCACTCGGTGGGCGGCGGCATGGATCTTGGGGCGGTGATCCTGAAGCTCGTCGTGCTCGTGGTCCTGCCGCTTGCCGTCGGACAGGCGGCGCGGCCGCTGCTGCTGAAGGCGGTGGAGCGCCATCGCGGGCTCGTGCGGGTCGCCGACCGGGCGGTGATCCTCGCCATCGTCTACAATTCCTTCTGCGACAGCGTGGTCGCCGGCGTGTGGAAGGGGCAGAGCGTGGCCCTTCTGGCCGAGATCGTGGCCGCGGTGCTGCTGCTGCTGGCGGTGGTCTATGCCCTGGTGCAGGTGGCCTGCCGCCTGTTCGGCTTTTCGCCGGCGGACACCACGGCCGTGGTGTTCTGCGCCTCCAAGAAGTCGCTCGCCACCGGGCTGCCCATGGCGCACGTGATGTTCGGCGCGGCGCCGGCTCTGTCGCTCATCATCACGCCGATCATGCTCTACCACTTCCTGCAGCTGGTGATCATCGGCGTCATCGCAGGGCGCAGCGCCACACGGGCGGACGGGCTCGCCCGGCTGGAAGCCGAGGAAAGCGAGCCCTCGCTCATCGCCGAGGACGACGAGGTGATGCTTCCCGAGCCGGTGGCGGAGCGGGCGCGCTCGCGCGCCTGACCTCGTCGCTGGCCGGCCGCTGGCTGGCTGGGCGCTTCGCCGCCCCGCCATGCACCTTGACCGCACCGCGCCGGCAGTCTCACATTGCTCCAATGAAAGACGCCGCCCAGGTAAAGGGGGACGCGGGAGCAACCCGCGCCGCCGCAGGGTGGACAAGGGAGGTGAGGCATGACCGAGGCCACCAAGCCGGCCCGCGTCCCCGTCGCCATGACGGTGAACGGACGTAGCGTTTCCGCCGAAATCGAGCCGCGCACGCTGCTCGTCCAGTACCTGCGGGAAAATCTCGACCTGACCGGCACGCACGTGGGCTGCGACACCAGCCAGTGCGGCGCCTGCGTGGTGCATGTGGGGGGCGAGGCGGTGAAGTCCTGCACCATGCTCGCCGTGCAGGCGGATGGCATGAGCGTCACCACCATCGAGGGCCTCGCCACGGGCGGCGCGCTGCACCCCATGCAGGCGGCCTTCCGCGAGAATCACGGCCTCCAGTGCGGCTTCTGCACGCCGGGCATGATCATGAGCGCGGTGGACCTCGTGACCCGCTTCGGCCCCGATCTCGACGAGAAGACCATCCGCGAGAACCTCGACGGCAACCTGTGCCGCTGCACGGGGTATCACAATATCGTCAAGTCCATCGCCGCCGGCGCGCGCGCCATGGGTGCCGCCGCGACGCCGCGCGCGGCCGAATAGGCCGCCAGCCGGCCCGCCGAAGCCGAACAACGGCCGGCGTCCCGGCCGGGAACCACCACGAACACTCAGGGCCGTCCCCCAGGGAGGACACCGATGAACGCCAGCGTCTCCAGCACCGTCACGCCCATCGGCGCCGCCGTGCGCCGCAAGGAGGACCACCGCTTCATCACCGGCAAGGGCCGCTACACGGACGATCTCGACCGTCCGGGCCAGGCCCACGCCTATTTCCTGCGCTCGCCCTACGCCCACGCCCGCATCCGCAGCCTCGACGTGACCGCCGCCAAGGCCATGCCGGGCGTGGTGGACATCCTCACCGGCGCGGACCTCGCCGCCGACGGCATCGGCGACCTCATCTGTGGCTGGATGATCCATTCCAAGGACGGCAGCCCCATGAAGATGGGCTCCCACCCGGCGCTGGCGAAGGACAAGGTGCGCTACGTGGGCGACCATGTGGCGGTGGTGATCGCCGAGAGCCTCAATGCCGCAAAGGACGCCGCCCTCGCGGTCGAGGTGGAGTACGAGCTTTTGCCGGCGGTCGCCGACCTCGCCGCCGCGCAGGACGGGACCGCCGCGCAGGTCCACGACTGCGCCCCGCACAACACCGCCTTCGAGTGGGAGCTGGGCGACAGGGCCGCCACCGAGGCCGCCTTCGCCCGCGCCGCCAAGGTGACGACGCTGGACCTCGTCAACAACCGCCTCGCGCCCAACGCCATCGAGCCGCGCGCCGCCATCGGCGAGTACGATGCCGGCGACGAGGCGTTCACCTTGTGGACCACCAGCCAGAACCCGCACGTGGCCCGCCTGGTGCTCTCCGCCTTCGTCGGCATCGCGCCGGAGCACAAGCTGCGGGTGATCGCGCCGGACGTGGGCGGCGGCTTCGGCTCCAAGATCTTCATCTACGCGGAGGAGACCGTCTGCGCCTGGGCGGCGAAGAAGGTGGGCCGCCCGGTGAAATGGACGGCGGACCGCTCGGAGGCCTTCCTCTCCGACGCCCATGGCCGCGACCACATCAGCCACGCCGAGCTGGCGCTGGACGAGACCGGCAAGATCATCGGCCTGCGGGTGCACACCCGGGCCAACATGGGCGCCTATCTTTCCACCTTCGCTTCCTCGATCCCCACCTATCTCTACGCGACGCTGCTGTCCGGGCAGTACGACATTCCGGCCATCTATTGCGAGGTGGATGCCATCTACACCACCACCGCCCCGGTGGACGCCTATCGCGGCGCCGGCCGGCCGGAGGCGACGTTCCTCCTGGAGCGGATCGTGGAGAAGGCGGCGCGCGAGCGGGGCGAGGACCCCGCCGATTTCCGCCGCCGCAACTTCATCCGCACCTTCCCGCACCAGACGCCGGTGATCATGGCCTATGACGCGGGGGACTATGACGCCTCCCTGGACAAGGCGATGGAGCTTGCCGACTACGCCGGCTTCCCGGCCCGGCGGGCGGAAGCGGAGCGGCGCGGCAAGCTGCGCGGCATCGGCTTCTCGGCCTATATCGAGGCGTGCGGCATCGCGCCCTCGGCGGCGGTGGGCTCGCTCGGCGCCGGCGTCGGCCTGTGGGAGAGCGCCGAGGTGCGGGTGAACCCCACCGGCAACGTGGAGGTGCTCACCGGCTCCCACAGCCACGGGCAGGGGCACGAGACCACCTTCGCCCAGCTCGTCTCCGCCCGCCTGGGCATCCCCATCGACCAGGTGAGCGTGGTGCACGGCGACACCGACAAGGTGCAGTTCGGCATGGGCACCTACGGCTCGCGCTCCGGCGCCGTGGGCATGTCGGCCATCTCCAAGGCCCTCGACAAGGTGGAGGCGAAGGCGAAGAAGATCGCCGCCCACATCCTCGAGGCCGCCGAGGGGGACATCGAGTTCAAGGATGGCCGGTTCACCGTGGCCGGCACCGACCGCTCCCTCGCCTTCGCCGAGGTGGCGCTGAATGCCTACGTGGCGCACAAGTTCCCCACCTCGGAGATCGAGCCGGGGCTGAAGGAGGGGGCGTTCTACGACCCCACCAACTTCACCTTCCCCGCCGGCTGCCACATCTGCGAGGTGGAGGTGGACCCGGAAACCGGGGTGACCGAGATCGTGAACTTCACGGCGGTGGACGATTTCGGCGTCATCATCAACCCGATGATCGTGGAAGGCCAGGTGCATGGCGGTCTCGGCCAGGGCATCGGGCAGGCGCTGCTGGAGGGCGTCACCTATGATGCCGACGGCCAGCTCGTGACCGGCTCCTACATGGACTACACCATGCCCCGCGCCGGCGACCTGCCGTCCTTCACCGTGGGCATCACCACGACGCGCTGCCCCTCCAACCCGCTGGGCATCAAGGGCTGCGGCGAGGCGGGCGCCATCGGCTCGCCGCCCGCGGTCATCAACGCGCTCACCGACGCCCTCGGCACCGAGGACGTGCCCATGCCCGCGACGCCGGCCAGGGTCTGGGCCATCGCCAGAAAGAGCTTGTCGGCGCGGGCCGCGCGGCAGGCGGCGGAATAGGGAGGACCGGCCATGCATGCCTTCGACTATCAGCGCCCCTCGGCCCTTTCCGATGCCGCCGCGGCCCTCGCCTCCGATCCCGAGGCGAAGCTCCTCGCCGGCGGGCAGACCCTGCTGCCCACCCTCAAGCAGCGCCTCGCCCAGCCCACGGCGCTGGTGGACCTGTCGCGCATTCCCGGCCTCGTGGGCATCACCGCGATTCCCGAGGGTGTCTCCATCGGCGCCATGACGCGGCACGCGCAGGTGGCCTCTTCGTCCGTGGTCCGCGCCGTCCTTCCCGCCCTCGCCGATCTCGCCGGGGAAATCGGCGACGCCGCGGTGCGCAACCGCGGTACCATCGGCGGCTCGCTGGCCAATGACGACCCCACGGCGGACTATCCCTCAGCCGTGCTCGCGCTCAACGCCACCGTGGTCACCGACCGCCGCGAGATTCCGGCCGGCGCCTATTTCCGCGGCCTGTTCGAGACGGCGCTGGCGGAGGGGGAGATCATCACCCGCGTCGATTTCCCCAAGGTGGAGCGGGCGGGGTACGCCAAGTTCCGCAACCCGGCCTCGCGCTATGCCATGGCCGGCGTGTTCGTGGCCAAGACGGCGGCCGAGGTGCGCGTCGCGGTGACCGGGGCGTCCCAGTCCGGCGTGTTCCTGTGGGAGGAGGCGGGCGACGTGCTCACCTCCGATTTCTCACCGGCAGCGGTGGAAAGCCTTGCCCTCGACCCGTCCGACCTCATGAGCGACCTACACGGCTCGGCCGAGTATCGGGCCCAGCTGGTAAAGGTCATGTGCAAGCGGGCGGTGGCGAAGGCCCTCGGCTGAGCCGGGCGTGGCGAGAGACCGGCGCGCCCTGCTGGCGTCTTCCGGTGCGGCAGCGCCGCCCATCGGCATGGGCCGAAGCGCTCATGCGCGGCGCCCGATGAAGCGGGCCGGGCGCTTTTCCATGAAGGCTCTCACCCCTTCGCGATAGTCCGCCGTGCGGCCGGCTTCCCGCTGCAGGTCACGCTCGAGGTCGAGCTGGGCATCGAGCGTGTTGCCGGGGGAGGCATTGAGGGCCGCCTTCATGAGGGCGAGCCCTTGCGTGGGCTGGGTGGCGAGATGGGCGGCGAGGGCTCGCGCCTCCTCCATCAGCATGGCGTCGTCCACCGCCTTCCAGATGAGGCCCCAGCGTTCGGCCGTCTCCGCCTCCACCGGCGTGCCGAGCAGGGCGAGAGCCCGTGCACGGGCATCGCCGACGAGGCGCGGCAGGAAGAAGGTGCCGCCGGAATCCGGCACGAGGCCGATCTTGGCGAAGGCCTGGATGAACCTGGCGGAGCGCGCCGCCAGCACGATGTCGCAGGCAAGGGCGATGTTGGCGCCGGCGCCTGCGGCGACGCCGTTCACCGCGCAGACGACGGGCTTTCGCAGGGCGCGCAGGCGCCGGACGAGGGGATTGTAGAAAGCCTCGATGGCGGCGCCGAGGTCGGGCGGGCCTTCCATGTTCGCGCGGTCGCCGAGGTCCTGACCGGCGCAGAAGCCGCGCCCGGCGCCGGTCAGGAGCACGGCGCGGCAGGCATCGTCCGCCGCCGCGTCCAGCGCGGCGGCCAGGGCGCGGTGCAGGTCCGCGTTGAAGGCGTTGAGGCGATCGGGCCGGTTGAGGGTGAGCTCCCTCCAGCCGTCATGGCGGGTGACGCGCAGCACCGCCTCGGTGTGCCCTGCTTCCTTCGGCGGTGCCCCCATCGAATCCTCCCGTGAAGGGCCACTGCGAGCCCTCTTGAATTAATAGATCGAACAGTTAGTCTTTAAATTAGAGCAGTGATTGTCAACCTCCCTCAGGCGGGTTAGGGCAGCGGGAGACAGCCTTGAAGCATGCATCCGCCGCCGTCCACGCTGCGATGGCGGGAAGTGTCGGCCAGGGCATTGCGGCCCTTGTTGAGAAGGTTTGATCCATGGACGCCGTGAGCTCTCCGGTCACCGTGACCCGCCATGGCGCGGTGGCGGTGATCGGCATCGACCATCCGCCGGTGAACGCGCTGTCGACGGGCGTGCGGCAGGGCCTGCTGGATGCGGTGCGGGTCCTTGATGGTGACCCGCAGGTGGCGGCGCTGGTCATCAGCGGCGGGGCGGGGCGGTTCATCGCCGGCGCCGACATCCGCGAGATGAGCCTGCCGCCGGGCCCGCCCCTGCTGCCCGACGTGGTGGCGGCCATCGATGGCTGCGCCAAGCCGGTGGTGGCGGCGCTCGACGGCGCCGCGCTGGGCGGCGGCTGCGAGATCGCGCTGGCCTGCGACCTCAGGCTCGCCGGGCCGAAGGCGCTGGTGGGCCTCACCGAGACCCGCCTCGGCCTCATCCCCGGCGCCGGCGGCACCCAGCGTCTGCCCCGCCTCACAGGGGTGGCCGAAGCCATCGCCCTGGTCTGCGAGGGCCGGGTGCTGAAGGCGAGGGACGCCCTCGCCCTGGGCCTCGTCGACGCGGTGGAGGGCGATGTCCTCGCCGCCGCCATCGCGCGCGCGCCGGCAACCGCCAAGCGCCGGCTCTCGGCGCTGCCGGTGCCGCCGGGGGACAAGGACGCGGAAGCCGCCGCCATCGCCCGCGCCCGCAAGGGAGCGAAGGGCATGCCGGCCATCGAAGAGGCGATCCGGGTCATCCGCGCGGCGGAGGCGGGCGACTTCGCCGCCGGCCTCGCCGCCGAGCGCGCCGCCTTCCTCGCCTTGCGCGAGAGCGCCGAGGCCAAGGCCCTGCGCCACCTGTTCTTCGCCGAGCGCGAGGCCGGCAAGGTGCCGGGGCTGGAAGGGGTGGCGGCGCGGCCGGTGGCTTCGGTCGCGGTGATCGGCGCCGGCACCATGGGGGCGGGCATCGCCGTGGCCCTGGCCGATGCCGGGCTCGCGGTCACCCTGGTGGAGCGGGACGACGAGGCGGCAGTGGCCGGCCTCGGCCGGGTGCGCGCCGTCTACGAGCGGCAGGTGAAGAGCGGGCGCATCAGCGCGGCGCAGGGCGCGGAGCGCCTCGCCCGCGTCACCCCCACCGCCGACTGGGGCCGGCTCGCTTCCGTGGACCTCGTCATCGAGGCCGCGTTCGAGGACCTGGCGGTGAAGACCGACATCTTCCGCCGCCTCGACGCCATCGCCCGGCCCGGCGCGGTGCTGGCCACCAACACCTCCTATCTCGACCTCGACGCCATCGCCGCCGCCACCGCCCGGCCGCAGGACGTGGTGGGCCTGCACTTCTTCGCCCCGGCCAACATCATGAAGCTGCTGGAGGTGGTGAAGGCGGCCCGCACCGCGCCGGACGTGCTCGCCACGGCCCTGGCGCTGGGCAAGAAGATGGGCAAGCAGGCGATCGTGGCGGGCAATTGCGACGGCTTCATCGGCAACCGCATCTATGCGCTCTACCGCCGCCACGCGGAAGTTCTGGTGGAGGACGGCGCCTCACCGCAAGACGTGGACGCGGCGCTGGAGGCCTACGGCTTCGCCATGGGCCTCTTCGCGGTCTCGGACATGTCCGGCCTCGACATCGCCTATGCCATGAGGAAGCGCCGGGCGGCGACGCGCGATCCGGGCGAGCGCTATGTCGACATCGCCGACCGGCTGGTGGAGGCGGGCCGGCTCGGCCGCAAGACCGGCGCCGGCTGGTACGCCTATGACGCGGCCGGCAACCGCGCCCCCGATCCCCTCGTCACGCAGGTGATCGAGCAGGCCCGCGCGGCGAAGGGCATCACCCCCCGCAGCTTCACCGCCGAGCAAATCCAGCGGCGCCTCCTCGCCGTCATGGCCAGCGAGGGGGCGAAGGTGCTCGCCGAGGGCATCGCGCTTCGCGCCTCCGACATCGATCTCGCCTTCGTCAACGGCTACGGCTTCCCGCGCATCAAGGGCGGGCCCATGTGGGCGGCCGACCAGATGGGACTGGCGGCGGTTCTGAAGGAAGTGGAAGCCGCCCACGCCGCCGGAGGCGCTGGATCGAACCCAGCGCCCCGGCTCGTCGAGCTGGCGGAAAAAGCCGGCACGTTCGCGCCGGGGCAGGGCGCCTGAGCAGGCTGGGAAGGAAAAGCCCCCGCCGTCGGTTCGCGCCGGCGGCGGGGGAGTCGACGGGCCGCCACGGTCGGGTCAGGCGGCACCGACAATCGTGATGGAGCACACGTTCTGGGCCGGTGCGCCCCCGAGATTGTGGGTGAGGGCGAGGCTGGGCGCCCCGAGCTGGCGTTCGCCCGCCTGGCCGGTGAGCTGCAACCAGCACTCGTAGAGCATGCGCAGGCCGGAGGCGCCCACCGGATGGCCGAAGCACTTCAGCCCGCCGTCCACCTGGCACGGCATCTCGCCGTCCACGTCGAAGGCGCCGTCCCGCATGCGCTTCCAGGCGGTTCCCTCATCGCTCAGGCCGATATCCTCCAGCGTCACGATCTCGGTGATGGAGAAGCAATCGTGCAGCTCCGCGAAGCTGAGCTGGGACCGCGGATCGGTGATGCCGGCCTCGGCATAGGCCCGCCGGGCGGCGATGCGCGCCGTGTGCACGTAGGCGCCGTTCCAGTCGCTCTGCTGCACCTCCCAGCCATTGGAGGCGACGAGCTGGATCGCCTTCACCAGCACGGGCGCGCTCTTCCCGAGGCTGCGGGCGATTTCGGGCGTCGTCACGATGGCGCAGGCCGCGCCGTCGGAGACCGGGCAGCAATCGTAAAGGCCGAGCGGGTCGGCCACCAGGGGCGCATTCACGGCCTGCTCGATGGTGATGGCCTTGCGCAGGTGGGCGTTCTTGTTCTTCACCGCGTTGAAGTGGCTCTTCATTGAAGTGTGCGCCATGGCGCGCTTCAGGTCGTCGCGGGAGACGCCGTGGTGGGCGCCGTAGGCGCGCGCGAGCTGGGAGAAGTTGCCGGGATTGGTATGGGTCGGCAGGTACATGGGCGCGAAGGTGCCGCGCGAGGCCGGCGGCAGGCCGGCGAAGCCCGTATCCTTCAGCTTTTCCACGCCCACGGCCAAGGCGATGTCCACGGCGCCGGAGGCGACGGCATAGACCGCGCCGCGAAAGGCCTCCGTTCCGCCCGCGCAGAAATTCTCCACCCGGGTGACGCCGATGGCGGGCAGGCGCAGGGCCTGCGCCATGGGAAGCCCCGCCTTGCCGGCGCCGATGTCGTCGTAATGGGACGAGTACCACGCCGCCTCGATCATGCTTGGGTCGATGCCGGAGCCGCCCAGCGCCTCCAGATAGGCTTCGGCCATCAGCTCTTCCTGGCCCACATCCCAGCGTTCGCCGAACCGCGAGCAGCCCATGGAGAGGATGGCGACCCTGTCCTTGATACCTGTGGCCATCTCAGGCGCCTTTCTCTTGCGCGGCGGCGATCGGCGCCGCGGCCGCCACTGCCTTCCAGAAGTAGCGGCGATATCCGGTGCGCTCATCCAGGTCCTTGATGCGGAAGACGAAATGGACCTTGTCCCCGGGCGCGAGGCGCGCGGCTTCGGGGTCGGTGAAATCCATCATCAGGCGGCCGCCGCCGGCGATGTCGACGAGGCCGTAGCAATTGGGCGGACTGCGCGAGAAGGCGAGGCGATCGGCTGTGGCCGTGGCCACCGTCCCGCCGCGGTCGGCCAGCGGCCACGGCTCCTGTGCCTGCGCGTGGAACCCGGATTCCGCGACCGCGATGTGGGATGCGGGGAACTGGACGTGTCCGGTCTGCGGGCTGCGCCCGCCCACGAAGCCCAGCAGGGCTTCGGCGTTGCGGTAGGCGGTGGTCAGCGCCTCGTTCACCGGCAGGCGGCCGCGCAGGCCGCGCTCCCAGGCCAGCAGGCCACGGAAGATGGGCAGCTTGAGATAGTTGGCCTCGGCGATGCCGCCCGCGAGCGCGGCGGCGACACCGGGATCGAAGCCGGCGAGGGCATCCGTCGCCTCCAGGATCAATGCGGTGGCGCCCTGGCCGAACTGCGCCACCAGCACCCGCTCGCCGGGCTGCATCTGTTCCATGGCGCGGGCGAGCATCACCAGCGCATGGGCGGCGCCGGTGTCGCCGCATTCAATGTCGAGGTTTTCCGCGAGCCGTGCCTTCGACAGGCCGGCCGCCTGGGCGACGGCCTTGGCGCAGCCGGGAATGACGCTCGGCAGCACGAAATGCTGGATGTCCTGCGGGACCAGCCCGGCGCCGGCGAGGGCATCGGCGATGGCGCGGGGAACGAGGGACAAGAACCCCTCCTCGCGTACCCAGCGCTCCTCCCAATCGGTGGCGAGGGCGCGGTCGGCGGCGCGGTAACGCTCGATGAACGGCGCCGTGAGGCTGGCACCGCCGCGATAGGCGAGGAGCGCCGGGCCGCCCCCGACGAGAACCGCTGCCGCGCCGTCGCCGAAGCGGGATTCGGCGATGCTGCCGGCCGGGCTCACCGGACTGTCCGCGGCGACCACGAGGGTCGGCCCGGTGCCTTCCAGGGCCATGTGGAGGGCGATCAGCCCACAGCGCAGCGTGCCGCCGCTGTCCTGGGCGATGCTTTCCGCCGGAAGACGCAGGGCGGCGTGCACGAGGCTCGCATTCTGCGGCTCGGCGAAGACCGGGGTGGTGGTGGCAAAGCTCAAGGCGCGGATTTCACCGCGCGTGGCCTCCGGAGCGTGCGCCAGGCAGGCCCGCGCGGCGGCGACGCCCATGGTGATGCCGTCCTCGTCCCAGAAGGCGAGGGTGCGCGCCCCGCGCGCGTCGGAGCGGGGAGAAAGCCAGTCCATGGCCGCCGCCATGCCGGCGCGCGAGAGGCGCAGTCGCGGCAGGTGGATTCCGATCGCTGTGATGCCCGTCACCGTCGCGTCCTCACCCATTTGATTTTGATTACGGCGGCGTGCCGGGCCGCCGGCGGCCGCCGGATCGCGACTGCGCGCGCCCGGCGGGCTCCGCAGCGGGAGGGCGGACCGAAGAACCCGATTGCCACCCGCAAATCGGCAATATAATAGTCAGAACGATCGGTCAACTAATATGGCGGTGTGAAAAGCATGGACCAGGAACACGTCGCCGTCGTCGGTGCCGGGCAGGCCGCGGCCTCCCTCGCCATGCGCCTGCGTCAAAGCGGATATTCCGGGAGGCTCACCGTCTTCGGCGAGGAGCCGCATCCGCCCTACCAGCGGCCGCCTTTGTCCAAGGCCTACCTCAAACGAGAATGGACGCTCGATCGGCTTTACCTGCGACCGACGACCTTCTGGTCGGATCTCGGCGTGGAGATCGTCACGGGCGTTCCCGTCACCGCCATTTCTCCCGGGGCGCGCACGCTGATTGCCGGCGGGCGAACCGTCCCCTGGACCAAGCTCGCTTTCGCCACGGGCACGCGCCCGCGTCCGTTGCCGGCTGGTTTCTCAGGGATCGGGGGGGTGCATGAGCTGCGCGGCCTCGCCGACGCTGACAGGTTGCGCGAGGAGATCCGGCCGGGCCGGCGGCTGCTGGTCCTAGGTGGCGGCTATGTGGGGCTGGAAACCGCAGCGGTGGCGGTGAAGGCCGGCCTCGGCGTGGTGGTGGTGGAGCGTGCCGGGCGCATCCTCGATCGCGTCGCATGCGCCGAGACCGCGTCGATCATCCGCGACCTGCACGCGGGGCACGGCGTCCGCATCCTCGAGGGGCGCTGCGTGGCCGGGGTCGTCGCCGAAAACGGGGCCATCGCAGCGGTGGAACTGGAGGACGGTGAACGCATCCCCGTGGACCTCGCCATCGTCGGCATCGGCGTGCTGGCGCGGGATGAGCTGGTGCGGGCGGCGGGCATTGCCTGCGACAACGGCATCTTGGTGGACGTCTTTGGCCGCACCTCGGCGCCGGACGTGTGGGCCGCCGGGGATTGCGCCTGCTTCCCCCTCGACGGCGTGCCGACCCGGCTCGAAAGCGTGCAGAATGCGGTGGACCAGGCGGAATGCGTGGCCGACGCCATGCTCGGCCGCCCGCGCCCTTACGCCCCGGTGCCGTGGTTCTGGTCGGACCAGTATGACGTGAAGCTGCAGATCGTCGGGCTCAACCGCGGCTACGACGCGGTGGTGCGCCGCCGCTCGGATCGCGGCTCGTCGCTCTGGTACTTCCGCAAGGGCTGGATGATCGCGGTGGACGCGGTCAACGACGCCCGCACCTACATGGCCGCCAAGCGGATGCTGGAGGCCGGGGCGGAAATCTCTTTCGCCGAGGTGTCCGCGGCGGATTTCGATCCGGTCGCCCGGCTGCGCCGGACGGCGCCGTCGGCATGACGCCCGGCGGTTCAGTCCTTGGCCAGATCAACCTTTGGTTGAGTCAACCTTTGGCCGGGGCGGGCCGCGTCCGGGCCTCTCCGGCATTGGCGAAGCCGTTGACGAACAGATCCACGGTGCGGTCCGCCAGCTCGCTCGGCGACACGGCGCCGTCGGAGTGGTACCAGGTGTAGGTCCAGTTGATCATGCCGAAGAACAGCATGGTATCCACGTGGGCCATCGCGAAGTCCTTCGCGAGGTCCGGCCGCAGCTGCAGCAGGATGTCCCGCACATAGGCGATCAGTTCCCGCTGCTTGGCGACGAGGACCTTCCGGGTTTCCGGCACCAGAAACTCCGCGCAGGTCAAAAGCACCACGTGCCGGTCGCGGGAGACGGAGTAGACATCGAGGAACAGGCGGGTGAGCTGGCGGAAGCGCTCTTCGGGGTCCTGGAAGCCGTAGAGCGTGTGCCGGCACTTCATGAGGAGCGCATCCACATGCGACGTCAGCATGTCGGAGAGGATCGCCTCCTTGGAGGTGAAGTAGTGGTAGAGCCGTGATTTGGAGCACTCGCAGGCGTCGGCGATGTCGCCGATCGAGGTCGCCGCATAGCCCCGCCGCGCGAAAACCGATGCCGCCCGGTCGAGTATGGTATCGTGGATATTGTCATATTCGGCTGAGCGTGTTCGCGCCACGGCACCATACCCGTAAGAATGTCCCGATCATTCGGTCTATAGGCGCACCGCTGGGGATTGCCAAGTCCGGGATACCGGTGGCGCGCATTCCCGACATGATTATATTCTCTCCAGAACGCTGCTCGACCGGCATCGGTTGATGCAGATCAAAATCAGCGTTTACATAGACCATTCGTTCGGTCTATTAATTGCGAAGAAACGAGGTGGCCGCCAGAGCCGCCCGAGAGCCAACGGTCGGATGGGGAGGACACAGATGCAGCACCCAGAGGTGGAGTCGCTCGATCGCGACGGCATTCACAGGATCCAGAGGGAAGGGCTCGTGCGGCTGGGGGCACGGCTCGGACAGTGCGAGGAATGGAAGGCCCATTTCGCTGATGCCGGCATGCGGCCGGAAGACCTCGCGTCCGCCGACGGGCTGGAGAGCGCCCCCTTCATGGACAAGTCGCTGCTGCGCGACCATTACCCCTTTCCCTTCCTCACCGTGCCGCTGGAGAGCGTGGAGCGCTTCGTCGCCACCTCCGGCACCACCGGCCTGCCGGTGACGTTCGGCATGACCAGGAACGACCTGCACCAACTGCTGCCCTACCAGATGGCGCGCCTGCTGACGGCGGCGGGCGTGCGCAGCGGTTTCCGGGCCTATCAGGGCTACGGCTACGGCCTGTGGATCGGCGGTCCGGCGCTGGACGCCGGCTTCTCCGCCGTGGGATGCACGAACTTTCCCATCGGCCCCGGCCGCGGCGAGCTGGCCGCGCGCTGGCTGCGCGACCACCGCTATGACGTGGCGTCCATGTCGCCGTTGTGGCTGATGACGCTGGTGCAGGCAGCCAAGAGCCAGGGCATCGACCCGCGCACCGAATGGGCGCTGAAGGTGGCGATCCTCGGCGGCCAGTCGGTGTCGGCGGAATTCCGCGCCCAGCTCGAGGCGGAGATGCCCGAGGGCTTCATGAGCCACAACATCTACGGCACCACCGAGGCGGGCGGCCCGATCCTGGCGATCTCCACGCCCTACACCCACGCCGACGACGAGCTGCAGCTGCTGAACGAGGACACCGTCATCGTCGAGATCCTCGATCCGAAGACCATGAAGCCGGTCTCGGAAGGCGAGGTGGGTGAGATTGTCGTCACCACCATCCGCAAGGAGGCGTCCCCGGTGGTCCGCTGGCGCACCCGCGACCTCGTGCGTCTGTCCCGCCGCCCCTATGACTGCCCCTCGGGCCGCCGCGGCATGCGCAAGATCGGGCGCATCATCGGGCGCACCGACGACATGATCAAGTTCAAGGGCGTGATCGTCTTCCCGTCGCAGATCGAGGATGTGATCGCCAGCATCAAGGGGCTCGCGAAGGAAGTCTGGCAGATCTACATCGACACCCAAGCCACAACCATCGGCAAGATGACCATCGCCGTGGAAGCAACCCGCGCCGACCAGCGCCCTGAAGACCAGGCCGCCAATGACGTGCGGCGGGAGATCAAGGCGCGCCTCGGCATCACCGTAAACGTCGAGTGCCATCCCGAGGGCACCCTGCCGCGCTACGAGGCGAAGGCGACGCGGGTTCTGCACCGCTCGGAAGCCCACTGACGGCTCGGTCCGGATCGATGCGGGGAAGGCGGGAGGGCCGGCGCGGCCCTCCCCGTAGCCGTGCCGGGCGCGCCCCGTGACCGACCCCGCCATGAGCGACCCCGCCATGATTGACCCTGCCATGAGCGACCCTGCCATGACTGATGCCACCATGACTGATCCCACGATGAGCGATCCCGCCATGGGCGATCCTGACCCCTACGGGAGCGTGCGCCAGCGCATCGTCGCGGCCACCACGGCCTGGGCGGGGGGCATGACGCTCGCCGAAATCCGCGAGAGCTTCGAACGGTTTCTCGGCGATGGCGCGGGTGCGCCGGAGGTCCTGCGCACCGCGCTGCGGATTGCGGGCCTGCCGGCCTGCGCGTTCGATCCGCCCGAGGCCACGCCGCGCACGACGCTGCTCTATTGCCATGGCGGCGGATTCCAGATCGGCTCCATCCGCTCCCACGCCGGCCTCATGGCGCGGCTGGCGGCGGCGAGCGGGGCGCGAGTGCTGGGCTTCGACTACCGCCTCGCCCCCGAGCACCGCTTCCCGGCCGCCGCCGACGATGCCTTCGCCGCCTATGCGGAGCTGGTGCGCGCGGGTGACACGCCGCTCGCCATCGTGGGGGATTCAGCCGGTTGCGCCCTCGCGCTCGGCACGGCGATCCGCGCCCGCGACGCGGGACTGGCCTTGCCCAAGGCGCTCGTCCTGCTCTCACCCTGGCTGGACCTGACCCTGAGCGGAGAGAGCTACACCGCGCTGGCGGATCTCGATATCTTCTCCAGGCCCGCGCAACTGCGGGCCATGGCGCGCACCTATCTGGGGCGGGACAATCCGCCCTCGGACCCTGCGGCCTCCCCGGTGCTGGGCGACCTCAGCGGCCTGCCGGCCATCCTCGTCCATGCCGGGGGCCACGACATCACCCTCGACGATGCCCATCTGCTGGTGCGCAAGGTCGTGGCGCAGGGTGGCCGCATCGAGGTCGAGGTGTTCGAGGGGATGCCCCACCATTTCCAGGTGTTCGAGGAGCTGCCGGAAGCCGGGGCGTCCCTGCGGCGCATCGGCGCCTTCATCCGCGCCCTCTGACCTCCGCCGTCGTTCCGTGTGCCGGCCTCCTCACCCGAGGGAGGCCGGCATCGTCGTGTCCCTTAAAGTGTGCCGGAGCCCATGGGCTCCTCCATACCGGCCGCCAGGACGCCCCAGTCCGCGAGAATCTCCCGCGTGTGGGCGCCGGCGGCGGCGGGGCCGTGGGCGACGGTGGAGGCGGTGGCGCTGAAGCGCGGGGCAGGGGCGGGCTGCATCACGCCGTCCACCGTCACGAAGGCCGTGCGCGCTTGCGCCTGAGCGTGCCCGGCCGCCTCGGCCCAGTCGAGGACGGGAGTGACGCAGGCGTCCGTCCCCGCGAACAGGGCGGCCCAGTGGTCGCGGGGCTGCTGGCGGAAGAGGTCGGCGAGGCGGGCGCGCAGCCGGCCCCAGGCGGAGGGGTCGGCCATGTGGGTGAATTCGCCGGCGTCGAGGCCCAGCCGGTCCAGCAGGATCTGGTGAAACTTCCGTTCCACCGCGGCGACGGCGAGGAACCTGCCGTCCGCGCAGGCATAGGTCGCGTAGAAATAGGCGCCGCCGTCCAGCAGGTTCGCCTCCCGCCCGTCGCCCCACGCGCCGCCGGCACGGAAGCCCCAGAACATGGCGGACAGCAGCGAGGCGCCGTCGGTCATGGCCGCGTCCACCACCTGGCCCTGCCCGGTGGCGCGCGCGTGGAACAGCGCCGCGACAAGGCCGAATGCCATCAGCATGCCGCCGCCGCCGAAATCCGCGACGAGGTTGAGGGGCACGGGCGGGGGCACGCCCGCCGGGCCGATGGCGTTGAGAGCCCCGGTGGCGCCGAGATAGTTCAGATCGTGCCCGGCGGTGTCAGCCAGCGGTCCGGTCTGGCCCCAGCCGGTCATGCGGCCGTAGACAAGGCGCGGATTGCGCGCGTGGCACACCTCGGGCCCGAGGCCGAGCCGTTCCATCGTTCCCGGCCGGAACCCTTCGACAAGGCCGTCCGCGCGGCCGATGAGATCCAGCATCACCGCCCTTTCTCCCTCGACCTTCAGGTCCAGGGCGATGGAGCGGCGGCCGCGCGCCAGCACGTCGAAGCGGGTGTTCAGCAGCGGGATTTCCGGGCGCTGGCCCTTCGGGTGGATGCGGATCACCTCGGCGCCCGCATCCGCCAGCATCATGGCGGCGAACGGCGCCGGCCCGAGGCCGACCATTTCCACGATGCGAAGTCCCTGCAACGGCCCCGGCATGTCCCTCTCCAAATTCGTCCCGGCATCGGGTTGCTGGTCAGGCCTGGCCGTCGGGGAGATGCACGGTGAGCCCGTCGAGGTCCGGCGCCACCTTCACCTGGCAGGAGAGGCGCGAGGTCTCGCGCACGCTCTCGGCGAATTCGAGCATGTCGCGCTCCATGCCGGCCGCCTCGCCGACGATGCCGCTCCAGGGCGCGTCGATATAGACATGGCAGGTGGCGCAGGAGCAGGCGCCGCCGCATTCGGCCACGATGCCGGGCACGTTGGCGCGGCGCGCGCACTCCATGACGCTCAGCCCGTCCTGCGCGTCGATCTCGATACGCCGGCTGTCGGACGTGATGAAGACGATTTGGGTCATCGCTGCCCCCCTTTTGCTGATTGGTTTTGTCGCGGCCGGCGCTCGCTCAGGCGCCGCAGCCCATGCCGCCGGACACGCCGAGGACTTCGCCGGTGATGAAGGACGCCCCCTCCGAGCCGAGGAAGGCGACCGCTGCGGCCACTTCCTCCGGCTCGCCGATGCGGCGCATCAGCGTCAAAGCGGCCATGTCGGCTGCGAGCCTTTCGCCCACCTCCGCCACCGCCCGCTCCACCATGGGCGTGCGGATGGGCCCCGGGGCGACGGCGTTCGCCGTGATGTTGTACCGGGCGTTCTCGCGGGCGATGGAACGGGTGAAGCCGATCAGGCCGGCCTTGGCGGCGGCGTAGACCGACCCTCCCTTCGATCCCAGCCGCCCCGCTTCCGAGGCGACGTTCACGATCCGCCCGTAGCGGGCCGCCTGCATGCCCGGCAGCGCGAGGCCGGTGAACAGGAAGGCCGTCTCCAGATTGACCGAGAGCAGGAAGCGCCAGTCGGCGGCTGTGGTGTCGGTGAAGAAGGCATGCTGGTCTGCGCCGATGTTGTTCACCAGCACGTCGAACGGGCCGTGCGCGGCGAACAAGGCCGCGCCGGCCACCGCGTCCGTGCCGTCCATGTGGACGAAGACCGCCCCGGTCTGGGCCGACAAGGCCGCGCCCGCCGCCACGTCGAGGTCGCAGAAGGCCACCGCCAGCCCGTCCGCGACCAAGCGGCGGACGGTAGCGGCGCCGATGCCGGCGCCCCCGCCGGTGACGAGGGCGCGTCGCCCGCTCGCCGCTCCGCCCGTGTTCATCGGCCGTTGAACACCGGCTTGCGCTTCTCGATCACCGCCGCGAGGCCCTCGCGGGAATCGGCGGTGAACGACAGCTCGGACACGGTGCGCGCCTCCTCGGGCAGGGCGGGCTCCACGTTCAGCGCGTTCCACAAGAGGCGCTTGGTGGCCGCGAGGGCGAGGGGGGCGCCGCTGGCGTAGAAGCGCGCGGCCTTGCGCGCTTCATCCTCAAGGACAGAATCCGGCACGCATTTCGTGATCAGCCCGATCTGCTGCGCCTCGGCCGCCTCCACGATGCGGTTGGACAGCATGATCTCCGCCGCCCGTCGGAAGCCCACGAGGTGGGGCAGGATCACGGAAGACCCCGCATCCGGCGCCATGCCCACCCGCGTGGCGCCGGCCAGGAAGCGGGCGCCCTCGCCGGCGATGACGATGTCGGAGGCGCAGACGAGGCCGAGTCCGCCGCCGCCGGCCGCATAGCCGTGGACCTCGGTCACGACGACGGCCTTGAGGCGGATCAGCGCCCCGATGGCCACCTGCAGGTAGGCCGTGACCTCGCGCAGGAAGTCGCCGAGGGCCTCGCCCTTGGAGGCGAATTCACGGACGTCGCCGCCGGCGCAGAAATTGGCGCCGGCCCCCCGCAGATGCACCACTCGCAGCCCGGGCGCCCGGTGGCACAGCATGAGCGCCTTGTAGAGCGCCTGCATCAGCTCGATGTTCATGCCGTTAGCCGCATTCGGTCGGTTCAGCGTGAGGGTTGCGATCCCGTCGGCGTATGCGAGGAGGACGGGCCCTTCGCCCATCCAGATCTCGGGGCTGGCCGGCTCGGATTTGCCGGCCTCTACCGTAGTGCCAGGTGCCGTGCTGTGTGTCATGGACGGCCCCTCAAACCAGGAAAGACAGGGTGTAGATGGGCTTCTCGTTGTTCACGAGCGCGACCTTCTTGCGGACCAGCCGGAAGGTCCCGTCGACCATCCGCAGCCGGTATTCGTTGCGGGCGGCCCAGACCGTCTCGCCCCGCAGGTTGTCCTCGTAGATGACGACGTTGGCGCGCACGCCGACCTCGTTGCCGAGGACCTCCGTCACCTCGATGTTCGCGACCACGCGGGCCAGCTCCGAGCGCGGGGTCTGGGTGTGGCGCCGGCCGGTCTTGAGCTGCGCGATCCGCACGCCGATGCGCGAGCGGTTGTCGTAGAGCACCGACATCTGCCTGTCGGGATCGATGTCGTCGCCGTTGGCCGGGATCCAGTAGATGGCGTCGTCGGTCCACAGCGCCTCCCACGCGTCATAGGCGTGGGTGTCCTGGAGGCGGGCCTCCATGTAGAGGAATTGCGCCACCTGATGCTGCAGCAGCACCGGATCCAGGGCGGCGAGGTCGGGCGCGGATGCCTGCGTGAAGGTCTTGGCGAGGGCGGTCATCAGCGGGCCTGCGTCATCAGGTTGAGGTAGTGGCGCCAGATGCCGCGCTGCGGCGTCTCGTCGGTGGAATGGGCGATGCGGAAGCCGTTCTCGTCGCGCCGCTCGCGATGCAGGCCGCGCGTCAGCGTCAGCCACTCGGGATCAGGGATCTTCGCACCGCGATGATTGCGCTCGTACATCTCGGTGTCGTCGGCGAGCAGGAATCCCGCCGGCCCGACCGATCCCATGGTCTGCTGGCGCAGGCGGCGGTTGATGTCCGGCGCGCCCTTGAACTGCAGCGCCGTCACATGCTGGATGGTCTCGTCCACCGCCACCGGCTGCAGCACGAACATCTGGATCTCGGCGATGAAGAGGTTCGGGAAGATCATGACGTGCGGCGAGCCGTCGATCATGATCTGCCGGGCGCGCTCGGCGCCGTAGGCGGCGTTCATCGCCTGCACATAGTCGGGCAGGCGCGCCTCGCTGGTGCCGAACCATTCCAGGGGCTTGTCGAGGCGGCGCCACTCGGGCCGCAGGTCGAACTCGGTGTGGCCGTTGCCGTAATCGCGCGTCAGCGCCAGGGATTGCGCGCCGTAGAGATTGCCGATGCCGCTGTTCGTCACCTGGAAGACGGAGCCGTGCACGAAGCCGGGATGGTAGCCGTCGGTCTCGTTCTCCAGCATGAACTTCCAGTTGGCCTTGGTGCGGTGCTGCAGGAAGCCCGCGGTCAGGTCCAGCTCGCCGGTGGGCGAGTTGTCGAGCAACTGGTCGAGGGCCGCTTTGGCGCCGCCGAGATGCTCCTCCAGCGACGGACCTTCGTGCGCCATGGAGCCGAAGACGAAGCCGCGATAGATGGCGATGCGCGGCACCTTGCCGAGGTTGAGGCCCTTCTTGTCCTGCCCCTCATAGCCCTCCGGCAAGGCGTAGCCCATGAGGTCGCCGGTATTGCTGAAGGTCCAGGAATGGTAGGGGCAGGTAAAGCTCGTCCGGTTGCCCTGCTTGTAGGCGCAGAGCTGGTTGCCGCGGTGCGGGCACTTGTTGAGCAGGAGGCGGACCTCGCCGTCCTTGTCCCGCACCAGCAGCACCGGCATGGGGCCGATCGACTTGGTGACGTAGTCGTTCTTGTTCGGGATCTCGCTGGTGTGGCCCACATAGACCCAGGTGCGGTACCAGATCTTCTCCAGCTCTTCCTGGAAGATGTCGGGGTCGTAGTAGAGGCGGCTGTTGACACGCGCCGGCTCGATCAGGGCGCGATAATCGCGGAATCCGGCTTCCTGGGATACTGCTGCTTGTGGCATGGCGCTCCACCCCTGCGTTTCATCGCATGTTGATAAATTAGTCGAACGATCGATCTAAATATCAACAGGTCTGCCAGGCGTGTCAAGCGGCGCGCCGGTGGGATCGTCGCTGAAAATCGACGATGGCAATGTCCCGCTCCCGCCGCCGATCTGGGGGGGGAAGGCCTGATCAGGCCTTTAAACACCGGCATCCTGACGTTGCGGAGGGCGGCGAGAAATTTTGATGGCAATGCGATTTGATCTGGATTAAAAAGATCGAACGATCTGACGAAAAAAGATCGGACAAGCGTGATGCTCCCTCGCTTCCCTTCGCGGGCCGCCTCCTCGGGCGGCGTGCGTGCGCCGGCAGCTCGGATGCATCACCGAAATTGCCTGGGGAGCGAAACATGAAAACGTGTCTGACAGGCCTCGTCGCGCTGGCGATGATGGCCAGCGCCGCCAGTGCCGACATCAAGATCGGCGCGGTCGTCTCGGAAACCGGTCCGGCCTCCTCGCTCGGCGACCCGGAGGCCAGGACGCTGCGGCTGATGGTGGATGAGCTCAATGCCAAGGGCGGCATCAAGGGCGAGAAGGCCAGGCTCGTGCTCTATGACGACGGCGGCGACCCGAACAAGGCCAAGACGTTCGCCACCCGGCTGGTGGAGGACGACGGCGTCGTCGCCATCCTCGGCGGCACCACCACCGGCACCTCCATGGCCATTCTTGCCGTGGCCGAGGAGAGCAAGGTGCCCTTCATCTCGCTGGCCGGCGCCATCGAGATCATCGACCCGGTGAAGCCCTACGTCTTCAAGACGCCGCACACCGACCGGATGGCGTGCCTGAAGATCTTCGAGGACATGAAGAACCGCGGCCTCACCAAGGTGGGCCTCATCTCGGGGACGGACGGCTTCGGCGCCTCCATGCGGGCGCAGTGCCTCGCCGTGGCCAGGACGTCCGGGATCGAGATTGTCGCCGACGAGACCTACGGGCCGAAGGACGCGGACATGACCCCGCAGCTGACGAACATCCGCAGCAAGCCGGGCATCCAGGCGGTGCTGAATTCCGGCTTCGGCCAGGGGCCGGCCACCATCACCCGCAATTATGCACAGCTCGGCATCACCATCCCGCTCTACCAGTCGCACGGGGTCGCCTCGAACGCCTTCATCGAGCTTGCCGGAGCCAAGACCGCGGAAGGGGTGAGGCTGCCTGGCACCGCGCTGCTGGTGGGCGAGCTGCTCGATCCGAAGGACCCGCAGAAGCCGGTGGTGCTGGCCTACAAGGCGAGCTTCGAGAAGGCGGCGGGCGCCCCCGTCTCCACCTTCGGCGGCTATGCCCACGATGCCATGCGCATCCTCACCGAAGCCATCGCCCGCGCCGGCTCCAGCAAGCCCGCCGCGATCCGCGACGCCATCGAGGGGACGACCGGCCTTGTCGGCACCACCGGCACCTACAACTACTCGAAGACCGACCATCTCGGCCTCGACCTTTCCGCCTTCCGCATCCTTGAGATCAGCAACGGCGGCTGGAAGCTGGTGAAGTAGGCCGGGCGATCCGACGGCCTTTCCCGAAGCCCGGTTCCTTTGCCCCACGACCCGGCGGAGGCTCCTCGCGGGCGGCCCGCCGGGCCCGGTGGCGCAGGTCCGGCGCGCGCTCCTTCCACGCAGCATGCGGCGGCACTCGTCCTTCGGCTGGCTTCAGCCGGGGCGGATGCCGCCTCGAACCGACCCGCCGGCGGGGACCGAACGAACCATGTCTGATCTTCTGCAGTTCCTGGTGTCCGGAGTGACGGTCGGCGCGGTCTACGCGCTCGTCGCCCTGGGCTTCACCATCATCTACAACGCGTCCGACGTGGTGAACTTCGCCCAGGGTGAGTTCGTCATGCTCGGCGGCATGATCTCGGTGGCCGGCGTCGCCGCCGGGCTGCCGCTGCCGTTGGCCGCGCTCATCGCCATCGTGGTGACGGCGGCGGTGGGCGTCGCGCTCAACGAGCTCGCCATCGAGCCGGCGCGCGGCGCTCCGGTGGTGTCGCTGATCATCATCACCATCGGCGCCTCCATCTTCATCCGTGGCGTGACGCAGATCGTGTTCGACAAGGGCCTGCACCGCCTGCCCGCCTTCTCGGGCGACACGCCGCTGCGCCTGTTCGGCGCCGCCATCTTGCCGCAGAGCCTGTGGGTGGTGGCCGGCGCCGTGGCCATCTTCCTCGGTCTCTGGCTGTTCTTCACCCGGACGCTGACCGGGCGCGCGGTGCTGGCCACCTCCAACAACCGGCTGGCGGCGCAACTCGTGGGCATCAACACCAAGTTCGTGATGACCCTGTCCTTCGCCCTGTCCGCCGGCATCGGCGCGCTGGCGGGGGTGCTCATCACCCCCATCATGCCCACCAGCTTCGAGGCGGGGATCGCGCTGGCGCTGAAGGGCTTCGCGGCGGCCATGCTGGGCGGCATGGGCAACCCCAAGGGCGCCCTCGCCGGCGGGTTTCTGCTGGGCCTCCTGGAAGCGCTCACCGCCGGCTATGTGAGCTCCCACTACAAGGACGCGGTGGCCTTCTTCGTCATCCTCGCCGTGCTGTTCGCGTTCCCGCGTGGCCTTTACGGCAGCAACCCGACGGAGCGCGTGTGACCATGCGGCTTTCGGCGAAGCAATCCACGCTCCTCGTGCTGGCGTTCCTGATCATCGCCAGCCCCTTCTTCTTCCCCTCCAGCTATTATTACCGGGTCGGCTCGCTGGTGTTCGTGAACGCCATCGCGGTGGTGGGGATTGTCGTTCTCACCGGCTATGCCGGGCAGATCAGCCTCGGCCATGCCGGCTTCGTGGGGATCGGCGCCTATGCCTGCGCGCTGCTGCCGGTGCATCTCGGCGTGCCGCCGGGGCTTGCCGTGGTGCTCGGCGCGGGGCTTTCGGGCGTGACCGCCTGGCTGGTCGGCCGGCCCATCCTGCGCCTCAAGGGCTATTATCTCGCGGTGGCCAGCCTGGGCTTCGGCGTGCTCGTGGCCATGGTGCTGTCCAACGAGGGGGCGATCACCGGCGGGCCGGACGGCATCAAGGTGCCGGACCTCGGGCTGCGCGGGTGGCTCGGCACCCTTGGCATCGAGCTGACCACCCCGCAATTCTGGTACGGGTTCACCGGCCTGTTCCTGGTCATCGGCGCGTGGCTGGCGCTCAACCTGCACGACAGCGCCACGGGGCGGGCGCTGCGCGCGCTGCACGGCTCGGAAGTCGCCGCGCGCACGGTGGGCGTGGACGTGGCCCGCGCCAAGCTGAACGCCTTCGTCATCTCGGCGGTCTATGCCTCGGTGTCCGGCTCGCTGCTGGCGCTGCAGAACCGGCTGATCACGCCGGACGTGGCCGGCTACATGCACTCCATCGAGCTCGTGACCATGGCCGTGCTGGGCGGGGCGGGCTCCGTGCTCGGTGCCATCTTCGGCGCGGCGCTGCTCACCATGCTGCCGCAGGTGCTCACGGTGCTCCAGGACTACGAGCACGTGGTGCTCGGCCTGGTGATGATGCTGGTGATGATCTTTCTGCCATCCGGGCTGCTTCCGAGCGCGCGACGTCTCATGCGGGGGAGGGGAGAATGACCCTGCTCGAAGTCCAGGGGCTCGGCATCTCCTTCGGCGGCGTCAAGGCGGTGAGCGATGTCTCGTTCACCCTGAACGTCGGCCAGATCGTCTCGGTCATCGGACCGAACGGCGCGGGCAAGACCACGCTGTTCAACATGATCTCCGGCATCTACCTGCCAAGAACCGGCAAGGTGATGCTGGACGGCGAGGACGTGACCGGACTGCGCCCGGACCTGCTCGCCACGCGGGGCCTTTCGCGCACGTTCCAGAACCTGCAGATCTTCCAGCAGATGAGCGTGCTCGAGAACGTCATCGTCGGCTTTCACCTGCACGAGCGCGGAGCGGTGCTGTCGGATTTGCTGGGACTTCCGGCCGCGCGGCGGCGCTCCCGCGCGGCGGAAGTGGGGGCGCGGGAGCTCCTGGAGCGGGTCGGCCTGTCCCGCGCGGCGGAGCGCGAATCGGGCGCGCTGTCCTATGGCGCGCTGAAGCGGCTGGAGATCGCGCGCGCGCTGGCCGCACGGCCACGGGTGCTTCTGCTCGACGAGCCTGCGGCGGGCTGCAATGCCGTCGAGACGGAGGAGATCGACCGCCTGATCTGCGAGGTGGCGGCCGAAGGCGTCGCCATCCTTCTGGTCGAGCACGACATGAAGCTGGTGATGCGGCTGTCCAATTGCGTCGTCGTGCTCGATCACGGCGAGAAGATCGCCGAGGGCGCGCCGGCGGCGGTCAGCCGGGATCCCAGGGTGATCGAGGCCTATCTCGGCACCGCGGCCAAGGAGGCGGCAGATGCTCACGGTTGAGGGCTTGCGGTCGCGCTACGGCCGCATCGAGGTGCTCCACGGCGTCGATCTGTCCGTCGGCTCGGGCGAGATCGTCACCGTGGTCGGCGCCAACGGGGCGGGCAAGACGACGCTCCTGCGCTGCCTCTCCGGCGTCCAGCCGGTGTGCGGCGGCGCCATCACCTTCCGCGGCGAATCCCTCACCGCCGTCCCGGCCTACCGGCGGGTGCAGCGTGGGCTCGCCCAGTCCCCCGAAGGCCGGCAGATCTTCACCAACCTCAGCGTGGAGGAGAACCTGCGCCTCGGCGCCTTCATCTTCTCCGACGAGCGGGTGGAGCGGGACATGGCCGATGCCTTCGTCATGTTTCCGGTGCTGAGGGAAAAGCGGAACCAGCTCGCCGGCGGCCTCTCCGGCGGCCAGCAGCAGATGCTGGCGATCGCCCGCGCGCTGATGGGCCGTCCCGCATGCCTGCTGCTGGACGAGCCGTCCATGGGGCTCGCGCCCATCCTCGTGGCGCAGATCTTCGACGTGGTGAAGAGCTTGAAGGCCCTGGATGTCGCGGTGCTGCTGGTGGAGCAGAACGCATTTGGCGCCCTGTCCATCGCCGATCGCGGCTACGTCATGGAAACCGGTCGCATCACCATGGACGGCAGCGCGGCGAACCTGATCGCCGACCCGCTCATCCGCGCGGCTTACCTGGGGATCTGAAGCGAGCCGATGCCGTCGCGCGGGCCACCCGGCCGGATGCCGGTGGAGGAGGGGGGCGTCGGCGGCGAGCCGCGTGCCACCCCGAATGTCATCTGGCGTCCAGCAGCCCTTGCCGGATCAGGGCACGCGCGCCGCGGCTCCAGGCATAGTCGGCGCCGATCCGTAGGTCGCTCTGCCGCAGGCGGACGAGGTCGCCGGTGCGCGCGTCGCGGATCTCGAAGCGCACGGCATAGTCGGTCCGGCTGATGCGCGTGATGACGCCGAGAAAGGAAAGGTCCGCCCCGAGCCGCAGCGCGATGGGGGCCTCGCAGCCGTGGCAGCGGTAGAGCGTGCGCTCGCGCACGTCGTCGTCGCCGGCCGGGGCGGTATCCACCAGCACGTAACGCCCGCTCTCGCCGATGAGCTTCAGGGCCTCGCGCGTCGCCTCGTCGAGATAGCGGCGGTCGGACGCCGGGTCGCCGGCGATGCCGGCGCCAGCGCTGAAGTCATCCAGCTCGAAGGCGAACACGGCGATCCGCGCCGGGACGGGACCGGCGGCGACCGCGACGGGGCCGATCGCCACGGCCAGCGCGGCGAAGGCGACCAAAGTCCGTGTTGCGTGAGGCATCATCTTGCTGTGCCTTCCGGGTCAGGAGGGGGGAAGGGCGAGGACCTGGCCGGCGATGAAGGTCTCGGCGCGGCGCCACGCCTCGTCGCTGTCGCCGCGGAAGGTGTACAGCTTCTCGAACACGACGCGCCCGGTCCTGAGATCGACGACCTCCACCTTCGCCCATTGCACCAGCGTGCTCATCTTATGGATGCCGCCGACCAGGAGCAGGTCCGCCCCCGCGTTGCGCGCCGCGGCAACCAGCTCCGGCATGGGGCTGCCCACCAGCGTGCAGGGCTTCGGCGTGCAGCGCGGGCTGACGAGACGGAACCGCTCCCCCGCCGAGACGTCGCGTGCCAGCCCCGACATGAACACCTCGAGCCGGGTCCGATGCTCCGCCGTCTGGTCGCGCGGCTCGCCCGAAGTGTCGAGATAATGGAAGTCGATCAGCGCGATGGCGCGACCCTGCCCGGCTTCGGCGGACCGGGCGCCGGGCGCGGCGGCGACGAGGCCGGCTGCGACAAGGGGAAGGAGAAGGCGGTGCATGCCACGGGCTCCACAGTTGCGCCCAGAGGATGCCGCGCCGCCGGCCGCCGCGAAAGCGAATCCGCCCCGAGCCGCGGCGGGAAAGTGTCCCGGAATAGACGCAATAATCGTGCGGATGTCGAAGTGTCTGTCGTCATGGCGCGTTTTGGAAAGCCGGCTCAGCCAAGGCGCTCGATAAAATCGACCCAGCATTTGCGACCCCGTTCGTCACGGCGCCATGTCGAGAAAAGAACTCACCGGCCGCCTGCGGTAAACACCACCGACCGGGCAGCACGAACAGGGTACCGGCGACGAGGCCACCCTTGGTGCGGTGAAACAGCCAGCCGAAGCACCCGCAGGCGCGCCGCTGACGCAGACGGCGCCGCAACGGGCTCATTGGCCCGGCTATCGGTGCCTTGTGGGCAGCGTGGGCCGGACGCAGAGGGGTTTCCGGTCTGTCCAGACCTTGCCAGTCTGACCAGGGCGGAGCCGCGCCGCCGCGGAGGAAACGACCCTCACCCTGCAACCCTCGAGGGTAGCCCCCGCCTTCGGCTGATTTCCGGGCAATTTGTGCCGAAAAAATGATCTTGCTTAAGCGGCGGGCTGCGGGCGATTGTGGTCAGGCCAGTCAGAACTGTTGGCCGTTCGCTTGAGCCAGATCGCAGGGTCGGCCCAAAGCGGGCCGCCTCCCCGGACGGACGGACCGCACGCAATGACCAAGATATTGAGCACGTTCATCGCGACCAAGACGCTGGGCCCGGTCCTGGCATTGGCCGTCCTGGGCGCAAGCGCGCTTCAGGCTGCGGCCGCCTGCGTGGCCGAAATCAAGGCCGCGGATCTGGTGACGCCGGGCAGCGTGCAACTCTCCATCAATCCCACCAATCCGCCCCAGCAATATGTCGATTCCGACGGCACGCTGAAAGGCCTCAATGTGGAGCTGGCGAACGAGATCGCGCCCCGGATCTGCACGCCCGTCACCCTTGTCCGCATGGACTTTCCAGGCATGATTCCGGCGGTGAAGGCCGGCCGGATCGACGGCATGAACACCGGCATGTTCTGGAACGAGGAGCGCTCCAAGATCCTCTTCATGGTGCCCTATGGCGTGCAGAGCCTGTCCGTCGTTGTGGCTTCGGACAAGAATGTAGTTGTCAAATCGGCGGCAGATCTGGCCGGCAGCGCGGTCGGCGTCGAAACCAACAGCTATCAGGAAAAATGGCTGACGACCTACAGCGAGAAGCTGGTCGCAGAGGGCGCCAAACCCATCACCATACGTGCCTTCAAGACCGCCACCGACGTCACCGGCGCACTTCTGGCCGGCCAGGTGGACAGTGCCCTTCTGATCGACAGCGTCGCCCACACCCTCGTAGAGAAAGGCCGGGTGCGCGAGAGCGTTACCGGCCTCGGCGAGAACCGCATGTCCATGGCCTTCCGCAACAAGGCGGTGGCGGAAGCGGTGGTGAAAGCCCTCGCGTCCATGCAGGAAGACGGAACCTACAAGAAATTGTTCGACAAGTTCGGCCTCCGCGGCCTCCCCGCCGGCCAAGTGGTCGCCATCGTCGGCCCAGGTCCGCAGTAAAGCAACGCTCCATGCATTATTTCAACGTCGATGCCTTCATTGGATACCTAAGCAACTGGTTTCTCATCGGTGGCGTTGGTGTCACCGTCGCGCTGACGGTTGCCGGGGTGATCGGGGGGCTGGTGCTCGGCATGGGCATCGCCCTCCTGAAGGTGGCGGATGCACGGCCTCTCAACTGGATCGCCGGCTTCTACATCTGGCTGTTCCGGGGCACGCCGCTTCTGGTCCAACTGGTGGTGATCTACACCGGCCTGCCGCAGCTCGGCATCAAGCTCGGCGCCGTGGAATCGGCCCTTCTCGGGCTCGTGCTGCATGAAGCCGCTTACTTGGCGGAGATCATCCGCTCGGGCTTCCTGTCGGTTCCCGTGGGCCAGCGGGAGGCGGCCTGGGCGCTGAGCCTCGGCCGGGGCACCGCCTTCTGGCGCGTGATCCTGCCTCAGGCCTTCCGCCTCATGATCCCGCCGCTCGGAAATTCCATCAATGGCCTCCTCAAGGCGACGTCGCTCGCCTCGGTGATTTCGGTGGAAGAGCTCATGCGGCGCTCCGAAATGCTGATGCAGGAGCAGTTCCTGACGCTGGAAGTCTATGCGGCGGCCGCCGTCTACTATCTCGTGCTCACGACGCTCTGGGATCTGATCCAGCGCCCGCTGGAGAAGCATTTCGGCCGTTCCATCAAGAAGGGAGGCCGCTGACATGCCCTCAAGGGAGACTCCGGCTGCGATGAAAACTGTCACTCCATCCGCCGGGCGGGCCGGTGAATGGGCGGTGCGCATGGAGGCCGTCTACAAGCGGTTCGGTGATTTCACCGCGCTGCGCGAGGTCGATCTCACGGTGAAGAAGGGCGAGACCGTGGTGATCTGCGGACCCTCCGGCTCCGGCAAATCCACGCTTATCCGCTGCGTCAACGGCACTGAGAAGCACGATGACGGGCTGATCTACGTCAACGGCATCGAGATGACGAAGGCCAACGTGGACAAGGTCCGGCGCGAAACCGGCATGGTCTTCCAGAACTTCAACCTGTTCCCCCACATGACCATCCTGGAGAATTGCGTGCTCGCCCCCATGAGTACGCTGAAAATGCCGCGCAAGGAGGCCGAGGCGTTGGCCATGGCCCTCCTGCAGAAGGTGCGCGTGGAGGACCAGGCGCGCAAATTTCCGAGCCAGTTGTCCGGTGGTCAGCAGCAGCGCGTCGCCATCGCGCGGGCGCTGGCGATGAATCCGAAGGTCATGCTGTTCGACGAACCCACCTCCGCCCTCGACCCCGAGATGGTGAAGGAAGTTCTGGAAACCATGAAGTCCCTGGCCCAGGAGGGAATGACCATGATGTGCGTCACGCACGAGATGGGATTCGCTCGGGAAGTTTCCGATCGCGTGATCTTCATGAACGAGGGGCAGATCATGGAGATCGAGAAGCCCGAGGCGTTCTTCGGCAATCCGAAGTCGGAGCGGGCAAAGCTCTTCCTCAGCCAGATCATCCATTGATGGCCTGGCCGTTGGTGCCGGAAGGACCACCCATGTCAGATGTCGAGCCCCTCTCGCTGACCGGCGGGACGGACCGGACTGGAACCACCATGAGCTCAACTCCGGTCCGGGCGCAGATCCCGCGCGACGTTTATTACGAGGACGTGGAGATCGGCGCGCGGTATCGCACGCCGGCGCGCACCATTTCGGCCGCCGACATCGCCGCTTTCTGCGCGGTGACGGGCGACCACCATCCCCTTCACACCGACGCCGCCTACGCCCGCAGCCAGGGCTTTGCCGACGTGATCGTCCATGGGCTCTTCTGCCTTTCCATCATGGAGGGGCTGAAGACGGCGAGCGGCCTTTACGAGCATACCTCGGTCGCCTCCCTCGGCTGGGATGCGGTGAAGTTCCGCGCGCCGGTGGTGGCTGGCGACACGGTGCATGTGGAGTTTGCCTTCACCGCCAAGCGACCCGCCTCCCGGGGGGACCGCGGCGTCGTCACCGAGGACGTGCTGCTCCTCGACCAGGCCGGGCGCGTGGTGGTGAGCGCCATCCACGCGGCCCTCGTGATCATGCGTCCAAACGCAAACCAGGACTAACCGCAAGGAACCGGAGCTTCCCCAATGCGCAAATTCATGGCTCTCTCCGTCCTGCTCGGCGCCCTCGGTGCCGCCCAGGCGGCCACCGCCGCAGACTGCACGCCCAAGGTTTCGGCCGACCACCTGGTCACACCCGGCAAGCTGCAGATGTCCACCAATCCCACCCTGCCGCCGCAGCAGTTCATAGATGAGAAGGGCGAGCTTCGAGGCCTTAACGTGGAACTCGGCAAGGCCATCGCCAAGAAGCTCTGCCTGGACATGGAATTCGTGCGCATGGACATGCCCTCCATGCTTCCCGCGCTGAAGGCCAAGCGCTTCGACGGCATCGACACGGGCATGTTCTGGACCGAGGAGCGCTCGAAGCTGATGTTCATGATTCCCTATGCCCAGCAGGCGGTGAGCATCTACACGTCGCCTGACAGCAAGCTGGAGATCGCCAAGTTCGAAGATCTGGCCGGCCACACCGTGGGCATCGAGACGGGGACCTATCAGGAGAAGCAGGCCAAGCTCCTCAATGAGAAGATGGTCGCCGCCGGCATGAAGCCCATCGAGTTCCGCTCCTTCAAGACGGCGTCCGAGACCACCGCCGCCCTGAAGGCCGGTCAGGTCGAGGCCGGCATCAACATCGATGAGACTGCGCGCGTGCTCGAGGAAAAGGGCCTGGCCAAGATCAAGGTGCAGGGGCTGAACGGCACCGACATCACCATCGATTTCATCGACCGCACGCTGGCGGATGCGGTGGTGAAGGCGCTCGTCGAGCTCAATGCCGACGGCACCTATGACAAGCTCTTCGACACCTTCAAGATGACCCGCCTGAAGGACCGCAACTTCGCCATCCGCGGGCCCGGCCCGGCGCAGTGATCTGGGGGCGGCTGCCATCCTCCCGGCCATGAAGCCGGGGAATGGCAGCCGCCTTTCCGCTCCCCGCCTTCCGCGTCACGGGCTCCGTTCCGGCCCGCGGCAAGCCAGGCAGGGACTTCGCCAGATGCTGGCGAACCGGACGCCGGTCAGCGTCCCTCGTCGCCCAGCTGCGCGAACAGGTCCTCCAGCACGGCGGCCTGCTGCATGCGAATGATGGCTTCGGCCATCTGGAGGTCCTGCCGGCGCAGCGCATCCAGCAGCAGCCGGTGCTCGCGCACCAGGCCGCGCTCGCGGCCCGGTCCGTAGCCGAAACGCAGGCGGAAGGCGCCGATGAGTTCCCAGCCGCGCAGGAACATGCGCAGCGCCTCCCGATTGCCGCCGAACTCCACCATGCGGGCGTGCAGGTCCCGGTTGAGACGCACGCCGCGCTCCCGGTCGCCCGCCGCCACGGCCTCCGCATAGGCCGTCGCCCGCGCCTCCAGTTCGTCGAGCTTGTCCAGCGTCATCACGCGCAGGAAGCGGCGGATGGCGAGCAACTGCAATTCGGCGTTCAGCTCGAACAGATCCTCGATGAAGCTGCGATCAAGCTTGCGAACCGTGGCGCCGCGATTGGGCTCGATTTCCACCAGCCCCTCGCCTTCCAGCTTGCGCAGGGCTTCGCGCAGGGGCATGGCCGAGAAGCCGAAGCGGCTGGAAAGATCCGCCACCTTGATGCGGGCGCCCGGCGCGTAATGGCCCGAGAGAATGTCCTGCCGGATCAGCAGGCAGGCCTGCTCGACCGAATTGCTGGCGGCGTCCTCGCCATTTTCCCCGGCCGGGGTCTGCCGGGCGGAGCGGGGGGAAAGTGTCATGGGAGCCACCGGACGGAAGGGACGGGCGGACGAAACCGGCCGCCTCGGTCCTTGGAGCCTGTTTGGAAACGTCGGACGGGTCGGTCCGCCGGGTCTTTCCGGCGCCCGGCTCGTCGAAAGCTTGGCCCGATGCGCGGCATCGCGCCGGCGCTTTCTCCTGCCGGATCGCCAAAAATCCCTCGACGGCCCTCAGCCGCCGATTTCCCAAACAGGCTCTTACACCCTGGACCGAAGGGCTTGTAAGGGGATGGGGCGCCGGCCCAGCCGCGTTTGAATGGCATCCCGCGCCGATCAGGCGGAGAGGAGACGGGCAAGGCCGGCGGCATCCACGGTCTGGCCCACGCGCGCCGCTACGTCGGCGGGCACGGGCAGCAGCGGTCGGCGGGGCACGGCGGAGGCGATCAGACCCAGATGCTGAAGCGCCACCTTGATGCGCGTATGCATCTCGATCAGCGGCGGGGCGCCGTAGATGGTGCGCACGATGGGGTAGAGCTGGTCGTTCAGCGCCCGCAGGGTATGCAGGTCGCCGGCCTCGGCGGCGGACCAGAGGTCGCTGAGGAGGTCTGGAATGAGGCTCGCCATGCCCGAGAGGATGCCGTCCGCGCCGATGGCCACCTGCGCCACCAGCCAGTGATAGTTGGAGGGCAGCATGTAGCAGCCCGGCGCGACGGCCTTGATGCGGCGCAGGTTGTCCTCATAGAGGCCGATGTCGCCGCTGCCTTCCTTCACCGCGATCACGCGCGGACGGGCGACCAGTTCGCCGAGAATAGCGGAGGAGAAGCCGTAGCCCGACGCCACCGGCTGCTGGAAGATGGAGAGGGGCAAAGAGGTGGCGGCGAGCACGCTGTCCACATAGTCCAGCGCATAGCGCGGGTCCGTACCCGCGCCGCCGGAGAATTGCGGCAGGGGAAAAAGCACGGCGGCATCCACGCCGGCCGCTTCTGCCATCTGTGCCTGGGCCACGGCCTCGGCGGTGGACCAGGCGATGATGCCGCTCAGGAGCGGCACGTCCGGGCCGATGAAGGCACGGGTGCGGCGGATGACCTCGATGCGCTCGGCATCGTTAAGGGTCGCGCCCTCGCCGGCATGGCCGTTGACGAAGACGGCGCGAATGCCCTTCGGCCGGGTGCAATAGGCCAGCACCCGCTCATAGCTCGCCCAGTCGATGGAGAAATCGTCGTGAAAGGGCAGGATGGTGGCGACGGTGACGCCGGACAGGTCGACAGATCGGGTCAAGGCGGGCTCCTTGCGTCGGTGGGGCGGGCGGGCGCCGGGCTCAGCCGTGCGCGCGGGCGAGCTGGCGGGCGATGATCAGCCGCTGGATCTGGTTGGTGCCTTCATAGATCTGGGAGAGGCGGACATCCCGGTAGAGCCGCTCCACCCGATAGGCGCGGGAATAGCCATTCCCCCCATGGATCTGGAGGGCGTTGGAGATGGCGCGGTTGGCCATGTCGGTGGCGAACAGCTTGGCCTCCGCTGCCTCCCGCGCGATCTCGTGGCCGGCATCCATCAGCCGCGCGGCGTGCTGGATGAGCAGGCGCGCGGCGGAAATCTCCGTGGACATGTCCGCCAGCATGAACTGAACTGCCTGGAAGCTGGCGATGGGCGCGCCGAACTGGATGCGGCTCTGGGAATAGGCCAGGGCATCCTCAAGGCCGGCCTGCGCCATGCCGAGCGCCATGGAGGCCATCATCAACCGCGAGAAGTTGAAGTTGGCCATGGCCATCTTGAAGGCGCCGTTCTCCGGCCCCAGACGGTTGGCGACGGGCACCCGCACGCCATCGAAGCTGAGGCCGCATTCGGCTAGGCCGTGCATGCCCAAGAGCTCCTCGGCCTTGCCGCGGCTGATGCCGGGGCGATCGGTCTCCACCATGATGCAGCTGAGGCCGCGTTGGCCCGCCTGCGGGTCGGTCTTGGCGAACACCAGCACCACATGGGCGATCTCGCCGAAGGTGACCCAGGCCTTGGTGCCGGTGATCACATAATCGTCCCCGTCACGCACCGCTTGGGTGCGCAGGCCCGCCACGTCGGACCCGTAATCCGGTTCGGTCGCGGCGGTGGCGACGATGACATCGCCGGCGAGCACACCCGGCACGAGGGCCTGATGTACCGGGCCGCCATGTTCGGCGAGGAAGCGCGCGGCCTCCACCGGAATGGCGAAGGCATTGCCCACGGCGCCTGAGCAGCGGGCGATCTCCTCCATCACCAGGCAGGCGGTGGCCGCGTCCATCCCGGCGCCGCCTTTCTCCTCGGCGAGACCGATGCCGAACAGGCCGAGCTCCGCCAGCCCGCGATACAGCTCCCGCGGGAAGCGGTTGTCCCGGTCGATGGCGGCGGCGGCCGGCAAGATCTCGGCCTCGGCAAAGCGGCGGGCCGTGTCGATGACGAGGCGCTGGTCGCCGGTGAGCAAGCGATGCACGGTCTTTGATCTCCCGAATTCCAAAAAGGCTATGATTTGATCAAGTCATGTGGCTCGTGCCGCCTTCGAGCACGCCGCCATGGGCGATTTCGCTCACCGTGCGCTCGAAGAAATAGATCACGACGGCCTTTTCCGGGACGTCGTAGCTCTGCGCCGCAGCGCGGGTAACGGCCGCAGCGGCCATCCGCCGCATGTCTGCCGTGCGGGCGATGGCATGCAGCTTCACAAAGATCCGCCGCGTATCCGCCGGCGCCGGCATCTCGCCCGCATGGGCGTAGGCATCGGCGGGAGACAGCTGGAAATAGCAGGAGATGATGGCCGGATCGATGCCCCAGCATCGGGCCAATACCGCGGTCATGTGCCGGGCGGCTTCAGCCCGGGCGACAGGCGCGCGCCCGTCCGCGCCGGGAAAGTCATTCACTTCGAGGAAGGGCATGGCGGGGTCCTGCGCAAAGGCTCCGGCAGAGGGCCGACGCTGCCGCGCCGCTCCTGCCATCTGAACATTGATTGGCTAAAAATATGATCAGATGTCAACTTGATCTGCATATGTCAGATCAAATAATAATCTCGTGCCCACTGCCTGGCGGATAGCGTCCCGCGAGTCCGCAGGATGCGGGCCCCTTTTCGCCCCATGCCGGAGCTTGTGCCGTGACGTCCTTCCGAGGCAGTTTCACCGTGATGGTCACCCCGTTCACAGCCGATGGGCGCCTGGACGCGGAGGGGCTCGCCCGCTTTGTGGACTGGCAGGTGCGCGAGGGGGTCCACGGCCTCATTCCGCTCGGCTCCACCGGTGAATTCCTGTCGCTCACCCGCGCCGAGCGCCGCCGGGTGGGCGAGATCGTGGTGGAGGCCGCCGCCGGGCGCGTGCCTGTCCTCATCGGCACCGCGGCCGAGTGGACGAACGAGGCGGTCGAACTGACACGGGAGGCGGAAAGCATCGGCGCCGACGGCGTGATGATCATCCCGCCCTTCTATTCCTCGCCCACGACGGACGAGATCTATGCTCATTACCGGACGATCGCCGCGGCGATCCACATTCCGATCATGATCTACAACAACCCCTTCACGTCCAATGTGGACCTGCCGGCGCGGCTGGTCGCCCGGCTGTCGGAGATCGACAACGTCTCCTACATCAAGGAATCGAGCGGCAGCGTGCCGCGCACGGCGGAGATCATCCGGCTGTGCGGCGACCGCATGACCGTGTTTTCCGGCTATCATCCGTGGGAGAGCTACCGGGTGGGCGCGGCGGGCTATGTCTCCGTCTTCTCCAACATTGCCCCAGCGCTCTCGGCGGAGCTTTACACCCGCACCGTCGTCGAGAACGACTTCGCCGGCGGCCGGGCGATCGCCGACCGCGTCGCCCCGCTGCTGGATGCACTGGCCGGCGACCTTTATGTGTCCGCCACCAAAGCGGCCCTCGGCATGATCGGCCAGCCGGGCGGCCCGCCGCGCGCGCCCCGCCTCCCCCTTCCGGAAGACCGGAGCGCGCCCCTCAAGGCCGTGCTGGAAAGCCTCTGCCTCGTTTGACCCTGTGGGCGGGATGCGCCAGCCTCGGGCTCTCCGGGCGCCCCGGTGGATTCCGCGACAGGCCGGCGCTCTGGCGCCCTTCGCCCAGCCCTTGCCCTTTCGCCCCGTTTCGTCTCCGAGGGTTTCCGCACCATGATCGCTCCCGACCCTGCCGATGCGTCCGTGACCTTCGGCGCCCGCCTACGCGGCCATGCCCGCGCGCGCGGCAGCGCCACGGCCATCACGGTGCTGTCCCCGGACGGCACAGCCCAGCCCATCGGCTGGGAGGCCCTCGACCGCCTGGTGGACCGGATCGCCGGCGCCCTCATGGGTCGGGGCCTCGGGCAGGGCAGCGTGGTGGGCATCGGCCTGCCCAACGGGCTCGCCCACATCGCCCTCGTCCTGGGCGTGTGGCGCATGGGTGGGACCGTGCTGGCCTTCGATCACCGCCAGCCGGCCGCCATCCTGGCCGGCATGTGGGACCGCGCGAAGGCGGCGCTCGTCGTCGTGCCCCCCGCCGTGGTCCCGGAAGATCACCGGGTAGCGCCGCTGCCCGGCTTTTGGGAGGACGTCGCCAATCGGGCGGAGGCGGTCGTGCCCGACCAGGTATCGCGGCCGGGCAAGATCCTGCTCTCCGGCGGGTCCACCGGCGTCTCCAAACTGATGGCCGACGATCTACCCTGGCGCTTCGTGCCCGGCCGGCCCTGGGGGGACGTGGCGCCGGCGCTCGGCTTCCGGGCCGACCAGGTGCAACTGGTGGCGGGCGCCATGTCCCACAACGCGCCGCTCACCTGGGCGCAGATGGGGTTGTTCGAGGGACATCATCTCGTGGTGCTGGAGGCCTTCGGCGCGAACCTTGCGCTCGATGCCATCGACCGTTTCGGCGTCGGGTTCGCCATGGTGGTCCCCACCATGATGGTGCGCATGCTGGATGCAGATGCCCGGCGCCCGCGCAGCCTCGCCTCGCTGGAGGCGCTGTACCACACCGGCGCACCCTGCCCGGGCTGGCTCAAGGCGGCCTGGATCGAGCGCCTCGGTCCGGCGCGGGTGACGGAGATGTACGGCTCCGGCGAGAATGTTGGCCAGACCATCATCACCGGCACCGAATGGCTGGGTCATCGCGGCTCCGTCGGCCGCCCCTTCCAGAGCGCGGCGCGGATTTACGCCGCCGCCGGCGCGCTGCTGCCTGCGGGCGAAGTCGGCGAGCTCTTCATGCGCCGCGACGGCCATGTGGCCCCGGAAGCGCGGGTTCGCTATCTCGACCCCGGCGTGGCTTCCCGCGAGGACGCGGACGGCTTCGTGAGCGTCGGCGACATGGCCTTCGTGGATGGCGACGGTTATGTCCATCTCGCCGGCCGGCGGGACGATGTGATCAACTCCGGCGGCGTGAAGGTGCATCCCGAGAAGGTGGAGGCGGCCGTGCTGTCCTGCCCGGGGGTGCGCGATGTGGTGGCCGTGGGCCTTGATGACCGCGACTGGGGCCAGCGCGTGCATGTGGTGATAGAGCCGGCCGATCCCGCCGCTCCGGTGACGCTGGCTGACGTGCGCCGGCACTGCGCCGGATTGCTCGCGGCCGATGAACTGCCGAAGAGCCTCTCCGTTGTGGCCGCCCTGCCACGGGACGGCTTCGGCAAGGTGAAGCGGCGGATGGTGCAGGCGGCGGAAGAGCAGCACACCGGCTGATGGACCGGGCGTGCGCCGCCGCCCGACCTCGGCATGGCCGTAGCCGGTCTCCCGCCCGGGACCGGCGGGCAGGACCGGGCGGGCAGGACCCGAGCGTCGGCCCCGATCGCGCCCCGGGGCCGTGGGCGCTCACAGCCCCCGCGGCCGGGCGAAGTCGGAAATGTCCCGCGACAGGATCTGCCCATGCCCGGCGGTCCCGGTCACCTTGCCATCCTCGGCGACCACGACGCCCCGGGAGAGCGTCATCACCGGCCAACCCGTCACAGCGAAGCCTTCCCACGGGGTGTAGTCGGCGCCGTGATGGAGGATCTCCTGCCGGATGGTTTCGCGCTTGGCTGGATCCCACAGGGTAATGTCGGCATCGAAGCCGACACCGATGGAGCCCTTCTGCGGATAAAGGCCGTACAGGCGCGCATGGTTGGTGGCGGTCAGCGCCACGAAGGTCTGCAGCGAGATTCGGCCCTTCGATACCCCTTCCGAGAACAGGATCGGCAGGCGCGTCTCCACGCCCGGAATGCCGTTCGGAACCCAACGGAAGGAGGTGCGTGCCTTTGGGTTCAGCTTGCCGTCCACGGCATCGTAGCGGAACGGACAGTGATCCGACGAGAAGGTCTGGAACACGCCCTGCGTCAGCCCCTCCCAAATGGCGGCTTGGCTGTCCGCATCCCGCGGCGGCGGGGAGCAGACATATTTCGCCCCCTCCATGTTGAGCCCATCCAGGTCTTCCGCCGTCAGGGTGATGTATTGCGGGCAGGTCTCAGCATAGATCTTCATGCCGCGCTGCTGCGCCCAGCGCACCTGTTCCATCGCCTCGCGACCGGAAACGTGCACGATCACGATCGGGACATCCACCAGTTCGGCATGGCTGATGGCGCGGTGGGCGGCCTCGCGTTCCACCACCTGCGGCCGGGAGGCCGCGTGGAAGAAGGGACGGGTTTGGCCGGAGCGTTCAAGCCGCTCGGTCATGTAGCGGATGGCGTCATAGCCCTCGCAATGGACCATGACCAGCGCCTGCTCGCGCCGGGCGACCTCGAACACCTCCAGGAGCTGACGGTCGTTCAGCACCAGATCGTCATAGGTCATGAACACCTTGAACGACGTGTAGCCATCCTTGACGAGCGCCGGGAGTTCCTGCCCCAGCACCTCCGGCGTCGGGTCGGAAATGATCAGGTGGAAGGCGGTATCGATGATGCACCGGCCTTCCGCCAGCGCCCGGTACTCTTCCACGCACCGGCGTAGCGAGGTGCCCCGCTGCTGGAGCGCGAACGGCATCACGCAGGTGTTGCCGCCGGCCGCCGCCGCCGCGGTGGCGCTTGCGAAATCATCGGCCATGGAGATGTCCGGTCCCTGATACTGGGAGATGTGGACATGGCTGTCGATGCCACCCGGCAGCACCAAAAGGCCGGTGGCGTCGATCTCGCGCGCGGCGCCGGTGACGGAGGCGGACAGGGTGGCGATGCGGCCATCGCGAATGCCGATATCGGCCTTCATTGTGTCGGCGGCGGTCACGATGGTGCCGCCGCGAATGGCGAGATCGAACTCGGGCAAGGTTGGGTCTCCGCAAGAGGGCCAGCCGGCTCCAGGCGGTTGGGAGGCGCGGGCGGAACGAAAGGGGAGCGGGCCAGTCCGCGGCAGTGTGAGCGGATCGCGCCCTTCCGGTCCAGATCAGGGACTGGCGAAGTTTCAGTCACCGACGCCGCGAGACTGGGCAGATGCGGATTTTCAGACGAGATGGTGGCCCGAACACACACCTGGATGTTGCCGCACCTTGAGCTGGTCTGGCCTGTCAAATGAGGAGGAGGACGAGGGAAAGGACGAGAAAATATTTATATGTCAGCAGATTGGCTTGCCACCGCTTGGCCGCTGGGGCTCGCTCCCATGGGGGTGCCCAAAAAAGCGCCTTGCCCCGAAGGGAGTCTTATGAAAATCTGGTCAGACCAGATGATGTTCTGAATTGTATTTTCCTTCATTGTCGTTCAGTTTCGGGATAATGCCGCTCTCGGCGGCGATATGTCCTGAATATAATAAGTATTTATGGAGTATATATTCAATCTATGTTCGGAGTTTAGGTATCATATTGTTAATTTTGCATCGGAATTCCACGCGAGTCGGGTGCAGGGATGTCGGATGTCAGGTTCTTTCCCTTGTCGTGCGCTTTCCGAGCGTGATGCGGCCGTGATCTCTGTTTGAGATCGGGCAGCGCCGTTGGAAACGGACCTCTCGTCTTCCGCCGTGCGTGGAGCGTCATTCCAGCCGCCCGTCAGGTTTTATTCTTTCCGGTCTTTCCGGCGCGCGCATGAGGCGAGCTGCCGGCCCAGGTGTCCCGTCCGTCGCCCGTGCTGTTCGCGAGGAACTTCAGATGCCCCGATTTGGTCTGGCCGCCTGTGTCTTTCGCAGCGTAGAGGTGGTGAGCGTCGCCCGCACGGCCGGCTTCGACCTGTTGGTGGCGGATATGGAGCACAGCGCACTTGCCATCGGGGATGTGACCGCGCTCTGCCTTGCCGGGCGCATGGGCGGCTTTCCGGTGGAGGTTCGCGTGGGTGGGCCGGACCATCCCGACCTTGCCCGGGTGCTCGACTGTGGTGCCACGGGGGTGATCGTGTCCCACGTGGACAGTGCGGCTCAGGCGCGCCGGATCGCCGAGCGCACCCGCTTTGCGCCGGCGGGCAACCGCTCCGTGCCGAGTCCGCTGGCCATCTTCGGCTTTCGGGCCGTCGATCCGCAGACGCTCATGGCCGGCTGCGAGGCCGAGGTCCGGGTTACGGCGATGATCGAAAGCGCCGAGGGACTGGCGGACGCGGAGGCGATCGCGGCCGTTCCCGGCATCGACGCGCTGATGGTGGGCGCCAACGATCTGGCGGTAAGCCTTGGACATCCCGGCGATGTGGGCCATGAGCGGGTGCGCGACGCCTTCGCCCGCATCGCCACCGCGGCGGCCGCCGCCAGCAAGGAGTTCTCGGTCATCGGCGTACCGGAATCGCTGCTCCCCAGCCATGCCTTTGCGCTGGGGGCAAAGACGGTGATCGCCACCAACGACATCAACCTGCTGGTCGACGGCGGAACGGCACTGGTCGCGGCCCTTGCCGCTCGAGCCGCGTCATGACGAGAGACTGGCGGATGGGGCGGGCGCGGCCGGCCGCCGCGGTTTCACAGGATGGTGAGGCCGGCCCGTGCGGCAGAATTGAGGATGTGGCTCTCCATCGCCCGCCGAGCCGCCTCCGGTTGGCGGGCGGCGAAGGCTTCCAGCACCCGGCGATGCTCGGCGGCCGTTTCGCTCAGTCGCTCGCGCTCGGTCATGGGAATGCGCTGGCTTTCCACGAACACGGTACGGATGTCCTGATAGAGCTTCTGGAACATGGCGTTGCCGCACAACGAGAAGATCAGGTCATGGAAGCGGGTGTCGGCGTCGGCGAGCGCCAGGCCGTCGCGCCGCTCGGCTGCGGCATCCATGACGCTGCTGATGGCGTCGAATTCGGCGATCACACCGCCATGGATCGTCGCGGCGGTGAGGGCGGCCGCCAGCCCCTCGATGGCAAGCCGGGTCTGGTAGACGTCGCGCAGGCTGAAAAGCTGGTTGTAGCGCCATTGCGCCGGAGCTGCGGCCCGGGTGGCCGGATCGATCACATAGACGCCGCGGCCCGCCTCCACGCTGATGAGCCCGAGGGTCTCCAGAATGGAGAGCGCTTCCCGGAGCGACGGGCGTGACACCCCGAGATGATCGGCCAGTTGCCGCTGGGCGGGGAGCGCATCGCCGGCCTTCAGCCCGCGCTCGCGGATCAGCGCCTGAATGGCCTCTGCGGTGCGAATCGGGATCGGTTGGGTCGCTTTCTTCAGCACACTCATGTTCCGCTTCGCGCGCCGCGCCTGCATCCTCACGGGCCGCCGGGCCGACTGCGTTATGCATACCAGTTAAAACTGGTCAGACTGGTAAGTCTAGACGATTTGTTCCCGCGCACCGGCAGCCCGCTCTGCCCGTCCCCACGATGAAAGAACAGGCCTATGAGTTCCGATACAGGCGTGCCGGTCTCGGAGGCCAGCGCGCACGTCCTGCGGCCGCTGACGGCCGACGCGTTCCGTCGCTTCGGACAAGTGCTGGTAACGGACGCGACCTATACGGTGAACCTCGGCCACGCCGACCGGACGGATCTGCTCACCTGTCTGGCCCATCGCGAAACCGCGCCGCAATTGTGCCTGTCGCATTTTGACGTGCGGCCAATGGCGCTGCCGGCGACCATCACCGAGCTGGAGGCTCATCCCTACACCGCGCAGATCTTCCTTCCGATCAGCGAATCCCGTCCCGTAGTTGTGGTGGCGCTGGCCGGCCCGGATGGGCGGCCGGATCCACACTCGCTGGCGGCCTTCCTCGGCGCGCCGGGGCAGGCCATCCTCTATGATGCCGGCGTCTGGCATGCCGGCCTCACCACGGCGAGCGCCCCCGGCCGTTTCCTCATGGCCATGTGGCGCGGCAGCCGGCCGGACACCGTGGTGGAGCCCCTGCCGCGACCTTTGGTGGTCGATCTGGCCGGCTGATGCCGCCCAAGGTCAGCTCCGGGTCAGACCGGCGAGACGGGACCGCGTCTCGGTTTCCAATACCGCGAGGAAATCTTGTGCCAGACGCGACAGCGCGCGGCCGCGCGGCAGGACGGCTTGCAGCCTCAGCCGGATATCGGGCTTGAACGGACGCACCACCAGAGCATCGAACCGGCTGGCGAACGCCGTGATCTCATCGAGAATCGTGGCGCCGCAGCCTTCCTGCACCAGACGGGCTGCGACGTTCAGGAAACGCACGTCAATGGCGGGCTGATAAGGCACGCCCGCGCGGCGGAAGGCTTCCGCGATCAGAAGACCGATACGGTTGTCGGGACGCGGGGCAACGAAGGGCCCCTGCGCCAGATCCATCGGGGTCACGACAGGCAAGTCGGCGAGCGGATCATCGGCCCGGCAGATGGCCACGGCGGCGAGTTCCGCCACCGGCTTCACCTCGATCCCGTGGCGACCGTCGGCTTCCATGGCCACGCCGATGTCGGCGAGCCCGGTCTCCACCGCTTCCAGAACACTCACCAGCGGCCGGGTGTCGAGGGAGACATGCACCCCGGGGCGTCCAGCCAGAAAGCGCGGGATGACGAGGGGGAGCAGGGTTTCCGAGAGCTCCGCGGTGGCCACGAGCCGGATGCGCCCGGCCCGGCCGGCCTTCAGGTCGGCCGCCCGCTCGGCGACGGCGCGCTGATGCAGGAACAGCGGTTCCGCCTCCTCCAGCAGCAGCCGCGCCTCATCGGTCGGCACCAGCCGGTTCGAGATCCGCTCGAACAGGGAAAAGCCGAGCAGGTCTTCCATGTGGCGGATGGCGTTGGACACCGCCGATTGCGACATGCCCAGTTCCTCCGCCGCGCCGACCGTGGTGCGGCAGCGCATCACGGCCCGGAACACTTCGAGCTGGCGGAGGTTCATGAAGCCCATAAGCGGGAAGCAGTCCCTTGACGGTCAGGATGCCACGACCCAATCGCCAGGGCGACCGGGAATCGGCTTCAGGCGGATGCGGCGGAAGTTGGTCACGAACGCCGTAAAGGGTCCAAAACCCTTGATGGCGTTGAACTCTGGGGTGTCGTAGACCTCGGGACCATCGATCTCGTAGAGCGCGGCATATTTCGGCCCGCCCTCGTCCACCAGCCGCCGCGTCGCCGCGCGCCAGCCGGGGCAAGCGAGGATCTCAGGGATGTGCACGTTCTCATACCATTCGTTGAACGCGGCTTCCTGCTCCGGGGCGATATCCACCATCACCATATGGATCATGGGGGCGTGCGGGTCATGGGGCGGGCTCCTTGCGTGGTGTTTCCAGGCCTGGGATCAGGCGCAAAGAGGCCCCGCGGCGGCGAGGGCCTCCCGCAGCCGGGTCACCTCGGTCTCCGGCAGGGTATCCACCGGCGGGCGGCAGCGGATGGACGCGAGCCGGCCCAGCAGGCGGAGGCAGGTTTTAAGCCGGATCGTCGCCAGATGGCCGGGCGCGCCATAGACTACGCGGCCGAGAAGGTAGAGCCGCTCGTGCAGGGCCCGGCCGGCGGCCATGTCCCCGCGCGCGACGGCGCGGTCGAGGGCGACGATCAGCTCCGGCACCACGGCGGCGAGGCTCACGAGGCTGCCGTCGCTTCCGAGGGCGAAGCAGGGGAAAAGGTGCTCGTCGCCGGAGGCCATCACCGCAACGTCCGGGCGCAGCCGGCGGGTCAGCCGGCGGGTGGCGTCATAGGCCGCCGTTTCCCAGCTGCCTTCCTTGATGCCCACCACGCTCTCGATCTCCAGAAGCCGCGCCAGCACCTCGGGCCGGAAAGCGGTCTTGCCCGAGCCCACAGCGCCCTGGAATAGCATCATCGGCACGCCCGCGGCGCGCGCGATCATCCGGTGGTGGGTGACGATGGCGCCATCGTCTGCGCCCAATGCCCAGGAGAAGGGGGGAAACACCATGACCGCATCGGCCCCGGCCGCCGCGGCATCCTCGGCCATGCGCGCCGCCATATCGGAGCGTTCGCAATTGATGCCGGCGACCACCTTGTGCCGGCTGCCGGCCACCGCGCGGGCGGTGCGCACCACCTGGGCCAACTCCTGCCGCTCCAGAGCGAAATTCTCGCCGGCATGGCCGTTCACGAGCAGGCCCGCCATGCCCTCGGTGGCGAGGACGGCGGCATGATGGGCGTGGAGCACCTCCGCATCGATGGCGCCGGAGGCATCCAAGGGACAGATCGTGGCGGCGTAGATGCCGCCGAAGGGGAAGGTGGCTTCGCTCATATGCAGGTTTCTCGGGGGCTCTCTCAGGCGACCGGGCGGGGGCGGGGAAATTTCAGGGTGGCGCGGGCCTTCAGAACTTCCTGGCCCGCCTCGTTCACGGCGGAAGCTTCCCAGGTGAGGGTGCGGGTGGCCTCGTCCCGCTCGGCGATCCACACGTCGATGGTGATGGTGTCGCCATAGAAGACCGGGCCGGTGAACCAGAACCGGTCCTCGATGGAGACACCGAGAATGCCGGCGAGCTCCGCCGTCAGCACGCTGGTGCAGAGCCCCGCGACCATGATGCCGGGCGCCAGCCGCTGGCCGAATCTGGTGCCGGAGGCGAAGGCCTCATCGATATGGACCGGCCCGAAGTCTCCGGTGGCGGCGATGTAGAGGCTGCCGTCGGCCTCCGTCACGGTCTTCGATACGCGCACGCGGTCGCCGACCTTCAGCTCTGCAAAGTGCTTGATCTCATACATCGGCGCCCCCGGAGACCGGCACGAGGCGCGCGGTGCCGCGGATCAGCACCGCCTCGCCCGCGGAGGCCTCAAGGGCGCAGGTGAGCGCGCCGACGGCATCGAGGCTGGTGACGGTCGCCTTCGCAGCAATCGTCGTGCCCACAGGCACCGCCTGGGCGAAGGAGACCGAGAAATTGGCGATGCGGTGGGCCGGGCCGGCGAGGCGGGACAGGCAGGTGGTGAGCAGCGCCGAGGCGGCGAGCTCGAACACGGCCATGTCGGCGAGGCCGGCGTCCCGCGCCTTGGTGCGGTCCACGTAGAGGCCGCCGAGATTGCCGCTGATGCCGGTGAAGAGGGCCTGCTCGGCCACCGTCATGGTCTTGGAGAAGCGGATGTCCTGTCCGATGGCCGGAGCGTTGGTCATGGTGGGATCCTTCCTTGCGGCCGGGCTCAGAGCGTGAGGCCGTTGCGGATGATGGAGCGGGCGATCAGCATCCGGTGGATCTCGGAGGTGCCGTCATAAATCCGCGTCACCCGGCAATCCCGGTAGATGCGTTCCAGCGGCAGATCCTTGGAGAAGCCATAGCCGCCAAACATCTGGATGCCGCGGTCGGCGACGCGGCCGAGCATCTCCGAGGCATAGACCTTGATCATCGACACCTTTTCGCGCGGGTCGAGGCCCTGGTCGATCTCCCAGGCGCAATTGAGCACCATCATGCGCGTGGCATAGATCTCCATGGCGCTGTCGGCGATCATCTGCTGCACCATCTGGAAGTCGCCGATGGGCTGGCCGAACTGCTTGCGGGTGCTCGCATGGGCGCGCATCAGCTCCAGCACCCGCTGGGCCATGCCCACCGCGCGGGCGCCGATGTGGCCGAGCCGGATGCCGCTGACGCTGGACATGATCAGCTTGAAGCCGCCGCCCACCTCGCCGAGTACGTTGGCCTCGGGGATGCGGCATTCGTCGAAGACGAGCTCGGCATGGCCATAGCCGCGATGGCCCATCATGGGCTGCACCCGGGAGACCGAGAAGCCCGGAGCATCGCGATCCACCAGGAAGAGGGTAATGCCGCCGCGGGCCCGCTTCTCCGGATCGGTCACGGCCATCACGATTACATAGTCCGCAATGTCGCCGTCAGAGATGAAATGCTTGCTGCCGTTCAGCACCCAGTGGCCATCCTCCAGGCGGGCGGTGGTGGTGATGGAGGCGGCATCCGAGCCGGCGCCGGGCTCGGTGATGGCCATGGCGCAGATCTTCTCTCCGGTGATCGTCGGCGCCAGATAGACCGCCCGCTGGGCCGGCGTGCATGCCATCAGCATGGGATAGACCTGCCCGAACACCCGCCGGATGAGGGCATCGGAGGTCTGGCCGAGCTGCTCCTCCACCAGGCACATGTCGAGCACCGACAGGCCGCCGCCGCCCACCTCCGCCGGCATGTTGAGGGCATAAAGGCCGAGGGCGATGGCCTCCGCCTTCAGGGGCGCCAGCTTGTCCGGCGGCACGCGGCCCAGTTCCTCGGTCTCCTGTTCCAGCGGCTGCACCTTGTCGCGCACAAAGCGGCGGACCGTATCGACCACCATGCGGGTCTCGTCGGAGAGGGAAAAGTCCATGCCTCGGGGTCCTCAACGGCAAAGAAGAAGGGTTCGCGCGGGGCGGCGATGCCGCGCGCGTTCGGAAACTCCGGGCCGGCGGGGGTCAGGCGGCGGGGGCCGTGCGCACCACGTCGTCCTTCAGGAAGGTCTCGATCTCGTCGGTGGCATAGCCGGCCTCGGCCAGGATCTCCCGGGTCTGAGCCCCCAAAGGCTGGGGCACGCGGGTGATGGGCAGGGTGGCGCCGTCATATTGCACCGGGTGGGATACGAAGGTGACCTCCGCGCCGCCGGAGCTCATCGCCGTTTGGAAGGCGCCCAGATGGGCCAGTTGCGGATTTTCGCGAACGGCGTCATAATCCTCCACCGGCGCATTCCAGACGCCAGCGGAGTCCAGCGCCGCCTGCCACGCGGCGGTGGTGCGGGTCGCGAGCTGGGCCACGATCAGCCGGTTGTAGTAAGCGCGCTCCTTCAGCATGGCCTCGGGGCTGACCTCGGCTAGTTCCGGCAGGTCGAGGGCGCGGGCGAGCACCGCCGGCGCGGCCATGGAGATGGCGATGCAGCCGTCTGCGGTGCAGTGAATGCCGTGGCCGGCGGAGGAGAACCAGCTTGCCACCCCCTGCGGCGCGCGGGGGCCGTCGTGGGGCGCTCCATTCAACCAGGCGGTCAGGGGCTCGCCCTGAAGGTCGATGGCGCCCTGGAGCAGGCTCACGTCCACCCGGCGGCCGTCGCCGGTCTGCTCCCGGGCGAACAGCGCCGCGACGATGCCCAGCACGCAAAGCACGGCGGTGTGGTGATCGATCACCACCGAGCCCAGCGGCACGGGCGGCCCTTCGGCCGGGCCGGTGTGGGCGGCAAGGCCGGACATAGCCTGAAGCAGGAGGTCCTGCCCCGGCCTGTGGGCGAAGGGGCCGGTGGCGCCGAAGCCGGTGGCGGAGGCGTAGATGAGGCGCGGATAGCGCGCACGCAGCTCCTCCGGCCCCATGCCGAACTTGGTCATGGTGCCGGGGCGGAAGTTTTCCATCACCACATCGGCGCCGGCCACAAGGCGCTCGGCGATGGCGCGTCCCGCGGTGCTCTTCAGATCGAGAGCGATAGAACGTTTGCTGCGGCCGGTATTCAGGTGGTTGACGCTCTCGCCCGCCACGAAGTGCCCTGCCACCGCCCAGTTGCGCTGGAAGGCGCCGTCCAGGGGCTCCACGGCGATCACGTCCGCGCCCATGTCCCCCAGCATCTGCGCGGCATGGGGCCCGGCGAGGAAGTGATTAAAGCTGATGACACGAACGCCCTTGAGCAGCGACACGCTTCGTCCTCCGGGAAAGGCGAACCGGAAGCCACGGAGGCGACCGGATGATCCGCGAACGACAGTAGCGGTGGCCTCGCTGCAGCGGCACTAGCGATAGCTATGAAATTTAAGGGAGTAACTATCTATTTTAGATATAGTTTGACGTGCGACGGCATCCAATGCTGCCTCGCAGTCGACAGCGCGATCTTCGGCTGCGACTGCTCCCGCGCCAGCATCGATGCCTCCTCCGTTCCCGCCAAAGGGGGCGACGCGATCGGCCCGAACCCGACCGACCGCGGCAAGCCGGGCACCGCCGGCCCGCGGGACCGCCACCACCGCCGTGATGGGGCCGACATCCGAAACCCTTCATAGAGCCAGACATCCCCCGATCCCTTTGAGAGGATCGGGACCGGCTATTGCCGTCGGCAATCTTTGGCCGCAGCTTCACGAGAACGACTCCATGCGCCTTAGGCAGCGAACTCATTCGGCATTGATCCAGATGCGAGCTGCGGCGAGCTTGAGGGCTGCAAGGAAGTTGTCCGGGCGGCGGTCGTAGCGCGTTGCGAGGCCTCGCATCTGCTTGATGCGGTTGAAGAAGCGCTCGATGTGGTTTCTCTGGTGGTAGAGCCAGGGGCTGAAGGCGAAGGTGCGCTTGCGGATGACACGTGGCGGCACATTGGCAAATGCGCCGCGCTCCGCCGTCTCGGCGCGGATGGCGTCGGGGTCGTAGGCCTTGTCGGCGAGAAGGATGCCGCCCGGTGGGAGGCGGGCCAGCAACTCCCGCCCCGCCTGCGCGTCGCCCGCCTGCCCGGCGGTGAGCAGGAGATGGATCGGTCGACCCTCGGCATCGACCAGGGCATGGATCTTGGTGGTCAGGCCGCCCCGGGAGCGTCCCCATGCAACGATCGTCGTCGCCCCTTTTTGATCGCGGCATCATGCTGGTGCACGCGAACGCAGGATGAGTCGATCATCACGATGTCGCCGTCATAGGCGGACGAGACCGCCTCCAGCAACCGGTCCCAGACCCCGGCCGCCCGTCAGCGCACGAAACGGTTGTACAGGGTTGTACGAGGTCCATCGCGCTCCGGCACATCCCGCCACGGCGCTCCGGTCCGAAAGCGCCAGAGAATGCCGTTGATCACCCTGCGGTCGCCTACCCGCGCAACACCGCGCACCTTGTTCTGCAGCAGCGAGGCGATGATCGCCCATTCCTCGTCAGTCAACTCGTGGCGGCGCATCTATCAGGCTCCCGGTTCGGGAGCTTGAATCACGACATCGGCCGACACGCAAATTTATGGGGCCACCGCCTAGGAGCGTGTCCGAGTAATGAGTTTGGAGGCCGTGGTCGATGGCGGGATCCGGTGGGACGAAGCCTGCTTGCCGGGATCAGCGGGCGACCTGAGCCAGCTTCAAGAGGTTGTGGGCGGTGCAAATCATTGCCCACTCGCCTCGAACCTGATCGAGGCCACGTAGCAGGAACTGGCGGAAGCCTCTGGCCTGCTTCATCTGCCCGAACACCGGCTCGACCACCTGTCTTCTGAGCCGGTAGCGGCTCCTGCGGCCGGCCCGCTTCAGCCGACCCGTTCCTCGCAGGCGCGGGCGAGCTGGCGCGAGGAATACAGGCCCTGGCTGTAGCCGTAGAGAAGCAACGCCACCATCATGCCGGGATGATAGGGCGGGTAGCCGCGTTCCTCGGTGTAAGTGTGGCGAATGGCAGAGAGATCCATCGCCTCCCGCACCGTGTCACGGATGAAGTGAGCCACGTGCCCAGCCGGCACGAACTCGTGCAGCGAGGGCGGCAACCCACCTGCGCGCCGGGGCGATCTCGTCAAGTCCCGCGAGGATGAGTGAGTCGATCTGCGCCGTTGCGCCCAGCACGCCGGGTGCCAAAATGGTCCAAAAGGACGGTGCCCATGATATCCAACGGTAAGCGCGCCGGATTTGTGACCGTTCGGCCCGCGCGAACGGCCGGCGGTGCTGGAGCTGGACGAGGAAGTCCTGCGTCGGGACGACCCCCGCCACACCTTCAACGGCGGCCGAAGCGCCCTCGCCATGCGCATGGGCGACACCATCGCGCCGGTCTTCTCCCCGATCATCCAGATGGCCAGCGCCGGCGGCACAGGAACAGCTCATGTTGACGCTGCAGCAGTGGTGGAAGAGGCCGCGGGGTGACGTGGTGACCGTCATTCGCGAGGCCAAAGCCGGCCGCGTGAAGGGGGTCTGAAGGAATTTAGCTCGTCAGGAGGATTTTGCGGACTCTGCTCCCAACCAAACGTCAGATCGCATATCGTATAGAACTCCTTCTACTCGCTCTCTGCAGGCATCAGTTGCATTAAAAATCTCAAATTCAGTGAACTGGAGGACTCTAAATCCGAACGATCGAAGTCGGCTATCGTTATCTACTTTTACTGGAAGGCGCTCGTCAGGATTGATGAAGTCAATCACGATAGACAACTGGTTAGATAACTCTCCATGGAGGCATTCGAAGGCGAATGTGGCTCTATCACGAATAGAGGTCAGATCTGGTAGATATGCAAATATTGTCTCGCTTCCAAATTTAGCTCGCCTGTTCCAGTCACGAATAAATCTGACGTCTTCATACCCATCGGTGCACGTCATTAAATGGGCTAAAAGAACCGATTCTGCAGGGGAGTGATTGCCGGGGAGGGCGTCAAGGAAGCGCTCTTCGAAATTCGATCTTAACTCTTCTGCCTTTTCGCTGAAGCGTCTCATCGCCTCCAGCTGCGCAGCTTCCTCATCCTCGATAGCCATCGCTCCGAACCCCGCAGCAGTGCCAATCGCCGTCGTGCCGCGACATTCCGTTACGGAAACCAGGAGGTGGAATCCATTGCCAGTTGGAAATTTAGGCCAAACTGGCTGTCGCAATCCAATAGAGACCAAGGAAGGATACTCGACGAATAGTCGACAATTCCAACCAAAATCCGCTTAAAGCGTTGAAAGTGCTGGCGCGCCGGCCAGATCGAAACCGCGAACACCTATGTTCTTGAAATTGCTACGACCTAGGAACGTCCGAAAAATGGGCTTGGCGCGGCGCCGCGGTTCGCGTCGATCAGATGGGCAGTGTGCTGTCATGGAACGAATGCTGAAGCTGTGACTGGCCGTAGCTTCGTTCATTTCGGCTCACTGGTCGGGAAGGCCGGCTTCGCGCAGGCCGTCGGCGAACAGGGCGATATCTTCCTGCCGGCGGATCGGCAGCCAGTCCTTCAGGGAGGAGAGGCGCAGCGCAGGGCTGAGCTCACGTAAACGATCCATGGTCCGGCGGGCGTCCTCTGTACGGCCGGACAGCGCCTGACTGGCTGCGCCGGTGGCCACGGCCATGAGGAAGCTCGGCAGGTTCTGCTGGGCCTGGTCCGCCCATAGCGACGCGGCCTCGAAACGGCCGGCGAAGAGATGCGCCATCGCGATCCCGGCCTGCATCCGGTAGAGTTCGGGATCGACAGGGCTCAGGCGCATGGCGTGCTCGAAATAATCGATCGCTTCTTCCGGCTCGCCGTGCCAGACCCGCAGGAAGCCGCCGAGGAACCAGGCCGGCGCCAGGTTGGGATTGAGGAACAGCGCCCTGTCGAGAAGGGCGATGCCGCTGTCGAACTCGCCCGCGAGATGGGCGAGCGCATGGCCGGCCCTCGCAAGCACCACCGCGTCGTCCCGGCCGAGTTCCACGGCGTCACGGGCGAGGGCTGTGCCCTCGGCGGTCTCCAGTGCGGAATCGGTCGTCCAGCCATTGATCTTGCGCCAGAAGTAACCCCAGGCGGCCATTGCCTTAGGCGGCGCGAACTCGGCATCGAGCTCGATCGCCTTGCGGAACAGCGGCAGTGCTTCCCCGACGGCTTCCCTGCCGCCACGGTGCAGATGCGCGAGGCCACGCAGATAGCAGTCATACGCGTTGAGATTTTCGGTGGGCTTGCGCCGCGCACGCTCGATCTCCGCCAGCTCCATCTGCGGGGCAATGGCGCCGACGACATTGCCGGAGATACGGTCCTGCAGCGTGAAGATGTCGTCGAGGGGCCCCTCGAAGCGGTCGGCCCACAGATAGCCATTGGTGCTGGCATTGACGAGCTGGCCGGTGATGCGGATGCGGTCTGCGGCCTTGCGCACGCTGCCTTCGAGTACATAGGTAACGCCTAGGTCGCGGCTGATCTGCTTCACGTCGACGGGGCTACCGCGAAAGGCGAAGCTCGAATTGCGCGCGATGACGAACAGCCAACGCACCCGCGACAGGGCAGTGATGATCTCTTCCGCCATGCCGTCGGCGAAATAGTCCTGTTCCGGATCGCCGCTGAGATTCTGGAACGGCATGACGGCGATGGAAGGCTTGTGCGCCATCGCGGCCGTCGTTTCCGGTATGCTGAGTCTCTGCGCGATCCCCACCTCGCCGGACGCGTCCGGTTGCCGGACCTCTATGACATCGCCGACGAAGCGGAAGCCCTTGCGGGCGACGGTGCGCACGAGGCGCTGCTCGGCGCCGCTGTCGCCGATCGCCTTGCGCACCGCGTTGATGTGACTGGACAGCGTGGATTCGGAGACGATGCGGCCGTTCCAGACCGCATCGAGCAGACCGTCCTTGCTCACGACCCGTTCGTGGTTCTCGACGAGATGCACCAGCAGGTCGAAGACCTGCGGTCCGACGGCGACCGGCTGCGACCCACGAGTGAGCTCTCGTCGATCGAGGTCGAGAACGCAATCTGCGAAATGATACTTCAATCCAGCGCTCCATCAGCCGATCCGCAGAGCTAAACAGTTCTCCGGTCGGTCTTCATATCATGGTGCCGACGGAGCTTTTTCCACTGGGCCGCTCCGCGTCGCCTTTTGGACGTAAAAGCAAGATCAATCCAACCTCGCCGCAAGGACTTCGCGCCGGCCTCGCCGCACTCTGCCCTCACGACGCAACCGAGCCGTGAGCGTGGATCGATGGACGAGACCATCCTGCGCGTGTCCTCGCTAGAGGATCTATTCCGCACTTCCGAACCCACGAAGGAACAGCCGTGGACCGCCTCCCGGCCCACGGCGGACGAGATGGCGCGCGTCCTCGGCACCACGCCGCGCCGCATCGTCACCGAGCTTTCCGGCAGCTCCATTGCCCATTGGAAGCACGGCGAACTGCACGATGTGGTCGAGCCGATGAAGGACCATGTCATCATGACCTATATCGGCACGATGCAGCGCCTCGAGCGCCGGACGGGGAAGACCCGGGCGTCCGGAACGGCGCGGCCGGGCGTGGTGACGATCATTCCGTCCGGCTCCAGTTCGCGCTGGGACATCGGCGGCGAGGTCAACGTCCTCCAGCTCTATCTGCCGCACGCCATCCTCGAGCGCGTCGCCGCCGAGACCGATGCATCGGTAGCGGCGCCGCTGCTGGAGCGCACCGGCTATCTCGACCCGACGACATCCCGCCTGTTGATGAGCGCGGCGGACGTCCTCGACGGCAGCGAGGCCCTCGACGCGCTGTTCCGGCAGCAGCTCACCGAGCTTCTGGCGACGCGGCTTTTGTCCGCGCACACCGGCGCTCAGGCCAGCCATCAGCCGGCATCGGGCGGGCTGTCGCCGACGGCGCTGCGCCGCGCCATCGAGCGCCTGCGCTCGGACAGCGACGCCGACCTGTCGCTCGCCGCGCTCGCGGCCGACGCCCACCTGTCGCGCTTCCATTTCTGCCGCGCCTTCAAGCAGAGCACCGGGCTTTCGCCACATGCCTGGTTGCGGCAGCACCGGCTGGCGCAGGCATCGAAGCTGCTGCGCGAAACCGACGAGCCGGTCGTGTCGATCGCGGTGGCGCTGGGCTACGGCTCCCAATCCGCCTTCACCGTCGCCTTCAGGCGCCTGACCGGAGAAACACCGAGAGAATGGCGACGCCGAGCGCGTTAGCGGCAATCGCTCTCTAACGAGGGCAATCGCTCTCGGGCAGCTCCGCACCCCTCGCGCTAATCCCATGTCGTGCCACCGACCAATGGAGACAGACAATGACCGGACATCCTCCTCACATGTCACGCCGCAACATCCTGGTGACGGCCATTGCCGGCGCGATGTCGGCGACGGTCCGCATCTCCTCGGCAGAGGGCGCAGGCAATGACCCCCTCACGGAGAGGAGCACGACCATGCGTACTGTCACCACGAACGACGGCGTTGAGATCTTCTACAAGGACTGGGGCCCGAAGACCGGACAGCCGATCTTCTTCCACCATGGCTGGCCGCTCTCTTCCGACGATTGGGATGCGCAGATGCTCGCCTTCGTCGGCCGGGGCTATCGCGTCGTCGCCCATGACCGCCGCGGGCACGGCCGCTCGACCCAGGTGAGCGACGGCCACGACATGGACCACTATGCCGCCGACGTCGCGGCAGTGGTCGAGCATCTCGATCTCCGCAACGCCGTCCATGTCGGCCATTCCACTGGCGGCGGCGAGGCGACCCGCTACGTCGCGCGCCACGGCAAGGGCCGGGTGGCCAAGCTGGTGCTGATCAGCGCCGTGCCGCCGCTGATGGTGAAAACATCGGCCAATCCCGGCGGACTGCCGATCGAGGTGTTCGACGACCTGCGCACGAAGCTCGCCTCCAACCGCTCGCAATTCTACCTCGATTTCGCCAGCGGCCCGTTCTTCGGCTACAACCGGCCCGGCGCCGAGCCCTCGCAGGCGGTCATCTGGAACTGGTGGCGCCAGGCCATGATGGGGGGCGCCAAGGCGCAGTATGACGGCATCAGGGCCTTCTGCGAAACCGACTTCACCGAGGATCTCACGCGCATCACCGTGCCGACGCTGGTGATGCACGGCACCGACGATCAGATCGTGCCCATCGCCGACTCGGCCCTGCTCTCGGCGAAGCTCGTGAAGAACGGCACGCTCAAGACCTATGAGAAGCTGCCGCACGGCATCTGCACCACCCATGCCGATCTCGTCACCGCCGAGTTGCTCGCCTTCGTAGAGAGCTGACCCAACCCTCCCGCATCGCAGCCGCTTCCCAAGGCCTCGCCGGCTCAACGGCGCGGCAGCGGCGGCCTGCGCCCTTCTGGAACCCCTCACAGGAGTAGTTCACATGCGACTGGTCATCATCGGCGCCGGCTTCGCCGGCATGTATGCCGCCCTTTCCGCCGCGCGCCTGCGCGATCTCCAGGGCATCTCCCCCGACCAGCTCGAAATCGAGCTGGTGGCGCCGCAGCCGACGTTGGTGGTTCGCCCGCGACTCTACGAGCCCAAGCCCGAGACGCTGACGGCGCCGCTTCTGGAACTGCTTGAGGCAATAGACGTCCGCTATGTGCAGGGCACCGCCGAGACGGTCGACACCCGGTCCAATTCGGTGGGGATCGTCACCGGTGGCGGCGAACGCAGGACGCTGCCCTATGACCGGCTGGTGCTCGCCACCGGCAGCCGGCTGTTCCGCCCGGATATTCCCGGACTCGCCGAGCATGTGTTCAGCGTCGACCAGCTCGACGACGCGGTCGCACTCGACCGCCATCTCCACGAGCTGGCGCGCCGGCCGGCTTCGGCTTCCCGCGACACGGTAGTCGTCGCCGGCGGCGGCTTCACCGGCATCGAGGCGGCGACGGAAATGCCGGCGCGGCTGCGGGCCATTCTCGGCGACAAGGCCGCTATCCGCGTCGTCATCGTCGACCGCAACGACGCCATCGCGCCCGACATGGGCGCCGGTCCGCGCCCGGTCATCGAGGACGCCCTGCGCAAGGTGGGCGTGGAGACCCGGCTCGGCACCGGCGTCGCTTCGGTGGATGCCGGTGGCGTGACACTCACCGGCGGCGAGCGCATCGAGAGCGCGACGGTGATCTGGGCCGCCGGCATGCGTGCCGCGCCGCTGACCCAGCAGATCCCGGCCGAGCGCGACAATCTCGGCCGGCTGCTCGTCGACCGCGCCCTGCGCGTGCCGGGCGTCGGCGCCGTCTTCGCCACCGGCGATGCCGCCAAGGCGGCGCGCGACGACGCGGGCAATTACGCGCTGATGTCCTGCCAGCACGCCACACGCATGGGCGCCTTCGCCGGCCACAACGCCGCCGCCGAGCTGCTGGGCATGCCGACCATTCCCTACCACCAGGAAGCCTATGTGACCTGCCTCGACCTCGGCGATGCCGGCGCGGTGTTCACGCGCGGCTGGGACCGCCAGGTCGAGTTCGTGGGCGCCGAGGCCAAGAAGATGAAGCAGGAGATCAACACCGTGTGGATCTACCCGCCCCGTGCCCAGCGCGACGTCGCCCTCGCTTCGGCGGAGCCCGAGCGTGTCACCGACCTTTAGGCGCGACCAATGCCGCGCGTGCCGCATCAGCGGCTGCGAGCGGATCACCTCACCACTACCCACACCATCATCGGAGCCGACCCAGTCGGTTCCACCACCTTAGGAGGCAAACATGAACGTGCAGAACACTTCCGCCCCCGTCGAACGGGATCCGAAGAACTGGTGCCGTCGCGTTACGCGGTGCGGGTCGGCGAGATTGAGGTCTTGATCGTGAGCGATGGCGTATTGCCGCTTCCGACCAAGATGCTGGGACACAACGTCGACCCGACCACGCGGGCGGCCTGGCTGAACGACATGTTTCTGCCGACTGAGGCTTTCGACTGGGCGTTGAACGTGGTCGTGGTCCGCAGCGGCCGGCAGACCATCCTCGTCGACGCCGGCCTGGGCCTCGACCCGGACCTGAACCTGCCGCGGGCCGGGCAGCTGATCAAGCGGCTCGCGGCTGTCGGCATCGACTTGGCATCCGTGACCGACGTGGTCCTGACCCACATGCACATGGACCACGTGGGCGGGCTGCTCATCGACGGCGTGAAGGAGCAACTGCGCCCGGATCTGCGGATCCACGTGGCCGCCGCCGAGGTCGAGTTCTGGAAAGCGCCCGATTTCAGCCACGTCAACATGCCGCCCGGATTCCCGGACGCGCTTCGAGCCGCCGCGAAGCGGTTCGCGAAAGAGTATCAGAGTCGTCTGCGGCTGTTCGATGAGGAGGCCGAGGTCGCGCCAGGCGTGGTCGTCTCCCGCACCGGCGGCCACACCCCGGCCACAGCGTGGTCCGCGTGGCGTCCGGCGGCGACCGGCTGATGTTCGCCGGCGACGCCGTGTTCGCGGTCGGGTTCGAACACCCCGAATGGTACAACGGCTTCGAACATGACCCCGAAGAGGCGGCCCGCGTCCGGGTCCGTCTCTTGAAGGAACTGGCGGCTACTGAATCATCGCTGGTGGCCACCCACCTGCCGTTCCCGTCCGTCGGCCATGTGGCGGTCGACGGCGACCACTTCCGCTGGGTGCCGGTCTTCTGGGACTACTGAGCTCGCCGCGCCGACTGGAGCATTTCCGCGATACAGCGAAACGCGGAAATGCTCCGGGGACGCCCGAACACATCATTCCGGCTCGGCCCGTGCGGTTTACCGCAAGCAATCCCGGCGAAACTCCCATGTTTGGCGATGAGCACTACCTGCCGCTTGCCCTGATCAACCTCCTGGGAATTGCCGGCATCGTCGTCTGGCACGTTCAGGGCAGCAGCCGCCCGACCGGGCGGCTGCTCGTCCAGATCCTGTTCTTCACCGGTATGAGCCTCGTTCTTTATACGGGAGGCATCGCGCCGCATCAGATCGATGACGTCTACACGGAAGGTTTCGCCGCGTTGCTGTCGAAGTCCGCCAGGCTTCTGTGGTGGACCCACCTCGCATGGACGATCATCGGTCTCCTCCACATCTATGTCCGGCTCAATCGCAAGCCGCGGGAAGCCCATCTCATCTTGGACATGGCCGTTGCCGTCATCTATCTCGGCGTGGCGCTGTCGGTGATGGGCTTCGTCTTCGGCGTGCCCATCGCCTCGCTGGTGACGACCTCGGGCGTGGTCGCCGTCATCTTGGGTCTGGCACTACAGAATACGCTCGGCGACGTCTTTTCGGGCATCGCGCTGACACTCGGCAAGGCCTATGCGATAGGCGACTGGGTGCAGCTGAGCGACGGCACGGCGGGGCGCGTCACCGAAACCAACTGGCGCTCCACCAATCTGCTGACCGGGGCGAACAATATCGTCGTGCTGCCCAACAGCATGCTGGCAAAACAGGGCCTGACCAGCCTCAGCCGTCCTGATGAGACGCATCAGATCACATTGGGCGTGCGCTTCGCTGCGGTGCAGCGGCCGCGCTGGATCGAGGAGGCGATGCGGTCCGTGCTGCAAGCCAGCACCCGCATCGTAAAGGATCCGCCGCCGACCGTTGCCCTGAAGTCCATCGACGCCGTGGCGATCGACGTGGAGCTGCAGTTCCGCGTCGCCAGCCTCGCCATGGGAACGCTCGCCAAGAACGAGATCATCGACCTCATCTACGACCACTGCAAAGCAGACGGGCTTGCCCTGGCCTTGCCAGCACAAAGCCTCGTGTACGTGCTGGCGACAACGCGCGGCGAGGCTTCCGCCCCCCGTGCCGAATCGCGCTCACCCGGCGCGCCCTAGAACCGACGAAAGTATCCCCGCCGTCGGCCAGACGCGTGTCTCGCAACAGTATGTCTGCAAGATCCGCCAGCGTGACGCTGCGCAGTTTCCGGCGCCAGCCTTCGTCGCTTCCCATATGATAGAAGCGCGAGCGTCGTGCTGCTGCCGTCGAAATAACTCTTCGTGCTGCAAGAATCGTTGGCGCAGTTATTTGCAGCCCTTTGCTCCGGAGGACTCCCCGCGGCTATGTCGCACCACGGAGTACAATCGACGGTGTTTGGCGCGCCCTAGGGGAGGGTTTCACAGGCGGGGCGAGAGGTCGCAGAACTGTTGATAGGCCTTGATTTAAAGCTGATCCGTGGGGTACCGATTTGGGGTCCCAGTGGGGTCCCTTATGCGTCACGACAAGCGTTTTCTTGAGCTTCACGGCAATCAGTACCGGGTCAAGGTGAAGGTTCCTGCTGCACTGCGGGAGGTCGTCGGCAAGGCCCACCTGAAGGTGCCGCTACACACCGACAGCCTCGCCAAGGCGAACATGCTGAAGTGGTCCGTCGTCTCGGACCTGAAAGAGCAGCTTACGAAAGCCCAGCGGGTCGCCGAGGCCAAGGCGAAGGGCGGCGACCCTGTCATTGTCGAGGCGATGGAATGGCGCGAGGCCATCGCCAAGGGTGACGAAGTGGCCGACGACATTCTCCTCCCAGAGCGGGCGGAGGAGATCGAGAAGCGGCACGGGACCGAGGTCGCAGTTGCCTTCGTCAAGGTAGCGTCAGGACGGGCCACGCCCATTCAACCCCTGGAGCCGGCTTGGCTCGCCGAGGCGAATTATGCAGGGCGCACCGAGACATCGCGGAAACAGGCCGTGCGGGTGCTCCTCGAATGGTGCCGCGCCTCTTCGATCCCGGAGACGGTGGAGGCCGTCGACAGGAAGACGGCGGGTCGCTTCATCTCAGAGGTGTTCATCGCGAAGAACGCCGACCCGGCCACAGCGAATAAGCTCATCACGGGCCTGTCCGCATTCTGGAAGTGGATGGAGAAGCGGGGCCATGCCGTTGCCGGCAACCCGTGGGAACGGCAAAGCCTGAAGCTGAAAAAGGTGAAGACGGAGGAGGGGGAGGAGGCCAAGCGCCCCTTCACGAACGACGAGATCACCAAAATCCTCGCTGCCGCGAAGGGGGTCCTCGGCGACCTCTGCCGACTGGGAGCCCTTTCGGGAATGCGAATCGGGGAGATGGCGGAACTCCGGGTGCGGAACGTGAAGGAGGGGACCATTCGGGTAGGGCAGGGGAAGACGGAAGCGGCTACGCGAGACGTCCCCATCCACCCCGACGTCGCGGCGTTGGTCGCCGCTCGGTGCGAAGGGAAGGAGGCGGATGCCTACCTCTTCCACGAACTCCCCGACCAACAGAACGCCGCCCGTCCCCGCGGGGCCCCTGCCTCCCAGGCGTTCACGCGGCTACTCAGGGAGCTGAAGCTTGAAGACCGCATCCCCGGCCGCCGTCAGGCTCGAATTGATTTCCACTCGTTCCGCCGGTGGTTTATGCGTCGGGCGAGGAACGCCTTGGAGAAGGGGGCCACAGGCTTCACCGCGTGGACCTTGGCGGAGGTGGCCGGCCATTCAAACGAGAGCGGCCCACTGGCCCTGACGATGGGCAGATATCCGGGGGCATCCAGGATCGAGGCGAAGCGAGCCTGTGTCGAGGCGGTTCAGTTGCCGAAGCCTAAGGTTGATGAAACCAGCTCGTGAAAGCTGTAGGAAAGGCGATGCCCCATGAATGAGTGGACTTGGGCGACGTGGCTGCAAATGGTTCGCATTGCGAAGTCTGTTGCTCGCTGGCTATGCCAACAGGTGCAACGAGCGATGCGGATCGCTGTCTGGCTCGGTGAAGGCAACGCCGTTTGGGCACTAATCGGCATAGTGACTCTGTGGATTATTTATCGGCAAAGTTGGTCGAATTGTCTGGAGCCGCAAATCCGATTGATAGCAACATTGCTTCAAAGTTATGGAATTTGGACGGTTTATCAAGGCATAAGGGAAAGACATAATCTATTCTCAAAGCCAAACATGCTGGTCCGGTTGGTCGACTACTTTCAGCGTTTCCCATTACGCAAACGACACGTTGTAATGGCTGCCGGATCGGCAACATTTGAATTCGGGGGTTCAAGCCGTGAAATTGTGAAAGCTGCGCCCGACGCCTCTGTTTCGGATCGCTTGCGGCGGTTAGAATCCAATTTTGACTCCCTGTTTAGCGAGGTCGGAGAGGTCGCAAGCCGGCTTGAGGGCGCGTCGAAGTCAGCTGACCAGCGGTTTGCCGCGGAGGCGGGGGCCCGGAAGCATGACATCGAAGTCCTCGCGCAAAGGTTAGAAGCTGCGACAGCTGGCGGCCTTCATATCGATTTGCTCGGAGTGAGTTGCATATTCATGGGAACGGCTGCGAGTGGACTTGCTCCCGAGCTGGCGGCTTGGTTCGGAGATGCAGGATGCCAACCGATCCCATTCGCGAGCATAATGTCTCTTGGCTTCCGTTGAGCCCGTTCGCCCACCTCGGTTTGGAATGCGCCTACCGCTGGTGGAGCGATCATGTGAAACTGCGTAGTGCGGCAAGATGCCGCTAATTTTTGTCACTAAGTTTGTCACCAAGGGCCCAGCAGGGTCACTCGCGTCAGCACTATGACTTAATTGGATACGGATAAAACTATCCGTGCGCTCCGGATACTCAATCGAGAGCGGTATTGTTTGGGTGGAGGCAAGATGCAATCTTCGCCTTGTCACCGGGCGGCAATGCCCTTGTGACGGACCCCAGGGACCGAGGGCGAACAAATATCGGGCCGGCTAGAAGGTGCGATGCCAAAGGCGGAGTGCGTTCTGGCGGGAGTGACAGGCCATGGACCTTGCGGAGGCCGGAAGTCGCTCGTGTGCATAGTTCACCGCAACGTCGCTCTAGGCGGGCGGTGGAATCCGAAAACGTTTGAACTCAAAGCTTCAGGGCCGGGCGGCAACCCGCCTGAAGACATCACATCACACGCATTAGACGGCGACCTGCGTACCGCGAGCGGCCTCAGGCGTCAAGGAAGGACAAGCATGACGCAATTCTCCGCCCACCATCTCCCCGACTTCCAGGCCATCCGGGAGCTTCCCGCTATTCGCAAGGTGTTGGACGGTGTCGAGTTGAACGAAGCTGACAAGATGGCCCTAGAATTACGAGTTGCGGAAATCGAAAGCGCCACTCTTGGAGATGGGGGGCCGTACCTCTCTGCTGCATACAAAGCCGCCAACGCCGGTTTTATGCCGAGAGAAAGCCTCGGCGGAGGTTATGTCTGCAACGACACTGACTTCGCCTATATGGCGGCGGAACACGCCGCGGACACGCTCCAGAAGTACCGCCGCCTTAAGGGCGCTGACCGCCGGGGGCGCCTGCGCCTCGCTGACGACCAGGACTTCCTGCATGAATTCCTGAGCCTCAGAGCCGAGCTTCAGTATATCGCCGGGAACCTTCTCAATTTGGAGGATGGATGGGATGATTTCTCAGATCCCGATGTCATCGTGGCTGAGTACATCGAGCGGTTCTATAGTGGTGTCCACGACGACAACGCGGCCGGCAAAGAGTTGGTTCTGATGCTCGGAAAACACTTCCGGCAGGGGCAGGAGCAAGCCGCGGTTGAATGCCCCAACGACCGCCATGTGATGGTGACCTACAAGCGAAAGGACAGGAGCGGAGCAGAAGGCGTCTTCAAGATGGAGACGTATCACGGAGTCCATTCTGCATTGGGTGCGATACATGATGCCTATGACGATGCGGACGATGAGCGCGACCTGAGCAACGTAGAACTCGCCTTTGCTGAGGGCGAGTTCCTGTCACCGGCACACCGGATGCCCAACCGCATGATGGAGGCCGAAAACAGCGAGCTCGTTGAATTCTAGGCCACGCATTTGGGGCGCCGGCTCAGGCCGGCGCACCCCCGCGGTTAGGGTCCCGCACTCGATCCTAGCCGCCCAATACGTAAGCATCCGCTATAACGAGCGCTTGGCGGAATCCGGCATCGAGCCTTCGGTCGGCAGCGAGGGCGACAGCTTCGACAACGCCTTCGCCGAGACGACCAACCGCCCATACGAGGCCGAGGTCATCCATCGGCGGGGGCCCTGGCGATCCTTCGACGCCGTCGAGTTCGCGACGCTGACCTGGGTCGACCGGTTCAACCACCTCCGGCTGCTGGAGCCCATCGGCAACATCCCGCCGGCCGAAGCCGAGGAGCGCTACTAAGCTCTGCTCGACGAACGGCAAAGGGCGGCGCGACTCATACCCAAGGCCACCTGGAAAGCCGGGGCGGTTCACAGCCTTGCCCGCAATCCTGAAGAGCACTGCAAGGCCTGCTCCGCGAAAGAACCTGTTCCATGCCTGACCTAGACTCCCCCGTCCGACCGTATTCTCCCCAGCCCCTGTTCCTTGGTCTCGGTCCTCTGCCAGAGCACCGGGCCATGGTGCGCGACCTGTGTGACCATCTCTGCCCCCGCGACAGTGACGAGATACAGGCCCTCTCCGGCATGTCGGCAGAGGCATTCCTGCCACTGTTTCTGGGAACGGAAGAGGGGCACCTGTGCCTCTGGGACGAGAGGGCGAAGGCCGGCTCGCACTATCAGCCCGGCCTATCGGACGTATGGATGCCGGAACGGCGAGAGCGTCAGAGCTTCCGGGCGGCGACGCTCCACACTTCCCGTGGCGAGTTGGCGGGGATTATCGGCGCTGATGCTGACGGCGGGTGCGACGGCGTCGGCCATCTGTGGATGTACGCGACGGACGCCCTCGACGAGTACGCCCTTGACGCCTCTGCAAGGTGGCTGACGATGGAGAAGGAATGGGCGTGGGTAATGATGAAGAGCTTCGTCGACGCTCGCAACGCGCCTCGTATTGCGTGGCTGGACCGGCTGGGCTTCGAGGTGCGTCAGGATGCGAGGCCATACGGCATCGGTGGGCATTCGTTCCGCACGGGGCACCTCCGCCTCGGAAGGAAATGATCGATTGGGTGCCGACTTTGTACCTTGCCAACGAGACGTTCACGCCCGGCCATAGCCCCCTGCCATCGAGCGCAAGGTGCTCTGGCGTCCATCCAAGATTGCGCTAGAACGGAACGACACGCCGAGCCGGGGGACGGTCTGCACCATGACGCCGCACGAGTTCATCACCAAGTGGCAGAACTCGAAGCTGAAGGAGCGGGCGGCGGCGCAGGAGCATTTCCTCGATCTATGCCGCCTGCTCGGTGAGAAGACGCCGGCCGAGGTGGATGCCGCCGGGCTCGATTACGGCTTCGAGGTCGGCGCTACTAAGACCGGCGGCGGCCACGGCTTTGCCGACGTGTTCAAGCGCGGCCATTTCGGGTGGGAATACAAGGGCACCCGCGCCAATCTGGATGCGGCGTTGCTCCAGCTCCAGCGCTATGCGGTGGCCCTCGACAATCCGCCGCTGCTCATCGTGTCGGACATCGGCACCACCATCCGCATCCACACCAACTGGACCAACTCGGTCTCCAAGACCTACGACATCCCCATCGCCGAGTTGGAGGATGCGGAGAAGCGGCAGTGGCTGAAGGCCGCCTTTGCGGACCCGGAGGCGCTGCGGCCCACCAAGACCCGCCAGCAGCTTACCGAGGAAGTGGCCGGCAAGTTCGCCGAACTCGCCCGCTCGCTCAGGGCGCGATACGACGAGCCGGAAGAGGTGGCGCACTTCATCAACCGCCTCGTCTTCTGCATGTTCGCGGAAGACGTGAAGCTGCTGAAGGAGGGCATGTTCTCCCGCATGCTGGAGCGGGCGCTGGAGGAGCCGGCCGAGTTCGAGGCGTTCGCCCGTGACCTGTTCCGCGCCATGAGCACGGGCGGCCGCATCGGGTTTGAAAAGGTGGCGTGGTTCAACGGCGGCCTCTTCGACAACGATCGCGTCTTCCCCCTCACACCGGCCGAAATTCGCCTCGTGCACGAGGCATCCAAGCGCTATTGGGGCGATATCGACCCGTCCATCCTCGGTACTCTGTTCGAGCGCGGACTGGACCCGGACAAGCGCAGCCAGCTCGGAGCGCACTACACCGACCGCGACAAGATCATGATGATCATTGAGCCGGTCATCATCGCGCCCCTCGCAGCCGAATGGGCCGAGGCGAAGGCGGAGATTGCCGCGCTCATGGAGAAGGCCGCAGCTCTCGACGCCACGGCGAAGACCCAGCGCGGTAAGGCCGGCTCCACCGCCAAGGGACAGGCCACCACCGCACTCAATTCCGCCCAGGCGGTGCTGGAGCGCTACCTGAAGCGCCTCGCCGACTTTCGGGTTCTCGATCCCGCCTGCGGCTCAGGCAACTTCCTGTATCTGGCGCTGCGGGCGCTGAAGGATCTGGAGCACCGCGCCCAGGTGGAGGCGGAAGCCCTCGGTCTTCCGCGCCGCTTCCCCAGCATCGGGCCGGAAGTGGTGCGTGGCATCGAGATCAACCCCTATGCCGCCGAGCTGGCGCGGGTCTCGGTGTGGATCGGCGAAATCCAGTGGATGCTGAAGAACGGCTTCGAGGCGGCGCAGAACCCGGTGCTGAAGCCGCTGGAGACGATCGAGTGCCGGGATGCGGTGCTCAACGCGGATGGGACTCGGGCGGAGTGGCCGGAGGCGGATGCGGTGGTCGGGAACCCGCCGTTTCTCGGTGTGAAGCGGATGTTCCAAGTTCTCGGCGTGGATTACGTCAATGCATTACGTGACGCATATCCCCGTGTATCGCGCTTCTCTGACCTCGTGTGCTGGTGGTTTGAAATCGCCGCCGAAAAAATCGCCGCAGGACAACTTAAGAGAGCCGGGCTCGTGGCAACAAACTCGATACGCGGTGGACGAAATCGCCTGGTTCTCGATAAGATTTCGCAACCTAGTAGAATTTACAATGCATGGTCCGATGAACCTTGGGTCGTCGACGGCGCGGCTGTTCGTGTTTCTCTAATTTGCTTTGGGTTCCAAAACCCAGTTACAGAACAACACCTAAATGGAAATATTGTAAAATTTATATACTCAGACCTAACTAGCCCAGATGGAGTGCAACATTTCGATATTACTAAATCCCGTATATTGCTTGAAAATAAATCGAAAGCTTTTGTAGGCACTGTCAAGGGAGGGAGCTTTGACATTTCGGGCGAATTGGCACGCCATATGCTTCTTATGCCCATTAACCCAAATGGACGACCGAACGCAGATGTAATTTACCCATACATGATCGGTATGGATGTCGTGAGGCGCCCACGCGATCAATGGGTTATCGATTTCGGATGTGAGAGGAGCCAAGAGGATTCGGCCTTCTATGAAGCGCCGTTTGCGCACGTGGAGCAAGAGGTTCTACCCCATCGACTATCCGTTAGAAACCGACGTGAAGTCGACCAATGGTGGCTATTCTCAAGAGCGTTGCCGGCGCTCCGTGCCGCGATAGATCCGCTTGAACGCTTTATCGTAACGCCCGCTCTTGCGAAGCACAGGGTCTTTGCATGGTTGCCACGTGGGATTTATCCCGACCATCAGCTCATCGCGATTGCTCGGGATGACGACACAGCCTTCGGCATCTTGCATTCCCGCTTCCATGAATTGTGGTCGCTGCGCATGTGTACATGGCTCGGCGTAGGCAATGATCCCCGCTACACCCCCACCACCACCTTCGAGACCTTCCCTTTCCCAGAAGGCCTCACGCCCAACATCCCCGCCGCCGATTGTGCGGATGATCCCCGCGCCATCGCGATCGCCAAGGCGGCGGCCCGGCTCAATGAGCTGCGCGAGAACTGGCTCAATCCTGCCGACCTCGTGCGCCGGGAGCCGGAGGTGGTGCCCGGCTATCCAGACCGCATCCTGCCCGTGAGCCCGGAGGCGGAGAAGGAGCTGAAGAAGCGCACCCTCACCAACCTCTACAACGCCCGCCCCACGTGGCTCGCCAACGCCCACAAGGCCCTCGACGAAGCCGTGGCCGCCGCCTACGGCTGGCCGGCTAACCTCTCCGATGACGAGGTGCTGGCCCGTCTCTTTGCCCTCAATCAGGAGCGGGCGGCGGCACAGGCGAAGAAGAGCTGATCCGGTTCCGGGGACTGACGTGCTCGCACCAATTCTAGCCCCGGATAAAGTCGGCTCTCTCAAGGGCAACTACGGCGTCGTCTTCCGAAGCCTCACGCCCGGTCCCTCGCCATTCTCCGGGACGAAGATCACCCCGGCGGCTTCAAGGGCGCGGCGCATCTTCTCGACGCTGCTCACCCGTGCGTCTTGACCTGCCTCGAACCGATTGACGGTGTTAAGCCCAACGCCAGCTTTGGCGGCAAGCTCCTGCGTATTCCATCCAAGTGCGGCACGCGCCATACGGCATTGAACTGGCTTCATATGGTGAAAATATCACCACATGTGGTTGACATCAATTGGGTGATGATATCATCCTTAATGGTGTTTTTATCACCACTTGAGGCCGCTATGGTTTCGCACGTCCTGCACGTTCACCCAATTCCGTTCTCCTCAGCGCCCCGCGGATGCCGTGTCGAAAACATCCCCAGTGACCTCCGCACTTGGGACGGGTGGTTTCCGAGGGACTGCCTCAATCTCGACCCGCCGCCCCCTCCCGGCTGGTACTCCATCCCGCATTGGGCCGCGCTGACGGAATGGGGGCTCTTCGACAGCGCGGAAGCGACGATGGAAGAAACCCTCAGCGAGTGGATGGGAGACCCTTGGCAGGCGGAGGCGCTCCGCTATTGCGAAGAGGAAGGCATATCGCCCATCGAATGGCCTGCGCCGCGACGGATGCGGATTGAACTGGGGATCGCAGCCGTGCTGATCTTTCCGGACCCTATTCTGCGAGAAGTGTTCTTACGCCCTTCTTCCGGCCGATGAAGCGTCACTCTCACAGCGGCCGGGCCTCGCACACGGCGAGAATATTGCCTCGCTCGGGTATTTTGCTTCTACGCAGAAGGAAACCTGAAGATGGCTGTACGCCAACGGGGCACGAAATTCCTCGCGGATTTCATGGTCGCGGGGATACGCTACCGGGAGATGTTCACCTCGCCAACCGAAGCCCAGGCATGGGAGTTCAAGACCCGTGCCGACCTTGCACTTGGAAAGCCCGTCGAAAAGCGCGAGTTCAACCCGACTGCCGCCGCTGGCGGACTGGACGTTCTTCGCGGCCTCTTCAATCACGTGGTGAGGGTCCATTGGTCGGGGGCGAAATCGGCGGCGGACCAGAAGCGCAATGCCCAGCGGTTCGTCGACTTCGTCGGCGGCAAGGTCCCGCCCAAGTCCGCTTTCTCGGCGGAGAAGCTGGGGGACTTCCTGGCGGAGCTGAAGGCTTCGGGGTGCTCCAACGGGACGATCAACCGCTACCTCTCCAACGTCTCCAAGATGGCGCGTGTCGCCCTCAAGGCCGACAAGCTCGACAAGATGCCCGACATTCCTTGGCAGAAGGAGGGGCCCGGTCGCACCGTCGCCTTCACGAAGGACGAGGTCGCGGCCATCATTCGGCTTGCGCAGCGCTGGGGCTACCAGCGCGAGGCCGATATGTTCCAGTTCCTGATCGACACCGGCTGCCGCCTGGGCGAGGCCGAGAAGGTGCGTTGGTCGGACTTCTCCGAGGGCTTCCGGTCTGTGACGTTCGCGCGGGACATCACCAAGACCGCGTCCGACCGCACCGTGCCGCTCTTCCCGACGTCGGTCGCTGCCCTGGAGCGCTGCCGTGCTGCCACTGGGGATCTGGATCGGCCCTTCCAAGACGTGAAGGGCGCCCGGCTTCGGAAGGCGTGGTATCGGATCAAGGAGCACCTGAAGCTCGCCGACGAGACCACCATCCACACCCTGCGGCACACCCGCTGCACGTGGTTCGCCCTGGAGGGGTGGGACTTCTGGCGCATCCAGAAATGGATGGGGCATTCCAGCCTGAGCACGACTCGCCGCTACACGAACCTCGTGTCGAACGACCTGGACGTGATGGTGGCAGGAACACCAATGGTGGGTGGCACGGGGGACGGAGGCCGGCCAATGCCGATGTTCCATGCTCAGCCGGCGCATTCAGTTGGTGCGCCTCCGCCCGTTCCTGCCGACGCCGTTAAGGGCGACTTACGGGCGCAGATCACTAAGGCTGAGCAACGCGTTGCGCTTCTCCGGGTTAGCTATGGCGCCCTTTCCAAAGAGCAGTTGGTTGGTTCATGCGTGGCCCTCACGCTGAAGGGAGAAGGGTTGTTGGGTGCCCTCCCTGATGCCCCTGGACCGGGTTAGGCTGCTCAGATGTGACGTACGCTCAGGCGCTCAATCATACCGCACCCTTTAGACGAGCCAACGACCGCAAGACTCGAAAAAAGGACACTGAGCGGGACTGCTATTCATGGCCTGAACAACATGAAACAGGAGGCAGAGGAACCAAGGCGAGATGGTAAGCTGAAGCCGCATAGCGTTCTCCATAAATTGTTTATTTTCAATATGTTATGGCGCATCATCCATGGGAATGATGTAGGGCGGACAGCGGAGTGCTACAAGCCCCCCCAAGGCCGAGAAAGCCAAAATAAGTGTCTGATTTTTCTGGTTAAAACGGATGGTCGTGCAAATTGATTCGGCTTTTCAGCTAGGGGGGTAGCCGCCGCACGGAATCAAATCTCTTGGCGCTCCGGTAGGCGTTCTAATTTATCGGCCGCCAAGAGGGACTTTTTCGTCAGCCCGCGAGGACGGGCATATCCGGCAGCCTTCAGCCCGTGGGCGAAGAACTGCGGCTTCTGGTCCTCCAGCGTGAGCCGGCGGCCAATGGCCTCCAGCCGCTTGACGACGTCGCCCATGATCCCCTTGGCGCCGAGGGCGTCGACCACTCGCGCGGCAAGCTCCTCGGCCGTGACTTCTCCCGTCGCGACCTTCTCCTCGCCCATGATGTAGGCCCCATCCTTGCGGATGGCCGGCAGCACCACGCGCGTCACCCAGTCCTGGAAGGCGCGGGCCTCGGGCTTGTCGGAGCGCATGACGAGCTTGTAGAGGCCGCTCTCGGAGATGCAGTTAGCTCCCCGGTTGGGGAAGCTAACCTCGATCTGGCCGAGGGTAGACCGCGGGACGTGCCGGACCTCGCAAAGGGAGAGGTGCTGTAGCTGATGGGAGGTTCCCGACGAGGTGGAGAGGCCGAGCGCTCGAAGGGCGTCCGCTGCTACCCACCACGGAGCGTCGTCGATCACGACCACGCGCACGTCGTGGCCCTTGAAGTTGAACAGGGAGAGATTGTCCATGATCGCGTACCTTCTGTGCGAGCGAAAGGTCAGACGGTGGGGGTCACGGTGACGGCCTTGCCGCTGGCGATCTGCGCCAGGGCGATCTTGGCCTCCAGCCCGTAGAGCTGGACCAGCCCCGTCGCGACATCCGTGGGGAACCCGGAGGTGAGGAACACCCGGCCGAGGATCACGGCGCCGAGCGCAACGCCCGCCTGGAGGGTGTCCGGCAGGTTCTCGACGGTGAAGGGCAGCATCATAGCGCCGACGTCGGCCGCAGAAGGTAACGGCCATCTGACGAAAAATATAGTTATATCAAATAGTTAGTTTGCCCCCACACTAGCACCGGAAACGCCAAATCACGGCCGTTTTCCGTACTTTCAACGCAACCCACCTCGTATCTCACCCCGGTCCCCCTCTCCACGAAGCCGCACCCCGCGGTTCACTGTCGCCACCCGCTTGGCCAGAAAGGAGCCGCGATTGTCCTGTTACAGCCTCCCCACCTTCGCAGCCTCCGACTCGGACTCTGCCTCCCCTTCCTTTTATGACGCGCTCTTGGCGGACCCCGAGGCCCTCGGCCTCCCTGCCGACTTCAACGATGCCTTCGACGACGAGCCCGAGGACAAAGACGACGCGTGGGCGGGGGAGCAGCTCAACGCCCACGTGGTCGCTTATCGTGCGCATCGAGAGCGCGAAGCGCACATCGCCGCCCTACACGGAGGCGTCGCGACCATCTGGGATCATCTCGACGGCTCCCCCGGCTGCACTAAGCTAGGGTGCGACGAAGAGTTCCTGCACCTCCGTCACATGTGGGCCGATGAAGCGGAGATCCTCGCCACGCATTTCGAGCCCTCAGAGCAGAGCCCGTTCCCCCGAGCGACCGGCTATCCCCATTGCACCCTGCCGTGGACATGGTGGCCCCCTGTAGTTGGCGGTGGGCGCTCGGCGCTCCTCTTCATCTTCCGCATCTGGCGAGCCCATCGGATGGTCACGGCCCAGATTGCCGCTGCCGGAGGTCTCGACGATGACCGCGGGTGGATCACCCGGCCGGCCGCGCCTGACCTCGACGCCCTCGCCGAGTGGCGCAGGGGGCTCTTCCTGCCTCCGTCGCAGCGGGCCGCCGCCAAGAAGGACGCCCGGAAAGCGAAACGCACCGCCGGACAGAGCAAGCGTAGGGCAGCCAAGCGTGTTGCTGAGAGGCACCGGAAGACCTCCCAAGGTCCCCGTCCCATCACTGTCGAGGGTGACCGAGCCCTCGTGACCCTGACCCACGGCTTTGTCGCAGCCATTGCCGCCGCCGACATACCCTTGATTGAGGGCCACGACTGGCAGGTGGCCACCCCGGCCGGCAAAACCCCGTACGCCGTGCGAACGGAACGTATCCCAGGCGGCGGCAAGCGCGGCATCCGCATGCACCTTGTCGAAGGCCTGACAGGCCCCGTCGAGATCCTCGCGCCTGTGGACGACGCTTGGCGCGACACCCAATGCCCTTTGGCAGCCTGACACACGACCATGGCCCTTCCGGAGGGGCCTTCCCTCATCTCTCACAGAAAGGACCCGACCTTGCCCGATTGGCTCTTGCGCCTCGCATCACAACCCGTTCTCGCCATCCACCTCGCCCTTGCGACCGCGCTCAGCATCGCGGGGATGCCCGCTTGACGGCCGTTCCGAACCGACCCCTCATCGTCTATGCGGACGGCTCCGCCATCGACAATCCCGGCCCCGGTGGCTGGGCCGCTGTCATCGTGAGGGAGGACGGCAGCGCTCGTCCCCTGACGGGAGGCGAAGACCACACCACCAACAACCGGATGGAATTGACGGCCGCCCTTGAGGCGCTGAAGGCGCTGCCTGCCGACGTTCCTGCCGTGCTGCACCTCGACAGCGACTATGTCGTGAAGGGCGCCACCGTCTGGCGCAAAGGCTGGGAGCGAAGGGGCTGGAAAGGCTCCTCCGGCAAGGCAGTAGCCAACCGCGACCTCTGGGAAGCCCTCTACGCAGCCGCCGACGCCCGCCCCCATGCCACTTTCAAGTGGGTCCGGGGCCACGCCGGAGACAAGCTGAACGAGACCGTGGACCGACTGGCACGGGCTGAAGCTGAGAAGCGGAAGCTGTTGGTCCGGGCGCGGTGGTCCCCCGACAATCCCGCTCCCTTCGGGCGGACGTGGGAGGCGGTCTGACCGTCCCGGACACGACCACCGTAGAATGGGAGTCCCCTACGTCCTAGAGACGGCCGACCCTGTCACAGGCGAGGCCATCTCCTTCGACCTCGGCGTGTCCATGACCTTGTCCGAGTTCACCGATAGCATGGGCGTCCCCCTTCGCCTCGGTCGGGCCGTCCTGGTGGAGATGGGCCTCCTTCAGTCAGAGGGTGGGCGTCTTCGGATCAAGCTCGAACATCAAGCCGCAGGGCTCGGGATGCGCCTCCACAAGAAGGGCACCCGCTTTCCCTTCGATGTGCTCTTCCCCGCCGGGCAGGCATGGGCCAAGGAGAGGTGGTCTTCAGCGAAGGCCGAGGTCGAGAGACACCGCGGCTCCGCAGCAGCTCTTGCCCTGCAAGCCTATTGCGATTGGCGCGGTGGGCCCATGACCACGCAGATGGACGTGTGCTGGCTCCTGGATCACTTCCCCGAGCTGACCACCAGGGACATTGCGCGGGTCCTGTCGGTGTCCGAAGCGGCGGTCTTTAAGTGGTCGTCTCTGAGGACACGACAACGGGATCATGCCGAGAGCCGCAAGAGGCTCCACCGGAAATCCTGAAGTAAGCGCTCCCCCTTCTGTTGTCATACACGGGCGCTTACTCCCCCAAATCACGACCTCATCTCCCGACGCCGTGGCCGGTCCAATCCCGTCGCGGCGCCGGCCTCCGCGTGTGTCGCGCCTCGCCAAGGCGGGCACCCCCATCTGCTCCCAAGCCATAGAGAACCACGCGAGTGCCCCAAGACATCGATAGTCTGTTCCTCGACCTCCCAGATACCCAAGGAGCCGCCCCGGCGGCGCCCGAAATGCCCCTGGTGGACAACCTGCCGGACACCCTCGGGGCCGATCAGGTGCTTCCAGCCCCCACTTCCGCGGCCCTGGCCGCTCCTCCCACCCAGCCCTCCGTCGATCCCGTCCCGCCGCGCCCCGGTGCTGCGGACCAGCGTCCCATGACGCCGCCGGTGGGAGATGACGCCCCGCTCTTCGTTCACAGCAACGCCATCGCCAATCGCGCCTACCAGATGGCGAAGGAGCAGGGACTGCCGGCGAACCACGTGGTCGCCATCCTGAAGCAGGAGAGCAACTTCGATCCCGCCCAGCGCCCCATCGGCAATGACGGCAAGCCTCTGTCCTCGGCCTTCGGGATTGGCCAGCTCCTCAAGGACGAGCGGATCAAGACCGGCATCGGCGACAGCACGGACCCCGAGGTCCAGCTCCGCGCCGTCATGCCCAAGATGCGGGACGCCTACGACCGAGCCCGGAAGGCGCTGGGCCGTGATCCCACGCCGGGCGAGATGTACGTGGTCTACTACCAGGGCGCGGGGGCTGGGCCCCGCATCCTCGCCAATCCCTCCGCCAGCCTGAAGGACACCCTCGACGGGGTGAAGCCCGGCTGGGGCAATGTGGTCTACGAAGCGAACCCCTGGCTGGCCAAGTCCGGGATCGTCACGAACGCCGACTTCATCGCCTGGACCTCCGGCAAGATGAACAAGGCCCTGGGCGCGAAGAACGTCCCGACCAACTTCACCACCACCATCCCGCGTTCCGAGACCGCCCCGCCGTTCGCCCCCGCCGGCTCCCAGGCGGACGACGCCATCCTCCAGGACCGCGTCACCGACAAGCCCAGCCCGACCCTCTGGCGCACTGTCGAGGCGGCGGCCGACGAGACCACCACGGCCTACGTCTTCCGCGACAGCCCCGTGTTCGCACCGGCCCCGGACTACAAGCCCACCATTGAGGAGCTGGAAGCCCGCAAGCAGGGCCTCCCGGAGAAGTTCCACGACCGCCTCATCGGCGTGTCGCCGGCCCATTCCGACTACCTCACGGCCCAGGCCCAGCGGCAGGCGGAGAACGAGCGCACCCTCGCCGAGGCAGGGTGGACCGGCACCGGCATCCAGCTTGCGACCGACATCCTCGATCCTGTCAGCCTCGGTGCGGGGATTGCCTCTGGCGGTCTCGGTGCCTTCGCTGGCGGGACCATGAAGGCCGGCAGGCTTGTCCAGCGTGTCGCGGGTGGTCTGGGTGCCGCGGCGGGTAATGTTGCCCTGACAGGCATCGCCAATGCCGCTGGTAAGGAAACAACCAGTTCCGACTATGCCTACGCCGCCGCCTGGGGTCTCGGTCTCGGGTTCGCCTTCGGGCCGTTCGCCCGGAACCCTGCGACGCAGGACCTTGCCGACGCTGGCGCCCACGCTGCAAGCCGGGCGATGACGGACATTGAACGTGGCGTTCCACGCTTCTCCGGTGGCGAGGGGACCTTGAGTGCCGCTCCCGCTGCGGTCGACAACGTTAAGCTCTCCCAGGGCGACCTCATGTCCATCGTCGACGCGGACGTGCCACGCACCGCAGTGGAGAGCCTCCGCCCTGATATGGCCGGCCGTGGCGCCACCTCCGACAACCCGCTCATGCGGGCGGTCTCCCAGTCGCTCGGTCTCGACGTGGTGGGCAAGGTCGGCCCCAACGGCGAGATGGCGGTCAATCCGTTCTCCGCCGGAGAGGACAAGCTGCGGATCATGAGCGCCGGTAGCAATCGTCTGTACAGCGTGGCCTATCCCCAGTTTGACGAGTGGGCCAAGGCGCGGGGCGTCAACTGGATGAAGCGGGTCTCCCCGCGCCTGACGGACGAGTGGGAGACCTTCGCCGAGCAGATCACGGCCCACCGCCGGGACCTTCGGGCCGACCGGGACGTCCACTATGACCCCCAGGTGGTGAAGGTGTCGAAGGAGCTGGGAACGGCCCTGGAAGAGCACCGGCAAGGCAACATCACGCCCCGGCCTGAGACCCCGGACAACCCCGGCCGTCCCCTCGCCGGGTTGGAGCATGTCCCCGCCAATCCGCGCTACATGCCCCGTGTCTACCGCCTCGACAAGATCATGGCGATTGACCCCACGGGCCGGAAGTTCATCGGATGGCTGGAAGGCTCTCTCCTGTCCGCGCATAAGGAGCTTGGCGACAAAGCCGAGACCCTTGCCCGCGGGCTTTACAGTGGCGTCGTGCGTCGGGGCTTCAACCTCGACGAGTTCGCCATGATGGCCCGTGACGGGGCGACGGCGGACGTTCTGCGCTCCGGCATGCTGGACATCGGCATGTCGGAAGCGGACATCGCCGACATTCTTGCCCGCCTGCCGAAGGGCTCCAAGCCCGGCTTCACTCACCTCCGCCTGGACCTCGACGAGACCTTCGTCCATCCGAGGACCGGCCTCAAGCTCGGCGACTTCACCGAGACCAACGCCTTCGACCTCTTCGACCACTATAACCACCAAGCCTCGGCATGGCGGGCGGCGGGTCGCATTCAGATCGTCAGGGGTGATGGGGAGGTGTTGCTGGACGGCGTCCGGTCCCGAAAGGAAATCAGCGACGTCCTGCAACAGGTCGCCGACAAGGGGTATCAAGCGGGCCTTACGCCCAAGCAGATCGAGGACGACACAGCTCTCCTCCGGGAGATGTTCGACCGCCTGTTCGGTGTCCCCCATGAGAAGGCATCGTCGACCGTGGCCAAGGGCGCCGAGATCATCCGCAAACTCGCAACCATGACCTCGGCGGGCAACTTCGGCCTCTCCGCGATTCCCGACATGGCCCGCATCGCCACTGTCGGGGGCTTCGGGCCATGCTTCAGCACTTGCCCGGCTTCCGTACCGAGATCGTGCAAGGGGGTGTTCTGCGCCCCCGTAGCGACCTCGCCATGGATATCGCGGCCTTCGGTGCCGTCGACGAGTTTCGGCACCTGTCGGCCCGCCGGCTCCCCGAAGACGGGATGCTGACGACGCCGATGCAAGGCGCCCTCGACAAGATCGGGGGCTACACGCGCACCGGGGCTGACGCCGTGGTCCACCTCTCCGGCATGAACATCATCAACCGCGGTGTTCGGGAGGCGGCTCGGCGCGTGATGGCGTCGCGCTTCTACCGCGATGCGGAGAAGGTGTTCGCCGGTGGTGCCGCCGCGGACCTCGCCAAGCTGTCACCGGCGGAGCTGAACCGGATGAAATGGTTTGGCCTCGGCGACGACATGCTTGTCCGCGTCCTCCGAGAGGTGAAGGAGCACGGGGAGACGGTGGACCATTGGACCGGGGCGAAGCTCAACCGGCTGAACCCGGACGCCTGGACGGACGTGGAAGCGAAGCACGCTTTCACCATGGCCCTCAACCGGGCCGCCGGCCGGGCCAGTATGGAGCACGACTTCGGGGCCGGCACGGTCTGGGACCGCTCTCCGATCTTTCGGACCTTCTCCCAGCTCCGCCGGTTCGGCTTGAACGCATGGCACATGAACATCCTTCACGGCTACGCCATGCGTGACCCGGAGGTGTTCTGGGACGTGGTCGCCTCCACCTTCGCCGCGGCGGCCTTGTACGCCGTCCGGACTCGGATCGAGGCTGCCACTCGCTCCGACCCCGAAAAGCACCTCCAGGAGCGCTTCGCCCCCGGCGCTTTCGCCGCGGCCATCTTCCAGCTCGGCGCCTACTCCTCGCTCATTCCGGCACTGGTGGACACCGGGATTGGCGTGGCCGGTGCCAACCCGATCTTCGGCTTCCGCAACTCTGCCCTGCCGTCCGACGCATGGTTCGGCAACCCCTCGGTCACGTTCCTGAACAACCTCTTCAGGGTCGCCCCGAGCGCCTTCATGCAGCCCATCGTGGCCGGGCGGGAGCGGTCTCAACCCGAGTGGCGGCAGATGCTGTCGATCCTGCCGTTCAGCAATAACATCGCTGTCCAGTCGGCCCTCGGTCTCCTCGTCCAGGATGCCCCGAGGTTCGCCCCCAAGAGCCAGACGGGTTATTCCCTGCCAGACGCCGTCATGGGCACGGTGCAGTAGCGCTTCCCTTCCACGTTGCCGGGTCCGACCCCCGGCTCGTCGGAGGAGCACCGGCGATATTTGGCCGAAATTTCTGAAACGGTGTCGATTGAAAAAGGCTCGCGCGATACCCCCCGTGCCCCCTCGCGCATCAGGCGCACGGTGTCGCGCACGGGCGCGTCAGGTCGCGCGGGCGGTTTCGCGGGTGCGGCTAGCATCTTTCGCGTGAGCGATACGGCAAGCCGCGCGTAGGCGTGACGCACCGGAGAGGCGTTGTCGGTTGTCCTCTGTCCGGCCTCTCCCAGGGCCGCGAGGGAGGCGGAAGGCCCCATACCGAAACCCTTGCTGAAAATTGCCGTGTCCAGTCCAGCATCCATGCCGGTTTGCGAAGGGGGCTTGACGCATTCCGTAAACACTTGTTATCGGTATGGATATCACCAGCTTCCCGGAGCCCCTGCCGTGTCCCGCAAGACCGTTCGTCGCGTCGCCCTCTATCTGCGCGTCTCCACCTCCGAACAGACCACCGAGAACCAGCGGCGCGAGCTTCAGGCCGTGGCGGAGAAGGCCGGCTGGGAAGTGGTGGCCGTGTTCGAGGATGCCGGCGTCTCCGGCGCCAAGGGCCGCGACCAGCGCCCCGGCTACGACGCGATGCTGAAAGCCGTGACCCGGCGCGAGGTGGACATGGTGGCCGCGTGGTCGGTGGATCGGCTCGGCCGTTCGATGGCGGACCTCGTGGCCTTCCTCGGCGAGCTTCACGCCCGTGGCGCCGACCTCTACCTGCACCAGCAAGCCCTGGACACCTCGACGCCCTCCGGCCGGGCCATGTTCCAGATGATGGGCGTGTTCGCCGAATACGAACGGGCCATGATCCGGGAGCGCGTGAACGCCGGGCTCGCGCGGGCGAAAGCGGAGGGGAAGAAGCTGGGGCGGCCCACGGTGGGCGCAGACACCGAGGCACGGATCAAGGAGCTTCGGGCGCAGGGCATGGGGATGTTGAAGGTGGCGAAGACGCTGGGGGTGGGCGTGTCGGCGGTGCAACGGGTGGTGGGGGCTGCCGGGTGAGGCTCGGCGATTTGCCATGCGCCCGTCTGCCCATCTGTCTCTTCTCCGGCACGTGCCTCTCCCGATCTGTTTCTTTGCGAAAGAGCGCCTTGCGCAACCGCGGAGTGTGGCGTTAACCGAGCGCGGGGCACATTGAAAGCCGGCGAACGGCGGAGCGCATGATGCAGGTGGTCTATACGGTCGGCTATGAGGGCACGACGATCAACGCATTCATCGCGGTCCTGAAGTCCGTTGGCGTCACCATGCTGGCTGACGTCCGCGCCGTTCCAATTTCCCGCAAGAAGGGCTTCTCTAAAAACGCTTTGAGGCAGCACCTAGAAGAGGCCGGCATCGCGTACCGCCACTTTGTCGAACTTGGGGATCCCAAGGAGGGGCGAGAAGCCGCCCGCCGCGGTGAGATGGACGAGTTCCGCGCCGTCTACAGTCGCCACCTGAAAACTGAAGGAGCGATTTCAGCACTCGCGAACCTCGAAGGTTGCTGCGCCACTGATGTGGTCTGCATGATGTGCTTCGAGCGAGACCCGCAAGGCTGTCACCGGACCATTATCGCTGGGGAATTGGCGGCAGAGGGGCTTGCAACCTTCGATCTGTATGCGGATGATCCACAACGGTATGTCCGCAACTCTCCCAATTTCCCGCGCTGTCATAATCATCAAGGCCTTGCCGCGGCCGAGTAGCAAGTACGGCGAGACCGTCTGCTGCGCTGGGATTACCGCGAGCCGGGAATGGAAACGCCTGTATCCGGTGCGCTTTCGGCAACTGACCAGTGGGCGGAGCTTTCGGCGTTGGGACTGGGTCGAATTCGCCCATCGGCCACCCACGACAGATCGTCGTCGAGAAAGTTGCCACGTCTTCGAGGATGCCATTAAGGTTGTCGGCGCCCTCCCGGAAAACGACAGGTTTGCACTTCTCGACCCGATGGTCATGCCCTCGGCATCGGCTGCGGCAAGCTCCGGCGCTTCTCTCGCCCTGATCCGGCCTTCCAATCCGAGATTTCGCTGGCGTCGGAAATCCGAGGCGCAACTCGAAGCAGAGCGCCGGGAATACCGAGAAGCGGGAAGGCAGCAGAGCCTCCTTGACGCGGACTTGGCCGCTTTTGAGCCCACCCCCTTCGCATTCGCGTTCACGTTTCGTGACGCAGAAGGGCCGCATACTTGGACCTGCGGCGATTGGGAAACGCACGCCACTTTCTTCTACTGGCGTAAGAGGTACGGAGAAGCGTCAGCGCTGGAACGGCTCGGCGGACGCTTCAATGACGAGTATCCTGCCAAGGGAATGCTGTTCGCCACGGGGAACATGATGAAGCGTCCCAAGACGTGGCAACTCCTCGGGGTGGTTCGGTTGGACGAGAAGGGGCAACTCGGATTGCTTTAGTACCCCGGCACGGCTGGCTTGGCGGCTCAAACTTGGCCCAGTAGCCACTTCGCAACCACGTCGCCGTAGCCGTTGATCAGCGTTCCCATGCCGACCATGAGAACGCCATTCCGGCGTTCGGCAAGCACATCTTTCTGAACCTCAGGAGCCTCTTTGGCGACGCGCTCGCGATAGAGAGCGATATCTTCGCTCTTGACCGGAAAAAGTCCTGGAGGACGCGGGATAGCCGCTTGCGTCACCTTCTCAGGACCATTTCGAAGATAGGGGCGAGCAGCCATCAAAATCCCGATGATGATGGTGAATGCCCCGAAACGTTGGACGACAACCGGGTCCATGGCCACGCATAGCCACCAGAGGTGAGCAATCAGAACTGCCACCCATACCCCCCACACCACCACAGGAGAAATCAGGAGCCTCCTCCACAATGGAGGCGGGTCTCCTTGTTCGGAGTTGGTCATTCTGGGGTCCCGTTTTGGGGTCCCGGCTGGGGTACCATAGCCGAGGACGGGGTCCGTAGCCCCTTGAAAATCAACGGAAATTTTGGACAAAGGTATCCTGGCGCGCCCTAGGGGAGTCGAACCCCTCTCTCCACCGTGAAAGGGTGGCGTCCTAACCGATAGACGAAGGGCGCGCGGGCGTCCCGAGCCGCGCAGGGCGGAGCGGGAGCGCGGGCCCTTATAGGAGGAGCGCAGCGGCCTCGCAAGCGCCGCTTCCCAGATATCCAAAGCCGGCTTGCCGACGCCCCGCACCGGGCGCACCCGGATCGGAACCCTCCGGGCGGGGCCGGCGGGTCACCACTTGCCGGTGTTCGGCATGGAGGCCCAAGGCTCGGCGGGAGCCTTGGGGCCGCCCTTCTGCAGCAGTTCGACGGAAACGTTATCCGGCGAACGCACGAAGGCCATGTAGCCGTCGCGCGGTGGCCGGTTGATGGTGACGCCCGAGGCCATCAGCCGCTCGCAGGTGCCGTAGATGTCCTCCACCTCGAAGGCGAGATGACCGAAATTGCGGCCTTCGCCGTAGGGCTCCTTGTCCCAGTTGTAGGTGAGCTCGATCTTGGCCACGTCCTCCTGGCCGGGTGCGGCGAGGAAGACGAGGGTGTAGCGCCCTTGCGGCACCTCCTTGCGGCGGATCTCCCTGAGCCCCAGCTTATTGCAGTAGAAGTCCAGCGACTGGTCGATGTCGGTCACGCGGACCATGGTGTGCAGAAAGCGCATTGGCGATCTCGTCCTGGTGGGGGAGCGCGGAGGCTCCGGAGCGGATAGGCTCTCGCGCCGGAAAGGAAAAGTGCTTCCCGATGGGCCAAGTGGAGGGTGCCGGCGAACCGGCGCTGTTGACGTATGCTGTTCGACACGGATCTCAAGGGGGCGAGGGCGCGGCTCTCGGAATTGCTCGACGAGGCGGAGGGCGCCGTCGCCTTCACCGGCGCCGGCATCTCCACCGAATGCGGCATTCCCGATTTCCGCTCTCCCGGCGGCCTGTGGACGCAGAACAAGCCCATCCCCTTCGATGTGTTCCGCGCCCACAAGGCGGCCCGAAACGAAGCCTGGCGGCGCAAGTTCGCCATGGAGGAGGCCTTTGCCTTCGCCCGCCCCGGCCGGGGCCACCGGGCCCTGGCGCGGCTGCTCGCGCGCCGTCGTCTCGCCGGTATCATCACCCAGAACATCGACGGCCTGCACCAGGCCTCCGGCGTGCCGGACGAGGCGCTGGTGGAACTGCACGGCAACGGCACCTACGCCACCTGCCTCGATTGTGGCGCGCGCTACGAGCTCGGCTGGGTGAAGGCGCATTTTGATGCCGCCGGCGGCGTCGCCCCCGACTGTCCGGAATGCGGCGGGCCGGTAAAGGCGGCGACGATCTCCTTCGGCCAGGCCATGCCGGAGCGGGAGATGATGCGGGCGGAAATGCTCACGCTTCGCGCCGACCTGTTCATCGTCATCGGCTCGTCGCTGGTGGTGTTCCCAGCCGCCGGCTTCCCGCTCAAGGCCAAGCACAACGGCGCGCGGCTCGTCATTCTCAACCGGGAGCCGACCGAGTTCGACGACCTCGCCGACCTCGTGGTGCGCACCGAGATCGGCGAGGTCCTGTCCCCTTTCGCGCAGGACGGGTAAGGGGTGGGCGAATGCGCCTTGACTTGCTATCGTGTGCGCTCGCGGAATCAAGGGCGCGGCGCGCGTGATGTCGGGGTGGTCATGGGGTCTGACTCACTGGGGCTGGGGCCACTGACCGCCGGCCCGACGGATGAGGGGAACGACGATCCCATCGGGCTCGTCGAGGTCTCCGGATCCATAAAATGGTATGACGCCTCCAAGGGCTATGGTTTCATCGTACCAGACGATGGCGGCCCCGACGTGCTGGTCCATGTCACCTGCCTGCGCCGCGACGGCTTCCAGACCGCCATCGAAGGCGCCCGCGTGGTGTGCGAGGCGGTGCAGCGCGCCAAGGGACGCCAGGCGTTCCGGGTGCTTTCCCTCGATTTGTCCACCGCCGTGCATGCCCCGCCCCAGCCCCCGCGCACCCGCGTGGCGGTGGAGCCGACGAGCGGCTTCGAGCGGGCCACGGTGAAGTGGTTCAACCGGCTGCGCGGCTTCGGCTTCCTGACCCAGGGGGACGGCACTCCCGACATTTTCGTGCACATGGAGACGCTGCGCCGCCACGGCCTTACCGAACTCAGGCCCGGCCAGTCCGTGCTGGTGCGCTACGGCGACGGCGCCAAGGGGCTGATGGCGGCCGAGGTCAAGGCCGATGCCGGAACCGGCGGGAATCACTGATCATGCATCTTTTCGTTCTATGGCGGGCGGCATCGGCCGCCGTCCTGGCGCTTTCGCTCGGCTTCGCGCTGGCCCCGGCGATTTCGGTGGGGCCGGCCCTGGCGCAGGCCGCCCAGCCGGTCGGACCACTCGAGCCGCTGGAGATCGCCACCTCCAAGGGGGTGGTGCCGTTCGAGGTGGAGGTTGCCCGCACCAACGAGCAGCGGGCGACCGGCCTGATGTACCGCAAGTCGCTGGGCGAGCGCGCCGGCATGCTGTTCGACTTCGAGGCCGACCAGATGGTCAGCATGTGGATGCAGAACACCTACATCCCCCTCGACATGCTGTTCATTCGGGCCGACGGGTCCATCGCCCGCATCGCCGCGATGACGACGCCGCTCTCCACCGCCACCATCTCCTCCGGAGAGCCGGTGCGCGCGGTGCTTGAAATCGCCGGCGGTGCGGCCCGGAAGCTCGGTATCAAGCCCGGAGACCACGTCGCGCATGCCCTGTTCAAGGGAAAGTGAACGTCCCCTGAGCCGATCCTGGAGCGCGGGCTAGCTCAGCGTGAAGTAGCCGACGACGCCGCCCATGAGGATGAGCAGCGCCGGATTGATCTTCGGTCCGAAATAGATGATCGCGAAGACCGCCGCGGCGATCAGCGTCGTCTCGAGGCCGGTGATGGCGGTGCGGGCGATGGCGATCATGCCCGCCGCCATGAGGCCGACGACGATGGGGGCGAGCGCCTTCTGCAGCGCGAGGCGCCAGGGCGAGCCCTCGAAATGATTCCACAGGCGCGACGAGCCGAGGGCCAGCGCCGAGGCGGGGAAGAAGAAGCCGCAGAAGGCGATGAGCGCCCCCGGCGTGCCCGCCACGTGGTAGCCGATGACGATCACCATCAGCATGTTGGGTCCCGGCGCCACTTGGCCGAGGCTGTAGATGTCCCGGAACTGGCCGTCGGTGATCCACTGGTGGACGTTCACCGTGAGCGCCTTCATCTCCGGCAGCACCGCCGTGCCGCCGCCGACGGCGAGGATGGAGAGCAGGGAAAAGACCCCGAGGAGGGTGAGGTCGGGATTGTGGTCGTTCACGACTGGCCTCCCGGGGCGTCCGGCCCGGCGCCGCGCGGGCGGTAGATGAAGACGGCGAACGGCAGCACGGTGAGGAGCACGAAGATGAGCGAGATGTGGAGGAAGCTCACCATCGCCACCGTCAGGACGATGAGCGCGATCTCGCGCAGGTGTTCCAGCTGCTTGTGCCCGATCTGGAGCGTGACCGCTGCCAGAAGGCCCACCGACGCCGCGCCAATGCCGGCCAGCACCTTGTGCATGGCGGGGTTGCCGTGGTTCGACGCGTAGAAGATGCCGAGGGCGAACACCAGCAGTCCCCCGGCAGCGTCATGCCGAGGAAGCCCGCCACGGCGCCGACCGGCCCGCGCAGGCGGTCGCCCACGATCACGCTCATGTTGGTGGCGTTGAGGCCCGGCAGGGCCTGGGAGATTTCCAGCGCGGTGAGGAATTCCTCCTCGTCCAGCCAGCCCTTCTGCACCACCAGGGCGTTGCGCAGGTAGGCGACCACCCCGCCGCCGAAGCTGGTGGCGCCGATGAGCAGGAAGGTGAGGAAGATCTCCAGGATCGTCGCCTGCACCAAGGGGCGGCCCGCCGCCGGGGAGGGCGACGCGGGAGGATGAGCTGGCTCGATGCCGGGCGGCGCGTCGGGACTCATGGGCGTCTCGCGATGTGCATCTCGTGGCGATAGGCGGACCGATGCCGCGCGTCCGGGCGCGGCAGGCTCTCCTGGCCTATTCGGTGTGTTCCACCTTTTTCGCGCCGATGCCGTAGACCATGGCAGTCTTGGTGGTGCCGAGCTGCACCCATTCGGGGGCCAGGGTCTGCGCGGCGCAGAAGAAGTCCTCGGACAGCTTCTTCGCCTTGTCGTGGATGTCGTCGTAATGCTGGAACTTCGCTTGGAAGGCGAATTCCCCGACCAGCGAGGTTTCGGAGGCCCGGTTGCGCCAAATGGCGATGGTGGCCTTCGCCTCGTAGCCGTGGCCGAAGTCGAAATGACCGGGATCCACCTGGATCTCTTCCACCGCCATGTTGTTCACGAGGTCGATCTGGGAATCATTGTCCACGTCCAGGCAGGCCATGGCGGGAAAGACGGAGGCGATATCCTTGATGCCCTGGTTGAGGACGACGCCGGGCGAGATGATGATGCAGTTGTGCGAGTAGAGGGACCGCATCTCGCCGAGCTTGTCCTTGAGCGGCAGGATCTCTTCCTTGAACTTGACCTCCACCGCGCCGACGATGCGCGGCGCCATGTCCATGGTGGCGCACCTCTCGCGGTCCGGGCTGCGGAACTTGACGGCGAGCTCATGTTCCGGGCGCGGCCAGCCATTGTCGTAGAAGGTGCGCTTACGCAGGATAAACGAGTTGTTGTAGAGGTCGAACTCCGGCGTGTCGTAGAAGAGCACCTCGCGGACCATCCGCGTGAAGGCGTCGTCATTCGTCTTAACGCCGACGCCCATTTTCTTGGCGATCGACTTCAATTCGCTCCAGTAATCCTCGAACCGCTTCGGTGCATAGAACTGCTCCGGCCGCAGGAGGATTTTGTATTCGCGGTAGTGGATGTCCTGCATGGCGACCGTGCTGCAAAAGGTGGGACGAGAGGCGCGCGCGCGGACCCACGAACAAGAATCCGCAGGCCGTGTTTCATCACCTTCCGTCCTGCCGCGGGAGATGTCCACTGGCTGGGCGGCAGGCGCCGCATTCCTCGCCACGGTGAGGCGGAAAATTGTGACAATTGGGCAACTATGCGTATATTTCGCGCGGCGAGGCGCCGATGGAAGCACGTCACAGGTGGCGTCTTGCTCATTTTTTGAACTACAGTCGCAAACTGCTACGGCTTCAAGGAGATCGGCTTTCGGGATTGCCGGTCATCCTCGAAGGTCTCGCGCGGCACACTGAGCGAGGTTCACTCGCGCCGCCAGGGTCGTGACACGCTGCCGTAGCGTGCCCCAACGAAAGCCTGTGCCACCGGCCATCGGTCGGCGAGCGCATGCCATTGCGTCTGCCGCGTGGCAATGACGCGCCTTGCTGACGCCGCGTGCGGGCTCGAACCCCTCCGGCCGAAAAAAGTGTGCGGCGCATGAGCGCCTGAGGAAGCGCAAGCGAGAAGCCCGCCGGCGGGGACCCGGACGAAGGCTCGCATCACACCGGAGGAAATCATGACGACATTCGCAAGAATGGCGGCAGCAGGCGCATTGTCGCTTGTCGCCGTGGCAACACCTGTCCACGCCGGCTCCGTCACCCAGCCGGGCGAGACGGTCGGCATCGCCGCCGGCGCGCCGCTGCCGGAGGGGGTCTATTTCGTCAACACTGCGGATTGGGGCTGCCGCAACACTTCGCCGGACACCACCTGCGTGGGCGTGGATATCCCCGTGCTCGCATGGGCGACGCCGGTCTTCCTGCTGGGCGGCCGCCTCCAGCTCCTCACTGCCGCGCCGCTGATCGAGGTCGGTGTCGAGAATGGCGACTACACGTCGGGTTTCTACAATCCCTTCTTTGCTGCGCAGCTCGCCTGGGACCTCGGTAACGGGTTCGGCTTCAGCTATATGGCTGGCTTTTATCTGGGGGTGAATACGGGGGTGGCGTTCGATTCCACCTCCTTCAACCAGCGCTTCGCAGTGAGTTACACCGCCGATGGCTGGAACCTCACCGCCAACGCCATATGGGGCATCCAGGCGAACGGCGTGAGCACCACGGTCAATCCGAACTTCCTCAATGTCGACCTCACCGCGACGAAGAAGTTCGGCAAGTTCGAGATCGGCCCGGTGGCTTATTACTCCACCGACCTCAACAAGCCGCTGCCATTCTACGGCAAGCAGAGCCAGTTCGCGGTGGGCGGGCTCGTTGGCTACGACTTCGGTCCGGTGATCGTACAGGCCTATCTCACCACGGATGTCTACCAGGAGAATTACGGCGGCAACGACACGCGCGTCTGGACCCGCATCATCGTGCCGCTGTGGAATCCGCCGCCATCCCAGGCGGCATTTCCGCACAAGTGAGCCGGCTCGGCGGGGAGGGGCGGCGGCTCCTTCCCGTCGCGCTGGGCGCGCTTCTCAGGACTTCACCACCGCCTTGCCTGCCGAGGTGAAGAACGAGTCCGTGTACCATCGCATCTCGGATTCGATCTCCGGCTTGCCGGCGAGCTCGCACTGGTCGACGAGGCCGCTCACGCGCTCGAACATGGCGGCGATGAAGGCCTCGGGCTCGTCGCGCAGGGCGGCGAGCTGGATCACGATGTCCCGAAGAATGAAGTGCTGCACCATGGTATGGGCCTGAGCGGTGCCCACCGCCTTGCTCATGGAGCTGAGCCATTCCGAAAGCGCGGCGTCGGATGCCATCTGGAAAATCCTCTCGTGTCGCAAGCAGGTCGATAAAATGCCGCCGGCAGCGCCCGGATGGGGCGAGTGGGCGCCCGGCCGATCCGATTTCGCCGCCACCGCCGTGAAAATCAAGCGGCGATGGTGCCCGCCCGTCTCGCCCCCGACGTCGCAACCTTGCATCAGCAGTCGCGAGACGGTACGAACATCGCAGGTGCCCCCCGTCGGAGCATAGCGCAGCCTGGTAGCGCATCTGCTTTGGGAGCAGAGGGTCGCAGGTTCAAATCCTGCTGCTCCGACCATTAGATCCTATTGATATCATTATTTTATGATCTCGCTTGGCTTTGAATATGCCGCCGAAACAGCCGCCTCGCCATTGAACCGCATGCAAAGAAAAAGGGGCGCGCCCGCAGGGGAGCAATTCTCGTGCATTCCGGTGCGCACACACCCTTGGGCCTGAAGCTGCTCGGCAAGCGACGCGCCGCCCAAGCTTACGGGCAACTTACGGTCGGACGATTCCGTGGGTCTCCGAATACATGCGTTGAGCTCGCTCAAGCCGAGTGGCGGCGCGCGTCTCACAAGGTGTGGCAAGCTGGCAGGTAGTCAGACCTGTTTCTTGCAGTGAGGCGTTTGGATCTCAAGAAGGCGGCAGGCCGAGACCCGGCCTATGCCAAGCGCTTTGGCGATTTCCGTCGGGCTCCTCTGCACCCACGAATTCGGTGCGCGGCGCGCCGCGCAGATGCCGCGGCGCACGCGCGGGGTGGGCCTGCGCCCATCGAGCGGTCGGCCGCGGGCCGCAGCTCAGCTCGCGCTCCCGCCGGGGGCTCTTGCAATCGCCATCGTTCTGCGGCTCAAAGCGGCACGTCCCGGCTGCGATGGCCCGCGGGCGGAAGGAGCGGAGCAAATGGGTATGGGAATGGCGAAGGCGCGTGGCGTGGCACTGGGTGGGGCTCTCCTCGTCAGCCTGCTCGCAGCGGTACCTGCCCTGGCGGACAAGGCCGCGGCCGAGCGATGCGCTGCAAAGCTCCCGCCCGAGGCGAAGGCGATCTACGTGGCGAGCGTGCCTCTGCTGGTGCCCGGCGCCGATGGCCGCGCGGTGGTGACGGACCAGACCCGCACGCTGGTGCTTTCGGGCAAGATCAACCACATGAAGGCGAGCGAATCGGCCCAGGCGGCGGCGAACTGCCTCATCCTGCGCTGAGGCGTCCGGCTCGGTTGTCATCGCGTCTCGGCCTGACTATAGACGAGAGGGATTCAAGGAAGGATGCCGGGCACGCACAGCCCGTCGTTCATCCGGGATGGGCTGAGGCAGAGGGCTGGGGCGCAGACATGGTGGCACGTATCTACAAGCCGTCGCGCAACGCCATGCAATCCGGCGTGGCGAAGACCAAGCACTGGGTGCTCGACTACGAGCCCGAGCATGCGCGGATGGTGGAGCCCCTGATGGGCTATACCTCGTCCGCCGACATGCGCAGCCAGATCCACCTGACCTTCGAAACCAAGGAAGAGGCGATCGCCTATGCGCAGAAGCGCGGCATCCCCTTCCAGGTGTTCGAGCCACACGAGGCGGGGCGCCGGCGCATCGCCTATTCCGACAATTTCGCCACCAGCCGCCTGGGGCAGTGGACGCACTGATCCCCTGGCGCGCACGGCGGCGAACCCCTGTGGCTGCCGTCCGGGTGACGCTTCCCTTGCGCCGGGCCGCGCACTAAAAGCGAACCGCCGGCCCCGTAGCTCAGCTGGATAGAGCGAGTGCCTTCTAAGCACTAGGTCGCAGGTTCGAGCCCTGCCGGGGTCGCCATCTTCCGTGCGACGCTGTCCCGCGCGGCGTTAGCGATCGCTCCTCCCGGAGCCCTTGTCGGAATCACCCGTTGCTGCGCGCGCTGCGCAGGGGTGCCCGGCGTATGCTGCATTGCAACATCGGCTCCTCTGGTGTGTAATCCCTCATGCTGCATTGCGGCGGAGGGTGAGGAGATGCAGACCGTTGTCACCATCGTGCTCATCGGGTCGGTCATGATGATGGCCATCGCCGCACTAGACCAGCCCGGCGAGTGAGCAGGGTAAGAATCCGGGATCGATCATTTTGGTCCCGCGCAACGGCGTTCGGGCCGTCGTCTGCTTGGCCTTATTTGCGCGCCCTCACATGCGATCGGCGAGTTCGTCGTCCGCGGCGTGCAGCGCGCGCTCCGGCACGGATGCGGCCGCTTCCCGCAGGCGGGGCAGGATGTCCTCGACCCGATCGGCGGTGAGAATGTCCACTGGCGTCGCCTCGCGGATGAAGCCGGCGGTGCGCATGTGGTCGACGAGGGTGAGCAGCGGATCCCAGAAGCCGGCGATGTTGGCGATGAGGATGGGCTTGCGGTGACGCCCGAGCTGGGCCCAGGTCATCTGCTCCACCAGCTCCTCCAGCGTGCCGACCCCGCCCGGCAGCGCGACGAAGGCGTCCGCGCGCTCGAACATGAGGCGCTTGCGCTCGTGCATGTCCTCCACCACGATCATTTCCGCCTCGTGGGTGAAGGCGCGTTCCCGGTTCATGAGAAAGCGCGGAATGATGCCGGTGACGACCCCGCCCGCCAGCGCGGCGGCGCTTGCCACCTCGCCCATGAGCCCCACGCCGCCACCGCCATAGACCAGTCGCACGCCCTCGTCGGCGAGGATGCGGCCGAACCGGCGCGACTGCTCGGCAAATTCAGGGTCGCTCCCGGTGGAGGACCCGCAATAGACACAAACGCTGTCAATTCTAGCCATCAAAGCACATTAGCAAACTTGCGCCCCCGTCCGCCATGGCGCGCGGGCGCGACGAGCTAGCCCGAAGCCGGCGACACCGCCATGACGGCGGGGCCATGATGACGGCGCGGCCAGACGGCCCGCAACCGGGGCGCCCTTGAAAGCCGTTCTCTCATCGTTTATCGGCGATGGACGATGAATGCTCCGCCCTTTGTCCCGATTTCCGCTATCCCCGCACCGGCAGATGATGCGGATGACAAGGCGCAGCTCGCCGCCCGCCTGCGAGCCATCGGCCACCCGGTGCGCCTCACCGTGCTCGAGACCCTGTCGGGACAGGACCGTTGCGTGTGCGGCGATATCGTGCGGGCGCTGCCCCTTGCGCAATCCACCGTTTCGCAACATCTCAAGGTCCTGCTGGACGCCGGCCTGATCCGCAGCCGAACCGAAGGCCAGCGCTCCGGCTACTGTCTCGATCGGGAAGCGCTGTCGGCGCTCAAGATCGAGATCGATTCCCTCTTTGCGGCACTGCTTGCCCCGGCATCTGATTGCTGCGCGCCGCAGGACGACTGAACCATCATGTCCGATACGCCTCCTCCCGCCGGCGGCAGCACGCGCCCCGCCGTTTCCGCCGACGCCCTGTTCGGCACGGTGCGGTCCCTGTGGCCCTATCTGTGGCCGAAGGGCCGTGCGGATCTCCGGGCGCGGGTGATCGTCACCTTCGTGCTGCTGTTTGCGTCCAAGGGCGCGACCATGGCGGTGCCCTTCATCTTCAAATGGGCGACCGATGCCCTGACCGCCGAGGTGGCCGCCGGCCGTACCGGCGGTCCGGAGCCGGTCTTCTGGGCGCTCGTGGTCGGCGCGCCGGTGGCGCTGACGCTCGCTTACGGCCTCGGCCGCATCGTCATGGCCGGCGTCACCCAGCTGCGCGACGGCATCTTCGCCAAGGTGGCGCTGCACGCGGTGCGCAAGCTGGCGCTGGAAACCTTCGAGCACATGCACGCGCTCTCCCTGCGCTTCCACCTGGAGCGCAAGACGGGCGGCCTCACCCGCGTGCTGGAGCGGGCGCGGTCCGGCATCGAAACCATCGTACGCATGCTGGTGCTCCAGCTCGCACCCACCATCGTCGAGCTGGTGATGGTGATGGCGGTGCTCTTCTTCGCCTTCGACTGGCGGTATGCCGCCGTGGTCGGCGTCACCGTCGCGCTCTATGGCTTCTTCACCTACTATGCCAGCGAGTGGCGGCTCTCCATCCGCAAGGAGATGAACGAGAGCGATACGGATGCCAATACCAAGGCCGTGGACAGCCTGCTCAATTACGAGACGGTGAAGTATTTCGGCGCCGAGCGCTGGGAGACGGCGCGCTACGACCGCTCCATGGCGCGCTACGAGAAGGCCACCGTGAATACCTTCACGTCCTTGGCCTGGCTGAATGCGGGTCAAGCCTTCATCTTCTCCATCGGCCTCGCCGCCGTGATGGTGATGTGTGTGCTCGACATCCGCGCCGGGCGGCAGACGGTGGGCTCCTTCGTCATGGTCAACGCCATGATGGTGCAGTTCTACATCCCGCTGAATTTCCTCGGCTTCATCTATCGCGAGATCAAGCAGGCCATCGTCGACATCGAGGCCATGTTCGCCGTGCTCGCCCGCGCGCCGGAGGTGACGGACCGGCCGGGCGCGCCGGCGCTCGTGGTCTCCGGCGGCACGGTGCGGTTCGAGGATGTGCGCTTTTCCTATGATGCCGGCCGCGAGATCCTGAAGGGCATCAGCTTCGAGGTGCCGGCGGGCCGGACGGTGGCCATCGTCGGGCCGTCGGGGGCGGGCAAGTCGACCCTGTCGCGCCTGATGTTCCGCTTCTACGACATCACCTCCGGCCGCATCACCATCGACGGGCAGGACATCCGCGCGGTGACACAGGAGAGCCTGCGCGCCGCCATCGGCATGGTCCCGCAGGATACCGTGCTGTTCAACGACACCGTCGCCTACAACATCCGCTATGGCCGCCCCGGCGCCACGGAGGCGGAGGTGGAGGAGGCGGCGCGCCTCGCCCAGATCGACGGCTTCATCCGTTCCACGCCCAAGGGCTACAGGACGGAAGTGGGCGAGCGGGGCCTCAAGCTCTCCGGCGGCGAGAAGCAGCGCGTGGCCATTGCCCGCACCATCCTGAAGGCTCCGCCCATCCTGGTGCTGGACGAGGCCACGTCCGCCCTCGACAGCCACACGGAAAAGGACATCCAGGACGCCCTCGACCGCGTGTCCGAGGGGCGCACCACCCTGGTGATTGCCCACCGCCTGTCCACCGTGGTGGCGGCGGACGAAATCCTGGTGCTGGCGGACGGTCGCGTCGCCGAGCGCGGCTGCCATGCCGAGCTCCTCGCGCGGGGCGGGCTCTACGCTGCCCTGTGGAACCGGCAGCGGGAGGCCGAGGACGCTGCCGACGCCCTCGCCCGCGTGTCGGAAGGGGTGGACGACGCCGTCGGGGCGGTGGACCGCCGCGACGAAGACAGCATCAACGGGGAGCGGGTGACCGCGGTGGGCTGAGCCCGCGGGGCGCCCGCTCCGGCCATCGCCTCGAAGGGGAGGCGCCTCGCGATCCCATCATTTGGGCTGGTTGAAGGCCCAGACCACGCCGAACGGGTCTCGCACCTGCGCATAGCGGGCGCCCCAGAACATGTCGGACGGCGGCATCATGACGCTCGCCCCTGCCGCCACCGCGCGCTCGAAAGCCGCATCCGTGTCCTTCACATGCATGCTGAGGTTGAAGCCGCCGAGCGTCTCGACGGGGCCGGCGCAATATTCCGGATAAGGGTCGGCCAGCATCACCGAGGTGCCGTTGATATAGAGGTGGACGTGCATGGTGCGGCCGCTGTCGTCCGGGGGGATGGCGAAGGCGAGCTCCGCGCCCAGCGCTTCCTTGTAGAACTCGACCGCCTTCATCGCGCCATTCACCGTGAGATAGGCGGTGACGCCGCCCTTCACCGGGGGCATCGCACTGAAATCGGCCGTGGGCGTCGTCACTTCGGCTGTATCGGACATCAGTGTTCCTCCTCCAGAAGCGTCGCGGATGCGGCGCCATGCTCCAAGGACGCTCCGGGGCGGCGTGTGCCGACACCGGCTCGCCGTTTTATCACGCCGGCGACATCAGCCGGTCGAGATGGGCGCGGATATGGTCGGCCTCGGCGGGCGTGTTGGCGAGGGCAATGGCGCGGTCGAACGCCTCTTTGGCCTCTTCCCGCCGGCCGAGCTGGAGCAGGAAGGCGCCACGGGCGCCGAAATAGTGGAAATAGCCGGAAAGCTGTGGGCCCAGCGGCTCGATCATGGCGAGGGCGGCTTCCGGGCCTTTCACCTTGCTCACCACCACCGCTCGGTTGAGGGTGACCACGGGCGAGGGCTGCAGGTATTCGAGCGTCGCATAAAGCGCGTCGATCTGCGCCCAGTCGGTGTCTTCGGGCCGCAGGGCGCGGGCGTGGAGCGCGGCGATGGCCGCCTGCACCTGATAGGCGCCGGGCCGTCGGTGGCGGATCGCCTTGTCGATGAGGGCGAGGCCCTCGACGATGCGCGCGTGGTCCCATTTGCTGCGGTCCTGCGCCTCCAGCAGCACCACGCGGCCTTCCGCGTCGAAGCGCGCCGCCGCCCGGGCGTGCTGCAGCAGCATGAGGGCGGCAAGGCCCATGATTTCTGGCTCGGTGGGAAACAGGCGCAGCAGCAGGCGGGCGAGGCGGATGGCATCCTCGCACAGGCCGGCGCGGTCGGGGTCGGAGCCGGCGGAATAGCCCTCGTTGAAGACGAGATAGACCATGGCCGCCACTGTGCCCAGCCGCTCCGACCGGTCCACCGGCCCCGGCGCCTCGAAGGGCACATCCGCCTTGCCGATGCGGGCCTTGGCGCGGGTGATGCGCTGCTCCATGGCCGCCTCGCTCACCAGGAAGGCGCGGGCGATCTGCTTGACCGACAGGCCGGAGACGATGCGCAGCGCCAGCGCGATCTGCTGCGTCACCGGCAGCTCCGGGTGGCAGCAGATGAAGAGCAGGCGCAGCACGTCGTCACGATAATGGGAATTGTCCAGCCGCTCGGCGAGGGAGGCTTCCGCGTCGTCGAGGTCGGAGAGCTGCTCGTCGGGGGGCAGGGGATCGTGGCGGGCGGTGCGCCGCGCGCCGTCGAGAGCGGCATTGCGGCCGACAAGGATGAGCCAGGCGGCCGGGTCCCGTGGCGGCCCGTTGGCGGGCCAGGTCTTCAGCGCCCGGAGGCAGGCTTCCTGGAAGGCCTCCTCGGCGGTGTCGAGATCGCGGAAATAGCGCAGCAGGGCCGCCACCGCCTGCGGCCGCGCGGCGGTGAGCGCACCGTTGATCCAGGTGGGATCGGTGAGGGCCGGCGTTGTCACGTTCCGGTCCGCTGGTCGGGAAAGAACATGCCCACCGGGCGGATCTCGTAGGCGCCGCCGGGATTGGCGGCGGCGAGGTCGCGGGCGATGGCGAGGGCATCCTCCAGATCGGCGGCGTCCACCAGGTAGAAGCCGAGCAGCTGTTCCTTGGTCTCGGCGAAGGGGCCGTCGATGATCAGCGGCGGCTCCTGGGTCTTGCGCAGGGTGGCGGCGGCGGTGGTGGGCAGGAGGCGCAGCGAGGCCCCCATCTTGCCGGCCTTGATCAGGCGCTCCTGCACCTCGCCGATCCGCGCCATGACGGCGGCGTCCTCCTCCTTGCTCCAGGCGCAGACCACGTCTTCTTCGTGGTAGCAGAGGATGGCGTACATCATGGGGAGCTCCCTTTCGTCTTCTGCAAGGACGCGGGAGTATGACCACGGCCGACAGGCCGGCGCAAAAGTCGCGAAGCGCCGGGATGACATGCATTGGCCCGGCATGCCCTTGGGGCAGACCCTGATCAGCGCGCGCCGGGGAACCATTCCACGTGGGCATCGCCGGTGCGCCCGTAATAGATGGCCCGGCGCCCGGCGAGGCTCACCTGATAGCCGACGCAGCCACCGGCGAGGATGCGCCGGCAGAATTCCTTGTACCGGATCTGCCCCGCCTGGATGGCGCGGACGGCGGCTTCAACGGTGGCCGGCGAGAAGTCCGCCGACGCGGTCCCGTCGATCCGGCTGCTGGGAAGCACGGTGCTGTCGCCGTCCGGCATGTAGAAGGTCTTCTCGGAGCGCACGAGGTCGGCGTCATAGCGCTCGACCCCTGCAGCGATCAGTTTTCCCACCACCTCGCCGAAGGTGATGCGCTCGTCGTCCGAGGCGGTGATGCAGTCGCGGATGATGCTGTGAACGGTCTGGTCCATCTTTACCTCTCCTGAAATCAAGGGGGTGGTTCGCGCGGCGCGTCAGTCGACCGGAACGGCCTTCAATCCCTTGCGCCGGACGATGTCGCGCAGGACCGCCTCCAGGCGGACACGGTCGGCGGGGTCCAGGTGGCCGAAGAAATCGGCGTCGTTGGCGTCCGCCAGCGCCGCCAGTTCCGGCACCAGCGCGCGGCCCCCGGCGGATAGCGTCAGGGTCTGGAAGCGGCGGTCGTCCGTGTCGGCCCGGCGTGCGGCGAGGCCCTTGGCCTCCAGCCGGTCGGCGAGCTTGGAGATGGCGCCCCGCGTCATGCCCAGCCGATCGGCGAGGGCGCTCGGGACGCAGGTCTCGGCGTCGTAGAGCTCGCGTAGCACCACCCATTCCGCCACCGTCACGCCACGCCCGGCGAGCTTGAGGCCGAAGGCGTGGGACACCTGGTTCGACACGAAGCGCAGCCAGTACCCCAGATGGGCCTCGAGCGTCGCAAGCTCAGGACGGGACGGGATGTTGGTCACGGGCACCTCAGTAGTTAACTAGGAAACTATATGACGTGAGTTCCTAGTCAACTACTGAGGCGAAAAATGCGGGCCCAAGCCCGCATTCCCGGCAGGGCTGACCTACGCCGCCACGTCCTGTTCCATCTCGCCGCCATAGCGCCGGCGTAGGTGCGCCTTGAACACCGAGGCATCGAGGGGCCGCCCGGTGGCACGGGTGAGGAGGTCGTCGGTCTCCAGCAGCGAGCCCTGGCTGTGCACGTTCGCGCGCAGCCATGCGAGCAGGGGGGCAAAATCGCCGCGGGCGATGCCGGGCAGGATGCTGGCGTCCGCCCGGCAGGCGGCATCGAACAGCTGGGCGGCGGTCATGGCGCCAAGGGTATAGGTGGGGAAGTAGCCCCAGCCGCCGCTCGGCCAGTGGATGTCCTGCAGGCAGCCGAGGCGGTCGTCCGGCGGCACCACCCCCAAGAGCCCCTTCATCCCCTCGGCCCAGGCGGCGGGGAGGTCGGACAGCGGCATCTCGTCGGCGATCAGCGCCTTTTCCAGGCGATAGCGCAGGATGACGTGGGCGGGATAAGTCACCTCGTCCGCATCCACGCGGATGAAGCCACGCTCCACACGGGTATAGAGCCGCCACAGGGCATCCGGCTCCCAGCCGGGGCCGGAGGCGCCGAAGGCGGCCCGCATGCGCGGGGCAGCGAAGGTGAGGAATTCCCGGCTGCGGCAGGCCTGCATCTCCATGAGCAGGGACTGGCTCTCATGCACGCTCATGGAGCGGGCGGCGCCCACCGGCTGCTCAAGATAGGCCTGCGGCCGGCCCTGCTCGTAGAGGGCATGGCCGGTCTCATGCAGCACGCCCATGAGGGCGCGGGAGAAGTCGGTTTCGTCATAGCGCGTGGTGATGCGCACGTCGTTGTCCGCCCCACCGCAGAAGGGATGGACGGAGACGTCGAGCCGGCCGCGCTCGAAATCGAATCCCACCACCTTCATCATCTCCACCCCAGCGCCCGCTGCGCCTCCACTGCGAACGGGCCGGACAAGGGCGGAGTGGGCGGCCGACGCGCCTGCACCTCCAGCACCTCCTCGGTGAAGGCGGGCAGGAAGGCGGCGAGGTCGTCGAACAAGGCGTCTATGCGCGCCGAGCGGCCCCCGGGCTCGTAATCGTTGAGCAACGCGTCATAGGGCAGGAGCCCGAGCTTCTCGCCCTTGGCCCGGGCGATCTCCCGCTGCAGGCGCAGCACCTCCCCCAGATAAGGCAGGAGCGCGGGAAAGTCCGCCTCGGCGCGCGCCTTGCGCCAGGCCATCTCGCACTTGGACACCGCCTTGCTGGACGCCTCCACGAGGTCGGAGGGCAAAGCGGTCTGCACCGTGTAGAGCCGCTCCATCTCGCGCAGGTTGGCGCGCTCCCAGGGACCGAGCTCTTCACTCCCGGCCGCGCCGATCCAGTCGGCGATGCGCGGGTCTGTCACCATGCCGTGGCTGAGCACGCGCAGCAGCGCCAGGCTCTCCGCCCGGGTTCCGGCGGCGCCCTTCGGCATCATGGTGTCGCTGTCCCACTGGAGAATGCCGATGCCGTTGGACAGGGCCGAGGCCCGGGCGAAATGGGCGGAAAGGTCGGAATATGCGCTCATGGGCGAGAAATCCCTCCGGCCGGATGGCCGCAATGCAATGTCATGGCGCGACGGTAGACAAGCCCGGGCGGGGAGGGAAGGGCCCGCCGGGGCCGAGAGAAGCCGGCAGAAAGGGACGCCAGCGAAAAGAAAACCCGGCGCGGGTGGGGACCCGGCCGGGCGAGGTGCCACGATGGGAGCGCCGGGGGCAGTCCCGGCGCGGGTGAAATCCGCTCAGGCCGCCTTCTCACCGGGGGTGAGGGACAGCACGGATTCAAAGCCTTCAAACTCCGGACCGCCGATATAGTTCACCCGGTTGGAGGAGGCGCCGGCGTTGCGGTGGGCGAGGCGGAAGGCTTCAGACTTGGTCCAGGCCTCGAAGTCGGCCTTGGACGCCCAGACGGTGTGGGAGATGTAGAGGGTGTGGTCCTCCTTCTCTCCGCCGCGGCACAGATCGAAGGCGACGAAGCCGGGGACGGCAGCGATGTGGGTATCGCGCTCGCGCCATACCTGCTCGAACTCGGCCTCCGAGCCGTGCTTCACCTTGAACCTGTTGGTGGCGATGAACATCTTCTCAACTCCATGCGCAATATGGATGCAGGTTGGCTGCGCCGGAACGGCGTGGCTACTTGAACAGGGGCGAGGGCGTCGCCGCGGCGATCGTATCCGCCCCGAAGCGGATCTTGAGCCCGCCCTTCACGGTGAGGCCGGCGCTCGGCAGAAACTGCTGGTATTGAACATACTGCTCGTTGAGCAGGTTCTCAACGGAAAGGGAGGCCAGCAGGTTCTCGCTGGGCTGGTAGCCCACGTAGAAATTCACGAGGTTGAAGCTTGGCGTCGGCTCGTAGGGGGAATCCGTCGGCAGGTCGGCGGCGGTCTTGGCGGCCACCCACTGCCAGCGCACCGAGACGGTGAGCTTGTTTTCGAGGAAACGTGCCCCGAGGGTCGTTGCGATGTTGCTGGGCATCACGTTGGCGAGGGGCTGCCCATTGTCCACGTTCTCGCCGTCCGAAACGGTCGCATTGAACCCGGCGAACCATGATCCGGCGTCGTAATTGCTCTCGAATTCAAAGCCCTGCAGTCTCGCGTTGGCGATGTTCTGGTATTGATAGTCGGCATAGGTGCCGAACGGTGTCATGTTGTAGCCGACCAGCTCGATATAATCTTCTACGTCGTTGCGATACACATTCGCCTTGGCGCGGAATTTGTCGCCCTTCGTGAAGATGTCGTCGAACTTCAGGTTAAGGCCGATTTCCTTGTTCTTGCCCACCTCGGGCTTGAGGTACGGGTTGGGCACGAAGCAGAACACGCCGTAGCTGCCATCGGGGCAGAAGACGAGCGGGATGTTCGGCGGATGGGCACCGGAAACCAGCGTCTCGGTGATGGCCGGCGCGCGGTAACCCTCGGCATAGGTCCCGTAGACGGTCACCCAACTCCACGGGGTGACACCGACGGTGGCCTTGGGGGAGAAGCGGTCGCCGTCGGTGGAGACTCCGTCACCGGAGAGATTGTAGGTGTCATAGCGCACCGCCGCCTGGGCTTCGAGCCAGGTGGAGTAGTTGGCCTTCCACTGCACGAAGGCGCCGCCCACCCCGCGCTCCCCGTTGGGGTTGTAGCCTTCGCCGAAGCCGTAATTGTCCACGTTGTCCACGTCGTCGTGGAAGTAGTCGCCGCCCACGGTGATGGCGTTGCGGATGCCGCTCCAGTTGAAGCGCGACGTGTTGTTGGCGTCGAAGCCAACGGTGTTGATGGTGAAGGTGCGCGGGTCGCCGATGGCGCCGGTGATCGAGCTCGGCGTGCCGGCCACCTTCAGCTGATCCTGCTTCACCCGGTTCCAGTAGATGCTGCTGCGCCAGTCGAAGACGTTGTCGTCGGGGTTGGAGTAGTTGTAGCTCCCGGTCACCGTCTGGTTGAGCACGGTGGTGCCGTATTGCGTGGCGGAGGCGGGAACGTCATTGTTCACCAGTGCCGCATTGTAGGTCGTGTAGTCGGCGGAATAGTTGAGGGCGCTGATCTTCACCTCATGGAAGTCGGCGGGGCGGAAGGTGGCCTTGGCCGTGCCGGTCCAGGTGTCGTAGCCGGAGCCGGGTACCACGTTGCCGTCGCCGTCCTCATAATCGTTCTGGGCGCGGTAGGTGCCGCCGAAGAACAGGTCGATGTTCTGGCCGACGCGGGCCGCGCCGAACAGGGCGCCGTAGCCCATGGGGCCGTTGGAGCCGAACTCGCCGGTGGATTCCACGCCCCAGGCCTGGCCCTTCTTGATGATGTCGTCGGCATCCTTGGTGCGGAAGGTGACCACGCCGCCGATGGCGCCCGAACCGTAGATGTTGGACACCGGCCCGCGCACCACGTCCACGTCGGCGAGCAGGCCCGGCTCCAGGAAGAACGTGCCCGCCCCCGAGCCGTGGCCGAGCTGGGTGAAGTTCTGCCGCGCCCCGTCGACGAACACGGCGACGCGGCCGAAATCCTGCAGGCCGCGGATGTTGATGGCGGCCTGGGGCGAGTTTCCGTTCTGGATCACGGTGGTGCCGGGCATGCCGAAGAACACGTCCTGCACGCGGTCCGGCATGAACTGGATCAGATCGTCGGGGCGCACCACGCTGACCGCGGCGAGCGTGTCGATGGTGCGCTCCTCGGTCAGTGTCGCCGCGACCGTGATGGTGTCGAGGGTGACCTGGCTGCCGGTGTCGGCGGATGGATCGGTCGCCGCGGGCGCGCTCTGGGCGAAGGCGCCGCCCGTGGCCAATAGCAATGCGGAAGCCGCGACACCCGAGCGCAAGACCCCCCTCGTCCTGTTGGAAATACCCGCCGAAACACCCGTGCGGTGCGGCCTGCGCGCCATGATCGTCTCCTGGAAATAGGCGAATGATCGAGCTGGCTATCGTCCGCCGTGAGGGACGTGGCGTGCCGCAGGCCCCCGCCTGCTCCTCCCCTGCTACCTTTCGGCCACAGAGCCGTCAAGATTATTACATGAATCTTGCCAATGGTGCCAAATAACGCCACTGATTGTGGCGCATATACCACTTCGATGTGACCGCAATGAAAATTGAATAATTCAAAAAGTTGCTGTCGCAGGGAGGTGAGATTCGCCTATATACTCAGAATGGAAGTTTTCTAATTCTATGAAACGCCGCCGCTCTCTCTTGTTGCTCGTTTCCTGCCTTGCCGTTTCGATAGCCGTCGCCGGCCTCGGCGCGGCCGCCGCCGAGATCCGGGATGCGCGCGGGCGCACGGTCGCCGTCGCGGACGCCTCGCGCATCGTCTCCATCGGCGGGGCGGTGACCGAGATCCTGTTCGCGCTGGGGCTGGGCGAGCGGGTGGTGGCGGTGGACCAGACCAGCCGTTACCCCGCCGCCGCCCGCAAGAAGCCGGACGTGGGCTATTCCCGCGCGCTCTCGCCCGAGGGCGTGCTTTCCGTGGGGCCGAGCCTGATCCTCGCCGTGGAGGGCGCGGGGCCGCGGTCCACCCTCGATGTACTGGAGCAGGCCTCGGTGCCCGTGGTGATCATTCCGGACGCGCACAGCCCGGAGGGGGTCTTGCGCAAGATCGAGGCGGTGGCGAATGCGGTGGGGGAGGAGGAGAAGGGCCGGGCGCTGGCCGCCGATGTGGCCGCGGACTTCGCCGCCCTCGACGCCATGGTGAAGCTGCTGCCCGAACGGCCGCGGGCGGTGTTCGTCCTGTCCGCGTCGGGCGGGGCGGCGGTGGTGGGCGGGGCCGACACCAGCGCCGACGCTATCCTGCGCCTCGCCGGCGTCTCCAACGCCATGGCCTCCATCAAGGGATTCAAGCCGGCCCTCGACGAGGCGGCCATGTCGGCGGAGCCGGACGCGGTGGTGGTGATGCAGGGTGGCGGGCAGGTGCTCGATGCCGACACGGTCTTCTCCCTTCCCGCCTTCGCCGGCACGCCGGCCGCGCGCGACCGAAGGCTGGTGACCCTGCCGGGCTCCTATCTGCTGGGCTTCGGCCCGCGTTCTCCCCGTGCGGCGCGGGACCTCGCGTCCGCGCTTCGTCCCGGCACCCGGCTGCCGGAGCTGCCGGCGCGCCCCTGGAGCATGGAGAAGGACCAATGAGCGCGGAGCCTCTGGCAATGGCGGGCGGAACCCGTGCCCTGGCGGGGCGGCCTGTGGCGACCGGCCTCGTGCTGTTCGCCGTGCTGGCCGTCGCCGCCTTCCTCGGCGCCCTGGTCATCGGCCCGTTCACCATTCCGCCGGGCCGCGTGCTCGCCATCCTGTGGGACTGGGCCACGGGCACGGGCACCCCGGCGGCAACCCTGCGCGAGCGCATCGTGGTGCTAGACGTGCGCTTTCCCCGCGCTGTGGTCGGGGCGCTGACCGGGGCCGGCACGGCGGTGGCGGGCGCCCTCATGCAGGGCGTGTTCCGCAATCCGCTGGCCGATCCCGGCCTCGTGGGCGTCGCCCCCGGCGCGGCGCTGGCGGCGGTGGCATTCGTGGTATTCGGGGCGCCGGTTGCCGCCCTGCTGCCCGCCCCGCTCCAGGCCTTGGGGCTGCCGCTGGCCGCCTTCGCCGGCGGGCTCGGCACCACGCTGCTCATTGCCCGCCTCGCCGAGCGGGACGGGCGCACCTCCGTGGCCACGCTGCTCTTCGCCGGCCTCGCCCTCGGCGCGCTGGCGAGCGCCGGCACCGGCGTGATGGTCTTCCTCGCCTCCGAGCAGCAGACGCGGGAATTCCTGTTCTGGACCCTGGGCAGCCTCGGCGGTGCCACCTGGCTCAAGGCCGCGATGGCCGCTCCCTTCGTGCTCGGGCTGCTGGCTGCCGCCCTGTCGCTTTCGCGCGGGCTGGACGCACTGGCGCTGGGGGAGGCGGAGGCCTTCCACGCCGGGGTGGCGGTGGAACGGTTGAAGCGCATCGCCGTCGTCGCCGTGGCGGCCGGCGTCGGCGCCAGCGTGGCGGCAGCGGGGGTGGTCGGGTTCGTGGGGCTGGTGGTGCCGCACCTGGCCCGGCTGGTGATCGGCCCCTCGCATCGGACGCTGCTGCCGGCGTCCGCGCTGCTCGGCGTGGCGGTGCTGCTCGCCGCCGACATCCTGGCGCGCATGATCGCCGCCCCGGCGGAACTGCCCCTCGGGGTCGTCACCGCCCTCGTGGGGGCGCCCTTTTTCCTGTGGCTGCTGCTGCGGCGCCGCGCATTCGTGGGGTGAGCCGATGTACCGGGCTGAAGACGTGCGCGTGGTGGCTGGCGGCCGCACGCTGGTGGATGGGGCGAGCCTCGCCGTGCGGCCCGGGGCCGTCACGGTGCTGGTGGGACCGAACGGGGCTGGCAAGTCCACCCTGCTGAAGGCCATGTCTGGCGAGCAGCGGCTGGCGGGGGGATCGGTGAGCCTTGACGGCGGGCCCATCGCCCGCGTGCATCCGCTGGCGCTGGCCCGCCGACGCGCAGTGCTGCCGCAGGCCGCCGAGGTGGCGTTCCCCTTCACCGCGGGGGAGGTGATCGGTGCCGGGCTCTTGGCGGCGGACGGACGGGACGCGGGGCGCATCGCCCGGCTGCTCGCCGTCGTGGACCTGCCGGGCTTCGCCGCGCGGCGCTATGACAGCCTGTCGGGTGGCGAGCGCCAGCGGGTGCAACTCGCCCGCATCCTCGCCCAGCTGGAGCTGGGTCCTTCGGATGCGCCGAGCTACCTGTTCCTCGACGAGCCCACGGCGAGCCTCGACCTCGCCCACCAGCTGGTGGTGCTGCGCCTTGCCCGTGCCCATGCGGACAAGGGGGGCGGCGTGCTCGCCGTGCTGCACGACCTCAACCTCGCGGCCATGGTGGCCGACGAGATCGTGGTCCTCGCCGGCGGGCGCATCCGCGCGGCCGGCCCGGTCGGGGAGGTGATCACCGATCGCGTGCTCGAAGAAGCGTTTGGCGTGTCCGTGCGGGTGGGCGTGGCGCCGGCCGGGCCGTTTGTGCTGCCGCAGAACGTGCGGCTGGCCGGGTAGGGGGCCCGCCGGCTGCTACGCCAGCTCCTGCGCCGCCTTCAGCACCGCTTCGGCGTGGCCTTCCACCTTCACCTTCGGCCAGGTGTGAGCCACCTTGCCGTCGCGGCCGATGAGCAGCGTCGCCCGCTCGATGCCCATGTGCGTCTTGCCGTACATGCTCTTCTCGACCCACACGCCATAGGCCTCCAGCATCGCCTTCTCAGGGTCGGAGCCGAGCGGGAAGTCGAGGTCATACTTGGTCTTGAACTTGTCCTGGGCCTTCACCGCGTCCGCCGAGACGCCGAGGATATCGGTGTCGGCGGCGGCGAAGGCCGCCTTCAGGCCGTTGAAGGCGATCGCCTCCTTGGTGCAGCCGGGGGTATCGGCCTTGGGATAGAAATACAGCACCAGCTTGCGCCCCTTGAAATCCTTGAGCGCCACCGTCCCGCCGCCATCGCGGGCGAGGGAGAAGGGGGGTGCTTTCTGGCCGACTTCCGGCAATTTGGACATTCGCCTTCCTTTCGACGTGTTCGGCGTCATACGGGGCAGGGGGCCCACCGGCCCGGGGACGCGTCAAGTGAGCCTGCGGCCCACAAGATAGCCGTGTTCCGGGCGAAGATGGTAACCTGCGGGTATTTGATCCACCTCATCTTTACGAGCGGGGGGCAGATTAGGCTCGGGGAGCTCGAATCGGCGCGTCCGGGGACGCAGCGGAGCGGTTGCGGAAGGACAAGAACGGGATGGAGGAGAGCGTGCGCAAGCCCGAGTTGGTGCGGCGTCAGCCGCGCCGCTCGCGGTTCCGGGGCATCATGGGAGCGCTCGCGCCGCGCAGCCGCGCCGCGCGCATATTCAGCGCCATCTGCCTCGTGCTCATTGCCCTCGGGGGTGTTGCCGCCGTCACCCTCTACGCCCTCATCGCCACGGGCACCATCACCGCCGACATCGCCACCCCCTATATCGAGCGGGCGCTCGAGGATCGGATCGGCGGCGGTCACAAGGTGGACATCGGCAGCACCACCGTGGAGACCACCGGCGGCGGCGCGACGCAGGTGGTGGTGCATGACATCAAGGTTCTGGGTCCCGACGGGCAGCTGGTGGCGAGCGCCCCCAGCGCCGAGGTGGAGCTCGAGGGTTCGCTGCTCTCGCTGATGCCGAAGGCGCGGCGCATCGATCTCGTCGGCGCCGAGATGACTGTCCGCATCGCCGCTTCGGGGCACCTGGCGGTGACCACCGGCAAGGGCGCGAAACCCATCTCGGCTTCGTCGCTCCCGTCCGCGTCCGCACCGCGCGCCGATGCGCCCCAGGCGATGCCGCAGACGACCACGCCCGCCGCGGGCGGACCCGCGCCTTCAGTCCCCGGCGGGGCGTCGCAGCCGGCATCGGGCTCGCCGCCGACGGCGGTGGATATGGATCCGCTGAAACCCGTCTTCATTGCCCACTGGATGTCGGAACTGGAGGCCGCCGGCTTCGATGGCGGCGCGCTCGCCGATGTGGGCCTCAAGGACGGCACGCTGATCGTCGAGAACGAGAGTTCGGGCCGGCGCATCGTGTTCCAGCACATCAGCGTGCGCCTCGCGCGCCCACGGGACGGGGGGGCACAGCTCACCCTCACCACCCAGTCGCCGCAGGGCGTGGCCACCGCCGTGGCCCGGATCGGCGCCGCCAGGGATGGCGAGCGCGCCATCGACGTCTCCATCCGCAACGTCTCCACCCGCGACCTGCTCCAGGCCTTCACCCAGGATCACCGGCGCTTTTATATCGACACGCCCCTCAATGCCGCCGTCACCGCGCGGATCTCCCTGGAGGGCGACCTTCGGGCGGCGGACGCGAGCATCGACCTCGGCGCCGGCGCCCTGGGCAACGGCGAGGAGGTGGAGGAGCGCTTCGTCATCGACCGGGCGCGCGTCGCCGCCACCCTGGACCTCGCCCGCCGCGTCATCGTGCTCGCGCCGATCGAGGCCATCAAGAACGAGAACCGCGTCATCCTGCAGGGGGAGATGCCGGTGCCCGCCACGGCGCGGGCGCCATGGACCTTCCATATCCGGCAGAAAGAGGTGGTGCTGGCCGGCAAGGAAATGCCCGAGCCCGCGCTCGTCATCGACAAGGTGGACCTGGGCGGACGCTACGATCCGCCGAGCCGGCGGCTCATCGTCGACACCGGCTTCCTCGGCTCGGCCGCCGGTAGCTTTTCCTTCACCGCCATGTTCGATTTCGGGGTGGACGTGCCAACCCTGAAGTTCGACGGCACGGCCACGCCCATGCCGGTCGCGACCATCAAGCGCTTCTGGCCGGTGACCATCGCGCCCCCCGCACGCCAGTTCGCGCTGGAGAACGTTTCCGGCGGGACCGCCGACGGCATCACCGTCGCGGTGCTCCTGCCGCTCGACCTCATCGGGCAGAAGCAGGTGCCCATGCCGGAGGACGGCGTGCGCTTCACCATCAACGGAAACGGCGTCACGCTGCGTCCGGTCAAGGGCCTGCCGCCCATCGTCAACGCCAACCTCTCCATCCTCGTCACCGGCCGCTCGGTGCGGATCACCATGCCGGACGGCACTGCGGTGACGCCGCAGAACCGCAAGATCGCGGTGAGCGACGGGGTGATGCTGCTGCCGGACTACTTCCCCGCGAGCCCTCCGCGCAGATCCGCGTGAAGTTCGACGGTCCCGCCGACGCCGCCATCGAGGTGCTGGGCATGGAGCCGCTGAAGGGCCCCACCGGTACCGCCTTCGACCCGTCCACGACGCGCGGCAAGTTCTCCGCCCTGCTGCAGGTGAACATCCTTTTCCGCAAGGTGGGGCGGCCGGAGGATTTCGACTATTCGCTTGAGGCGACGCTCACCGATTTCGGCGTGGACAAGGTGTTCAAGGGTCAGCGCATGGAAGGGGCGACGGTGAAGGCCTTCGCCTCGCCGTCCGGCATCGTGCTGCGCGGCGACGGCAAGCTCGCCGGGGCGCCGGTGGCGTTCGAGTATGAAAAGAGGAAGGACGCGGCGGACTCCGACATCCGCATCTCCGCCACCCTCGACGATGCCGCGCGCGGGCGCCTCGGGGTCGACCTTCCCGGCGTGTCCGGCCCGGTCGGCGTGCGCATGGTGGGTACCACCAACAACAAGGACACCCGGGCCACCATCGAGACCGACCTGACCCAGGCGCGCATCGCCGACCTCATCCCCGGCCTCAGCAAGCCTGCCGGCAAGCCGATGAAGGCGCGGTTCGTGGTGAACGACAAGGGCAACACGATCCGCCTCGACGACATGGTGATGGATGGGTCGGGCACGCTGCTGAAGGGGGCGCTGGAGCTCTCCGACACCGGCGACCTCATCTCCGCCGTCTTCCCCACGTTCCAGCTTTCCGACGGCGACAAGGCCTCGCTCAAGGCCGACAGGGTCGGCGACGTGCTCAAGGTCCGCATCACCGGCGACGTGATGGACGCCCGGGGCATCATGAAGAGCCTCGTCTCCGCCCCGGCGGTGCAGCGCCGGACGCAGAAGACGCCCGACGTGGACCTGGAGGCGCGCATCGGCGCCCTCACCGGAAACAATGGCGAGGTGTTGCGCCAGATGGAGCTTTCCGTTGCCCGCCGGGGCGTGGAGACGCGGGATTTCACCCTTACCGCCAAGGTGGGCCGCGACGGCGCGGTGGCCGGCGAGATGCGCAACTGGCAGGGCCGCCAGCGGGCGCTGGTGGTGACCACCTCGGATGCGGGCGCGCTGCTGCGTTTCCTCGACATCTATCCCAAGGTGCAGGGCGGCGAGGCCTGGATCGTGGTGGATCCACCGCGCAGCGACAACACCCCGCAGGAGGGCGTGCTGCACGTGCGCGACTTCGCCATCAAGGGGGAGCCGGGGCTGGAGCGCCTGTCCAGCGCGGCGCGCGATGCCTCCGGCAAGATCGAGGACGGCACCGCCTCGTTCCAGAAGGCGCAGGCCCAGTTCGCCCGCACCACCGGCAAGATCGTGTTCAAGGAGGGCGCCATCTGGGGACCCTCGGTGGGCGCCACCTTCGACGGCACCCTCGATTTCGCCGGCGACCGGATCTCCATCCGCGGCACGTTCGTGCCGGCCTATGCCCTCAACAACATGTTCTCGAAGCTGCCGGTGATCGGCCTGTTCCTGGGCGGCGGGCCGAACGAGGGCCTCGTGGGCGTGACCTTCGAGATCGTCGGGCCTTTGGCGGGCGGGCCGACGCTGCGCATCAACCCCATCTCCGCGGTGGCGCCGGGCTTCCTGCGCAAGATCTTCGAGTTCAAGGATTCCAGCGACGCCCCGCCGACGCGGTGACCGCGGGCGTGCCGTTCAGGCGTGGCGGGTCATGCGGGCGAGGGCGTCGGCGGCAAGCTGCTGCGTGAGTTCGAATGCAGGAAGGCGCGGGGCGAGGCCGGCGGCCTGTCCGGACCAGAGGCTGGTGAAATCGCCCCGCCCTGCCGCCTCGGCCTTCTGCCTGAGCGGCACCAGCGCGCCACCGGCGAGCGGAAAGGCCGGCGCATCCGCCGACAGGGGACCCACCTCGCGCATCACCTTGTTCACCACGCCGCGCGCGGGCCGGCCGGTGAACAGGTTGGTGAGGGCGGTGTTCTCGTCGCCGGCCGTCTCCAGCGCGGCGCGGTGCACCGCCGGGATCTTCGCTTCCGGGCAGAAGAGATAGGCAGTGCCGACCTGCACCGCCGCGGCGCCGAGCATCAGGGCGGCGGCCACGCCCCGCCCGTCGGCGATGCCGCCGGCGGCGATGACGGGCACGTCCACCGCATCCGCCACCTGGGGCACCAGAGCGAAGGTGCCCACCTGCCGGGCGATGACGCCGGGCATGTCGCCGGCAATCTCTTCCGACAGGAACACGCCGCGATGCCCGCCGGCCTCGAAGCCCTGGGCGATGACGGCGTCGCAGCCGTGCGCGGCGAGCCAGCGGGCCTCCGCCACGGTGGTGGCGGAGGAAAGGACCTTCGCGCCGGTGGCCTTCACCCGGGCGAGCAGGTCGGCGGGCGGCAAGCCGAAATGGAAGCTCACCACCTCGGGCCGGCACGCCTCCACCAGGGCACAGAGCCCGGCATCGAACGGCGCGCGCCCGGCGACGGGGGGCGTCTCCTCCGGATCGAGGCCCATCTCCACGTAATAGGGCGCAAGGCGCGTGCGCCAGCCCATCGCCCGCGCCGGATCCCGCGCCGGCGGAGCGTGACAGAAGAAGTTCACGTTGAGCGGATGGCCGGGGGCTCCGGCGCGGAACGCCGCTATGGCCGCGTGCAGCTGGTCGGGCGTGTACATGGCGCCGGGCAGGGCGCCGAGGCCGCCGGCCCGCGCCACCTCGATGGCCAGTTCGGGCGTTCCGGCTCCCGCCATGGGGGCCAGCAATATGGGCGCCGCGATGCCGAACAGGTCGAGGATGCGCCGGTCCGTCCAGCGTGCGGGTTCGATCGGCTTGGTCATGGCGCCCACTCCTGTCTCGGGCCGGCGCGCCGGCGCGGCCCGCTCGCTCATAAGTCGAGAGACGGGCGGCAGTATGAGGGAAGACCATATTCATTGAAATTGAAACATATTGAATTTATTGTTCTCATCTGATGATGGAAATGCGCGACTTCCAATTCCTTCAGGCCGTGGCGGAGACGGGGAGCATCACCCGCGCCGCCCAGGTGCTGGGCTGTGTCCAGTCCAACGTCACCACCCGCCTCAAGAAGCTGGAGGCGCGGCTTGGCCAGCGGCTGGTGGAGCGGATCGACGGGCGCATGGTCCCCACCGCCCTCGGCAGCCTCGCCCTCGATTATGGAACCCGCATCTTCCGCCTGTCGCGGGAGGCGGAAGCGCTGTTGCAATCCGCCGGGGAGGCGTTGCCGCCCCTGCGGGTGGGAACCATGGAAACCACGGCCGCCGTCCGCCTTCCAGCCCTGCTGAAGCGGATGCGGACGGATCTGCCGAGTCTGCGCCTGCAACTGCGCAGTGGCACAAGCGGGGAACTGGTGGCCGAACTGAAGCGCGGCACCCTCGATCTCGTGCTCGTCGCCGAGGATGCGGCGGACGCTTCCTTCGCCTCCACGGTCCTGTGGCAGGAGGAACTGGTGGAAGTCCGCCCGGCCGGCGGCGAGGCGGACAGCGCGCTGGTGGTGTTCCGCGAGGGCTGCTGCTACCGCGAGCGGTGCCGCGCGGTCTTCGGCGAAGCACCCGTGCTGGAGCTGGGCACCCTCGACGGCATCATCGGCTGCGTCTCCGCCGGCCTGGGCCGCACCCTGCTGCCGGCCTCGGCGGTGGAGCGATGGCGGGCGCTGGGGGAGGTGGCCACCCGGCGCCTTACCCCCGGGCCGGTTTTGGTGTCGACCATCGCCTTGTGGCGCCCTCACAGCCCGTCCCGCGCGTCCATCGAGGCCGTCGTCGCGCTGGCGCGCGCCTCGGAAGATCGCGTCTCGGGGGATATGACCGGGAGCCTCCCGAGCCACGCGCCCGGACCCATGCCCTCGTAAAAATCCGGCGGTGACCGTAACCTTCGCCGCTCCAAATCCGGAAGTCGTCCGTAGAACCATGTGACCGGCGCAGCGTTGTCTGCGCAGGGGGCACATCCGCCGGCGTCGGGAGATGCGATGAGACTCAAGGATATGGATCGCCCGCGGGACGTGTCCCGCGCGGCGACGCAGGCGCGCTTCCACGTGGTGCGGCGCCTCACGGAAGATCTGGCCCACGATCTGCATCCCGAGGACCAGACCGTGCAGTCCATGCCGGACTGCAGTCCGACCAAGTGGCACCTCGCCCACGTTTCCTGGTTCTTCGAGACCTTCATCCTGGCGCCGCATCTGCCGGGCTACGCGGTGGCGGATCCTCGGTTCGCCTTTCTTTTCAACTCGTACTACGAGGCTGCGGGGCCGCGTCACGCCCGTTTCGCGCGCGGCCTGATCACCCGGCCGACAGTCGAGGAGGTGGCGGGGTATCGCGCGCGGGTGACGGCCGCCATGGATGGGCTGCTGTCGCGCGCGGACGACGGCGCGTTCGAGCGCCTCGCGCCGCTGCTGGAGATCGGCATCAACCACGAGCAACAGCATCAGGAACTGATCCTGATGGATATCCTGAACCTGTTCGCCGCCAATCCGTTGAGGCCCGCATACAGCCCGTTCCGGGCGCACGCCGCGCGGATTGCCGCGCCGGTGTCGTTCCACGAATTCCCCGGTGGCATCTTCGAGATCGGCCACGATGGGCCGGCCTTCGCCTACGACAATGAGAGCCCGCGCCATGCGGTGCTGCTGCGCCCCTATCGCCTGGCGTCGCGGCCGGTGACCAACGGCGAGTGGCTCGCCTTCATGGATGATGGCGGCTATCGCCGTCCCGAGCTGTGGCTCGCCGACGGTTGGGCCCGGGTGAAGGCCGGTGAATACGAGGCGCCGCTCTATTGGGAGAAGGACGAGGCGGGCTGGCAAGCCATGAGCCTCGGCGGGATGCATGCGCCGGACCCGGCGGCGCCCGTCGTCCATGTCAGCTATTTCGAGGCGGACGCCTACGCCCGCTGGGCCGGCCGGCGCCTGCCGAGCGAGGCGGAATGGGAGTTGGCCGCGCGGGGGCACCGCGTGGCGGGCAATTTCCTCGAAAGCGGTGCGCTGCGGCCCCTGGCGGCGGACCACGGGGAGGGGCTGGGCCAGCTCTTCGGGGATGTCTGGGAATGGACTGAGAGCCCCTACGTCGCCTATCCCGGCTACCGCCCGGCGCCGGGCGCCATCGGCGAGTACAACGGCAAGTTCATGTCGGGCCAGATGGTGCTGCGCGGCGGCAGCTGCGCCACGCCGGCCGACCATGCGCGCGCCACCTACCGCAACTTCTTCTATCCCCACCAGCGCTGGCCCTTTGCCGGCCTGAGGCTCGCGGAGGACGCATGACCGACCTTTCCACGCTCCCCCGCCCGCAGGCGCGACCTGCGGATGCCGTCGCCGGCTTCTGTGCCGACGTGCTGGCGGGCCTCGCGGGCCGACCCAAGGCCATTTCGCCCAAATATTTCTACGACGAGGCCGGCTCGCGCCTGTTCGACCGCATCTGCCGTCTGCCGGAATATTACCCGACCCGCACCGAGCTGGAGATCCTTTCGGCCCACGCCGGCGACATCGGTGCGTTCGCGGGGGCCGGTGCCGCCCTGGTCGAGTTCGGCTCCGGATCGAGCGAGAAGGTACGGCTGCTGCTCGACGCCATGCAGGCGCCGGCGGCCTACGTGCCCATCGACATTTCCGGCCCGCACATGCGCGCCGCCATCGCGCGCCTCGCCCGCGCCTATCCCGCGGTTGCCATGCAGCCGGTGGAAGCCGATTTCACCCGCCTCGCAGCGCTTCCGCCCATCGGCGCGCCGGGCCGCAAGGTGGGCTTCTTCCCCGGCTCCACCATCGGCAACTTCACCCCTGAGGCCGCAGCGGGCTTTCTCGCCGGAGCCGGCGCGATGCTGGGGGCGGGAGCGGCCTTCGTGGTGGGCTTCGACCTTGCCAAGGACGCTGAGATCCTCGACGCCGCCTACAACGACAACCAGGGCGTGACCGCCGCCTTCAACCTCAATCTGCTCGCCCGCATCAATCGGGAGCTCGGCGCCGACTTCGACCTCGCCGGCTTCCGCCACCGGGCCTTCTACGATCCGGCCGCTGGCCGGGTGGAGATGCATCTGGAAAGCCTCGCGGCGCAGACGGTGCGCATCGCCGGCACGCCCATCGCCTTCGCGCGGGGAGAGACCATCCACACGGAGAATTCCTACAAGTACGCGCCCGCTGCCTTCGCCGAGCTGGCGCGCGGCGCGGGTTGGCGGGAGCGGGCGCTGTGGACCGATGCGCGCGGCTGGTTTGCCGTCGCGCTGCTGGAGCGGGGATGAGGCGCGAGCCAACGCGCGTGTGCGGCAAGACGGGCCGGGCAAGGCGGGCGTGCATTCACGAAACCGGTCGAAACCAAACCCGACGGGCTACGTTGTCGGGATACCATGGCGCGATTTTGGAACAGCGATCTGCATCACCCCATCTGGCTCCACGACGGGACGTGGCTCGCCACGCTGGGGGACTGCGGCCGGCACCTGCTCCAGCGATTTGCACAAGGAGACGGCGGGCCGCAGCTCAATTCGGCGCTGAAGGCGCTGCTGGAGGCGGCGCAGGCCGGACGACCGGAGGACATTGCCTTTGCCGAAAGCCATGTGCGCCGGTTCTTTCACGCCAAGGCAATGCTGTGACCCGCTGCGCTGAGACAACCGCCTTGACGCCGACGTCTTTTGCGCGCCCGTTGCGGGGATGATCTGCGCCGAATGCAGCCGCTGCGGGCGGCGATCCATCCTTTCCGGCCATGCGCCGCAAAGCCTCGTCTCCGAAGCCCTCGTCTCCGAATCCGGGTCGGGTGTGCCCGACACGGCGGCGGCGCCACCGCGCTTGCGGTGCGACCTGTGCGGGAGCCGGCGGGTTCATGTGGTGGAGGTCGACTCGCCGCTCCAGGCCATATCGTTTGTGGCGCGACGGGGAGCCGGTCGATGAGGCCCGCTCAGCTGAAGGGCGGATACGGCCGCCATGCCGATGTCGCCTGCGCCTGCAGCGGCACCGCGTAGGCGTCCGTGGGCGCGATCAGAAGTCCGGAGAAGTAGATGGGCGCGCCGGTGATGCAGCGACCATTGGCATCGAGCGCATAGACGCCGACCCAATCGCAATGGCAGCAGTCTGCCTCCGCCATCTCGAAAGCGAGATCGCGGTCGTGACAGACCGTCTCGCCTTCCACCGTGAGAACGCCTAGCTCAGTACGCACCATAGACGTGACTAGATACGCGCACGGAATGCCGCTCAACGACATTTCCACGTCCCTTTCCGCCCCCCGGACCGGTCCGCTCGCGACACGTGCGCACGCCCCGCACACTCGCGACGTGACGGACCTTACGCCGCGAGGCCTTCGGACGCTACTGTTGAGTTGAGGTTGTCCAGTCTGGCGTGTCGGGGTGTTATGGGTTCGGTGGTGATTTCAAACGCGGTGCTGCTGGTGGTGGCGGCGCTGGTGGTGGTGGGCACGCTCTCAAGCCTGCTCGCGGCACGTTTCGGCGCGCCCATCCTCCTCGTCTTCCTCGTCATCGGCATGGCCGCGGGCGAGGGAGGGCCCGGCGGAATTCACTTCGATGACTACTGGGCCACCTACATGGTGGGCTCGGCGGCGCTGGCGGTCATTCTTTTCGACGGCGGCCTGCGGATGCGCGTCGCCAGCATGCGCGGTGCGATCCTGCCGGCGCTCGGCCTGTCCACCGTGGGCGTGGTGTTCACCGCGGGCCTCGTGGCGCTGGTCGCCGCGCCGCTTCTCCACCTGTCGCCGATGGAAAGCCTGCTGGTCGGCGCCATCGTGGCCTCGACCGACGCCGCGGCGGTGCTGTTCCTGGTCCGGGCGCAGGGGCTGCATCTCGGCCGCCGGGTCGGCTCGGTGATCGAGATCGAATCCGCCACCAACGATCCGGCGGCGGTGTTCCTCACCGTGCTCCTGGTGGAGCTTCTCACCAGCAACATGGCCGACCCCGGCTTCATGGTCGTGTTCGGCGTGCTGCGCGAGCTGGTGCTCGGTGCGGTGCTGGGTGTCGCCGGCGGCTTTGCCCTCGTTTCCCTGCTCAATCGTGTGGATCTGCCCGGCGGGCTGCATCCCGTCATGGTTGTGGGCGTCGCGGTCCTGCTGTTCGCCCTCACCTCGCTGCTGCACGGGTCCGGCTTTCTCGCCGTCTACCTCGCCGGCCTCGTGCTGGGAAACCGGCCGGTGCGGGCCATCGCCTCTATCACCTCGTTCCTCGACACCGTCACCTGGCTCTGCCAGATCGTCATGTTCGTGATGCTGGGCCTGCTGGTCTCGCCGCAGAAGATCATACACTACGGCCTGCCGGCGCTCGGGGTCGCGGCGTTCCTTATCGCGGTGGGGCGGCCGGCGGCGGTGTTCGCCTGCCTCGCGCCCTTCCGCTTCTCCTTCAAGGAGAAGCTGTTCATCTCCTGGGCAGGCCTGCGCGGAGCGGTCTCCATCTTCCTCGCCACCATCCCCATGCTGGCGCACCTGCCGCAGGCAGAGGTGTATTTCAACATCGCCTTCACGGTGGTGCTGGTCTCGCTCATCCTGCACGGCTGGACCATGGCGGCGGTGGCCCGCCGGCTCGACGTCGCCCTTTCCGACCCGAAGCCGGGCATCCGTCGGTTCGAGATCGACCTGCCGGGCCAGACCGACATGGAACTCGTCGCCTACCCGGTCACGGAGGGCACGCCCGTGGCCGGCCAGAGCACGCTGCCCAACTGGGCGCGGCTGGTGATGGTGGTGCGCGCCAACCAGACCCTGACCCCGGAGGCGGCCGGCGCGCTCAGGCCGGGCGACTATGGCTACGTGCTCGCGCCGCCCCGGCGCGTCCACCAGCTCGATCGCCTGTTTCGGCCCCAGGAGGCGACCGCCCTCGACGACAGCGCGGCCTTCCCCTTCGTCGGCGAGGTGAAGCTCGGCGACCTCGCCGTCTTCTATGGGCTGACGGTGCCGACCGGCGAACACGCCTTCACCATCGCCGAGGCCTTCGCCGACCGCTCCGACGACCATCCGGCGCCGGGCATGCGCATCGCCTACGGGCATGCGGTGATCGAGGTGCGCGAGGTGGTGGAGGGGCGGGTGACCTGGGCCGTCCTACGGCTCGAGGCAGGGCGGCTGAAGCGCGGCATTGCCCGGGCGCGCCGCCTGCTCGGCCTGTCGCAGCCGGACAGCGACGACGATTGATGCCGGCTTCGCCACGTTCCCGCCGCGCCGGGGCGGCAGACAGGCCGGCGCAAACGGGGCCGATCGCGGGAGGAACCACATGAGGCTGTTCATGCGCCGGCGCGGCGAGGCCGGGCCCGAGCGCGATGCCGCCCGCCGGCTCGCCGACCTGGTGCGCGAAACCCTCTCTCTGGAGGAAGCGGCCACGGTCTCTGTCTCGGAAATCTCCTGCGGCGATCCAGCCTGCGGCGGCGCGGAGACGGTGGTCCTCGTCATGCGGCCCGGCCGCCGCACCGAGGCCGCCAAGGTGCTGATGCCCATGGCGCAGGTGACGGCGGAGGCGCTGGTCGCTGCCCTCGCGCCGCTCGGGGCACCCGCCCCGGCAGGCGGCGGGCTTCCGCTGCCCAGCGATAAGGGCTAAAGGGCGCGAGCTTCGCGTTTCCGTCCGCGCCCGCGCGGCGCCTTGCCTTTGCGATCGACCGTCATGTCCCTGCCAGCCGCTCATCCCGCCCGCCCGCTCAACCCGATCTATGCCGAGCTGCCGACCACCATCTTCGAGGTGATGTCGCATCTTGCCCGCACCCATGATGCGGTCAATCTCGGTCAGGGCTTCCCCGACGATCCCGGCCCGCAGGATGTCCGGCGCAAGGCGGCGGAAGCCGTGGTGGATGGTTGGAACCAATATCCCCCCATGATGGGGCTGGTGGAGCTGCGCCGCGCCGCTGCGGCGCATTATCGCCGCTGGCAAGGGCTGGAGCTCGACCCGGACAGCGAGGTCATGGTCACCTCCGGCGCCACCGAGGCGATCGCCGGGGCGTTGCTCGCCCTGATCGAGCCCGGCGATGAGGTGGTGCTGTTCCAGCCGCTCTACGACGCCTATCTGCCGCTGGTGCGCCGCGCCGGCGGCATCGCGAAGCTGGTGCGGCTGGAGCCTCCGGCGTGGAACATCACGCGGGAGAAGCTTGCCGCCGCCTTCTCCGAGCGCACCAAGCTGGTCCTGTTCAACAATCCGCAGAACCCGACCGGGGTGGTGTACTCGCGGCAGGACCTGACGCTGCTCGCCGAATTCTGCGTCGCGTTCGATGCATATGCCGTGTGCGACGAAGTGTGGGAGCACGTCATCTTCGACGACCTCGCCTTCGTCCCGGTGATGGCCCTGCCCGGCATGCGCGAGCGGACGGTGAAGATCTCCTCCGCCGGCAAGATCTTCGGCATGACGGGGTGGAAGGTGGGCCTGGTGTTCGCAGCACCTGCGCTGATGAAGGTGCTGTCCAAGGCGCATCAGTTCCTCACCTTCACCACGCCGCCCAACCTCCAGGTGGCGGTGGCCTACGGGCTCGGTAAGTCGGACGACTATTTCACCGGCATGCGCGCCGGGCTCCAGCGCTCCCGTGATCGGCTGGCCCGGGGCCTTACGGATCTGGGGTTTTCCGTGCTTGCGTCGAGCGGCACCTACTTCCTGTCCATCGACCTCGCCCCGCTCACCAACGCGGCCGACGACGAGGCCTTCTGCCTCGATCTGGTGCGCACCCACGGGGTGGCGGCGATCCCGGTCTCGGCATTCTACGCGGAAGATGCGGTGCGCAGCGTGGTGCGCTTCTGCTTCGCCAAGCACGACACGACAATCGACCGGGCCCTCGAGCGCCTTGCCAAGGTTCCGGGCCTGCGGTGAGGCTCTCTGCCAAAAGTGACCTTTGGGAGTTCGGCGCAAGGTTGCAGCGGAATTGCCGGGTTTCGACTGCTCCGCTCACGAAATCGTCATCCCACCCTCCGGAAGGCCGCGTACAGGTGACCAAAGCTTAATTGGACGCGGCCGCCGATTTCATGTTGCATCGCCGCGCAGGTCTTTTCATTGCCATGCTGAAGCATGGAGAGGTCGTGGGACTGGGCCTCGTCGAAAGGCCCGGATTTCGGTGAGAGGTCGCATGACCGTCCAGAAGGCGTCGCGTTCCGGTCGTATCTTCCTTGCCTTGGCGGTGGTCGCCGCCGGAGCTGGCGGCTACTGGTTGTGGGAGCACAAGCCCTGGGTCGTCGCGGCGGCGAAGACGCAGGCTGCCCCCTCCGAGCGGGTGGTGGCCGTGCTCACCGGGCAGGCGGAACGCACCGCGCTGCCGGTGCGGGCGGAGGCCCTCGGCACGGTAGAATCCATGGTTACGGTCCCGGTCCGCTCGCGGGTCGCGGCGGCGGTGGAGAAGGTGGGATTCGCCGACGGCGCCTTCGTGAAGGCTGGCGATCCCCTTTACGTCCTCGATTCCCGGGTCATCGACGCGCAGATTCGCCAGGCGGATGCAACCCTCGCCCGCGACAAGGTGCAGCTCGAAAAGACCCGACGCGACGTGGACCGCTATACCGGCCTTGCCTCCCGCAATGCGGTGTCGCAGGTGCAGGTGGACGATGCCCGCACCACCGCCGACGTGCAGAAGGCGACGGTGGAGCAGGACGAGGCGAACCTGCAATCCCTGAAGGTCCAGCGCGGCTATTACGACATCACATCCCCGTCACGGGGCGCATCGGCGTGTCTTCGGTTCGGGCGGGCACGGTGATCCGTGTGGACGACACCCTCGCCACGGTCCGTCAGCTTAAGCCCATCTACGTCGCCTTCGGTCTTCCCGAACGCTATATCGGCGAGCTGCGCGCCGCCAAGGACGCCAAGGTCTCGATCACGCTGCAGGGCTCCGGGGAGGTCATCACCGGCGGCGCGGTGGCGGTGATCGACAACACCGTGGACCCCCAGACCGGCACGCTGACGGCCAGGGCCGTCTTCCCCAATGACGACGAACGGCTGTGGCCGGGCACCCTCGGCTCGGTCACGGTGACGCTGCGGGTAGAGCAGAACATCGTCGCCGTGCCGAGCGAGGCGGTGCAGGCCGGGCAGGATGGATCCTTCGTCTTCGTGGTCGCCGATGGCAGGGCGAAGGTGCAGCCGGTGAAGGTGGGACGCACCCTGGAGGGGCGGACAGTCGTCCTGACCGGGCTCGACGGGGGCGAGACGGTGGTGACGGACGGGCAGCTTTCGCTGCGCAACGGCAGCCGGGTGAACGTGCGCAACCGCGCCGCGCCCGCCACCGGGAGCTGAGCGCATGCTGGCTGAAACCTGCATCCGCCGCCCGGTAATGACGACGCTGCTGATGCTGTCGCTCGTCGTCGCCGGCCTGTTCGCCTACCGCCAGCTGCCGGTGGCGGCATTGCCGCGAGTGGACTTCCCCACCATCAACATCACCGCGACGCTGCCGGGCGCCAGCCCGGACACCATGGCAACGGCGGTGGCGACGCCCATCGAGCGCCAGCTGGCCACCATCGCCGGCATTTCCTCACTGACCTCGTCGTCGACGCAGGGTTCCACCTCCATCACGGTGCAGTTCGACCTCAATCGCAATATCGACGCGGCCGCCCTCGACGTGCAGTCGGCCCTCTCCGTGGCGCAGCGACAGCTGCCGCAGGAGATGACCACGCCGCCGAGCTACCGGAAGGTCAATCCGGCGGATGCCCCGGTGCTGCTCCTCTCCGTCTCGTCGGGCACCTTGCCGCTTTCGGCGGTGAACGAATATGCGGACACGCTGATCGGCCAGCAGATCTCCCAGCTTCCGGGCGTGGCGCAGGTGCAGATCTACGGCACGCAGAAATACGCCGTGCGCATCCGCGTCGATCCCGGCGCGGCCGGCGTGCGCAACATCTCGTCTGACGACATCCAGGGCGCGGTGGAGGCGGCCGCCTCCAACACGCCGCTCGGCATCGTCTCCGGCCCCAAGCAGGCCCAGACCATCGACATGGGCTCGTCCAAGGCCGACGCCACCCAGTTCCGCCGGACCATCGTCGCCTGGCGCAACGGCGCGCCGGTGCGGCTGGAGGAGATCGCCACCGTCTCCGACGGCGTCGAGAACGAGCGGGTTGCGAGCTGGTACAACGACACGCGCGGCATCGTGCTCGCCATCGTCCGCCAGCCGGATGCCAACACGGTGAGCGTGGTGGACGAGGTGCGCGCGCGCCTGCCGGAATTTCGCGCGCAGGTTCCGGGCGCGGTGAGCATCAATGTGATGTTCGACCGTTCCGTCTCCATCCGCGAGGCGGTGGCGGACGTGCAGAAGACCCTGTTCGAGGCCATCGTCCTCGTGGTGCTGGTGATCTTCCTGTTCCTGCGCAACGTGCGCGCAACCATCATCCCGTCCCTGGCGCTGCCGCTCTCTATCATCGCCACCTTCGCGGTGATGTGGCTGTTTGGCTATTCCATCAACAACATGACGCTGCTGGCGCTCACCCTGTGCGTCGGCTTCGTGGTGGACGACGCCATCGTCGTGCTGGAAAATATCTACCGCCACGTGGAGAACGGGGAAAAGCCCTTCCGCGCCGCCATCCTCGGATCGCGGGAGATCGGCTTCACCATCATCTCCATGACTCTGTCGCTGGTGGCGGTGTTCATTCCCGTGCTGTTCATGGGCGGCGTGGTCGGGCGCGTGTTCCGCGAATTCGCGGTGACCATCTCGGTGGCGATCCTCGTCTCCGGCCTCGTCTCCCTCACGCTCACGCCCATGCTGTGCGCGCGGGTGATGAAGGCGCCGAACCATCACAAGAAGCCGTCAGCCTTCTTCCGCATCACCGAGAGCATGTTCGACGCCTGGCTCGCCGGATACCGGGTGAGCCTCGATTTCGTGCTGAGGCATAGGCCGGTCATGCTGGTCGTGACGCTCATCACCATCGGCCTGTCGGTCTACCTCTACATCATCATCCCCAAGGGCTTCTTCCCGCAGGAGGACAACGGCTTCCTCATCGGCACGGTCGAGGCAGCCACCGACAGCTCCTTCGACGCCATGGTGGAGCGCCAGAAGCAGGTGGCGGCGGCGGTGCGGGCGGATCCCGACGTGGACTACCTGGTCTCCACGGCCGGCGCCACCGGCAGCAGCCGCACCACCAATTCGGGACGCCTGTTCATCGCGCTCAAGCCCAAGGGGCACGGCGCCGGCGAGCGCACGCTCACCGCCAACGAGGTGATCCAGAACCTGCGCCGCCGCATGACGCAGGTGCCCGGGGTCAACGTCTTCTTCCAACCGGTGCAGAACATCTCGGTGGGCGCCGTCGCCTCCAAGAGCCAGTTCCAGTACACCCTGCAAAGTTCGGACACGCAGGCGCTCTACCCGGCCGCCGCCACCATGGAGCAGCGCCTTGGCAAGCTGCCCGGCCTCAGGGACGTGACTTCGGACCTGCAGATCACCAATCCGCAGCTCACCATCGTGCTCGACAAGGACAAGGCGGCGGCCCTCGGCATCACCGAGCAGAAGCTGCGCGACGCCCTCTACACCCAGTTCGGCACGCGGCAGATCGCGACCCTGTTCACCTCCACCAACCAGTACGCCATCATCGCCGAGGTGCAGCCCCGCTTCCAGCGCGAGCCGGGCGACCTCGGTCGCGTCTACCTGCGCACCGCATCGGGTGCCGTGGTGCCGTTGGAGACCATCGCCGACATCCGCCGCACGGTGGGACCGCTTTCGATCCAGCACCAGCAGCAGCAGCCGTCCGTCACCATCTCCTTCAACCTCGCGCCGGGGACCTCCCTGGGCCAGGCGGTGGAGGAGATCGAGGCGGCCGCGCGCGAGGCCGGGCTGCCGGCCAGCATCGTCACCGGCTTCCAGGGCACCGCCCAGGTGTTCCAGGATTCGCTGTCCAACCAGCCGCTGCTCATCCTCGCGGCGGTGGTGGTGATCTATATCGTGCTGGGCATCCTCTACGAGAGCTTCATCCACCCAATCACCATCCTGTCCGGCCTTCCCGCGGCGGGCATCGGGGCGCTGCTGACGCTGATGGCGGCAGGGATGGAACTGTCCGTCATCGCCATCATCGGCATCATCATGCTGGTGGGCATCGTCAAGAAGAACGCGATCATGATGATCGACGTTGCGCTTGAACGACGACGCGGCGGCGCGGCGCCCCTCGACGCCATCCGCGAGGCGGCGCTGCTGCGCTTCCGGCCGATCATGATGACGACGCTGGCCGCCATCTTCGGCGTGCTGCCCATCGCCATCGGCGCCGGGGCGGGATCCGAGCTGCGCCAGCCCCTCGGCGTCGCGGTGGTGGGCGGGCTGCTGTTCTCGCAGCTCCTCACCCTGTACATCACGCCGGTGATCTATCTCTACCTCGACCGGCTCGATGCGATCGTGCACCACGCCGTGTCCGGACGCCACGACGAGCCCGTCAAGCCCGCCGCCGTGCCGGATCGCCTGGCGGCCGAGTAGGGCGTTCCAGCAGGATCGCACAAGGGTGGGGAGGGTTGAGCACATGCTCCGCCCGTCCCGGCTTCTTTCTGGCGGCTTTAAAGAGCAGGGCGCTTTCGTCAGCGCCCGGCAACCGCCGCGCCGCGCATCACCAGCCGGTCGCCGCGAAACTCGAAGGCCTCCAGGCGAGACAGGAAGCTCATCCCCAGGAGGCTGGTGCGCAACATGCCGGGCGGAGAGACCAGCGCCGGCACCCGCCGTTCCACGATGTTGCCCACCACCACGCTGTCCAGCACCACCGAGGCGGCCCGGGTGCGCCCGCCGGCGGTATCCACGGGCACGTCATATTTGAGGAAGTCCACCGGCAGGCCCGCAGCCTGGGCCGCCTCGTGGGTGAGCACCACGGAGGTTGCCCCGGTGTCCACCAGCATGTTGAGACCGGTGCCGTTGACGGCGGCGCGGACGCCGAAATCGCCGGACGCCGCGCGCGTCACCTCCACCGAGGCGATGCCGGGGCTGCGGGCGACGTTCACCGCATAGCCGGGGGCGATCTCCGCGAGTACCCGCTGGCCCACCTGGGTGAGGGGCTCGCGATAGGTGTAGCCGAGGGCCAGGACCGCCGCGAGCACCAGCCAGAACAGGGCGGCCAGAAGGGATTCGGCGATGCGCCCGCGCGCCACCGACCACAAGGCGGCGCCGACGAATATGGCGATGGAGAGCTGTCCCACCAGGGCGCCGAACTGGTTGAGGTCGAGGCCGGCCACCTGGCCCTGCTCGTGGTGCACGGCCAGCACTACCACGCCGCCAAAGAGGCCGACGAGCAGGATCCAGAGGAGGAGGTCGCTGCGCATTGGCTCAGTCCGTGAACGCGTCCGGCGCGCTCGCCTTCAGGCGGTCGAGGCGCTCGGGCAGGGCGGACATGATGGCGGCGCGCGTGGCGTGGGAATAGGACGCCCAGGAGCCGATCTCGCGCAGGGTTCGCCCGCAGCCGATGCACAGGCTGCTCGCCGGCTCCACGACACACACGCGCACGCATGGCGTGGCGATGGCGTCCTGGCAGGGCGCGGGCTCCGGCGGCATGGACATCGGGTCGTGGCACCCCTCGTTGCGGGTTTCCGGCGCGGGCCCGGCGACTCGCGCCGGTTCACCTGCCCCGAAAGATAAGCACCCCAATGAGGAAGACAATCTCTGCCACTTGTTGCGTCGCACCCGCCACGTCCCCCGTCTGGCCGCCGATGAGGCGGCCGGAGAGGCGCACCATGAAGAACAGAGCGAGGAGGGGCCCCACCAGCCCGGCGAAGGCCGCGCCTATTCCGAAGCTCGGCACGAGGACGACCGCCGCCACCAGGGCGGCGACGAGGCCGCAGGAGAGCGCCGCTTCCGCCGACGGCTGTCCGAAGGCAGCGCCGGACCCGTCGGCGCGGGCCGGGGGGAGGGCGAGCAGCAGAAGGATGCCGGCGGCCCGCGAGACCGCCGACGCGGCGACCAGCGTGAGAGCCGTGCGCAGTGGTCCGCTCGCCGTCACCAGCGCCTCGAGCGCGCCGATGCGCAGGAGCAGGGAGAGGCCCAGGGCGGCCGTGCCGTAGGTGCCGATGCGGCTGTCGCGCATGATGGCGAGCTTCTGCGCCCGGTCCCGACCCCCGCCGAGGCCATCGGCCGTGTCGGCGAGGCCGTCCTCGTGAAAGGCGCCGGTGGCGAGCACGAGCGCGGTCACCGCCAGCGCGGCGGCGAGGAAGGCGGGCAGCTTCAGCGCCACCGCGGCAACGAGCACGACGCCGCCCACGAGACCGATCACCACGCCCGCGAGGGGAATGGCGTAGGCGATGCGGTCGAGGTCCGGCGCCGCATGGGCCTCCGCCGGATGCCCCCCGGCGGGGAGCGGAATCCGGGAATAGAAGCGCAGGGCGGCGGCGAGGTCCTTGGCGATCCGATGGGTCGGCATGGTGTTCCGGCAGGCCGTGGCAGGGGGCGCCGGACCCCACGCCCGCCGCCCGCCCTTGGGAGCCTTATTCGTCGCCGCGGTCAAGTGCGGCGGAGATCGGCAGACGACCGCGCCGGGAACGCATGCCGGTTTTGTTGCATTTGCCGGCCGCGGGATGGGGCCCTTCGATCGTGATAGGCGGAGCGCGGTTTCCCCGGCATCATCCGCGGATGGCAGATCCCTCGTCCCCCTCCCGCCGCCGCCCGGCGAATCCATTCCTGGCCGGGGTGCGCCTCGCCTTCCGGATCGTGTGCGGGATCGTCATCCTGCTCGACGAACTGGTGCGGCCGCTCTACCGGCCGCTCCTGCGCTGGCTCGCCGGGCTCGAGTTGATGCAGGCGCTGGAACGGCAGGTCAGCCGCCTCTCGCCCTACCTGATCCTGATCCTGATCGCGGTGCCCTATCTTATCATCGAGCCGCTCAAGTTCGTGGCTCTGCTGTGGATCGCCGATGGGCACGTGCGCACCGGCACGGCGCTTTTCCTGATTGCCTACCTGGTGAGCTTCGTGCTCATCGAGCGGATCTATTCCGCGGGGCGCGAAAAGCTGATGACCCTGCCGTGGATGGCCTGGCTCATCGAAACCATCGGGGCGGTGCGGCGGTCCATCGTGTCCTGGCTGAGGCTCGCCGAACTCAAGCTGAAGGCCCGTGCCCTCTGGCGGTGGATGCGTCTGCAGATGAGGTGACGCGGCGGCGTCAGCGAACCGCCGCCTTGCGTTGCCGGGCGGGCAGGCGCGGCGGCGCGGCGAGCATGGACACCTCCATCTTCGACAGGGCCTCGCGCACCCGCTCCTTGGAGCGATGCACGTGGGAGCGGATCAGCTCGTCCGCCAGCGCCGCGTCGCGCTGCTGCAGGGCGTCCACCATGGCCATGTGGCCCTTTTCCAGGTCCTTGATGCGCACGATGCGCAGCTGCGACAGGCTGAGGACGATCATGCGGTCGAACTGGGAGATGACCCGGATGCTCGCCTCGGCCAGCTGCTTGCGGCCGGAGGTGCGGGCCAGGGCGATATGGAAGCGCCGGTTGTAGCCGAGGAAGTCCGCCGCATCGCTCGGACGGATCCGCGCGGCGAGGCGCAGGGCCTCGAAATCCGCATCGCCGGCACGGGCGATGGCGACGCGGGCGCATTCGCGCTCCAGGAGGTCGCGCATGTCGTAGAGTTCTTCCGCGTCTTCCCACACCAGCGGGCGCACGCGGTAGCCACGGCGGGGCAACACCTCCACCAGGCCCTCGAATTCCAGCTTGAGGAGCGCGTCGCGGATTGGCGACTTGCTGATGCTGAACTGGTCCGCGAGCTCGTTCTCGCGCAGTTCCTGGCCGGGCAGCAGCGCGCAGGTGACGATGTCGTGGTGCAGCCGACGGTAGATTTCGTGGCGCAGCAGCTTCTGTTCTCTCGTCACGTCGAACACGGCCGGCTCCACTGGTCGGGTGTCATGATGCCTGCCGCTGGGCCGTTGTGGCACACGGCCTCTACGGCATGCCACCCAAAGGGGTCCGCTGCAATACTGCCGAAGGGCCGGAGCCGTCCCCGGTCCTTCGGCGGGCGGCCACCTCAGGCGGTGGCTTTGGTGGTCACATTCATGGGGATCGGCCCGAAGGCCGGCGGTGGCACGCGCCGCCGGGAGGCGGCCTCGTAGGCGGAAGCGACCTTGAGCTGAATGTCCTCCTTGCCGGGCTCGGCGCGGAACACGAGGGAGAAGGGCAGGCCGGGTTCCGGGATGGTGGTGGGCGTCGAGGATGGCGCCGACACGTAGCGCGTGCCGTCGGCGGTGAGCTTGAACACCGGGTCGTAGACCGTGGTCACGAAGCCGGCCGGCACCAGCATCTCGCTCAGCCCTGCATTGGGGCCGCTGAGGGATTCCGGTCTCAGGTTGCTCGGGATGTCGTACTGGTAGGCGTGGCCGATGAGGCCCGGAGCCCACGGCGTGTGCAGCCGCACCAGGCAGTCGAGCTTGTTCTCCAGGATCACCATCATGTCCACCCGGCGCAGCAGCTCGCGCAGCATGATGCGCTCGTTGACGCCCTGCCGGCCGCCGAGCGGATTGCGCGGATCGGCGATCTCCTCCCAGTTCCTGAAGGCGGAGCGCTGGTCGTCGCCCCAGAACTTGGAGCGCGCATTGAGGCTGGCGAAGTCGGTGATGGTCTCGCTGAAGCCCTTCTGTGCCCAGTCCGCCGCGCGGCGGGTGAGATACTGGGGAATGTGGAAGCGGAAGGTGTTGGCCAGCTCCTGGTGCTGGATGGTGCCGAGGTCGAGGTTGACAGGCGGCGTGATCCGGCCGTCCGCCAGCGCGACGCAATAATCGATGGGCGTCATGGTGCCGGAGCCGAACACCTTGCCGGGCATGAACTCGGTGGGCTGGATCGCCGCAACGAATTCCTTGAACACCGGCTGGCCGTCCCGACCGAGGCGGAACAGCAGGTCCGGCATGAACACCGGCACCAGCCGCGCCAAAGCGGTGCGGAAGTCCACGCTCATCTGCTCGATTTCGGGATCGGGGGTCCACAGGGGATCGGAGGATTCCACCAGGGTGGCGCCGAGCGTCTTGCCCAGCACCTCCTTGATCTCCTGCGTGGCGGCCGAGACGATGGGCTCCTCGGTCCTGGAGTCCCTCGGATAGGTCATGGACTCGCGGATGACGCCGATGCGCACGCCGTCCAGCGCGCCGGGCGGGGCCGAGGTGGCCACATGGCTCACGTAGGGCGTGGCCAGCACCGAGGAGCGCGGCACCGTGGTGAAGGGGTCGCGTGGATCGTAATAGCCCTTCTCGGGGTCCTTAAGCGCGTCGAGGATCTTGGCGCAGTCGCCGATGGTGCGGGCGTGAATGCCGGTGCGGTCGCAATAGATGTCGGCGCCGATGGCGCCGCCGTCGAAGCCGAGCATGGCCTTGTGGGGCAGGATCAGTGCCACCGCATTGTGGTTCGACGGCCCGCGGCAGGAGGCGCGGGTTTCCTCGCCCAGGCTCGCCATCACCAGGTTGGTGGACACCGAAAGGGCCGAGCCGGAGCTCGATCCCAGCGAGGCGGCGCGGGTGGTGTCGTAGGGGTTGGAGGGGTTGCCGCCCCAGGTGGAGCGCTGGTAACCGAGGGTGGAGGGCAGCACTTGGTCTGGCGCGTGCCGGCCGCCGGGATCGCCGGCACGGCCGTTATATTCGGTGTTGATCGCCTTGGCGAAGATGATGGCGCCCTTGTTGCGCAGCTGCTCCACCAGCACGTGGTCGCGCGCCGGGAAGTCCATGTCGTAGGCCGCATCGCCGCCGCCGGTGGACCGCATGTCCTTGGTGTCGAAGGGATCCTTGAAGGAGAAGACGACGCCGTACATGGGCATCTTCTCGAGGTCCGGATCGGTGCCATACGTAGCGTCCAGCTCGGCGGCGCGCTCCAGCGCGTCGGGCAGCTGGCGGAAGAACTGGCACACCGGCGGCGCGCCGGGGGGCAGATCACCGAGGGAGGGGTGCAGGTCGAACGCGCCCTTGCAGGTCACCGAGCGCTCGCCGCGGATATTCAGCGTGCCGATGGCGTTCACCTGGCCGGCATTGGGGATGCCGACGATCATGCCGAACTGCTGCATCACCTCCGGGTCGGAGGCGGTGGCTTCCATGCGGCCGAACTCCAGCGGCGGCCCCTTGTACTTGTAGAGGTCAGGCAGGATGTCGGAGACCTTCACCGTCTGCGTGGGAAAGGTGAGGGGCTGCGTGGCGCGGACGGTGCCGGTGGCCTCGGCCACGGGCGCGCCGTCCGCCGTCACCAGCATGCTGGCGACGCCGTTATAGGCGCGGCAGCGGTCGATATAGTGTTGCACGATGGCGACCACAGTGGTCTCGCCGGCCTGGATGGCCGCCTGCATCTCCGCGATGGTCGCTTCTTCCAGGCGGAAGGGCACGCCGAGGGATTTGGTCATGACTTCGGTCCTCTTCTTTGCACGATCCATTGCGCGGGCACTCAAGCCGCTTCCTTGGCGAGCGGCCGGGTGACCGCCTCCAGATTCAGTTTCCACAGGAGCGGCGCCCGCAGGGCGACGGCGCCGACCACGAACAAGGTGACCACGCCGCCGAGGCACAGGGTGGCGCTGGCGCCGATGAGGCTTGCGGTCATGCCGCTCTGGAACGCGCCCAGCTCGTTGGACGAGCCCACGAATACCGACTTCACCGCGGCGATCCGCCCGCGCATGGCCTCCGGGGAGGCAAGGCGCAGGATGGCATGGCGGATCACCATGCTCACCCCGTCGCAGAGCCCGGCGAGGAAGAGGGCCGCGAGCGAAAGATAGAACGTTCGGGACAGGCCGAACACGATCACGCTTAGCCCGAACACGGCGATGATGCAGTGGAGCGCCACCCCGGCGCGGCGGGCCGGCAGCAGCCGGGTGGCCGCCAGCGCCGCGGTCAGGGCTCCTGCTGCGCTCGCCGAACGCAGGATGCCGAAGCCGATCGGGCCCACGTGCAGGACGTCGGTGGCGATGGCTGGAAGCAGCGCGTTGGCGCCGGCGAAGAACACCGCGAACAGATCGAGCACCATGGAGCCCACCAGCACCTGGCTGGCGAAGACGAAGCGCACGCCTTCGCCGATGCGTTGCAGGGCGCGCGCGTCCGAGGTCCTGGGCGGGGGCGCGTGGCTCTTCACTCCGGTGAGGATGGTGAGGCAGGAGACGGCGAACAGGGCCGCGATGAGGCCATAGGTGACGGCCGGCCCGAAGGCCGCCCAGGCCAAGCCCGCCGCCGCCGGTCCCGCCACCTCCGCGGTGCGCCCCGCCGAGGCGAGGATGGGCACGCCGCGCAGCACCATGTGCCGGGGCAGAACCTGCGCCTCCAGCCCGACCGAGGCCGGGTCCTCGAAAGCGCGGATGGCCGATGCGAGGAAGGCCACGGCATAGATGACCGGCAGCAGGGCGCCTTGCTCCATCTGGGAGATCAAGGCGAGGACCCCCGCCAGCAGAGTGAACAGCCCCAGGGTGGTGAGGACGAGGGTGCGCCGGTTGTGGCGGTCGGCCACGTCGCCGCCGTAGAGCACCAGGGAGATGCCGGGCACCGCCGCGGTCAAACCGAGGAGGCCGAGATTGAAGGGGTTGCGCGTCAGTTCGTAGACTTGGAAGCCGAGCAGCACCGTCAGCCCCGACATGCACAGGCGCGAGAGGGTGTTGCCGGCCAGGAAGGAACGGAACTCCGCGTTCCGCAGCAGCTGGATGATCACGATGGGACTTTCGCTTCGCGGGACAGGCCCGGGCCGGGCGCCACGCCCGGCCGTGGCGGGGCATCCCCCGGACCGGTGCGGACCGGACCGCACCACCGTCCGGTCGGCACCGGGATCTTGGCCTGGGGTGGGAGCCGCCGGGACCGACGTCGAGTGCCCTGCCGTTCAAGGCTCCACCGTCACCTGGGTGAAGTCCTGGTACCAGCTCTGGGCCTGCCTGAAGCCCTTGACCTTCGGGCTCAGCGCGCGTGGGTTGAGGTCGTGCACCACGAACACCCATGGGGCGTCGTCGACGATGAGCGCATGGGCCTGGGCGATGAGGGCGTCGCGTTCCTTCGGCTCGAAGGTCGCGAACGCCTTGTCCATCAACTCGTCCACCTTCGGGTTCTTGTACAGGCTCCAGTTGGACCCGTTGGGCGGGAAGGCGGCCGAGTGGAAATTCAGGAACAGCTGGGAAGGGTCGGAAATGGGCAGTCCGTGATTGATGGCGTCGTAGCGGGACGACCCGGGCTGGTCCACGCGCTGGCGCATGGCGCCGAGCATGGTGCCCCAGTCCACCACCTCGTATTCCACGTCGATGCCCAGTTCCTTGTAGCTCTGCTGGACGAACTCGGCCATGGGCAGGGGCACCATGTTGCCGGAGCCGGCGGTGGGGACCTGCACCTTCAGTTTTAGCGGCTTGCCGCCCGGGCCGTAGCCGGCTTCCTTCAGCAGGGCCTTGGCCTTTTCGGGGTCATACTTGTAGGTCGCCTCCGGCTGGCCGAACAGTCTGAACGTGTCCGGCCAGGGGCCTCGGGCCGGGATCGCCGTTCCGGCCAGCATTTCCACCAGGGCATCCCGATCGAGGCCGTAATTGAGCGCGAGCCGCACCCTTTTGTCGTGGATGGGGGAATTGTCGCTGTTGTTGGCGTGCCATGCCCAGATGTGCGGATAGGGCTTGGTGACGATCTGAAAGCCCGCGCCCTTCAGGCCGGGAATGCTGTCGGGGGCGGGATATTCGATCCAGTCCACCTGGCCCGAGCGCAGGGCCGCGACGCGGGTGTTGGCGTCGGGGATCGGCATCAGCACCAGCTTGGCGATCTTGGGGATGCGGGTCTTGTCCCAGTAGTCCGCGTTGCGCGCCAGCTCGATGGAGGTGCGGGGCGTGACGCGTTCCACCTTGAACGGCCCAGTGCCGGCGGGGCGAATGCGGAAGTCCACCCAGTTGCCAACCTTGGCGTATTGCGTGGGGCTTACCATGAACACGCGCGAGATCAGGTACGGCAGCATGGAGAAGGGCTTGGCCGTGTAGAGCGCGACGTGCGTGTCGTCGATCTTCTCGTACTTCACCACCGAAGAGGTGTAGGTGCGGTAGCTGCGCGACTGGGCCTGGTCGAACTGCGGCGCCTTGTCGTTGAGGTGCCGGTCGAAGTTCCAGATGACGTCGTCGGCCTTGAAGTCCGTGCCGTCATGGAACTTCACGCCCTCGCGCAGGGTGAAGATCCAGCGTGTGTGGTCGTTGGGGTCGATGTGCCACTCGGTGGCAAGCCCCGGCGTGAGATCGGCGAACTGGTCGGTCTTGGTGAAGTCCCAGTTCACCAGCGCGTCATAGATGGGATAGCCGGCGAAGCGGCCGCCCTCGCTGCCGTTGTCCGGGATGCCCCCGGTGGTGGGGACGTCCGACGTGGTCATGCCGACGCGCAGCGTCTGAGCGCCGAGTGGCCCCACGGTGAGGCCGAGCGCGAGCGCAGCGGCCAGGAAAACTGACTTCGATCGCATGAACACCTCTGAGATGTGCGGGCAACGCTTCCTCCCGGCGGATGCTTCAGGCGCCGGGGAGGCCCGGACCTGCGCATGCCGTGCGACACGGCGGCCTTGCGCCGTTCTTTGGGGTTGGATCACCACCGGGAGAGGATGGCTGGTCGGCCATGCGGTGGAATAATATGAAGATCTGTTTCCGGATCGGACGGTTGAATTTCCGCATACATGGTCAATATGGGGCATGTCAGCGCTCGCTCATGTCAGGTGTATCTGATTGAGGTGCGCCGTTTCACTGCCTCACTGCTGATCGTATCAGCTCAGACACAAACGGGCGTGCGAATTAAAGCAATTCATGTCCGCTTCCGCAATGAAAAAATACTATACCCATTCGTTTTGTGACCGCGGCGGCGGGTGAGCCGCAGCCATCCCGTCAGTTCTTCACGTCCATGGCGGTGCGTAGGCCGTCGCTCGCCATGTTGAAGCAGATGCTGGTCACGAAAATGCAGATGCCGGGCAGCGTCGCCAGCAACGGCTGCGAATAGATGGCGGTGCGCAGAGTGTTGAGCATCAGGCCCCATTCCGGCTCCGGCGGCTTCACGCCGAGGCCGATGAAGGAGAGGCCGGAGGCCAGGATCATGGACACGCTCACCAGCGCCGTCGCATAGACGAAGATCGGCCCGAGCACGTTGGGCAGCACGTGCACGCGCACCACGGTGAGCGGGTTCGCCCCGGTGGCCCGTGCCGCCTCCACGTAATCGAGGTTGCGCGTGCTGGTGGTGACGGTCTCCGAGATGCGGATCATCATCGGGATGAAGACCATGGTCATGGCGACGATGGCGTTGCCGATGCCCGGCCCCAGCGCCCCGCTGATGGCGACTGCCAGCAGCACCGAGGGAAAGGCATAGAACACGTCGGTGGTGCGCATGATCAGCATGTTGACGCGCCCGCCCGCATAGCCCGCGGTGATGCCGAGGGCGCCGCCGACGACGAAGGCGATGACCACGGGGGTCAGGCCCACGAACCAGGACAGCCGCCCCCCGTAGATCAGGCGGGTGAGCATGTCGCGACCGAGCTCGTCGGTGCCCAGGATGTGGCCGGGATAGCCCACCGGCTTCAGCCGCCGCGCCATGCTGCCCTGGAGCGGATTGTAGGGGGCGATCAGCGGCGCGAGCACGATGACCAGCGCCATGAGCAGGAGGACGGCGAGGCAGGCCATCGTCAGCCTGTCGCGCAGCAGCCTCTTGCCGACCTCCCGCCAGTAGCTGGATCGCGGCGGAGCGGCGGCGCGACGGGATACGGCAAGCTTGGTCGAAACGGAGGAAGCGTCTGTCATATCCGGCGCATCCTTGGGTCGAGGGCGGTCTGGATCAGGTCGACGACGAGATTGAGGGCGACGAAGATCATGGCCAGCACCAGGGTCGCGCCCTGGAGCACGGGGATGTCGCGCTGGAAGATGGCCTGGTTCAGCATCATGCCGGTGCCCGGCCAGGCGAAGACCGTCTCCACCAAGATCGAGCCGCCCATGAGGTAGCCGAGCTGAAGGCCCATGACCGCCAGCGCATTCGGAGCGGCGTTCTTCACCACATGGAGCAGGATCATGCGGCGGCTGAGGCCCTTGCCCCTCAGCGTGGTGATGAAGTCCTGGCCGAGAATCTCCACCACGACCCCGCGCACGGTGCGCGTCACGAGGCCCGCCGGAATGACCGAAAGGGTCACAGCCGGCAGGATGAGGTGGCGGATGTGGGTCCAGTCCCACGCCCAGTCCCCTGGGCCGGCGCCGATGGACGGCAGCCAGCCCAGCAGCACCGAGAAGACGATGACGAGGACCATGCCCAGCCAGTAATGGGGGACCGACACGCCGGCGACGGCGAAGCCCACCGCCGTACGGTCGATCCAGGTGCCCCGGAAGACGGCGGCGAGCCCGCCGAGCACACAGCCGATCACGAAGCCCAGCCCCGCCGCCGAGGCGGCGAGGATGAAGGTCTTGCCCGCCGCGCTGGCCAGCTCGTCGCCGACAAGGCGGCGGTTGGCAATGGAGCGCCCGAAGTCGCCCTGCACCACGTGGGCGAGCCACAGGCCGAACTGGATCGGCAGCGGCTTGTCCAGCCCGTAGTCCTTGCGCACCAAGGCCACAGTCTCGGCCGAGGCGTCGGGCGGCAGGATGGCGTCGATGGGATCGCCGGGGGCGATGTGCACCAGCATGAAGCAGACAAGGCTCACCGCCAGCGCGATGGGAATGGCGTAGAGCACGCGATGGATGGTGTAACGCAACATGCAGGGACTCCCGTGCGGTGGCCGCCAGCCGATGACGGGGGCAGGAGCCGGGTCCCGTCGGTCCCGGCCCCCGCTTCATGGCATCGGGGCGCATGCCGTGTCTTCGAGCGGACGCACCTTGTTTGCGCCTGAAGCCCCCTCAAGCGCGGTGTTCCACATGGATGCAGCGGGCGGCGCGGCCCGGCTCCGGCGCGCGCAGTTGCGGCAATTCGGACAGGCACAGCCCTTCCGCCTCGCCGCAGCGGGGGGCGAAGGCGCAGCCATCCGGAAGATCGCGCAGGTCCGGCGGCGCGCCGGGAATGGTGGTGAGCCGGGTGCCACGCGAGCCCTCGCGCACAGTGGCGCCGAGCAGGCCGCGGGAATAGGGGTGGAGCGGGGCGGTCATCATCTCCAGCACCGGCCCTTCCTCGACGAAGCGGCCGGCATACATGACCGCGATGCGGTCCGCGATCTCTCCCGCAACGCCGAGATCGTGGGTGACGAAGATCATGCCCATGCCCATCTCCTGCTGGATCTCGCGCAGGAGCATCAGGATCTGGATCTGCACCGAGGCGTCGAGGGCGGTGGTGGGCTCGTCGGCCAGAAGCAGCTTCGGGCGGCAGGAGAGGGCGATGGCGATCATCGCCCGCTGCCGCAGGCCCCCGGACAGCTCGTGGGGGTAGGCCGCCAGCCGCCGCCTCGCCGATGGCACCTGCACCATCTCCAGCAGTTCCAGCGCCCGCTGCTTCGCATCCCGGCGGGAGACGCCCTCATGGCGGACGATGGTCTCGGTGATCTGGTGGCCGATGGTGAACACCGGGTCCAGTGCCGTCATCGGCTCCTGAAATATCATGGAGACGAATGGCCCCCGCAGCGCCGCCATCTGCTCCTCGGAGGCGGTGACCACGTCGTGTCCGCCCACCTCGAGGGCGCCGGACATGATCGTCTTCGAAGCCGGGTTGAGGCGCATCAGGGCGCGCAGCGTCACCGACTTGCCCGAGCCGCTCTCGCCGAGGATGCACAGCACCTCGCCGGCATCGAGATCGAAATCGACCCCGTTGACCGCGTTCACGGCGCTGGCGTTCTGGACAAACCGCACCTTGAGCTGGCGGGCCTTCACAAGGGTTCCGGACATCACGCCACCATGCGGCTTGCGAGGCTGTGCCCGCTGGAGGGGAGGATTGAGAGGCAGGCGGCCGCGTGGCGGTTCCGGCCAGTCGCGGACCCCATGCCGGTCAGCTCGGGCAGGCAGGTCGCGCACACCGGCTCGGCGAGGGGGCAGCGGCTGATGAAGCGGCAGCCGGGAGGCGGATCCACCGGATTCGGCGGGTCGCCCAGGAGCGGCGGGGCGGTGCGCCGGCGGCGCGGGTCCATGGACGGCCGGCTGGCCAGCAGCGCGCGCGTATAGGGATGCGCCGGCGCCCTGAAGACCTCGTCCACCGGGCCGATCTCGGCGACGCGGCCGAGATACATGACCAGCACCCGGTCGGCCATGTGGTGGACCACGTTCAGGTCGTGGCTGATGAAGAGATAGGTGAGGCCGAACTGTTCCTTAAGGTCGATGAGCAGGTTCAGCACCTGCGCCTCCACCGACTTGTCGAGGGCGGACACCGGCTCGTCCAGGATGACGAGGCGCGGCCTCAGCGCGAGGGCGCGGGCAATGTTCACCCGCTGGCGCTGGCCGCCGGACAGCTCGTGGGGATAGCGCCGGGCATACTGGGCGGAGGCGAGGCCCACCGCCTCGAGCAGTTCGTGGGCGCGGGCGACGGCCTTGCCGCGGGAGAGCCCGTGCACCATGGGCGGAAAGGCGATGGATTCCTCGATGGAGAGGCGCGAGTTGAGTGATGCGTAGCTGTCCTGGAAGACCATCTGCGCCTGGCGACGAAAGTCGTTGATGGCGAGCGCCGAGGAGCCCACGAGCTCACCGTCGAACACCACCTCGCCGGACGTCGGCGGCATCAGCCCCATCAGCAGGCGCGAGACCGTGGACTTGCCGCAGCCGGATTCCCCGACGATGGCCAGGGTCTCGCCCTTGATGATCTCGAAGTCCACGCCGTCCGCCGCCTTCACCTTGGCATCGCCGCCGAAGAAGCCGCGCTTCAGGGGAAAGTGCTTGGTCAGTCCGCGGGCGATGACGAGCGGCTGAGCCGGGCCGCCGCGATCGCGTGCCTGCTCCATGTCCTGCAAATCCGCGTCCCCTTCGGTAATATTTCACGAAAGGTGCAATGCAACGGATGTGCCATTCCGGTGGAGGCTCGAAAGCGCATCGGCGCGCCGGCGGCGGAACAGCCCGGGGCCGGGATCGATGCCGGTTCAGCTCCCGCTTGCCGCCCGGCCGCGAAGACCTGAGGCCACAGGCAAAGAGCGGCTCCAGTATCCGTTCGCTGCCCAAATTGAGGACGGCATGCCGTCCGCATGGGCAAGTGGCGGGAATTTGGACTTCAGCCGGAACAGTCGCCGTCGACGCTTTCCGCGAATGTTGTGGAACCTTCAACCGCGGCGATCAATGCGCGTGCCCACGCCAAAAATACACCGGCGGCAGGTGCTTCATCTGAACGTAACAACGACACACGGCTTTTCCCACAGGGCGTGCATCGCCTTTTCCGCGCCCGCAATTTTCGGCGCGGCAGTCCTCGGTCCGTTGCAGGTCTCGTTCGGCCCGGCTTTGGGAGCTTCTCGCTACAGGTTCAGCCGCCGCCAGAGGGGTTCGGCTCGACCCCGACATCACCATCGCCTTCCCGAAGTCCCTGCCTCGTCAACCAGGCATGGGTGGCGTCAAGCACCTCCTGCGCGAACGCCCTGTCGTCACTGAGGCGCGACAGGACGAGCGCACCGACCATGGCCGCCCAGGTGCCGATGGCGGCCTCGCGCCGCTCAGCGTCGTTCCGGCCGGGGGCCGTGGGAGCGAAGGCCTCGATGGTGCGCTGGATGGCTTCGGTCGTGACGTGCCGCGCCGGCGCCGATCCGCGCGCGAGCTCCGGCCCGAGGGAGGCGAACACGCAGCCGCTTCCGGCATTGTCCCGGTGTTTTTCGGTCAGGTAGGAGGCGGCAAAAGCAGCGAGATTCTGGCCGGCGGAACCGGCATTCCCCTCGCGCCCGTCTTCCAGCGCGCTGGCAACCGCCCGCGCGACGAGATCGTCTTTGTCGGCGAAATGGCGATAGAAGCCGCCATGGGTCAGCTTCGCCGCCTGCATGACCTCGGCCACGGTCACGCCATCGACGCCGCGCTCGCGAAAGAGCCGCGCCGCCGCAGCCAGGATCTGGCGCCGGCTTTCATCCTTCTCGGTTCGGCTCCGCCTCATCGCTGCTCTCCGTTCCAATCAAAAATAGATGATCACAAACCTCTATTCAAGATGATGATTATCATCTAAATGAGTCGGGATACGGCGCACCCCGGGGCGCCCTGGAACGGGAGACAGATGATGACGACTGCATTGATCACCGGCGCGTCCAGCGGCATCGGCGCCGTCTACGCGGATCGGCTGGCCGCCCGAGGGCTTGACCTGGTGCTGGTGGCGCGTGCCGCCGACAAGCTCGAGGAACGCGCCGCCCGCCTGCGACAGGCATATGCGGTCGCGGTGGAGGTGCTGCCGGCGGACCTCACCGAGCCGACGCAGCTGGCGCAGGTCGAGGCTCGGCTCGGGGGCGCTCCCATCGGGCTGCTCATCAACAATGCCGGCGCCAACCTGCCGGGGACCTTCGACACGGCCGATGCCGCAGATCTGGACTGGCTGATCCGTCTCAATGTCACCGCGCCCACCCGGCTGGCTCGCGCCGCGATCCCTGGGATGGTGGCACGAGGGGAGGGGGCGATCGTGAACATCGGGTCCGTCGTCGGGCTCGCCCCCGACATCTTCCCCGACACCTACAGCGCCACCAAATCCTTCCTGCTGACCCTTTCGCAGGCGCTGGCGACCCAGTTCGGCCCCAAGGGCATCTATGTGCAGGCCGTCCTGCCGGCTGCGACGCGGACGGACATCTGGGCGCGTTCCGGGCGCAATGTGGACGACCTGCCCGCGGTCATGGAGGTGGAGGATCTCGTGGATGCCGCCCTGAACGGCTTCGATCGCCGGGAGCCCGTCAGCATCCCGGTACTGCCTGACGCGGCCCAGTGGGAGGCATTCGAAGCGGCGCGCCGGGCGATGCTGCCGGGCTTTTCACATGCCAAGCCAGCCGCGCGCTACGCCTCCTGATCGCTCGTGGCCGTGGCCCCGGTGCGGCGGGAATGCCGCACCGCATCGGGGCCTCGCGGGCAAATGTTTCAGCCGCGTGGCGCGGCCTCGGGTCGGGGGCGAAAACGGCGCGAAACACGCGGGCGCTAGGGTGGCCGCATCAATGGAGCTGGGAGCTCACCATGCGGACCCTCACGACCCTCGCCTTTGCGCGCGCCACGCGCCGCCTCACCGCGACCCTGGTTGCAGCCGGCGCCATTCTCGCTTTCGCCTTCAGCGCAGCCGCGGAGCCGGGCGTGAACCTTTTCAAGATCATCACCGTGCGGGACGAGATCGTGGTCGGCGTGGGGCCGAAGGAGGCGGAGGCCATCGGCGGAAATGACGTGACCGCCCTGGGCCGCGCCCTCAAGGGCAGCGGCGAGCTCACCGTGTGGCAATATGCGGTGCGCAAGGGCGCGGACGGCGAGCTGGAGCAGGCACCCCTGCGCCGCATCAGCATCCTCGGCCACGACAGCCTCAGGGTCGAACCCTACGCGACGCGCCTGCGCGTCGTCGCGCCCAAGTGAGACTCGCCCAAGTGAGGTGTGCCGGATGAAATCCATCATGGGGGCAGACCCCCATATCCTGCGCGGCGCGGCGCGGCGCAGGTGGCCCTCGTCTCCGGCGTCGCGCTGTGGCTCCTGGCGCCGCTCTCGGCATGGGCGGAAGAGGCGGCCTGGGTGGCCGAGACGAAGGCGAAGCTACCACCCGGCATCGTCCTGGGTCGCATCCCGCCGCTGGACGCGGGCACGCAGACGGCTTCTATCCCCGCCTATCCCGCAGCGGCGGATCAGCCCGCCAGCGCGGGCAGTGCGTTCGATCCCGGGCAGATGCTGGATGTGACGCTGAAGACCGAGGGCGGCATCTTGTCCGTCGTCGCAGCAACCCTCAGGCCACGCCGTCAGGACGAGCGGCCGAATGACGACGTGGACGACAGCGAGATGGAGCTGCTGCGCACCCTCGCCGCCATGAAGAAGGCCGAGCCGGAGGTGGAGCCGTGCCACATCTTCGGCTGGGCGATGCACAACGGGCGCAAGGGCATCGCCGTGCGGGCGGCGCCGTCCGGCAAGGCGAAGGCCGTCGGCCGCCTCGCGCCCCTGCACCGTACCGCCGAGTCCGACCAGGGCTCGGAGCCGGGATGGCGCGTCGAGTTCGAGATCACCGGCTACAAGGACGGCTGGTTTCGCATTTCTCACGCGACACCGCCCGGCGCGCCCTATGGCGACCCGCCGCCGAAACGCTATCCGAAGACCTATTCGGGCACCGGCTGGATCCGGACATCGGAAGCCGGCGGCGCCTACGCCAACACGCAGATGCCGGTGCAGCATCTGTTGCAGGCACCCCATGTGGACGCGCAGGATTTTGTTCCGGGATCAGATGTGGCCGGACCGGACGGAAATCTCTCCATCGACGGCACGCTCATGCGCCTTCATGCCTGCTCGGCCAACTGGGCGCTGACCACGAGCCGGGACGGACGGCGCGGATGGTGGCGCGGCATCTGCTCCAACCAGGTGACGAACTGTAGTTGACCCAGGCCTGCCGGACGGGCCTCAAGCATCTTCCGTCCCGTGGCATCGAACACTAAAATGCCCGCTTGCGGGCATTGGGGCAGGGGGAGCGCCTTCGGCGCGGGGCATGGCAGAGGATGAAAAAGGCTGGCGCGTTGTCGTCGTGGACGACGAGGAGGCGCTCCGGGAAACCGTTTGCGAGTACCTGACGGGGCAGGGATTTTCGGTGCGCTCCGCTTCGGGGGGGCGGGAACTTGATGTGCTGCTCGCAGCCGAGGCCGCCGACCTTATCCTGATGGACGTGCACATGCCGCGGGAAGACGGGCTTTCCCTCGCCCGCCGCATCCGCTCCGGCGGGCCGACGCCGATCATCATGCTGACCGCTGCGGACGACATCGTGGACCGGGTCGCCGGCCTGGAAGTGGGCGCGGACGACTACGTGGTGAAGCCGTTCGACCTGCGCGAGCTCAAGGCCCGCATCCGGGCGGTGCTGCGTCGCCATGCCCTCGTGCCTGCCGCTCTCGCACCTTCCACTCCCGCGCCACCAGCGTCGGAACCCCGGCCGAACGGCGGGGCGCCGGCGGCGGATCTCGGGACGGAGACTGCAGAATCGGCAAACCTCGTGCCGTGCGGCGTGGCCTTTCTCGATCTCGACGCCCACTGCCTGGTGCGACGGGACGGGGTGCGGGAGATGCTGACCGCGATGGAATTCGATCTCTTGAAGGTGTTCACGCAGAACCCGAACCGGGTTCTCACCCGCGACCGGCTGCTCGACCTCGCGCACGCCCGCGACAATGACCCCTTTGACCGCAGCATCGACGTGCGGGTGACGCGCCTGCGCAAGAAGATCGAATCCGATCCGGCAAAACCCCAGGCCATCAAGACCGTGCGGGGCGTCGGCTATCTGTTCGTCCCCGGGCCCCGAGGCGCCTGACGAACGCCTCCGGCCGATCGGTGCGACCGGCCGGAGGGCTCGACACAAGACGGCGTTGCGGGGATATCGCCGTCCAGCGTTCGAAGGGAAAAGGCTGCGGCGCGCTACACGGCGACGGCGCGTTGGTGCTCGGCGGCCCGGTCGGCCGCTCCGGTCATGACCGAGGCGACGGTCCCGTAGGCATCGGTCCAGGCCGCGCGCAGCTCGGGTGTGAAACGGGCGCCGAAATAGAGCGACAGGGTCTCGATCAGCGCCACGCCGACGGTATCATAATGAGTGTTACGGACGCCGTAGGCGGTGTGGCGCACGGCCAGATCTTCCAGCACCGGCACCACGGCCGGCAGGTTCCGGAGCGAGTTCACCACCAGGCGCAGGGCGGCAAAAAGCTTCTGACCCTGCTGCGTCATGTCGGTGTCGCCGAACAGTCGCCTGAGGGACGGGTCGTGAACGAACAGCCGCTCGTAGAACAATGCGGCCGCTGCCTCTCCAACGGAGTGGACCTCGGCGAAGCTGGTCTCGAGAAGGAGGATCTGGTCGTTGTGCATGGGCCGTCCCTGTGGCGTGAACACCGGCACCATGGACGGCTTGTGTTGCGGGAGGCGTTCCGGCGCCTGTCCGCCGTGTTTCAAGTGTTGCCGGCGCCCGCCGCGGCCTTGGAGCCGGAGAGGTCGCGCAGGAAGGCGCGTACGTCTTCGGGCGTGAAGGGCTTCTCGATGAGCGGGCAGCCGGAGCGGGCCAGAAAGCGGCCGGCCGACGGCCCCAGCGTGTCGCCGGAAATGAAGCCGATGCGGGTGGTCAGCTCGGGGTGGTGGGCCAGGAGCCAGTTGTGGAGGCTGGGCCCGTCCCCGTCCGGCATGCGGATGTCGCACAGGATGGCGACGAACGGCGTGGGCGCGGTCCCCTGGTGCGCCCCCGAGATGCGCCTTTGGGCCTCGCGCCCGCTGTTCACCACCTCGGGCCGGTAGCCCGCATCGTCGGCGATCTCGGCCAGCAGCGCCGCGATGTCGGGCTCGTCGTCGACGATGAGCACGGATCCGAGGGAACCGGCGGCAATGGCTGCCGCCGTCGCCGGCGTGGCGGTCGCCGCCTCGGGGAGCGCCACGTCGAGGGGCAGCCGCACGGTGAAGCAGCCGCCGCCGCCCGGCGCCTCGGTGAGCTCCAGCGTCCCGCCGTGCGCCTCGATCAGGCCGCGCGAGACGGCGAGGCCGATGCCGGTGCCGGCACCTTGCGGCTTGGTCGTGAAGAAGGGGTCGAAGATGCGCGATCGGATGCCTTCGGGAATGCCGGGGCCATTGTCCGCAACCTGGATCGAAATGACCCTGCGCGTCGCGTCGGCGGCGACCGAGATGGTGATGCGACGCTCGCCCGACTGTTCCTCCAGGGCCTGCTGGGCGTTGACCAGCAGGTTGAGCAGCACCTGGTGGATCTGCCCGGCGTCCAGCATCAGCAGCGGCAGGCCGGGCGCGATGGCGACGGAGACCTTCACCCCCGAGGCGCGCATGTTGTAGCCGAGCAGGTCCACCGCCTCCTTCACGACATCGGCGAGGTTGGTGGCGCGCCGCTCGGCTTCCCGCTGGCGGGCCATGTCGAGAAAGCTGCGGACGATCCGGGCGCAGCGGTGGGCGGCGGCCTCGATGCGGTCGCAACGCTGCAACACCTTTTCGAAGCCGGGCAGGCCGTTTGCTTCCCTGATCACCTGCTCGCGCAGCAGCATGGTCTGGCCGGTCACCACCGAGAGCGGATTGTTGAGCTCGTGGGCGACGCCTGCCAGCAGCGAGCCGAGGGCGGCGAGTTTTTCCTTCTGGTGCAGGGCGTTGCGCTGGCGCTTGATCTCCTCCTCCGCCGACTTGGCGGCGCTGAGGTCTCGCATGTGGGCGGCGAACAGGCGACGCTCGCCCCGGGTCACGTCGGTGATGGCCAATTCGATGGTGATTTGCCGGCCGTCGGACAGCAGCGCCGGCAGCTCCAGCCGCCGTCCGACGACGCGGCTGTCTCCCGAGGCCAGATAATGCCGCATGCCTTCGGCATGCGCCGCACGGAAGTCGGGCGGGATGATGAGGTCGGCGATGGGGCGGCCGACCGTCTCGTCGCGCCGGTAGCCGAAGATCTGCTCGGCCGCCGGGTTGAAATCGACCACGAGGCCGGCTTCGTCGACCACCACGATGCCGTCGATGGCATTTCCCACGATGGTGGCATGGTAAGCATCCGCCTCGATCTGCTGCTCGATGCGCCGGGCGATCTCGATTTCCTGGTGCTTCAGGTCGGTGAGGTCGCGGGCGACGCCGAAGCAGCCCACCACCGGTCCCTGCGGATCGGCACGGTAGGGGGTGATGACCTCGTCCAGGAACCGCCGCCCGAGGGCGCCGTAGTCGACCCAGCCCTGGCGGCGCACCGGTTCGCCGGCAAACACGCGGGCCATCAGCGGCTCATAGGTCGTGAGGGTCTCCGGCGCGAGGAACTCCTGTACATGCCGGCCGATCACCGCTTCTCGCGGGCGGCGGACGAAATCCACGAACTCGTCGTTGGCGAACCGGCACGTCCCGTCCGTGTCCACCAGCACGGCGCGGCCCGGAATGGATTGGAACAGCGCGGTGAAGAGGTGCAGGTCCGCCGGCTGGACCAGGCCTTCCACATTGGCGGCGGCTGCCGCCGCTGCATCGCCCCAGGTCGTAGATGCCATCGCCGCCCCCTGCGCTGCCCGCCCGTCGCGGGCGGTCGTGTAAGGCATCATTGTTTCGCGACGGTTTCAACTTGGCTGTACCGGATGGGGCGGCATTCGGCAGGCGGTTGCCGGCCAGCGGGCAGGGCAGGGGAGGGGCGGGCCGCTTCGGTCCATCGGCGCTGCCTGTCGCAGCGGCTTCCTTCGCAACCGCGCCAGGCTTTGATGGTGCCGCCAATTTCCATATGGCAGGGAGTTCGCGCCGGCAGCGGGATCCGGCGAGCCTCAGCGGATGGAGACCGGCATGATATAAGACCTGTAGCCATCCATTTCTGCTATAGCGAATTGCTGCGATGATCCTCACGCCTGCTCATGAAATACCCTTGGCCGTCAGACGAAAGGCGACCGCCATTCATGAGGCCGGGCACGCCCTGGTGGCAACCTTCCTGATGAAGAATGTGACCGAGGTGGTGCTTCGACCACCGCATGGGCTAAGTGGAGAGACGCGGTTCGAGAGCGAGCCCACAGTGTTTTTGGATTTGAATGTCAAGGCTGACCGGCGCTTCGCCGAGGACGCCTTCGTCATTCTTCTGGCTGGACAACTCGCTGAAGCAGAATACTGGAAGAAGCTGGCCCCGCTCTATATCCCGCTCGTGGACTCCCATCGCGCCGATGACGCCGAGATCAACAAGCTGCGGTCGCAACTCGATCTGAGCCCCGACCACGATGCAATGTTCGTCGGTTACTGCACGGACAAGGCCAAACGGATCGTATCGCACGAAAATTCACAAGCCGCGATCGAAGAGATCGCTACGAGGCTTGCCGAGACCCTTTCGATCGGGAGAGGCGAATTGAATGAGGTCCTGGCTCGACACGATGTCGTCCAAGGGAAATTGCGGTTCGTGCTGCACCCCTGGCAGAGGCGCACGTAATAGCAACGGGCCGATGCCTCAATTCGGCATTTTGCCGACCGTCAGGCCGCCGCATACATAAAGCAGTTGCCCCGTCACGTAGCTTGACGTTTCGGATGCAAAAAAGGCCACCGCCGACGCGACTTCTTCCGGCTCCCCCACACGCTTCGACGGAATGCCCGCCAGGTTGGCCCTTGTCCTGGGATCGTCCAGCGGATTGTTGACGAGAAAAAGTTCGGTCCGGATCTGACCGGGGCTCACCACATTGACCGTGATGCCGAACGACGCAAGATCAATCGCCATGGTACGCGACAGGCCGACCAGCGCGGCCTTGGTCGCCGAATAGCCGCCCCGGCCCGGCTTGCCGAGAATGGCGCCACTGGCGATATTGACGATGCGGCCCCAGGATTGCTGCTTCATGCGCGGCAGAAATGCCTGGATGGCCTCGACCGTCGCCTCGACATTGACGCTCCACATCTCGTCGAGCGCGTCCTTGGTAATCGAGCCGGTCGGCTCGATGCGTGCGGCGCCGACATTGTTGATGACGATGTCGATGCCATGCCGGTCAGCGATCGTGGCGAAGGTCCTGGTGCGCTGTGCGGTGTCGTGGAGATCGCACTTGAAGAACGTGCCATCGAACTGCGCCGGTTCGTGGCGGGCGATGCCAACGACCTCGGCGCCGGATGCCGCCAGGTTGCGGGCGATTGCGGCGCCGATGCCGCGGGTGGCTCCGGTGACGAGTGCGGTTCGGGCCATCACAGACAATCCCCCTCTCCGCCGAGATAGGCGGTCGTGATCCTCGGATCGTTCGCCAGCTGCCGGCCCTCGCCTTCGATCACGATGGAGCCGGTCTCCATCACGTAGGCGTAGTCGGCGAGCTCCAGCGCCCGCAGCGCGTTCTGCTCGACCAGGAGCACGGTCGTGTCCGTCTGGCGCAGGTCGGCGATGACCTGGAACACCTCATCGACGATGTTCGGCGCCAGTCCCATGCTCGGCTCGTCGAGCAGCAGCAGCTTGGGATTGGAAATCAGCGCGCGGGCCATCGCCAACATCTGCTGTTCACCGCCGGACAAGAGCCCCGACAATTGGGTCCGCCGCTCCTTGAGGCGCGGGAAGGTCTCGAACATGGCGTCGCGCCGGTGCCCGAACTCCGCTCGAGGGAGCCGGAAGCCCCCCATGCGCAGGCTTTCCTCGACGGAGAGCCGCTGGAAGGTCTCCCGGCCTTCCGGAACGTGGGCGATGCCGCGCGCCGCCATGCCGGCCGGATGGCGGCCGGTGAGTTCGTCGCCGAAATAGCGGATGCTGCCGGCCTTGGCTTTGACGAGGCCGGAGATCGCGCGCATCACGCTGGTCTTGCCCGCGCCGTTGGCGCCGACGAGACAGACCGTCTTGCCGGCCGGAACGTCGAGACTGACGCCCTTGACCGCGGTGATGCCGCCGTAGGCGAGGACCAGATCCCTGATCTGAAGCGCCGGGTTCATGCGCTTTCTTTCATGCTGGCGGCGGAAGAACCGAGATATGCGTCGATGACGCGCGGATCGTTCCGCACCGCGAGCGGCGCGCCGTCCGCCAGCACCCTGCCGAAATTGAGCACGGTGATCTTGTCGCTGAGCTTCATCACGAAATGCAGATCGTGCTCGACCACGACCAACGTCAGCCCGCCCTGGCGCAGCGTGACGAGGAGCCTTGCCAGGTCGCGGGTCTCGCTCGGGTTCATGCCGGCGGCCGGCTCGTCCAGCAGCAGCAAGGCCGGATCGGATGCCAACGCCCGTGCGATCTCGACACGGCGCTGATGGCCGTAAGACAGCGCCGTGACCGGGCTGTAGGCCACGTCCGCGAGCCCGACCAGGGCGAGGATCTCAAGGCACCTCCCGTGACATCGGCGCTCCTCGGCGCGGCCCTTGCCGATGCCGAGGATCGACAGCACCGGATTGGCGAAGAGCGTGGGATGCATGCCGCACATCACGTTCTCGATGACGTTCATGCCGGAGAACAGGCGGATGTTCTGGAAGGTCCGCGCCATGCCGCACGAGGCGCGGCGGTGGAGCGGCAGCTTGGTGATGTCGGCACCGCCGACGAGGATGCGGCCGGCGTCGGGCCGCTGCACGCCGGAGATGACGTTGAACATGGTCGTCTTGCCGGCGCCGTTCGGGCCGATCAAGGCGTGGACGGTGCCCCGTCCGACCTGAAACGACGCGTCGTTGAGGGCCATCAGGCCGCCAAACCGGACGGAGATGTTCTTGACCTCAAGCATGGCGCCGGGCCTTCGGCACGCGCCAGGACACCAGGCCCTCGGGCCGGAAGGCGACCACGAGGACGATGATGAGGCCGTTGATGAGCGACCGGTAATCGGCGAGCCCGCGCAGCGCCTCCGGCAGGCTGGTCAGGATCGCCGCGCCAAGCACGGCGCCGATGGGCGTCGAGATGCCGCCCATGATGGCGAAGCTCAAAATTGTGACCGTCGCCTCGAAGCTGAAGTCCTCGGGGCTGATGGAGGAGTGTGAATGCGCGTTCAGCACGCCGGCGGCGCTCGCGACCATCGCGGCGACCACGACCACCGCCATCTTGTAACGGAAGACGTTGATACCGAGCACCTGCGCCGCCGTCTCGTCGGACCGGATCGCCTCCATCGCCCGCCCGACTTTCGAGCGGATCGCGGCGAAGCAGCCCACGATGCAAATCAGCACGGCGCCATAGATGAGCGCGGGCGAGGCCGACGTCGGAATTCCGTTGAGGCCAAGGGCGCCGCCGAGCGGCTCCGAATTGATGATGACGGCGCGCAACACTTCGCCAAAGGCGATGGTGGCAATCCCGAGATAGACGCCGGAAAGGCGCAGCATCGGCCAGCAGATGGCGAAGGCCACCAATCCCGACACGGTCATGGCCAGCACAAGCGTCACCGGCAAGGCAAGCCCGCATTTCAGGCTGAGCATCGCGCTCGTGTAGGCGCCGATCGCCATAAACGCGCCTTGCGCGAGAAACATCTGGCCCGTCGCCAGCACGAGGTAGACCGACAGCGCCAGGAGACAGTTGATGCCGATCGACAGGACCAGGCTTTCATAGGTCCACCACAGATCTTCGAAGCTCATGGCCGCCTCGCATTGATCTGCTTCACCAAGCCATTGGGGAAGACCCAAAGTGTGAGGAGAAGCAAGGCGAAGGTCAGAACCTCCCGGTAGAGCGACGAACCGTAGGCCGAGGTGAGAATTTCCATGATGCCGAGCGCAAGCCCGGCAATGGCGGCGCCCGGCAGGCTCCCCAGGCCGCCGATTATGACAATGGCAAAGCCGCGAAGCATCATGAACTCGCCCATATAGGGTTGGACAGCATTGAAGTTCAGCCCGATCAGCATGCCCGCCGTCGCCGACAGCGCGGCGGCGAGAAACGAAACGCCGAGCGTGATCAGCGTCGGATTGATGCCGACGATGAGCGAGGCGCGCTCGTTGTCGGCCGCGGCGCGGATCGCAATGCCCCACCGCGAGTACCTGAGAAAATAGACGAGCCCGCCGATGAGCAGCGGCGAGATCGCCAGAATGGCGATCTGCACGCCGGTGATGGAGATGTTGCCGAAGCGGTACAGCGCGCTCGGGCCGAAGTCGTTCGGGAAGCGGCGGGCTTCGACCCCGAAGGCGTGCGCCAGCACGGAGTACAGGAACAGCGCGGCGCCCATCGTGATGATCAGAGAGGCCAGATAGCGCCCGTCCCGGCCCTTGAGCGGCGTCAGCACCACCCAGTCGATCGCCGCAGCGATCAGGCCGACCACGCAGACCACCGCCGGCACGACCGCGACGAAAGGCAACCCGAAAGTGGTGGCGAGCACAAGGGCAGCATAGGCGCCTATGGCGAAATAGACGCCATAGACCAGATTGATCACGTGAAGCACACCGAAGATCAAATTGAAGCCGATCGAGAACAGGCAATAGATGGTGCCCAGGACCAGCCCATTGAGGAGTTGTTGCGCCAGCATCGTCTCACCTTCGTCGACCGCGCCCCGTCCGGGCTGGCTTTACTGCACGATCTTGAAGGCGCCGTTGACGACCTCGAAGGTCACGGCCCCGTCGGACAACGCGGCTTCACGGTTCTGGTCGAAGCGGAACGGACCCATGACGCCTTTGAATTCGACGTTCTGCAGGGCGGTGCGGATCGAACCCGTGTCGATCGTGGCGCCGGCGTTCTTCAGCGCCTGAGCCACGAGCTTCATCCCGTCATAACCCTGGGCGCCGAACTGATCGGGCACTTCACCGTATTTGGCCTGATAGGCGGCGATGAACGTCCTGTTGGCTTCGTCTTCCTTGGCGATCGACCAGGGGCCGCTCACCATCGCGCCTTCGGCGGCCGGGCCGGCGAGTTCGATGATCTTCGGCGAATTGAAGCCGTTGCCGCCGATGAAGCGAACCTTGGACAAGCCGAGACGGCGCGCCTGCGTCAGGATGGACGCGCCGGCATCCGGATAGGCGCCGACCAGCACGCTGTCGACGCCGAGGCCGGCGAACTTGGTGAGCTGCGCCGAGAAGTCCGAGTCCCTGGAGCTGAAGGCTTCGACCGCGACGACCTCGATGCCGTTGGCGGCGGCTTCCTTCTTGAAGATATCCGCCGAGCTTTTCATGTTGGAATCGTCGTTGGCGAACAGGATCGCCGCGCGCTTGATGTCGTACAGCTTCTTGGCGCGCTTCAGGCTGGCCGGGATGAGGCGATCTTCCGGCAACGAGGCGCGGAACGAGAATTCGCCGATCGCGGCGATACCTGGCGCCGTCGCGGTCAAAGCGACAGATGGCACGCCGCGCTGGTTGGCGATCGGCGTCGCGGCGAACACCTCGGTGCTCAGCGTCGGCCCGATCACCAGCACGACCTTGTTTTGGCCGATGACCTTACGGACCGCATTGATCGCTTGGTCCTTGCTGCCGGCCGTATCTTCGGTGAACAGCCTGATAGGACGGCCGTTGATGCCGCCTGCCTTGTTGATTTCCTCGGCGGCGAGTTCGATGCCCTTGTTGGCGTTCGCGCCATATTTAGACTGCGGGCCGCTCAAAACCTGGACCACCCCGAGGGGGATCGGGTCGGCGTCGTTGGCGAGCGCCGGCATCGCCAACGCCAACAGAAGCGCGCCGAGACAGGCGGATTTGGACATATTCATCGGAATAAAATTCCCTCTGTTCCGATTTGTCGTTGCCGCCGACGATGCCCGGAAACTTTCGCACCCCCAATTCCAAAAATCTCAAGTCAGAAATGCGAAAGCTTTGAGCCACATGGAGTGCCCGTCAAATCACCAGACCCGCACAAATAAGCGGCGATATCGTGCGGCATTAGGAGAGAATTGCCTATTCCTGGACAGGGGTGGCGAGACTTGAGTTTTTTGACATCCTTCATTCGCAATTTGTCGCGCGATTAGCAATCGGTGCCTCTGTTAGTCAAAGGGGCCTCGATCATCTCAATCCGGAGAGGCTGATGTCCCGGTTTTACGACAAGATTGACCAATCTTTTTCCGAGTTCATCGATAGACGAAAGATGTTCTTGGTCGCGACCGCCCCCCTGAACGGGCGCGTGAACGTGTCGCCAAAAGGCATGGATACCTTTCGCATCGTGAGCCACAACCGCGTCGCTTATCTTGATGTAACTGGAAGCGGAAACGAAACTGCGGCGCACGTCAGTGAAAATGGCCGCATTACGTTCATGTTCATGAGCTTCGGCAAGCAGCCGATGATCTTGCGGCTTTACGGCGTCGCCACCATCGTGCAGCCCGGCGAGGAAAATTGGGACGAATTTTACGCTCTGTTCCCGAAGCTGCCCGGCGTGCGCCAGATCTTCGTCGCGGACATCTCGTCGCTGCAGACATCCTGCGGTTTTGGCATTCCCGAATACGAACTCAAGAAGGAGCGCAGCACGCTCAACCAGTGGGCCCGCGCACAAGGCGAAGGCATGGTCGACTACTGGGCCGATCATAATCTCGAAAGCATCGACGGCCTGCCGACGAAACTCAAGATCGAGGGCCGCGAAGGCCTGGAAACTGACGCCTGACCATGTATGACGCGCAAACCATCGCCTTATTCAAGGACGTGTCGACGACGGCGCTGTCCGATGCCCTCGATGCGGTCACGAGCAGAAAGCTTTTCATCAGCCACAAGGTCCGCCGTCTCGCGGGCAGCCGCATGGTCGGTCCTGCGGTTACGCTGATGACCGCGGCGACCGCCGAACGCGCGCCGCATAATGTCGGGATCAAGCTGCTCGACACGACGGCGCCCGGTAGCGTCATCGTCGCGCAGCTCGAGGACGAGACCGACGCCGCGCTCTGGGGCGCGCCCGAGATCGCAGTCGCGATCCGCCGCGGCCTTGCCGGCTTCGTCGGCGACGGCGCTGTCCGGTCCGTATCCCAGGCGGCCGGTTCCGATTTCGGCATTTTCGCCACCAACGTCACCCCCGCCGGCGGCTTCGGCCGGCTGAAGACGATGTTCAGCGACCAGCCCATCGAATGCGGCGGGATCGAGATCAATCCAGGCGATCTCATCGTCGGTGACGATGACGGCGTCATCGCGGTTCCGCGGAAGCTGGTGCCGGACATCGCCGCGACGGTGAGGCACTACGAAGGCCGCCAGGCCAGGATGATCGCAGCCTGCCGCGCGCTCGGTTCGATCAAGGAAGCGCTGGCCCTGCACGGGACCGTCGAGGTCCAGCGATGACCGGCACCAGCGTCGAGCTGACTTTCAGCGATCGGGAGGTCGTGAGCTTCATCGCGGACAAGAGTGTGTCGCTGCTCGAGGCCGCCAGGAAGAACGGCGTTCACCTCGCCTCCGACTGCCTGAGTGGCACCTGCCAGACCTGCAAATGCGCCATGACCGGCGGCGAAATTGCCTATGAGGATGAACGTGCCATCAGCCTCGACGACGGCGCGCGCGCGGCGGGCGCGATCCTGCCGTGTCAGGCGAAACCCGTCTCGGACGCAATCAAGCTGAACTTGCCCTACACGCGCACCTCGCAGCTCCCCCGGCGTGCGCGCAAATTTCTGATCACCGCGATCAAACGTGTTTCCGACAGCGTGTTCGAGGTCATCGGCAAATGCGAGGGCGGCCGCATGTTTGCGTATCTTCCGGGCCAATACGTCAATCTGACTGTGCCCGGCACCACCATCATCCGGTCCTATTCGATGATGACGCCGCCCGAGCAGGACGAAATCGGCTTTCTCATCCGCACGCTGCCGAACGGCGCGATGTCGACCTATCTCTCCACGTCGGCGAAAGCCGGCGACGTGCTGCCCATGACCGGTCCGTTCGGCACCTTCTATCGCCGCCGCGAGACCGGGACCTGCATCATGATCGCCGGCGGCACGGGCCTTGCGCCGGTGCTCTCGATGCTGCGCGAGCGCGCCCGGCGGCGAGACACCGCCGGCCCCATCGTAATCGCCTTCGGCGTGAACACCGACCGTGACCTTTTCTATCGCACCGAACTCGAAGCGCTCAAGGCGACCTTTCCCGACCTGCACGTTCTCGTTGCCGCCATGTCGCATGGCGATGGCTGGCGGGACAGCACCGGCACGGCGGTCGACCTGCTCACCGGCGACCTGGTCGGCGTGCCATCCGCCGCAACGGCATATCTGTGCGGTCCACCTCCGATGGTCGAGAGTGCCCGCCACAAGCTGCTCGAAATGGGCGTGTCGCGCGCGCAGATCTTCGCCGAAGAATTCCAGCCAACGGGAGCCAACTAGATGGCCGTTTCACTCCTCGCCGCCGCGGCGCAGCTCGCGCCGGTCTTTCTGGACCGCGACGCCAGCACCGAGAAGGCCTGCATGACCATCGCCGAGGCCGGCAAGGCCGGCGCGCGGCTCATCGTCTTTCCGGAAACCTACCTGCCCGGCTATCCGTACTGGAACCTGGTCCGGGATCCCTTCACCAACAAGCGCACCTTCTTCCGCCGCCTGTTCGATCAGGCCGTGACGCTCGACAGCCCGACCGTGAAGCTGCTGAGCGACGCGGCCCGCAAGGCCAAGTGCATGGCGGTGGTCGGCATCAACGAGCGCGACGGCGGCACCTTGTACAACAGCCAGCTCATCATCGACGCCAATGGCGAGGTCCTGGGCTGCCGGCGCAAGCTCGTCCCGACCCATCACGAGCGCATGACGTGGGGGCGCGGAGACGGCGTCGATCTCGATATCTATGACACCTCGGTCGGCAAGCTTGGCGCCCTCATCTGCTTCGAGCATTCCAACCCGCTGTACCGCTACGCCGTCCAGGCGCAGGGCGAGCAGATCCATGTCGCCAACTGGCCGGGCGGCATGCCCTGGATCGACAACATCATCGACGCGGCGGTGCGCCACTATGCGTTCGAGGGCCAGTGCTTCGTCATCTCGACGACCGGCGTCCTGACCCAGGACATCATCGATCAGTTCGGAGAGTCGGCGCGGGGCAAGCTGCAGCCCGGCGGCGGCTGCTCGGCGATCGTCGCGCCGGGCGGAAAAATTCTGGCCAAGCCCGAGCACGACGGCGAAACCGTGCTCTACGCCGAGCTGGATTTCGATTCCATAGCCGACATGAAGGAGATGGTCGATTCGATCGGCCACTATGCGAGGCCGGACGTCGTCCAGCTTCATCTGACCAAGACGCGGCGATCGCCGCTGATCGTGACCACAGGCTGAAGCAGCGCCATGATCTTCGTGGTTCATCGCATCGACGCGCCGGGTAAGTCTGCCGAGCGGACCCGCCTGCGCGCCGCGCACATCGACTATCTCAAGGCATTTGAAGACCGCATTCTTGCGGCCGGCCCCTATTGCGATCCTGAGACCGGCGAAGACCGCGGCAGCATGTTCCTGATCGAATGCGACACCCTCGCGCAGGCGCGAGCCTTCGCGCAGGACGATCCCTTCACCGGCGCCGGCATTTTCTCCGACCTGCAGGTGTGGGAATGGACCCGGCGAATGGGCTCGCTCGCGTTCTCGCCGAAGGGCTGAGCCGCGCTCAAGGTTTCGAGGCAAGCTCGAGTTGCAACCAGTCGCGCAGGATCGCAACCGAAGGTGCGCTTTCGGCGTCGGCCATCGTGTAGAAATAGTAGCCGCGCGTCGCGACCGCGAGACTTGAAGCGAGCGGCTGCACCAGCCGGCCCGTCTGCAGTTCGTCCATGATCTCGACCGGGTCGGTCAGGATCACGCCCAGCCCCTCGATGGCCGCCTGGAGGGCGAGGATCTGGCTCGAAAATGACAGGGTCCGCTGCTCGCCCGGCAAAGTGAGCCCCGTGGTGTTGAGCCAGAGCTGCCAGTCGTCCGGCCTGTCGTCGGCTTTCAGGACGCGATTTTTCCGGACGTCCGCCGGTGCTGTGATGGCCTGGTCGATGCGGCGCTGGATTGTCGGGCTGCAGGCGACGCCGAGGTGCTCGGCGAACAGCAGCTCCCCCTCCAGTTCCGGCCAGTCATTGGCGCCGACGTGGATGAAGCAGTCGACAGTCGCGCTGCGTTCCACCTCGCGCCCGACATGGGTCGCCACGCGGATCTCGACGTCGGGATACATGGCGTAGAACTTGCCCAGCCGTCCGAGAAACCAACGCATGGCGAACGAGGCCGGCATGCTGATCGTCAGGATCTGCGGGCCGGTTCGCCGCCGGAATTTCTCGACCGTACTTTCGAGCTGCTCGAAGACGGCCGTCAATCCGGGCAGCAACGCCTCGCCGTCGCGCGTCAGTTCGAGACCGCGGCCGGTGCGGCGAAACAGGGCGACCTGCAATTCCGCCTCGAGATGGCGGATCTGGTGACTGACCGCCGACACCGTGATGCAAAGCGCGTCGGCGGCGCCTTGCATGTTGAGATGACGTCCGACCACCTCGAAGGTCCGCAATGAGCGCAGCGACGGCAGCCGGTCACGGCGCGCGAGCGATCCCGGCTTGGCCGCGCCTTCAGCGCTGGCGAGCCGCTTCTCCAACTCCGCTGGGTCGATGGCGTTCGTCACTTGGCTCCCATCATTTTGGCTCCCAATCGCGCGTTGAAGCGCAGGTGATGATAGTCCGCGGTCCAATGACCGCGTGAAGTTTTCATGGTGCGCGACATAAGCTGCTCGGCTTCTTCGCAGGCCTCTTCGCGCTGCTCCGGCGGCAAGGCGTCAAGGAACCATCGCCCCAGCTTCTCGATCCAGGCCTTGGCACCGGAGGGCATCGGCGTCGGACGATGGAACGCATGCACGGAATCAATGACGAAGCCGGCGTGCTCGAGTGAATCGCAAATTTCCTCGGCGGTCAGAAATTCCCACGGGATGTGCGCACCGCCATCGATGCCGCGGCGATCGAGCACGGCCACGAGGCCGGTGGTGATGGCGGCAATATTGCCGTGGCTGCCGAGCTCGGCGGCGAACCGCCCGCCCGGCTTGAGCGCGCGCGCGACGCCTTCGATCGCGGCTGGAACCGGCCGCATGAAATGCAGGGCCGCATTGGAGAAGGCAGCATCGAATTCGCCCTCGAACGTCAGCGCGCGGCCATCGATCAGCCGTGCGTCGATGCGGTTCTGACGCGACGCTTCGATCATCGCCGGGTCGATATCGATGCCGACAACCTCGGCCCCGCTGGCTTGCACCAGGCGTGAGAGTGTCCCGTCACCGCATCCGACATCCAGAATCTTCTCGCCGGGCTGCGGCGACAGCAGCTTGATGACCGAAGTGCCATAATCGGCGACGAAGCGCGCCTCGCACGCGAAATGCGTGCCCGGCGCCGAAGGCGTGTTGGGCACGAGAAGAAGCTGCGGCCGATCCATTGCGCGATCTCTTTTCAAGTATAAGTCTGTCGCCGAAGCCATAAAATTGGTCGAGGGATGATACGCCGGGATCATCGTGCCACAGGCATCGTTCATGGTGCGTCGGAACCGGCGCCGGCGCTAGCGCTATCGCCTTGAAGTCTCCTCAAGTCAGCCTTGGAAGTTTCGCGATATGGCAGCGGCGCGCGGTCCGGCAAGGTCGCCGGACCGCGCGGGCCTCGATCGCCCGCGTCCCGACTGCAAGGGCTCGCCAATGCAACCGCCGCACCAAGCCGGATCATCCCTCGAAACGCCCACCGTCTTCGGCGCCGTGGTGCGCACCGAGGCACGGCTGCGCGAAATCGTGCCGGCGCCATCGGCGAAGATCACATCGGCGAAAGTCCAGCACAGGCTGGACCCGCATTGCGCGATGTTCTTTGCCCTGTCTCCTTACCTCGTGATGGCAACGAGCGACAGCGAGGGCCGTTGCGATTGCTCGCCGCGCGGCGGCACGCCGGGTTTCGTCAAGGTGCTCGACGACCGGCATCTTCTGATACCTGAGCTGAGCGGCAATCGCCGCACCGACACATTGCGCAACCTGATCCAGAATCCGGAAATCGGCCTGATGGTCCTGATCCCAGGCTATGAGGATTTCCTGCGCGTCAACGGCGAAGGCTGGGTGGTCGAGGATCCGGCCGTGCTGGCGCAGGCCGCGGTCTTGGGCGCCGCGCCGAATATCGGCATCGGTGTGCGCATTCGCGAAGCCTACATGCACTGCGCGAAGGCCGCGAAACGCTCCCGCATCTGGAATTCGGAAGACTGGCCGAATGCGGGCCGGATGGCCGAGATGGCCGTCATACTGCGCGATCATACGCGCGGCAGCATCGGCGATGGCAGCGTCGAGGCGATCCAGAAGATCCTCGACGACAGCTATTCCAACCGACTGTTCACCTCATCGAAGTGGTGAAGTGCGCCCCCACGCCGACCCGCGTCAGCGGCCGAGCGCCGCCAGGGCTTCGCGTCGCGACGCGGCTTCCGATTCAGCATAAAGCGCGAACTCGTCATGTACGCTGGCGCCCAAGGCCGACTCGAAGGCGACGCGGCTCGAGGCACCGTCATAGCTTTGCCGCTGGGCCGAACCGAGGTTCGACTGGAAGATGCCGGCGGCGCTGACCGGCAGGAAGTCCTCGTAGATGATGGGCGAGATGCTGAGATAGCCGGCGGCGATGAGTGCATCGACCGACTGCCCCTCCACCTCGGCGCGGGGCGCAGCCTTGCCCGTCGCCGTCGCCTCGTAGCGGAAGTAGGCGAGGCCTTGTGCGCGCAAGGTCGGCGCGTCGTCGGGAAACGCCGCGAAGGCGAGCGCCAGGGCCTCGTCGCAATGCCTGGTCCCCGATGCCAGAAATCCGGCGAGCATCGCGTCATAGCGACGGCGCCCTTCCGGCGTCAGCGCGATGCCGCGCTGTTCGATCTCGCCGAAACGCGCGGTGTGGGTCGAGGCTGACGCCTCGCCCTCCGCCGTGACGAAGTCGACAGGCTCTTCCAGCGCCTTGAAGCTGGTTTGCCGAAGGAGAATGGCGCAGTGGCGCCGCGGCGGCCCTTCGATGATCTCTTTCGGCGAAATGCCCCAAGCCGGCATCCGGCGCTGCACCGCGTCGATGTCCAGCGTCCGAGGCGTCAGATGATTGATGTGCGGTCCTTTGAAGCAGACCACGTCCGCGATCAGGCGATGCGTGTCATGCAGGGCCCGATAGGTCTGGTAATCGACCGGGGACTGGCGATGCCAGCGGAAGGTCTCGAGCGCCTCGCGCACGAATTCCTCCCCCTCAGGCCGTGTCAATCCGCCCTGACGCTCGCACAGGTTGATGAGCGCCAGGGTGCGCGGCGTGAAGATCGACCGGCGGGCGAGCAACTGCTCTGCCCGTTCGCGCAACGCTTCGTCCTTGATCAGTTCGAGACGCAGCAGCGAGGTGAACACCCGGAAGGGATTACGCCGCAGCGAGGCGTCGTCGATGGGGCGGAAGGCCGTGGCGTGCACCGGAGTGCCGGCGCCGACGAGGTCGTAATAGCCGACCGGATGCATCCCCATCACGGCGAAGAGCCGCCGGATCGTCGCCAGTTCGTCGGCTGTCCCGAGCCGGATGGCGCCGTGACGCTCCACATCCAGCCTGTCGATCTCGTCCGCCCTCGTCATCGCGCGCATGAGGTCGGGATTGGCCGCCAGCACCTCGCCATTGATTTCCTTGACCAGCTCAAGCAGCGCGCCGTACTGCGGGACTTCCCTGCGGTACATGTCCGACATCGCGCGCGAGAACTGGCTCCGGATCTCGTCAGACGATACGAAATTCGACATCACGAAACCCTCTAGCTTACATGTTTCTGGCTGCCGGCCGATCATGTTTCTCGTCTTCGAGCGCATTTCCGGGCCTGAACTTCCACAAGACGACTGCGCGTACAGATAGTCGCGTGCGGTGCGCCGCACCTCTTTAATTTGTTGCAGAGCGACTCGCAAAAATCTCAACGCGTGAATGTTGATTGCCCACTACACCTGCCCTCTGTCATCGGATTAGACAGCAGCGCTGGCCGATGCCGTAGACAGATTGCGCCTAGCCATCGCTCAATTGAGGCACTCCGTTTCATGCTCTGGGCAGTTTTCACGATCATCGCCGCCGCCGCGCAGACGGCCCGCAATGCCATGCAGCGTGAACTGACGGCGAAGCTTGGCACCGCCGGGGCGACGCACGTCCGCTTCCTGTTCGGCTTTCCGTTCGCCGTGCTGTTTCTCATCGCGACGATGGCCGCGACTAGGCTGCCGCTGCCATCGCTCACAACGCCGGTCTTCTGGCCCTGGGTCGCCCTCGGCGCGCTGTCGCAGATCATCGCCACCGCGCTGATGCTGGCCGCCATGAACCACCGGTCTTTCGTCGCTGCCACCGCCTACATCAAGACCGAGCCGGTGCAGGTCGCGATTTTCGGGCTTGTTTTCCTGAACGACCGTATCGGTCCCGGCGCTGCCGCGGCGATCATCGTCGCTACCGCTGGCGTTGTGATCATGTCGATGAAGCCGGCGGCCGCCGGCGCCGCGCGCCTCGGCTCGACCCTGCTCGGCCTCGGAGCGGGCGCGATGTTCGCGCTGTCGGCCATCGGCTATCGCGGCGCCATCCTCGCGCTCGGCTACCCGGACTTCGTGATGGCCGCGACCTTCACGCTCGTGGTCAGCCTCGGCATGCAAGCGATCGCACTCACCATATTTCTCGCCCTGCGCGACCCGCGCGTATTGCACATGATTTTTCGCTTGTGGAGGCCATCATTGCTTGCGGGCTTCATGGGGGCGCTGGGATCCCAGTTCTGGTTCCTGGCATTTGCAATCACCGCTGCAGCAAACGTGCGCACCTTGGCCGTCGTAGAAGTATTGTTCGCGCAGGCGATATCGAAGTTCGTTTTTAAGCAAGCAAGTTCGCTTCGGGATGTTGTCGGCATCAGCCTGATCGTCGTCGGCGTCGTCCTGCTGCTTTGGACTACGCATTAGAGTTGATCTGGGTCAATTCCGCTTATGCCCGGTGAACAGGGCCTTTCACAAGGCGGGCATCAGCCGGGGCCGGCAAATTACGGAGCGGCCTTCGGCACGCTTGCGGCCCGGTTCGCAGCCCCCTTGGGATGGGGAGAGGTCCTGCGCCTTTCGGGACAGCTGCACGACGTCGGCAAGGCTTCGCGGGAATTCCAGGGCCATGTCGCCGGTGACCTCCTGTCGGGCGGCGACCATTTTTCCGCAGGGTCATCTATGTCACTCCCTACACGGGGCGTGGATCGAAACATCGAGCCGGCGCTGGCGTGCGTCAATGTCCACGGTCGCCCCCCATGCGGGGGCGTGGATCAACCTCACGGTACGGGGGGAATGAGATCCGACGGAACGACCGGTCCCACTGTACATAAGTCTGGAATTGAGCGCGGCTCGATGAGAGGTCGTACGATGTCCGTGCCGGTTCCTGGGTGACCATCCTTGGGCAATTGCAGCCCTCTGGAACGTGCCCAGGCGCCGGCTTTTACTTTTATTGAAGTTAAGCGCCCGGCCCCCGCGTGGTCCGGTTGAGAATGGCATCGTCACGCCGGAAATGCATATCGCGCAGGATGATCAACTCGGGTAGGGGCAGTGCGAGGCGCGGCCAGATGCCCGGCCCAACTTTGGCGGGAAAACCGACCGATAAACTATTCCCGGATGTGGCTCCTGAATGGCTGCGAAATATGGAGCCGCGATCGCATGTAGCAATTCAACCACCGCCTTGGAAATCGCTCAGAAACATATTTCCCAGCGTAATATTACCTTGGGTAATGTCGAGCTGTTCCCCGGCATATCTAATAACTTCTCTCGAATGTTCCATGGTGGGTAGACCATGACACCGTCAAGCGCTACTCATGCTTGCATCGCTTGTCAGGGAAGTTGCAGACATGGCCGCGAAGAAGACCCCCACCTTTGGTGCGCTCGACCGGAACAAGACGCTGGCCGAAAACACTGTGAACGCCGGGCCGGCGGTGCTGGATTCCAACGTCACGCTCAAGAACCCGGACGGCACCGGCTTCCAGGGCGGCAGCCTGAGCGTGAAGCTGGCGAGCGCGGGAGCGGACGACCATCTCTCCATCGCCGAGGTCGGCGGCATCACCCTTGAGACGGACGTCGGCATCGGTACGACGTCCGTTTTCTACAACGGCGTGCGGATCGGGACGGAGACCCAGTTTGGCGAGAACGGTTCGGCGCTCACGGTCAGCTTTGACCAGCCGGTGAGCAATGACGCCGCCACAGCACTTGCCCGTGCCATCGCCTATTCCAGCTCGAACAACGCGCCGACCACCGCTGCCCACGCGGTGACCTTCACCGCCATCGACGCCGAGCACACCTCGACATCCGCGAAGATGCAGCTGAAGGTGAAGGCGGAGAACGACGCTCCGGTATTCTCCAACTTGGGGCCCGTTTCGTCCCACATCCTGTCGACGGCCTCGGAAGGCGTCGCTATCGATGGCGACGCGCACGTTTCCAATCCTGATGGAACGGGATTCAAGAATGGGAAGCTCACCGTACATTTAAGCGACAGCAATACAGATGATTTGATTTATCTGTCAGACGGCCCCTTCAATATTGTCGGGACGAAGCTGTATCTGGACGGAAAGGTTGTCGGCACGGTATCAGCCGACGGAGTGGCAGGACATGATTTTTCCCTAACATTTAAAAGCAATTTCGCGATTTCTGACGCTCAAATGAGTGGACTTATAGATCAGATTACCTACCGAGATCGGTCGTTAAGCCCCGAGCCTCAAACAAGGGATGTGACGCTTACCGTCACCGATACAGAAAAGACATCAACCGCCGCGCATCTTACACTCGCATTCGAAAATCGGGCGCCGACAATTCTCTCATCCAGCCCGGCGGGCTCCATCTCGAAGATTGCCGACGGCTCCTTTAGCCACGACATTTCAAGCGTCGCAGTTTCTCCCGACGGCACCAAAGTGGCTTTTGAGTCGACGGGCGAGATTGGCGCAACACGTATCACCCTGGACGACCTCAGCACCGGCCAAGTCACCATCCTGGCCTCGGACCTCACTGCCGCCGCGAGCATCCTCGGCACGACAGACATCGCATTCTCGCCTGACGGGCAAAAGATCGCTTTCGTGTCGACTGCATCAAACCTCGTAGCAGGCGACACGAACGGGGGAAGCGATGTCTTCATCAAAGACTTAAGTACGGGCGCAGTGACACGCGTCTCGACAGGTTCAACGGGAAAGCAGATTTCCGGAAACAGTGGAGACCCAGGATTTTCACCCGACGGTACTAAGATGGCATTCGTTTCTGGCATTCAAAATCTGCCCGGAGACACCGATGGCAGCGGCCTTTATGTGAAAGATCTCAAAACCGGTATCGCCACCCAGGCAGCGATCAACGGGGCGGACCCCTCGCACACGACACGCGGCTTCAATGCCACCTTTTCACCGGACGGCACCAAACTCTTGTTCGTTGCCTGGGGCGATCAATCGGGCCCGAAGTTCGGTGGCGACAGCCAGTGCATATACATCAAGGACCTCAACAGTGGCGACGTGACGTTCGTTACCGCAGCGAGCGCCCATCAGGTGCTCCCCGTCTTCTCGCCGGACGGCACCAAGATCGCCTTCGTGTCCAATGAAAGCTCCGTCGTGCCGGGGGGCGAGATGGGGGGCACCCACCTCTACCTGAAGGACGTCCAGACCGGCGAAATCATCTGCGTGAGTTCACCCGACGGGGTTCTCCCGAATGACGGAGCCGTCGGCGACACCTTCTCCTTCTCGCCGGACGGCACAAAGATCGTCTTCTCGTCCTCTGAATCGACTTTGCCGGGCAACACCGGGGGCGCCTCGAACATCTTCGTGGCCGACCTCGAGACCGGGGCGATCACCCGAATCGCATCCAACGCGAACGGTGCCAGCAGCGACCCCGTCTTCACGCCCGATGGCGCGCACATCATTTTCGTATCCGACGCGACCAATCTCGTCGCCAACGACACGAACAATGCCTCCGACCTCTTCATGGCCTCGCTGCCCACCTCCTCGGTCACCAGCGCCACACTCACCGAAGACGCCGCGCGCAAGACGCTGAATGCCGCCGGCACGTTCTATTTCGCCGATGCGGATGCCAAGGACACCCACACGGTGAGCGTCGCCGCGTCGGACGGGGCGCTGGGGACGCTTTCCGCCAAGGTGGTGAGCGACATGAACGGCACCGGCGGCGTGGTGTGGTCCTATGTGGTGGACGAGACCAAGGTGGAGCCGCTGGCGGCCGGTGAGACGAAGGTCGAGACCTTCGCGCTGACGCTGGACGACCACCACAGCGGCACCGTCACCCAGAACGTGACTGTCACCTTGACCGGGACGGGCGACGGCAGCGCCGCGCCTGCGATCTCAACCATGGCTTTCGTCGCGGCGGAGGCCACGCCGGAGCGCTCTGCGGGGCCGGATCTTTGGACAACCGTGATCGCCAGCCTGTCCGGTGCAGGCGAGGGGGTGCCCGGCCTCCTCGCGGATCTGGAAACGCGCGTGGCGGCGGCGCTTCATGCGCACGGCCCTGCCGCCTCCGCAGGATCGGCCGCTCATCTGGAGCAGGATGTCTCGGACCTCGGACATCTTGTCGCCAGCCACCTGTCACCGGCGGTCTCCGACCTCCTCGACACCCTGTGGAGCCACATTCCGAGCCACGCGCCGACGGCGCCGACAACAACGGCCCACGATCTGGCGGACGGGGCGGAGGCGCTGGCGGCGCGGCTCTGGGACGCCCTACACGTCAGCCATGACGGCGGGCATTCTCTCGTCTAGAACCTAGGCCGTTCAGATTGCGATGCTGGGCGGCCGGACGAGCGCCCCATTCGGGGTAGCATTTTAGGGGTTTGCATCCTAAAGGAAGAAACAGGCTGCGCCCCCGTGCGAGCGCGGCCTTCGATCAGGGCGTCACTTTGCAACCGATGAGCGCCGCGAAAAGCGCATTCAGCAAGCACAGGGCGGGCGCGGTTGCCGACGCAGATCTGCCCTCGCGGGCGCTGTCCTCCTGTCGCAGAGCGTTCCTTGTGGTGGCGCTGTTCTCGGCAGCCGTCAACATTTTGATGCTCGCCGGCTCCTTCTACATGCTGCAGGTGTACGACCGGGTGCTCCCGTCGCGCAGCGTGCCGACGCTGGTGGCCCTCACCATCGCGGTGGCGCTGGTCTATGCGGTGCAGGGGCTCTTCGATGCGCTGCGCCAGCGGATTCTGGGGCGCATTGGGGTGGCGCTCGATCAGTCGCTTTCGGGCGAGGTGGCGCGCGCCATCCTGAGGAATGCCGCGCTGGGCGGAAATGAGGGCGCCATGCGGCTCGCCCGCGACCTTGACGCCGTCCGCACCTTCCTGTCCGGCGTCGGGCCCATGGCGCTCTTCGATATGCCGTGGATCCCGCTCTATGTGGCGGCCTGCTTTCTGCTGCATCCCGTTCTCGGCGTCATCCTGGTTGCCGGAGCCTCCCTGCTGGTGGCCCTCACCTTCCTGACGGAGGTCGGGACGCGGCGCCGGGTGGAGGAGGCGGGACGTGCCGGAGCCGCCCGAGGCGCCCTGCTGGAGCAGGCACGGCGCAACGGCGAGGTGGTGGCCGCTCTGGGCCTGACGAGCCGGCTGGTCGGTCGGCTCGACATCCATGGCGATGCCGCCGTCGCCGCCCAGCAGCGGGCTGCGGATATTTCCGGCGGTCTCGGTGCCGTATCCAAGGTGCTGCGCTTCATGCTCCAGTCCGGCATGCTGGGCGCGGGTGCCTGGCTGGTGATCGAGGGCCAGGCCTCGTCCGGCGTCATGATCGCATCCTCCGTCATCGCCAGCCGGGCGTTGGCGCCGGTGGAGCTGGCGATTTCCTCCTGGCGCCCGTTTCTTGCCGCGCGGCAGGCGTGGCAACGGTTGCGCCACGCGCTCGCCGCGCCGCGCTCCGTTGCTCTGGCCGTCGCTCCGGAACGGGCGCGGCACCGGCTGACGCTGGACCAGATGACTGTGGCGGCGCCGGGCGCGTCCACCGCCATTCTCTCCCAGGTCAGCTTTGCCGTGGAGGCCGGGCAGGTGCTGGGCGTGATCGGCCCTTCGGCTTCCGGAAAATCGTCGCTGGCCCGCGCGCTGGTCGGCGTGTGGCCAGCGGCACGGGGCGAGTTGCGGCTCGACGGCGCCACCCTCGACCAATGGCCGGAAGAAGACCGCGGTGCAATGATCGGTTATCTGCCGCAGGACGTGGAGCTGTTTGACGGCACGGTGGCGGAGACCATCGCCCGCTTCGATCCCGCCGCGACGGAAGAGGCGGTACGCGCCGCCGCGCGGGCGGCGGGCGCCTATGACATGATCCTGCGCCTGCCGCAGGGGTTCGCCACCCGGATCGGCGAGAGCGGCGGCATCCTATCCGGCGGGCAGCGCCAGCGTCTCGCCTTGGCGCGGGCGCTCTATGGCGATCCCTTTCTGGTCGTCCTCGACGAGCCCAACGCCAGCCTGGACGCGGAGGGTGAGGCGGCGCTGGTGGGCGCCATCCTCGGCGTCAAGACGCGGGGCGGCATCTGTGTCGTGATCGCTCATCGAGCCGCGGCGTTGGCGACCGCCGACCTCGTCCTTGTTCTGGCCGAAGGCCGGATGCAGGCGTTCGGTTCCCGCGACGACGTGCTGAAAAGGGCGCTGGCCGGCCGCTCGCTCAGCGGGGAAGAGCCGCCGCCAAAGCCGCGCATCGTGGCCGAGCGGGCGTAAGGCGGCCGCACGGGAAATGTCGCGCATCAACCCACATCAGGACATCCGAAGGGCCGGCCTCGCCGGCCTCTGCACCCTCGCTGTGCTGTTGGGCACCGCCGGCGTCTGGGCCACCACCGTGCCGCTGGCCGGCGCCGTGATCGCGCCCGGACAGGTGGTGGTGGAGAGCAGCGTGCGGCGTGTCCAACATCCCGCCGGCGGCGTCGTGGCCGAAATCCATGCCACGGACGGGAGTTTGGTGAAGGCGGGAGACATCCTTCTGCGTCTGGACGAGACCACCGCCCGCGCGAGCCTTGCCATGGTGGACAATCAGCTCAACCAGCTGCGGGTCCGAAAGGCCCGTCTGGAAGCGGAGCGGGACGGCCGCGACACGCTCGACCTGCCAGCCGAGCTGGTGGCCACGGACGACCCGTCGGTCGCGTCCATTGTCGCGGGCGAGACGACGCTGTTCCGCTCCCGTCGCAGCGCGCTGGAAGGCCAGATGTCCCAGCTGCGCGAACGCATGGCTCAGACGCGGGAGGAGATTCGCGGGCTTGAGGCCCAGATCTCCTCCAAGCAGGAGCAGATGCGGATCATCAAGCTCGAACTCGAAGGCGTGCGCAAGCTTTACCAGGCCAATCTCGTCGCCCTTTCACGCCTGACGAGCCTGGAGCGGGAGGGGGCCCGGCTGTCGGGCGAGGGCGGCCAACTCACCGCCGAGGTTGCTCGCGCACGCGGCCGCATCGCCGAGACGGAGCTGCAGATCCTTCAGCTCGGCCAGGACCTGCGCCGGGAAGTGGCGACCGACTCTCGGGATACGCAGGCGAAGATCGCCGACCTTGTGGAGCGGCGGATCGCAGCCGTGGACCAGCTCCAGCGGCTCGATGTGCGCGCCCCCGCCAGCGGCTTTGTCCACGAGAGCACTGCGCATACGGTGGGCGGCGTGATCGCCGCGGGCGAGCAGATCATGCTGATCGTGCCGGAGCACGATGGCTTCGTCGTCGAGGCACGCATCGAGCCGCAGATGATCGACCGACTGAAGGCCGGCCAGGACGTCACCCTGCGCTTCTCCGCCTTCGACAGCGCCACGACCCCCGAGGTCGAAGGCGTGGTGCAGCGGGTCGCGGCCGATCTCTCGCACGCCCCCCAGGGCGGCCAATCCTTCTATCTGGTGAGGATCGCTTTGAAGGAGAGTGAGCGCGCCAGGCTGGGGGGCAAGGCCCTGGTGCCGGGGATGCCTGTGGAGGCCTTCATTCGCACCGGCAGCCGCACTGCGCTGGCCTATCTGGTGAAGCCGGTGGAAGACCAGCTGATGCGCGCGTTCAGGCACGACTGAGTTGCAAATTCCCTTAGGGAATCTGCATTGGATTTCAGCTTTCCGGCCTGCTATGCACGGTTGCATATCAGCGCAGGGAACGGTCGGGAATGGCGACGAAGAAATCTCCCTTCAGTGGGCTCGACCGTAACAAGACCCTTGCAGAAAACACGGTGAACGCCGCGCCTGTGGTTCTGGATTCCAACGTGAAGGTCGCCAGTCCGGACGGCACGGGTTTCAGTCATGGCGCATTGAACGTCAGCCTGGCCGGCGCGACCTACGATGATCATCTTTCCATCGCCGAGGTCGGTGGGATTACGCTGGGGACCGACTCCTCCGACCGGACGATCGCCTTTTACGAGGGCGAGCAGATCGGCACCGTCATCGCGGGCCCCGGCGGGCTGACGGTTCTTCTCGGCGAGCCGGTGGACGACGCCGCGATGACGGCCCTTGCTCGGGCAGTCGCCTACTCCTACACGGGGGACACTCCCCCAACGACCCCGCGGACCGTGACATTCCGGGCGGATCAGGACGAGGCAACCGGCTCCATCGTCTCGACCATGAAGCTCAAGCTGAAGGCGGAAGCCGACGCGCCGGCCGTCTCGAACTTCGGTCCTGTTTCGTCCCACACGCCAGCCGCAGCGGGCGCCGGCGTCGTCATCGACGGCGACATGAGCGTCGTCGATCCCGACGGGATTGGGTTCAAGGGCGGCAAGCTCGTGGTCCATATGGACGGCGCGATGGCCGAGGACAATTTCTATCTCTCCCCGGGCCCCTTCAGCATCACGGGCAACAAGCTCTATCTCGACGGCAAGGTGGTGGGCAGCGTCTCCGGTACCGGTGCCGCGGGGCGGGATCTGGCGATCACCTTCAAGGGCAATGCAGCCATCTCCGACGGGCAGATGACCGCGCTCGCCGAGCAGGTGTCCTACCGGTCCACCGCGCCGGTTTCGGACAGCGCGTCGCGCCATGTCACCTTCACCTTCACGGACGCGCAGAAGGCCAGCACGAGCGCCCAAGTGACGCTCACCTTCGACAACGAGGCGCCCGCTTTCCTGGCGTCCGGGCCGTCCGGGGGCATGTCTCTCGTATCCGTTGGATTCAGGGGGCAGGGCGGGGACAGGGGCAGCGAGCACCCCGTCGTTTCGCCCGACGGCAACAAGGTCGCCTTCCGGTCGTATGCCTCGAACCTCGCTGACGCGCCCACGCCGATGCCCCAAGCGAGCGGTCAGATCTTCGTGAAGGACCTCGAAACGGGCAGCGTCACCCTTGTGTCGTCCAACTCTGCGGGCGCGGTGGGAAATTCCGGCCCTGCCGACACCATCGTGTTCTCGGCCGACAGCACCAAGGTCGCATTCGTCTCCACTGCGTCCGACCTCGTGGATGGCGATACGAACGAAGCCACCGACATCTTCGTCAAGGATCTTGCCACCGGCACGACCAGCCGCATCTCCGCCGACGCGGCGGGCGGACAGGCGAACTCCTGGAGCCACACGCCGGTCTTTTCGGCGGACGGAACCAAGATCGCCTTTGTGTCCGGGGCGTCCAATCTGGTGGCGGGGGATACCAACGGCCGCGCCGACCTCTTCATCAAAGACCTTGCAACGGGCGAGATGACACGCATCTCGAGCGACGGGGCTGGCGCCGGCTTCGCCGGCTCGCCCGCCAACGCCGTTTTCTCTCCGGACGGCAGCAAGATCGCCTTCATTGCCTTCGCGGGCGAAGTCACGCCGGGCATCCTCAGCCCCTCCTCGGTCTATGTGAAGGATCTCGACACGGGGGAGGTGGCGCTTGTATCCGGCCTGAGCAGTCCGGAAAATGTGGTCCTGTTCTCCCCCGACGGAACCAAGGTCGCATTCCTGTCCGACCCGTGGAGCGTCATCCCCGGCGCGCCCCATTCTTCCGCACAGCTGTTCGTGAAGGACCTCGCCACGGGCGAATTGACCCTGGTGAGTGCTGACGCGACGGGCGTCATGGGCAATGGCCTGACGAGCGGGTCGTTCGCCTTCTCTCCGGACGGCACGAGGATGGTCTTCACATCCGCCTCGTCCAACCTCGTGCCCGGAGACAGCGAGGGCCTCTCCGACATCTTCATCAAGGATCTCATTACCGGGGCTATAACGCGCGTGGCCCAAAGCTCCACAGGGCAGAGCTTTAATCCGACATTCTCGCCGGATGGGGCCTATCTGGTGTTCGCGTCCGGGGCATCAAACCTGGTGGCGGGCGACAACAACGGCCAGGCTGACGTCTTCATGCTTCCGCTCGCCGCATCTTCGGTGACGAGCTCGACCCTGACCGAAGATGCAGCCAAGACCACCCTGACAGCAATCGGCACGCTCTATTACGCCGACCGGGACACTGGCGACACCCACTCGGTGGTGGTGGCCCCCGCATCCGACACGCTGGGCACGGTTACGGCGAAGGTCGTGAGCGACAGGGACGGCGCTGGCGCCGTGGTATGGACCTACACCGTGGACGAGGCAAAGGTGGAGCCTCTCTCGGCTGGCGAAACGCGCACCGAGACCTTCACCTTGATCCTTTCGGACGGCTATGGCGGCACCGCCAGCCAGGATGTGACGGTCGCTCTGAGCGGTTCCGGCGAAGCATCCCCGCGGTCGCAACTTTCGCCCGTTCGGCGGCGGATACGGGGTTTTCCAAGGGGAATAACGGCGATCTATGGGCGTCCGTCGCCACGAGCCTCTTGGGGACACACGATGAATTCGGGGGCTTTCTCGCTGTGCTCGAGGCGCGGGTTTCAACCTTCGGCAGCGCGCATCCGGCGGGAGGACAAGCAACGCCGTTTGCGGACTCTGGCTGGGGAAGTCTGGCCGGGTCGCGCTCGGATTTCGTCACAGGCTTCACAGAACCCGTGGACACCGTCCTGGACCATCTCGCGCATCCTGTAGTGGCGCAATCCGCGCCGGAGGCCGATCCCGCGTCTGACGCGGAGACGATCGCGCTTCGTCTTTGGAATGCACTTCACATGGCCCAGGAGGAGGGGCATGCATTGATCTAATGCGACATCATCTCAACCGCACGCGAGTTCAATTATTGACCAATATAATAATGGCGATCGTGTAAAGCTGTTAATGCTGTTTAACGGCGGCTAGGGGCTCGTTTATCAGGAGCAGAGGCGGTTGACCCAGCAGCGGCGGAACGGAAGGGGCTGACGATCGCAGAGATGTGAGCTGTTGGCACCGCTCCGCGAGCGATACTTCGAACGGGGCGAATGCGCCCCGAAGCCAGCCGAAGCGCCGAGCGCGGACACTTATCTGCCTGCCTGAGGCGATCAGCAGACACCGCCATGCCGCGATCCACGCGGGCAAACTCCGCATAGGCACCGCCGCCGACAATGGCCATGACACGCTCGCCTGGATGGACATCCGTGACGTCATTCCCCACGACGATCACCTCGCCCGCCACTTCCAGCCCGAGCAGGTCGCTTTCGCCATAGCTCTGGCGGCCATAGTAACCCTGCCGTTGCAGCAGCCCGGCGCGGTTGACGCCGGCAGCCTTCACCTTGACCAGAAGATCGCCGGGGCGCCGCTCCGGCATCGGCGGGTCAGTGAGGCGGAGGACGTCCGCCGTACCGAAATCGTCGAACACCACCGCCTTCATTTCGCGGGGACCTTGGCCATCGCCCGACGGGCGATGCTGGCGGCGAAAAGCGGTGTCTCGCGGCGGTTGTGATCGCCGCCGGCTTCCTGCCGGGCTATCGCCGCCTGTTCGAAGGTCTGGCCGTGCGCGGCGACGAAGTCCATGAACACATCGGTCGGATGCGAGGTGACGCGGTTGGTGTAACGGGTGCGCCCGCCTTCGATGGCCTCGGCGATCAGCTCCCAGATCACGTTGACCTGCGTGCGCCCGACGGGGGTGAACACGTCGGAGATCGAGTTCATCCGGCAATAGCTCGCCGTCGCTTCCTCGGCGACATAGTGCTGGATGACCAACCCGGTGCCGATCATCTCGACATTGATGACCATGCGGCGGCCGTCATCCGTGGTCGTGACGCCGGAGCCAATATGGTCGGGCGGACAGCAGCGCAGATACTCGGCCTCCGGCAGGTTGAACAGCCAGTCGGCGATGTCGACCTTTTCCAAGGGAACGTCGATCTCGGCGGTATAGGCGGACTGCGAGAGGATCTTGTCGGTGAGGATTTTCATGGCATGGCCTTCTCAATTGCGTCTTGTCTTCAGGCGTGGTTCCCCCAGCCGCGCTGGCGGGATCCCAGGTGCACAGCGATGACGCCGCGGGTGTTTGTGCGCCGTGTCGGGAAGCGCCGTATTTCGAGCTTGCCCTCATCGCCGGCGTTTTCTTGCGAGGTGGAACGTCCGTGCGACGAGGCGGGCGCGCTGTGTTGACGGCGACGAATATGCGACTGTCGCGGATCGGCGATAAGCTGACGCCTCCGTCAAATGGCTTTGCCTGGATCGCAAAGATGAGACCCCATTTCGCCGAGTTCCTCGCCACCTTCGTCGATGTCGTCCGGGCAGGGAGCTTTTCCGGCGCGGCGCGTCGGCGTGCGGTGACACCCTCGGCCATCGTGCGCCAGATCGATGCGCTGGAGGCGGATCTCGGCGTCGCCCTGCTGATCCGCTCGACGCGTGCCCTGACCCTCACCGATGCAGGCCGGCGGCTGCACGAGCGGGCGGTACAGCATCTCAGCGAACTGGCCGACACCCATGCCGAAGTTGCCGCCTTCGACGGCTCCGTCTCCGGCACGCTGCGGATCGCCTGCATCCCGACCTTCGGCAAGCGCTATGTCCTTCCGGTCGTCGCTGCGCTCCAGGTCGAACACCCCGCGCTCAAGGTCGAGATCGACCTGACCGAGCGGCTGGCGGACCCGGTGCTCGAGCGTCTCGACGTGGTCATCCGCATGGGCGCGCTGACCGACAGCACCCTGATCGCTACAAAGCTCGCGCCACTGACCCGCCTCCTGGTGGCGTGCCCGGCCTATCTGGCGAGCACGGGCGTGCCCGAGAGCGCGGCGGACCTGTCATCGCACCGTCTGATCGACAAGCTGCATGGCGCCGATCTCCTTGGCTGGCGCGACGTGCTGGGCTGCCCGGCCGGCCATGCCGGGAACGGTCTGGTGATGTTCCGATCCGACGATTTCGAGGCCCAGCGCGCGGCGGCCGAAGCGGGCCTGGGAGTGGCGTTCCTCTCTAGCTGGGTCGTTGGACCGGACGTCAGGGCCGGGAGACTGGTCCGGTTGCGGCCTGGCGGCGAGCCCTGGAACGATGGGCCGTCGGGCATCTACATCCTTCGCGCCCTGCCGCAGCCGAGCGCGAAGGTGAGAGCCTTCACCGAGGCACTGCGGAAATCGATCGGAAGTCCCCCGGTCTGGGGCCCATGATTTGGTGCGTGTTTGTTGGGTCAGCATGGAATCCAGGCCGACTTTCGAGAACGATGCATTGGCCATTGCGGCACCAGGAAACTGACGAGATCGCCGATAATGGAAAGCCGAACAAAATCGTTCGTTACCTTCCATAAAATTGAACCGGCGCCTCCTGGGCCTATGTCGGGCGACGCCTTGCCTGGGCTGCAGGGCTCGCTGCCGACTGCCGGAAACTGACGGACCGCGGGGCAGATATCTCATGCGCTTTTGCTGAAGTTGTCGGAGTTTTGCGCTTTTCTCCGAGCGCACTTGCCCAGTGCAGTGACGAACGTCCGAGGTCTCCTGCTCCGCGATAGGCAACGAAGTGATGGGGAGCAGCGCCCCAATTCGCCTCGGCTTTGAGATGCGCCGGTCGATCGTCGCGAAGTGGCCACGACGCCGGGGGCCGCGTTCGAGCGCGCAGGAAAACGCAAGATCCCGATAGCCTCCGCAGGCCTGCGAGAGAGGTGTCGCGGAGGTCCTGCTAGATGTCCCCCTGTCGATACCGCCCATCCAAGCCGTGAGGCGGGCCCGTGCAACAGGGGGCATCTATGCCAGCTTATCTCGTTGTCGATCTCGATATTCACAATCACGAGGCGATCGCCGATTATCGCTCCAGGGCTTTGCCGCTCGTCGCAAAGGCCGGCGGGCGCCTGATCGCGCTCGATGACGCGCCGCTCGGCCTCGAAGGCTGGCAGGCGACGAATATGCTGATCATCGAGTTCTCCGACATGCAGGCGATTCGCAGCCTCTTCGCGTCGCCGGACTACGCGCCGCTCGCGCGGCAACGTCAGGCTGCCGCCGGATCGCGGATCGTCGCCCTACGCGGCATGTAAGCGCAAAAAGGGCCGTATTCGGCAGGCGCTCCCCAGGATGCGCTCGCGGGGAAGCGGCACATCATCAATGTCTCGTCGATTGCAGGCAGACGACTTGGGCAAGGTGCTGCTGGCTCCGGTCGCCCCGTCCCGCGAGGGGGATGCCTGCCTTTCCCATGATGTGCATCGCTCGAACGACGATCCCGGCTTGTGGGTGGTCTACGAAAACTGGCGGTCTTCCGGCGATCTCGACGGGCACTTCGCGCTTCCGCACATGCAGGCTTTCGTCGCCCGGATCCCCGATCTGGTCGAGGGAGAACTCGATCTGCGCAGCTTCACGCGGCTCTCCGGCGCCGTGTGACTACCCCCAATCAGCCTCCAAGAAAGGATCATTGAATGAGCAATATCGCCAACAAGATCATTCTCATCACCGGAGCCAGCAGCGGCATCGGCGACGCGACCGCCCGGACGCTTGCCAAGGCCGGAGCCGCGGTCGTGCTCGGCGCGCGGCGGACGGATCGTCTCGAAACCCTGGCGGCCGAAATCACTGCCGCCGGAGGCAAGGCCATCTACAAGAGCCTGGATGTGACCTCCCGCGAAGACGTCCAAGCCTTCGCCGACACCGCCCTGGAAACCTTCGGGCGCATCGACGTCATCGTCAACAATGCCGGCGTCATGCCGCTGTCGCCGATGGCATCCCTGAAGGTGGACGAGTGGGATCGGATGGTGGACGTCAACATCAAGGGCGTCCTCTACGGGATCGCGGCCGTGCTGCCGACGATGACCCGGCAGGGCGCCGGCCAGATCATCAATGTCTCGTCGATCGGTGGCCTCGCCGTTTCGCCGACAGCCGCAGTCTACTGCGCCACCAAATTCGCCGTGCGGGCGATTTCCGACGGCCTGCGGCAGGAGACCGACAAGATCCGCGTGACCTGCGTCTATCCAGGCGTCGTGGAATCGGAGCTGGCCAACTCCATTACCGATTCCACCGCAGCGGAAGCGATGGTCGCCTACCGCCAGATTGCCTTGAAGCCCGAGGCCATTGCGGATGCGATCGCTCATGCGATCGGTCAGCCCGCCGATGTCGATACCAGTGAAATCGTCATCCGGCCTACCGCGAGCGCTTGACGGGAGGTTGGGATGCCACCCTCAAACCGCCTTCAACCCGTAACGGCTACCGTCGCCGCAGTGCTTCTCGCCTGCACGACGGCGGCCCTAGCCCAGCAAGGATATTCGCACATGCACAAGGCACAAAAGACATCGGCCTCCTCGCCTGACCAGGACCATCCCTATGTCGGGATGTGGATCACGGCGGACGGCCATATTCGCCACAACCTCCTGCCGAACGGTCGCTATGACGAGGCGCGTGGTCGTCGAGAGAGCGCCTACCAGGGACGCTACGAGGTCCGAGGCAATCATATCGACTATTGGGACGATACCGGGTTTACCGCCGATGGTGAATTCAGCGACGACGTTCTCTATCACGCTGGCATGATTCTTTATCGCGACGGCAACAACGCGCGATAGCGACGAACAGCAACAACTCTGTTCTTCCGTAGCGCTGAACGGTCCAATCTGCTCCGCGCTACATTGCTTTGAGGGAATTCGGAACCCATAGCGCAGAGGAGACTATTTTGGCCTCGAACGAACCGTCGGCGCCGCCGCCTGTCCCCGAGCGGACCTCCCCGATCGGGCTCGAAAACTATATCAGCGGAACCACACTGATCAGCGGCGAGGGACCGGCGTGGAAGGATCTGTTCGTCCAGATCTTCTCTCGCAATCGCGTTCAACACCCTTTCTTGGTGCCCGCGGTCGCCGAGCCGCTCGTCGTATGGGTGATGTCAGGCAGCGCCACCGTCGAAGAACGCGATCTTGGTGGTGAATGGATGGCAAGCCGCGTTGGCGTGGGCGACTTCTTCCTGACGCGATCGCCCGTGCCCTATGAAATGCGGTGGCAGGCCGAGGGCGACCAGCCTTTCCAGGTGATGCACCTCTATGTCTCCGTCCCGCTGTTCGAGAAGGTGGCGCGAGAGATGCTGGGAAGGGCAGGTGGCAAAGTCAGCTTGAAGGATGTCTCCGGTGCGCGCGACACGACGATCTCGCATATCCTGAGCCTCCTTCATGGAGAATTGGTCGCCGAAAACCGTGGCAGTGCGCTGTTTGTCGAAGGGCTGGCGCAGAGCCTGACCGTGCATCTCGTGCGCCAGTACGCGCTGGCGGATACCGAGGCGCGTGTCCAGAACGCCTTGCCCGGCTCGAAGCTGCGCCGGGCAGTTGCCTTCATGACGGCGCGGCTCGATCAGCCCTTCGACCTCGACAGCCTCGCCCGTGAGGTGGGAATGAGCGAATTCCATTTCAGCCGGCTCTTCAAGAAGGCGACGGGCCTTTCTCCATCGCTCTACTTCATTCGCCAGCGGGTGGCTAAGGCGCAGCAGCTGTTGCAGGAAACCGACACCAGCATCATCGAGATCGGAATAAGCGTCGGCTACTCCAGCCCCAGCCATTTCGCGCAGATCTTCCGCCGCGAGACCGGCCTGTCGCCGACGGACTACCGTCGCGGTTGAAGCGTCACGCCCGTCCAAGGTCAGAAAAGAGCAAAATCCCGACAGGCTCTGCAAAGCGCCGGGAGAGAGAAAATCCGAGGTTTCCTAGATTTCTCCTTGTCGAACACGAACGCCTTTCCGCTTCGCCGAAAGCGTTCGCAAGCAACAAGGAGACAGGTCATGACGAACATTAGCGGAAAAGTCGCGCTCATCACTGGTGCATCGAGCGGCATCGGCGCGGCGACGGCCCTCAAGCTGGCGGCAGCCGGCGTCACGGTCGGCATCGCGGCGCGGCGCGTTGATCGCCTCGACGCTCTGAAGGCCGACATCGCGGAAAAGGGTGGCGACGCTCTCGTGATCGAGATGGACGTGGTGGACCCCGCCTCCGTCGAAGCCGGCGTCAAGACGCTGATCGACACCTTAGGTTCGATCGACATCCTCTTCAACAACGCCGGCCTGATGCCGCTTTCTGACGTCGACCAGTTCAAGACCAGCGAATGGCATCGCATGGTCGACGTCAACGTCAAGGGCTTGCTCAACACGACGGCGGCCGTGCTGCCGCAGATGGTCAAGCAGCATTCCGGGCACATCTTCAACACCTCGTCGATCGCAGGTCGCAAGGTGTTCAAGGGGCTGTCGGTCTATTGCGCGACCAAGCACGCGGTGACCGCCTTCTCCGATGGCCTTCGCATGGAAGTGGGGCAGAAGCACAACATCCGTGTCACCTGCATCCAGCCCGGCGCTGTCGCCACGGAGCTCTACGACCAGATCACCGATGCCGGCTATCGCCAGCAGATGGACGATCTGGCCAAGCAGATGACCTTCCTCCAGGGGGCGGACATCGCTGAGACCATCCTGTTCGCCCTTCAGGCACCCGCCCATGTGAACGTCGCGGAACTCTTCGTCCTGCCCGTCGACCAGGGTTGGTAATCGCCCAATCCGACGAAGCAAAACGTCCGCCCTCCCGCTTTCGGCGGGATGGTCGGCGATCAAGGAACGCCTCCATGAAGGAATTGCCAGTCTCGCAGGCCTATCGCCTGCTCGAGCCAGGTCCGATCGTGTTCGTGACGACCAGCCAGAACGGAAAACCCAACATCATGACGATGGGTTTCCACATGATGATCCAGCACGATCCGCCGCTGATCGGTTGTATCATCGGCCCTTGGGATCATAGCTACAGCGCTCTGAGAGCAACCGGCGAATGTGTCATCGCCATTCCTACAGTCGATCTTGCGGAAAAGGTCGTCGATATCGGCAATTGCTCAGGCGAAGCGGTCGAGAAATTCGAACGCTTTGGTTTGACACCGCAGCCGGCGCGCGACGTGGCAGCGCCGCTGATCAAGGAGTGCATCGCGAATATCGAATGCAGAGTCACCGATACCCGCCTCGTCGATGAATACAGTATGTTCATCCTTGAAGCTTACCGGATCAGGGTCAATGCCGATCGGAAGGAACGGAGAACCCTGCATCACCGGGGCGACGGTAGCTTCACCGTCGATGGCGACGTGCTGGACCTGCGCGAGCGCATGGTGAAATGGCGCCACCTGCAGCGCTGACGCTGGTTCGTCGGGCGGAATGGCCGCAAGGTCGGGAACACGCTCCGGCTCGATTTTTAGCGGGTACGAGCATCGAGGCTCAAGCGTCCGGCGCCAAAGGCCACGATCTGCAGCAATCCGCCGACGATCGTGATGTTCTTGAAGAAATGAATGGCTCCACGGCGGAAGCGGTGCTGGTCGAGTTCGAAGACAGGGCGGCGGTCCGTGACACGACGATTTCTTTCCTGAGACGGCGCTCCCCGCTGGAGCGCTCTTGCAGGATCAATCTGGCAGTTCCGTTCTTATCGAAATAGACGAATGGGATCGATGGTTAGGTTGCATAGATTCGAAACGATATCCACGCGGCGACCAGCCGCCGTGGACGCGATGGCGGCGCGCCCGTCGGAGCTACGCCGGTTCGGCATCATCGCATTGCGCCTGAAATCGAAGGCGCTCGATCAACCATCTGCCGGCAGGGCCGGGCGGCGTGTCCGTGCGATGGATGGCGTCCATGACATAATAGCCTTCAATGCTGTCGGGCATGTCGAGATGGACCAATCGTCCGGTGGCGAGATCGTCCCGGATCATCGGCTCGGGCATGTTCCCCCACCCGATGCCCGCCTTGAGCAGCATGTGCTTGGAACTGAGATCGGCCAGGCGCCAGGTGCTCGTGCCAACGACAGCTATGTCCCTGCCTTTCGTGAATTCCGATCGGTCGGTGAGGACGAGTTGGACATGCTCACGACCGGCGCCGGGCAGGTTCTCCTCGGCGGTGGCAAGCGGATGGCCAGGTGCGGCGACAGGTACCATGTGAACGCTGCCGATGCCGATCTTCTCGATGCCATCGACCGTGACCAACGGACCGGCGACGCCGATGGTGGCCACACGATCAAGGACCAGCCGCGTGACGGCGCCAAGAGATTCCACATAGAGATGCAGATTGACCGTGGGGAAATGCTCTCGAAAGCTCGTGAGAGCATCAACCACCCGATGCTCGGGAAGCAACGTGTCGAGGACGATATGCAGTTCCGATTCCAGTCCCTGTAGCATTCCCTTCGACTTGGCCCGCAGATTGTCGATCCCGTTGGCGACACGCCTCGCCTCGGCCAGGACCATGCGCCCGGCCTCGGTGAGTTGCGGCTTGCGCGTGGTCTCGCGGTCAAAAAGGGTGAGGCCAAGCTGCGCTTCGAGGTTCGCGATCGAATAGCTGATGACGGAGGTGGCGCGGTTCAGCTTGCGCGCCGCACCGGCAAAGCTCCCCACGTCGACAACGGTCAGCAGGACCTTGAGCTGGTCCAGGGTGGGGGTGCCTGGCTCTGATATCATGTCGATTTCCTCGAACGTAAGTGCCGATCTTATGCCGGTTTTTTCGGTCGTCCACCAGGCATAGCTTTTCCCCATCGCACAGGAGCACGGGCTTTCGAGCCGAGATGAGGAGAAGTCCATGAGCATCCAATCCAACAATGCGCAGGTTGACCAGGTTCTGCTTCCGTCAGTGCGGGATCTCGGCGATTTCCAGGTTCGCAGGGCTTTGCCCTCGGCACAGCGCCGGATGGTCGGCCCGTTCATCTTCCTCGACAGTTTCGGTCCGGCGGTCTTTCGCGAAGGTGCGGGCGTCGATACGCGCCCTCATCCGCATATCGGGCTCGCCACGCTCACCTATCTGATCGAGGGAGAGATGGATCACCGCGATAGCGAGGGTTATGTCCAGACGATCCGTCCGGGCGAGGTCAACGTGATGACCGCGGGGCGCGGCATCGTCCATTCAGAGCGCAGCGGTCCCGATTTTCGGGCGCGCGAGGACAGGATGTTCGGTTTCCAGGCGTGGCTTGCCTTGCCGTCGGCGTTGGAGGAGACCGATCCCGGTTTCCAGCATGTCAGCGCAGCCGAGATCCCCGTCATCGAGGATCGCGGCGTTCGCCTTCAGGTACTGGCGGGCAGCTTTGGGGGGTGACAGCGCCCACTCCGACCTTCTCCGATACCCTGTATGCCGATGCTATCCTTGCTGACGGCAAGACGCTGAAGCTCGCTTCTAACCATATCGAACGCGCCGCCTATATCGTCGAGGGCGAGATCGAGGTGTCCGGTCAGGCCGGACGGTTCGGACAGGATCGTCTGGTCGTGTTCAAGCCCGACGCCGAGATCCTCCTGAGGGCGGTCGGGCCGACGCGCCTGATGCTTTTGGGCGGCGAGCCGCTTGAGGGCGAGCGGCACATCTACTGGAACTTCGTATCCAGCCGCAGGGAGCGGATCGATCAGGCCGCCGCCGACTGGCAGGCCGGCAGATTTCCCATCGTGCCGGGCGACCCCGAATTCATTCCTCTGCCAACAAAGCCCCGTCGGGCAGCGTGAACCACGCGCCGCCCTCCAACAACCCATGAAGGGACATAACCATGACCTACGCAATCATCGGCGCCGGTGCGATCGGCACGGCCCTCGCACGCCAGTTCGCCCGCAAGGCCATCCCCGTCAAGATCGCCAACAGCCGTGGCCCGGCGTCGCTTGCGCCGCTCGCGAGCGAACTCGGGGCGAGCATCCAGCCGGTTGAACTCTCCGAGGCGCTGGCCGCCGACATCGTCATCCTCGCCGTCCCCTTCACGGCGGTCGAGGACACGGTGAAGACAGCCGCGCCCTGGAACGGTCGCATCGTGGTTGATGCGACCAATGCGATCAATTTCACCGATTTCTCCCCGGCCGATCTCGGCGGCAGGCTTTCGAGCGAGATCGTCGCGGAGGCTGTTTCCGGCGCCCGCCTGGTGAAGGCATTCAACACACTGCCGGCCGCCGTGCTTGCGGACGTGCCCGACGGCCCGAGCGGCCGGCGCACGATCTTCGTGTCGAGCGATGATGCGTCCGCATCAAAGACGGTGGAGGAACTGGCCGGGCGCCTCGGCTATGCCCCGATCGCTCTTGGAAAGCTCGCGGAGGGCGGCCGGCTCCAGCAGTTCGGCGGCGCGCTGATGGTTCACAGCCTGATCAAACAGGGCTGACAGCGCAGCGGACGATCAGCCCGGGACACATTCAACCAGCAGCACCCCTTCAAGAACCGCGCGACCGCGGCATTCGCTCGTGGGCCCAGGAGACAATCAATGAGCGATATTCTGAATGACAAGACGGTCGGCGACGCTGTCGCGTTCCTCGGCTCGGATCTGTCGAGGTACGTCACAGGCATCGCGCTTCAGGTCGATAGCGGCCTGCTCGCCGTGATCTGAGCGGCTTGCCGAAATTTTCGAACCTATCGCTCGATCCTATTTGGATTTTCAAAGCGATCTGCGACCGGCAGAAATGTCCGCGACACGCCGGTCCAAACTACCACCCATGAAAAGGAAGACGTCATCATGACTAAGGTTCTGGTGCTGTACTACTCATCCTACGGGCATATCGAGACCATGGCGAACGCCATAGCCGAAGGCGCCCGTGCCGCCGGCGCGACCGTCGACATCAAGCGCGTGCCGGAAACTGTTCCCGAAGAGATCGCGAAGAAGGCCTATTTTAAGCTCGACCAGGCGGCTCCGATCGCCAGCGTGGCTGATCTCGAACACTACGATGCGATCATCGTTGGCACCGGCACGCGCTTTGGCCGGATGTCGAGCCAGACGGCTGCCTTCCTCGACCAGGCCGGTGGCTTGTGGGCTCGTGGCGCACTGAACGGCAAGGTCGGCGCTGCTTTTACGTCGTCCGCGACGCAGCATGGCGGCAACGAGACGACGCTGTTCTCGATCATCACCAACCTGCTGCACTTTGGCATGACGATCGTTGGTCTGCCCTATAGCCACGCCGGCCAGATGACGCTCGATGAGATCGTTGGCGGCGCTCCCTATGGCGCAACGACTGTGGCCGGTGGCGACGGCTCGCGCCAACCTTCGGCAATTGAGCTGGACGGCGCACGGCATCAGGGCGAGCTCGTCGCTAAGACGGCGGCCAAACTGTTCGGCTGATCCGATAGGCCGGGCCGCATAGCGCGACAACTCCAACCGGCGGCACCCACCGTATCCAAGATTTTTCGGTCGAGGATTTCGACGAGGTCGTCGCCGTCAACCTGCGCAATGTCTTTCTCGGCCTGAAGCACGAGATCCCGGCCATGCTCCGGGCCGGGGGCGGCGCTGACCATCGGCGGCTTTGAACTCTAGCCACGAAAGAAAAATTCGATGACACAGGACATCAGTGAGCAGGCGAAGGCGGTCATCCGCCGCAACACCGAAGAAGTTCAGGGCGGAGGCGATTGGGCGCTCTTCGATACGTTGTTCTCCGACGACTTCTACGACCACACCCCCCAGCCGGGCATGGCCCGCGACAAGGCAAACGTTCTCGGCCTGTATCAGCGCCTGCGCGTCGCCTTCCCCGATTTCAGACCGGAAATCCATTGGCAACGTGCCGATGGTGATGTCGTGACGACCTTCAAAACCTATCACGGCACGCATCTGGGCGACTTTCTCGGTGTGCCGGCCACGGGCAAGAAAGTGAGCTTCGAAACCGTCGACGCGATGCGCGTGGTGGACAGCAAGATCACCGATCATTGGGGTGTGGCGAACCTCTATTCGGTTCTCCAGCAACTGGGCGCGCTCGCGCCGATGGCGAAGTGAGGAGCGTGCCATCGCTCTTACACCTGCTCGATCAAGGCACGGCAGGGTGAGACGGGTTGCTCCGGCCGCACGATTCCGATGCCGCAGCTCGACGCCATCGTCTGCGACCATATTGAGAACCGGCTGCTCCAGCCCGAGCGGCTGAAGGAGGTTCCGGCCTCAATTCTCGATCGATGCGAGGAGCGGGCAGAACGCCGCCGCGAGCATATCGCCGAGTTGAACCGGCGCGCGGCCGAGACCGAGCTTCGCCTGAAACCCCTCTACGAGGCCATCGAAGCGGCCGTAGCCGATCTGGACGATCCGGCCTTGAAGAAGCGCGTCGTCGCCCTTCGGGCGCTAGGCGACCAAGCGCAGGTCGATGCCGAGCGGGCACCGGCGATGCGAGAAAGCTCCGGCAACATGGCGGTGGCTACCGGCGGGACCATCTGCGCGCTTTTGCCCAGCGCGTCGAAGTCGGAGATGGCCATGTTCGCATCATGGGATCGAAGGGCGAACTGCTGCGCACGCTCACTTCGGTCTCTAGCGGGAAATCGGCGGGAATCGCCGTGCCCACTTTGGGACTGAAATGGCGGAAGGGGTGGGATTCGAACCCACGGTGGGCTTGCACCCACGGCGGTTTTCAAGACCGCTGCCTTAAACCGCTCGGCCACCCTTCCGCAGGCGGATGCGGGTGCGGACGCGCGTCCCGCGCGCCATCCGCACCCGTCTCTCTAACCCAGTCAAAATGCGGCGTCGAGTGTCCGCGGGAGCAGGTCGTGTTAACCATGGCCATGGCCTCGCCGCATTTTCGCCGTCATTGAACGCCCTCTTGGTCCAGGTTGCCGGGGTCCTGCTCGATCGCGGTGCACCGTCGACCTTGTGGGCCAAATACCTTGTGGACCGAATTCGGCGGCTTCAGCGATCAGTCAGGGGACCAGGCACGGATGGAGACGGGATCCGCATCGCACGCACTTCGCCGCATGCGCGGCCGGACGGGGGGCAGCCCGGCGGCTCTGGCACGCATCACGGCGGGGGATCGGTGCTCGTGGCCTGTCTTGCTCTCGGCGCGTGCGGATCCATCGACCTCGACGGCAAGATCGACCCGGTCTACGGCGTGTCCGCGTCGCCGCGCGTCGTCGCAGACGGCGATCCAGTGCCGCGTGGCGGCGGCGGCTACAAGGTGGGCAAGCCCTACATGATTGGCGGGCGCACCTACGTGCCGGCGGAGAACCCGAACTACGTGGCCGAGGGCACGGCCTCCTGGTACGGGCGCGATTTCCACGGGCGCAAGACTGCCAATGGCGAGATCTTCGACATGACGTCGATCTCCGCCGCCCACAAGACGCTGCCCATGCCGTCCTACGTGCGCGTCACCAACCTGTCCAACGCGCGCTCCATCGTGGTGCGCGTCAACAATCGCGGTCCCTATGTGGGTGACCGGCTCATCGACGTGTCCTATCGCACCGCCGAGCTGCTCGGCTTTTCCACCCGTGGCGTGGCGAAGGTGCGGGTGGAATATCTCGGCCGCGCCCCGATCGAGGGTTCGGACGACGTGAGGCTCGCCTCCACCCTCACCACCACCGGCAAGCCCGCCGACCTGCCCTCCGGGTCCACGGTAATGGTCGCCTCCGCCAAGCCGTTCGTGCCCGAGGCACCGTCGGCCCGCACGGTGGTGGCCTCCGCACCGTCGCGCGAGGAAGCGCCGCTGCCGCCCAGTCGGCCGTACGATCTCGGCATGGCGGCCGCGGGAAGCCCGGTCAGCGTCGCAAGCGCCGGCTGGTCCGCGGGAGCTGCGCCCGTGAGCGGGCTCGGATATGCCGGCGTGCCGGCGGATGGCGCGCGTTGATCCCCGTGCGCTTTTTGGTGCGCTGATCCGGCGCGCCCTTTGCGGCGGGCCGTTCTCCGCCGCTTCCGTTTTCCATTTCGGCGTCGCGCCCCTTTACCGAACGGCCCGGCTTGGCCGATGATCGCCGCGCATGGCCGGACGCCGAGTCGGCCACCCGTTCGTGGGGTCACCCCCTCCAATCAGGTGGAGCAGCATGTCGCCGAAGGTCCGCCTCGCCTGTCCAGGCATCGTGCGCCGGCGCGGTGGGGGCGGGGGCATCGTCGCCCGCGCCGCGCGCCTCGCGACATGCGCCGGCATGGTACGCACCGGCATCGCGCGTAGGGGCATCGCGTATACGGGCATGGCGGCGCTCACCGGGCTGCTCTTCCTCGGCGCCATGGGCACGGCGAATGCGGCCGACGGATTCCAGACCTCCGTCCCCTCCGCCATCCTCGTGGACTACGATACCGGCAGCATCCTGTTCGAGAAGGATGCGGACAAGCGGATCGCCCCTGCCACCCTCGCCAAGGTGATGATGGCGGACGTGGTCTTCGCCCAGCTGCGCGCCGGCAAGATCGCCCTTGATACCCCCCTCGTGGTCAGTGTGAATGCCTGGCGCCGGGGCGGCGGCCCGTCGGGCGGGGCAGCCATGTTCGCCGAGGTGAACAAGCCGGCGCCGGTGGGTGAACTGCTGGCCGGCGCCCTCGTGGTGTCCGGCAATGATGCGGCCATTACCCTCGCGGAAGGCCTGGGCGGCACCGAGAGCCAGTTCGCGCAGATGATGAATGCCCAGGCGCAGGCCATCGGCATGACCAATTCGGAATTCCACAACGCCACCGGCTTCGCCGATGCGGGACAGGTGTCCAGCGCGCGGGACCTTGCCACGCTCGCTGCCCACATCATCCGCACCTTTCCGGACTACTACCCGATCTTCGCCAAACCCAACATCGAGTGGAACCGCATCAAGCAGCGCAACCGCAATGTGATGCTCGACGCTGGCATCGGGGCCGACGGCCTGCAGGTGGGATGGCTGAAGGACGTGGGCTATCACGCCCTGGTCTCGGCGGTGCAGAACGGCCAGCGCCTCGTGGTCGCCACCCTCAGCGCCAGGAGCGAGAAAGAGCGCGTCGAGGAGACGCGCAAGCTGCTCGAATGGGGGTTCCAGTCCTTCCGTCAGCGGCAGATCTTCGCCGCCGACAAGGAGGTGGGGCGCGCCCAGGTGTTCGGCGGCGCCCAGTCCTCGGTCGGGCTCGCAGCGCGTGGGCCGGTGAACCTGCTTACCCCACGCTCGGGCGGCGAGCGGGTTTCCGCCCGGGTGGTCTATACCGGCCCGCTGCGCGCGCCCGTGACCAAGGGCGCGGAGGTGGGCCGGCTCGAAATCAGCCGCGGGCCGGTGAAGGTGCTGGACGTGCCGCTCGTCACCACCGAGGACGTGGCGGTGGGCTCTCTGATGGATCGCGCCATCGACGGCGGCCTCACCTTGATGGGCGATTCCGTCCGCGACCTCGCGCGCAGAGCCATGGCGAAGCTGCACAAATGACCCGGGGGTTCTTCATCACGCTGGAGGGCGGGGAGGGCACCGGCAAGTCCACCCAGGCCCGCCGCCTGGCCGCGCACCTGCGCGCCACCGGCCGCGACGTGGTGGAAACCCGCGAGCCCGGCGGCTCGCCGGGAGCCGAGGCCGTGCGGCACGTGCTGCTCTCGGGGGCCGCGGAGCCGTTCGGCCCGTCCGCCGAGGCGCTGCTGTTCGCCGCGGCACGGGCCGACCATGTGGACAGCGTGATCCGGCCGGCGCTCGATGCCGGCGCGTGGGTGGTGTGCGACCGGTTCGTGGATTCCACCCGCGTCTATCAGGGCGCGGTGGGCCGGGTGCCGACGGCGCTGCTCGACGCTCTGGAGGCGACCGCTGTCGGCGCCGTCCTGCCCGACCTCACCCTAGTGCTCGACGTGCCGCCGGACGTGGGCCTCGCCCGCGCGGCGGAACGCGGGAAGGGCTCTGCCGCCGACCGGTTCGAGAAGGAAGGCGCGGCCTATCACGCCGCCGTCCGGCAGGCCTTCCTCGACCGTGCCGCGGAAGCCCCGACCCGCTGCGTGGTGGTGGACGCCACGCCGGATGCGGACCAGGTGGCCCGCGCCATCATCGGGCTGCTCGATGCGCGCCTCGGGTCAGCCGCCGGGCGGGCGCAGGCTGCGTCGGCGTGACCCCGCGCCATAGCCCCGTGCCCGCGAGCGCGTCCAGATGAGCGAGATTCTCTCCGGCGACGTGCTGCCCGGCGCGCCCCATCCGCGCGAGCAGACGCGCCTGTTCGGCCATTCGGCGGTGGAGGCCGACCTTTTGGGCGACTTCCACGCCGGGCGGCTGCCACACGCTTTGCTCATCGGCGGGCCGGAAGGCATCGGCAAGGCGACCTTGGCCTATCGCCTCGCCCGCACGGTGCTGGCGGGCGGCACGGAGGCGGGCGCCCACGACCTGTCTCTTCCCGCGAGCCACCCGGTGTTCCGGCAGGTGGCCTCCATGAGCCATCCGGATCTCCTCGTGCTGCGACGGGCGCCGGAGGCGGGCGAGGAGAAGATCCCCACGGTCATTCCCGCCGAAATGGTGCGGCGGGTGCGCAGCTTTTTCGGCGCGACGGCCGCGGCCGGCGGCTGGCGGGTGTGTATCGTGGATGCGGTGGACGAGCTCAACGCCTTCGGCGCCAACGCCCTGCTGAAGACGCTGGAGGAGCCGCCGCCACGCGCCCTGTTCCTGCTGATTTCCCACGCGCCGGGGCGGGTCCTGCCCACCATCCGCTCGCGTACCCGGTTGCTGCGGCTGCGCCCGCTCGCCAGCCCGGACGTGCTCGCCGCCCTCGACCATCTGAAGGAGGCGGTGGAGGACCTCGACGCCGCCGGCCTGCCCTCCGCCGCCGAGGCCAGCGGGGGCAGCGTGCGCCGGGCGCTGGTGCTGGCGCGGGGGGAGGGGATGGAGGTCCGCTCCGCCACCCTGAGGGCGCTGGAGCAACTGCCCCGGCCCCGGCCGGAGGACCTCCACGCCCTCGGTGCCCGGCTCCAGGGCGACCGCGCGGACGGGCTCGATTTGTTCATCGAGGCGGTGAGCGACTATGTGGCCGCGCGCGCCACGCAGGAGGGGGAGGCGCGCCATCGCCTTGTCCGCCTCGGCGAGGTGTGGGAGAAGGTGCGGCGCAGCGCGCTCGAGGCCGATATCTACAATCTCGATCGCAAGGCGCTGGTGTTCCGCATCTTTGCCGATCTCGCCGAGGCCGTGCGCTGACCCGCGCGCTCCCGGGAGAGGTCAGAAATCGCCCGAGTCGTCGATGTCCACCAAGCCGAATTTCTATATCACCACCGCCATCGCCTATCCCAATGGCGTGCCCCATATGGGTCACGCCTACGAGGCGATCGCCACGGACTGCATCGCGCGGTTCAAGCGGCTCGACGGCTATGACGTGCGCTTCCTGACCGGAACCGACGAACACGGCATCAAGATGCTGCAGACGGCGCAGAAGGCCGGCCTCACGCCGCGCGAACTGCTGGCACGCAACGTGCCACGCTTCCAGGCCATGGTGGAGGCGTTCAACCTTTCCAACGACGACTTCATCCGCACCACGGAAGAACGGCACCATCGCGCCTCCCAGGCCATCTGGGAGAAGATGGCGGCCAATGGCGACATCTACAAATCCACCTATGCCGGCTGGTATTCCGTCCGCGACGAGGCCTATTACGCCGAGGACGAGACCCGGCTGAACGAGGATGGCGTGCGCCTCGGCCCACAGGGCACGCCGGTGGAGTGGGTGGAGGAGGAGAGCTACTTCTTCCGCCTCTCCGCCTACCAGGATCGGCTGCTGGCCTATTACGCGCAGAACCCCGGCTTCATCATGCCCGAGGCGCGGCGCAACGAGGTGACGAGCTTCGTCTCCGGCGGGCTGCAGGACCTCTCGATCTCGCGCACCACCTTCGACTGGGGCATCCCGGTGCCGGGCGACGAAAAGCACATCATGTATGTGTGGGTGGACGCGCTCACCAACTACATCACCGCGCTCGGCTATCCCGACACCGATGCGGACCTGTTCCGGCGGTTCTGGCCGGCGGACCTGCACGTCATCGGCAAGGACATCATCCGTTTCCATGCGGTCTACTGGCCGGCCTTCCTGTGGTCGGCGGGGCTGGAGGCGCCGAAGCGCGTGTTCGGCCACGGCTTCCTGTTCAACCGCGGGGAGAAGATGTCCAAGTCGGTGGGCAACGTGATCGACCCGTTCGATCTCGCCGCCACCTACGGCGTGGACGCCATCCGCTATTTCTTCCTGCGCGAGGTATCGTTCGGGCAGGACGGCTCCTACAGCCACGAGGCCATCGTGGCGCGGATGAATGCGGACCTTGCCAACGATCTCGGCAACCTCGCCCAGCGCTCGCTGTCCATGATCTCCAAGAACCTCGACGGCGTGGTGCCGCAGCCCGGCCCGCTCTCGCCGGAGGACGAGGCCATGCTCACCCTGGCCGACGGCATGCTGGAGAAGAGCCGTGAGGCCATGGAGACGCAGGCCATCCATCTCTATCTCAACGTGGTGTGGGCAGTGGTGGCCGAGGCCAACCGTTATTTCGCCGCGCAGGCGCCCTGGGCCCTGCGCAAGACCGATCCGCCGCGCATGGGCACGGTGCTCTGGGTCACCGCCGAATTGATCCGGCAGGTGGGCATCCTGGTGCAGCCGGTGATGCCGGAGAGCGCGGGCAAGCTCCTTGACCTCGTGGCGGCGCCGGCCGATGAGCGCGGCTTCGACCGGCTGGGGGCGAGCCATCGCCTTCCGGCGGGACGCACTCTGCCCACCCCGGTGGGGGTTTTTCCGCGCTATGTGGAACCGGAGACGGCAGGCTGAGCACCGATGCGTAAGACGGGATGGATGCCGCGCAATAAAGTGTCTTAACCTTGTTATGTTTATTTGAGCCGAACGTGCCCATCAGGCGCGCGGCAGCGGGGGCAGCGAGGACGGTGCGAATGACGGGCGGAAGAGGGATCTCGGCTTTGGCCGTCGCGCTTGTTCTCGCAGGCTGCACGGCCGAGCGGTATGACCGCGCGCCATCGGCCGCCATTGATCCCATTCCGCCGGCCATGCCCCTGGAGCCGCAGGCCGTGCCGGAGGGGCCGGCGGTCCCGCGCATCGAGGTAAAGCTGAACAACGCCGACCCGACCCTGGTGCGCGCCCGCATCGCCACCGCGCGCCGGGCGCGCCAGTACAACATCACGGTGGACCAGCCGGCGCACCTCGTGGCCGAGAAGCGCCTGCCCCCGGACGAGGCCATGCGCCGCACCAACGGCCAGAGCCAGGACGCCGCCTTCCGCCTCGACTACATCTTCAACAGCTCGGGCGGCGTGGTCACGGTCGCGCTTGAGGCGGCCATCGTCACCAATCCCGGCCGGCCGGGGGAGAGCGTGCGCGCCATCACCATGCCGGGCAGCGACGCCGACGCGCTGAAGGAAGAGATCTCCGGCGCCGGCTGATCCAGCCTGGCCCCCTTGCACGCCGGGCCGGGATGCCTGTACAACCGCCCCCGGTCGGCAGTTCACCGAGGCGTCGCTGCCCCGCAAGGGGAGCTAAACCTGCCATCTTCCCTTCGGCAGACACTTGTCCCGTGCCGTGTCGTAAGCCAGCGACCAACGACTGAAGACCTCGGCACATGAGGGATAGGTCATGTCCAGAATCCAATTGCCGTTTGCCGCGCTCGACGTCTCGGCGCTCGCTCGCGCCCTCGGCCGGGAACTCGAAGCCTGCGAGGGCAAGCCCGGCCACGTCCAGCTGCTGAACATGCTGGTGCGCTCCGTCGGCTACCGGAACTTCCAGCATTTCCGCGCCAACCACGTCGCCGAGGCGCGGCTTGCCAGTCCACCCGCACCGCCGGAGCCCGTGGACCTCAAGCGGGTGGAGCATGCCGCCAAGCATTTCGACGCCGCCGGCCGGCTGGCCCGCTGGCCGGCGAAGGAAAGCCGGCGCAGCCTTGCGCTGTGGGTGCTGTGGTCGCGCATTCCGGCCGGAGCAACCTTCACCGAGGCGCAGTTCAACGCGCTGCTGCGGGCCGGCCACCTGTTCGATGATCCGGCATTGCTTCGCCGCGGCATGGTCGATGGCGGCCTTGCCTGGCGGACGACCGACGGGCGGAGCTACCGTCGCATCGAGCAGCGCCCGCCGGAGGAGGCGCTGGCCCTCATCCGGCATCTCGGGCGGGAGCTGAACTGAGCGGCTTCAGCGCGGCCGCGGCGTCCCTGCCGCGCGCTCCACCAGGATCACCGTGGCGAGGGCCGCCACGGTCTTCACCACCGCGCCGGGAATGAAGGGCAGGAAGTTTTTCTCGAAGGCCAGGGCGGGGCCGACCTTGGTGGCGAACCAGCCCGAGCCGATCGCCATGAGCACCAGGTGGCCGAGGGCGAGGACACCGAACAGGGGGAGCGGGCGCAGGCGTGCCCACTTCTCCTGGAGCACGGCCACCAGCACGGCCGCCACCAGGAAACCCACGATAAAGCCGGCGGACGGGGTCGAGAGAATCTCGAGCCCGCCCCTCCTGCCGGAAAAGACGCCCAGTCCCATGAGGCCGACGGCGATGTAGCCGGCCACCGTGATCCCGGCGAGCCGCCAGCCCATGAGCGCCGCGAGGGAGAGGAGCACATAGCTTTGCGCGGTGATGGGCACCGGCTGGATGGGGATGCTTATCTGCGCGCTCCAGGCGAGGAGCGCGACGCCCACCACGGGGATCGCCAGCCCCCATGCGGGCGCGGTGGCGGCGAGACGGGAGAGGGCGGGCTGGAAGTCTGGCGCGGTCGGCATGGAGGACCTTTGCGGGGCAAGGGCGCGCAGGAAACGGTCTGGCGAGCGTTTCGTCAATCGCGCACCCCTCCCGCGGCCGGCCCGGCTCGACGCCGGCCGGGGATGCGCTTATGTGAAGCCTGCCTTTCACCGTGGATGCCATGCTCGTCGACAGCCATTGCCATCTCGATTTCCCCGACTTCGCCGCCGAGCTGCCCGATGTGGTGGCGCGCGCCGAAGCGGCGGGGGTCTCCCATCTCGTCACCATTTCCACGCGGGTGCGGCGATTCCCCGAGATCCTCGCCATCGCCGAGCGGTTTGATCAGGTATCCTGCTCCGTGGGCACCCATCCGCACCAGGCGGCGGAGGAGCTTGATGTGACAGTGGACGAGCTCGTCTCCCTGTCGCGTCATCCCAAGGTGGTGGCCATCGGCGAGGCCGGGCTCGATTATCATTACGACACCAGCCCCCGCGCGGCGCAGGCCCAGGGCTTTCGCACCCATATCGCAGCGGCGCGCGAGACCGGCCTGCCCCTCGTCATCCATGCCCGCGAGGCGGACGAGGACGTGGCCGCCATGCTGGAGGAGGAGAGCGCCAGGGGCGCCTTCCCCTTCCTGCTGCACTGTTTCACCGCGGGGCCGGAGCTCGCTCGGCGGGCGCTGGCGCTGGGCGGCTACGTCTCGTTCTCGGGGGTGGTGACCTTCAAGAAGAGCGAGGACCTGCGCGCCATCGCCGCCTCGGTGCCGAAGGACCGCATCCTGGTGGAGACGGATGCGCCGTTCCTCGCCCCCACGCCCCATCGCGGCAAGCGCAACGAGCCCGCCTTCGTGCGCGAGACCGCGCGGGTGCTCGCCGAGGCGCGGGGCGAGCCGTTCGAGGATTTCGCCGCCATGACCACGGCCAACTTCTACACGCTGTTTTCCAAGGCGCGGGGCTGAGAAGAGGAGACGGCCGTGGACCACGACCGCTATGACGACGCCTACATCCGTTCCATCCTCTCCGACGTGCGAACCATCGCCATCGTCGGGGCGAGCACCAATGCGGCGCGTCCGTCCTACTTCGTGATGAAGTATCTCTCCGAGCGGGGCTACAAGGTATTCCCGGTCAATCCCGGACAGGTGGGCAAGACGGTGGCGGGCCTCACCTTCATCGGTTCCCTCGCCGACGTGCCCGAGCCCATCGACATGGTGGATGTGTTCCGCGCACCGGATGCCGTGCCCGGCGTGGTGGACGAGGCGCTGGCCCTCGATCCGAAGCCCAAGGTCATCTGGATGCAGCTGGGCGTGCGCCACGATGCGGCCGCGGCCAAGGCCGAGGCGGCGGGACTGAAGGTGGTGATGAACCGCTGCCCCAAGATCGAATATGGCCGCCTCTCGGGCGAGATCGGCTGGACCGGGGTGAACTCGCGGACCCTGTCGTCGCGCAAGCCGCTGCGGCTGGGGCAGGGGGTGCAGCGGCTGTCCATCGCGCCGCGCGGGCCGCAAAGCCCACAAAAATCGTAGAATTACCGTATTAAAGAAAATTCCACGCCGGGTTATGAATGCCGGCGAAATACCACACGGGAGACAGCGCCGATGAACGACGAGACCAGCGCGGCCGCGCGCGAGCCGGGCTTTTCCACCCTCGCCATCCACGCCGGTGCCCAGCCGGACCCGACCACCGGCGCGCGGGCGACCCCCATCTACCAGACCACGTCCTTCGTCTTCGACGACGTGGACCATGCGGCGGCGCTGTTCGGCCTGCAGACGTTCGGCAACATCTACACCCGCATCGGCAACCCGACGAATGCGGTGCTCGAGGAGCGCGTGGCGGCGCTGGAGGGCGGCACGGCGGCCCTCGCCGTGGCCTCGGGCCATGCCGCGCAGCACCTCGTCTTCCACACCCTTCTGACCCCAGGCGACGAATTCGTCGCCTCGCGCAAGCTCTATGGCGGGTCCATCAACCAGTTTAGCCATGCCTTCAAGAGCTACGGCTGGAACGTGGCCTGGGCCGACCCCGACGACATCTCCTCGTTCGAGAAGGCGATCACGCCCAAGACCAAGGCCATCTTCACCGAGACCATCGCCAATCCGGGCGGGGTGGTGACGGATATCGCCGCCATCTCGGCCATCGCGAAGAAAGCTGGCATCCCGCTCATCGTCGACAACACGCTGGCTACGCCCTATCTGTGGCAGCCCATCAAGGACGGTGCCGACGTGGTCGTGCACTCGGCCACCAAGTTCCTGGGCGGCCACGGCAATTCCATCGGCGGCGTGATCGTGGACGCGGGCACTTTCGACTGGTCCGCCACCGACCGCTACCCCTTCCTCTCCAAGCCGCGGCCCGAATACCAGGGCATCGTGCTGCACGAGACCTTCGGCAACTTCGCCTTTGCCATCGCCGCCCGCGTGCTCGGCCTGCGCGACCTCGGGCCGGCGCTGTCGCCCTTCAACGCCTTCATGATCCTCACCGGCATCGAAACGCTGGCCCTGCGCATGCAGCGCCACAGCGACAATGCGCAGGCGGTGGCGGAGTATCTCGCCGGCCATCCCAAGGTGGCGTGGGTGAGCTATCCCGGCCTCAAGGGCGACCGTTACCAGGCGCTGGCGCAGAAATACCTGCCGAAGGGCGCGGGCGCGGTCTTCACCTTCGGACTCAAGGGCGGCTACGAGGCGGGCGTGCAGGTGGTCTCCAGCGTGGAGCTATTCTCCCACCTCGCCAATATCGGTGATACCCGATCGCTGATCATCCATCCCGCTTCCACCACCCACCGCCAGCTGTCGGACGAGGCCAAGGTCGCGGCCGGAGCGGGGCCGGAGGTGGTGCGCCTGTCCGTGGGCATCGAGGATGTGAAGGACATCATCGCCGACCTTGAACAGGCTCTGGCCAAGGTCTGAGGTTCCCGCGGCGGCGAGCGCGCCGCCGCAGCCCTCCTTATTCCACGGAGCCCCCGGCGCCGTAGACTTCCCGCGTGAGATCGAGCCAGGCACGGGCGGCGTGGGAGAGGTAGCTGCCCTGCCGCCAGACGATGGCCATGTGCCACTCGGTGCCCGGCTCGTCCAGCAGCGTCAGGGCCACTGCGGGTGTGCGGCGCTGCTCGGCGATGGTGCGGGGCAGGAAGGCGACGCCAAGGCCTGCGCCCGCCAGTTCCACGATGAAGTCGATCTGTCCGCTGCGCGCCGCCACCTGCGGGGCAAAGCCGTTGCGGGCGCAGGCGTCTTCCAGCACCTGATTGAGCGCGAAGCCGCCCTCGAACAGGATGAAGGGCGAGCGCACCAGAGCGGCGATGCCGATCCGCGCCTCGCCCGCCAGCGGATGCGACTTGGGCAGCACCACCATCAGCGGCTCGTGCTTTACCGGCTGGGCGTCGAAGCCGTCCTTGGCCGGCAGCAGCGAGGCCGCGAGCTCCACCTCGCCCTCCAGCAGCATTTCCTCGAGCCGCTTTGAGCCGTGTTCGGTCAGGCGGATGTCGATGCCCGGATAGCGGGCGCGATAGACCGCGAACAACGGCGCAAACAGCGTGCTGGCGCCGAGCGGCGGCAGGCCGAGGCGCAGGCTGCCGCGCCGGAGGCCGCGCAGGTCGTCGAGCTCGGCGACCAGGCCCTCGCGCTCGCCGAGCATGGTCAGCGCCCGCCGATAGACGATCTCCCCCGCCGCGGTCAGCTGGCTGCGATGGCCGATGCGGTCGAGCAAGGGCACGCCCAGCTCGTCTTCCAGCTGCTTCACCGCCTTGGAGATGGTGGGCTGGGTGGCGAACAGCACCTTGGCGGCCGGCGAGAAGCCGCCCTGACGCACCACCTCGACGAAAGCCCGGAGCGTCCGCAATTCCATATCATTCCAATATGGAATGCTATTAATTCAGTCAATTCATTTTCAGTATGTTGCAGTGCATACTATAGTCCCGACATCGGCACTGGAGGTGCCCCCGATGTCTGCCCTGATGCCCCGGCTTCCCTCACCCCGCTCGTCAATGCTGCGCAATATGCTGCGCACAACAAGGTCGATGCTGCATCGCAGCATAATCCTTCAGATCGCCATCCTCGCCGGCTTCTGGGCCATCGGCGAAGCCGCGGTTCGGCTCTCCGGCCTGCCGCTCCCCGGCGGTATCGTCGGCATGGCGGTGGTGCTGACGCTGCTCACCAGCGGCCACATCCGGCCCGCCGCCGTGCGGCGCGGAGCCGGGTGGCTGATCGCCGAGATGCTGCTGTTCTTCGTTCCGGCGGTGATGGCCATTCTCGACCATGGCGAGATGCTCGGCCTGCTCGGCCTCAAGGTCGTGGCGGTGATCCTTGCCGGCACGGTGATGGTGATGGGCGGCACCGCGCTGGCCGTGGACCTGTGCTACCGCTGGCGCGCCCGCGCGGCCGGGCAGGGGACGCGCCATGCTGCATGATCCCCTCTTCGCCGCCCTGTTCTGGTCGGCGGTCACCATCGGCGGCTATGCGGCGGCGCGCCTCGTGGCCCGCCGCTGGCGCTTCTGGTGGACCTCGCCGCTTCTGCTCACCCCGGTGGCGGTGGGTGCCGTCGCGCTCAGCCTGCACACGGGCTATGCCGATTATATCCGCGGCACCCACTGGCTGGTGCTGATGATGGGGCCGGCCACGGTGGCCTTTGCCCTTCCCATCTATGAGCAGCGCGCGCTCATCCGGCGGCACTGGCCGGTGCTGTTGGTGGGCGTGCTGGTGGGCTCCACCCTGGCCATGACGACGGCCTTCATCCTTGCCGATCTGTTCGGCCTGTCGCAGACGCTCCAGCTTAGCCTCATGCCGCGTTCCACATCCACGCCCTTCGCCATGGCGGTGTCCGGCGACATCGGCGGCGCGCCGGACCTGACCGCGGTGTTCGTGATCGTCACTGGCATCTGCGGCGCGGCGCTGGGGGAGCTGGTGATGAAGCTCATGCCGCTGCGCTCGTCGCTGGCCCGTGGCGCCCTATTCGGCATGGGTGCCCACGGGGCGGGGGTGGCGCGGGCGCACCAGATCGGCGGCGAGGAAGGCTCCATCGCCGGCCTCGTCATGGTCCTCGCCGGCCTGTTCAACGTGCTGATGGCGCCGGCCGTGGCGCATCTGCTCCACTGAGAGCCCCGGACGCCGCAAGCCCACTCAGGTGGACGGTGGCGGCGATCAGCACCACCGTTGCGCCGAACTGGTGGGCGAGGGCGAGGTCGATGGGCACCTGGTACACCAGCGTCAGGATGCCCAGCATGGCCTGCGCCGAGACCAGCGCGAACAGCAGCCACGCCCGCCGCGCCACAGCTCCGCCGGTGCGGGCGGCGTCGAGCGCGTGCAGGAGCGTGAGCCCCCAGAGGGCGTAGGCGATCACGCGGTGGTTGAATTGCACCGTCAACGCATTCTCGAACAGGTTGCGCCAGAATGGCTCGGCGGCGGCGAGCTGGGCGGCGGGCGGAATGAGGTGCCCGTCCATCAGCGGCCAGGTGTTGTAGGCCATGCCCGCATCAAGGCCAGCCACCAGCCCGCCGGCGAAGATCTGCACCAGCACCAGCAGCACCAGGCCGAGGGCTGTCGCCCGAAAACGCGGCGGCGCTTCCCACTCCGCCTGCGGCACGAGCGACCGGGCCACGGCGACGATGGCGGCGAGGATGATGCAGGCCAATGTGAGATGAATGGCGAGGCGGTACTGGCTGACCGAGACCCGCGCGGAGAGGCCCGAGGCCACCATCCACCAGCCCACAGCCCCCTGAAGGCCGCCCAGCAGGAACAGGCCGGAGCATTTGGCGAGCAGCCGCCCGCGCAGCACGCCCCGGAACGCGAACCAGAGGAACGGCAGCAGGAAGGCGACGCCGATGAGCCGGCCCAGCAGGCGATGGCCCCATTCCCACCAGTAGATGCGCTTGAACGCCTCGAGGCCCATGCCCTTGTTGAGGATTTCGTACTGGGGAATGGCCTTGTACTTCTCGAACTCGGCGGCCCAGTCGGCTTGCGAGAGCGGGGGCAGGGCGCCGGTCACCGGCTTCCATTCGGTGATGGAGAGGCCGGATTCGGTGAGGCGCGTCGCGCCGCCCACCACCACCATAGCGACGATCAGCCCCGCGACCGCATAGAGCCAGAGGCGAACGGGAGACAGGCGGTCCGGCCGTTGGCTCCGGGCCGCCGGCATGGCGACGGCGTGCGAGGTGGCTTCCATTCTTCGCGCCTCCGGCAGCATGCTTGGGCCGCCTCTTCCTGACCGCGCGGCCGTGGCATGCGCGGCATCGTTGACGTGGCCCCCTCCCGTCCGATCCGTTATAGAGCGGCGGTGCGCGGTGCAAGGGAACGCGTGCCGCACCTCCCGGCCGCAGGATCCCGTCCGACCATGCCCCAGCGTCTCCGCAAGCTCATCGGCACCGTGCTCCTGCTTCTGCTCGTGGTGTTCTGGGCGCTCTCCGCCATGGCCCTGGCGCAAGGGCGGGTGACCGAGCTCGGCTGGTTCCTACAGCTTGTCTGCTACGTGCTGCTAGGCGCGCTCTGGGTGGTTCCCGGTGGCCTGCTCATCTGGTGGATGGAACGGCCGGACAAGCGGGCCTGATCCTTAAGCTGTATAATTATCATATATATATGAGAATCTCTTCATGCACTTCATGAGCGATGAAGGGGTGCGAATCGAAGACGCACGAAAGCCGACTCACATGCTGAGCCGGCTACTATTTTTATTTATGCGGCTAAATTTATGGGCCGCTCACGCCGCGCCGGCGTACTGCGCAGCCTCGTGCCGGGGCGGTGGCGGCGCTTCCGCGGCATCGAGCGTGGGCACCGGCGATTGAGGGGCGGCGACCTCATCGTCCCGGCCGCTGGCGAGGCACAGCATCACAACCCGTGAGAAGTGCCTTTCCGCCAGCGCGTCGAAGCTCTCCACGGCAGCGGTGGAGGGGGCGGTGTCGGCGGTGATGCAGACCACCAGGGGATCGAGGGCGGCGAGGCGCTGGCCGCCGCGCGCGGCGCCAAGGTTCGGCGAAGCCACCACCACATAATCATAGGTGAGACGCAGCGATTCGAGCACCAGCGCAAGGCGCTCGGCTGCCACCATCGCGGATCCGCCCCGCGCATCGCGGCCGGGGGGAATGACGTGGGCGCGCGATTTTGCATCGCGATGAATGGTCTCGCCGAACCCCGCCACGCCGAACAGCAGTTCGCTCATGCCCGGCGCCCAAGGATCGGCGACGAGGGCGGCGAGACTTTCCGCCGCGCCGTCGAGGGCCACCAGAGCTACCCGCGCGTCCTCCGAGAGCCGGCGGGCGAGGGTGATGGCGCAGCGGGCAGAGGCCTCGGGCAGGTCCTCGGACGTCAGCAGGATGAGATGGCAGGCGCCTCCCGGCGGTCCCGCCTGCGCCGCCAGCCGGTCGACGGCGCCCGCCTCGTCGAGCCCGGCCCCGGTGCCGCCCAGCCAGGCGATGCGGTGGGTGGGCTGAAGCTCCACCGGCAGCACGGCTCGGTCCACCGGGCCTTCGGCTTTCGGCGCCTGCACGGCATTCCGGCGGGCGATCACGAGCATGAACGCCGCCGCCAGAAGCAGGCAGAGGGCAATGGGGCGGGGCGGATCGGGCAGGAAGGAAGCGCTTCCCGGCGCCCCGCGCCGCAGCGGGGGAAGCTGTTCTGTGTCACCGGCGCTCGCCCGTGTCGCCGCGTCCAAAGCGAGGAAGGCGGCGACGTAGGTGTCCGCCGCACGAGCGGCGAGGGCCGGTGTTGGAGCGGACAGGGAGAGGCTGATATCGCGACCGCCGGCGGATGGCGTGACGTCCAGATCGCCCATCAGCCGCCAGGCGGCGCGCATGGTTTCCGACCGACCTTCCGTCGCGCCATGTCTGTCGATGCCAAGGCGCGCCGCAAGGCTGCCGCCGGCGATTCGCGCCGCATTGTCCGGCCCGAGGCGCTGGACCACGTCGTACGCCATCTCGCGGGAGGCGAGCAGCTGCGCCACCCCCTTGACGGAGGCCGCCGGGGGCTGCGTGCCCAGGTCGAACACGAGGGACGCGCTGGCGGTGAAACGCAGGGGGAAAAAGCTCGCCAGGACAGCAATGACGAGAAGCACCGCCGCGACCTGCCAGGCGGTGAGGCTCGAAGCGCGGAGCATCCACCGGCGCGCCACCCGAGTCCGCGCCGCCCAAGTACGTGGTGCCCAAGTACGTGGTGCCTCGATGCGCGTCGAGTCGAGGTGCACCATGCCGCCCTCCCGCGTTCGCCGGCACGGAACGCACCAGCTCTCACGAAGGAAAGCGCGATTATGGTTGATGGAAGGTAAACGCGCCGCTCAAGCGCCGACTCCATGGCGGCGCTCGCCGCCTGCCGGGAACCGGTGCCGCAGCTCCAGCCCTCTGTTTCAGCGGTCTTCCCATACCGGCGCACGTTTGGCGAGCACCGCGGAAATGCCTTCCTCCGCATCCCGCGCCAGCATGTTTTCGGCCATGACGCGGGAGGCGTAGGCATAGGCGTCGTCGAGGCCCAGTTCGGCCTGGGCATAGAAAGCGGCCTTGCCGAGCTTCACCGGGACCTGCGACTTCTCGGCGATGCGCCGGGCGAGGCCCTGGGCGGCGGCGAGCGCTTCACCGGCCGGCACCACACGGTTGACGAGGCCCATGCGGCGGGCCTCGTCCGCCCCCACCCATTCGCCCAGCAGCAGCATTTCCATGGCGTGCTTGCGGGCAAGGTTGCGCGACACTGCCACCATGGGCGTGTGGCAGAACAGGCCGATATTCACCCCCGGCGTGCAGAAGCGCGCCTGCTCGCCGGCCACCGCAAGGTCGCAGCTCGCCACCAGCTGGCAGCCGGCGGCGGTGGCCATGCCTTCCACCGCTGCGATCACCGGCTGGGGCAGGCGGACGATGGCGGTCATGAGCTGCGAGCAGCGCTTCAGCACATCCTCGAAATAGGCGCGGCCGCGATCGGCATCGCCGCGATGGCCCTGGATCTCCTTCAGGTCGTGACCGGCGGAATAGACCGGCCCCTCCGCCGCCAGCACCACCGCGCGCACGGACGGGTCGACGGCGAGGGAGGCGAGGGCGGAGGTGAGCGCCGCCATCATCGCCTCGGACAGGCTGTTGCGCTGCGCGGGCCGGGCGAGGGTAAGGGTGGCCACGCCTCCCTCCAGGCTGCTTGTCACGACAGGCGCCGCCGCGCCGGCGACGGGATGGGCCGATGGCACAGCCGACATGAGTTTCCGCCCTCGATGGTTTGACCTTTGAAACGCTATCCTATTCACAGGGCGTCAACGGCGCGAGCCCGTGGACGGCGGTTTCGAGGGCAAAGGGACGCTAAGGGGGACGCAGAGGATGGATGCGGTGCGCGACGCAGTCATGTCGGTCCGGGAGCTGGAGGCGTTCCTGGTCCGGGAATTTCCCCAGGCCTTCGGCCCGGGCAAGCCCCACCACGTGGTGAGCGTGGGCCGCAAGATCGCGACCGTGCGCCTCGACGCCGACGACAGCCACCTGCGCCCCGGCGGCACCATCTCCGGCCCGGCCATGATGACCCTGGCGGACGTGGCGGTCTATGTGGCGCTGCTTGGCCAGATCGGGCCGGTGGGGCTTGCCGTCACCACCAACCTGTCCATCAACTTCCTGCGCAAGCCGATGCCGGGTCCCCTGTTCGCGGACGCCCGGCTGATCAAGTTGGGAAAGCGCCTCGCGGTGGGGGACGTGGGCCTGCGCGGGCCTGGCAGCGACGATCTCGTCGCCCATTGCGTCGCCACCTATTCCATCCCCGACCGTCCGGCCGCCTGATCCCGGTCAAGGACGCAGCGTCCGCCGCGGGCTAGGACTGGCCGGGTGGAGGACGCGGCCATGGCGACCATTCTGATCCTTCAGGGACATCCCGACCCCGACGGCGGCCATCTGTGCCATGCCTTGGCTGACGCCTACTCGGCTGGCGCGGAGAAGGCCGGACACCGGGTCCTGCGGGTGGAGGTGAGCCGGCTCGTATTCCCGCTGCTACGCACGCAGCAGGATTTCCAGCAGGGCCCGGCGCCCCAGAGCCTTGCCGGCGCCCGCGCGGCGCTGGTGGAGGCTGAGCACGTCGTCCTCTTCTTCCCGCTCTGGCTCGGCGGCATGCCCGCTCTGCTCAAGGGCTTCCTGGAGCAGATACTGCGGCCGGGCTTTGCCTTCGACTATCTGCCGGGCGGGGGCACGCGAATGCTGCTGGACGGCCGCTCCGCGCGGGTGGTGGTAACCATGGGGATGCCGGGGCTGGTGTTCCGGCTCTGGTATCTCGGGGCGGGACTGTCGGCCGTGACCCGCAACATCTTCCGCTTCGTCGGCTTCTCCCCGGTGCGGTCCACGGTGCTCGGCGGGGTCGACGTGGCGGGGGACGCCCGCCGCCGCCGCTGGCTGGCGCAGATGGCGGCGTTGGGTCGGGAGGCGGCCTAGAGGCCGTTCCGGCCGCGTTGCCGGAAAGACGGAAACCGCGCCATGGCGCGGGCGGGCGGGTGCGATCGTGCGCGACAGGGATTTACCGGCGGAAATGCCCGTCCCTAAGTCATGGCAAAATGAAGCGATTTTTCACGGTGCTATAGCACCATTTTTCTAAGTTATTGTTTTTACAAGAATTATATGGGCGTCATTGCATTGACGCCCGTGCGCGGCTCCTTTAGAAGCCCTGCATCGCCGGAACGCGCGCGGCCCCCCGGGTCGCCACATCCGGCTTTCTCATTCGGAACCGATCCCATGAAGACGTATTCGGCCAAGCCTGCCGATATCGAGAAGAAGTGGGTGGTGATCGATGCCAGCGGACTGGTCGTCGGCCGTCTCGCCACCATCATCGCCATGCGCTTGAAGGGCAAGCACCTGCCCATCTACACCCCCCACGTGGATTGCGGCGACAATGTCGTCGTGGTGAACGCGGAAAAGGCGGTGTTTACCGGCCGCAAGAAGGACCAGAAGGTCTACTACCACCACACCGGCTTCCCGGGCGGCATCAAGGAGCGCACCGCGAAGTTCGTCCTCGAGGGGCGCTTCCCCGAGCGCGTGATCGAGAAGGCGGTGGAGCGCATGCTCGCCCGCGGCCCGCTCGGCCGCAAGATCATGGGCAACCTGCGCGTCTACAAGGGCTCGGTTCACCCGCACGAGGCCCAGCAGCCGGTCGCCCTCGACGTGGCGGCGCTCAACCGCAAGAACGTGAGGAACTGACATGGCCGAGGTTCTCCAGTCCCTCGACGCTCTCGGCGCCGCGACCGTTGCCGTCCAGCCCGAAGCCCCCGTCCACGTCCAGAAGCTGGACAAGTACGGTCGCGCCTATGCCACCGGCAAGCGCAAGGACGCGGTCGCCCGCGTGTGGGTCCGCCCCGGCACCGGCAAGATCACCGTCAACGACCGGGACATCGAGGTGTATTTCGCCCGTCCCGTGCTGCGCCTCATGATCAACCAGCCCTTCCAGGCTGCGGCGCGTGAAGGCCAGTACGACGTGGTGTGCACCGTCTCCGGCGGCGGCCTCTCCGGCCAGGCCGGCGCCCTGCGCCACGGCATCTCCAAGGCGCTCACCTATTACGAGCCGGAACTGCGCACCCCCCTCAAGAAGGGCGGCTTCATCACCCGCGACAGCCGCGTGGTCGAGCGCAAGAAGTACGGCCGGGCCAAGGCGCGTCGTTCGTTCCAGTTCTCCAAGCGCTGATCGCGCGGGAGCGGTTCGCAGACTTCGGGAAGCGGCGGGGATTTCCCCGCCGTTTTCTTTTGGCCGGATGTTCGTCTCGGGCGGTTTTTCGCGCGGACCGCCACGCCGCCGGCCGCGGGCGGGCGCGCGTTCCGAACCATGGGCGCACGGATGGCCGCGTCCCCGCACCCTCTCCGGGGCTTTTCTCAGAAGCTCGGCGTGTCGCCGTCCAGCGGGCTCCACTGGCCGTTATTGGTGGGATCGCCGGGCGGTCCGGAACCGTAGCCGCCGGTGAGATCGGGCGGGAACGCATAGTCCTCGTTGCGGTCGTCGCCGATCTTCACATCGGGACGGATGGCGGGACCGGGGCCGGGATCGAGATAATTGCCCTGCGGGATCACCGGCAGGTTGATCACGCCGCCCTTGGAAATGGTGATGCGGGTCCGCGTCGCATTGGTCTGCGCGATGGCCACCATTCCGGCCGTCCCCACAAGGGACAAGAACAGCGCGCCTGCGTAGCCGCTCATTCCCCACATCACGCGCGTCATCGCATCGTCCTGCATCGGCGCCGGAGGCATGCACCGGCCTGAGGCCTTGAAGCATGTTCGCGATCGGGTGTGAAGGGGCGGCGTGTGCCGTCGACGGCCCCGCGTCCGGCGTGGTTCTCTTCGACACAGGTCCGTTGGAGGGACGAATGAGTCGGTTCAGCCAGAAGGGGTGGCGGCTTCTCGCCGGCCTCCTTGTCACCGCCACCGTCACCTGGTCCGTGCCCGCCCCGGCGGCTCCGCAGCGTATCGTGCTGGTCCGCCACGGCGAAAAGGGCGGCCCCTGGACGCTCTGCCAGGTGGGCCGCGACCGTGCGCGGGCCTTGGCCACCTATTATCTCGGCAAGGACGCGCAGAAGTCGGCCTTCCGGCCCGGCGAGACACCGAAGGCCATTCTCGCCATTTCCCTCCACACGCTGGAAACGGTGTTTCCGGCGGCCGATTCCTGGCAAATGCCGGTGGTGTTCTATGCCGCCATGCCGGAAATGGTGGATGGCAGGTTCGTCCTCAGTGAAGCACGCCTGTCCCAGCGCACACGCGAAGCGGCCCGGGACATTCTGGAGAAGCCCGAATGGGCCGGACAGACACTGCTGCTCTACTGGGAACACGACCACGTCGCGCGCACCTCGGACGACCCGGAGGGCACCGAGCACAAATCGACGCTCTACGACCAGCTCGGCCTCGGAGCCCTGACCGACGTACCGCGCATCTGGCCGGATAATACCTACGACTATATCTGGTTCATCGATTTCGACCAGAAGACCGGAAAGCCCATTTCCTTCTCCATGATGAAAGAGGAATTCGGCGCCCCCTTCGAGGACCTGCCGCAGAACGATTGGGGCCAGCCCGAGGGACTCAAGCCGTCGAGCGGCTGCATCCTGCCCTGAGCGCCCGGGGGACCCGTCCGCCCCGGCCGGAATCCGTGCGAAGGCTGTCCGGAGATACCCGTGTCAGCCTTCGCACGCCCTGTACGAACTGCGACAGACGCGCGCTACTTCTTGTACTTGCGGAGCATCATCTCGATGGCGGTGACCGACTCCGACACGTTGAGCCAGTTTTCAGCCTGTTCGTCGTTCTTGAATTCACGGCCGAGATTGATGGGTTCCTCTTGGCCTGTCATGTGAAGGAAACAGGCCCACTTGCCGTTCGGCAACTGCTCGACGGTGACCTTATGGTCCGACATGCTGCGATCCTCGCCTGCACTGTTTTGCTTTCCGGACAACCGGGTGGCGCATAGGTCACCGGCGGTCCGCCTCCGGTGATGCAATCTGTCGGCCATGGGTCCGGCGTCGACAAAAGGGGAACACATGGTGGAAGAGCGCAGGCCGACGGGCGTGGAGGCACGGTTCGGGCTCACGGTGCATCTCATGGTGCGCGTGGCGGCGCTGGTGCTGCTGCTGGGCTGGTGCCTCGCGATCCTGCGGCCGTTCCTGACCCCCATCCTGTGGGGCGTCATCATCGCCATTTCATCCCACAAGGCCTTCGTCACCCTGTCGCGCGCGCTCGGCGGTCGCACTATGCTCGCGGCGGCCATCTACGTCCTCGCCGGATTGGCGCTTCTCGTCGTGCCGGCGGGCCTGCTCGCGAGCACCCTGTTCACCAGCCTCAAGGCGCTGGCCTTCCATCTGGCCGACGGCACCTTCCGGCTGCCGCCGCCGCCCCAGGTGGTGCGCTCCTGGATCCTCATCGGCGATCCGCTGCATCGCTTCTGGGCTCTGGCCTCGGCCAACCTCGACGAGGCCCTGAAGGTGGTGGCGCCCGAGCTCACCAAGGTCGGGCGCTGGCTGTTTTCCTTGGTGGGCCAGGTGATGGTGGGCTTCGCGGAATTCATCATCGCCATCTGCGTCGCCGCCGCCCTGCTGATGAACGCCGCCGGTGGGCAGCGCATCGCCGGGGAGGTGGCCACCCGTCTCGCCGGCGCGGACGGGCGAACCCATTCGGATCTCGCGGTCCGAACCATACGCAGCGTCACCCGCGGCATCATCGGGGTGGCGCTGATTCAGGCGACCCTCGCCGGGCTCGGCTTCCTGGCGGCGGGAATCCCCGCTGCGGGATTGCTGGCGCTGGTGTGCCTCATCGTCTCCATCGTCCAGCTACCGCTGCTGCTGGTACTCCTGCCCGTGGTCATCTACGCCTTCACCGATCTCCCGGTGCTGCCGGCGTCACTGTTCGCGGCGTGGTGCCTGATGGTGGCGTTGCTGGAGCACGTGCTGAAGCCGCTGCTGCTGGGGCGGGGGGTGGAGGTGCCCATGCTGGTCGTCTTCATCGGCGCAATCGGCGGCCTGCTGTCCTCCGGCATGCTGGGGCTGTTCGTTGGCCCGGTTGTTCTGGCCCTCGGATACACTCTTGTGCTTGCGTGGCTGCATGCCGCATCTGGCTTGGACGAGAAAAGGCGAGATTAAGCGCGGAATACGGTTGGATTTGCCCAGAACTTCGTATCATCCTTGCGGGCGGGAGCACGTAAGGGGGCACCGGCCGACGCTTCGAGGCTCAATGAGTTCGTCTAATCCGAGAATGTTTAGGACGCATCTACCCAAAATTGTGACGGGGGTGATGATTTTCATCATCTGCGGCCTTCAGATATCCGATCTGTGGCGCGCGCGTCGTGCGAAGTGGGAAGAGGTGACGACGTCCCTCGTGAACCTCCACAAGACCCTTTCCACCAGCATAGACAGGAACCTCTCCCTGCTCGACCTGTCGCTCATCGGGGCGCAGGAGGCGGTGCAGTTGCCCGGTGTCATGGAGCTCGACCCGGAATTGCGCCGAAGGATTGTCTTCGACCGCTCGACCAGCGCCCAGTTCATGGGAGCGCTGCTCATCCTCGACGCCAAAGGGGAGATCCTGATCGAATCCGAGCAGGTCGCTTCGCCTCAGTTCAATCTCTCCGACCGGGACTATTTCGTGGCCCACAAGTCCGCCACGGTGGGCCTCTACGTCAGCAAGCCCCTCTTCAGCCGCATCAGGTCCGGGGAGCCGACCATTGTCCTGAGCCGCCGCCTGAACGGGCCGGACGGAACGTTCCAGGGGATCGCGATGGCAGCCATCCGCATCGCCTATTTCCAATCCCTGTTCGAGGGAATCGACCTGGGCGAAGGCGGCGTGCTCCGGATCGACAATCTGGACGGCACGGTGATATTCCGCGAACCCCCGATCAACGGAGCCGCTGATATCGGGGCCGCGGGCGGTCCCCCATTACTCCGTGATCAGGGAAAGCCCTACGCGGTGCTGGTCCGGCCCGGTCGGCTCGATGGTGTCGAGCGCCTCTATGTGAGCGGTGAGGTCGGAGGCTTTCCCCTGACTCTGACGGTCGGCACCTCGGTCTCCGGCATGTTTGCCGGATGGAACACGCGAGCCCTGGTCACCGGAGCTCTCACCTTCCTCGTCTGCACTCTGCTGGCCTTTACCGTGGCGGCGCTGACCGCAGCGCTCCGGCGCAGCGAGGAGATGGAGGCCGAGCTCGAACGCCTCGCGGTCACCGATCCCCTCACCGGCCTGCCGAACCGGCGCGCGCTGGATCTGTTCCTCGCCGGCGAGGTGCGTCGGGCGCGGCGCGAGGACAGCAGTTTGTCGCTGCTGATGATCGACGTGGATCACTTCAAGACCGTGAACGACCGCTTCGGTCATGCCGCCGGGGATATCGTGCTGCGGCAGATCGGCCAGCTGATCGCCGCGTCCGTTCGCCGCGCAGGTGACTTCACGGCGCGGTTTGGCGGCGAGGAGTTCGTCGTCGTGCTGCCGGCGACCACGCAGGAAGGGGCGGTACGGGTCGCTGAAGGTATCCGCTCCCGGGTGGAGGCCGCGCGTTTCCTCGCGGGTGATGGCGCGGAGCCGCGCGTCACCGTGAGCATCGGGGTGGCCACGGCATCGTCGCCAGCTGCGCTGGAGGATCTCATCCAGCGCTCGGATATTGCGCTCTATCAGGCCAAGAACTCAGGTCGCAATCGGGTCAGCGCCATCGACCTCGATAAGGCGGCGGACACCGCCGACCTGGAGAAAGACGGGTCACCGAAAGCCCGGCCGGATGCTGCCTCCGCCCGTCAGTCGTTATAGATGAACTGCTGGTTCGGGCCGTTGTGGCACGGCCAGGCGATGAGCGGCCGGCGGGAGCGGATGTTTTCCGGCCGGCGACCGCCGGAGACATCCCAGCACATGCCGTTCGACGAGCGGATGGTCTTGGTCCTCTCCTCGTAGCGCCACTGTGTTTCCACCGACTGGCACTGAACCACCAGGAGCTGCTGATTGGGGACGCCGTCCACGCACAGGTGAGGCGCCGCCGCAAGGTAGATGCGCCCGTTCCGGCCGTCGACGCCGAACAGCTGCGGCGCCTTGCCGTGACACTTCCACAACTGGACCGGCGTGCCCTGCGCCAGCGCGCCGCCGGCGACGTCGACGCAGAGGAGCGGCACGTCGTCCTCCGCCCCGCGGGCACCAGGTGGAACGACTTGCCCTTCGCCGGCCCAGCCGGCGGAGCAGGCACCGGGGCCACCGGCGGCACGGCGGCACCCTGGGCGCTCGTCAGGCAGCCGTCGAGCTTCGCCGAGCTCGTCTCCTTCAGGCTTTCCACGCGGTCGCGGGGCTGCTGCTCGCACCATTGCAGGTGAGATTCCCACTTCATGTTTGCGCTGCGGTAGTCGGGGCACTTCGCCTGCTGGCCGCGGAAATTGTCCGCGATCATCTGGTTGGCGAAGTTGAAGCAGTTGTTCTCGGGGGCCGGCTGTGTCCGGCCGGGCGATGGCGCGAGGCCAGCCACGATGGCGAAGGCCACCGCAGCCACGGCTGCGACAATGCCACGGCAGGGCGGCTTAAAGGTCATGAATTCCCCCATTTGCGGCCGCGAGCCGGACAACGACGAGGCAGGCTCCCCGCCTTCCCGCTCTGGAGTATTCCATGGGATGGCGTCCGTCGACAGCGGAATGGACCGTGCCTCTGCAGCGATTGCGCGCATCCGCCGCGCCTTGGGGGGATGTCCCGCGGAAGGTGCGGCCGGGCGAATAAATGTGAGATGAAAACGGTCTGGACCCGCGACGTCCGTGGCGCGCGGCTGTATGTATCGCGACACCTGCGCCAACAGGAAACACACGCGCAAGGCCGCCGACCGGGCACCGCGCGCATGGACCCGCACCAGCACGACGCGATGGCATGAGAGACTTCAGCTGCCTGTATCGCCACGAATTCCTGCGCATCGCCTCCTGCGTTCCCCGCGCAGCGGTGGCGGACCCTGCGTTTGCCGTGGCCCGCACCCTGGAACTTGCCGAGCGAGGGCATGAGGCGGGAACCGCCATCATGCTCTTCCCCGAGCTGGGGCTGTCCTCCTACGCCATCGACGACCTGCTGTTCCAGGCGACCCTCCTCGATGCGGTGGAGGCAGCCATCGCGCACCTCGTCGAGGCATCGCGGACGCTCGATCCGGTGCTGGTGGTCGGCGCGCCGCTGCGTCATCGCGGCCGCCTGTTCAACACCGCGGTGGTGATCCATCGCGGTGCAGTGCTCGGTGTGGTGCCGAAGAGCTACCTTCCCAATTACCGCGAGTTCTACGAACGCCGGCACTTCACGCCCGGCGGCGGGGAGCGCGGCGGGCAGATCGTGCTTGCCGGTGGCGCGGTGCCGTTCGGCGTCGACCTGCTGTTCCGCTCGGAAGGTCCGGTGCCCGTCACCTTCCATGTGGAGATCTGCGAGGACATCTGGGTACCCTTGCCGCCCTCCACACGGGCGGCAATGGCCGGGGCGGAGGTGCTGCTCAACCTGTCGGCCAGCAACATCACCATCGGCAAGGCGGAGACCCGCCGGCTGCTGTGCGGGGCGCAATCCTCCCGCGCCGTGGCGGCCTATGCCTATTCTGCGGCAGGGCCGGGCGAATCCACCACCGATCTCGCCTGGGACGGCCATGCGGCCATCTTCGAATATGGCGACCTCCTCGCCGAGACGGAGCGCTTTCCCAAGGGATCGGTGATGGCGGTTGCCGACGTGGAGCTCGGGCGCCTGCGGCAGGAGCGCATGCGCATGAACACGTTCGGCGACTGCGCGCAGGCGGAATCCGGCGCCGCCCCCTTCCGTCCGGTCGCCTTCTGTTACGAGCCCCCGGCGCATCCGGTGCCCCTGCGGCGCGCTTTCGCGCGCTTTCCCTTCGTTCCGGACGACCCGGCGCGGCTGAGGGAGGATTGCTACGAGGCCTACCACATCCAGGTGCAGGGCCTTGCCCAGCGCCTGTCGGCCACCGGCATGTCCCGTGCGGTCATCGGCGTCTCGGGCGGCCTCGATTCCACCCAAGCCCTCATCGTCGCGGCCCGCGCCATGGACCTTTGCGGCCATCCGCGCACCAACGTGCTCGCCTACACCCTGCCGGGCTTCGCCACCTCGGAATCCACCAAGGCCAATGCCTGGGCGCTCATGCGCGCGCTCGGGGTCAGCGCCGAGGAGATCGACATCCGCCCGGCGGCGCGGCAGATGCTGGCGGATCTCGGCCATCCGTTCGCCCGGGGCGAAAAGGTCTATGACGTGACCTTCGAGAACGTGCAGGCGGGGCTGCGCACGGATTACCTGTTCCGCCTCGCCAATCACCATCGCGGGCTGGTGGTGGGGACCGGCGACCTGTCGGAGCTGGCGCTCGGCTGGTGCACCTATGGCGTGGGGGACCACATGTCCCACTACAACGTCAACGCCTCGGTGCCGAAGACCCTCATCCAGCACCTCATCCGCTTCGTCGCCGCCTCCGGCGACGTGAGCGAGGAGACCGCCGCGATCCTTGCAGCCATCCTCGCCACCGAGATCTCCCCGGAGCTGGTGCCGGCGGCGCCCGGCGCCTCGATCCAGGCGACGCAGGACATCGTCGGCCCCTATGCGCTGCAGGACTTCACCCTGTTCTACCTGACCCGCTACGGCTATCTGCCATCGAAGATCGCTTTCCTCGCCGAGCGCGCCTGGGCGGATGCGGGCCATGGGCGATGGCCGGACGGGCTGCCGGAGGCCGAGCGGCGCGCCTACGATCGCGCCACGATCAAGCGCTGGATGAAAGTGTTCCTGTCGCGCTTCTTCACCAGCCAGTTCAAGCGCTCGACCCTGCCCAACGGCCCCAAGATCTCCTCCGGCGGCTCGCTCTCGCCGCGCGGCGACTGGCGGGCGCCATCGGACGGGGGTCCGGGCCTGTGGCTGGCGGAGCTTGACGCGAACGTCCCGGATGCGATCCCCGTCACAGGGGTCACGGCCGACTGACCCGGAAATGGCCGGAGGAAGCGAACGATGGACACATCCGACCATTCCGGCCAGAACACGCCGCCTCGACAGGCCGATGCCGGCGCCTTCTGGAAGGAAGCCGACGCGCACCTTCTGGCGCGCCTCGGCGCGCGCCCCGAGGGGCTGACGCGGGCCGAGGCCGAGGAGCGCCTCGCCCGGTTCGGGCCCAACCTTGCGGTGGTGAGCCTGCGCCGTGGCCTTCTGGCCAAGCTCGGCAAGCGCCTCGTCGAGCCGCTCACCGCCATCCTGCTGATGGCGGCGGCCATATCGGGGGCAACCGGGGATTGGCAGAGCTTCGTCATCATCCTCGCCATCGTCCTCTTCTCCACCGTCCTCGACATCACGCAGGAGCAGAAGGCGGAAAGCGCCGTGGAGGCGTTGAAGCGGGCAGTGGCGGTCACCGCCCGCGTATGTCGCGATGGGACCGTGGTCGAGGTGGCGGTGCGCGACATCGTTCCCGGCGACGTGGTGGAGCTGGATGCCGGCCGGCTGGTGCCGGCGGACGGCGTCATCCTGTCGGCGCATGGCGCCTTGGCCAACGAGGCCGCGCTCACCGGCGAGCCCTACCTGGTGGAAAAGCGCCCCGGCCCCTGTGCCGGCGCCACCCCACCGGAGGCTTTCAACGCCGCCTTCGCCGGCACCACCATCGTGAGCGGCACGGCCCGGCTGCTGGTGGCGGCCACCGGCCGGAGCACCCGGTTCGGCGCCATTTCGGCGTCGCTCCAGGCGCGCGAGCCGCCGACCTCGTTCGAGCGCGGCGTGCACGCGCTCGGCATGCTGATCCTGCGCCTTACAGCCTTTCTGGTGCTGTTCGTGCTGCTGACGCAGATGCTGCGCCAGGGCCTGTCGCTGGAGAGCTTCCTGTTCGCCGTGGCGCTCGCCGTGGGGCTCACCCCGGAACTCCTGCCCATGGTCATGACGGTCACGCTGGCGCGCGGAGCCGTGCGCATGGCGCAGCGCAAGGTGGTGGTGAAGCGCCTGTCCGCCATCCACGACCTCGGCGCCATGGATGTGCTCTGCACCGACAAGACGGGAACCCTGACGGAGGCGCGCATCGCCCATGTGGGCAGCTTTGCGGTGGACGGCAGCGAAAGCCAGCGCGTCGGGGCGCTGGCCGTGCTCAACAGCCGGTTCTGCGGCGGCATGCGCAGCGCGCTCGACGACGCCATCCTCGCCGCCGCGCCGCCCGCCGCCGAAGCCGGCTGGACGCTGGTGGGCGACCAGCCGTTCGATTTCGAGCGCCGCCGGGCGGCCGTGCTCCTGTCGCGCGGCGGGGAGGGGACGCACGATCTTGTGGTCAAGGGCGCGCCGGAGGCGGTGCTCGCCCTCTCCACCCACGCGGAGCAGCCGGACGGCACCAGCGTGCCGCTGGACGATGCCCTGCGCGCGCGCATCACCGCGCTCATCGAGGAGAAGGGGAGCTGCGGCCTGCGCCTTCTCGGCATCGCCCACCGCCCCATGGCGGCAAGCGTCACCAGCATCGGGCCGCAGGACGAGGCCGACCTCGTCTTCGTCGGCTGCGCCGCCTTCCTGGACCCGCCCAAGGCCTCCGCCACCGACGCCGTAGCGCGACTGATGCGGGCCGGGGTGCGGGTGAAGATCATTTCCGGGGACGGCGGCGCCGTGGTCCGGCATCTGGTGGAGACGCTGCACCTGCCGACCCGGGGGATGATGACCGGCGAGGAGATTTCCGGCCTCGGCGATACGGCGCTGGCCGCGCGGGTCGAGCACACGGACCTGTTCGTCCGCGTGGATCCCGACCAGAAGAGCCGCATCGTGCGCGCCTTGCGCCGGCGCGGGCACACGGTGGGCTTCATGGGCGACGGCATCAACGACGCCCCTGCCATCCATGCCGCCGACGTGGGCCTCTCCGTGGAGGGCGGCACGGATGTGGCGCGGGAGGCGGCGCAGATCATCCTGCTCACCCCCGACCTCGGGGTGCTCGCCGACGGGGTGGCGGAAGGCCGGCGCACCTATGCCAACATCATGAAATACGTGCGCATGGGCACCAGCTCCAATTTCGGCAACATGCTGTCCATGGCGTTCGCCTCGCTGATGCTGCCGTTCCTGCCGCTGGCGCCGCTGCAGATCCTGCTCAACAACCTCATCTACGACCTGTCCGAGATCGGCATCCCCTTCGACACCGCCGATGCCGACACCCTCGCCACGCCGCAGGTGTGGGACATGCACGCCGTGCTGCGCTTCACCCTGGTGATGGGCCCGCTCTCCTCGGTGTTCGACATGGCCACCTTCGGCCTGCTGATGTGGGGCTTCGGCGCGGGCGTCGACGAGTTCCGCACCGCGTGGTTCGTGGAATCCATCGCCACCCAGATCCTGGTGATCTTCATCATCCGCACCGCCCGGCCGTTCTGGCGCAGCCGGCCCCACCCCATCCTCGCCGCCACCTCCCTGGGCGCGCTGGCGGTGGCGTTGCTGCTGGCGCTGACGCCGCTCGGCCACGTCGTCGGCTTCGCCCCCGTGCCACCGGCGATGCTGGCCGCCATCGCCGCGCTCACCCTCGTTTACCTTGCCGCTGCCGAGGCGCTGAAGCGCGTGGCCATGGGGAGGGACAGGCACCGAGGCAGAGCGGGAAGGGTGCCTCGTTCCTGAAGCGCGGGAGCAGGCCCATGGGCAGGTGACGGTCAATATCGGCGGCTGCGGAAGCTGACATTTTCAAGTAAAATTCCAACGCTGGAATAATAAGCGCGAGCGGATACCGCATCGCAGCAAGAAGCGGAGGAAGCCATGACCATCAGGTCCACGCCCCGCGTGCGCGTGCCAACGCGGGCGAAAATGGGCGAGGTCATCGAGATCAAGACCCTGATTTCCCACGAGATGGACAACGGCCAGGGCGGGGAGGCCGCCGGCGAAGGCATGCCGAGCGACATCGTGAATTCCTTCGAGGCCTCCTTCAACGGCAGGCCTTTCTTTAGTGCGGAGTGGTTCCCGTCCGTCTCGGCCAATCCCTTCCAGTCCTTCTTCTTCAAAGTGAAGGAGAGCGGGGAATTCACCTTCGTGTGGAAGGACGACCAGGGAGCCGAGCGGAAGACCACCGCCAGGCTGACCGTGGCCTGAGGACGGGAAGGCACCGGCGGGTCGCGGTCACTTCTGGTAGATGGGGACGCCATCGACATACGTGGCGCGCACCCGCGACTGCGATGTCTCCTCCGGCGCGGCGTCCGGCGGGTCGCGGTCGAGGATGACGAAATCCGCGCGCTTGCCCGGCTCCAGGCCGCCGCAGCGAAGTCAACGCGGCGCAATCGGTGCGGCATTCCTTGCCGGGCAACGGCGCGGCCCATCAAACAGGCCGCGGGGGCACGACCGGAGCGTTGCCGGAAACGTTGCGATACATTGCGGAAAATAAAAGACTCGCCGGTGGCCCATTGCGGACACCGACGTGGACAGAATGCTGCCGCACTGCTCCCGCCTCGTACGGCCTCCACCGGGCGCCGCGGCGGGACCCGGATCGCAAGCGGATAGTCATGATTCCACCGACGCAAGCTCGCCCCATCAGAGACCGCTGCCCATCGGGCGGCGGGGGCCGGGCATGAGGCAGCCTGAAGCCGGCCGCCGGCCTGCAGGGCCGGCGCTTGCGCTGGTTCTCCTTCTCGGCCTTGGAGGATGCGCCGTCGGCCCCGACTACGAGACGCCCGAGCTGATCGTGCCCTCACACTGGGGAAGCGGACGCAGCCCACGCGCCGAGGCGCAGCCGCACCTCGCCCGCTGGTGGCACCGCCTCGGCGACCCCCTGCTTGATGCCCTCGTGGAGGAGGCGGTCGCCGGCAATCTCGATGTGGCCACGGCCAAGGCGAAGGTGCGCGCCGCCCGCGCCTCCTATCGCCAGGCGGTGGGCACCTTGTTCCCTGAGGTCACCGGGAATGCCTCGGCCACGCGCGGCGACAATGGCGGCAACGTCTCGACCGGCGGCGACGTGACCGTGGCCAGCACCTACACCGAATTCCAGGCCGGCTTCGATGCCAGCTGGGAACTCGATTTGTTCGGCGCCAACCGGCGCGGCGTGGAGGCGGCGCGCTACGGGGTCGATGCGGCCAATGACGACCTCGACGCGGCGCTGCTCACCCTCGTGGGCGACATCGCCTCCAATTATATCGACGCGCGCGGCTATCAGGCGCGCATCGCGCTCGCGCAGCGCACCGCCACATCCCAAAGGGCGACGGCTGCCCTCACCCAGCGCAAGCTCGATGCAGGCGGCGCCTCCGCCGTGGACGTGGCCAACGCGACCGGCCAGGCGGCGAGCACCGAAGCCGCCATTCCCGAACTCAGGGCCTCCTATGCCGAGAGCATGCACCGGCTCGGCGTGCTCACGGGCCGCGCGCCGTCGGCGCTCGCGGAGCGGCTGTCTGGCTCCCGGCCCATCCCGGCGCCGCGCCTGCCGGTGCCCAGGGGCATTCCGGCGAATGTGCTGGTGAACCGGCCGGACGTGCGCTCCGCCGAGCGCCAGCTCGGCCAATCCACCGCGCTTGTGGCCCAGGCGGAGGCGAACCGCTATCCCTCCGTCAGCCTCACCGGCACGTTGAACACCACCGGCGCTCAGGTGGGAGATCTCGCCAGGGGATCGTCCATCAGCTGGTCGTTCGGCCCCACGCTGACCGTGCCGATCTTCACCGGCGGCCAGCTCAAGGCGGCCGAGGAACTGGCGGAGGCGGAGCGCGACCAGTCGTTCGTCGCCTATCGGGCGGCGGTGCTCACCGCGCTGGAGGACGTGGAGAACGCTTCCGTCTCCCTCGCCCAGCAGCGGCTCAAGGCGAGAAGCCTCGCCAGCTCCGCCACCGCCTATCGCGAGGCCAACCGCCTGTCCCGGACGCTGTATGAGAACGGCTCGTCGAGCTTCCTCGACGTGCTGGTCGCCGAGCGCTCGCTCTATACGGCGGACGATTCCCTGCTCCAGAGCCGGGTCGCCATCGCCAAATACTACGTGGCCCTCAACAAGGCCCTGGGCGGCGGCTGGGACGGAGTGGTGGACACCTCGACGCCGGAAGTGGTGGACCGCAATACCGGCCCACGCCTCGCGCCCCTCACCATCCCCGCACCTGCGCCGGCGGCGACGCAATGATCCGGGAGCCCCGATGAACGCCCTTTCTCCCATCGACGACAAGGTGTCGGCCGGCCTCGGCCGCCGCCCCGCGGCAAAGCGCCGGCGCGGGCTCTGGCGCTGGGTGGTGATGGCGCTGGTGCTCGCCGGCGGCGCCTATGCCTATGTCCGCTCTACCGCGCCGGATCCCAATGCCGGGCTCTCGATCGCCCCCGTCGTGCGCGGCGACGTGGAGGAGACCGTGCTCGCCTCCGGCACGCTGAAGCCGGTGAAGCTGGTGGCGGTGGGCTCGCAGGCCTCCGGCCGCATCACCGGCCTGAGGGTGGTGCTGGGCCAGCGGGTGAAAGCGGGCGACCTGGTCGCCGAGATCGATTCCGTCACCCAGGAGAACGCCCTGCGCACCGCCCGCGCCGCCCTCGCCAACGTCCGCGCCCAGAAGGCAGAGAAGGAGGCGACGCTGCTGCGCAACGAGCAGACCTTCGCCCGGCAGAAGACGATGGTGGCCCAGAAGGCGGTCTCCCAGTCGGATTTCGAATCCGCCGAGGCGGACGTGAAAACCACGCGGGCGCAGCTCGAGGCCCTCGACGCCCAGATCGTGGAGGCCGAGATCGCGGTGGAGACGGCCAAGGCCAATCTCGGCTACACGCGCATCACCGCGCCCACCGACGGCACGGTGCTGGCCATCGTCGCCCAGCAGGGCCAGACCGTGAATGCCAGCCAGTCCGCGCCCACCATTGTCGTCCTCGGCCAATTGGACGTGATGACGGTGCGGGCGGAGATTTCCGAGGCGGACATCGTGAAGGTGCGCCCCGGCCTGCCCCTGTGGTTCACCATCCTCGGCGATCCGGACCGGCGCTTCGAGGGGCGGCTGGACTTCATCGAGCCGGCGCCGGAATCCATCAAGACCGACAGCAGCTTCACCACATCCTCGTCGTCCTCCTCGACAAGCAGCTCCTCGTCGTCGAGCTCCTCCTCCGCCATCTACTATATCGGCGTCTTCGACGTGCCGAACCCCGAGGGGCGCCTGCGCACCTACATGACGGCCGAAGTGCATATCGTCCTGGGCGCGGCCAAAGGCGTGCTCACGGTTCCCTCCACGGCGCTGGTGCGCGCCGGTGACGGCTATGCGGTGCGCGTCGTCGGTGCCGACGGAAGCCTCGCGCGGCGCCGGGTGGACGTCGGCCTCAACGACAAGGTCACCGCCGAGATCCGCTCGGGCCTGAACGAAGGCGATCGCGTCGTGACCGGCGAGATGACCACCGGCGCGGCCACACCGGCACGCCGGTCCGGCCCACCGCCCATGGGGCTCTAGCCGATGGCCGAGCCACTCATCGTCCTGGACGGCCTCACCCGCGAGTTTCCCTCCGGCGACGGCACCATCACGGTGCTGAAGAGCATCGACCTCGTCATCCACGAGGGGGAGATGGTGGCCATCGTCGGCGCCTCCGGCTCCGGCAAGTCCACCCTCATGAACATCCTCGGCTGTCTTGATCGCCCCACCCACGGCAGCTACAGCATCGGCGGGCAGGAGACGGCGGCGCTGGAGCCGGATGCCCTCGCCGCGCTGCGCCGCGAACATTTCGGCTTCATCTTCCAGCGCTATCACCTGCTCTCCGAGCTGACCGCGCTCGGAAACGTGGAGATCCCCGCCATCTATGCTGGCGAGGCCGCCGACGAACGCCAGGCCCGCGCCGAGGGGCTGCTCGCCCGGCTCGGCATGGCCGACCGCACGGGCCACCGGCCGGGCCAGCTGTCCGGCGGGCAGCAGCAGCGCGTCTCCATCGCCCGCGCGCTGATGAACGGCGCGCGGGTCATCCTCGCCGACGAGCCCACCGGCGCCCTCGACACGCGCAGCGGCGAAGAGGTGCTGCGCATCCTCGACGAGCTCCACGGCGAGGGGCGGACCATCATCATCGTCACCCACGACATGAAGGTCGCGGCGCGGGCGGACCGGATCATCGAGATCCGCGACGGCGAGATTGTCGCCGACCGCCGCCATGAGCGCACCGGCGGCATTGCCGCGGTCGCGATGCCCCCCGCCGGGGCGGCGGGGGAGGGCCGGCGGCCCGGCGTCTTGTCCCGCGTCGCCCGCTTGCAGGCGCTGGCCGGGTCCCTGCGCGAGGCCTTCATGATGGCCCTGCTGACCATGGAGGCGCACCGGCTGCGCACCTTCCTCACCATGCTCGGCATCATCATCGGCATCGCGCCGGCAGGTGCTGGCCAACATCTCGAACCTCGGCACCAACACGCTGGAGATCTTCGCCGGCCGCAATTTCGGCGACACGCGCTCCGGCAAGATCACCACGCTGGTGGTCTCCGACGCCGCCGAGCTCGCCAAGCAGCGCTACGTGGCGGCGGTGACGCCCACCGTCTCCACCCAGAAGACGGTGCGCTTCGGCGCCATCGAGGCCAATGCGCTGGTGAACGGCGTGGGCGAGGGCTATTTCGCCGCCCGCGGCACGAAGCTCGCCGCCGGCCGCCTGTTCGACGCCGACAGCGTGCGCACCATGGCGCTGGACGCGGTGATCGACGAGAACACGCGCAAGACCCTGTTCCGGGATTTCCCCGGCAGCCCGCTCGGGCAGGTGATCCTCGTGGGCGACGTGTTCTGCCGGGTGGTCGGCATCGCGGCGCCGCAGCAGGGTGGCTTCGGCTCCAGCCAGAACCTCTCCATCTACCTGCCCTACACGACGGTGCAGGCCCGCTACCTGGGCAGCCGGTCGCTGCGCTCCATCACCGTGCGGGTGGCGGACGACACGCCGGTGGAGCTGGCCGAGCAGCAGCTGACGCGTTTCCTCCTGCAGCGCCACGGCACCAAGGATTTCTTCATCCTGAATACCGACGATATCCGCAAGACCATCACCGCCACCACCGAGACCATGACCGCGCTGATCGCCGCCATCGCGATCATCTCGCTGGTGGTGGGCGGCATCGGCGTCATGAACATCATGCTGGTGTCGGTTTCCGAGCGGGTCGGGGAGATCGGCGTGCGCATGGCGGTGGGGGCGCGGCAGGGGGACATCCTGCGGCAGTTCCTCATCGAGGCGGTGCTGGTCTGCCTCGTGGGCGGGATCGCCGGCATCCTGCTGGCGCTCGCCTTCGGCGTGGGCTTCTCCTTCCTCGGGTCCAACTTCCAGCTGGTCTATTCCACCGCGTCCATCGTCGCGGCGGTGCTGTGCTCGACGCTGATCGGCGTCGCCTTCGGCTATCTGCCGGCGCGCAACGCCTCGCGCCTCGACCCGGTGGCGGCGCTTTCGCGTGATTGACGGTTCAGCGGCGCCGCATCCCTCCGGCGAGCTTCCCAGGACAAGGTGACCACGATGATGCAATCCACCGAACGGCCCCCGGAGGGTGCCGCAGGACAGACGGAGCTTCGCCTGCGCGGCAGCACCCTGTCCGGACCGGGCCTTTCGCGTTTACGCCGGCTGTGGCGACGCAGATCCTGGCGCGTGTCGGGGCGCACACTCGGATGCCTGGTCGCAGGGGCGGCGGCCGCCCTCGCGGCAGGGACCGCCGTGAGCCACATGCCGATGCGCGATCGCGTGCGGATCGAGGCGACGATCCGCTCCAATTTCACCCGCGCCCCGGTGCTCGCCATCGGCGACAGCATCACCTACGAGGCGGCCCCGGGGCACCTGTGCGGCGCCCGCGTGTTCAACGCCGCCGTGCCCGGCGACCGGCTTTCCGACCTCCTCGCCGAAGCCCCGGATTTCGCGGTGCGGCTGGCGCCGGAACGGGTGGTGATCGCCATCGGCATCAACGATTCCCTTCCGCCCCACCCGGACATCGCCCAGTGGGCGGACGACTACCGCACCCTCGTCGCGCTGTTCGCCGGACGCGATCTCGTGCTGGTGGAGATCAACCCCGTGGATCCGCGCATTTCCAGCTTCGTGACCCAGCTGGACCAGGACTTCATCCAGCGTGCCAATGCGGTGATCCGAGACATCGCCGCCGAAACCGGCGCCCACGTCGTGCCGGCGCCGAGGGAGGTCATCACGCGGGACGGACTGCATCCGACCCCCGCGGGCGCCGCCTTGTGGCGGGCTCGCCTGTCCGAGGCAGCGTGCAGCGTGAAGGTCGCGCGGTGAGCCGGGCCCCGGCCTCGCACGCCGCCAACCGAGCGCGGCCTCAATCCCCGCCCAGCACAAGGCGGCCGGGGCTGGCCAGCTTCGTTTCTCCCACCAGGCGGGCATTCAGCGATTTTGCCGACGCATCCGGCCGGAACAGCTGGAAGCGCAGGACCCTTGCCGGATCACTCCCGTCGGGCGGGGCGCTGACGAGGAGATCCGCCCCCTCGGTGGTGCTGGTCGCGGCCACGCTCAGCCCGCGCCGTCCCGCGCCGAACGGCTGGAACGTGATCATCTCCTTGAAGACGACCGGGGGATGCGCGGCCGCGCTGTGGAAATACATGGGAGGCCCGCCATCCAGCGCGGAGCCGCTGGTGAACACCTTGACCGTCCCACCGTCGAGCTGCCCCGCCACGATCCGCTGGGCGCCGCCGAGAACCCCGGCGAGCCAGCCGGTGGCGAGGGTCACCCCACCCCGGTAGCTGTCGCCGAAGGGGGCAAACTCGGCAGTGGTGACCGGCTCGGCCTGGTCGGTGCTGGCGCGGCAGATGTTGTCGAACGGGGAAAGCGCCGTGCCGGAGGCCTGGGCGAGCAGGCCGCCCGGCCCGGAGCCGGCCCCGAGCGGCCCGAGGAGCGGGAAGACGAAGACCTTCACCAGCCCCGGCGCGCCGGGGCCGGGCGCCGTCACGATGCTCTGGCGGCCTGTCGAGAAGTCCACGAAGCCCGAGCTGACGGTGACGCCCGAGCGATCGTCGCCATAAGGGCTGAACGAGGAGAACTCGGCCAGCGCCCAGCCCAGGGGCAGCAGCGAAGAACGGAAGACCTTCACCTGGCTGCGCGCCCCAGGCCCCGAGCCGACGATGACATTGTCCGCGCTCGTTCCATCGATCTGGGCGACGGCGACGCTGACGCCGCCCTTCTCGGCCGGGTCGAAGGCCGTGAAGCGGGCCAGCTCCCGGGAGAAGGGGAGGGCGCCGTTCCTGGCCGCTCCCGAATAGACGACGACCTCGGGCGCCTGGCCCGGCCCGGCGCCGACGACGAGGTCGTAGACACCGTCCCCGTCCACGTCACCCATGGCAACGCTCGCGGTTCCCTCGAAGCCGGCGAACGGGGTGACCGTGGCGATCAGCCGGTCGCCGTTGCCGTCGAGCACCCGGACCGTCGCCGGCCGCCCCGGCGCGCCGGGGACGGACACCGCGTAGGATGAGACCGCCGGGATGACGTTGACCAGCGCCATCAGGCCGTTGTCCTCGTGATTGAGGCGATGGCAGTGCATGACGAAGAGCCCGGCATAGTCCAGGAACCGCGTGCGCATGGCGAGCGTGCCGGGCTGGATCACCGATTCCCCGGGGCCGAGGTTCGGCGCCGGCACGTTGGCGTTGTCGACGGCCTGCATCTCCGGCCCGATCTTCAGGTCGATCGTCGGGTCCGACGCGGCGGTGACCTGGAAATCGTTGACGTGCACATGGATCGGGTGCTCGTCGTTGTTCTCGTTCCGGAACACCCATTCCTCCACCGAGCCGAGGCGCGGCTGGATCAGCGGGACATTGGGGAAGGCTTCGCTGTCGAAAGCGTAGATGAAGGTCTTGGGGTCGGCCTTGCTGGCGAGATCGTTGAGGAATCCGCCGTTGATCAGGATGTGTCGCGTCAGGTCCGGCGTGAGCTTCGACAGATCCTCGAAGACATTGGGGGTGCCCAATGGCTGGCCGTCCGCAAACGCCGTGGTCTCGCCCTTGCCGCCGGCCGGCACGGCCCGCAGCAGGCGCTGGGTGGGAAAGAAGAAGAAGCCGTCGAAATAGCTGACCGCCGACGGCGCGACGCTCAGCGTGCCCAGCACGCCGGGCGGGTTCGCGGTGCCGTTGCTGGTGTAGAGGATGCCCGGCGCGTTTTCCGTGCGCGCGCCGCCGCCCAGGGGTGGCATTTCGAGGACCAGGTCGCCCTCCTCCGGCATGGTCACCGCGATGGCGAAGCGCGACGCTGGCGGGATCAGCAGCCGGGTGCCGCCTTCGCCCACAGGATAGCGGACGACAGGGCTGGGATTGCCGTCCTGCCCGACGATCGCGAACCGGGGGTGGCGACCGGTCGCCGTCTCGGTGAGGCGGAGGTTCATGTAGCCGATGTCGCTGATGTTGGAGAGGACCCAGATCTCCGTCTGCCCCGGCTTGCTGCGGAGGGTGGGCTGGAACTGGCCGTTCACGGTGAACTGCATGTCGCGCAGGTGGTCGGGGAGGCTCGGATTGGCCGGGACCCGCTCTCCGGTGCCGGCATGGGGGGTGAAGGCTTGCAGGTTGTTGGGAATGAACTGGAAGCGCCCGCGCATGTTGTTGATCGACAGGGGGCCGGCATACCAGACGGTGGCAAAGCGCGTGCCGGGCCTGGAGGCCGTGAAGTTCACCGGCGCGAGCAGCGGCCGATAGGTGCCGTTCGCCAGCGCCTCCCCGGCCGGCGGCTCCAGCGTGCTGACGAACTGGCTCCAATACGGGTTGTTGAACTGCGGGTTCGGGCCCTGGCGGTCGAACACGAAATTGTACTGGAACGCCATGTTGCGGATCGAGATGGCCTTCTGCGTCACCACCGGCAGGTTGCCGTCGGTGCGCCCGATGTTGAGCAGGCCGGCGAGACCGAAATAGACATGGGTCGTCGTCAGCGTGTGGAGGTGAGGGTGGTACCAGTAGGCCCCCTGCGGATGATCGGCGGGGATGCGGTAGGTGTAAGTGTTCGATGTGCCCGCCGGCAGGTGCAGGAGCACATTGTCCGAATTGCCCTTCGGGCTCACATGCAGGCCATGGGTGTGCAGGTTGAGCGGCGATTGCGTGAGCTGCTCGGGATAGGTCGGGACCGTGCCGCCCAGCGGCGTGTATTTCGGATCGAAGAACTCCCGGATCGTCAGGTCCTGGAGGCCGTTCTCAAGATGGATGACCAAGGTCTCGCCGGGGGAGACCTGCAGCGTCGGGGCCGGGTAGCTATCCGTCGCGGATGCGGCGCCGTTCGACGCCGTGCCGCGGATCAGGGTGTAGCCGAAGACCAGTGCGTTCCCCACCGGGGCGCTTGCCGTGTCGAGCCGGACCGACCCCTGGCGCGCCGTGAGCGTGACTTCGAGCACGCCGTCCTTGCTGGCGAGCGTCACCGGCTCCCGGAGTTCGGGCGCCGTCCGCTCCTGCGCATGGACGCGGTCCTGGGCAAGCACGAGACCGACCCCGGAGAGGGCCCAGAGCGCGAGCATCGCCTGGACGGCAGGAAAGCGACCGCTTGGAGGTCGTTCAGCTTGAGCCGATGTCATGGATTTCCCCCTGCCGATCCCGCCTGGGCAGGACCTTAGCACCAAGCGGGACGCCCCGCCCATCATCCGCCCGCCGTCGCGGCGGTGTCGTCGGCCGGCGGGTAAGGGGGTGGCGTTCGGCCGATCTCGGTCGATCAGGCGGGGCGCGGGGATGTGAGCGTGGCGCCATCCTGCGCGCCACGAATTTGGTCAGCTCGCGCAGCCACAGCACCGAGCTCGCGACCGCCACGCACAGCAGCCAATCCCCGGCGCCGAGGCCGACGGTGGAGAACGCCTGCTGCAGCACGGGCACGTAGATCGCCAGGGCATGCATCATCAGCGAGGCGACAACGGCGAGGAGCAGCCACCGGTTGGCGAAGGGCCGGAGGAACGCGCTCTGCTCGTCCGAGCGTGCGTTGAACACGTTGAACAGCTGGAACATCACCAGCGTGGTGAAAGCCATGGTCTGGCCGTAGGCGAGCGTGCCCGATCCCTCGATCCATCCACCCGGCAGCGAAGCGTCGAGCACGAGCAGGGTGCCGGCCGCCATGACCGTGCCGACGAAGAAGATGCCGCGCCACATGCGTCCGGTGATCACGCCCTCGCCGGGCGAACGGGGTGGGCGGAGCATCACGTCCGCATCGGCCGGGTCGACCCCCATGGCGAGCGCCGGCGCCCCATCGGTGATGAGGTTGATCCAGAGGATCTGCGTCGCCAGCAGCGGCAGCGCGATGCTGCCCGCAGCCGCGGCGGAAAGCCCGATGGCATCGGCGAAGAGGATGCCGAAGAACATGGTCATCACCTCGCCGATGTTCGACGAGAGCAGGTAGCGCAGGAACTTGCGGATGTTGGCGAAGATCGCGCGCCCCTCCGCGACGGCGGCGACGATGGTGGCGAAATTGTCGTCCGCCAGCACCATGTCGGCCGCCTCCTTCGACACGTCGGTGCCGGTGACCCCCATGGCGATGCCGATATCGGCGGTCTTCAGCGCCGGGGCGTCGTTGACGCCGTCGCCGGTCATGGCAACGGTCTCTCCCGTGCGCTGGAGCGCCTGCACGATCCGGAGCTTGTGCTCGGGATCGACGCGCGCATAGACCGAAGCCTGCCGCACCGTCCGGTCGAGTTCCTCCCCGGTCATGGCCGCGACCTGCGCGCCCGTGACGGCAAGGCCGTCCGACGAGATGCCCAGCTCGATGGCGATGACGGCTGCGGTCTTGGGGTGGTCGCCGGTGATCATGATGGAGCGGATGCCCGCGCGCTGCGCCCGCAGCACCGCCTCGCGCGCCTCCGGCCGCGGCGGGTCGATCATCCCGATCAGACCGATGAAGACAAGGTCGCGCTCGTCCTCCTCGTCGAACGTGGCGCCGTCGGGGCGATCGATCGGAAGCGAGCGGAACGCGACGCCGAGGGTGCGCAACGCCTCCTCGGCCAGCCCGTCATTGCTGGCCGTGATGGCGGCCCGGCGCCCGGCGCCCAGCGGAACGGCCTCATGCCCGACCAGTTCGTGGGCGCAGCGCGCGAGCAGGACGTCGGGGGCGCCCTTGGTCACCATGACGAGGCGCTCGGGGCGCTCGGCATCCGAGTGGATCGTGCTCATCAGCTTGCGTTCGGAGGAGAACGGCACCTCTCCGATGCGCGGGAAGCGCGCATCGAGGATCTCGGCCGACACTCCGGCCTTGCGCGCGGCAACGATCAGGGCCCCCTCCGTCGGATCGCCCTGCACGACCCAGCCGGCATCGCCCTCGCTCAGAAGGGCGTTGTTGGCGCGCTCGACGGCGGTCAGGGCGCGGATCAATTCCAGTTGCAGCGCCGCGCCGGAGCCTTCGGCCGCCACCAGGTCGACCGCGCCGTGCGGCGCATAGCCGGTCCCCGTGAGGGTCGCGCTTCCGCTCGCCGTGACCACCCGGCGCACGGTCATCTCGTTCTTGGTCAGCGTGCCGGTCTTGTCGGAGGCGATGATGGTGGCCGAGCCCAGCGTCTCCACCGCCGAGAGGCGGCGGACGATGGCCTTTTTACGCGCCATGCGCTGCATGCCCAGCGACAGCACCGCGGTGACCACCGCCGGCAGGCCTTCGGGCACCGCGGCGACGGCGAGGGCGACGCCGAGAATGAGCACGTCGAACGCTTGGGCGAACCCATGCACGCCGCCCATGAGGAAGATGGTGCCGATCATGGTGACGGCGATCGCGACCACGACGATCGCCAGCGACCGGCCGACGCGCGCCAGTTCCCGCTGAAGCGGCGTCACCTCGTCCGGCGCCTTCTCCAGCATGCCGGCGATGCGCCCCATCATGGTCCGCATGCCGGTGGCCGTGACCACCGCCAGCCCATGGCCGTAGACCGCGGTGGTGCCGCTGAAGAGCATGTTGCGGCGGTCGCCGAGCTCGGCCTCCCCCGGGATCACGGCGACATCCTTCGAGGTCGGAATGCTCTCACCGGTAAGCGCCGCCTCCACCGTCTGCAGGGCGGCGGACTGGATGAGCCGCGCGTCGGCCGGGATCGTATCCCCCTCGGCGACCCGTATGATGTCGCCGGGCACCAGCTCGGCAGCGTCGAGGCTGGTCTGCGCGCCATCGCGGATGACGTTCGATCGCGTGGCGGACATCTGCTGCAGGGCCGCCGCCGCCTGTTCCGCCCGCGCTTCCTGGATGTAGCCCATGAGGGCGTTGAGGAGCACGATCGCCAGAATCGCCAGGGCTTCGTAGGGCAGGGGCGCATCGCGCTCATGCAGCCACACCGCGGCCGAGATCAGCCCCGCGACGAGCAGAAGCAGCACCAGCACGTCGGCGAACTGGGCGAGGAACTTTCGCCATTCCGGGCGCGGCGGCACCGCGTCGAGCACATTCCGCCCGTGGGCCTTCAGGCGTTGCCCGGCCTCGGCCCGGCTGAGGCCGGAGCGGGGATCGGCACCGAGCGCGGCGAGAACCGCCTCGGGGTATTCCGGTAGGAGTCGTCAGGTGGGATAACGGCTGGGGCAATCGGCATGCCGTAAAGATAATCGGCTTCCGGCCGCGCGTACCCTGATCCAGGCCAAAGTTCGAGCAAATCCTGCCGAAGCGTTCCTCCGCCCAGAAAAGGTGGGAGTTCCCGATCGGCAGGCGCCGCCGCCCGCAACGGCCGACGCCATGACCGCACGCGCCATGACGGCACGCGCGATAACCGCGCCCGGGCCCGACCTCAAGCACCGTGTCGCTCTCCTATCGCGGGGCTGACGGTGATCTGCCTCTTCGACGCAACCATTTGAGGCGCGGGTCCGCTTGGTGCCCGGCTCGAGGCGGCCCTTGCCGGCCGGACGGCGGCGCGCGACTATCCCGCCCCCGTGCCGAACGACAAAGCATGCAGCGGCGCGGGCCGGTGGTCGCCGTGGCCGACCGGACAAGAGGCCCGCCGCCACCTGGAACCCGCAAGACATGTCCGTCGCCTTCACGCGCGAGAATGACCTCGAAGCCACCGCCGCCGACCTGCCGGACCGGCCGATCTCGCCGCATCCCAATCTGGTGACGGCGGCCGGGCTGGCGGCGCTGGATGCGGCCTTGGCCGAGGCGCGGGCGGCCTATGGGGCGGCGCAGACCGGCGACGTGCAGGCCGACCGCACCGCCATGGCACGGGCCACCCGGGACCTGCGCTATTACAGCGCCCGCCGGGCCAATGCGCAGCTGATCGAGAGTCATCCCGACCCCCGGACGGTGCAGTTCGGCACCACCGTCACCCTCGACCGCGAGGATGGCCGCCGGCAGACGTTCCGCATCGTCGGCGAGGACGAGGCGGACCCGGCGAGGGGCTCGGTGTCCTACGTCTCGCCGCTGGCCAGCGCCGTGATGGGCAAGACGGTCGGCGACGTGGCTCTGGTGGCCGGTCGCGAGGTGGAGGTGGTGGAGATCGCCTGAGGCCCGCCCCGGGGCAGGGGCAGGGGCGGCTTGCCCGGAACCCCGACCATATCGGCGTGGTGGATCGCCTTCACGGCAATCCGCCTCAGACCGGAGCGGGAACTTGACCATTGCGCGGGAGCCAGACCGGCCGATACATTCGGTAAAATAGCACGTCCTGCCCCTGCGTGCCGCGGCGACAAACCTGGTTCAACGCCAAAAAATCCGAGTTGCGCATGACCCGCCTCATCTCATCGCGTCTGCTCGCTTCCACCTCCGTCATCGCCATCGCCCTGGCGGCTTCCGGCGCCCGGGCTGAAGATTTCATCATCCCCTCCGGCACGGTCTTCACGACCCCCGTGGTGGTGGACATGAACACCGCCGGCGCGCCCTTCGGGAGCGTTCTGAACCTCGGCGGCATCGTCATCACCGAGAACACCAGGAACAGCGCGGAGGCGCTGACCATCTACCGCACGGCGATTTCCGGAAGCATCGTCAATTCCGGCACGGTCAACATCGCGCAGACCCTGTCGAAGCTGGACATCCACGGCGGCGGCACCTCCGTCTCCGCGTCGGGGGAAACCAAGGGCATCGTGCTCTACAACAGCGCGCCGCTGAATGGAGGCTTCCAGAACAGCGGGTCGGTCACGGTGAGCCGGAACGCCGTCGCCGACGTCGTCGTCAAGACCAGCGGCACCGTGGCGCTCTCCGAATATGCCTACGGCGTGCAGCTGGACAGCTACATGGCCGGCGGCATCGTGAACACCAACACCGGCGTCATCGACGTCTCCAACGACATCACCGCCGCCCTCACCCCCTCCGACCACTACTCGCAGCTCAATCCGGTGACGACGGTCTACGCCTACGGCGTGATCGCGTACGACACCGCCGCCGCGAGCGGGTTCGACAATGCCGGCTCCATCTCCGCGAGCGCCAGGGGCACGATCACCCATAACCTCGCCCGCTCTTCGAGCGCGACCTTGCTGGCTGCCTCCACGGCGCGGGCGGTGGGGGTGGTGATGTCGCAGAGCGGCGCGGCCATGCCGTCCGGGGTGACCGGAACCTCGATGACCAATTCCGGCATCATCGACGTCGTCGGCGCCATGACGCAGGCCACCAATTTTTCCGTGGTCGCAACCTCCGCCAATGCCGGCCTCGGCCGGCTGATCGAATCGAGCGCGGTTGTCTTCGCGGCCGGCGTCCTGGCCAACGAGGCACAGGTCACGAGGTTCGAGAATACGGGCACCCTCTCCGTGTCCGGCACGGCGAGCGTCGTTGCCGTGGGCAGCGTGATCGGCCCCGGCAAGGCCTCGCTCATCAACCACAATTCGCCCACCAGTCCCGAGACGAGCTTCGAATCCGGCTCCGTGGGCGGTTCCGTGACCGCCTACGGTGTCTCCATCGCCAATGGCAGCCTGGGCGGCCTGAGCAACACCGGCGTCATCGACGTCAGCGGGCAGGCGACCACGACCCTCACCGGGACCGCCACCGGAACGACCGCCGCCGAGGTGGGGCTGCAGGCCTTCGCGGCGGTCCAGCTCACAGGCATCGACGTCGCCACCCAGACCCTCACCGGGCCCGTGCTGAACAGCGGACAGGTGACGCTGGATGCCACCGCCGCTTTCACCAGCCAGCAGACGGCGACCGGATCGGGCGGGGCCACCAGCCATGACGCGAAGGTGGAAAGTTCCGGCTTCGTGCAGACCCGGCTCGCCGGCATCAGCGTGGCCTCGTCCGGCTTCGAGGCGGCGAACTACAACGCCACGGTGGGCAATTCCGCCCAGATCACCCTCTCCGCGACCGCCACCGGAAGCCAGGGGGGCACCGCCCAGTCGCAGGGCGAGGCGGTTGCCGATGTGAGCTTCAGCTCCGGCTCGTCCTTCCTCGTGGGCGCCCTGCTGTTCGCTACCAACACGGCGAGCGGCATCCTCGTCGACGCGCCGAACGTGGCCGAGGTCACGAACTCGGGCATCATCGACCTCTCCTCGGCTTTCTCCTCCGGCCTCGTGGCGACGGCGACGGGCGGCACCAAGGCGACCGCCTCCGCCAATTCGGCCGCCCCCTCCCTCACCAGCTTCGGCCTGAACATCCAGGAAGTCGCGGGCGGCCCTTCGGCCGGGACGGTGCCGACCACGCGGATCGCCAATTCCGGCACCATCGGCCTGAGCGCGACTGTCACCATCGCCAACGTGGCGAGCGCAGCGGCGAACCTCGCCGGCGGCACGGCAAGCGCGAGCGCCGCGAGCCAGTCGACCACGGTGAGCACCACGCCGGGCCTGGATGGGGCCGTGGCGGCAAGCTACGGCATCTACCTGTCGCTCGACGGACTCGCGGGCAGCCTCTCCAATTCCGGCGTCATTTCCGTCAGCCAGGCGCTGTCGATCACCGATCGCGCGACGGCGACCGCCGACAAGGCGGAGGCGATGGCCGTGTCGGACGGCCTGTCGCTGGCGCTCGGCGTCCTCGCCGCGCCCGGCGCCGTCACCGGCTCCTTCCTCAACACCGGCGCCATCTCCGCGGCGGCCCTCGGAAACTTCACGGCCTCCGCCACCGCCACGGGGGGACCGGACAGGCGAGCGCGGATGCCGGCGCGACCGGGATCGTCTTCGGCGGCGGCGTCCTTCTTGCCACCGCCGGGCTGTCCGGGTTCGACAATAGCGGCACCGTGCGGGTGACGGCACAAAACACCACCACGGTCACGGCCTCCGCCGGGGGGGCCGGGAGCACTGAGGCCACCGCCGCCGGCAACGGCAGCGCACTGGGCCTCGGCCTCATGGTCACCGGCTCGGCGGGGATTTCCGGTTCCCTCGCCAATTCCGGCGACATCAGCGTCGGGACGACGGCGCGTGTCACCGCGGACGGAGCGGCGGGGCCCCTGGCGACGACGGCGATCGCGAACGCGTCGTCCATCGGACTTCTGACGGCGGGTGGCGCCGGGATCGGCGGCGATTTCTCCAACAGCGCGCGAATTCTCTCTTTGGCCAATGCTGCGGCGAGGGCCGGCGGCACCGGCACCGCCGAGGCATCGGCCTATGCCTACGGCATCGCCATCGACGCCACGGGCGGCATCGGCGGCAGCATCTCGAATTCCGGTTTCATCGGCGCGGCGGCCGAGGCCACGGCGACCGGGAGCAGCACCGACGCCCGCGCCGTCGCCACGGGTCTGCAGATCGCGCAGGGCAGCGTGGGGGGCTCCATCAGCAATAGCGGCACGCTGGCGGCCGTCGCCTCCGGCACCGACGTCACCGTGGTGGCGCTGGCGCTCGGCACGAGCCTCGCCGGCGGCACGCTCAGCCCCGCCGAAAGCACGCTTCTCGCCACGCTCGGAGCGCCGGCCACCCTCGCAGGCGATGGACCGGTGACGGTGGCATCCGGCATCGTCAACAGCGGCCTCATCAGCGCCAATGCCATCGGAACGCAGTCGGCGAGCGCAACCGCCATCCGCGTGGCCGGAGGCAGCGTCATCGGCACGCTCACCAATACGGGCACCATCAAGGCCACCGCATCGGGGGGCTCCGCCACGGCCATCGACCTCGCCGGCGAGGGCGGGGCGACACGCGTCTTCCTCCAGGATGGCGGCGTCATCGGCGACATCGTCCTGTCGTCCCACCATGTCGACACCATCGTCTGGAGCGGCGGCACCTTCGCCGGTGACGTCTTCGGCGGCGGCCTCGGCAGCCTCGCCGTCCTGGCCGGCACCGCCAGCAGCTTCGCCTATTCCGGCACGCTCGAAAGCCTCGCCTCGGTGACCGTGGGCGGGGAGGGGCGCCGGTGGCGCTGGCATTCACCGGCTCGGCGGTCGCCATCGGCACCTTCACCGTGGCAAATGGCGGCAGTTTGCTCCTCGCCGCCGACAGCGCCATCTCCGCCTCCTCCTACATGCAGGCCCCCGGCGGCACCCTTGGTGTCTACCTCTCCCCCGAATGGACCGCCGCGCCCATCTCCGCCACCAGCGCGAGCCTTTCGGGCACCCTCGCGGTGCAGGGCGCCTCGGGCCTCAGATCGAGGACCACCACCTACGATCTCGTGAGCTCGACCGATATCGACGGCGCCTTCACCGACGTGACGACGCCCAACCGCCTGCTTTCCGCCGGCGTCATCTATGACGCGGACGGCGCGAGCCTGGTCCTGACGCGCAACGCCACCACCTCCCTGGCGGGGTTGAACGCCAGCGGCCGGTCGCTTGCCGCCGGCATCGACCTGAACTATGCGCGCCTGTCCCTCGCATCGCCGCTGAGCCCGGTGATCGATAGCTTCTATTCCGGCACCGACGCCCAGGTCGCGACGCTCATCAACCAGATGTCGGGCGCGCCGCTGGCTCAGGCGAAATCCGCCGGCGGCGCCATGTTCGGCACGCTGAACGGGCAGATCAGCCAGCAGCTCGCCGCCACCCGCGACCTGCCCCTCGCGCCCGGCGGCGGCAGCGCCCTGCTCTCCTATGCCGGGGGGCAGGTGAGCCTCGAAGCCCCGAGCCCATGGGCCGGGCTGGCCGGCGCACCTGGCGACGGCGGGGGCGCAGCGCCCACATCCGGGGTCTGGCTGCGGCCGTTCGGCAGCTGGGGTAGCCTTTCCACCGGCGACGGCACGGTGTCCAGCTCCGGCGGTGGTGTCCTCGGCGGCGTGGAGCGCGCCTTTGGCGACGACGCGCGCGGCGGCGCCGTGTTCAGCTACCAGACCGCCGACCTGTCATTCACCATGCCGGCCGCGGGCTCCATCGACCAGTGGACCGGCTCGCTCTATGTGGAGCGGCAATGGGGCCCGCTCTATGCCAACCTGTTCGGCACCTATGGTCACCAAGCCTATGACCTGAACCGCAGCATCGCCTATGCCGGTTCCGTGCGCACGGCCCGCTCCGCCTATGCCGGCAATGCCGGCGCGGTGGTGGGGAGGTGGGCTACGATTATGCCTTCGCCGCATCGAGCCGGTTCGAGCCCTATGCGCGGCTCGCCTATGCGGCGCTGGCCACCGACGCCTTCGTCGAGCGCGGCGCGGGCGTCTTCAATCTCGCCGCGACGGCGGACACCACCAACTCCCTGCAGTCGACGCTCGGGTTCCGGCTCGTCCAGCCCCTCGGCCTGCCCGGCGGCGTGCCCCTGACCGCCCGGCTGGAGGCGGGCTGGCAGCATGAGTATCTCGACGCCGACGCGAGCCTCGGCGCCGCCTTCCTCGCCGACAGCACCATTTCGTTCGATATCCTCAGCAACGGCCCGCGCGACCAGGCGCTCGCCGCCGCCGGCCTGTCCTTCGCCTTCAGCCGCAATCTGGACGGCTACTTCGAATATCGGGGAAGCTGGGGCGACGGCTATTCGAACAGCACCGCCTCCGCCCAGCTGAGGCTGCGCTTCTGAGGGGATGGTCCATGGGGAGGAAGGCGGAATGAGTCCGGCGCGGCCGGGGCCCGTGCTCGGCTCGGCCCAGGCCCTAGTGCAGGCGTGGGACCTCTATCGCGCCGGGCAATGGCCGGCGGCGGAGGCGCTGGCCCGCGCGGTGCTGGAGAAGACAGGCGCGTCGGCCGAGGCGGCGCATCTCGTCAGCGTGATCCTTGCCCAGTCCGCGCGGCTGGCGGAGGCTGCGGCCTTCATGGAGCAGGCGGTCGCCCTCGACCCCGGCCGCAGCTCCTATCACAGCAACCTGTGCGAGATGCGCCGGCAGCTCGGCGATCTCGCCGGCGCCATCTCCGCCGGACGGGCGGCGGTGGCGTGCGATCCGGCCTACGCGCCGGGCGCCAACAATCTCGGCATCGCCTTGTTCGAAAGCGGCGACCTGGACGAGGCCATCGCCCTCTACCGCAAGGCCATCGCGCTCAAGCCCGCCTTCGCCGAAGCCCACAACAACCTTGGCAATGCGCTGAGGGCAGGCAAGCAGCCGGGCGAGGCCATCGCCGCCTTCAAGACGGCGATCGCATGCCGGCCCCATTATGCCGAGGCCCACAACAACCTCGGCAACATGCTGCGGGAGCAGCAGAACTTCCGGGAGGCGGACCTCGCCTTCCAGCAGGCGATCGCGCTCAAGCGGGATTATGTGGAGCCCTACACGTCCCTCGCCTTGTCCCTGTTCGACCAGCAGCGCAGCGAGGAGGCGTTCGCGGTCCTCGCGCTCGCCATCTCCGCCGCGCCCGATCGCCCCGAGCCGGCCTTCTACCTGGCGCAGGGCCTCCTGCAGGAGCGTAAGGCGGAGGGCGCGCGCTCCGCCTGCCAGCGGGCGCTGCGCGCCAATCCGGACCATGTGCCGACACTGACCATCCTCGCCCGGATCCTGCGCGAGCTGGAGCGCGTCGAAGACGCCATCGCCATCGCCCGGCGTGCGCTCGACATCGACCCCGACCATCTTGATGCCCTCAACATCCTCGGACTGCTGCTGATGGAGAGCGGCGACCTGCGCGGGGCAAGGGCGCAGTTCGAGCAGGCCCTGCGGCTCGATCCCGGCTCGCTGAACAGCCTCATCAACCTTGTCTCGGCGCGGAAGGTGACGCGGGACGACCCCTGCATCGGCGCGCTCGAGGATGCCGTCGCCGGGGAGGCTGGGGAGGAAGCGCGCATTCCCCTGCACTTCGCCCTCGGCAAGGCCTATGACGATGCCGGGCGGCACGCGGACGCGCTGGCCCAGTTCATGAGCGGCGCCCGCCTCAAGCGGGCGCTCCTGACCTATGACGAGGCCGCCACGCACGCGATCTTCGACCGCGTGCGCACCATCTTCACCCGTGCCTTTCTCGCGGAACGATCCGGGCGCGGCGACCCGCAGGCCCGGCCCATCTTCATCGTCGGCATGCCGCGCTCGGGCAGCACGCTGGTGGAGCAGATCCTCGCCAGCCACGCCCGGATCCAGGGCGGGGGCGAGATGGACCATTTGCACCGTGCGGTCGGCAGGATCGACCAGGACTTCGGCGGCATGGTTCATTACCCCGAGCTCATGCATCTGATGGAGCCGGATCAGATGCGCGACATCATCGCCACCTACGGCGCCTCAATGCCGCGCCTCGCGCCGGGAAGGCGCGTGGTGATCGACAAGATGCTCAACAATTTCTTCTATGTGGGCCTGATCCACATCCTGTTTCCGCATGCCACCATCATCCATTGCCGACGGGATCCGGTGGACACCTGCATCTCCTGCTTCTCCAAGCTGTTCCGGGACGACATCCACTACAGCTACGACTTCGGCGAGCTGGCGCGCTACTACGGGAAATATGCGCAGCTGATGGAGCACTGGCAGCACGTGCTCCCTGCCGGCGCGATCCTCGACGTGCAGTACGAGGAGGTGGTCCGCGACATCGAGAGCGCGGCGCGGCGCCTCATCCAGCGATGCGGCGAGGAATGGGACCCGGCCTGCCTGCGTTTTCACGAGACCGACCGTCCGATCCGCACCGCCAGCATCACGCAGGTGCGCGAGCCGCTCTATGCCACCTCCGTGGGGCGCTGGCGCCGCTACGGCCCGGCCCTTCAGCCGCTGGTCGACGCGCTGGGACCGGGGAGCGCCTCGGCCAGGTGATGCATCGGCGCCCCGGTGACGGGGGGCATCAGGGCCGTGAGGCGCGAGAGCACCCGGTTCACGCGCGCCACGGCGGCGACACCCATTCGATTCGCGATTTCGCGCATTACACCGGCCATTTGACGGCGACGCCCTGGGCCGATCGGGGCCCAAGGCCACCGCAGCGGTTCCAGCGTGGCTATCGAGCACGCCACAGAGGCGTCGCGATCCGATTCAAATTTTTGATTTTCTGGTGAGCCCGTCGGGATTCGAACCCGAGACCCCATGATTAAAAGTCACGTGCTCTACCGGCTGAGCTACGGGCTCACTCAGGGCAGTGGTTAGGCGGTCAAGGCGGCAGGGTCAAGGCCGGCGGGGCAGGGCGGGGCCACTTCGCCTGCGTGGTGCACCGCGAAGAGCCATTGACCCGCTCGCCCGCGTTCCGCACCATGGGTCTTTGCAAGCTTTCGGAATTGCCATGCCCGTCAACAACCACATCGCCGCCCGCGCCGAACAGATCGCGGCCTGGCGGCAGGATCTCCATCGCCACCCCGAGCTCATGTACGATCTGCCGCGCACCAGCCACGTGGTCGCGGAGAAGCTGCGGGCCTTCGGCTGCGACGAGGTGGTGACGGGTCTCGGCGGCACCGGCGTGGTGGGCATCGTGCACGGGCGCGGCGCAGGACGGATGATCGGCCTGCGGGCCGACATGGATGCGCTGCCCATCCTGGAGCGCAGCGGCGCGCCTTACGCTTCCGAAACTCCCGGCAAGATGCACGCCTGCGGTCATGACGGACACACGGCGATGCTGCTCGGCGCCGCCCAGCACCTGGCGGAAACCCGCGCCTTCTCGGGCACCGCCGTGCTCATCTTCCAGCCGGCGGAGGAGGGTGGGGCAGGCGCGCGCGCCATGATCGACGAGGGGCTCTTTGCCCGCTTCCCGGTGGACGAGGTCTACGGGATGCACAACCTGCCGGGGCTGGACGTGGGCCGCTTCGCCATGCGCGTCGGCGGCATCATGGCCTCGGCCGACCATATCGAGATCGAGATCGAGGGACGGGGCGCTCATGCGGCGCGTCCCAATCAGGGGGTGGACGTGGTGCTGGTGGGCTCCGCCATCGTCACCGCACTTCAGCAGGTGGTGGCTCGCAACGTGGATCCGCTGGAGGCGGCTGTCATCTCCATCTGCATGTTCCACGCGGGCGAGGCGGACAACGTGCTGCCGCCCACCGCCAAGCTGGCCGGCACGGCGCGCACGCTCGACCAGAATGTTCGCCTGCAGCTGCGCCAGCGCATTACGGCGGTGGCGGAAGGCGTGGCCACCGCCTATGGCGCGACGGCGAAGGTCACGTTCGAGGAAGGCTATCCCGTCACCCGCAACCATGCGGCGCAGACCGCCTTCGCCGCCGAGGTGGCGGCCGAGGTGGCAGGGGCCGCGGACGTGGACGCCGCCGCCCCCCCGCTCATGGCCGCCGAGGACTTCGCCTACATGCTGGAGCAGAAGCCGGGCGCGTACATCTTCGTGGGCAACGGTCCCTCGGCCGGGCTGCATCATCCGCAGTACGACTTTGCCGACACCGCCATTCCCTACGGCACATCCTATTGGGTGCGCCTCGTGGAGCGGGCGCTGCCGCTGACTCTCTGAGGCGCCTCCCCCGTCGAGCTGTCAGTCGAGCGTCACTTGCCCTTGCGCAGCACGAAGGTGAGGCGGCCCTGCTCGACTGTGCGCTCTTCCAGGGCGGCTCCCGTCTCCTGCGCCACGTGGGGAATGTCGATCGCCGCCATAGGATCGGTGCAGGTGACGATGAGCCGGGTGCCGGTCGCGACGGTGGCCAGCGCCTTTCGGGTGCGCAAAGCGGGGAGGGGGCACTTGAGCCCCCGCAGGTCCAGCTCCACGGTGGCCGGTGCGGCCGCCTTCACTCTGCCAGTTCCCTTTTTGCCTGGTCCTTCAGGCGGCCGAGGCTCTCCTCGCGGCCCAGCACCGTCAGCACGTCGAAGATGGGCGGGGAGGTGGCCTTGCCGGTGAGGGCGGCACGCAAGGGCTGCGCCACCGCGCCGAGCTTCACGCCCTGCGTCTCGGCATAGCCGCGCACCACGGACTCCGTGGCCTGCGCCGTCCAGTCCGCAGCCTCCAGCAGCGGCACGAGGCGCCCGAGATGGGCGCGCCCCTCGGCGGTGAGGAGGGTGGCCGCCTTCTCGTCGAGGGGGATCGGGCGCTCGACGAAGATGAACTCCGCGTTGTCGAGCAGTTCCACCACCGTCTTGGCCCGCTCCTTCAGCCCCGGCATGGCCGCGGCGAGCTGGGCCCGGTGCGTGGGCGTCATGCGGGCGAGCCGGTGCGCGGCATCCGGCAGGTGCGGCACGAGGGCGTCCACGGCGTCGAGCAGCTCCGCATCGCCCGCGGCGCGCATGTACTGGCCGTTGAGATTCTCGAGCTTCTGAAAATCGAAGCGCGCGGCCGAGCGGCCGACCCGGTCGAGGTCGAAATAGCGGACCATCTCCTCGGTGGAGAAGAGTTCCTGATCGCCGTGGCTCCAGCCGAGGCGGACGAGGTAATTGCGCAGCGCCGCCGGCAGGTAGCCCATGTCGCGATAGGCATCCACGCCGAGCGCACCGTGCCGCTTGGACAGCTTGGCGCCGTCCGGCCCGTGGATGAGGGGGATGTGGGCCATGTGCGGCACCTCCCAGCCCAGGGCACGGTAGATCTGGGTCTGCCGGGCGGCGTTGGTGAGGTGATCGTCGCCGCGGATGACATGGGTGACACCCATGTCATGATCATCCACCACCACGGCGAGCATGTAGGTGGGCGTGCCGTCCGAGCGCAGCAGCACCAGATCGTCGAGATCCTTATTGGGGAAGGTGACGGTGCCCTGCACCATGTCCTCGATGACGGTCTCGCCCGCCTGCGGTGCCCTCAGGCGGATGGCGGGCAGGCGGTCCTTCGGCGCCTCGGAGGGGTCGCGGTCGCGCCAGCGGCCGTCGTAGCGGGGCGGGCGCCCCTCCTTGCGGGCGAGCTCGCGCATCTCCTCCAGCTCCTGCGGGGTCGCGTAGCAGGGATAGGCGTTGCCCTTCGCCAGCATCTCCTCCACCGCGGCGCGGTGCCGGTCCGCCCGCGCGAACTGGTAGATCGGGTCGCCGTCCCAGGTGATGCCCATCCAGCTGAGCCCGTCGATGATGGCGGCGATGGCCTCCTTCGTCGAGCGCTGGCGGTCGGTATCCTCGATGCGCAACAGCATCTTTCCGCCCGTGTGCCGGGCAAAAAGCCAGTTGAACAAGGCCGTCCGCGCCCCGCCGATGTGCAGGAAGCCGGTGGGGGACGGGGCGAAGCGGGTGACGATCTGCGACATCGGCAACTCGGACATGGGGCGAACTCGGACTTGCGGGACTCGGCGAGGCTCGATCCGCAGGCAGCGGACGGGCGGGCGGGCAGCGGCGTCCGGCGGCACCGTCGGCACCGCCACATGGCGCGCGAGAGGCGCCCGTGTAGCATAGGCGCGGGACACAAGAAACACGGGCGGCCGAAAGGGCGCGGATGACCGGCACGCAGGGCGGGACTGGCGGAAGGGGAGCAAGGCGCGCCGGCGCCCGCTCCGCCATTCTCGGCGGGGCCGCCGCCGGCCCGGCCACGCGCCGTGCAACGCCGCTGGGCTTGCTTCCTCTGCTCGATGCTCTGCAGGCGCGGGGCGTCCGCGACCTCGCCGCCGAGGCAAACTCGGGCCGGCTGATCCTCTGGCTCCCCGTCGCCTATGCACTGGGCATCCTTGCCTATTTCGGCGCGGCCCAGGAACCCTCGCTCGCCGTGGCCCTCGGGCTCGCCCTGGTGCTCGCGGTGTCCGCCGTGCTGGCGCGCGCGCGGCCCGTGGCGTTCGCGGCGCTGGTCGGCGCCGCCGTGGTAACGGCAGGCTTCGCCACGGGGGCCCTGCGCACGGCCCTGATGGGCCACGCCACGGTGGAAATCCCGCCCAAGGGGCCGGTGCGACTTTCCGGTTTCGTGGAGCGGGTGGAGCACCGCACCACCGGCGACCGCATCCTGCTGCGGCTGGACCCCGGGCCGGTGCGCGGACTCGATCCGGTCCCCGAATTGGTGCGCCTGTCCTTGCGGCGAGGCTATGCTCCGGCGGTGGGCACCCATGTGACGCAGCTGGCGCAACTCCTGCCGCCCCTCGGCGCGGCCATGCCGGGCGCGCACGATTTCGGCCGGGCGCCGTGGTTCCGGGGCATCGGCGGGGTCGGCTACGGCCTCGGCCGGCCGAAACCGGCGCCGGCGGCGGATCCCCCCCTTTCCGTGCGCGTCGCCATGGGCGTGGACGCGGCGCGCGACGGCCTCGCCCGGCACATCCGCGCTTCCCTTTCCGGGACCCCGGCGGAGATCGCCGTGGCGCTTGTGGCGGGTGATCGCTCCGCCATCCCGCCGTCCGTGGAGGAGAGCATGCGGGTGTCGGGCCTCACCCACATCCTGTCCATCTCCGGCCTGCACATGGCCCTGGTGGCCGGCACGCTGTTTGCGCTCGTGCGCGCCGCGCTCGCCATGGTGCCGGCGCTGGCGCTGGGCTTTCCCATCAAGTCCCTCGCCGCCGTGGTGGCCCTGGCGGGCAGTGCCGCCTATCTCGTGCTTTCGGGGAACGACGTGCCGGCGCAGCGTTCCTTCGTGATGACCGCGCTGGTGCTGTCCGGCGTGCTGGCCGGGCGACCCGCACTCACGTTGCGCACGGTGGGGGTGGCGGCGGTGGTGGTGCTGGCCCTCACCCCCGAGGCGGTGCTCGATCCCGGCACCCAGATGTCGTTCGCCGCCACCTTGGCGCTGGTGGCCGCCTATGAGCGCCTGCGGCCCCTGCGCGCCGTGCCGCGGCCGGACGGCTGGGCCGGACAGGTGCTGGTATGGATCGTGGTGCTGGTGGGCGGAACCGCGCTCACCTCCCTGGTCGCGGGCCTCGCCACGGCGCCCTACGGGGTCTTCCATTTCCAGCGGGTGGCCCCCTATGGCCTCCTCGCCAATCTGGCGGCCATGCCGGCGGTGTCGTTCCTGGTGATGCCGTTCGGCCTCCTCGGCGTGCTGTTGATGCCCTTCGGATGGGACCATCTCGCCTGGCCGGTGATGGGGTGGGGCATCGAGATCATGGTCGCGGTGTCCGACCGCATCGCCGCCTTGCCGGGCGCGGACGTGCGCCTCGATGCGGTGGGCCCGGCGACGCTCTGCCTGCTCAGCCTCGCTTTGCTCGCCCTCTGCCTGCTGCGTGGGGTCCTGACGGCGGTGGCCATCGTCCCCCTCGGCCTTGCCCTCGCACTGGCGGGGCCGCCGCCACGACCGGACATGCTCATCGCCCCGGATGCGCAGGCGGTGGCCGTGCGCGGCGCCGACGGTCGCCTTTCGGTGATCGGCGCGCGCGGCCAGAAGCTCATCGTGGAGCAATGGATGACGCGTGAGGGCGACAGGCGGACAGCGGCGGACAAGACCCTCGCCTCCGCCTTCTCCTGCGACGCCTTCGGCTGCACGGCGCCGCTGCCGGACGGCGGCACCATCGCCGTCTCGCGCCGGGCGGAAAGCCTGGAGGCGGACTGCCTTGAATCGCGCATCGTCGTCACCCGCGACGCCCCCCTGCCGATTGCCCCGCCAAGGTGATCACGCCAGCCACGCTGGCCCGCACCGGCACGCTCGCCTACTTCCTGAAGGACGGCATCTGGCGTGAGGAGCCGACGCGCCGCCCCCATGTCCAGCGCCCCTGGATGCCACGCCTGCCGCCGGCGCCGGCCGAGGTGAGCGTCGGCACTGCCGAGGATGCCGAAGCCGACGCGGCATCCCCGTGAGCGTCCGCGGCCTTTCGGCGACCTCCTCATTTCCGCACCTCACGTTCGCCCCCACGACCAAGGAGGGCATTTCGTGACGGAATGACGCGCCTGCGCCCACGCAGGGATGTGCGCCGCCGCGCAGGGCGAGGCCCGGACGCTGACTGTTGAAGAGAAGGGTCGGGGTGAGGAGCTGCATTCCCGAAGGAACCGGCCCCGTTGAGCATGGCGACCGTCGCCGCCCCTCACCCCATTCCTCTCCGCGGGGGAGAAGAACGCAAAGGCGCCGGAGCGTCAGTAGCGCCGCATCAGGCCGATGAGGCGGCCCTGGATGCGCACGCGGTCGGGACCGAAGATACGGGTCTCGTAGGCCGGGTTGGCGGCTTCCAGCGCGATGGAGGCCCCCTTCTTGCGCAGGCGCTTGAGGGTGGCTTCCTCATCGTCCACCAGCGCCACGATGATGTCGCCAGTTTCCGCGGTCTCGCACTTGCGGATGAGGACCGTGTCGCCGTCGAGGATGCCGGCCTCGATCATGCTGTCGCCGCGCACTTCCAGGGCGAAGTGCTCGCCGCTGCCCAGCATCTCGGGGGGAATGTTGAGGGTGTGGCTGCGGGTCTGAATGGCGGAGATGGGCGTGCCGGCGGCGATACGGCCCATGACCGGCACCGATACCGTGGGCGCCGTTTCGTCGTCGCCGGAGGCGGGGCGCACCTTGCCGAGGCTGCCCTCAATGACAGATGGGGAAAAGCCGCGCCCGCCGCTGTGGGCCGCAGCGAGGCCCGGAGCCACGCTGTCCGGCAGGCGCACCACTTCCAGCGCCCGGGCGCGGTTGGGCAGGCGCCGGATGAAGCCGCGCTCTTCCAACGCCGTGATGAGACGGTGAATGCCCGACTTCGACCTCAGGTCCAGCGCCTCCTTCATCTCGTCGAAGGAGGGGGGCACGCCGGTTTCCTTCAACCGCTCGTGGATGAAGCGAAGCAGGTCATATTGCTTGCGCGTCAGCATTCTCTTGCCCCCTAGCGGCGCCGCGTGCGCTCCGGTTCACTCCGGCGCCCCAGCCCTGCGCGCCGCGAAACAAATCATGAACAGTTCTTATCTGTTCCTTTTGTGTTCCGCAAGTAGTGAACGCACGGTTAAGGCGGGATCAATCGTCGAACGGAATGATCTCGCAGGGATCTCCGGCCTTGCCGGCGGGGGCGAAAGGCGGGCGGATCAGCAGGCAGTCGGCCGCCGCAAGCACGCTGAGCATGGCGCTGTCCTGCGAGGCGAAAGGGGTCACGCGCGCCGATCCGTCGGCATGGCGCTCCAGCCGCGCCCGCATGAAGTCGCGGCGGGCGTCGTTGGCCGGAACGTCCACGGCGAGGCGCGCCGGGGCGGCGAGAGGGCCGGGCGCGGCATCGCCCTGCAGCGCGCGCACCAGGGGCACAAGGAACACCATGGCGCAGACGTGCGAGGACACCGGATTGCCCGGCAGGCCAAGCACGCGCACGCCGCCGCGGCTACCGAACATCAGCGGCTTGCCCGGCCTGAGCGCGATCTTGTGCACCGAAAGGTCGACGCCCTCCGCCCGCAGCGCCGGCCCCATGAGATCGTGATCGCCCACCGACGCGCCGCCGGAAGACACCACCAGGTCGAACGCGCCGGAGAGCGCATGCGCCACCCGGGCGCGAATAGCCGCAAGGTCGTCGCCGATGAGGCCGAGGTCGGTCACCTCGGCGCCGGCACGACGGGCGAGGGCGGCGAGGCCGAAGGCGTTGGAGACGACGATCTCGCTGTCCTTGCCGGTGCCTTGGCCCGGCAGCACCAGTTCGTCCCCCGTCTGCATCAGGGCCACGCGCGGGCGACGGGCGACGGGGAGCGTGGGGTGGTCCATGGCGGCGGCGAGCATGATGTCGCGCCCGGTGAGGCGCCGCCCGGCCACAAGGCCGGGCGTTCCGGCCGTGAAGTCGCAGCCCTTCAGGCGCACGTTGCGCAAAGTGGCGGTGGGCGCGGTGGTGGTGACGATGGCGCCGTCACGCGCGGTGTTCTCCTGGATCACCACCGTATCGGCGCCCTCCGGCACCACCGCGCCGGTAAAGATGCGCACCGCCTCGCCCAGACCCACCGGCCCGGCGAATGGCCGACCGGCCGCAGATTCGCCGATGACGGCAAGGCGGGCCGGCGTTTCGGCGATGTCGGCTCCGCGCACCGCATACCCGTCCATGGCCGACATATCGGCGGGGGGCTGGGTGCGGCGAGCCAGGAGGTCGCGGGCCAGCACGCGCCCGGCGGCCGCAGCCACGGGCACATCCTCGGTGCCGAGGGCGGACACCTCGGCCGTGACGAGGCCGATGGCCTCCTCGACGCTCATCAGCGCCATCACGCGCCTCCTGCTCTCGCGCTTGGTTTCACCATGGGCCCGTCGTATCAGCCGGTCGGCGGGTCGGCGCGGAAATGACCGCTGCGGCCGCCGGATTTCTCCAGAAGCCTTATGCCTTCCATCCGCATGCCACGGTCGGCCGCCTTGGCCATGTCATAGATGGTGAGGCAGGCGACCGAAACCGCCGTGAGCGCCTCCATCTCCACGCCCGTCTGCCCGGTGGTCTTCACCCGCGCCGTCACCTGGAGGCCCGGCAAGGCGGGATCGGGGGACACCTCCACCTCGACCTTGGTGAGCATGAGCGGGTGGCACAACGGAATGAGCTCGTGGGTGCGCTTGGCCGCCATGATGCCGGCGAGACGCGCGGCGCCGAGCACATCGCCCTTCTTGGCGTTGCCGGAAAGAATGAGCTCGAGGGTCGCCGGCGCCATCACCACGCGCCCCTCGGCGAGGGCCTCGCGGGTGGTCGCGACCTTGTCGGACACGTCCACCATGCGGGCGGCGCCCTGGTCGTCGAGATGGGTCAGGCTGGCCATGGGCGTGCTGTGCGTCCCGGAATCGATCTTCGCTTCCGGCGAAGATGGCGGTCGCAGCCGGCCCTGTCCACCTCGGCAGGCTCCCCCGGACGTGCCGGGGGATGATGGCGGGGTGGACCCGGCCTCAGCGCAGGCGCGTCCAGCTCTGGGTCTTGCAGAGCGGGGCGACGATGCAGCCGCGCAGCTTCAGCGTGTCGTCGCCGTCGAGCGTGATGGAGCCGGAATAGGTCTTGCCGTCCTCGGCATTGTAGATGCTGCCGCCCGTCCATTCCTTCGGCCCGCCCGAAAAGCCCGACAGGATGGTGACGCCCTTCAGCGGCCGGCTGCGCAGGGACGCGTTGGAATTGTTCACGTCCTTGAGGGCGGGATCGGCCTTGAGCCCTTCGGAGGAGACGAGGCGGCCGCAGAGATTGGCGCCGCATCGGGAGATTTCCACCTGCCCGCTGCGGCTCGGGGTCTGCCACAGCCCGGTGGGATCGGCGGCGAGCGCCGGTGCCGTCATAAGCATGCAAAGGGCGAAGGCGGCGAAGAGACGCGTGTTCATAAGGTTCCTCCATGCGTGCGGCTTCTTTGGCCGTCGCGCGCATTAAGGCGGAACTTTACGTTTAGGGCAACCTTAGCCCTTAAGGAGCTGGCAGGTGGCTGATGCGACATTTTCCTGCCGCATGAGACTCTCGCCCACCAGGATGGTGCCGATGCCCACCTGCGCCAGCCGCGCCACGTCCTGCGGCGTGAAGATGCCGCTCTCGCCGATGGCGATGCGATCCGCCGGCACCCGCGGGGCGAGGCGCTCGGAGGTCTCCAGCGTGGTCTCGAAGGTGCGCAGGTTGCGGTTGTTGATGCCGATGAGCCGGCACGGCAGGGCCAGCGCCCGGTCGAGTTCCGCGTCATCATGCACCTCGACGATGGCATCCATGCCGTAGGCGGTGGCTGCGGCGGCGAGCTCGAGGGCGAGGGCATCGTCGACCCCGGCCATGATGATGAGGATGCAGTCCGCTCCCCAGGCGCGGGCTTCCGCCACCTGGTAGGTGTCGTACATGAAGTCCTTGCGCAGCACCGGCAGGCTCACCGCGGCCCGCGCCGAGCCGAGGAATTCCGGCGCGCCCTGGAAGGAGGGCGTGTCGGTGAGCACGGACAGGCAGGTGGCGCCGCCGCGCTGGTAGGCGCGGGCCAGCGCCGGGGGATCGAAGTCGGCCCGGATCAGGCCCTTGGAGGGGCTGGCCTTCTTGATCTCGGCGATGAGCGCGGTGCGTCCCTCCGCGAGACTCTGCGCGATGGCGCCGGCGAACGGCCGCACGCGCGGGGCGGCGCGGGCGGCGGCTTCGATCTCCGCCAGCGGATGCGCGCGCTTGGCCGCCGCGATCTCCTCGCGCTTGTAGGCTTCGATCTTTTTCAGAATGTCGGTCATTGCGCAGCCTCCGGCGCCATTTTTTCGGATACGGCCACGAGATGTTCGAGCCGGGCGCGGGCGGAACCGGTGTCGAGGCTGGTGCGGGCCAGGGCCACGCCCTCCGTCAGGTCCTTGGCCCGGCCCGCCACCACGAGGGCGGCCGCGGCGTTGAAAAGCGACACGTCCCGATAGGCCCCTTCCGCGCCGTCCAGCACCGCGCGCAGCGCCGCGGCGTTATGCACGGCATCGCCGCCCTTCAGCGCCTCCGCGGGATGGCGCTTCAGCCCGACGTCCTCCGGCATCACCGTGAAGGTGTGGATGTGGCCGCCATCCAGCGCGGCGATGTCCGTTCCGCCGGAGATGGTGATTTCGTCCAGCCCGTCCGAGCCGTGCACCACGAACGCCTTCTGCGACCCCAGCGCCTTGAGCACCTCGGCCAGCGGCACGATCCAGGACTTGGCGAACACGCCCACCATCTGCCGCCTGACGCCGGCGGGATTCGAGAGCGGTCCCAGAAGGTTGAAGATGGTGCGCGTGCCCATTTCCACCCGGGTCGGGCCCACATGCTTCATGGCCGGGTGGTGGGACGGGGCGAACATGAAGCCGATGCCGGCCTCCCCGATGCAGCGCGAGATTCCCGCCGGATCGAGGTCGATGCGCACGCCCAGCGCCGCCAGCACGTCCGCCGCCCCCGATTTGGACGACAGCGCCCGGTTGCCGTGCTTGGCCACCGGCACCCCGGCTCCCGCCACGATGAAGGCGGCGCAGGTGGAGATGTTGTAGGAGCCGGAGGCGTCGCCGCCCGTGCCCACCACGTCCACCGCCCCGTCGGGTGCCTCCACGGGCAGCATCTTGGCGCGCATGACGGAGACGGCGCCGGCGATCTCCTCCACCGTCTCGCCGCGCACGCGCAGGCCCATGAGCAGCGCGCCCATCTGCGACGGCGTCGCCTCGCCCGACATCATCGCGTCGAACACGTAGGCAGCCTCGTCGCGGGAAAGGCTCGCGCCGGTGGCCACCTTGCCGAGCAGGGGTTTGAACTGGTCCATGTGGTGTCCTCTCCCGCGCTCAGCCCTTGGCCTTCCCGGCGTTGAAGGCGGCGGCGATCTCCAGGAAGTTGCGCAGCAGCGCGTGGCCATTCTCCGAGGCGATGCTCTCCGGGTGGAACTGCACGCCATGGATGGGCAGGCTCTTGTGGGCGAGGCCCATGATGAGCCCGTCCGCCGTGTGCGCCGTCACCTCCAGCGTCTCCGGCAGCGTATCCCGCTCAACGATGAGGGAGTGGTAGCGCGTCGCCTGGAAGGGGTGGTTGATGCCCCGGAACACGCTTTTACCCTCGTGCAGGATCTCGCTCATCTTGCCGTGCATGGGGGTGGGGGCGCGCACCACGTCGCCGCCGAACACCTGGCCGATGGCCTGGTGGCCGAGGCAGACGCCGAAGATGGGCACCTTGTCCCCCGCCTTGGCGATCAGCTCGCAGCAGATGCCAGCCTCGTTGGGGGTGCAGGGACCGGGGGACAGCACGATGGCGTCGGGCTTCTCGGCCAGCACCTGCTCGATCGTCACCTTGTCGTTGCGGTGGACGGTGACGGTGGCGCCGAGCTCGCCCAGATAGTGCACGAGGTTGTAGGTGAAGCTGTCGTAATTATCGATCAGCGTGACGGTGGTCATGGCGTGTCCAACGGGCGAGGTGAATGCCGGAAAAACGGGCGGTGAGGAGTAGGCCTAGCCTGCCTACGCCCTTGTTTCAAATTCCCCGCTACCGCGCCACCCGATGATGAGGGCGAGACCGGCCAGCGCAAGCATGGTCGGGAACGTGGCGACGGCGACAAAGGCTGAAATGAACATGCCCGTGCCCAGTCCATGGGAAAGACGCTCACCGGTGGTGAAGCTGGCCAGCACGCCGTTCGACGATGCGAGCGCGACGACAATGACCGACACCCAGATGAGAACGACAGTCCCGCCCCACGCGGTCACTGCCGCGAGGCATCCGCCGCCGGCATAAAAATTTCCGCGCCGCAGCGCGACCCGGCGCCACAGGGGCACGACCAGAATGGTCATGCAGGCACTCAGCATCAACCCCGCCGTCGCTTTCGGCGGCCGGTGAAGCTGCCCGACCATCCAGTGGAACATCGGCCATGGCAGCGCAAAGGCCAGAACGCCGGCAGCGAGCGTGCCGTCCCGCACCAGGTCCCGCAGTGCGGATACGAGGCGCAAGGGCATGCCCATCCCCTCACTGCCCCTTGCCGGCGCGGGCGGCGAAGCGCACCGCCTCTTCCCCGGCACGGAACAGGGCCTTGGCCTTGTTCACGCATTCCTGCTGCTCGCTCTCGGGCACCGAGTCGTAGACGATGCCGGCGCCAGCCTGCACATACATGCGACCATCCTTCACGATGGCGGTGCGCAGGACGATGCAGGTGTCCATCTCGCCGTTGGCGCCGAAATAGCCGATGGCACCGGCATAGATGCCGCGCTTGTCCTTCTCCAGCTCGTCGATGATCTGCATCGCCCGCACCTTCGGCGCGCCGGAGACGGTGCCGGCGGGAAAGCCGGCCGCCAGCGCGTCGATGGCGTCGAAGCGGGCGTCGATCTGTCCCTCCACGTTGGAGACGATGTGCATCACCTGGCTGTAGCGCTCGATGAAGAAGCTGTCCGTCACCTTCACCGTGCCCATCTGCGAGACGCGGCCGGCATCGTTGCGGCCGAGGTCCAGCAGCATCAGGTGCTCGGCACGCTCCTTGGGGTCGGCCAGGAGCTCGGTTGCCAGCGCGTCGTCCTCCGCATGGGTGGCGCCGCGGCGGCGGGTGCCGGCGATGGGCCGGACGGTGACCTTGCCGCCGCGCAACCGCACCAGGATCTCGGGGGAGGAGCACACCACCGAGAAGCCGTCGAAGTTGAGATAGACGAGGAACGGCGCCGGATTCACCCGCCTGAGCGCCCGGTAGAGGGCGAACGGCGGGAGGGTGAAGGGGCTCTCGAAGCGCTGGGACAGCACCACCTGGAAGATGTCGCCGGCGCGGATATAGTCCTTCGCGGTCTCCACCATGGCGCAGAACTCGGCCGCGCCGGTGTTGGAGATCGGGGAAACCTCGCCGTGGAAGGGCTCGGGCGCCGGATGGGCGATGGCCCGTTCAAGGCCCGCCACCACCTTGTCGAGCCGTTCCAGCGCCGCCTCGTAGGCGGCGCGGGGAGGGACGCCGGCCTTGGGCCGCACGGGGGTGACGGCGGTGAGCTCGTCCTTCACCGCGTCGAACACCACCATCAGCGTGGGGCGGATGAGCAGCGCCTCGGGCACGCCGATGGGGTCCGGCTTGGCGGGAGCGAGCTGCTCCATCTGCCGCACCATGTCGTAGCCAAGATAGCCGAACACGCCGGCCGCCATGGGCGGGGCACCCTCCGGCAGGTCGATGGCGGATTCGGCCAGGAGCGCGCGCAGCGCCACGAGCGGCGGCTCGGGGCAGGGGGCGAAGGCGGTCTTGTCGGTCGCCGGGCTGCGGTTGATCTCCGCCGTGTCGCCGCTGGCGCGGAAGATGAGATCGGGCGCGAGCCCGATCATGGAATAGCGCCCCCGCGTCTGCCCGCCTTCCACCGATTCCAGGAGGAAGGCGTTGGGCTCCTCGCCGGCCAGCTTGAGGAAGGCCGAGACGGGGGTCTCCAGGTCGGCGACGAGGGTGGTCGCCACCACCTGCGCCTCGCCCCTGAGATAGCGCGCGGTGAAGAGGTCGAAGTCGGCGGGAGCGTTCACGGGCCGCCCGCCTAGTTCGCCGTGCCCGCGCCCACGGCCTGGGCGTAGACGCGGTCGTTCACCTTCACGCCGATCTCCTTCTGGATCGCGTCCAGATATTGCATCAGCAGGTCGTTCTCCAGCTGGCGCGACAGCTCGGCCGCCACCTGGGTGGCCTCGGGGGCGCTCTCGGGCACGGTGACCTTGGTCACCTGGAACACCACCTTGTCAGGCTCGCTCGCTGCGGCGGTGATGCCGAAGCCGCCTTCCTTCACGTCGAACACCGCCGCGACGCTCTCCGTGGAGAAGGGTCCTTCCGCCCGGCCGCGCCGCAGCGGCTCGGCCACCTGGATAGGCCGGTCCGCGGCCCCCGCCACCTCGGCGAGGGGCGTTCCGGCCTGCGCCTTGTCGAACAGTTCCTTGGCCTTGGCCTCGATCGCCTTCTCGGTCTCCGCCTCGGTCCAGCGGACGGTGACGGCGGCCTTCGCCTCCTCGAAGGTCCGCTCGCGGGCGGGCGTGATGCCGGCGGTTTCGTACCAGACGAAGCCGCCGTTTTGCGGCAGCTGGACGGTGTCCGTCTCCACCCCCGGCTGAGTGGCGAAGGCGCCGCCGATCACGTCGGCGCCGCCGGGCACGGCCACCATGTTGCCCTCCGGATCGCGGCCGGAGCGGTCCACCGCGTCGAACACCTGGAGCGTGAGGCCGAGCTTCTGCGCCGTCTCGGCGAGGGTGGCGCCGGATGCACGCTCGTCCTCCACCGCGTCGTGCTTGTCGAGCAGGGCGCGGCGCGCCTTGTCGAGCTGGAGGTCGGCCACGATCATCGGCTTCACTGCCTCGAAGGGCTGCTGCATGCCGGGAACAATCTTCGTCACCTCCACGAGGGCGGTGCCGAATCGTCCCTCGACGGGCTCACTTACGGCGCCCTCGGCGAGGGCGAAGGCGGCATCCGCGATCTTCGGGTCGAGGATGCCGGCCTTGGTGACGAGCCCGAGATCGGTGTCCTTGGCGGAGAGGCCGCGCGCGGTCGCCACCTCCTCGAAGGGGGTGCCGGCCTTGATCTTCTCGAATGCGGCCTTCGCCTCGGCCGCGTCGGTGAAGACGATCTGCTTCACCACCCGCTGCTCGGGGGTGCCGAAGCGGGCGTGGTTGCGATCGTAGAAGGACCGCGCGTCCGCATCGCTCACCGCCTCGCCGGCGGCCAGCGCCGCCGGGGTCAGCGCCAGCACCGCGATCTTGCGGAACTCCGGCGCGCGGAAGGTAATCTTGTGGGCATCGAAATAGGCCCGCAGTTGTTCCTCGGTGGGGGCGGGCAGGGGGCCGGCGACGGCCGCCGTCACCAGGATATAGGACGCGGCGCGGGTCTCGCCCTCATAGCGGTTCACCGCATCGAGCAGCACCTGGGGCACGGCGACGCCCGCCCCGAAGGACTGGAGCACCTGGTCGCGCACGGCGCGCTTCTTCTCCGAATCCACGAAGCGCTGCTCGGTGATGGAGTTGGACCGCAGCAGCTGCTGGAAATAGGCCGGGTCGAACGCCGTAGCACCGGGCGGACGGAACGCCGGGTTGTCGGCGATCTCCCGGGCCACCTGCGCGTCCGAAACGGCGAGGCCGAGGCGGGCCGCCTTCTCGTCCAGCGTGGCGTCGGCGATCATCTGGTTGAGGATCTGCCGGTCGAGGCCGAAGGCGCGGGCCTGCTCGGGCGTGACCGCCCGCCCGGCGCGCCGGCTCAGCTGCTGGAGCTGGTCCAGATACTGCCGGCGGAACGCATCGGCGGAAATGTCGGTCGAGCCGACGCTCGCCACCGTGGTGGTTCCGAAGCCACGAAACACGTCGGCGATGCCCCACACCACGAAGGAGAGGGTGAGCACGACGAGGAAAATCTTGGCGATCCAGCCGGAGGCGCCCTTGCGGAGTGTCTGAAGGACCATCGTTCATTCGTTTGAAGAGCACCGGGGGCCGGCGCGGAAGCGGCGCATCATAGGGAGGGGGCGGGGACCCCGCAACGGCGCAGGTTCGCACCCCTTTCGGCCGGCTCCGGGCTCTGGTAGGTGACCCGACGAAAGGCCGACGCAATACGGAGGGGATCCATGCCGAACGCGCGCCGCACGCTGATCGCGGGCAACTGGAAGATGAACGGCCTGCGCCAGTCGAAGGCCGAGCTGCGTGGCATGGCCGCCGGTGCCGAGGCCCTGGCGGTGGAACTCCTCGTCTGTCCGCCCGTCACCCTCCTCGCCGCCTTCGCGGCGGACGTGGCCGGCACCCGGCTCATGATCGGCGCGCAGGACTGCCATCCGGCCGAGAGCGGGGCCCACACCGGCGACGTCTCCGCCGAGATGCTGAAGGACGCCGGCGCCGTGGCGGTGATTCTCGGCCATTCCGAACGCCGCGCCGACCATCAGGAGGGCGACGCCATCGTGAAGGCCAAGGTGAAGGCCGCCTGGCGGACCGGCCTGCTCCCCATCGTCTGCGTCGGCGAGACGTTGGCCGAACGCGAGGCCGACGAGGCCGCGGCCATCGTGACGCGGCAGGTGCGCCAATCGGTGCCGGACGGGGCGAGCGCGGCAAACCTGGTCATCGCCTACGAGCCCATCTGGGCCATCGGCACCGGCCGCACCCCCACCACCGACGACGTGGCGCAGATCCACGGCACCATCCGCCACGTACTCGCCGAGCGCTTCGGCGGCGAGGCCGACGGAATACGCATCCTCTACGGCGGGTCGGTGAAGCCGGACAATGCCGCCACCCTCCTGGCCACCCCGGACGTGGACGGGGCGCTGGTGGGCGGGGCGAGCCTGAAGGCGGCCGATTTCCTCGCCATCGCCCGCGCCGCGCCGCAGGGGTGAGCGCAGGCGTTCAGCGCGGGGGAGGGTCGGACACGAACCGGAACTCGATCTCCCGCCAGGCGGAGTACTTTTCCGCCGGCAGCTGCGAGAAGGGCGCGCATCTCGACACGGCCCTGACGGCGCTGTCGGCAAACATCTTTGCGACAGTGGGGTCCTTGGCCGAAACCTCGGTGACCTTGGGGGCGCCGTCGAGGCCGCCGTCAGGCTTGAACCTGATGAGCACCACCGCAGACAGCGCTTCGCCGGTGGGAGCGTAGGGCCGCGCCCAGCAATTGAAAATGCGCGTGCGGAACGCTGCAATCTCATCCGGGGTCAACACGACGGCCGGCTTCTGAAACGGCTGGACGCGGACCATCGGTGCCTGGGCGCCCGCCGGGATGGCGAGAAGCATTGCCGCAAGCGCGGCCGACAATGGCAGGGCGATCTTTGGCGAGGCGATCTTCATGGCAGCGTCCGCCCGGAAAAGACCTTCAGCCTAGCCGCTCATTCGGCGGCGGTGAAGGCGCAGGTGGCAGCGACAGTGGGGAGTGATCGTTCAGCCCACCCGCCGTTGCGCCCATCCGGACCTTTCGGGATACTCCGCGCCCCGCATGCTCACAGCGCCGAAGGGCGCGTATTCCAAAGGCGCACATCCCATGAAGATCACCTGGTTCGGCCACGCCGCGTTCCGGCTCGATTTCGCGGACAAGGTCGTGCTCATCGACCCCTTCTTCACCGGCAACCCGTCCTTTCACTCCACCGTCGAGGACGCCTCCCGCGGGGTGACGCATATCCTTCTCACCCACGGCCATTCGGACCATGTGGGCGATACCATCTCCCTCGTGGAGGACGCCGCGGACGCCAGCCGCACCCTGCCCGTGGTGGCAAATCCGGAGCTGTGCAGCTTCCTCGCCGCCCGAGGCGCCGGCAATGTCGGGCGGATGATGAATACCGGCGGCACGCTGGATGCCGGCGGCTTCACGGTGACCATGGTGCGCGCCGATCATTCTTCGGGCGGCGACGCCAAGCCCGCCGAATATCTCGGCAATCCCACGGGGCTCATCATCAAGGCGCCCGGCGAGCCCACCGTCTGGCACATGGGGGACACCGACATCTTCTCGGACATGGCGCTCCTCGCCGAAATCCACCAGCCGAAGGTGGTCTTCATTCCCATCGGCGACCGTTTCACCATGGGGCCGGAGGTGGCGGCGCTGGCGGTCAAGCGCTTCCTGCCGGGTGTCGAAGTGGTGGTGCCCTGCCATTACGCCACCTTCCCGATGCTGGTCCCCGATGCTTCCGCTTTCGTGGCGGCCCTCGAAGGTCATCCGGTGAAGGTGGTGGTACCGCCGAGCGGTGGCTCCTTCGAGATCTGAGCATTACGCACTCTGTCGGGGTTCGTCGACGACGGCCGGCCTTGGTGCCGGCCGTCTGCGCTTTGTGGCGGGACCGAACGGCGCCGGCGGCCGCCGCGCATCGATTCGGCGAACCCGATGCCCTGTCAAAGCCCACGCCGCCGGGGCGCCACACATCATTTCATTCACCCAGTTACCAGTCCGCAACGAAGAGTGGCGACAAAGTCAGGGAGGGGGTGCGTCTGTCACATTTTTGCACCAGTGTCGTTCCAGTGCATCACCTTCGCCAGCGGACTGAGTCGCGGCGGCATACCGATGGGGGACCCCGGGCCATATGATGGACGCACCGGTTCAGAACGCCGCACAGGGAACAGGGCCGCGGCGCAGCCTCGCCGGTCGCCTGTTCGCGCCTGTGGTGGTCGTGCTGTCGCTGGCGCTCGCGGTGGCCACCTTCCTCATCCTCATGGGGCTCACCTCCATCGTCCCGACGCCGCAGGTGGTGGCGGGCGTGCTGAGCGCGTCCGGCGTGGCGGTGCTCATCCTCCTCGCCATCATCGGCCTGGAAGTGTGGCGGATCCTGAGGGCGCGGGCGCGGGGACGCGCCGCTTCGCGGCTCCATGTGCGGATCATCGCCCTGTTCGCCGGCGTGGCGGTGGTGCCGGCCATCGTGGTGGCCGTGGTGGCGAGCCTGACGCTGGACCGCAGCCTCGATCGCTATTTCTCCACCCGGACCCAGGAGATCGTCGGTTCCGCCGCCTCGGTGGCGCAGACCTATGTGCGCGAGCACGCGCTCTCCATTCGCGGCGACGCGCTGGCCATGGCCAACGACCTGTCGCGCATGCGGTCGACCTACGACAGCGACATCGAGAAGTTCCGCCAGGTGCTCACGGCGCAGGCGGCGCTGCGCAACGTGCCGGGGGCGCAGCTCATCCACAAGGACCTTTCGGTGGTGGATCGGGCCAACCTTCGCATGGACCGCGAGTTCACCGTTCCCCCGGACATCGCCATCAACGAGGCGAGCGCCGAGCAGCCCATCATCTACCTGCCGTCGGATGCCGATTTCGTCGGCGCCGTGGTGCCGCTCACCGGCTTCGACAACCTTTACCTCTATGTGGCCCGGCCCATCGATCCGCGGGTCATCGGCTACCTGAAGGTGACGCGCGAGACGCTCGCCGACTACCGGGCGCTGGAGGAGCGGCGGTTCAATGTGCAGGTCGCCTTCGCGCTCATGTATTCCATCGTCACGCTCATCGTCCTGCTTTCGGCGGTGTGGCTGGGCATCAACTTCTCCAAGTGGCTGGTTGCTCCCATCCGCCGTCTCATGTGGGCGGCAGGCCGGGTGGCGGCGGGCAATCTCGACGTGCAGGTGCCGGTCAACAAGGCGGAGGGCGACCTCGCGACCCTCGGCGAGACCTTCAACAAGATGACGGTGGAGCTGAAGACCCAGCGCAACGCCCTGGTCACCGCCCGCGACCAGATCGACAGCCGCCGCCGCTTCACCGAGGCGGTGCTCTCCGGCGTCGGCGCCGGGGTGATCGGCATCGATTCGAAGGCGCGCGTCACCATCCTCAACCGTTCCGCCGAGAAGCTGCTCGGTCTGTCGGAGGCCGAGGCGCTGGGGCAACCCCTCGCCGAGGTGGTGCCGGAGACGGGGCCCCTCGTCGAAGAGGCGAAGGGCGCGGGCGAGCGCATCATCCAGGGCAACATCACCATCCAGCGCGAGGGGCGAGAGCGCATCTTCGCCATGCGGGTCACCACCGAGCAGTCGGTGGCCGACGACCACGGCTGGGTGGTGACCCTCGACGACATCACCGCCCTCATCTCCGCCCAGCGCACCTCCGCCTGGGCGGACGTGGCCCGGCGCATCGCGCACGAGATCAAGAACCCGCTGACCCCGATCCAGCTTTCGGCCGAGCGGCTCAAGCGCAAGTACGGGCGCCACATCACCCAGGACCGCGACGTGTTCGACCAGTGCACCGACACCATCATCCGCCAGGTGGGCGACATCGGCCGGATGGTGGATGAATTCTCCTCCTTCGCCCGCATGCCGAAACCCGTGGTGGACGCGCAGGACCTGGCGGAAACCGTTCGCCAGGGCGTGTTCCTGATGCGCGTCGGCCATCCCGAGGTGACTTTCGAGGCGGAACTGCCGGCTTCCCTGCCGGCGCGCTTCGACCGGCGGCTCATCTCCCAGGCCCTCACCAACATCCTCAAGAACGCCGCCGAAGCCATCGAGGGCGTGCCGGAGGCGGAGCGCGGCAAGGGACGCATCCGCGTGAAGGTGGATCGCTTCGGGGAGGACCTCGTCATTGATGTGATCGACAACGGTGCCGGCCTGCCGAAGGACAAGCGCAGCCGGCTTCTGGAGCCGTACGTGACCACCCGCGAAAAGGGCACGGGCCTCGGCCTCGCAATTGTCGGGAAGATCATGGAGGAGCACGGCGGCTCCATCGAACTCAACGATTCGCCCGAAGGCCGAGGGGCCTGGATTCGCCTGCGGATGCGGGCGGACGGGCTACCACCGGCCGGCGCGGGCGGGGCGCAACCGGTCCCTGAGACAGGGAGAGCCTGACAATGGCCATGGATATCCTCATCGTCGACGATGAGGCCGACATCTGCGAACTGGTCGCCGGCATCCTGGAGGACGAGGGCTATTCCGCCCGCACCGCCCGGGACGCCGACAGCGCCCTCGCATCGCTGGCGGCACGCCGTCCCAACCTCGTGTTCCTCGACATCTGGCTCCAGGGCAGCCGCCTCGACGGGCTGGAGTTGCTCAACGAGATCAAGGCGCAGCATCCGGACGTGCCGGTGGTGATGATTTCCGGCCACGGCAACATCGAGACCGCGGTGGCGGCCATCAAGCGCGGCGCCTACGACTTCATCGAGAAGCCGTTCAACGCCGATCGCCTCATCATGGTCGCCGAGCGGGCCCTGGAGACCCTGCGCCTCAAGCGCGAGCTCAAGGAACTGAAGCAGCTGGCCCCGCACGGGCACGTCCTGGTGGGCCGCTCAAGCTCGATCCAGCAGTTGAAGGCGACCATCGAGCGCGTCGGGCCCACCAACAGCCGCATCCTCATCGTCGGCCCATCGGGGTCGGGCAAGGAACTCACCGCACGCCTCATCCATGTGGCGTCGGGACGGGCGCAGGGGCCGTTCGTGGTGCTCAACTCCGCCGCCATCATCCCGGAGCGGCTCGAATTCGAGCTGTTCGGCATCGCGGAGGGGGAAGGTCGCGAGCCCAAGCGCGGCGCCCTCGACGATGCGCACGGCGGCACGCTGTTCCTGGACGAGATCGCCGACATGCCGCGCGAGACGCAGAACCGCGTGCTGCGCGTGCTGGTGGAGCAGACCTTCACCCGCATCGGTTCCAACGACAAGGTGAGCGTGGACGTGCGCATCATCTCGTCCACCGGGCGGAACCTGGAGGATGAGATCGCCAAGGGCCGTTTCCGCGAGGACCTCTACCACCGGCTCTCCGTGGTCCCGATCCGCGTGCCGCCCCTGGCGGAGCGGCGCGACGACATTCCCGATCTCGTCGAATTCTTCGTCGACACCATCTCGCAGACCACCGGCCTGCCGCGCCGGCCCATCGGCGAGGACGCCATGGCGGTGCTGCAGTCCCACGACTGGCCGGGCAACGTGCGCCAGTTGCGCAACAACGTCGAACGCCTGCTCATCCTCGCCGGCGGCGATCCGGAGGCGACCATCACCGCCGCCATGCTGCCCCCCGACGTGGGCGCGCTGGTGCCCACGCTCCCCAATGGCAATGGCGGCGAGCATCTCATGGGACTTCCGCTGCGGGAGGCGCGGGAGGTGTTCGAGCGCGAGTATCTCGCGGCGCAGATCAACCGCTTCGGCGGCAATATCTCGCGCACGGCGGAATTCGTGGGGATGGAGCGCTCCGCGCTTCACCGAAAGCTAAAGGCTCTCGGGGTAGGCTGACACGCCGGTTGACGGAGTGCCCAAAAAGGGGGCTGCATCGAGGCGTGGGGATTTCGGCGCGTAGGGTCGTCTGGGGCGTAGGGACGTGGGTCGGCGAGGCAGCCGGACCGGGGCGTCCGGGGGAGGGTGCATGAAGGTCGTGATCTGCGGCGCGGGCCAGGTGGGGTTCGGCATTGCCGAGCGCCTCGCCGTTGAGCAGAACGACGTGTCCATCATCGATACGAACGCACGTCGCATCCAGGCTGTCACCGAACAGCTCGACGTGCGTGGCGTGGTGGGGCAGGGGTCCCATCCGGACGTGCTGGCCCGCGCCGGCATCGAGCAGGCGGACATGCTCATCGCCGTGACCTTGCACGACGAGGTGAACATGGTGGCCTGCCAGGTCGGCCACGCCTTGTTCAACGTGCCGACCAAGGTGGCCCGCATCCGCGCCCAGACCTACCTGGCCCCGGAATGGCGCGACCTGTTCTCGCGCGACCAGCTGCCCATCGACGTGGTGATCTCGCCGGAGGTGGAGGTGGGCGAGATGGTCCTGCGCCGCCTCTCGCTGCCCGGCGCCACCGACACCGTAAGCTTCGCCGATGGCGCGGTGGTGGTGGTGGGCGTCGCCTGCGGCGAGGACTGTCCCGTGGTGGACACGCCGCTGAGCCAGCTCACCCAGCTTTTCCCGGACATGCCGGCCACCATCGTGGCGGTGAGCCGCAACGGACGCACCCTGGTTCCCCGCTCCAACGACCAGCTGGCGGTGGGCGATATCGTTTATTTCGTCGCTCAGGCCGATCAGGTGCAGCGCGGCCTTTCCCTGTTCGGCCACGACGAGGTGCCCGGCCAGCGCATCGTCATCGCCGGCGGCGGGAATATCGGCTACTACGTCGCCAGCGAGCTGGAAAAGCGCAACGCCGCCGCGCGGATCAAGCTCATCGAATCCTCCCGCGAGCGGGCGCAGACCATCGCGGAAGTGCTGTCGCGCACGGTGGTGCTGAACGGCGACACGCTCGATCGCGGCATCCTCGACGAGGCCGGCGTGGGCGAGGCGGACACCATGATCGCCCTCACCAACGACGATCGCATCAACATCCTCTCCTGCCAGCTCGCCAAGCAGATCGGGGCGAAGCGGATCCTCGCCCTGCTCAACGAGCAGGGCTACGCCACCTTCGCCAGGGGCCTCGGCATCGATGCCCATGTCAACCCGCGCCAGATCACCGTTTCCAAGGTGCTCCAGCACGTGCGCCGCGGGCGCATCCGCGGCGTGCACGCCTTGCTCGATGGCACCGGCGAGATGATCGAGGCGGAAGCGCTCGAAACCTCCCCCCTGGTGGGCAAGCCCTTGCGCGACCTCGACCTTCTGGAGGGCCTGCGCATCGGCGCCATCGTGCGCGGTGGGCAGGTGCTGCTGCCGCGCGGCGATACCGTCGTACGGGCGCACGACCGGGTGGTTCTGTTCGCCCTCGCCGACCGCATCAAGCGCGTGGAACAGCTGTTCCGCGTCGCGCTCGAATTCTTCTGATCCGCGGCCGCCGGAATGATCAACGCCGCGCATCCGCTCGCTGCCGCCCTCGCCGGGATGGGTGCGCTGGCCCTTGTGCCGGCGGCGGTCGCGGCGCGCACGGGGAGCGGGCATGCGCCCATCTTCCTGGCCACCTTCGCCTTCGCCTTCTTCGTCGCCGGCCTCTTGCGCTTCACCATGCAGGATCGGCCGGTGCGCCTGACCCGGACCGGCGGCGTCGCCCTTGTCGCCGCCATCTGGCTGCTGGTGCCGCTCGCCGCCACCCCCTCCATCGCCATCGCGGCTGGCCTGCCGCCGCTTGCGGCGTGGTTCGAGGCGGTCTCGGCCTTTACCGCCACCGGCCTCACGGCGCTGAAGCAGGGGCCGGCGAGCCTGTTCGTCTGGTTTGGCCTGCTGCAATGGGCCGGCGGGCTCTTCACCGTGGTCTCGGCAGTGGCGGTGCTCGCGCCCGCCGGCCTTGGCGGCCTGCCCGACCGGACACCCCGCGGCGGCGCGGCGCTGGACGTGGTGGACCTGGTTGCGGTGCTGCGCGAGACCGCCCCTGCTTATGTCGCGGCGACCGGGCTCATCGTCGTGCTGCTCCTGATGGGGGGCGAGAGCTTCTACGTGGCCTTCACCCTGGCGACGGCGGTGGTGTCGGCCGGCGCACACCTGCCGCCCGAGGCGCAGCTCGCCCTCACCTTGGATGAGAGCCCGAAATGGCTGCTGCTACCGTTCCTGCTCTGGAGCGCCACCAGCGTGCGCTGGCATCGCGCGCTCCTCACCCGACGGGTCAACGCGGCGCCGGAGCAGGTGGAGAGCCTCGTCATCATCGGCTGGTGGGCGGTCCTGGGCGTCGTCGTCGGTGCCATCCTCTACCGCACGGCGGACGCGCCGTCCCTGGAGGCGCTGCGCGACGGACTGTTCTCCGCCGCCTCGCTGATATCCACCAGCGGCATCGGCCCGCGCGACGGCAGCTATGAAAGCCTGCCCGCCGGGCTCGTGATCCTGGTGGTCCTGCTCGGAGGCGGGGCGCTCTCGGTGGCGGGCGGGCTCAAGATGATGCGCCTGCGCGCCATCCTGCTGCGGACGCGCGGCGACCTGATGCGCCTCGTCTATCCCCACCTCGTGCAGCCGGCGGCGCTGGAAGGCGGCGTGGGCTCGGTCATGCGCGGCATCTGGGCCGGCGCGGCGAGCCTCGCCTTCCTGTTCGGCGTGTGCGCCATCGCCCTCAGCCCCGGCTTGCCGAGCTTCCAGGCGGCGTTGGCCGCCGCCGCGGCGGTCGTCACCAATACCGGGCCGGTCTACGACGCCGCAGGCCTCGGCTGGCCGGCCATCTCCTCCCTGCCGGTGGGGTCCGTCCTGGTGGCGGTGCTGGGCATGGTGGCGGGGCGGCTGGAAATCATCGGGCTCTTCGTGGTCCTCCATCTCGCCGTCTGGCGCACCTGACCGAAGCAGGGATTCATGTCGCGCATCGCCTATGTCAACGGACGCTATTTGCCTCACCGCCACGCCAGTGTGCACGTGGAGGATCGCGGCTATCAGTTCGCCGATGGCGTCTACGAGGTCTGCGAGGTCCTCGGCGGCCGGCTCGTGGATGAAAGGCGCCATCTGGAGCGGCTCGACCGCTCGCTCCGGGAACTGGCGATTCCCACCCCCATGACCCACGCCGCCCTCTCCGCCGTGCTGCACGAGGTGGTGCGCCGCAACAGCGTCACCGACGGCATGGTCTATCTCCAGGTGACCCGGGGCGTGGCGCGGCGCGACCACCCCTTTCCACCGCCCGGCACGGCCCCTTCGGTTGTGGTCACCGCCCGCCGCACCGATCGCGCGGCGCAGGATGCCACCGCGGCCAAGGGCGTGGCGGTGATCACCGTGCCCGAGAACCGCTGGCCCCGGGTGGACATCAAGTCCACCTCGCTCCTTCCCAACGTGCTGGCCAAGCAGCAGGCCAAGGAGGCGGGGGCACGCGAGGCCTGGTTCGTCGCCCCCGACGGCACGGTGACCGAGGGCGCCTCCACCAATGCGTGGATCGTCACCCCGGACCGACGCATCCTCACCCGCCCCGCGGAGGGCGGGATTCTGCGCGGAATCACCCGCACGGTGGTGCTGGAGGTGGCGAAGGCGCTGGGCTACCAGCTGGAAGAGCGGGCCTTCACGGTGGCCGAGGCGCACGCCGCGTCCGAAGCCTTCATCACCGCCGCGACCACGGTTGTGATGCCGGTGGTCCGGCTCGACGGCGTGCTGGTGGGGCAGGGCGTGCCGGGGCCGATCGCCACCACCTTGCGCTTGAAATTCCACGACTTTTCGGAAGTGAGCTGAGCCTGTCCAAGGCCACGCCTATGTTGCGGGGCAAAATATTATTGCGCCGCGACGGGGCTGTGCCATTCTAGCGTCCCCAACTCCCACTGCGGAGGCACAGTCGTTGCGTGTGTCCGCCGTGGGCTTAACGCCGAAAGAAACGGATACGAAAATGGCGGCGGAACGGACACAAAATCTCCAAGACACTTTCCTCAACCACGTCCGCAAGAACAAGACACCTCTCACGATATTCCTGGTAAACGGGGTGAAATTGCAGGGCGTCGTCACTTGGTTCGATAATTTCTGCGTGCTGCTGCGCCGCGACGGACATTCCCAGCTGGTTTACAAGCACGCCATTTCCACCATCATGCCGGGACATCCGGTGCAATTGTTCGATCCCACCGATGATGCGGGAGAAAAGGCATAAGCAGCGTGGAGCGCGGATCCGCCAAGGGGGCCAGATCGCAAGGCGAGGGGGCTGCCAGCAAGCCGGAACGGGACACGGGTCCATCCGGCGGGCGGGAGAAGGAGGGCCGCGGCGGCATCGACCGCCGCGCGCCGCCGACGCGATGCGCGGTGATCACCCCAATTCTATCGAAGCGTGCCACCCGCGGCGTCCCTGAGCGCCGTGGCCCGGACGCGCGCCTTGAGGAAGCGGTGGGCCTTGCCGCCGCCATCGACCTCCAGGTGGTCTATTCGGGCATCGTGCCTTTGTCGGAGATCCGCCCGGCCACCTACCTCGGCACCGGCAAGGTGGAAGAACTGGCCGGCATCGTGAAAGCCGAGGAGGTCGACCTCGTCTTCTTTGACGCGGCGCTCTCCCCGGTGCAGCAGCGAAACCTGGAAAAAGCATGGTCCGCCAAGGTGGTGGACCGCACCGCTCTGATTCTGGAGATCTTTGGCACGCGCGCCCGCACCAAGGAAGGCGCGCTGCAGGTGGAGCTCGCCCATCTCAACTACCAGCGCTCCCGCCTGGTGCGGTCCTGGACCCACCTTGAACGCCAGCGCGGCGGCTTCGGCTTCCTCGGCGGCCCGGGCGAGACCCAGATCGAGGCGGATCGCCGGCTCATCGGCGAGCGCATCGTGCGCATCGAGAAGGAACTGGAGCAGGTCAAGCGCACCCGCGGCCTGCACCGCAAGAGCCGGAAAAAGGTGCCGTACCCGGTGGTTGCCCTCGTGGGCTACACCAATGCCGGAAAGTCCACCCTCTTCAACCGGCTGACGCGGGCCGAGGTGATGGCGAAGGACCTGCTCTTCGCCACCCTCGATCCCACCCTGCGCGCCGTCGCCCTGCCCCACGGCACCCGCATCATCCTGTCCGACACGGTGGGCTTCATCTCCGAGCTGCCGACTCAGCTCGTCGCCGCCTTCCGGGCGACGCTGGAGGAGGTGCTGGAGGCGGACGTGATCCTGCACGTGCGCGACATCTCCCATCCCGACACCGACGCCCAGGGGGCGGACGTGGACGACGTGCTCACCGACCTCGGCGTCGATCCGCAGCCAGGCGGGCGGGTGATCGAGGTGTGGAACAAGATCGACCGCCTCTCGCCCGAGGCGCGCGAGCAAACGCAGAACCGGGCCAGTCGCGCCGACGTGGGCGACGGCCCCGTCCCCGTCTCGGCCCTGACCGGGGAGGGGACCGACAACCTTCTGGCCCTGGTGGAGCGGCGCATCACCGCCGACCGGGTGACGGTGGCGGTGACACTCCCGCCTGAGGACGGGGAGGGGCTCGGCTGGCTCTATCGCCACGGGGAGGTGCTGGAGCGCTCCATCGGCGACGACGGGCAGGTGCATGTGGCCCTGCGCATTCCGCCGGATCGGGCGGGTCTCATCGCCCGGCGCTTCGGAGCCCGCCGCGTCCATCCCATGTAGGGTGCGAAAGGCAGGTCGTGAAAAGCCGGGGGCGAGCGCTTCACGCGCCGCCTCCGCAGCTTCCCGCAAGTATCGATCGCCGATATGATTCCCTGTAAGGGTGCGGGCGATTCGGCGGACGAGGCGGAACACAGGTGGGCGACGCGCGCGAGACGGAGAAAGCTCCGGACGCCTTCCGGACCATCAGCGAGGTCGCGGACGACCTTGACCTGCCCCAGCACGTGCTGCGTTTCTGGGAGACGCGCTTCCCCCAGATCAAGCCGGTCAAGCGCGCTGGAGGGCGTCGCTTCTATCGCCCGGAGGACGTGGACCTCCTGCGCGGCATTCGCCATCTGCTCTACACCGACGGCTATACCATCAAGGGCGCCCAGCGCATCCTGAAGGATCAGGGCGTCCGCTTCGTGCAGGATCTCGGCATCGAACGCGAGGTCGCGGTGATGCGGACTGCCCGGATGCCGCGCGACGCCGCGTCCGAGGGCGTCACCTTCGGCGGACTGCTGGGCCTGTTGCCGCGGCGCCGGCCCAAGGGCAATGGCGGGCGGGACGACGCGGCCCTGCCCGATCTGCCCCCCATGGCGGAACTGCCTCTGCCCTTCCCCGACCGGGACGCCGATCGCGATCTCGACGTGGAAGCCCCCGTGCCGCCCATCGCTTTGCGGCCGGCCGCCTCCGATCGTCCCCGGCGCCCGTCCGCCGGCGAACGGATCGAGCCGCCGGTGGAACGGCGCGAGCCACCGCGCCGCGAGACCGAGGAACGGCGCGAGCCCCGGATGGAGGCGCGCGCCCCTCTGGAAGAAGAGTGGCGCGCCTCGGCCGACATCACGCGCCAGGACCCGTCCTTCGAGGCTGCGCCCGCCCGCGACCCGCACCGGCCGTCCCTCGGCCCTGCAATGGCCCAACCCCGTCGCACCCAACAGCGCCCTGCCGGGGAGGCGGAGCGGCGCATCGAGCCGGCCTTTGCCCCCCAGCGGCCGACACGCGGGCCCGCGGCCCGAATTGCCGCAGGCGACGAGCGCCGGCCCCATTCGCCCGAGCTGGACGATCCGCTGCTGCCCTTTCTCGACGACGATCCGCAGGCGCCACCGAGCCTGTCCGAACCCATCGAAGCACGCATCCGCCGCCTGAAGGCGCAGGATCGCGCCAGCCGCAGGGCCTTCGAGGAGGACGACTGGTCGCACGAGCCGGATGCGCCGCACCCCGGCGGCCGCGAGCCGGAAGCGCGACAGCCGGATGTCCGGCCGGAACCGCCCATGCGCCATGCCGCTGCGCGGCCCGATCCGGGCCCGCCGGAGGAGTATATTCCCGCCCGCGCCCGCCGGCCGGCACCGCCACGCGCGGCGGTTCAACCGCAGGAAGAGGACGATTTCGACGACATGCGTCCCGCCCGCGAAGCGGGAGCGGAGCGGTCAACGCGCCCCCGCTTGCGCGAGGAAGACACGCGCCGGCGCCAGATGCAGGACGGTGACTGGCGGCAGGCCGACTGGGTCGAGGAGGCCGGGGACAATGTGCGGTCCGGGGACACGGGCCGCACCGCCGAGCGCGCGGGCAGGGCGGCCCCGGGGGCGGCGGTTCATCCGGCCAGCGATCTATTCGCCGATGATCGGTTCGCTGCCGATCGGTTCACCCAGAATGGGCCGATCGAAGATCGCTTCGGCCTGGATCGCGCCGGTCCCGTCGACGAGGACGTCTTTCCGGAGAACAGAAGCATGGACCAAGACCGGCGCAGGCCGCCCGCCGCGCCCCTGCCGACGGGTCGGCGCGATGCGATAACGCCGGCGGACGCACGCCCCATGCGGCGCGACGCCGAGCCCCCTGCGTTTCGACAGGACGGACGCAGGGATGCCCTGGACGACGGCCGCACCGGCGCCTGGAACGCGGCGTGGAGCGACGCCTGGGGCGATGCCCCGCCGCAGACCCTGCCGCGCGCGACTCGGGTCGGCCCACTCATCGGCCCTATCGACGAGGAAGAGCCGCCCCACCTGCTGCCGCGCCATCCGCAGCCCGGGCCTGCGCCCGGCATCAATCAGCGGGTCGATGTGGAAGCCAGCAGCGCGCCATGGTCACGCCCCGAGCCTTCCATGATCGGGCCGGCGGCGGCGCGACCGGGCGCGCCTTTCGCTTCACCGGAGGCGCCGCAGGGGGCGGAACCCGCCCGTGCTCCACGCGAGCCGCTGCGGCATGGCCCGCCGGAACAATACCTGCCGCCCCACCTGAGGTCCGAGCCGCGGGTGGTGGGACATGCCCCCGTTGCGGCTCCGGTGCTCTCGCGGGACGACGTCCATCGCCTGCAATCCGTGCTCTATGAGCTTGGCGAATGCCGGCGCCTGGTGGAGGGCGTGCTCGTCACCCGCGACGAGGCGCGGGACGCCGGCTGAGCCCTGCCGCGGTCGCGGTCAGTCGATGACCGCGAGATGCACGCGGGTGATCCCGTTCCCGGTGAAGCCCAGCTCGCTGGCCGCAGCCTTGGAAACGTCGATGATCCGGCCGCGCGTGAAGGGGCCGCGATCGTTGATGCGCACGACGATGCTGCGGCCGTTGCGAAGATTTGTGACACGCACTTTGGTGCCGAAGGGAAGGGAGCGGTGCGCCGCCGTCATGGCGGAGGGGTTGAAGCGTTCACCGCTCGCGGTGCTACGGCCTTGCCAGTAATAGGAGGCGATGCCGGTGGAGGTGTCCGCACGCGCCGTGCTTGAGGCGGCCATTGCGGCCGAGACAGACAGGGCAACGCAGGACAGGACCACGCGAATCTTCATGCGTTCAATCTTCCGTGTCATTGAGGAAGATTGCCAAATGGCCGGCGAATCAGGCGGGAGTGTCCCATTTCGCCGGCAAAAAGGAGGCGATTGGGCCACGCCAGACCACAATCCTGCCGCGATTCAAGCTTGGCTATGCAATCCCTGAGAGAGGGAAGGGGGCATGGAAACGACGCCTGGGGAGAGCGGCCCACAGGTGTCGCATTTGGGCTTGTCGCCGTCGAAACGATGGTCTAAGCCTCGCCTCCACGTCGGAGCGTAGCGCAGCCCGGTTAGCGCACTAGTCTGGGGGACTAGGGGTCGGAGGTTCAAATCCTCTCGCTCCGACCATTCAAGCCCTTAAAATCACTGAAGAAATTAGCGATGCCAGGAGCGTCGTTTTAATTTTTTGCTGTGACGGTCCGCACCGGGTCCGCACAGGGGTGCTTTGGACCTCACGAAATTCCAGCTCTTAAAATTCCAGCTCTTAAAAAGCAGCTCGAAAAAATCCGTTTGAAATTTTTGAACCCAAATTCCATATCCTCAGTTTGTATGTCGCCTACGCGTATGTCAGATTGGCGTATGTCACGGCGTGAGGGTACGGACATGAGCGCGCTCAAAAAGCCTATCGAGCACCACGTTGAGCCTTTTGATACGGCGCGCGTGAATGCGGCTTTGCGCGCGTCCGGCATCGACTATCAGGCGGCTGACAAGGTGGACGCGCGGGCATTTGCGCGGGCCTTTGGCAAGCGCTTCCCTAAGACGATGGCCAAGCTTGCCGAATGAGCGAGCCGGTTTGGCTTACTCGCGAAGACATCGCAGAGCTGAATGAGGAGATCATCGCGGAGAAGGGGGAGCCCTTCTTAATCCGCGACGAGACCCTTTTGGGCGGTGCCGTCTGTCGCGCTCCGGACCACTGGTATTATGGGCAAGAGCGGGACATTTTTACCCTTGCCTGTGTCCTGTGCTTCGGAATCGCGGAAAATCACCCATTCGAGCAGGGTAACAAGCGGACCGGCTGGGCCGCGGCCGGTATGTTCTTGATTCTCAATGGCTACGCGATCGAGATCGAGGACGACGTTAAGCTTGCTGAGGACATGATCGCTGTTATTGGGCACGATCAGCCAATGGAATGGTTCGTCGAGACCCATCGGGCCTTCGTGCGCCCGGTTGAAACCGAGAGCGCGTAAACAAAGGGGCGGCTCTTTGAGCCGCCCCTTTGTGCGCAATCGGGGACCTTGAACAGTGTGGTTGAGAGACGGGGGCCGCAGGTCCTCTTTCCGCTGTGGGGCCTCGCGCGTGGCCCGGCAATGTCTCCCCCGAAGCTAGGAGCCCGGCCGGGGCCACGGGATATCGCCAGGGCGCGGCCGGGGAATCGTGATCGGGCGCGGCCGCATCACGCCGCGTATCCGTAGACCAGCACTTGCGGCCAGATGCTGAAGTGAATCAATGCGCGAATCATGCATCGCAAGCCATTGATTAGAAATAGAAAGTTCCATGCCTTAAAGTGCAGGCGGCAGCCTCTCGAAGCCGTGTCGCGATTGCCGGTCCCGCCGCTGTTGCATCCAGCAAGTGATCGCCCCCGACATGCCCAAGCTTGGATCTGGGGCGCGTCAGGATTTAGATGAGGCTTTCCGGCGAATCCGCTCCCTGAGCACAATATCGGGGCCCACGGATGAACGAGGTTGCCCGACATGCCTTTGCTTTCCGCGCCCGGCGAGAACCTCACCTTCACCATCCTCGGCTGCGGATCCTCGGGCGGCGTTCCGCGGGTAGGGCAGGGCTGGGGCGCCTGCGATCCCGCCAATCCGCGCAATCGCCGGCGCAGGTGCTCCATGCTGGTGGAGCGCCACGGCGCGGCGGGCACCACCACGGTCCTCGTGGACACTTCCCCCGACTTGCGCGAACAGCTGCTGGATGCGGGCGTCGCGGCCCTGGACGCGGTGCTTTTCACCCATGCGCATGCCGATCATACCCATGGCATCGACGATCTGCGGCCGCTGGCCATCCTGCACCGGCGCCGGCTCGACATTTTCGCGGACGAGGAAACCTCCAGCGCCCTGCATCAGCGCTTCGGCTACTGTTTCTCGACCCCACCCGGCAGCGCCTACCCGCCCATCCTCACCGAGCATCGCTTCCGCGAAGGCCGCGAGATCGTGGTGGACGGGCCGGGCGGGCCCATTGTCGCGCTCCCGTTCCGCCAGCACCACGGCGACATCGACGCCTTCGGGTTTCGCTTCGCCGACGTGGCCTATTCCAGCGACGTGAACGGCTTCCCGGAGAACAGCCTCGCGCATCTGCGCAATCTCGATGTGTGGATCATCGACGCCCTGCGCGAGATCCCGCACCCCTCGCATTTCACGCTTCAGGAGGCGCTGGAGCATGTGACCCGGATGAAGCCGCGACGCGCCATCCTCACCAATCTGCACACCGACCTGGACTATGGCGCGCTGGAGCGGAGCTTGCCGCCCGGCGTGGTGCCGGCCCATGACGGCCTGCGGTTCATATCGCCAGTCCGCTGCGGAGCCGCGCCGGCCGATGCCACGGCCAACGGCTGAGGCAGCCCGCCCACGGGTCGCCGCACAGGATTTCCGATTCGCTCAATTGATTCAGATCCCCAGACAAGGCACTGAAATGCTGGATTTATTTTGTGAACATTCAGCCTGGGTGAAACCCGATCGGAGCGGCGGCGTGATGCGGCGCATGAGGCTGCGCCCGCCCCTGTCACTCACTCTTATGTTCCATAATATTTCTTCTGCGACTCGCTTGTATGGGATGCTTGCGCGGCGTCCGGGTTGGCTGGTGACGGGCATGCTGGCGGTCGGGATGCTGATGCTGCCGGCCCCCGTTCAGGCCGCCGATGTCATCATGCCAGCGGATCTGTCGCGCTGCGTGAACATCAGAGCCTTCGCCGACGATCCGGATCCGGCCGGCCTCAACCTCCGCACCGGGCCATCCCTCGACTCCCCGATCATCGGTGCGCTGAAGCTCCACGTCTTCGCGCGGGATGCCGTGGGGCGCGATCTGCTCCAGGCGCCCGGCTTCGCGGTGCTCGGCTCCTATCGCGGCTGGCTGCTGGTGAGCGAGATCGCCTATCCCGACCCGCCGGCCGATCCGCTGCCCGCCGGGCCGGGCTGGGTCCACGGTTCGCGGGTGTCCGTGCGCACACTCAGCGCCGCGGACGCGGCGCCGCGTCTCCACGCGAAGGCCGGCGGCGGCGATGCCGGCACGCCGGCGGTGGGGCTGCGCTTCTCGGTGCTGGGATGCTCCGGCGGTTGGCTGAACGTGCGTGAGCGTCTGTCGCCCGGCGAGGCCCGCCCGCCCCTCGCCGGCTGGCTGGCTCCCGGCGACGCCTGTTTCGAGCAGGCCGGCCTCAGCCGCCCGGTCAATCCCTGCACCCGCCGATGATGACCTCAGGCGTGCTGGACCTTGAGATCGAGAAGCGGCGTGCCGTCGAGGCAGTCGAGACCGCGCACCCGCACGCTCAGGCCCTCGACGCCGACGAGGCTCACCACCGACGAGGCGATGGGGTTGGGCCGCACCGGCGAGCGCAGGGCGAAGGTGCCGTGCGTGGCGCCGTCGTGGCGCGGGCTCTGCAGCACCAGGTCACGCCGCGACCGGTTCATCCAGTACAGAACCTGAAGGCGCGGGCAGTCTTCCAGGCCCACCAGCGCTTCGGCCCAGCGCGGATCGATCTCGAGGGTGCAGATGGGACCGTCCTGCGCATCGCCACGACGCGGGCAGCTGCGGCGCTCGGTCCAGGGGGTGCGGATGCGGCCGACGAAATAGAGGCCGGCATCGAAGCCCGCGGGCAGTCCCACCGCTTTCTCCCCTGGCCGGATGTCGTCGTCGATGGGGCCGGCAGGCGCAATTTCCAGCATCTCAACTTTCCTCACCTGTCGCGCGGGAGCATAGGACGGCGGCAGCGATGGTAAAGGGGCCGGCAGGGTGGATCGCCGCGCCGCCCTGCCCCGCCGCGGCGAAACGCAGGTAAACTTCCCCAAGTCCGGCAACGGAGAATTCCATGAACCCCTCCCGCGACATCGCGCGCCTCATCGAGATCATGGCCGCCTTGCGCACGCCGGGCACCGGCTGCCCCTGGGACCTGGAGCAGACCTACGCGACCATCGCGCCCTATACGCTGGAAGAAGCCTATGAGGTGGCGGACGCCATCCAGCGCGGCGATATGCCGGACCTCAAGGAGGAGCTGGGAGACCTGCTGCTTCAGGTCGTCTTCCATGCCCGCATGGCGCAGGAGGAAGGCAGCTTCGACTTTGGCGACGTGGTGGAGGCCATTACCAGCAAGCTCATCCGCCGCCATCCGCATGTGTTCGGCGCGGCACGCGACCTCTCGCCGGATCAGGTGAAAGGCTTGTGGTCGCAGATCAAGGCGGAGGAGAAACGCGCCCGCGCGGCTGCCCGCGGCGCCGCCGGACGACCGGAGGAGCCCGTCGCGACGGGCGCTCTGTCCGGCGTCGCCTTGCCCCTGCCGGCCCTCACCCGTGCGCTCAAGCTCCAGGAGAAGGCCAGCCACGTGGGCTTCGACTGGAACGATGCCCGGCAGGTGCTCGCCAAGATCCGCGAAGAAACCGAGGAAGTGGACGAGGCGCTGGAGGCCGGCGGCGCGGCGGCGATCCGCGACGAGGTCGGCGACCTGCTCTTCGCCGTCGTCAACCTCGCCCGTCATGCCGGAGTCGACCCGGAGGCGGCTCTGCGCGGAACCAATGAGAAGTTCATCCGGCGCTTCGGCCATGTGGAAGCCACCCTCGCCGGAGAGGGCCGCCGCCCCGAGGAGGCGCACCTCGACGAGATGGAAGCGCTCTGGCAGGACGCCAAGCGGAAGGAACGCGATGACGTGGCTTAAATGACGTGGCTTAACCGGCGCGTGCCCTGGGCACGCGCCGGTCTCGGGCTCGCTTCACTGCCAGCCCAGCCGATGTGGTGCCATGGTGAGGCAAGATCCGGCTAACCGCCCGGGGACGATGGGCAGAACGACCCGGGGCAAGAGGACCGGTGGCAAGAGGACCGGTGGCGGAGGATCGAGCGCTTAAGATACCGGCCCTGGCTCGACGCGCGCTCGAAGCCGTGGCACGGCCGTCGTCCGCTTAGCCCCCCGCTCAGTCCCGTCGAGCGGGCTCGTCGCCTCAGTCCTCGTCGAGGCCGTCGCCGACAGTGCCGTTGATGCGGTGCTTGAGAATGGAGGATGGCTTGAACACCATCACCCGCCTCGGCTCGATGGGCACTTCCTGGCCCGTCTTGGGATTGCGGCCGATCCGTTCGCCCTTCTCGCGCACCACGAACGAGCCGAACGAGGACAGCTTCACCGTCTCGCCACGGGCGAGGCAATCGGCGATTTCCTTCAGCACCATCTCGACGAGCTGGGCGGATTCGGTGCGAGACAGTCCCACCTGCTGATAGACGGCCTCACACAGATCCGCCCGCGTCACGGTCCGACCAGCCATGTGTCTCCCCGGCCCCAGAAAACTATTGCGGATCCCGCGACCGCCCCGTCCGCGGAATCGCATTGGAAATCCCGTACGATTTTAACAGAGTAGGATTCACGAATGTGACGGTTGGAACGTCGCACTTCCCTGCTACTCCGCACTTGCGAAGGAAGGCGTCCGGCAAACTAGCCGCGCGTGCCGAGCAAGGTCAACGCAAAAGCGCCCTACCAGCGCAACAGCGCCGAACCCCACGTGAATCCGCCACCCATCGCCTCCAGAAGGACGAGATCGCCCCTGCGGATCCGCCCGTCCCTGACGGCCAGGTCGAGCGCCAGCGGGATGGATGCGGCGGAGGTGTTGCCGTGGTGGTCGACGGTGGTCACCACCTTGGCCGGCGCGATGCCGAGCTTCTGCGCGCTGGCGTCGATGATGCGGCGGTTGGCCTGGTGCGGCACGAACCAGTCGATGCTCTGCGCGCTCTCGCCGGTGGCGGCGAAGGCATCCTCGATCACGTCGGTGATCATGCCCACGGCGTGCTTGAACACCTCCCGGCCTTCCATGCGCAGATGGCCCACCGTGCCCGTGGAGGACGGCCCTCCATCCACGAACAGCTTGGAGCGATGGCGGCCGTCCGAGCGCAGGTGGCTGGTGAGCAGGCCCGCGCCGTGGGCGTCGTCCGCCTGCACCGCTTCCAGCACCAGGGCCCCTGCCCCGTCGCCGAACAGCACGCAGGTGCCGCGGTCCTCCCAGTCGAGGATGCGCGAGAAGGTTTCCGCGCCGATCACCAGCGCCCGCTCGAACGCGCCGCTCTTGAGAAAGGCGTCGGCAGTGGCGAGGCCGAACACGAAGCCCGAGCACACCGCCTGCAGGTCGAACGCCGCGCCACGGGTGATGCCGAGCTCGGCCTGGACCGTGACGGCCGTGGCGGGGAAGGTCTGGTCGGGCGTTGCCGTGGCCAGCACGATGAGATCGATGTCCGAGGCGGTGAAACCCGCGTCGGCAAGCGCCCGCTCCGCCGCCTTCAGCGCGAGGTGGGAGGTGAGTTCACCCTCGGCGGCAATATGCCTCTGGCGGATGCCGGTGCGCTGCACGATCCATTCGTCGGACGTGTCGATACGCCGCGCGAGCTCTTCGTTGGTGAGAATGTGCTCGGGAAGATAGGACCCGGTACCCCGGGCGACGGACCTGATACCGCTCACGATTGCCCTTCCGCACCTGCGGCCTGCGTCTCGCGCACCGGCGTCGCCGGTGGATGGAGGCGCCCGAGGCTCTTTTCGATGCGCGCGAGAAGCTCGTGGCGCACCATGTCATAGGCAAGGTCCACGGCGGCGGCGAAGCCCTCCGCGTCGGTCCCGCCGTGGCTCTTGATGACGATGCCGTTGAGGCCCAGGAACACCCCGCCGTTGGAGCGGCGCGGGTCCATCTTTTCCCTCAGCACGCGGAAGGCGTCGCGGGCGAGCAGATAGCCGATGCGCGCGCGCAGCGTGCGCCCCATGGCCGAGCGCAGATAGGAGGCGAGCTGCTTGGCCGTGCCTTCCGCGGTCTTGAGCGCGATGTTGCCGGCGAATCCCTCCGTCACCACCACGTCCACCGTGCCGGCCCCGATGTCGTTGCCCTCGACGAAGCCGTGATAGTTCACCGGCATGCCGTCCTCGCGCAGGATGCGCGCGGCTTCCTTGACCTCCTCGACGCCCTTCATCTCCTCGACCCCCACATTGAGCAGGCCGACAGTGGGGCTCTCGATGTCGAACAGGACACGGGCCATGGCCGAGCCCATGACCGCCATCTCGACCAGGCTCTTGGCGGTGGCGCCAATGGAAGCGCCCACGTCCAGCACCACGGTCTCCCCGCGCAGGGTCGGCCAGATGGCGGCGATGGCCGGGCGGCTGATGCCGGGCATGGTGCGCAGGTTGAAATTGGCCATGGCCATCAGGGCGCCGGTGTTCCCGGCGGAAACGGCGGCGTCGGCATCCCTGGTCTTCACCGCGTCGATGGCCCGCCACATGGACGACTTGTAGCGGCCGCGCCGCAGCGCCTGGCTCGGCTTGTCGTCCATGCCCACCACCACTTCGGTGTGGACGATGCGGGCGGCCGCGGCGAGCTTGGGATGGCTCTTCAGCGCCTCGCGGACGCGCGATTCCTCACCATAAAGGACGAAGGCGATATCCGGATGGCGTCCGAGGGAGATTTCCGCCCCGGCAAGGACCGTCTCGGGTCCATGGTCGCCGCCCATGGCGTCGAGGGCGATGCGGACGGGTGCGGTCATCTCCTGTGTCGGTCCTTCCGATGCTCAGCGGTCGTGGTGTAGCTGCAATGCCGGACGATACCCCGCGCAGGGCGGTCCGACCGGCGCGCGGACAATAGCGTCTCGTGCCCTGATCGCAACTGCCACAGGGCTCACTTGGGCTTCTTCAGCTCACTCTGGGTCCTTCAGGCGCGCAAGGGCGGCGAACGGCGACACCTCCGCAGGGTTCGTCGCCGGCGCCTCGAACACCGCTCCGGGCTTGCGCGGATACGGGTCGACGCCGAGGACGAGAAACTCGCACAACAGCGCGCCGGCATCGATCGCGCCATCCACGATCTCGTCCGGCGGATCCTCGCCGTCGTCCTCCTCGCCGGGCGCGGGAGGCTTGGGCACATAGCTGCCGGCCGGCACGAAATGGACGTCGATCTCTTCGCTCAGCGGGGCGTCGAACGGCTCGAGGGTGACGCCGCAGGTCTGGCGCACGGTGGCCGTGACCCGTCCGGTGACGTGCACGCCATCGGCCCGCTCGGGATCGAAATGCAGCTGCGCGGCCAGGTCGCTGACTGCGAGCACACCGGCGTAGCTTGCCAAAGCGTGGCAGGTCCTCGCGTCCGGCGCGAGCTTGAGGTCGAGGCCGTGCGGCGGCAGGTCCACCACCCGCACGGATTGGGAAAAGGGCAGATCGCTCATGTCTCGTTCTCCCGCCGTGCGGGGATCGCCAGCGGGAGGTCGCCGCGGGCCAGGGCGTCGAACGGCGTTGCCCGGAGGCCTTCCGCCGCATCGCGGATATACACGGCGAGCGCGGCGGCATCCGCACCCGGCGCGCCGTCCTTCTGGTTGAGGATATTGCGCGCGACGGCCTGGGCAAGGGCATCGCCCCCCGCCTGCGCCAGCGCCGAATCATAGGCTGCGGCGCGGCCGTAGAACGCCGCGCCGATCTTTTTCATTTTTTTCGGCACCGAGAGGTCGCCGACGCCCATCTCGCGCAGGGTGCGGTCCATATCGGCCGCGAAGGCGTCGAACACCTCCTGCGAAAGCGCGCGCTCCAGCTCGGTTCCGTCCTTCAGCCGGTGACAGACCAGCACGGTATGCAGGAGCAGCAGCTCGAAGCGCCCCTCCATCGTATCGGGAACGCCGAAGTCGGTGTAGAACTCCGCCCGCCGCGACTGTGCCACGATCGCGCCATACAGGCGCTCGATGGTCGCACGGGTTTGCGCGCGGGTCTTGGATGGGCGGAACAGGCTGAACATCGGGATCCGGGGCACGTCCGCCCCTTCGGGCGGTGGACAGGAGTGATCTGGTCGGCCAAGCGGCGTAACGCGCCGCCGGCCGCTTAGCAAGGGGCGGTATCGGTAAAGGGCGGTATCGGCATCCGCGTATCACAGGGCCGGCTCGCGCCGGTCGATCAGCGCGGCGGGGCGGAGACAGATGGGGAAGCGTGTGGCGTCACAGCAGATGAAGACACGGCAGGGCAGGTCGGGTTCCGGCAAGGGATGCGGCGTGCGCCGCGGCTCGGCCCTGGCCCCGGTGGCACTCCTCCTCGTGGGCGCCTCCCTCGCGGGATGCGACGGTGCGAACCTTGCCAACGGGACCGGCGGCGGCCTCTCGGGCATCACCCGCACCTATCAGCGCGGCTATGTGCTGGCCGAGGGGGCGCTGGACCAGGTGCCGGTCGGTTCGAGCCAGGAGCAGGTGCTCCTCGTGCTCGGCACGCCATCGACGGTCGCCACGGTGAATGGCGAAGCCTTCTTCTACATCTCGCAGACGGCGCAGAAGGTGGCCTTCCTGAAGCCGGAGATCACCGACCAGAAGGTGCTCGGCATCTATTTCGACAAGAACAAGAAGGTGACCCGGATCGCCCAATACGGGATGAAGGACGGCAAGGTGTTCGACTTCGTCTCCCAGACCACACCCACCAGCGGCGAGGAGCTGAGCCTCATCCGCCAGATGATCGGCCTCGTCACCTTCTGAGGTCGGCCCACTCCTGACCAGTCAGCGCAAGGGCGGGCAAGGAGCGCCCTGCCCCGCGCCGGCGTTTCAGCCCAGCGTGGAGAGCGCCGGGAAGGTCTCGATCAGCCAGTAGCTCGCATGGGCGATCCAGCCGGACATGAAGGCGATGCCGGTGAGCACCAGCAGCGCGCCCATGGCCTTCTCCACCACCGGCAGCATCTTGCGCATGTGCACGAGGCTCCGCAGGAACGGCCGCACCGCGAATGCGGCGAGCAGGAACGGCACGCCCAGGCCCAGCGAATAGACTGCCAGCAGCCCGGCCCCTTTCGACACGGTCGCTTCCGATCCTGCCACCGCCAGGATCGCGCCCAGCACCGGGCCGAGGCAGGGCGTCCAGCCGAAGGCGAAGGCGAGCCCCATGACGAAGGCCCCCCACACGCCGGTCGGTTCGTGCACGTGCGCCCGCGCGGTGCGGTGGAGCAGGTGAATGCGGAACACGCCGAGAAAATTGAGTCCCATTACGATGATGGCGACCCCGGCGATGATGGAGAGCAGGTCCAGGTGGGCGCGCAAAAGATCCCCGACGGCGGAGGCCCCCGCGCCCAGCGCCACGAACACCACGGTGAAGCCGCAGACGAACAGCACCGCGCCCAGCATGGCCCGGCGGGCCACCTCCTTCACCGGCTCGGCGCCGGCGAGGTCATCCAGCGTGCTGCCGCCGAGGAAGCACAGATAAGGCGGAACCAGCGGCAGGACGCAGGGCGAGACGAAGCTCACGAGGCCGGCCAGGAAGGCGGCGGGCAAGGTCACGTCGGCCATGGGTGGAATTGCGCTCTCTCTCTATGGCCCGTCCGGCGGGCTGGCCGCGCAGGGCCCTTTTGCCGTGCGCATCGGACGGGATCGCCAGGCTCGGGTTCGTGGCCTCTCATGAGCCGCGGGGCGCCGCGGAGCAAGCCGCACATCGCCGCGCTCGCCGGGATGTGAGCGCGCGCCCGCGCCCGGGGCGAGAACAAGATGCAATCGGGCCATCGCCTTTCACCGGCGATTTCGCCTAAAAGAAGCGCCGGAGGCCTCCTCTTGCGCAATCTCCTGACCGATGTGCCCGGCATCCGCGTGGGCCATGCCACCGACCTTCACATCGGCACCGGCGCCACCGTGGTGCTGTGCGAGGCGCCCTGCGTCGGCGCCGTGGACGTGCGCGGCGGCGGACCCGGCACACGGGAGACCGATCTTCTCGATCCCGCCGCCACCGTGGAGCGGGTGGATGCCGTCTGCCTTTCGGGCGGCTCCGCCTTCGGGCTCGATGCGGCGTCCGGCGTCATGACCGGCCTGGCCGCGCGGGGGCGGGGCTTTGCGGTCGGGACCGCGCGGGTGCCCATCGTGCCGGGCGCCATCCTGTTCGACCTGCTCAATGGCGGCGACAAGGGATGGGAGGAGCATCCGCCCTATCACCGCCTCGGCCGCGCGGCGCTGGAGGACGCGGAGGCGAACGGGCTCGACTTCCCCCTCGGCTCGGTCGGCGCCGGCACCGGCTGCACCACGGCCACGGTGAAGGGTGGCCTAGGCTCCGCCTCCGCCGTCACCGCGTCCGGCCATGTGGTGGGGGCCATCGTGGCAGTGAACGCGGCCGGCAGCCCGCTGTTCGGCGTCGGGCCGCATCTGCGTGCCGCGCCCTACGAGAAGGACGGGGAGTTCGGCGGCCTCGGCCTGCCGCCCTTTATTCCCGACGAAGGGTTCTCGCCGCACCTCAAGGGCGGCGTCGCGCGCTTCGCCACCACCCTCGCGGTGGTCGCCACCGACGCCGTGCTGACCACGGTCCAGGCCAGCCGGCTCGCCATCATGGCGCAGAACGGGCTGGCGCTGTCCCTGTTCCCGGTGCACACGCCCCTCGACGGGGACGTGGTGTTTGCCCTCGCCACCGGCCGGCGCCCGCTGGAAGCCCCCCTGCCCGACCTCGCGCGGCTGGGCGCCCTCGCCTCGCTGGTGCTGGCACGCGCGGTGGCGCGGGCCATCTACGCGGCGCGGCGCCTGCCCTTCCCCGAAAGCCAGCGGAGCTGGCACGACCATTTCGCCGCCGGTGACGGCGCAGCTGCAGGATCCAAGGAATGACCATGCCGTCCCAGCCGCCCCAGCGTGCCGCCGCCCCCGCCCTCGGGCCTCGCCTCGGTGGGGCCCTCGCCGTCATCTTCTGGTGCGCCTGCGGCATCACGGCGCTGCCGCTGGCTGGCCTGTTCTCTCTGGTGGCGGGGCTGGGCGTGGCGGGAGCGAAATCGGCGCTGTTCGATTCGTTCGCCGGCGCCGGCGTGGGGCAGCAGGTGTTGCGGCTCGGCCTCGTGCCCCAGCTGGTGCTGTTCGCATGGGCGGCGAGCCTCGTGGTGCTCACCGTGGCGAAATCGAGCCTCGCCCGCTCCGTCTCGCCATGGATCCTGGTCGCCTGGGTGCTGGCCTCGGCCTACAGCCAGTTCGCCATCCGCGACGCCATCTCGCCGGACGGGGCGGACCTCGGCGCGTTCGCGGCACTGATGCCCGGCCTGTTGCTGCAGGCGGCGAGCGCGGCGGCCTTCTTCGGCTACTTCCGCGAAGGCGCGCGGCCGCTCGCCTATTACCGGCGCTGAGGCGGAACGTCCTCGTCGGTCTCGGGGCGCAAGCGCCGGCGGCGCGGCTCGGCCGCCGCGCGGGCGGCCAGCCCCTCGGCCCAGCCGGATGCCGCATGGAGCGCTGCCCGCGCGGCCCGGCGGGAGGCCGAGGTCGCGGCAGCGACCCGGCGGCGGGCCTTTGCCGGAGAGGCATCCAGCGCCGGCGGCAGCACCGGTGCCTGTTCCGGCAGCGCGGTCGCATCCGTGACGGCTGGGATGGGTTTTGCTTCGCCATAGAGCTTCGCGGCGAGCCGCGCGTGCCAGAAGCCGGCGAACCGCGCGATGCGGCCGGCCCATCCCCCGCGTGCCGCGGCGGCGAACGGCTGCAGCAGCGCGATGCGGTCGTCCCGCTCGGCAATGGCGCCGACGATGAGCGACGCGGCCATGAAGCCGTGTGTGATCTCGCTTCCCGAGGAGGCGAGAGCGTACCAGACGCCGCGCTCACCCTCATGGATCAGCGGCATGCCGCCGGTATCGGGAAGCCGCAGCCGGGCGCGCCCGCCCTCCACCACGCCCTGCCCCACCTCGGCATAGACCTCGCGCGCATGGCGCCGCACGACGCGGGCCGCGCCGACGCGGGTAAAGGCTGTGGTGGCGGCGGATGCGGCGAAGGCCAGGCGGTCGCCGGTCCAGTGGAAGCGCGCGCCGGCGGGTCCTCGTTCCTCGACCAGCCCGGCATAGGGGGCATCGACCCCCGGCAGGCGGAAGATTCCGCACACCCAGGGCGCGGTCTGCACCGTCCTCGTCCCCATGCGGGCAAAAGCGCCGGCGCCGGAGACGACCACCTGGAAGGCGCGCACCCGCGCGCGGCTGGTGGTGATGTATTTCCGCAGGCCGTTGAGATCGGCCGAGAGCGCCCCGTCGATGGGAACGAACCGGACGCCCGCCGCCCGCGCGGCGGTTTCCAGCGCCGCGCGCAGGGGTGCTGTGGCGATACGCTCGGCCGGCACCACGCCGAGGGCGGCGGCAAATGCCGAGGTCCCGAGCAGCGCCGCGACGTCCTGCGCATCGATGAGCACGGTGGAATCGGGGGCGAGCTTCTGCCGGATCTCATGCTCGCGCACCAGTGCGTCGGCCGCGTGCGCGCGGGCCACCGCCAGTGCGCCTCGGGGTCCGGCGGACACGCCGGCCTTTTCCGCCAATCGCAGGCCACGCTCGGCGGCATGGGCGGAGAGGATCAGAAGTTCCTGCGCATCGGCCTCACCCACCCGCGCGACGAGTTCAAGGGTGGGAAGGGCAAAGCCGGGTGCGAGCACACCGTCGAGCGGTAGCCAAGTGACCTCCCCGGTCGACAGCAGGATGACGTCGCGACCGCGCGAGGCGAGATCGCCGGCGACGACAAGTCCCGCCACGTCGTCGCCGACGACGCAGACATCGCAGTCCAGGGTGCGCTTCGGCGCCGCTCCCGACCGCCCGGAGGCAGGGGCTTGCTGCACCGCCGCGCGGGGAGAAACCGTCTGGGTCATCTGAAATCATCCGCCGGCGCCGGAGGCCACCCTCGCGCCTTCCCCTTGAGAAAACGTTTATTTGCGGCGCTCTCGTGACGCGCGAAGGGGAGCACCCGGGTGGGCGTGACGCCGGAGCGCGGCAGCGCCGGTTGCACCGCACACATTGCCTCTGCGATAAGGACCCACATTTTGATGATTGGTTCGGATATCCATGCGCCGTCTGATTTTGCTGCGCCACGCCAAGTCCGACTGGCCGGACGGTGTCGCCGACCCCGAGCGCCCCCTCGCCCCCCGCGGGCGGACGGCGGCGCCGCGCATCGGCATCTACATTGCGCGGGAGGAACTCGTCGCCGACCGCGTCCTCGTCTCCCCCGCCCGCCGCACCCGGGAAACCTGGGACCTGGTGGCGGCCCAGCTGCCGCCGGTGAAGGTGGTGGCGAGCGAGCCGCGCATCTACGATGCCTCCGCCAGCCGCCTCCTCTCCGTCCTGCGCGAACAGCCCAGGGACGCCCATTCGCTGATGCTGGTGGGCCACAATCCCGGCCTCGAGGACCTCGCGGAGATGCTTGCGGCCGGCGGATCTGCCACCTATCTGTCGAAAATGTCCGAGAAATTCCCAACCGGCGCGCTGGCCGTGATCGACCTGCCGGTGGACGACTGGAGCCTTGTGGCCCCTGGGAGCGGGCGTCTCGACCGCTTCGTCACCCCCCGCGACCTCCCCGGAGCCGACTGACCGATGGTGCCCTTCACCGCCGCCATGGATGATGCGCGCATCGCGCTGAAGACCCTGGCAGACCGCGTGGAGGGCTTGGCCCATCCCACCCTGCGCCTGGGGGTGACCGGCCTGTCGCGGGCCGGCAAGACCATCTTTACCACCGCCCTTGTCCATGCGCTGACCCGCGGCGGGCGCCTGCCGGTGTTCGAGGCCATGCAATCCGGCCGCATCGCCCGCGCAGAGCTCGAGCCGCAGCCCGACGACGCGGTGCCGCGCTTCGCCTATGAGGACCACCTGAAAACGCTCTCGCAGGTTCGGGCCTGGCCGGCCTCCACCACGCGGGTGAGCGAATTGCGGCTTTCCATCCGGTTCGCCACGGCGCGCGGCAGCCTGCGGACTCTGACGCTCGACCTCGTCGACTATCCGGGCGAGTGGCTGCTGGACCTGCCGCTGCTCGACATGAGCTATGAGCAGTTCGCCCGCCAGAGCCTCGCTCTCGCCCGCGCCCCGGCACGGGCCGACGTGGCCGCGCCCTATCTCGCCGCCGTGGCCGACGCGCCAGCCGCCGGCCCGGTCGACGAGGCCAAGGCTCGGGAAGTGGCGGCGCTGTTCACCACCTATCTCGAAGCCTGCCGCACGGAAAAGCTCGCCATGAGCCTTTTGCCGCCCGGCCGCTTCCTGATGCCCGGCGATCTTGAGGGCTCCCCCGCCCTCACCTTCGCTCCCCTCGACGTGGGCGACGACACGCCACGCGCCGGTACTCTGGGCGCCATGATGGAGCGCCGCTACGAGGCCTACCGCAACGCCGTCGTGCGTCCCTTCTTCCGCAACCATTTCGCCCGCCTCGATCGGCAGATCGTGCTGGTGGACGCGCTGTCCGCCCTCAATGCCGGCCCGGCGGCTCTCGCCGACCTCGAGCGGGCGCTGGACGGCATCCTCGCGGCCTTCCGGACCGGCCGGAACAGCCTCGTCAGCACCCTGTTCCGCCCACGCATCGAGAAGGTGCTGTTCGCCGCCACCAAGGCGGACCACCTGCACCGGGCCAGCCATGACCGGCTGGAAGCGATCCTCGCCCGCCTGGTGGAACGGGCGCGCGGGCGGGCAAGCGATCACGGCGCCTCCCTCGACGTGGTGGCGCTGGCCGCCATCCGCGCCACCCGCGAGGCGCGCGTGCGGCGCGACGGTCACGAGCTCGACGCCATTGTCGGCACGCCCGACAAGGGACAGGAGGCCGGTGGCCACGTCTTCGACGGGGAGGAGGAGGTGGCGGTGTTTCCCGGCGAGCTCCCGGCCGATCCGGACACGCTGTTCGATCCCTCCGGCGCCGGATTCCGCGGCCTCGCCTCGGCGGTGGACGGGGACGTGGACTTCCGCTTCCTGCGCTTTCGTCCGCCCGCTGGCATCGGCGCGGGCCCCATGCCGCACATCCGCCTCGACCGGGCGCTGCAATTCCTGCTGGGCGACCGGCTGGCGTGAGGCGCCGGAGGGGCTTGCCAGCGCCACACTTGCGCGCCATGCCTTGCTCATGAGCGACGAACGATGAGCGACCAACGCCCCTCCTCCCGGCGGCCGCAGGTGTTTCGCCTCGATGAGACGAACATCACCCTGGCACCGCCCGACCCCATCGAGCCGGAGACCGCCCTGCTCCCAGCCGCCGCGCCGCCGCGCCGCTCCGGCATGTCCTGGGGCGGCCTGTTCTGGTCGGCGCTGGGCGGCATCGCCAGCCTCGCGGCCTATGTCGGCCTGAGCCGCCTCGTCGAGGACCTGTTCGCGCGGGCCGAATGGCTGGGCTACGTGGGGCTCGGCTTTACCGCGCTGCTGGTGCTCGCCGTGGTGATCATCGTCGGCCGGGAGGTGGCGGGCCTCTCCCGCCTCGCCCGGCTCGACGACATCCGCCGCCGCGCCACCCTGGCCATCGCCGCCGACGACCGGTCGGAGGCCGAAGGCGTGGCACGCGACATGCTGCGGCTCGCCGCGCAGACCCCGACCCTCGCCCGCGCCCACGCGGACCTCGAAAGCCACCTCTCCGGCATCATCGACGGCGCCGACCTCGTGCGCCTCACCGAGCGCACCTTGCTGGCGAGCCTGGATTCCCGCGCGCGGCAGATGGTGTCCGACGCGGCGCGCAACGTCTCCGTGGTCACCGCCGTCTCGCCGCGCGCCCTGGTGGACCTCGCCTTCGTGCTCTACAGCGCGGTCTCCCTCGTGCGGCGGCTGGCGCTCCTCTATGGCGGCCGGCCGGGAGCGCTCGGCATGCTGCGGCTGGTGCAGCATGTGGTGGGGCATCTCGCCATCACCGGCGGCATGGCGGCCGGAGATACGCTGGTGCAGCAGATCGTCGGGCAGGGCCTCGCGGCGCGCCTTTCCGCCCGGCTCGGCGAAGGCGTGGTGAACGGGCTTCTGACCGCCCGCCTCGGGCTCGCCGCCATGGCGGTCACCCGGCCCCTGCCCTTCGCGGCCCTGCCGGCCCCCCGTCTCGCCGACGTGGCCTCCGGCCTGCTGCGAAAGGCTGAGGAGGAAGAAGCGGTCGCCTCACGCCGGCAGTAGGTGGGCGGGGATGGCGTCCGGCTGGTAGGTGACGGGGCGGTTCCGCCAGATCAGTTGCGCCGTGGGCCAGACGACGAAGGCCGACATCGCGGCGAGGAACATGGCGAAGCTCCATTGCCGTTCCACGAGGGCGAACCCCAACACGGCGGCGAGGCCGGCAAGGGCGATGGCGCCCATGGCCGCCATCAGCCAGAAGCGCCACGCGGGAAAGCCGCCCCGGAACAGGCACGGACCGCCAGCCTGCGCCCGCGCCTGATGGAATGCGCGCACGAATGCGGCATAATCCGGCCCCTGGTCGCGCACGCCGGTGAGCGAGATGCGCGAGGCGGAGCCGATCTTGAGCCGGGTCCCGTCCCGCGCCGAAAGTTCCATCTCGAAGCTCGAGCCGGCGAACTTCGCCGCCTGAAAGCGCAGCCGCACCCCGTCCACATCGGCAAGGGCGAGATGCCCCTCCTTTGCGCCGACGGCCCAGTCGAGGGCCGGCGGCGCCAGATCGAGGCGCACCCCCGCCCCGCCCAGGCGCGGCAGATAGGCATAGGAACGCGCGCCCTGCCCGCCCTCGGCCCTCACGTGAGCTCCCGCATGGCGGCATCGAGGCCGTGGACGGTGAGCGGATACATCCGGTCCTCCATCAGGTGGCGGACGAGCCGGATGGATTCCGTATAGCCCCACTGCGCCTCCGGCACCGGGTTAAGCCAGGCCGCCTTGGGATAGGTGGCGAGAAGCCGCGACAGCCACACCTTGCCGGGCTCGGCGTTGCTGTGTTCAACCGAACCGTTGGACATGGTAATTTCGTACGGGCTCATGGAGGCGTCGCCGACGAAGATCAGCTTGTAGTCGTGGGCGAACGTGTGGAGTACGTCGAACAGGGGGAAGCGCTCCGAAGCCCGGCGGACATTGGATTTCCACACGCTCTCATAGACGCAGTTGTGAAAATAGAAGTGCTCGAGGTGCTTGAATTCCGAGCGGGCGGCGGAGAACAGTTCCTCCACCTGGGCGATGTGCCAGTCCATGGACCCGCCAATATCGAGAAAGAGCAGCACCTTCACCGCATTGCGCCGCTCAGGCCGCAGCCGGACGTCGAGATAGCCCTGCCGCGCCGTCTCCCGGATGGTCCCGTCGAGGTCCAGTTCCTCCGGCGCGCCCACACGGGCGAACTTGCGCAGGCGGCGCAGCGCCACCTTGATGTTGCGCGTGCCCAGCTCGACCTGGTCGTCCAGGTCCCGGAATTCCCTTTTGTCCCAGACCTTCACCGCGCGAAAGTTGCGGTTGCCGTCCTGCCCGATGCGGATGCCTTCCGGATTGTAGCCATAGGCGCCGAAGGGCGAGGTACCGGCGGTGCCGATCCACTTGCTACCCCCCTGGTGGCGCCCCTTCTGCTCCTCCAGGCGTTTCTTCAGCGTCTCCAGAAGCTTGTCGAGACCGCCCAGGGCCTCGATCTGGCGTTTCTCCTCGTCGGAGAGATGCTTTTCCGCGAGCTTTTTCAACCACTCCTCGGGAATCGCCTGACCCATCTCATCAGCAATCGCCTCCAACCCCTTGAAGCATTTGCCGAACACCTGATCGAACCGATCGAGGTGCCGCTCGTCCTTCACCAGGCAAGAACGGGCGAGATAATAGAAGGCATCCACTTGGCGGCCGGCCACATCCTTGTCCATGGCCTCCATGAGGGTGAGATACTCGCGCACCGAAACCGGCACGCCGGCGGCCTTGAGCGCCTCGAAGAAGGCGATGAACATGCGGGTCGATCCTTCCTGAGGCGCGTCTGCCGCGAAAGCCCTTGCGAGGATAACCCGCCTCGGCTGGGCGAAGCAAAATCCCGCCGGTCTCGACACCCTGCATTCTCGCAACGCCGCCCCGACGCGCCGGGATGCAGGCGCTTCATACGAAAGCGCCCCGGCAAAGCCGGGGCGCGAGCACTTCCGAGGCTGACGGGCGCCGGAAACCCGGCGCCGCTCCCGCTCAGTTCGGGCCGTACAGGATGGAGTTCGCGTCCGCGATTTCCCGCGCCGTGGTGGCGCCGAGGAGCACGAGGTTCAGGAACTTGGTGATCTCCACCGAACCGGCATTGCCGATATAGATGATGTCCTTGTTGCGCATGGGCACCTTGGTGGTCAGCAGGAAGCCGGTCGGCTCCCGGTAGTTCACCGTGTAGATGGTGGGCACCTTGCCTTCGGTGGGAATATCGGACACGTCCACGCCCATGCGCTCCAGAGTCGAGCGGTTCTCCAGGCGGAACATGAAGACGGACTGCGGGTCCGCCTGCGCATCCACCAGGCCCTCGGCCTTGGCCACCGCCTCGCTGAGGCTGATCGCATCGTCGCTGAAGTTGAACTGTCCCTGCTTGCCCGAGGCACCGAAGGCGAGGAACGTGCGCGCGCGGCCGTAGATGTAGATGGTGTCGGACGGCTGCAGATAGATGTTGTTGACCGGATCGCGGATCAGCCGGTTGAAGCTGATGGTGGCTTCGCGCCCGCCGCGCTGCAGGGTCACGAACATGTCGTAGCCCTTGTTCTGCGTGGCGCCGGCGCGGCTGATGGCGTCGAGAACGCGCTCGCCGTTCGCGGTCAGCGGGAACTTGATGGGCGCGTCCACCTCGCCGAGAACGGTCACCGTGTTGGAGCGCTGCTCCTTCACCGTCACCACGGCCTGAGGATCGATGGCCCGGTTGCGAAGACGGTCGATGATCTCTTTTTCCACCTGCGAGGGGCGCAGGCCCGCGACCCTCAGCTGGCCGGCATACGGAACCGAGATAGATCCGGTGCTGTCCACCTGCTGTGTGGGAATGTCGACGAAGTTACCGGCGCGCGAGGCCGCTTCCGCCGGGATGAACAGGCCGCCGGCGGACGCCTCGAAGATCGAAACGCCCACGAGGTCGCCGATTCCGATCTTCACGTCCGGGATGGGGCGGCGGTCGTTGCGGAAGGTGCCGATGAGGCCTTCCCCGTCCAGCTGGGACAGAACCCGGACGACGCTGGCCGTCATCGGGACCAGCTTGTAGCCGACACCATCGGTGTCCTGCGTCTGCGGATTGCGTACTTCCGCGCTATAGGGCCCCGAAGCCGGAAGAAGATTGCATCCCGCGAGCAAAGCTGCAGCGGCAATGCAACCGGCGATCCGAAGGCGTCCGAGCCAGCCGTTCTGGAAAGTGTGCACTACGAAATCCCCAGCGAAAGCATTGACCACGCCATAACACGGGGGGCATCTCGCGAAAATTCAGAAAGGGGGTGAAAGCCCGTGGGCGCTGGCGTTTGGAAGGCCTTGTAGTTTCTTCGCAACAGGTGGCATCGTATCATGATACCGCAAAACAGGGTGCAAAATCAGCTTTGAGGATCGCACCCGAGCGCTCCCGCTCAGGTTGCGCCACTAAACCTCAAGCCGTGCATGGGCTTAAGTGATCCAACGGAAAGCGAGGCAGCCTCACGTGGCGATGAGGAAGCGATCGGCACCCTCGAGTACCAGGCAGGTGAGGTGCCCGGTTGCATAGGCCCCGGTATCGATGTTGATTCGATTGCCGAGAACCTCCGCATCGCGCATGGGCGTGTGGCCGTGGACGACGCAATGGCCGAACCAGTCGGGGCAGTCGAGGAACTCCCGCCGGATCCACAGCATGTCTTCCCGCCGCTGCGCCTCGAGCGGGATGCCCGGGCGCAGGCCTGCATGGACGAACAGATAGTTGCCGCACACGTAATTGGTTGAGAGACGGCGCAGAAAGGCCACGTGCTCCTGCGGCACGGCGCTGCGCCAGTCGAGCCACAGCTGCGCTTCCTCGATCCCCGGAGCCGCCGGAAGGTAGGAAAAGACCGTTTCGAGCCCGCCCATCCGCAGCCAGTGGGAGAAGGCCTCCTGGGAGGCCATGGCATCGAGCATCACCGCTTCATGGTTGCCGGAAAGGCAGACGACACGGCGATGATTCGCCCGCTCCATCAGGGTATCGAGGACACCGGCGGAGTGTGCCCCGCGATCCACGTAGTCCCCGAGATAGATCTCCATGCACGCGGGACCTGGATGGGCCTCCATGTCCTCGTCGATGGCCGCCTGAAGAGTGGTCAGGAGATCGAGGCGCCCGTGCACGTCGCCCACGGCGTAGATGCGCACATCGTCAGGCACGATCGGAGCCACCGGCTCGTGCAGGACTTCGGGAGCAACCTGGGGTCGGGGCTTCAGCATATTCATGACACTACCCGCCGTGCCGGCCCAGCGCCCCACCGTGCTGGCACGGCGCCTTGCAAACCGCTAGAAGACTTTACATTAACATGACATTTTGATTTTTGCGAAGTCATTATTGCGATGCAGCATCCCGGCAGGGGCGCACGCGGGCTTTGGCTTACCTCCTTTCACGGGCCTGTGATTCGAGGAAAGCGGCCAAGCTTGCGGATGGCCGGTACGTTGGGGAAGGACTCTCGATGGCGTTCGACGTGGCAGCGCTCTCCATGGCGCTGGAGGCTCTGCTCGGCTATCCGGCATGGCTGGTGCGGCGCATCGGCCATCCGGTGATCTGGATCGGCCGTCTCATCGTCGTCCTTGACCATGGCTTGAACCGGCCCGGCGTCTCCGCCTCCGGACGTCGCCTGCTCGGCATTTTCGCCCTGCTGGTCGTGCTGGTCGGGGCGGCAGCCCCCGCCCTCGCCCTTGAATGGCTGCTTCGCCCCCTGCCCTTCGGGCTTGTTCTCATCGGCCTCGTCGGCAGCACCTTCATCGCCCAGCGCTCCCTGCACTGGCATGTGGCGCGCGTCGCGCAGGCGCTCGAAGTTGAGGGGCTCGATGCCGCGCGCGCGGCGGTGAGCCACATCGTGGGGCGCGATCCCCAGACGCTGGACGAAGCCGGCGTCGCCCGCGCCGCTATCGAGAGCCTGGCGGAGAACTTCTCCGACGGCGTGGTCGCGCCCACCCTCTGGATGTGCGTCGCCGGGCTGGCTGGAGGCGCGGCCTACAAGGCGCTGAACACCGCCGACAGCATGATCGGCCACCTCACCGCCCGGCACGCCGCCTTCGGCTGGGCCTCGGCCCGCACCGATGACTACGTGAACCTGCCGGCCTCGCGCCTTGCCGGCATGCTGCTCATCGCCGCCGCCGCCGTGACGCCGGGAGCCGATGCGCGGGCAGCCCGGCAGGCCATGCTGCGCGATGCCCCGCGTCACCGTTCGCCCAATGCGGGCTGGTCGGAGGCGGCCATGGCCGGCGCGCTGGGCCTGAAGCTGAACGGACCGAAGGTCTATGCCGGCGTCCTCACCGAGGACGCCTACATGGGCAACGGACGCAGCGAGGTGACCGCCGCGGACGTGCGGGCCGCCCTCCGGCTCTATCGGCGGGCGGATGCAATGCTGATGCTCATCGTGCTGGCCGGCGCCGCCCTGCCGTTCATCGTGCCAGGCTGAGGAGGCGGTCGAGGTCGAGATGCCCCTCGAGGTGCGCCGCGAGGCGATCGAGCGTCGCCTCCACCTCCCGTTCGTAGGCCACGCCGGTATCCTCAGCCCCAAGCCCCTCCAGCCACGACCGGCGGAAGGCGTCCGAGGCAAACAGGCCGTGCACGTAGGTCCCGGCGACCCGCCCGGAGGCGGCGATTGCGCCGTCGGCCCGACCGTCGGAGAGCATGGCGAACGGGCGCTGCGTATCCGTGCCGGCGGTGATGCCCATATGCATCTCGTAACCCGAAAAGACGGCGCCAGCGGCGGTCCCCGTCACCTCCTCCAGCCGCTTTTCGCCCGACAGCACCGTATGGGCCTTCAACAGCCCGAGCCCGCGCGCGATTCGGGGCTCCCCCTCGACCCCTTCCGGATCGGCGATGGTTTCTCCCAGCATCTGGTAGCCGCCGCACAGGCCGAGCACGCGCCCGCCGCGCCGCGCGAAGGCGAGGATGTCGTGGTGCAGGCCCTCAGCCTTCAGCGCCGCGAGGTCGGCGATGGTGGCCTTGGAGCCGATGAGGAGGACGAGATCTGTGTCGGGCGGGAGCGTCTCATGCGGGCGGATGCGGCTCACCTCCACCTGGGGCTCCGCGTCGAGCGGGTCGAGATCGTCGAAATTGGAGACATGGGGCAGGATCGGCACGCAGATCCGCACGGTTGCACCGGGGTTCGGCGCGGGCGGGGCGGACAAGGCAAGGGCGTCCTCCGCCGGCAGGCGGGCGGCGTCGGCGAAATGCGGCACCAGCCCGAGCGCGGCCCAGCCGGTCTTCTCGGCGATCAGCGCCATGCCCGCGGAAAAGAGGCTCGGATCGCCACGGAACCGGTTCACCACGAAACCGGCGATCAGGGCCGCGTCGGCGGGGTCGACCACCACTTTGGTACCGACGAGGCTGGCGATGACGCCGCCGCGGTCGATGTCGCCGATGACCACCACCGGCACGTCCGCCGCCCGCGCGAAACCCATGTTGGCGATGTCGCCGGTCCGCAGGTTTACTTCGGAGGCACTGCCGGCGCCCTCCACCAGCACCAGATCGGCCTCCGCCTTCAGCCGGCCGAAGCTCTCCAGCACGAACGGCAGGAGGGAGGGCTTCATGCCCTGGTAGGCGGCGGCCTTCGCCGTGCCGTGCACGCGGCCCTGCACCACCACCTGGGCGCCGCTCTCGCCCTGCGGCTTGAGCAGGACCGGGTTCATGTGCACGCTCGAAGGAACGCGCGCCGCCTGCGCCTGAAGCGCCTGCGCCCGGCCGATCTCGCCGCCGTCCGCCGTCACCGCTGCATTGTTGGACATGTTCTGCGGCTTGAACGGCCGCACCTTGAGCCCGCGCAGGGTGAAGGCCCGCGCAAGGCCGGCAACGAGCAGGGACTTGCCCACGTCGGAGCCGGTGCCCTGGAACATGAGCGCGCGCGCCATGGAGGTCAGAACTCGATGCCGGCCTGCGCTTTCACGCCGGCGGCAAAATGATGCTTCACCAGGCCCATCTCGGTCACGAGGTCAGCGGCGGCAACCAGCTCCGGCTTCGCATTGCGCCCGGTCACCACCACGTGCAGGCCGGGGCGGCGGTTGGTGAGGGTCGCCACCACGTCGGCGAGGTCGAGATAGTCGTAGCGCAGGGCGATGTTGAGCTCATCGAGCACCAGCAGGTCGATGCTGTCATCCGCCATCAGCTCCCGCACCCGCTCGAAGGCGCGGGCGGCGGCGGCGCGGTCGCGGACGAGGTCCTGCGTCTCCCAGGTGAAGCCTTCGCCCATGGTGTGCCAGACGACCTTGTCCCCGAACGCGGAAAACGCCTCGGCCTCCCCGGTCTGCCAGGCGCCCTTGATGAACTGCACCACGCCCACGCGCCCGCCCCGCCCGAGCATGCGCAAGGCCAAACCGAACGCCGCGGTGCTTTTCCCCTTGCCGGGGCCGGTATGGACGATGAGCAGGCCCTTCTCGACGGTCTTGCCGGCCACTTCCCGGTCCTGCACGGCCTTGCGCTTGGCCATCTTCGCGCGATGGCGGGCGGCTTCGGCCGCCTCCGCGGCGGCGGGCGGTGCGGGATCGGTCACGGCGTTTCGTCCTTCACGATGAGGGGCAGGCCGGCCACCACCAGCACAACGCGCCGGGCGCTGCGGGCGAGGCGCTGGTTGAGCAGGCCCGCGGCGTCACGGAAGCGACGGGCCAGCGCGTTGTCCGGGACGATGCCGAAGCCCACTTCGTTGGCGACGCAGACCGTGAGGCCGCGCCGCGCCGCCAGCGCCTGCTCCAGCACCGCCCCCTCGGTCGACAGGTCATGTTCGGCGAGCAGATGGTTGGTGAGCCACAGGGTCAGGCAGTCCACCAGCACCGGCTGCTCCGGCGGGAGCTTCGCCAGAAGCCCGGCGAGATCGAGGGGCGCATCATGCGTCTCCCACCCCACGCTCCGGCGGGCGCGGTGGTGGGCGATGCGCGCCTCCATCTCGGCGTCCCGCGCCTCGGCGGTGGCGACATAGGCCCAGGGGGCCGGCCGGCGCTCCACCTCGGCCTCGGCGAAGCGGCTCTTGCCGGAGCGCGCGCCGCCGAGGACGAGGACGAGGCCACCGCTCAAGCGGCGCGCCGGGTGAAATGCTGCCGCAGGAACCCGGCGAGGGCACCGAGCACCGCCCAGAACACGAAGCTCGTGACCACCACCGTCACCGCAAAGCTCTGGGCGAGGGCGTGGGGCACCGGGCTGTCGTGGCTCGCCGGCTGGGGCGCGCCCACCAGATGGGGCAGCACGATGAGACCGACGGCGAGCGCCGCCAGCGGCAGCGAGCGGCCATAGACCAGCAGCGCGATGCCGGCGCCCGTCGCCACCACCGTGCCGACCCACCATGCCTGACGAGCGAGGAGGTCCGCCGCCGGCATGGCGGGCAGTTCCGGAGGAAGGCTGATGCTCGGCGCCAGCGCAACGGCGGCGAAAGCGGCAAGGCCCCAGGCGAGCCCGTCCCGCCATCCGGAGAGGCCGCCGGCGGCCTCCGAGACAGCAAGGAGCAGCAGCGCGAAGCCCGCTGCGCCCACCACGTTGGCAAGGGCGGTGTAGAGCAGGCGCTCCATCCCCTCCGCGGGGGTCCATTCGTCCGCATGGTCATGGCCGGCGGCCACCTGGCCGGCACCAGCCGGGCCGGGATCGGAATGGTCTTGGGCGGCATGGTCATGGGAGGCATGGTCATGGACCGCAGGCGGGGCTGCTTCCTCGTAGGTCTCGGCCTTGAGGATAAGCGGAACGGTTGCGGTCTGCTGCATCACGGCCAGCAGGAGGCCGGCCAAAAGTCCGCTGATCGCCGCCGCGAACACGAGGGCGCGAAAGATAGCCATGATGGTTTTCCCCTCAGTGGCAGGGAAAGCCGGTGGAATGGCGATAATCGTGCGCCGCATTGTGCAGGGCCGGCAGGCTGGTGAAGCCCGTGCCGACGATGATGAACAGGCCGAGCAGGCCCGCGAACGTGATCTGGACGGCGCGGGAGGCAAGCCCGGCCTGAACGAGGGAGTCTGTGCGCGTCGTCATGTCCAACCCTTTCGATCCTCCCGCCGAGGACCCGGTGGTGATGCCCTGAACGGGCGATGCGCGTCGGCAGGTCTCCTGGCTCGCGGTTCATCACGGCGCCTGCGCCTTCCCGGATTGCTCCAGTGGCCTCTTGCAGGTCCGCTCACCGCCGACAGTTGCGGGGGCAGCCGCGGCTTTGGGCCCAAGGCCCGCACCGCATTCCCTTTTCGTCCGCCCGGGGGGCGGACACCGACGACACCGCGACTATAAGCCTCCCGCAGCGCATCGCAACCGCGCCGTCGGGGGCGCAGGGTGTCTCACGTCACCGCGTTTCGCGGCTTCAGGTGGCCGTTCACATATGCCGCGACACCGTCCTCCAGCGAGGTGAAGGGGCGCGTGAAACCGGCCGAGCGCAGCTTGGCAACGTCGGCCTGCGTGAAATACTGGTACGCCTTCTGCAGGCTCTCCGGCATGTCCACATAGGTGATGTCCGGCGCGATGCCGAGCGCCGAGAACACCGCGTTGGCGAGGTCCGCGAAGGAACGCGCCACGCCGGTGCCCACGTTGAAGATGCCGGAGACGTCCGGGCTTTCGAGCAGCCACCGCACCACCTCCACGCAGTCGGACACGTGGACGAAGTCGCGCAACTGCCCGCCATCCGGGTAGCGCGGGTCATGCGACTTGAACAGCGTGACGCTCTCGCCCGCCGCCGCCGCTGGATAGATCTTGTGCACCACGGAGCGCATGTCGCCCTTGTGCGCCTCGCCGGGGCCGTAGACGTTGAAGAAGCGCAGCCCCGCGAACTGCGGCGGGCGCGGCCGGCCTTCCGCCACGTCGGCCATAACGCGCCGGTCCACGAACAGCTTCGACCAGCCGTAGGGATTGAGCGGGGCAAGGGCCGCGAGCGCCGCGGCCTCCTCCGCATCCACGAAGCCGTCGGCGCCGTCGCCGTAGGTGGCCGCGGAGGAGGCGTAGATGAGGCCCAGCGCCTTGCGCGCGCACAACTCCCACAGGTCCAGGCTGGCGCGAATGTTGCGCGCGACGATCTTGTCCGCGTCGCGCTCCGTGGTGGCGGAGATGGCGCCCATGTGCACCACCGCGGTGAGGCGGCCCCCCTCCTTCTCCACGAAGGCGTTGACCGACTCGGGCCGGATCACGTCATGGAGTGGGATATCGGCGATGTTGCGCCACTTGGGGCCGTCTTCCAGCCAGTCGGCCACCACCACGCGGTAGCCATCCTCGGCGGCGGCGCGGGCGATGTTCGATCCGATGAAGCCGGCACCGCCGGTCACGAGGAGCAGGTCGCGGCTCAGCGCCACCGGTCGGGTCATGTCGGGCTCCCCTCGTCTGTCGGGAGCCCCGTGTGCCATGCCGGCTCAGGCCTTGTCCATCGCGGCACCGGCGCGCAGGCGGGTGAGCGCGTTCCATACCTCGACGGCGGCGATGTCCGCGAGGCAAGGCGGCCCCTCCCGGGTTTCCGGCGCGATGCGGCAGACCGCCTTTTCGCATGGCGCACAGGGCCGGCGTGCCTTCAGCTCCAGCGCGCGCGGCCCATAAAGGCCGGTCAGGCGCGGATCGGTGGGGCCATACAGACCCACTGTCGGCACCCCGCAGGCGGCGGCCAGGTGGCCAAGCCCGGTATCGACGCTGACCACCCCGGCGGCACCGGCGATGACCGGGGCAAGGGTTTCAAGCGTCTGGGGCGGAAGGAGCCGCACCTGCGGCAACCCCTCGGCGATGGCATCCGCCCGCGCCCGCTCCTGCGGCCCGTGGGCGAAGAGCACCACCTCGAGCCCGGCCGCGCCCGCAAGGTCGGCCAAGGCGCGCCACCCGGCCAGGCTCCAGGTCTTGGTGGGCCAGGTGGTGCCGTGCAGAAAGACCAGATAGGGCGCGCCATCCACCGGTGCCGGCCGCAGGCCCGCATCGGCCGGCCGGCCTTCGAGGCCATAGCCGAGCGCGGCGGCGAACAGCTTGCGGATGCGCACCGCCATGTGCTCCACCTCGGGCACGTGGTGGCGGCGGGAATAAGTCAGCGCCGCGGCGGTTTCGCGCGCGCTCGCCCGGTCGAAGCCGTGACGGGGACCGCGGGCGAGGGCGGCGACGGCGGCGCTCTTCATCAGCCCCTGGGCATCGATGACCAGATCGTAGGGCTCCGCCGCAAGCGCCGCCCGGATGCGCGCCACCTCCCCACCTCGGAACGCCGCGAGCGGATTGCGCAGGAGCCGGCGCAGGGGCACCGTGATCACGTTCCGCACCGCCGGATGCAGCCGCGCGACGGGGGCGAAGGCCTCCTCCACCGCCCAGTCCAGCTCAAGGCCGGGGATGGCGGTGCGCGCGTCCGTCAGCGCCGGGAACGTGTGCACCACGTCGCCCAGCGAGGACAGCTTCACCAGCAGCACCTTCATCGGCGCAGATGCTCGGCGGCTGCCAGGACCTCCTCGGCGGCAATGCCCTCAAGGCAGGCGAGGGTCTTCAGCGGGCATTCCCGCTTGTGGCACGGGCGGCACGGCAGGTCGCGCGCCAGCACGCGGGCGAAGGGCGAGGCGGGTGGCGTCATCTTCTCGGACGAGGCGCCATAGAGCACCACCAGCCGCCGGTCGAATGCCCCGGCCACGTGCATGAGGCCGGAATCGTTGGAGACCACCACGTCCGCGCAGGCGAGGATCGCGGCGGCCTCGATGAGGGTGGTTCGGCCGACCAGATTGTCCACCGGCACGCCCGCGCCGCCCGCGATGGCGTCGGCGGCTTCCGCGTCCTTGGGCGAGCCGAGGATGCGGATGCGGTAGCCGGCCTTCACCGCGAGGGCGGCAAGGGCAGCGAATTTCGCGGCGGGCCAACGCTTCGCCGGGCCGTACTCGGCACCGGGACACAGCACCATCACCGGCCCTTCGCCCTCCAGCGGGAACTTGGCCGTCGCCACGTCCACGGCGCCGTCCGGCAGCATCAGCCGCGGACGGGGTGCGCGGGCGATGGAGCCCACGGGCAATCCAAGCGCGACGAAGCGGTCGAGGGTGCGTGCCGTCTTGCGGTTGGGGTCGGGGCGCGCGTCGGTGAGCAGCGGGCTGCGAAGCTCCGCCTTGTAGCCTACCCGCTCGGGGATGTCGGCCGCGAGGGGCACGATGGCGGCCTTGAAGGCGCGGGGCAGGATGATGGCCTTGCCGTAGCCTTCATTGCGCAGGGCGCGGCCAGCGCGCCAGCGTGCCAGCACGCCGAGTTCGCCGTGGCCAAGGCCAAGAGGAATGGTCCGCCGGACCCCGGGAATCATGCGCGCGATGGGAAGGGCGGCGGGCGGGGCCAGCACGTCGATGGGACGCCCCGGCTCGCGCAGGCGCAATACCTCGACCAGGCTCGCCGCCATGACCATGTCGCCGACCCAGGAGGGGCCGACCACAAGCAGGGGCGAAACAGATCCAAGGGCACGCATGCGAACAGCTCGCGGGAAATGATGCCCGCGTCATTGCAAGGTGAACCCGCCACGTCAAGCGCGATCGCACCCCACGTGGCGGAGGTTGCCGCTTCAGACCAGGTCCGAATGGCGGTCAGGCGGCGGGACGAATCGTCTTCTCGACCGAGCTTTTCAGCGGCTCGGCGGATTCGGCGGCGACCTTCTGCGCCAGCGAGGTGAGATCCTTCGCCTGGGCGGTGAGGGTCTCGAACTGCTTGCGCGCATGGCCGGTGGAAAGTTCCACGGCCTCGGCCACCGTCTTCGCAGTCAGCAGCGAGTTGAAGTAGTCAAAGGCGGAGTTCACGTTCGATTGAACCGCCTCGAACACCTTTGAATTATACTGCGCCACGCCCTTGCTGGCAGTGGTGTAGGTATCTTCAAGGGCGGTGTTGACCTGGTCCGCAGCACCCTTGAGCTTGGCGTAATTCTCCTTGCAGGCGGCGAGGCCCTTCTCGGCCACCTCGCGCACCGCCGGGGGCACTTCCACGCCGGGGACGCCGTTGGCGGAGAACGCCTTTTTCGCGGCTTCGATCTGGTCCTGGTAGGCCTTGATGAAGGTGTCGTTCATGTCTTCCTCGATGAAGCGGGCAGGCCGATCCGTGCGCCGAGTCACGCCGCCGGCGCCATCGAGACGGGGGGCACCGAAAACGGTGCAGCCACACGACCGAACGACGAAAAGAGTGGCAGTAGATCCCCGACCACCCGACTATACCCGAGGGAAGAATGCAGCGCAAAAAGAAATTCTGCGCTGCACAAGCACTTGAGGCCGAAACGCGGCCCGAATCAGTGCGACTGGTTCGGATCGGTGGCCTGGGCAGCGGTGGTGGCGGCGTGCTCGGCCGTGGTCTTGGCATCACGCACGGCGGTCTCGCTTACGCTCTTGAAGTCCTGCGCGGCGCTCTGGGCGTTCTGGGCGGCAGTGGCGGCCAGCGTCTTCAGGCGTTCTGCAAGGACACGCGCGTCCTCGCCGAACGTGCGCACGGCGGATTCACCCAGCGACTTCGCCTCGGTACCGAAGCTCTTGGCCTGTTCCGCCACCGACTTCATCTGGGTGGTGAGGAACTCCGCCTGCACGCTCAACATCTCCTGAGGGCTCTTGGCGGCGACCAGCTTGTGCAGGAAGTCGAAGCTCGCCTCCACATTGGCCTCCATCAGGCCGATGGCCTTCTGGCGCAGGTCCAGGATGCCGCTGCGCACCTCCTCCAGCCGGCCCTCGGTGTCGCCCACGGCCTCGCGCGCATTGGTGAAGAGCGTCTCGAAGGCCTGGCGCGCCTGCGCCACGTTCTTCTCGGCGATGGCGCGCATTTCCGCAGGCAGCTCCAGGTCCGGACCGAATTTCGTCGTCATGGCCGTCACTCCTCGGGTTGTCAGGGCGGCGCAAGCAACCGCACCTTCACAGATCTTAGTATGGCGCGGGTGCGCCTCGGCAATATGAAAGGCGAATTTTCGCTCACATTGCACCGACATTAATCAATAGTCATGACAATCCGGAGCGCATGATCGCAACGGACCCGCGCGCCGCGGCGGAAGGGATGACGCGAACAGATGACGCAGACGAGCGCACGCCCCCTCCTCGTGTCGCATGCGGCCCTGGCGCCGCTGGCGCGGACCGACCTCCCCTCCTTCGCCGTCGCGCTGCCGTCCCGGCTGATCGTCGAGGCGACGCCGGCTTGTGCGGCCCTGGGGCTGGCCGTGGGCGAGGAAGCGCCGGCCGCCCTTGCCCGCACGGTGAAGGGGCTGTCCCGCAACCAGATCAAGACCTTCGGCTTCGCGCGCCTGCTTCTGCCCGGCGCCTTCGTGCCCCGGCTCTTTCGCTACGCACCGGTGCTGCTGGCGTCGGGCCCGGCGGTGCTGTTCGCCGATCCGGGCGCCCTCGATCAGGCGACGACGGACAAGGCCCTGCCGCGTCGCATCCGCGAGACTCCCCCTCATCAGCTCCCCGTGGCCGCGACCGCACAGGCCGGCCCGCTGCGCATCTCGTTCGAGACGGACGCCGATGACCGCGTCCGTCGCCTCTCGCCCCAGTTCGCTGAGGCTCTGGGCGCGCGGGCGGGGGCCATTCTTGGCCAGACCTTCGCGGCCCTTGAGGCGGAGGGGCTCATGGTCTCGAACGGCGCACTCGCGGCGGCGTTGGCGTCCGGCGGCAGCTTCAGTGACATCGCCGTCGAAGTGCCCCCGCTCGGACCCGACGAAGCCGCCCTTGAGCTCGAGCTCGGCGGTGTCCCGCTCATGGATTCCGCCCGGCGACGGCGCGCCATCCTTGGATTCGGCCTGATGCGCGGGCAGATCCCGCCGGCCCCGCTGCCCGAGGCCGTGCCGGCGCGGCCGGTCGGCGCGGGCGACGCCCCCATTCGCGCGCAGAACGTGGTGCCGCTGCGCGGCGGCGGGCTCTCGCCGCAGGAGCGCAGCGCTTTCCGGGAGATCGCCCGCACCCTCGCCGCCGCCATCGAGGACTGGCCCAAGCCGAAGACCGTCCCTTCCCTGCTCGGTTCCGACGACGCCGATGGCGTGTCGGTGGACGCCGCCGAAGCCGGGCTCATGCCCGCGGAGCCGGGGGCGACCGACGCGCCCGTTCATGCGGAGACGGACCTGCTCGACCGCCTGCCGGTCGGGCTCATCGTCCAGCAGGATGGCGACCTTGCCTTCGCCAACCAGACGCTGCTCCGCTTGTCTGGATGGGCCGACCTCCCGGCCCTCAAGGCGACCGGGGGGCTCGGGCGGGTGCTGGAGCGCGAACCTTCCGGGGCGCTCTGCCTCGTGAACGCGGACGGACGGCGCCTGCCGGTGGAGGTGCGCCTGGTGGCGGCTCCGTTCATGGGGCGTCCCGCTTTGCTGCACGTCATCCGCCAGATCGACGTGGACGACGCCCGGGAGGCGCGCGCCGTGGCCCGCCGCGAAGCGCTGGACATGGTCCCCTGCCCCGTCTTCCTGCTGGAAGCGGAAGGCACGATCCGCGTGGCGAACCGGGCCGCCGCGGAACGATTCGGCTTTGCCGCGCTGGACCTTGCCGGCGAGCCGTTCACCATCGCCGTGGCTCCGGAGGACCGGGGAGCGGCCATCGCGGCCCTTGATCGCGCGGCATCGGGCGGAGCCGCCGAAGAGGTGATGCTCACGTTGCGTGACAGCACGGGCGTGACGTTTGCCGGGCGCGTCGGCATCGGCCGGGCCGGCGCCGACCAGCACCTGCTGTGCGCGGTCGTCAGCGCGGTGGTCGCCGACCCGATCGAAACGCAGGCGGCGCCGGATCGACTGCCGCATCTCGCGCGCAGGATGATGGAAAGCCTGGGTCAGCCCATCGACACCGCCTTGTCGTACGCCGAGCGCCACGCGACCGCGACGGATAGGTTTCCGGGCGAGGTGACCCAGGCCCTGTCCACGCTGCGCCATTCCCTCGGCGACCTCGCCGCGCTCGCCACTCCGGTGCCGGACGTAGCGCCCGGTCCCTGCAATCTGACCGATCTGGTCCGGGCCGCCATTGCCGGGCTCGTTCCGGCGGCCCGCCGTCGGCGACTGGTGTTGCGCTCGGATCTGCCCGAAGCGCTCACCGTGACCGCTCGCGTGCCCCACCTCGCACGCCTGGTGCGCATGATGATCGAGGAAGCGGTGGAAGCGACTCCCGCCGGCGGCACCGTGGCGGTTTCGCTCTTTCGCGACGAGGACATGGCCGGCCAGGCCTGCCTTCAGGTGTCCGACGGAGGCGAAGCGCTGGACGAAGTCACGCGCGCCGCAGCGCTGGCCCCCCTGGAGAACGCGACCGGGCTGGACCGATTCAGTCTCGCGGGCCGGCCGTTGCGAGCGACGCGCCTGTCGTCCGAGGCAGAAGCCCTGGGCGGCGTGTTCAGCCTGCGCCCCGATCTCACCCGCGGCATGATCGCGCGGCTCACCCTGCCCTGACCGGCCCGACTCGCCGATTCTGGTGCAGGGGCACCGCCCGCGGGGCATCTAAAAATAGAATGGCTCGAATCTGGCATGGGATGACTTCCGCATGGCCGGCAGAAGCACCATGTCGCATTTTACCGGAGTTGACGAAAGTCGGCCCTATCTGCGAAAAGTGTAATAGAAACAACTCTTTAGAAGTCTTCTAATTCAGCCGTTTCGGACCGAGACCATGATCGTTTGTTCATGCAACGTCTTTTCAGACCGTCAGGTTCTCGACGCCCTTTCGGGTCCCCAGAGCCTGCGCACGCCGGGTGAGGTTTACCGCTGCCTCGGCTGCTCCCCCAGTGCGGGCGCTGCGCCCGCACCATCCGGGCCTTGATGGACCAGGTTCAGGCGCACAATTGCGGCGCCTGTGCCGAAGACTGCCCGGTGGCCGCCATAACCGGTCTTGTCGCGGCGGAATAGCCCACTTAACCAGCTGAACGGATCTGCCCCTTCCGTAAGGAATCCTCGGGTAACGCGGGACCGCTGTTGCCAGAAGATTAGAATTAGTCTAAGCCTGAATCCAAACTACACGCCTGCCGATACGGCACCAGGAGCAAAAACATGAAGGGCGATCCCAAGGTCATCGAGTACCTGAACCGGGGCCTGCGCTCGGAGCTCACCGCCATCAACCAGTACTGGCTGCATTACCGCATGCTGGACAATTGGGGATACAAGGCGCTGGCGAAGAAGTGGCGTGCGGAATCCATCGAGGAGATGGTGCACGCCGACAAGTTCACCGACCGTATCCTGTTCCTCGATGGCTTCCCCAACATGCAGGTGCTCGATCCGCTGCGGATCGGCCAGGACGTCAAGGAAATCCTCGACGCCGACCTCGCCGCCGAGCTGGACGCCCGCGCCCTCTATCAGGAAGCTGCCACCTACTGCCATTCGGTGAAGGACTACCCGAGCCGCGACCTCTTCGAGGAGCTGATGGCGGACGAGGAAGGCCACATCGACTTCCTGGAAACCCAGCTCGACCTCGTCTCCAAGCTCGGACTTCAGCTTTACGCCCAGCACCACATCGGAGAGCTCGACGAGGATTGATCACCCGTCCAAGGCACGTCTTTTCGGAAGCCCGGCCATGCGCCGGGCTTCTTGCATTTCAGGGCATGCTTGCGATGATGCCGCCACGGCGGACGCCGCGAATGGTGCAATCCCCCTCTCCGGCCGGACGGGGTTCCGTTCATTTTAATTAGAGTGATTTTAAAGAAGAATTAGACGTCTTCCAATGTTGTTTTCTCACCTCCTTATTCATTGACGTTAGGGCAAAGCAAAAGCTAGCGATTAGAGCAATCCGACGTCCAACTCCGCGCACCTCTACGGGAGTTCCGGAAAGGGAACTTGGAAGGTTTGCTCCACTACCGCCGGCGTGCGCCCGCAGAGGACTTCCCATGCTTGAGTATCGCGTTTCCCGCCGCCTTCTCGCCGCTGGCGCACTTGTGCTCGCCGCGGGCCTGCTCTCGGCGCTGCCGACCATCCCGGCCCGCGCGCAGCAGGTGGTGAACATCTACACCACCCGCGAGCCCGGCCTCGCGGCCCCGCTGTTCGAGGCCTTCACCAAAGCCACCGGCATCGAGGTCAAGAGCGTCTACATCAAGGACGGTCTCGCCGAACGGGTGAAGGCGGAGGGAGCTTCCTCCCCGGCCGACATCCTGATGACGGTGGACGTGGGCAACCTGCTCGACGTGGTCGATGCCGGCGTGACCCAGCCGGTGGAGACGCCGACCCTGAAGGCCGCCATCCCCGCCAACCTGCGCGATCCGGCCGGCAACTGGTATGCCCTGTCGCTGCGCGCGCGCCTGGTCTACACCGCGAAGGACGTGGTGAAGCTCGACGCCATCACCTACGAGGACCTCGCCGACCCCAGGTGGAAGGGCAAGGTCTGCATCCGCTCCGGGCAGCACCCCTACAATGTGGGGCTCGTCGCGGCCTTCCTCGTCCATCACGGCGAGGAGAAGACGGAAGCCTGGCTGCGCGGCCTCAAGGCCAACCTTGCGCGCAAGGCCGCCGGCGGCGACCGCGAGGGCGCGCGCGACATCCTCGGCGGCATCTGCGACCTCGCCGTCGGCAATTCCTACTATGTGGGCCTCATGCGCTCGGGCAAGGGCGGGCCGGACCAGAAGAAGTGGGGCGACGGCATCGGCGTGCTGCTGCCCACCTTCGCCGGCGGCGGCACTCACGTGAACGTCTCCGGCGCGGCCGTGGCGAAGAACGCACCCCACAAGGACGCTGCCATCACGTTCCTCGAGTTCGCGGTGTCCCCGGCCATGCAGGCGGTCTACGCCAGGGAGAACATGGAATATCCCGTGATCGCCGAGGCCAGCATCGACCCCGTCATCGCCGGGCTCGGCAAGCTCAAGGTGGATCCCATCTCGCTGGTGGACATCGCCAAGAACCGCAAGCGGGCCAGCGAGCTCATCGACAAGGTCGGCTTCGACAACTGACCCCAACGCGCCCCGTGGCCGACGCCACCACGAGCCAGATGTCCCTCCGGGCGCGCCTGCCGGCGTTCCGGAGGGTTTCGCCTTGGGTGGCGGCCTCCGGCCTCGTGGCGCTGTTCGTCCTGCTGCCGCTTCTCGCCCTCCTGCGCATCGCCGCGGAAGGCTCCGGGGACATGTGGCCCCACCTGATCGCCACGGTGCTGCCGTCGGCCCTGATGCAGACGGGCACGCTGCTCCTCGGCGTCGGCCTGCTCACCCTCGCCTTCGCGGTGCCGTGCGCCTTCCTCGTCGCAACCTGCAGCTTTCCGGGCCGTGGCGTGCTGGAATGGGCGCTGCTGCTGCCCCTGGCCGTGCCCGGCTACATCGTGGCCTTCTCCTATCTCGATGTGCTGCATCCGCTGGGGCCGGTGCAGGAGGCCCTGCGGGCGCTCCTCGGCATCGCCAGCCCGCGCGACCTGCGCCTGCCGGACATCCGCTCGACCGGGGGGTGCATCATCGTTCTGTCGGCGGTGCTCTATCCGTACATCTACCTCTCTGCGCGGGCCAGCTTCGCGCTCCAGTCCGCCGCCGCGCTGGAGGTCGCCCGCACCCTCGGGGCGAGCCGCGCGCGCGCCTTCGTTCGCGTCGCCCTGCCCCTCGCCCGGCCGGCCATCGTCGCCGGCCTGACCCTGGTGCTGCTGGAGACGCTCGGCGACATCGGCGCATCCGAATTCCTCGGCGTGCGCACACTCACCGTGTCCATCTACGCCACCTGGGTGAACCGCTCGAACCTGCCGGGGGCCGCGCAGATCGCCCTGGTCATGCTGACCCTAGTGCTGGTGCTGATCCTGGTGGAGCGGGCCGCGCGCCGGTCCCGGCGCTTCACCGCCACCGGCTCCGTCCGGCCCCAGAGCCCCACCGCGCTGAAGGGAATCGCCGGCCTCGCCGCGACCCTCTTCTGCCTCGTCCCGGTGACGGCCGGCTTCATCGTGCCGTTCGTGCACCTCTCCGTTTCCGCAGTGCGGCGGCTGGGCGAGACCGGCCTGCCGGTGCGCATCTTCGGCGAGGCCGCCACCACGGCCACCATCGCCTTGTGCACCACCGTCCTCGCCCTCGGCCTCGGCCTCGTGGTGACGCTGGCGCAGAGGCTCGACCGGCGCCCCCTCGCTTTCGCCTTCGCCCGGCTGTCAAGCCTCGGCTATGCCGTGCCCGGCACCGTGCTCGCTGTCGGCCTGCTCAGCCCCCTCGCCGGCTTCGACAACATGCTCGACGCGACCCTGCGGCAGACGTTCGGCCTCTCCAGCGGCCTGCTGCTTTCCGGGTCCGGCGCCGCATTGGTCGCGGCGCTCGCCATCCGCTTCCTCGCCATTCCCGTCGGCGGCATCGAAGCGGGGTTCGCCAAGCTCTCCCCGCATCTCGACATGGCGGCGCGCAGCCTTGGCTGCGACCGGCCCTCCACCGTGCGCCGGGTGCTGCTGCCGCTGCTGCGCCCCTCCCTTGCCACCGCCGCTCTTCTGGTCTTCGTGGATGCCATGAAGGAGCTGCCCGCCACCCTCCTCTTGCGCCCGCTCGGGCTCGAGACGTTGGCCACCCACGTCTACGGCGAGGCGGCGCGCGGCACCTACGAGGATGGCGCCCTCGCGGCGCTCGTCATTCTGCTGGTGGGGCTCGGCCCGGTGATTCTCCTGGCGCGCATGTCGGCATCGGCCATACGCGCCTCCTCCGACACGCCGCGCAGCACGCGAGGCCGTTGAATCCGGGCCGCTTCCGGCCCGGCGCCCCCAGCCATCAAAGCGACACAGACGCCAAGGATCTTGCGCCCACTTGATCGGGTCCGGCTTCGGGCCGCTGCCCCGCCTGCCCTTCGAGGCACGGGTGCCCCTCGCGATCGGAGACTTCTGGGCCGAAATGGTGCGTCTCGGGAAACATGCCCGCCGGGCAGGCGTGGTGGCTCTTTCAGCCGTTGGCGGTGCCGTGGTCGTGGCGCTCGTCCTGGCGCTCGCTTTGCCGCGGCTGATTTCCGGTGACGAGCTGCGCCGCGCCGCCGCCCAGGCGCTGTCGGGGTCCACCGGCCAGCGGGTGGTGATTCTCGGCGAGCCGTCGCTCAGCGTCCTGCCGTCGCCGCGGATCCATCTCGGCAAGGTGTCCTTTCCCCTGCCCGCCGGCCAGTCCCTCGACGCGGAGAATGTGGACGCGCGGCTGGACCTCTGGCACCTCCTCGCCGGCCGCGTGGACGTGACCGACGTGATCGTCGTGCGTCCCACCCTGGTGCTCACCGGCGACGGCCTGAGGCCCGCCCTCGCGGTAGCGCCCGCCCTCGCGGCGCAGGACCGGCCGGAGCTGCGCATCGTCGGCGGCACCATCGCATGGCGGACGGCGGGCGGCCTGACCCGCGAGCTGGTCAGCGACATCGACGCCAGTCTCGACCGGATCATGAAAGGGCGCGGCATAGCCCTGTCCGTGGAGTTCGACTGGCGCGAGGAACGCATCGCTTCCACCCTCATCCTGGACGATGCGACAGACTTCCTCGCCGGCACGCCCACCACCGCGCGCTTCCTCATCGCGCGCGACGGCGCGAAGGCACGCTTTACCGGGGAGGCCTCGGCCGGAACGGCGCTCGCCCTCGACGGCAAGGTCACCGCCGAGGCAGACTCCCTGCGCGACCTCTTCGACTGGGCCGACATGAGCATGCCCGGGCGGAACGGCTTCGGCGACTTCCTCCTGGGCGCCCACCTGAACGTGGACGATGACGGAATCTCGCTGACCGAGGCGACCCTCGACCTCGATGGAAACCGGGCTGAAGGCGGACTGCTGGTGAAGCTCGGCGGTGCGCGCCCGGTGGTGCAGGGCACCTTTGCCACCGAACGGCTGAATCTTGCTCCTTATGGCACCATCCAGCTCACCACCGCGGAAGGACGGGAGTGGGACCGCAGCGCCATCGACCTCGATTTCCTGCGGGCCTTCGACCTCGATCTGCGCCTCTCGGCGGGGCAGGTGCGGCTGGAGCACTCGGCGTTCGAAACCATCGCCGCGAGCGCCGTGCTGAATGACGGACGCCTCGTGCTCGCCCTCGGCGAGGCGCGGGGCTGGGGCGGCCTGCTTCAGGCGTCCCTCACCCTCGCCCCCGCCAACGACGGAACGACGGGCCCCACCGGGGCCGAAGTCCGCCTGGAGGCGGAAACCAGCGACCTCGATCTTGCCCGCGCCCTCGACGAGTTGGCCGGCGTCCGGCGGGTCGAGGGGACGGGCGCGCTTCAGTTCGACGTGCAGGGGCGCGGGCGCAGCGTGCACGACATCGCGCGCAGCCTCTCGGGCACGGCGAGCCTCACCAGCGCCGATGGCTATCTCTCCGGCATGGACGTGGCGCAGATGCTCCAGCGCATCGAGCGCCGCCCGCTTTCAGCGGTCAACGAGGCGCGGGGAGGACGGACCGCCTTCTCGAACCTCACCGGCCGCATCGCCATCGCCAATGGCGTCGGTGCCGTGGAAGAGCTGCGGATCGAGGGCAAGCAGATGCGCGTGACCGCCGAGGGCGACGTCTCCATCGTCGGCCGCTCGCTCGACCTGAGCGGGCACGCGGCCCTGCTGCTGCCGGCACGCGGCAGCGAAACGACGGGAAGCACCGGCCGGACCGCGCAGGGCGCCGCGCCGCGCGAACCGACGGACCTGCCCTTCACCGTGCGCGGGCCGTGGGACAATCCGAGCATCATGGCCGACCCGCTGAGCCTGATCGAGCGCTCGGGCGCGGCCCAGTCCCTCATCGAGGCGGTGAAGAGCCGGAGCGGCCCGGCGAACGCCCAGCCGGCGCTCAACACCATCACCGGCCCGGCGGCTCAATCCCCGGCGGCGGTGCCGCCAGGCAATTGAGGGCAAGCATCTGAGGGCAAGCATCGCTTTCAGGCTGGCCGATTCAGGCTGCTCGCCGCAGATCCCACCCGCGCAGGACTTTGCCGGTCGGCTCCGTCAGCCCTTCAGGCTCGCCTCGAGCGCGACGCCGAGGCCCTTGAAGGAGAGCGGCAGGATGATGGGATGGCGCGAGCCGTCCTCGAACATGAGATCGCCCACGCCGGCACTGGCCTTCAGCGCGGTAATCTCCTCGGCCTTCAGCTCGGTCGAGGCGATGCAATACTGGCCGCACCGCTTATAGGTAAGGACCACATCCGGCACGCCGGCGACCTTCAGGGTGACGTGGGCGGGCAACCACACGCCGGGAGGCACCTGGGTGATCAGGCGCACCAGTCCGCCCTTCTCCGCCCGCACCGCCACATGGGCGAGGATGCCCTTGCCATCGGCAGGCTGAAGGGTTTGCACCGCCTCGCACTCCCGCTTGTCGCCCGCGCCCTTGCAGCGCACCGTCCAGTCGTCGTGGGTGGAGCGGGTCTCGGACGCGGGGGCCGCCGCCGTCTGGGCGGCCGCCGGGGCAACGAACGCGGCGGCGGACAGGAACAGCGCCGGCAGAAGGGCGGCGCGGAGGGAGGGGACCAGATCGGAAAGCGCCATCTGCTTCGTCCTTTGCATTTCGCCGTCTCGCCGGCCGTAGCCAGGCGCCCCGCCCTCGCCCACCCGCGCAGGCCATGGGGACATATCCGACGCGGGCCGCCGGTGGCAACGGGAATTGCGGACCGGCGCAGCGTCACTCCCGCCGTTATCGGATCACGCGCCGGCCCGACGTGTCGCCACCGCATCCAGCACCCGCTCCGCCGTTGCCGGCGCATCGAGGCGGATGGGTCCCTCCCCGGGAATGCTCGCGACGGCGTCGCGGATGGCCAGCCATATGGAAATGGCGAGCATGAGCGGCGGCTCGCCCACGGCCTTGGAGCGCAGCACCGTCTCCTCCCGGTTCGGCCGGTCGAGGAGATGGACACGCAAATCCGGCGGCACGTCGCGCGAGCCGGGGATCTTGTAGGTGGAGGGGCCGCGGGTGGCGAGGCGGCCCTTTTCGTCCCACCTCAGCTCTTCGCAGGTGAGCCAGCCGAGCCCCTGCACGAAGGCGCCTTCCACCTGGCCAAGGTCGATGGCCGGGTTCAGCGAACGCCCGCAATCCTGAACGATCTCGGCCCGCAGCACCCGCACCGCGCCGGTCAGGGTGTCCACGGCCACCTCGGCCGCAGCGGCGCCGTAGGTATAATAATAGAAGGGACGGCCCTGGGAGGTCGCCAGATCGAAATGGATCTTTGGCGTCTTGTAGAAGCCCGCGGCCGAGAGCTGGACCCTCTGTTGCCATGACAGCTTCGCCGCCTCGCCGAACGACAGGCTCCGGTTTCCAGCGCTCACCCGCCCGTCGGCGAACACCACCTCGTCCGCCGGGCAGCCGAAGTGCGTGCCCACGACGCCTGCCATGCGGCCCCGGATCTCCTTCGCCGCAACCAGCGCCGCCATGCCGTTGAGGTCCGAGCCGGAGGAGGCCGCCGTCGGCGAGGTGTTGGGCACCTTGGCCGTGTTGGTGGCGGAGACGCGCACATGGCCGAGGGGAATACCGAAGGTATCCGCCACCACCTGCGCCACTTTCACGAACAGCCCCTGCCCCATCTCCGTGCCCCCGTGGTTCAGGTGCACCGAGCCATCCGTGTAGACATGCACGAGCGCCCCGGCCTGGTTCAGGGTCGTGAGGTTGAAGGAAACGCCGAACTTGATGGGCATGGTGGCAAGGCCCTTGCGGATCACCGGGCTCGCGGCGTTGAAGGCGGCAACCTGGCGCCGCCATTCGTCCATGTCCGAAACCGCGTCGAGATGGGCGACCACATCGGGGATGATGTTGTCCTCCACCTCCTGCCCGTAGGGGGTCACGTTGCGCGGCGCCTCGCCGTAATAGTTCGCCGCGCGGACCTCCTCGATGGGACGGCCGAGCGCGCGGGCCACCGATTCCATCACCGCCTCGATGGCGAGCATGCCCTGCGGCGCGCCAAAGCCCCGGAAGGCCGTGTTGGAGACGGTGTGGGTCTTCGCCAGCACCCCGCGATAGCGCGCCGCCGGGATGAAATAGCAATTGTCCGCGTGGCACAGGGCGCGGGAGACCACGGCGGGGGAGAGGTCGGCCACATTGCCGCAATCCGCCGCCAGCTCCAGGTCGAGGCCGGCGATGCGGCCCTCGCCGTCGAACCCCACGTCCCAGCGGATGCGGAAGGGGTGGCGCTTTCCGGTGGCCTCCATGTCCACGTCGCGCGGGAGGCGCAGCTTCACCGGCTTGCCGGCATGGTGGGCGAGCAGCGCCGCGATGGCGGCGATGATGGTGGCCTGGCTCTCCTTGCCGCCGAACGCCCCGCCCATGCGCCGCACCTCCACGGTGACGGCGGCGAACGGCAGCCCCAGCACGTGGGCGACGCCATGCTGGGCTTCGGTAGGGTGCTGGGTGGAGGAAAAGACCTGCATGTCGCGGTCCTCCCCCGGAATGGCGATGGCGATCTGGCCTTCCAGATAGAAGTGGTCCTGCCCGCCGCAGCGCACCTCGCCGGTAACGCGGCGGGGTGCCGCACCAAGGGCTGCGGCGATGTCGCCGCGCGCAACCATCTGGTCCGGGCCCACCCGGGCATCGGCGGCGAGCGCCGCGTCGAGATCCAGGAGAGCCGGGAGCGGCGCGTATTCCACCTTTACCAGAGCGGCGGCGGCGCGGGCGGCATCCAGCGTCGGCGCCGCCACGGCGGCCACCGGATGGCCCACATATTCCGCCTCGCCCTCGGCCAGCGCCGGCTCGCCGGCGCGAATGGGGGCGATGTCGTTGATGCCCGGCACATCGGCCGCCGCCACCGCCACCACGCCCGGCAGGGCACGGGCGGCCGAAAGATCGATGGCGACGATGCGGGCGTGGGCATGCGGGCTGAGGACCAGCGCCGCATGCAGCAGGCCGGGCGGCTCCGGCATGTCGTCGAGATAGATGGCGCGGCCGCTCACGTGCGCATTGGCGCTTTCATGCCGGGCCGGCACATGAACGGCGCGGGTCATAGCGCCTCCAGCTCCAGCGGCAGATCCGCCCGCGTGGTGGCGAGATGCAGCCGCCGCACGAGATTGGCGGCCGCCGCCCGGCGATAGGCGGCGCTGGCGCGATGGTCGGAGAGCGGCGCGAAATCCACGTCCAGCGCCGCTTCGATTCCCCCGGGAACCGCCACCCACGGCTGGCCGACGAGCGCCTCCTCCAGCGCCCGTGCCCGCTTCGCCCGTGCCGCCATGCCACCGAAGGCGGCGACGAGGGAGACGAGCCTTCCGCTCTCGATCCGCACGCGGAATGCGGCCAGCAGGGTGGAAATGTCCTGGTCGAAGCGCTTCGAGAGCTTCCAGGCGAACAATTGCTCGTCCGCAGGCAGGCGCGGCAGGCGCAGCGCCGCGATCACCTCGTCCGGCCGCAGTGCAGTCGCGCGATAGCCAGTGAGGAAATCATCCACCTTCATGCGGCGCAGGCCGGCCGCCCCGGCGAGCTCCACCTCGGCATCCAGTGCCAGCAGCACCGGCAGCGTGTCGCCCACCGGAGAGGCGGTGCCCAGATTGCCACCGAAGGTGCCCATGGCCCGGATCTGCCGCGAGCCGATGCGGCGGATGAGGCCGCCGAACGCCGGGAAGACCGCTTCCACCGGCGCGAGCCCCTCCGCATAGGTCACGGCCGCGCCGAGGACGAGGGCACCATCTTTCTCCGCCATGTGCTTCAGCTCGGGCACGCGGCTGGTGGAGATCGCCAAAGGAAAGCCGCGCCGCTGCTTCGCCGGGATCAGGCCGAGGTCGGTGGCGCCGGCGATGAGCACGGCATCGGGATAGGCCGAGCGCAGGGCCACCAGCTCCGAAAGCGTCTCCGGGAACAGGTGCTGCTCGTCGCCCGCCACGATGCGCGCGCTGCGTGGCGGTGCAGGCACCGGCGGCTCGGACGGTGCCGGCTCGGCGCACAGGGCACGGGCGGCATCCACGATGGGGCGATAGCCGGTGCAGCGGCAGAGATTGCCTGCCAGCGCCTCGTGGATCTCAGGATCCAGGATGCCGTCGCGCGCCGCCGCGTCCTGCTGGAGCACGTAGAGCGACATGACGATGCCCGGCGTGCAGAAGCCGCACTGGGTGCCGTCGCTCTCGGCCAGCGCGCGCTGGACCGGATGGAGCGCATCGCCCCGCGCCAGCCCTTCCACCGTCTTAACCAGCGCGCCGTCGAGCTGGGACAGGAGCATCAGGCAGGAATTGACCGCCTGCCAGCGCACGCCGCCTTTCTCCACCCGGCCGATGGCAATGGTGCAGGCGCCGCAGTCGCCTTCGGCGCAGCCTTCCTTGGTGCCGGTGAGGTGACGGCGGACGCGCAGATAGTCGAGCACCGTCGTGGAGGGGGCGACGCCCTCCTCCCGCACCGTCTCCCCGTTCAGCACGAAGGCGACGGCCACGCCGTCAGCCCCCCGCGCTGTTGGTGGAGCGAAAGGCCCAGGCGACCATGCGCCGCTCGAAGGCGGCGAAGACGGCGTACATGAGGATGCCCTCGATCGCGAGCGCCAGCAGGCCGGCGAACACCAGCGGCATCTGGAAGTTGGACCCCGCCTGCACCATGAGATGGCCCACGCCCGCATTGGCGCCGATGGTCTCCGACACCACCGCCCCGACGAAGGCGAGGGTGATGCCCACCTTCAGCGCCCCGAAAAGATAGGGCCCCGTGCGCGGGATTCCCACCTTGCGCATGATGTCGAGCTTGGAGGCACCGAGCGCCCGCAGCACGTCCTCCAGCTCCGGCTCGGTGGTGGCAAGGCCGGTGGCCACGTTCACCACGATCGGAAAGAAGGAGATGAGGAAGGCGGTGAGGATAGCCGGGATCTCGCCGATGCCGAACCACATGATGAGGATCGGCACCACCGCGACCTTGGGCACCGAATTGAAGCCGATCATCACCGGATAGAGCCCGCGGTAGATGGTGCGCGACCAGCCCACCACGATGCCGAGCGCGATGCCGAACACCACCGCGATGGCAAAGCCTGCCATGGTGGTCCACAGGGTGACGAAGGAGTTCTTCAGCAGCGGCCACCAGTATTTGACCATGGCGGCGAAAATTTCCGTGGGCGCCGGCAGGATGAAGCTGTCGATCCGGAACAGCCGGCAGGCCGCCTCCCAGATCACGAACAGGCCGACGGTGAAGGCGACGGGGGCGATATCCTCGGCGGAGACTTTCATGTTCGCCTCATGCCGCCTGCCGGACTTCGGCGATCTTGCCGCGCAGCTCGTGCACCAGTTGGGTGAAATCCGGCGTGTAGCAGACATCAAGGTCGCGGGGCCGGGGGAAGTCCACGGTGCGGCTCTCGACGATATGGCCTGGGCGCGCGCTCATCACATGGATGGTGTCGGCGAGGAAGCCGGCCTCACGCAGATCATGGGTCACCAGGACCACGGTGAAGCCGAGCTTCTGCCACAGGTCGCGCAGCACGCACCACAATTCCTCGCGGGTGAAGGCGTCGAGCGCGGCGAAGGGCTCGTCCAGCATGAGCAGCGCCGGCTCGTGGATGAGCGAGCGGCACAGGGAGGCGCGCTGCTGCATGCCGCCGGACATCTCCCACGGAAAGCGATCGGCGAAGGCGCCGAGGCCGACCACGTCGAGCAGCGCCATGGCCTTGTCCTGGAACGCCGCCTTGTCGCGCGAGAAGCGCTGCCGGTAGGGCGGCACGATCTCCAGGGGCAGCATCACGTTGGCGAGCACGGTGCGCCAGGGCAGGAGATTGGCGTTCTGGAAGGCCATGCCGGCCATCTTCACCGGGCCGGTGACCGGCTTGCCATCCACGCGGACGGTGCCGGCGGTCGGGCGGATGAGCCCCGTCACCAGCTTCATGAGGGTGGACTTGCCACAGCCGGACGGCCCCACCACGGCGGCGAACTCGCCCTTGCGCACATTCAGCGTGGTGCCGGCCAGCGCCGTCACGGGTCCGGTGCGTCCGGGATAGGTCAGGGTCACGTTGTCGAGGACGATCACGGGGAGGCCTTTCGGTGGGCCAGGATCGGATGAACTCCCTCTCCCCTTGCGGGAGAGGGTCGGCGTGAGGGGTATGGCGCCCTTCGTTCCAGCGTTTGGAAAAGCCGCGCCAAGCCCCGCACCCCCAGCCCCTCTCCCGCAAGGGGAGAGGGGAGATCGAAAGGTTCACATCTTCCGGTCGGCCACCGGCGGCAGGAACTCGCTGGTGAAGATGTCCGCAGCCGTGGGCTTGGCCTTGAAGTCGTAGGTGATGGCCACCTGGTCGATGGACTTGGCAAGCCGCGCCGCATCCACGTCGCCGATGCCGTTGGCCTTCACCCAGTCGGTGACGATGTTGTCGCGCAGAGCCATCTCCAGCCGCGCGAGCTCGATGGCCTCGTCCGCCGTCTCGTTGCGCTTCATCACCGACTTGATGGCCGCCTTGGGGTCCTTGGCGGTGTCGATGATGCCCTTGATGGTCGCCTTTACGAAGCCCTTCACCACGTCGGGATGGGCCTTGGCGTAATCCGGATTGACCATGATGGCGTTGCCGTAGAGGTCGAGCCCGTGGTCGGACATGAGCATCACGACGATGTCGTCCGCCGGCACGCCTTTCTGGCGCAGGTTGAAATAGGAGGAAAAGGAGAAGCCGGTGATGGCATCCACCTGCCCCGCCGCCAGCATGGGCTCGCGCACCGGGAAGCCCACGTTCTCGACCTTCACCTTGTCGGCGTCGATGGCGTTCTCCTTCACGAAGGCCTTCCACTGGGCGAAGGCGCCGTCGGGCGCAGGCGCGCCCAGCGTCTTGCCTTCCAGGTCCTTCGGCTTGGTGATGCCGGTCTTCTTCAGCGTGACGATGGAGAAGGGCGGCTCGTCATAGACCATGAGCACGGCCTTCACCGGCTTGTCCGGGTTCTGGTCGCGGAACTTCATCAGCGAGTTGATGTCGAAGAAGCCGATGGGATAGGTGCCCGCCGCGACCCGGGCGATGCCGGCGACCGAGCCGGGGCCGGAATCGATGGTGACGTTAAGGCCCTCCTGCTTGTAGTAGCCCTTGTCCAGCGCCACGAAATAAGGCGCAGACGGCCCCTCGAACTTCCAGTCGAGGGCGAACTTCACGTCCGTCTCGGCCGCCGCCGGCCACGCCGCGAGGACGGCGAGCGCGGCGGCGAAGGCATAACGCATCGGCTTCATGAAAAGCTCCTCCGGTGATCCCGGTTCGGCGTGTTCCCGCACCTCCCGGTGCAACCCGCATGCCAAGGCCGTCTCACATGACACACGGTTCGCCCCTGCCAGCCCCCGTCCGCCTGCCCTCCGCACCGCGCGGGATATGCCTGATTATTAGTCTAATTGCCTTCAGAAAAGGCAGTTTCAGGCCAAGCCACCGGTTCGGCTGGACAAGCCTTCCGGGCTCCGCCATGCGAAACATCTGAGGGCAATCCATCGCTGCTGTCCAAGGGAGTCCTGGGTGATGCGGGCCAAGCGCGTGCTGCTGGCGTGGGAACAGGGAGCTGGATTCGGCCACACGACGCAGCTCGCGCGCCTCGGCCGGCGACTGGCGGAGGCCGGCGCGGAAGTGGCAGCGGCGGTCCGCTATCCGGAACTGTCACGCCCGCTGGCAGACGCCGGCATCCGGCTGATGCAGGCGCCACCCTGGCCCGCTCCCGCCCCGCGCCCCGACGACGCCTTTCCCGCTTCCGCTACCCTGACCGACACCCTGGCCCGCGCCGGCCTGCGCGATCCGCAAAGCGTCGGAACCGTTCTGAGGGGGTGGCGCGCCATTCTCGATGCGGAACAGCCGGACCTCCTGGTGTGCGACTATGCTCCCCTCGCCGCGCCGGCTGCGCTTGGACGCTGCGCGGTGATGCAGGCGGGGACCGCCTATTGCCTGCCGCCGGCGCATCTGGTCGACATGCCGGTGCTCCACGCCTTCGCGCCCCCGCTGCATCGCGATGCCGACGTGCGCGACGCCATCAATGCCGCATTCGCCGCCGAAGGGATCGCGCCGCTAGCCGGTATCGGCGCCCTGTTCGCGGGAGACGACGTGTTCGTCCGGACCTTCCCGCTCATCGATCCCTATGCGGACCTGAGGGACCGGCAGGCGGAGGGGCCGGTGCTCTCGGCGCCCATCGGCGAAATGCGGCCCGACGCCCGGGGGATCTTCGCCTATCTCCACACCGACGTGGCGACCCGCCCGGACGTGGCGCGGGCGCTGCTCGCGCTCGGGCGGGCGCTGGAGATCCACATTCCCGGCGCGGCGCCCGCCGTCACCGAACGGCTGCGCGCGGCCGGTGTCCGCGTGCATGAGCATCCCGCTCCCATGGCGGAGGTGCTCGCCCGCAGCCGGCTGATCCTGCATCAGGGCAGCGCGGGCGTCGCCACCGAGGCTCTGCTGGCCGGCGTGCCGCAATTCACCCTCAGCGTGCATGTGGAGCACTATCTGAACGGGGAAGCCCTCGCCGCTGCGGGTTTGAGCCGCAACGTGCCCCTGTTCGATCCCGCCGCGCAGGTGGAGGCGGCACAGATCCGCGCCATGCTGTTCGATGAAGACGCCCTGCTGATCGCGGCTGCGGCGGGCCGCATGCATCGCGCGATGGTCGTCACCGACCCGCTTGACGCATTGACCTGCCGCTGCCTCGCATTGCTGTAGCCGGCGCGTCCGGCATCCCGCGCGCGGATCAGTAGCCGCCGGGACCGCCCGTTCCCGGAAGGCCGCCGGGCAGGCCCGGAAAACCGGGCAGGCCGGGCAGGCTCAGTCCGCCCCCCAAGCCGCCCCCGTAGCCCCCCGGACCGCCGCCGGGGAAGCCGCCATACCCACCACCGTAGCCGCCGCCATAGCCGTAAGGCGGCGGAGCGACCGGGATGGCCACGTTGCCCTGGTTCTGCTGGACCGCGTCCTTGACGATGGTGTCCGCCTCGCCCTGCAGCTGGGTGTTCACATAGCGGCAGGTGGCGGCGGAGAGATCCAGCGTGGTCTGGCCCTGCACCGGCGCGGAGCAGGGGTGGCTCGCCCCCTTGTCGACGGTGGTCACGTCCGGCGTCGGCTCCGGCCGGCCGCCGGTCTGGCTACCGCGGCTGCGCGTCTCGGCGATGATGGTGTCGATCTCGCCCTGCGGCACGCGTGTCGGCCCGGCAATGCCCGAGCGGCCCACCGTGACCATGAAGCCGGGGCGGCGCACCACCACCGTCTCTCCGGACGGGCCGACGATGGTGAGCGTGCCGAACTGCAGGATCGCCTGGGTGACCCCGTCGCGATGGCGGATGGCCGCCACCCCGCCGCGGATGCCGATGGTGGCGACGGGCGTCTTCACCTGCGCCCCGCCCGTATGGCTCGCATTGCCACCCACGAACCGCACCGCGCCCTTGGTCAGCGAGATCGCCATGGAGCCGGTCTTGGCGTTGGGGTCGTAGACGAACTCGTCGATCAGCAGGTTGGAGTTGGGCCCGATGTTGAGGGTCGTCTTGTCGACGAACATCACCTGGACCGAACCCGAGGCGCTGGTCTCGATGCGCTCGCGGTGAATGATGCTGGCGCCGAGCTCCAGCACGCGCGTGCCGGAGGCACCGACGCCGGTGGAGCGGGGATTGACGGCGGCCGCGGTGCCGACCTGGCCGCTCTGCGCGAGGGCCGGCCCGGCCCCCGCCACCAGAGCGAGGGAGGCGACGGAGGCCAGAAGGTGGGCAAGAAGCCGAGCGGGGGTGCTGATGGGCATGGCGCGTCCCTCCTCAGAACCGCACGTTCGGGCCGACGGAAATGCTGAAATTGTCGAACGCGTAGTTCGGCAAGCTCGATTCCGACCAGCTGTACTGGATCTGCGTCAGCAGGCCCCATTGCTCGTGGATCGGCACGTCGAGGGCGAGGCCGACCCGATACTGGTTGTCCACCTGCGTGACCAAGTTTGTGATGAAGGGGTTCGGCGCATCGTAGCTGTAGCGCGAATAGCCGACGCTCGGGATGGCGATCCAGCGGCGGACGCCCCAGAGCCCCTGGAACTCGATGGGGACAGCCACATCCACCGAGAAGTTGTTGTAGGAGAACCAGGGCAGATCGCCGCTCGCGTCATTGTAGGAAAAGCGGGCGCGCCAGCCGACGGTGTCGCTGATGCGGCCGAACATGTTGGCGCCGAGCGTCCACATGCTGCCACTCTGGAAGCCGGCGGTGGGATAGTCCGCCGTGTTCTGGTAGTCGCGCTGGCGCACTTCGAGGAACGGCTCCAGGCCGAACCAGAGGCTGAACGGCGCATAGAGCGAGACGCCCGCGCCATAGGTGCCGAGATAGCCCGCGCCGCCCAGCGCGATGCCGCCGGCGATCACGTAGGCGCGGACGGATGAGCCCGGCAGCTCGTCCGGCAGCAGCGCGAAGCGCGGGCCGGTATTGAACTCGGCGAAGCCCAGGTTGAGCTGATCGAGCTGGAACTGCTGCGAATAATAGAGGTTGAGGTTGCTTTCCCAGACGTCGCCGCGCTGGTTCCCGAAATCGTAGACGTGGCGGATGGTGGCCAGGGCGAAGGCGTTGCCGTCCGCCTGCGCGGCATAGCTCGGCGGCAGCAGCGCCGGCACGCTGCCGCCGAGGATGAGGGTGCTGGACGGCCCGTAATTGGCGTTTGACTGATACCGCACGCCCGCTTGGCCGTAAAAGCTCCACTGGCTGGTTTGCAGCCGGCGGTCGATCTCCACCAGATACGCCGCGACATTGTCCAGTTCGGACGCGCTCAGCTCCGTCGACTGGGCGATGGGCTGGAAATAGGAGCGGGCGGATTCATAGGCGCCAAGGCGGTAATAGAGCCGCCCCAGCTCCAGCTTCACCCGCACCAGCCGCGGATTGTAGAAGAGGATGCGCTCGTAGACGCCGATGGCGGCTTCGTAATCCCCCACCTCGACCGCCCGGCGCGCCAGCCGGAACGCAAGCTCCACGTCCGCCGGCCGCTGCATCGACTGATGGAAAAGGGTGTTGAATTCCAGATCCGCGTCGGCCGCCGCGGTCTTCTGCTGGGCAAAGGCCGCCGACGAGGCGCACCCCGCCAGCAGCGCCGCGAACGCAACCGCCCGCGCGCCCTTGCGCGGCCTTGGCCGCGCATTGGATTCCGCAACAAAATGAATGTTTTGCTTCACCAGCATGCCCGATCTTCCGGCGATTGCTGGCAAGGCCCCGCCCCTTGCCTTAAGCGCTCATTAACACCTCGCCATCGGAAAAGGGATTCGCGGACCCCGACAAAGATGGAAAATGCTCAACGTTTCCTAAAGGCAAGTGCATTTATGCCACACACACGCACCGCGTGCGTGACCATAGTACCGACGGCCCGGTGCAGGCGACGGGCAACCGCCTGCACCGACGTCACGCGCAATTCCGTGCAAATGTGCGGTCAACGCACCACGCAGCCGACGGGATAGCCGACGCGGGTGCAGTAGACGACACGACGCGGCGAAACCACGACGGCGCGCGGAGCCGGCCGCACGACCACGGCCCCGCGCGCGCCACGCACCCCTTCGGATAGCCCACGGTCTTGCAGTAGACCACCGCATGGCCAGCGCCGCCGGTGGCAAGCAGGCCGAAGCCGGCAAGGACGCCGAGCGTGGCAAGGCGGGCCGCGTTCCGTGCGAATTTTGTCATTGAGACCTCCCCAGCCCGCCCAGCGGGAAGAGGATCTGCCACCGGGGGGCCCTTGGTTCCTAACACGCCCGCCAGATGCGACCAACGTCCGCTGCACCGCCCCGCCTGGGCCGATCACCGACGATCGACGAACGCAGACGTCGCTTGCATAAACGCAATGAGAGCGGCATTTAAATTCTAATTTCATTGCGTAGATTAGCTCCAACGCCGGATCACGACGATCTGGCCAGGAGATCAGCGCCATGCACAGCAACGGCCTTCACCACGTCACCGCCATCGCCGGCCCGGCCGCGCGCAATCTCGACTTCTACACCCGCGCTCTCGGGCTGCGGCTGGTGAAGAAGACGGTGAATTTCGACGATCCGGGCACCTATCACTTTTATTTCGGTGATGCCGCCGGTCAGCCCGGCAGCATCCTCACCTTCTTCCCGTGGGAGCATGCCGGGCAGGGCCGCGCCGGGGTGGGCGAGGCGCAGGAGACCGCGTTCCGCATTCCGGAGGCCTCCGTCGGCTTCTGGAGCACGCGGCTCCTCTCCCTCGGCCTCGCCCCCGACCTGCCGGAGAAGCGCTTCGGCGCCACCGTCATCGGCTTCAAGGATCCGGACGGCATGCGCCTCGCCCTTGTCGGCGTTCCGGGCATCGAGGCCGAGGCCGCCTGGGACGGCGGCGAGGTGCCTGCGGAGCACGCCATCCGCGGCCTGCATTCCGTCACCCTGCTGCTGAAGGAGGCGGGGGCCACCGCGGCGCTCCTCACCGACGTCTTCGGCTTTGCCGAGGTCGGCCGCGAGGGCACCCGCATCCGCTACGCGGCTCCGGGGGACGCCATCGGCGGCATTGTGGACATCCGCGAGGCCGGAGACTTCCTCTCCGGGCGGCAGGGACGCGGCAGCGTGCACCACATCGCCTTCCGGGCGGCGGACGACGCCACGCAGGCCGCCATGGCCGAACGGGTGGCGACGCAGCATGGCCTCCACGTCACCGGCCAGCGGGACCGCACCTACTTCCGCTCGGTCTATTTCCGCGAGCCCGGCGGCGTCCTGTTCGAGATCGCCACCGACGATCCCGGCTTCGCCGTGGACGAGGCGCCCGAAAGCCTCGGCGCGGCCCTCAAGCTGCCGGCGCAATACGAGGCGCATCGCGCCGAGATCGAGGCGGTTCTGCCCGCCGTCGCCTGACCGAATCCCAGCCCGGCCACACCGTGCGGCCGGGCCATTCCCGATTGCCGGCCCGTGGCCGGATCGAGGAGACAGCCATGCCCATGTCCCGAATCGCCGCCCCTATCGATACCGGCGCCCCTGCCCTCGCCTTCACGCACCGCTTCGTTCCCGCATCGGCCACCGGCCTGCCGCCGCTGCTGCTGCTGCACGGCACCGGCGGCGACGAGAACGACCTGCTCCCCCTCGGCCGCATGTTGGCGCCCGGCGCCGCGTTGCTGTCGCCCCGCGGCCGGGTGAGCGAGGCGGGAATGCCGCGCTTCTTCCGCCGCCTGGCCGAAGGCGTCTTCGACGAGCAGGATGTGGTGCGCCGCGCCCACGAGCTCGCCGACTTCGTCGCCGAAGCCCGTGCCGCCTATGGCCTGCCCGCGCCGGTGGCCGTGGGCTTCTCCAACGGCGCCAACATCGCCGCCGCCGTGCTCATGCTGCGGCCGGAAATCCTGGCCGGCGCCGTGCTGCTGCGGTCGATGGTGCCCCTCGCCTCGCCGCCGGAGACGGTCCTGCCCGGTACGCCGGTGCTGATGCTGTCCGGGGCCATGGACCCCATCGTGCCGCGCGAGAATGCGGCGCGGCTCGCCGATCAGCTCGCCGCGCGGGGCGCACGGGTGGAGCACCGCGTGCTTCCCGCCGGCCACGGGCTGACCCCCGCCGACATGTCCGCCGCCCGCCAGTGGCTGGACCTTCACGGCCCGGCCGCAGCCTGACGGCTCAGCGTCCGGCCGGGATCGCCTCCTGATCCTTCGGCCGGGCGCTGCCCGGCTTCGCCGTCGGCGCCGGAGCCGGCTTTTCCTTCACCAGCACGCCGGCGAGGATGGCGGGCGTGATGAGGTCGGCGAGGCAGGCATAGCCGGCATCGCTGAGATGGAAACGGTCCCAGGAGAGCGCGGCGCGAAAGCCCGTTGGATCCTGCGCCGCCCATTGCTTCATCATCCGGTAGCGGCGCAGGAGCGGCACGCCGCGGGCCGACGTGGCCGAGTCCACGGCTGCCACGAAGGCCTCGTATCGGGCGAGGTCGGAGATCGCCGGAAAAAACTGCTGGTCGATCACCAGCGCCGCCGATCCCGACGCCGCGATGGCATCCAGCCCCCGCGCCACCAGTTGGGCCAGGCGGGCGGGATCTCCGCCGAAGATCACGTCGTTGGTGCCGACCTGCCAGATCACCAGATGCGGGACCGGCGGGTGCGAGAGAAAAGCCTCCAGCCGGCCCACGGTGGACGGCGCGCTCTCGCCGGACACGCCGGCATTGGTCACCTCCACCTTGCCCTCGCCCCACTCCTCCGTGAGACGGCGTGCGATCAGGCTCGGAAAGTTGGTCTGCGCGCTCGATGCCCCGACCCCGGCCGTGGTGGACGAGCCGATGGCGAGGATGCGCAGGGGCTCGCCGCCGCGCAGCGCCCGGGCTCCCTGCTCCATCACCAGCGAGGGCGAGGGCCGCTCGTCATCGGGACAGGCAGCTGCGCCATGGGGCGCGGCAAGCATCAGGGCTGCGCAGACAAGCGGAACGAGGCGGAGGGCAGGAAGGGGCATGGGCAGGGAAGACACATAGGGCGGCATCGCGATCGCGATCCTTGATGGCCGACGCACATTCCTCCAGGCCACGCGAGCTTGGCAAGGGTGAAGCGGCCGCAAGCATGCGATTGCCGCCCAATCGCGGTTTCGCAGGAGCCCGGACGAACGAAACGCGCATCGGCGAGCACGCGCTCGACCTGCATCACGGGGTGCGGGCGCTGCGCCTTGCGGACGGAGCCAGCGATCGCGCAACGCGAGGGCCGCCAACGAAATGATGAGGGATTTCAGCACCATGAATGGCGGGAGTGACGGGGCTCGAACCCGCGACCTCCGGCGTGACAGGCCGGCGCTCTAACCAACTGAGCTACACCCCCGAACCGGCGCCGGACCGAACCGTGTCGCCGAGGAGAGCGGCGTGGTACGGCAGCCCTTGGCCCAAGTCAAGCAAGACGGATCCGATTTCGGGGGGATTTGTCCACAGATGCGGCCAAAGCCTTGCCGGCACACATTTCGCGGACGGCCGGGCGGACGCCCGCGGCCCCGGAAACCGCATTCATGACCTGCGCCGCCGGCCGGGCTTTCAGCTTGGACATGGCGGGCGCCCCGGGAATCGCGGCGACACCCGACACCGGCCCGACACCGCCCGCGTCGCCTGGTGTCCGACCCATGTCGTGGCAGTGTCGTGTCATGCCAGCCCCGGCCAGGTCCGCCGGCCCCGCTCCGCCGGTCCGGCGCGCCGATGGCTCGCAGCCGGGGCCGGCACCGGCGAGCGTGCGCAACCGCCGCCCGGATGACGGGGGAAGCGGATGGCCCGGATCAGGACGAGAAGAAGATGGATGGTCGTGGTGGGCGGTGACGGGCTCGAACCGCCGACCCTCTCGGTGTAAACGAGATGCTCTACCAACTGAGCTAACCGCCCGCGCCGCTGGTGCGCAGGCGCTATAGTCTCCGCCGCCGCCCACCGCAAGGGTGCCCCGGCGCCGGACTGCGGCGCATCGTCGGAATTCGTCCGGGGATGAGCGCGCGCCCCCGGAATCCAGCCGTGGACGAAAGGACGCAACAGCAACCGCCGCCGCGTCTCAGGGAACCGCAAGTCGCGATTTGAAAGTGGAAGCGGGGCGAGGCTGTGAAGCGCCCCTGCAGCCTTGATGCGCCGGTGACACCCCCGCCATGCTGGCCGCGGCGTGAGCTCCAGGCGCCGTCCCGATGCTCACCGGGACCGGCTTCACTCCTTTGCTCCGGGACGCTCCGCCCGCGGCTGAGCGCAGGGCGTGAGCGTCCGCGAAGCGACCTGAAGGTCGATCAGCCGTTGACGGCTTCCTTCAGACCCTTGCCGGGGGTGAACTTGGGAGCCTTGGAGGCCTTGATCTTCACCGGCTTGCCGGTGCGCGGGTTGCGGCCTTCACGGGCAGCGCGCGTCACCACGGAGAAGCTGCCGAAGCCGATCAGCTTGACTTCCTCGCCCTCTTTGAGCGCCTTGGCGATGATGTCAAAGGTGGCGTCGACGGCCGCGGCTGCAGCCGTCTTCGTCAGCTTCGCCTCTTCGGCCACCGCGGCGATCAGTTCGTTCTTGGTGGTCATCTGACCTTTCCTTCCGTTGTCAGAACGCGAATCGTGCAGGGACAAGCCCCGACGAACGGCGCGAGCATCACGGAAAATATGGCTTTTGCAAGCGTGATCCGCCTCAAACCCGCGCCAATGCACGATTTCTCGCTGTGCGCCTGCGAAGGGAACCGCCTGCCGCGCGGCTCCCCAAGGCCTCGCTTCGCCCGCTAAGCCATTGAAAAGACGAAGGGCGTGCACCGCTCCCCCCGCCAAGCGGGGAGAAACGGCAACACGCCCTCCAAATGTTCGAGGAAAATCCTTGAACCGGGCCGGGTTGCAGGCAACCCGGCCCTTCAGGCTCAGTGCGCCACCACGCCCGGGGTCTCTTCGCCCGCCACCGGAGCATTCACCGGGCGCTCTTCCCAGGTGATCGGCACCGGCGGGCGGACGAGGGCGTTGGCGAGCACCTCGTCCATGCGGGAGACCGGAACGATCTCCAGCGCGTTCTTCACGTTGGCCGGGATGTCCGCCAGATCCTTGGCGTTCTCCTCGGGGATGAGCACCTTCTTGATGCCGCCGCGCAGGGCCGCCAGCAGCTTCTCCTTGAGGCCACCGATGGGCAGCACGCGGCCGCGCAGGGTGATCTCGCCGGTCATGGCCAGGTCGCGGCGAACCGCGATGCCCGTCATCACCGAGACGATGGCGGTAGCCATGGCGACACCCGCGGACGGGCCGTCCTTCGGGGTCGCCCCCTCGGGAACGTGCACGTGGATGTCGCGGCGCTCGAACAGCGGCGGCTCGATGCCGAAGTCCACCGCCCGCGAGCGGACGTAGGACGCCGCCGCCGAGATGCTCTCCTTCATCACGTCGCGCAGGTTGCCGGTGACCGTCATCTTGCCCTTGCCGGGCATCATCAGGCCCTCGATGGTGAGCAATTCGCCGCCCACCTCGGTCCAGGCGAGGCCGGTGACGACACCCACCTGATCCTCGCTCTCCACCTCGCCGTAGCGATAGCGGGGCACGCCGAGGAACTCCTCGAGGTTCTTCGGCGTCACCTTCACCGACTTCTTCTTCGCGATCATGAGCTCCTTCACCGCCTTGCGGGCGAGGGTGGAGATCTCACGCTCGAGATTGCGCACGCCCGCTTCCCGCGTGTAGCGGCGGATGAGGGTGAGCAGCGCCTCGTTGTCGATGGTCCATTCCTTGGCGGTCAGGCCGTGCTTCTGGATCGAGTTGGGGATCAGGTGCTTGCGCGCGATCTCCACCTTCTCGTCTTCCGTGTAGCCGGCGATGCGGATCACCTCCATGCGGTCCAGAAGGGCCGGCGGGATGTTCAGCGTGTTCGCCGTGGTCACGAACATGACGTTCGACAGGTCGTAGTCCACCTCCAGGTAGTGATCGTTGAAGGTGTGGTTCTGCTCGGGGTCCAGCACCTCCAGCAGGGCCGAGGACGGATCACCGCGGAAATCGGCGCCCATCTTGTCGATCTCGTCCAGGAGGAAGAGCGGGTTCGACTTCTTGGCCTTGCGCATGGACTGGATGACCTTGCCCGGCATGGAGCCGATATAGGTCCGCCGGTGGCCACGGATCTCCGCTTCGTCGCGCACGCCGCCGAGGGCCACGCGCACGAACTCGCGCCCCGTCGCCTTGGCGATGGACTTGCCCAGCGAGGTCTTGCCGACGCCGGGGGGGCCGACGAGGCACAGGATCGGGCCGGTCAGCTTGTTGGCGCGGCTCTGCACGGCGAGGTACTCGACGATGCGCTCCTTGACCTTGTCCAGGCCGTGGTGGTCGCTGTCGAGGATCTCCTGCGCGTAGTTGAGGTCCTTCTTGACCTTGCTCTTCACCCCCCACGGAATGGAGAGCAGCCAGTCAAGATAATTGCGCACCACGGTGGCTTCCGCCGACATGGGCGACATCTGCCGGAGCTTCTTCAGCTCGTGCGTCGCCTTCTCGCGGGCTTCCTTGGTGAGCTTGGTGCGCTTGATGCGGTCTTCCAGCTCCTGCAGGTCGTCCTTGCCGTCCTCGTCGCCGAGCTCCTTCTGGATCGCCTTCATCTGCTCGTTGAGGTAGTACTCGCGCTGGGTCTTCTCCATCTGCCGCTTGACGCGGGTCCGGATGCGCTTTTCCACCTGGAGCACGGAGATCTCGCTCTCCATAAGGCCCAGGACCTTTTCGAGACGATCGGAAACCTTGAGGGTCTCCAGCACCGCCTGCTTCTCCGGGATCTTCACGGCGAGGTGCGAGGCGATGGTGTCGGCGAGCTTGGAGTGGTCGTCGATCTGGCCGACGACGCCCACGACCTCGGGCGACACCTTCTTGTTGAGCTTCACATAATTCTCGAACTCGGTGACCACAGAGCGGCCGAGCGCCTCGGCTTCCACCAGGTCACCGGTCTCGTCGTTCAGCGTGATGGCCTCGGCCTCATAGAGGTCGGTGCGATCCGTGTACCGGGTCACCTGCGCGCGGCTGACGCCTTCCACCAGCACCTTCACGGTGCCGTCGGGCAGCTTCAGCAGCTGGAGCACGGTGGCGAGCGTGCCCACCGAGAAAATGGCCTCGGCGGCGGGATCGTCATCCGATGCATTCTCCTGCGTGGCCAGCAGGATGTAGGTGTCGCCGCGCATCACCTCCTCGAGGGCGCGAATGGACTTCTCGCGGCCGACGAAGAGGGGAACGATCATGTGGGGAAACACCACGATGTCGCGGAGCGGGAGAACCGGGAAGGTCTGGGCCACTCCGGCAACGAGCGGTGGGCGCGGCTTCTGGCTCGTCATGACGCAATCCTTTCAAGAAGTGCACGCGCCGGAACAGGACGCAATTGGACGCTGCCGCGCGTGCACGCGGCCGGAGACGGGTGTGGAATTTCAATGCTGAAGCGGCGGATGCCGCAGGAGGCACGAGGTCCGACCCCCGAGACCGGAACATTCGAAAAGTAGATGGACACGCAACCTGCCCGTTTCAAGGGCGACCCGTTTACGTCTGTGGGGAGAGGGCGGATCGCTGCCGCGGCGGCGACCGTCATCCCCCGTTTCCCGCCCCCGGCCGTGCCACGGCCCGGGACCCGAACCCGACCCGAGCCCCAGCCTCCCCCCTCGCCGCAAGGTCGGGGGAGAGGCATGGGGTCCAGGCCACTACGCACTGGCGCCGGCGTCGCCGACGCGATCCGCGTAAATATAGAGCGGACGCGCATTCTGCTCGACGACCTCCCGGCTGATCACCACCTCTTCCACCCCTTCGAGACCGGGGAGGTCGAACATGGTGTCGAGCAGGATGCCCTCCATGATGGAACGAAGCCCGCGGGCGCCGGTCTTGCGCTCGATCGCCTTGCGGGCGATGGCGCCGAGGGCTTCCTCGTGGATGGTGAGGTCGACGCTCTCCATCTCGAACAGCCGCTGGTACTGCTTCACCAGCGCGTTCTTCGGCTCGGAGAGGATCTTCTTCAGCGCCTCCTCGTCGAGGTCACCCAGCGTCGCCAGCACGGGCAGGCGGCCGATGAACTCGGGGATGAGGCCGTACTTCAGCAGATCCTCGGGCTCCACCTCGCGGAACAGCTCGCCCGGGCGACGATCCTCGGGCGGGGCCACCTTGGCCTGGAAGCCGATGGAGGTGGAGCCCTTCGAGCGCGACGAGATGATCTTGTCGAGGCCGGCGAAGGCGCCGCCGCAGATGAACAGGATGTTGGTGGTGTCCACCTGCAGGAACTCCTGCTGGGGATGCTTGCGCCCGCCCTGGGGGGGAACGGAGGCCACCGTGCCTTCCATGATCTTCAGCAGCGCCTGCTGCACGCCCTCGCCCGACACGTCGCGGGTGATGGAGGGATTGTCGGATTTGCGACTGATCTTGTCGATCTCGTCGATGTAGACGATGCCGCGCTGCGCCCGCTCGACGTTGTAGTCGGCGGCCTGGAGCAGCTTGAGGATGATGTTCTCCACGTCCTCGCCCACGTAGCCGGCTTCGGTCAGCGTGGTGGCGTCGGCCATGGTGAAGGGCACGTCGAGGATGCGCGCCAGGGTCTGCGCCAGCAGCGTCTTGCCGGAGCCGGTGGGCCCGATCAGCAGGATGTTGGACTTGGCGAGCTCCACGTCCCCGTGCTTGGAGGCGTGGTTGAGGCGCTTGTAGTGATTGTGCACCGCCACCGAGAGGACCTTCTTCGCGTGGTCCTGCCCGATGACATAATCATCGAGGACCTTGCGGATCTCCTTCGGGGTCGGGATGCCATCCCGCGACTTCACCAGAGAGGACTTGGACTCTTCCCGGATGATGTCCATGCACAACTCGACGCACTCGTCGCAGATGAACACGGTCGGTCCGGCGATGAGCTTCCTGACCTCATGCTGGCTTTTGCCGCAGAACGAGCAATAAAGCGTGTTCTTGCTGTCGCTGCCGCCGGTCTTGCTCATCTTCGTCTCCTACGATCTACCGACCCGGACACGCTATGTGTCCGTTTCGCTAGGATCACATATGGGGATTGGACGAAGCAAAAAGCTCGCCAATCCCGAAACGGTGATTGGTTCGCAAGAGCCAATCACCCCGAGGCGACACGATCAAGGCAGGGAAGCGACATTCCCCAAATGGCGAATTGCCGGAAAAATAAACATCCGGCCGATCACGCGCGCCTTCATCGCGTCGTCCGCCCCATCCTGAGCCGAGGGTCCTGCCGAAAGGTGAAGACCCCGGAACGCAACGGCCCCCGCCTTTTCGAGGCAGGGGCCGACTACGCGGCATCCGATGCCGGCTTAATGACATGCAAGCGCGATCTTGCACCGCACGCAAGGGGGGGAATTTCGAGAACACCCCCCGGGCTGCGCCGGATCAGGCCGCCTTTGCGGTCTCGTCGGTCGGGCGCTTGTCGATCACGGAATCGATCAACCCGAAGTCCTTGGCGGCGTCCGAGGTAAGGAAGTTGTCGCGTTCCAGCGCGTCCTCGATGGCCTTCAGCGGCTGCCCGGTGTGCTTCACATAGATTTCATTCAGGCGCTTCTTCAGGTTCAGGATCTCCTGCGCGTGCAGCATGATGTCCGTCACCTGGCCCGAGAAGCCGCCGGACGGCTGATGGACCATGATTCGCGCGTTCGGCAGCGCGAAGCGCATGCCCTTCTCGCCCGCGGTCAGCAGCAGCGAGCCCATGGAGGCCGCCTGGCCGATGCAGAGCGTGGACACCGCAGGCTTGATGAACTGCATGGTGTCGTAGATGGCGAGGCCCGACGTCACCACTCCCCCGGGGGAGTTGATGTACATCGAGATCTCCTTCTTCGGATTGTCCGCCTCCAGGAACAGGAGCTGCGCCACGGCAAGCGTCGCCATGCCGTCCTCGACCGGGCCGGTGAGGAAGAGGATGCGCTCCTTCAGGAGACGGGAAAAGATGTCGTAGGACCGCTCGCCACGGTTGGTCTGCTCGACCACCATGGGGATGAGGTAATTCATATAAGTATCGACAGGATCACGCATCGTCAGTCCTCAGGGCGCGGGGCGGCGGCACGCCGGGCGGGCGGGCCGCGCAATTTCGTCGCAGGACGGGAGCGGCCTCCGAGCCGGCCCCGGCCCCCCGCATCGCGCGGGGCGCAAGTGCCGTCTCCGACCTCAGGAAAAGAGACCGTCTCCCCGATCGGATGACCATCCCATCGGAACGAACTCCGCCCCTCAGGCGGCCTTCTCGTCGTCCTCTTCCTTGTAGAGCTCTTCCTTGGTGACCGTCTTCTCGGTCACGTTGGCGAGCTCCAGAAGGAAATCAACGACCTTCTCCTCGAACAGGGGTGCACGCACGGAGGCCAGCGCTTCGGGGGTGCGGCGGTAATAGTCCCACACCTGCTGCTCCTGGCCGGGGAACTGGCGGGCCCGTTCCACCACCGCGCGGGTCACCTCGTCGTCGGAAACCTGGATATTGTTGCGCTCACCGATTTCCGCAAGCACCAGGCCGAGGCGCACGCGGCGTTCGGCGATGCGGCGGTAATCCTGGCGGGCTTCCTCTTCGGTGGTGCCCTCGTCGGCGAAGGTGCGGTTCTGGCCGGCGAGGTCTTCCTGCACCCGGCCCCACACGCCGGCGAACTCCTGTTCCACGAGGCCTTCCGGCACGTCGAACCGGTGCGCGGCGTCGAGGGCGTCGAGGAGGGCGCGCTTCACCTTCTGGCGGGCGGCGCCGGCATGCTCCTGGGTGATGCGCCCGCGCACCGTCTCCTTGAGCTTGTCCAGGCTCTCCTGGCCGAGGGTCTTGGCGAACTCGTCGTCGATGGCGATGGGGCCGGCCGCGTCCACCGACTTCACCGTCACCTCGAAGGTGGCGGCCTTGCCGGCGAGTTCCTTGGCGGCATAGGTCTCGGGGAAGGTGACCTGGAGGGTGCGGCTCTCGCCGGCCACCGCGCCGACCAGCTGCTCCTCGAAGCCCGGGATGAAGCCCTTGGAGCCGAGGAGGACGTCGATGTTCTCGCCCTCGCCGCCGGGGAACTTCTCGCCGTCCACATAGCCGGTGAAGTCGATGGTGACGCGGTCGCCGGTCTCGGCGGCGCCCTCCTTGGTGGCGAACGGCCGGTTGGAGTCGGCGATGCGCTGGATGGTCTCGTCCACCTCGGCGTCGCTCACGTCCACCACCAGCTTCTCGATGGCGATGTCCTTGAAGTTGCTGAGCTCGATCTTCGGCAGGATCTCCAGCTCCACGTCGTAGGCGAGATCCTTGCCGCCATCGAGCAGGGTCTCGCCCTGCTGGCCGTCGGAGAGCTTCACCTTCGGCTGGAGGGCGAGCTTGAAGCCGTGCTCCTCAACGAGCTTGCCGTTGGTCTCGTTGACCGTCTGCTCGATCACCTCGGAATAGACGGACTTGCCGTAGACGCGCTTCAGGTGCGCGGTCGGCACCTTGCCGGGGCGGAAGCCGTTCAGCTTCACCTGGCCCTTGAGCTCGTTCAGCCGGGCGTCGGCCTTGGCGTCGAGGTCGGCGGCGGACACCACCACACGGAACGCGCGCTTGAGGCCATCGGCCTGGGTCTCGGTCACCTGCATCGTCTTGCCTTCACATCCTGTCCCGCATCACGCGGTATTCCCTGGAAAACCGACGCCTCGCGCCCGGCGGCCGCGCCCGGGGTCCCTGCCGGGACCCGAGGCTGCTGGCACCCAGCGCCGACGACGCATGAGCCGCGACACATGAGCCGCGAAACATGAACCGCGACATATGGGCCGCGATGCACGAGCCGCGATGCATGAGCCGGCGACGTGGTGCGGGCGGAGGGTTTCGAACCCCCACGACTTGCGTCACGGGAACCTAAATCCCGCGCGTCTACCAGTTCCGCCACGCCCGCAGGACCCCCGCGCCGCGGGCGGCGCCGAACGACGCGCACCCGTCGCCGCGTTCCGTCGAGGACGCGCACCATCGAGGCTCAGCCGCTCGCGCGCGCAGCGGCACGCACGGTCGGGTCGGGGCTTATATCACGCTCCCGCGCGGGCGCAGCAAGAAAATGGCGCCCCGCACGGCGGCCGGGCGGCGCCCCGGGAACGGCGGGCGGGCGTCCCCGGCGCCCCTCCCCCGAGGCGGACGGGCCTGCGCCGCACGTTGTCCCGCCGGCGCCCGCGATGCGTCCGCCGGGCCGGGCCGGAGCCGCGCGCCCCGCGCTCTTCACCGTGAAACGCAATGCCGCTTGCCCTTTTTTCGGCCACGTTGGATGGTCCTGCGACCTGGCCCGGAGACGTAGCGTGACCACGCCGATTCCCTCCCGTCGCACCCTCCTCAAGGGGGCCGCAGCCCTCTCTTTCGCCAGCACGGCGGGCGCGGTGCTTCCCGCCCTCGCGCAGGCGCCGGCAGCGACGCCGAAGCCGACCCCCGCACCTGCGACGCTGCCCCTGGCGCCGCCGGTGCCCCTCGCCGCGGCACCGGGCAGCCGGCCGGAGCTCGCCGGGCAGGGCAGCATCGCCCTGTTCAACGACGCCCTACCGGGACCCGTCCTGCGGGTGAAGAAGGGCACCGAGCTGGCGGTATCCGTCAGCAATGGCTTGAACGAAGGCTTCTCCCTGGTCTGGCAGGGCGTGCGCCTGCCGGGCGCCGACGACCTGGCCGGAGCGCCGGTGGCGCCGGGCCACACTCGGGACATCCGCTTCACCCCGCAGGATGCCGGCACCTTCTGGTACCATGCCACCTCCCCTTCCCTTGCCCGCCGGGCGTTGTCGGGCGCGCTGGTGGTGGCGGAGGCCGGCCCCCCGGCCTATGCGTCGGAACACCTTTTGTTCATCCAGTCCTTCCCGCCCGAGAGCGGGGTGCCCATCTTTCCGGTGAACGGGGCCATCTCCCCCACCTTGCAGGGACCGGCGAGCGGGCGCACCCGGCTGCGCCTGGTGAACGCGACGCCCCTGTTCCTGCGCCTGAAGATCCGCGGCCCCGCGAGCTATGTCATCGCGGTGGACGGCCAGCCGGTGGACCAGCCGTTCGAGGTGAAGGACGGACGCGTCAACATCGCTCCATCGGGGCGGGTGGATGTGGCCGCCACCCTCGACGACGCGGACGCCACCATCATCGAGATCGAGACCACGCAGGATCCCATTCGCCTCGCGGTCATCACCCCGGTCGGGCCGGCGGGAACCGCCCCCTCCGGCCCGCCCGCGCCGCTGCCGGGCAACGGCCTGCCGGCGGAAATCCCGCTCAAGGATGCCTTGCGGGTCGAGCTTGCCATCGGCGGCGGCCCGGCCGGCAAGGCCACGGCCCTGGGCAAGGTGAAGGCGGGCAGGAGCGTGGTGCTCACCCTCGTCAACAGCCTCGACGCGCCGGTGTCCGTCGCCATTGCCGGCCATCCGGTGCGGCTGCTGGACGGGCTCGACGACGGTTGGAAGCCTTGGTGGCATGATACCGTGCCAGTTCCCGCCAAGGCCACGGTTCGGGTCGCCTTCCGCGCCGCGACGCCGGGCACCTGGTCCATCGTGGGCCAGCGTGGCGGCGACGGCGAGGTGGTGGCGACGGCGAACTACGAGGTGACCAGCTGAGGCTGGGCTTTTCCCGCTGCCGATGCAGCTTCAGAAATGGCTGAAGCTGCCGGCGCCGAGATCCAGGGGCCGCCCGCCGGCATCGGTCACGTCGAGCCCCTGCCCGTCCCGCGTCTCGCCGATGCGGGCCACCGGCACGCCGGCCCGGGCCGCATCCGCCGCGAAGGCCGGCAGCCGCGCATGGGGCACGCAGGCGACGATCTCGTAGTCATCCCCGCCGCCGAGCACGGTGGCCAGCAAGGCCGGCTCCGCCGCCACCACGGCCGCGGCGGCCGCCGACAGGGGCACCCGCCGCGCCTCGATGCGCCCGCCGCATCCGGACACCCGCAGCATCTTGGCCACGTCCCCGGCGAGGCCGTCGGACACGTCCATGGCGGCCGTCGCGTAGGCGCGCACGACAGGGGCGAGGGCAAGGCGCGGCTGCGGGTGGAGATAGCGGTCGAGCAGGTGGCCGCGCTGTTCGAGATCCAGGCCGGCAAAGGCGCGCCGCGCCGCATCCTGCCTCAGCACCAGGCCGAGGGCCCCGTCGCCGATGGTGCCGGACACGACGATCGCCTGTCCGGGCCCTGCCCCCGTGCGCGGCACGAAGCCGCCCTTCGGAACCGAGCCGAGCGCCGTGAGGGAGATGGTCACCGGACCCGGCGTCGAAACCGTGTCGCCCCCGAGAATCGGGCAGCCGAAGGCCGCCGCATCGGCGCCGAGGGCGGCGGCGAAGGCCTCCATCCAGGCGTCGGGCGTGCCCTTCGGCAAGGCGATGGCGAGCAGCGCCCCGAGGGGGGCCGCGCCCTTCGCCGCGAGGTCGGAAAGGTTCACCCTGAGCGCCTTGCGGGCGATGGAGGCGGGCGGGTCGTCGGGGAAGAAATGCACCCCCGCGACCACGGCGTCCTTGGTGAGGACGAGGTCGCAGCCGTCCGGCGGCGCGAGCAGCGCCGCATCGTCCATGAGGCCGAGAGCGGCGGCGGAGCCGGCGATGGGACGGAAGAAGCGGGCGATGAACCGGTCTTCCCCCGAATCGCCGCTCTGCATGTCAGCCCCCGGAAAACTCGGACGGCCGCGCCTCGCGGGCCAGCGTGTCGAGCACGGCGTTCACCATGCCGGTCTCGTCCCGGTCGAGGAAGGCCCCGGCCACGTTCACATATTCGGTGATGACCACGCGGGCGGGCACGTCCGGCTTGGAGAGAAGCTCATAGGCGCCGGCGCGCAGCACCGCGCGCAGCACCGCCTCCACCCGCTTCAGCGGCCAGCCGTTGGACAGGGCGCCGTCCACCAGCGGATCGATCCGCCGCTGCTCGTTGAGCACGCCTTCCACCACGCTGCGGAACAGCCGCACGTCGGCGTCGGGCATCTCGACGCCCTCCACCTCCTGGCCGAGCCAGTGGCTCTCGAACTCAGCCAGCACGTCGTTCAGGGGCGTGTGGGCGAGATCCATCTGGTAGAGCGCCTGCACCGCGCCGAGGCGGGCCGCGCTCTTCTTCATGGGTTTTGCCGGAGCGTTCGCGTCCCTCATGCTTCGAGCCGGCGTTTGAGGCGCAGCAGGTTGAGCGCCGCCTCGGCCGCGCCGCCGCCCTTGTTGCCCTCGGAGACGCGCGCGCGCTCCCAGGCCTGGGCCTCGGTGTCCACGGTGAGGATGCCGTTGCCCACCGGCAGAGCGTGGGCCATGCCGATTTCCATGATCCCCCGCGCGGATTCTCCCGCCACGATGTCGAAATGGAAGGTCTCGCCGCGGATCACCACGCCCAGCCCCACCGCCGCGTCCACCGCAATGCCGGTGATCTCGGAGGCCTCCAGGGCGATCTCGATGGCGATCGGAATCTCCAGGGCGCCGGGGACGGTGATCACCTCCACCTCGACCCCCGCCGCCTCCAGCGCCTTGCGGGCGCCGGCGAGCAGTTCGTCCGCGAGGGCCTCGTAATACCGGCCCTCAACGATGAGCACCCGGGCCCCTTCGAGCGAGGCGTCGCTGGCGCCCGCGCTTTCCCTGCGCGTCGTGACCATGGGAACATCTCCCGAAATGTGAGGCGCCGCGACCGGCGCCGGAATTGGCCGCGAGGCGTACTAGGCCCGGGGGAACTCCGCAAGCCGGGCGGCGTAGCGGGCCATCAGGTCCACCTCGAAATTGACCGCGTCCCCCGCCTTGACGCCCCCCCAGGTGGTGACCGCCAGGGTGTGGGGAATGAGCAGGCAGGAGAAGGTGTTGCCCTCCACCGTGTTCACCGTCAGCGAGGTGCCGTCGAGCGCCACCGAGCCCTTGGCCGCGACGAAGCGCGCAAGCCGCTCCGGCACCTCGAACACGAAGCGGGTGGTGGTCCCCAGGTCCTCGCGGGATACCACGCGGGCGGTTGCATCCACATGGCCGGACACCATGTGGCCACCCAGTTCGTCCCCCATCTTCAGGGAGCGCTCCAGGTTGATGCGGCGGCCTTGCGACCAGTTGCCCACCGTGGTGATCGCCAGCGTCTCCGGCGCCGCGTCCACGGTGAAGAGCGTGCCGCGCGGCCCGCCGGCCGACACCGACGTGACCGTCAGGCAGACGCCGGCATGGGCGATGGACGCCCCCACATCGATGCCCGCGGCCTCATAGTCGGTCGCGACGGTGAGGGTCTTCACCTCCCCCTTCGCCTCGACCGCGACAATGTCGCCCATGTCGGTGACGATCCCGGTGAACATGTCAGCGTCTCCACAGGCGCACGAGGTGATCGGCGCCGAGTTCGGTCCGCTCCACCTCGGCGAAGCCGACAGGGGCGAAAAGACGGGCGATGGGCCGGCCGGCGAGAACGCCGTAGGCGTCCGGCCCGAGCAGGATGGGGCTGTGGAACACGGCCACCTCGTCGGCAAGCCCGGCCTCGAGGAAGGCGGCGGCGACGCTTGGGCCGCCCTCCACCATCACCCGGGTGACGCCGAGGAGGCCGAGCAGCTTCAGCACCGCCGGAAGGTGCAGCCGCCCCTCGACGCCGCCCCGGGGCACGCGCAGCACCTCGACGCCCTTTTCCGTGAGGATGGCGGCGCGGTCCGCCGGCGCGTCCTCCGCCGCGATCACCCACAGGGGTACGTCGCAGGCGGAGCGGACCAAAGCCGAGGTGAGCGGGATGTCGAGCCCGCTGTCGAGCACGAGGCGCACAGGCGAGCGGTCCTCGTAGCCCTCCAGCCGGCAGGTGAGCATGGGATCGTCCGCCAGCACCGTGCCGAGGCCCACAAGAATGGCGTCAGCGTGGGCGCGCATGAGATGGGCCCGGTCGCGCGCCTCCCGGCCGGTGATCACCGCCGGCTTCGGCCCCGGATGGGCCGCCTTGCCGTCGGCGGACACCGCCATCTTGAGCAGGACATGCGGCCGCCCCTCGGTGACGCGCCGGATGTGGCCGGCATGGTCGGCGAGGGCCTGCTCGGCCCCCACCCCCACCGTGACCCAGATGCCTGCCCCCCGGAGGCGGGCGACGCCGCGTCCCTTCACCCGGTGGTCGGGATCCTCGATGGCGGCCACCACCCGGCGGATGCCGGCGGTGATCACCGCATCGGCGCACGGCGGCGTGCGGCCGTGATGCGAGCAGGGTTCGAGCGTGACATAGAGCGTCGCCCCGCGCGCCGCCGCGCCGGCCTCGGCGAGGGCCACCGGCTCGGCATGGGGACGCCCCGTGGCGGCGGTGGCCGCGGCGCCCACCACCCGGGGACGGCCGTCCACGTGCTGCACCACGACGGCGCCCACGGAGGGGTTGGGCCAAGTGCGCCCGAGCCCCCTTTGGCCGACCTTCAGCGCCTCGGCCATGAAGAACTCGTCCTCCTCCGGGGAGGCGACGGGCTGGGCCGACAGCGGATGCCGGCTCATTCGGAACTCCGCGGCGCGGCGCGGGGTGCGGCCTTCGGCTTGTCCTTCACCGGCTCCGTCTCGCCGTCCTGGGAGAGCTCGGCGAGGGCGTGCTCGAAGTCCTTGGCCTCGCGGAAATTGCGGTAGACCGAGGCGAAGCGCACATAGGCCACGTCGTCGATCTGCTTCAGGCCCTCCATCACCATCTCGCCGATGGTCTGCGAGGTGATGTCGCTGTCGCCCATGCTTTCGAGCTGGCGGACGATGCCATTGATCATCCGCTCCACGCGGTCACCCTCGACGTTGCGCTTGCGCAGCGCCACGTCCACTGATTTTTCCAGCTTCTCGCGCTCGAACGGCACCCGCCGGCCCGAGCGCTTCAGCACCATCAACTCGCGCAGCTGCACCCGCTCGAAGGTGGTGAAGCGGCCGCCGCAATCGGGACAGACGCGGCGGCGGCGGATGCTGGTGTTGTCCTCGGTCGGCCGCGAATCGCGCACCTGCGTGTCGAGGCCGCCGCAGTAGGGACAGCGCATGCTTCACCCCCTCCGGCGCTCAGGCGCTTCCGAGCGCAGTGGATCCCCGCCCGCATGACGAAAACGCGCCGACACGCGCCCCTCAGGGATAGATGGGGAAGCGGGCCAGGAGGCTCGCGACCTTCTCGCGCACGGCGGCTTCCACCAGGCTGTCCTCGTCCGCGCCCTTCTGGGAGAGCACGTCGAGCACCTCGGCGATGAGGTCGCCGACCAGCTGGAACTCCTTCACCCCGAAGCCGCGCGTGGTGCAGGCCGGCGTGCCGAGGCGGATGCCGGAGGTCACGAACGGCTTTTCGGGGTCGAACGGGATGCCGTTCTTGTTGGTGGTGATGTGGGCGCGGCCGAGCGCCCCCTCGGAGGTCTTGCCGGTGAGGCGCTTGGGCCGCAGGTCCACCAGCATCAGGTGGGTGTCGGTGCCGCCGGAGACGATGGCGAAGCCGTGGCCCTTCAGGGTCTCGGCCAGCGCCCTGGCATTCTCCACCACGTTCTTCGCGTAGAGCTTGAAATCCGGGCGCAGCGCCTCGCCGAAGGCCACCGCCTTGGCGGCGATGACATGCATCAGCGGCCCGCCCTGGATGCCGGGGAAGATGGCCGAGTTGATCTTCTTGGCGAGCCCCTCGTCATTGGTGAGGATCATGCCGCCGCGCGGCCCGCGCAGGGTCTTGTGGGTGGTGGTGGTCACCACATGGGCGTGGGGGAACGGGCTCGGGTGGGCGCCGCCGGCCACCAGCCCGGCGAAATGCGCCATGTCCACCATCAGCAGCGCACCGACGCTGTCGGCGATGGCACGCATCTTCGGGAAGTCGATGATCCGCGGATAGGCGGAGCCGCCGGCCACGATCAGCCGCGGCTTGTGCTGGTCGGCGAGCCGGGCCACCTCTTCATAATCGATGCGCTGGTCGTCCTCGCGCACCGTGTAGGGCACCGGGTTGAACCACTTGCCGGACATGTTGACCGGCGAGCCGTGGGTCAGATGCCCGCCGGCGGCGAGGTTGAGGCCGAGATAGGTGTCGCCGGGCTGGAGCACGGCGAAGAACACGCCCTGGTTCGCCTGGCTGCCGGAATTGGGCTGGACGTTGGCGAAGCCGCAGTTGAACAGCTTCTTGGCCCGCTCGATGGCGAGGTTTTCCGCCACGTCCACGAACTGGCAGCCGCCATAATAGCGCTTGCCGGGATAGCCCTCGGCATACTTGTTGGTCAGCACCGAACCCTGCGCCTCGAGCACCGCGCGCGAGACGATGTTCTCGGATGCGATCAGCTCGATCTCGTCGCGCTGGCGACCCAGCTCCGCTTTCACCGCGCCGGCGATCTCGGGATCGGTCTCGGCGAGCGTGGCAGTGAAGAAGCGGTTCATTTCCTCCGAAATGGAGGCGGGGTTCGCGTCCTGCGAGGCCATGGCAGGTCTCCGGTGATGTCGGGGCAACCGGTCAGGACGCGGGTTTTGGCGGCCTTCCGGAGCGGATCCTGCGCTTATCACAGGGCGAAGGTGAAGTCCAAAGGCGGTCGTGCCTCCGCTTGACGCCGCCGCCGCGGCGACCGCCCCATGCCCGCACGCGGGACCGGGTCCTTCCTCACGCCCGGCCGGCCGCCGATCCTGGGGAAAGAACGAGACCCGCATGCGGCGCGAACAGCGCAGCCCTGCGGCACGCGCATGCACGGCGGGCGTCGCACGCTTGCCGGCGCCTCGACCTACTGCGTGAACCGGATCGGCACGCTGAAGGTGAAGGCCTTGCCCTCCGGCGGCGCCGGGAACGGCGAGGCACGCCGTGCCATGGCCACCGCCTCGCGATCCACCACCTCGTCGCCCGACGCCCTGGAAAGCTGCACCGAGGCGACCGCCCCCGTGCCGGTGAGCGCGATGGTGATGCTTGGAACCCCCACATGTCCCGCCTGCGGCCGCTTGTAGCGGCTGAGATGGGAAAACGCCCGCGAGCGCCAGTCGGCCAGGGCCGCCGACCGGATCGCGGCGGAGCCCGGCGAGGGAGCGGCGGTCGTCTGCGCCGTCTCAGCTTCCGAGCGGGGGGCGGCGGCGGTAACGGGCGCCTCGCGCCGGCGCGTCGGCTTCGCCTCCTTCTTCGGGCGCTCCACCTTCGGCTTGGGGCGCTCCCTGGCCTCCTCCTTCTTCGGCTCGGCCTTGGGCAGCACCACCTCCGCCGGTGCCGGGGAGGGATCGACCTCGGGGATCTTCTCGACCACCTGCTCCACCACCGGCTCCGGCGGCGGCGCGGCCTCCTCGGGAATGTCCGGGGCGTCCGGCGTGGATTCGGGCGACTGCACCGCCGCCGGGCCGGGGACGGTCTCCGCCTCGGATGCGACGGAGACGGGGATGGGCGCGAGCTCGATCATCACCGCCGCCGTCGGCTCCGCCACGCCGGCCTCGACCTTGCGCCAGAACAGCGCCGCATAGACGACGATCGCATGCACCACGATGATGACGAGCACCGCCGCGCCAAGGCGCAGCACCGTGTCGCGCAGGTGGGTGCGGTCGAAGTCGTGCCAGTGGTGATGGTGGACCGCGCTCACCGGGGCGCCCCTGCCGCCGGCGCGGCCGCCGGGACGGAGGCCTCGCCCTCCAGCCCCACCAGCGCCACCTTCAGGTAGCCGGTGCCGCGCAGGAGATTCATCACCTCCATCACGTCACCATAGGGCACCGACTTGTCGGCCCGCACGAACACCCGCTGCTGGCGGTCGCCGCCGGTGACGCCGTCGAGCGCGGGCCCGAGGCCAGTGCGCGCCACCCCGTCGTCGCCGAGGGAGAGACTCAGGTCCTTCTTGACCGTCAGGAAGAGCGGCTTGTCCGGGCGCGGCTGCGGCTGGGCGTTGGAGGCCGGCAGGTCCACCTTGACGTCCACGGTGGCGAGCGGGGCGGCCACCATGAAGATGATGAGCAGGACCAGCATCACGTCGATGAACGGCGTGACGTTGATCTCGTGGTTTTCGGCGAGGTCGTCCCCGCCATGATCGAGCTTGGCGGCCACGCTCCCTACTCCGCCGCCGCCCGCAGGGTGTGCACCTCGTGGCCGGCCGCGGCGCGGTCGAGATCGCGCGACAGATGCCGCATGACCTCCGCCGAGGTGTCGGCGAGATTCGCCTTGTAGGCGGCGATGCCGCGCGCGAACAGGTTGTAGATCACCACGGCCGGGATGGCGGCCACGAGGCCGATGGCGGTGGCGAGCAGCGCCTCGGCGATGCCCGGCGCCACCACGGCGAGGTTGGTGGTGTGGGCCTTCGAGATGCCGATGAAGGCATTCATGATGCCCCATACCGTGCCGAACAGGCCGACGAAGGGCGCTGTGGCGCCGATGGTGGCCAGCACGCCGGTGCCGCCGCTCATCCGCCGGCCGGCCTTCGCCTCGATGCGGGACAGGGCGACCGCCACGCGTTCCTTGATTCCTTCCGCCGGAAGGCCGTCCGAGGCCCGCCATTCGGCGATGGCGGCGTGCAACGTCGCCGGCGCCGCGCCCTTCGCATCCGGCAGCGCCCCGGCGGCGGAGGCGAGCGTCGGCGCCGCGCGCAGCACCTTGAGCGTGCGGGACACCCGGGCGCGGGCGAGGAGCAGCTCAAGCGACTTGGCGAGCCACACCGTCCAGGTGATCAGCGAGGCGAAGGCGAGGCCCACCATCACCACCTTCACGACGATGTCGGCGGCCAGGAACATGCCCCAGGGGGACAGGTCGTGGGGCAGCAGGGCATTGGCCGGGGGGGCGGCCTCCGACGCAGCCGGCGCCGTGGCGGCGGGCAGGTCGGATGGCGCGGGCGGAGCTTCGGCGGATGGCGGCGCGGACGGCGCAACCGGGGACACCGAAGGCGCGGGGGTCACAATCGGGGCGGATGGCGCGGGCGGCGGTTCAGCGGGCTGCTGCGCGAAACCGGCGTCGATGCTGAGCAGGGCGAAGAGGCACAGCGCCGAGGCGCAGAACGAGAGCCGGAAGAAAGCACGCAGCTGCGTGCACGAAAATATGCGTGCGGACATAGCGCCTAACCAATCAAAATTCACAGGAATCGCGGGCGATCCCGCAGTGCGGGATTGGCTGGCCGGTCATTTATAACGCCATTTTCCGCAGGCGCGAACCCCCCTCATGCGCTCCGGCGTCCGAGCGGCGGCATGTCGCATGGGCGGCGGCTTCTCAATGCGCGCGCGGTGCACATAGGCTGTCGCTGGGGTAGGCCGTCTCGAGCCGCGGGCATGAGTCTGCGACGGGCGGACGGATATGGGCGGGCGGACGTGCGGCTTTTCGCAAACAGCGTGATGTCGGCGCGGGGACGGCTCGGCCGCTCCCCCGGCGCGGCGCGCCTGCTTGCCGCCTGGACCCTCTGCTATCTCATTCTTCTGCAATCGATCGTCGGCGCGCTCGCGGCCGGCGCGATGGCCTCTCCCGGCGGCGGCGGGAGCATCCTGTGCTCGGCCTCGGGTGCTTCTCCCGCCGATGGCGACACCCACGGCGCCGTCATGCGCGGGCTCCACTGCGTGCTGTGCCCCGCCGCCGGCAGCGTGCCGGTGCTGGCCGGCCCGCTGCGTCTTCCCCTTCCCGTCGCTCGCATTGAAAGCGCTTGCGCACCCGCACCGGCTGGCCTCGCTCCGGGTGCGGCGCCCATCTGCGAAAACGCCCGCTCCCGCGCGCCCCCGCCGGCCGCCTGAGGCCGGGCCCCGCCGCCCTTTCCGCTCCCGATCCTGCCCCCCCCCGACTTCGCCGGGCGCTTGACCGCGCCGGCGAACAGCGGAGTTGCCATGCCCACACCTCCCCGCGCGCCCTCGGCGGCGCGGCGCGGACGGCTGCTTGCCGCCACCGCGTGCCTTACCAGCCTCACCGCCCTTCCCGCCGTCGCGCAAAGCGTCACCACCCTGCCCGAAGTGGTGGTGGAGGGATCGCAGCAGAAGCCGCAGCCAGCCCCCCTCACCGTCGCCACCGAGGCCGAGGCCCGCGCCGCCATCGAGCGGACCCCGGGCGGCGCCGAGGTGGTGCCCGACACCGCCTGGCGCGACGGCGTGTCCCTGACCATCAAGGATATGCTGGACTACGTGCCGGGCGTGTTCGCCCAGACCAAATGGGGCGAGGACACCCGCCTCTCCATCCGCGGCTCCGGCCTGTCCCGCAATTTCCATCTGCGCGGCGTGCAGCTGTTCCAGGACGGCATCATTCCCCTGAACAGCGCGGACGGCGGCGGCGACTTCCAGGAGATCGATCCGACCGCGTTCAGATATGTCGAAGTGTTCAAGGGGGCCAACGGCTACCAGTTCGGGGCGAACGCACTGGGCGGCGCCATAAACTTCGTCACCCCCACCGGACGCGACGCGCAGGGCAGCGAAGTCCGCCTTGATGCCGGCAGCTTCGATTTCTTTCGCCTCCAGGCGAGCACCGGCGGGGCGCAGGGTCCGTTCGACGGCTTCTTCACCGCCTCGGCCCTGACCTCCGGCGGCTTCCGCGAGCATGCGGCCGGCGATTCGGTGCGGGCTTCCGGCAATGTGGGCTGGCGGCCGTCGGAGACATTCGAGACCCGCTTCTTCTTCAACGCAAACGACATCGAGCAGCAGATCCCCGGCGCCGTCTCCAAGGCCGCCGCCCTCACCGATCCGCAGGCGGCGAACCCCACCAACCTGAAGCTGGACTACCAGCGCAACATCCAGTCGGTCCGGATCGCCAACAAGACAACGTGGGTGATGAACGACAGCACCAGGGTCGAGTTCGGCGGATACCTCTCCGACAAGAGCCTCGACCACCCCATCTTCCAGGTGCTCGACAATGAATATATCGACTTCGGCGGCTTCGCCCGCCTCGTGGACGAGCGGGAGATCGCCGGCTTCGCCAACCGCCTCACCACCGGCATCAATCTCGCCATCGGCAGCATCGACGCCAAGCGCTACGTGAACGTCTATGGCAATCCCGGCGCCCTCACCTTCGCCGCCCAGGAAGACGCCACCACCACCACCTTCTACGCCGAGGACAATTTCTACCTCACCAGGACATTCGCCCTCGTCGGCGCGTTCCAGTACCTGACGGCGACGCGCGACCGCGATGGCATCTACAACGCGGTGACCGGTTCCAAGGACTATGACCTGTTCCTGCCCAAGGGTGGTTTCGTCTGGGACATCGGCCCCGGCGCGCAGGTGTTCGCCAACATCTCCAATTCCGGCGAGGTGCCGACCTTCTCCGAGCTCACCAATTTCGCCAGCCCCATCCTCAGCAACCTGAAAGCCCAGATCGCCACAACCTATGAAATCGGCAGCCGCGGCCGCGGCGAGGACTTCACCTGGGACGTCTCGCTCTATCGCTCCAACGTGCAGAACGAGCTGCAATGCGCCGCCACCAGCGTGCCCGGCATGTGCAATGTGGTGAACCTCGGCTACACGGTGCACCAGGGCGTGGAAGCCGGCTTCGGCGCGACGCTCCTCAAGGGCCTGTGGGACAAGGGGCCGAACCCGGACAAGGTGTGGCTCAATTTCGCCTACACCTATTCCGACTTCTTCTTCGACAACGACCCGGTGTGGGGCAACAACCAGCTGCCCGGCATTCCGCCCCACTATTTCCGTGCCGAACTGCTCTACAAGCACCCGAGCGGCTTCTATGCGGGGCCGAACGTGGAATGGGTGCCGACCCCCTATTTCGTGGACGATGCCAACACGCTGAACACGGCGGCCTACGCCTTGCTCAACTTTCGCATCGGCTACGACAATGGCGGCCCGCTTTCGGCCTATGTGGACGCCCGCAACCTGTTCAACACGGCCTATATCGCCACGGTGAGCGTGACCGGCACAGCAACGCAGACCTCGGCCCTGTTCGAGCCGGGCACCGGGCGGGCGATCTATGCGGGGATGCGATACACGTTCTGAGGTGAGGCTCCTGTTCCCCGGACAAGCGACACCGCAGGTGGAGCGCCGATCCGGGGAACAGGGGAAACGTCGGCGAAGCCGGCGATCACCGCCGCGTTCTTCGATAAAGTCGCCTTCGGCGCGTCCTTGCGCTGGGCCCCGGCTCTCCGTCCGCTGTTCGCTCCGGTCGACCGGGGCGCGAGAACGGCCGCTTCCGGCCGCCCTCCCCTCAAGCGGTCTTCTCGAACAATTCCCGCCCGATGAGCATGCGGCGGATCTCGCTGGTGCCGGCGCCGATCTCGTAGAGCTTGGCGTCGCGCAGCAGGCGGCCGGTGGGGTAGTCGTTGATGTAGCCGTTGCCGCCCAGGGTCTGGATCGCCTCCAGGGCCATCCATGTGGCCTTCTCCGCCGCGTAGAGGATGGCGCCGGCGGCGTCCTCGCGGGTGGTGGCGCCCCGGTCGCACGCCTTGGCCACGGCGTACACGTAGGCCTTGGTGGCGTTCATGGTCACGTACATGTCGGCGATCTTGCCCTGCATCAGCTGGAAGGTGCCGATGGGCTGGCCGAACTGCTTGCGCTCGTGGACATAGGGCAGGACGATATCCATGCACGCCTGCATGATGCCGGTGGGCCCGCCGGCGAGCACCGCGCGCTCGTAGTCGAGGCCGCTCATGAGCACGTTGACGCCCTTGCCCACGGTGCCGAGCACATTCTCCTCCGGAACCTCGCAATCCTCGAACACCAGCTCGCCGGTGTCGGAGCCGCGCATGCCCAGCTTGTCCAGCTTCTGGGCGGTGGAGAAGCCCTTGAAGCCCTTCTCGATGAGGAAGGCGGTCATGCCGCGCGGGCCGGCCGCCGGGTCGGTCTTGGCGTAGACCACCAGGGTCTCGGCGATGGGGCCGTTGGTGATCCACATCTTCGAGCCGTTGAGGATGTAGCGGTCACCCTTCTTCTCGGCGCGGGTGCGCATGGACACCACGTCCGACCCCGCCCCCGGCTCCGACATGGCGAGCGCGCCCACATGCTCGCCGGAGATGAGCTTGGGCAGGTACTTCGCCTTCTGCGCCGCAGTGCCGTTGCGGCTGATCTGGTTGACGCACAGGTTGGAGTGCGCGCCATAGGACAGGCCCACCGAGGCGGAGGCGCGGGAAATCTCCTCCATGGCGATGACGTGCTCCAGGTAGCCAAGGCCCGAGCCGCCGTATTCCTCATCCGCCGTCACGCCGAGCAGGCCGAGCGCCCCGAGCTTGGGCCACAGGTCGCGGGGAAACTGGTTGGTCTTGTCGATCTCGGCGGCGCGCGGGGCGATCTCGGCCTGGGAGAAGTCGCGCACGGTGTCGCGCAGCATGTCGGCGGTCTCGCCGAGGTCGAAATCGAAACCGGCGTGGCTGTTCGGCAGCATCTTTTTTCCCTCCCTCGCTCCCCGCATCTTGTCGGTCGCGGGCTTGGGACGCCAGCGGGAAGCGGCGCTAGAATAAAACGGTTGTCCGTTTATTCAATGGGGTCGTCGGGGTATTGAAGCGGCGCCTTAGGCGAACTCTTGGCGCTGGGTCCCGGCTCTCCTTCCACCCGCTTCGCTGCGTTGCATGCGTCCGGGACACGAAGCCGTTCCTGTGTCCCGGACGCATGCAACGCAGCGGAATGCGAGCCGGGACCCAGCGCAGGGACTGCGCCGCAGGCGGCAACATCCCCCTACCCCGCCCACACCGGCAGATCGCCGCGCGCCCAGCCTTCCTTCACCTCGGCCACGTAATCCCCATACCGCCCCGCGGCGATGGCCGCCCGCGCCCCGGCCATGAGCTGCTGGTAGTAGTGAACGTTCGCCCAGGTGAGCAGCATGGACCCCAGCATCTCCTCGCAGCGCACGAGGTGGTGGAGGTAGGCGCGGGAATAGTCGCGCAGGGCCGGGCAGTCGCTGGTCTCGTCCAGCGGGCGCGGGTCCTCGGCGTGGCGGGCGTTCTTGAGGTTGAGGCGGCCGAAGCGGGTGAAGGCCTGCGCGTGGCGCCCGGAGCGGGTGGGCATGACGCAGTCGAACATGTCGATGCCGCGCGCCACCGATTCCAGCAGGTCGTCGGGGGTGCCCACCCCCATGAGGTAGCGCGGCTTGCCGGCCGGCAGATGCGGCTCCACCGTCTCGATCATGGCCAGCATGACCTCCTGCGGCTCGCCCACCGCGAGGCCGCCGATGGAATAGCCGGGGAAATCCATGTCGGCGAGGGCGCGGGCCGATTCCACCCGCAGCGTCGGCACCGCCCCGCCCTGAACGATGCCGAACAGGGCCCGCCCCTTGGGCTGCGTCTCGAAGGCGCGCCTGGAGCGCTCCGCCCAGCGCAGGGAGAGCCGCATGGCCCGCTCGGCCTCCTCGTCGGCGCAGGGCAGGCGCACGCATTCGTCGAGCTGCATCTGGATGTCGGCGCCGAGCAGGCCCTGGATCTCCACCGAGCGCTCGGGGCTCATCTCGAAATAGGCGCCGTCCACGTGGGAGCGGAAGGTGACCCCCTGCTCGCTCATCTTGCGCAGGCCCGACAGGCTCATCACCTGGAAGCCGCCGGAATCGGTGAGGATCGGACCGTCCCAGCGCATGAAGGCGTGCAGGCCGCCGAGCCTCGCGATCCGCTCCGCGCCGGGGCGCAGCATGAGGTGGTAGGTGTTGGCGAGCACGATGTCGGCGCCCGCCGCCTTCACCTGGTCGAAATACAGCCCCTTCACGGTGGCCGCCGTGCCCACCGGCATGAAGGCCGGCGTGCGGACGGCGCCGCGCGGGGTCGACACCAGGCCGGTGCGGGCGGCGCCACAGGTGGCGGAAAGGGTGAAGCTGAAGCTGTCGGCGGAAAGAGGGCGCGTCATGCGCCGCCTTCTGGCAGAAGCAGGCACGCATCGCCATAGGAATAGAAGCGGTAGCCCGCCGCGATGGCGTGCGCATAGGCGCGCTTCTGCACTTCGTGGCCGACGAAGGCCGCCACCAGCATCACCAGCGTCGAGCGCGGCAGGTGGAAGTTGGTCATCATGGCGTCGACGGCGCGGAAACGGGTGCCGGGGGTGATGAAGATGGCCGTCTCGCCGAGGAACGGCCGGATCGTGCCGTCCTCCGCCGCCGCGCTTTCCAGCAGGCGCGTGGGGGTGGAACCCACCGTGACGATGCGCCCGCCCTTGGCCCGCGCGGCGTTCAGCGCCGCGGCGGTGGCGGCGGAAACCTCGCCCCATTCGGGATGCATGATGTGGCCGGAGGTGTCCTCCGCCTTCACCGGCAGGAAGGTGCCCGCCCCCACGTGCAGCGTCACGGTGTGGACCGAGACGCCGCGCGCTTCGATCGCCGCCATCAGCGACGGGGTGAAATGCAGGCTCGCCGTGGGCGCGGCCACCGAGCCGTCGACGCGGGCGAACAGGGCCTGGTAGTCGGTGCGGTCGCGGTCATCCTCCGCCCGGCGCGCCGCGATGTAGGGCGGGATGGGCATGTGCCCCACCTGCTGCAGCGCCTCGTCCAGGGCCGGGCCGGAAAAGGCGAAGGCGAAGTCCACCTCGGCCTCGCGCTTGGCCTCCACCCGGGCATCGAGGGTGCCGAGGAGGCAGGTTTCCCCCGCCCCGCCGAAGCGCACCACGTCGCCCACCCTGAGGCGCTTCGCCGGTTTGGCGAAGGCGGTCCAGCGCGCGGCGTCGAGCCGCTTCACCAGGTTCGCCTCGATGCGCACGGTGCTCGCGCCCGCGCGCGAGCGGGTGCCTTCGAGGGCGGCGGGGATGACGCGGGTGTCGTTCACCACCAGCGCGTCGCCGGGACGCAGGAAGGACGGCAGGTCGCCCACCCGCGCATCCTGCAGCTCGGGCGCGGCGCCCGGACGAATCACCAGGAGGCGCGCGGCCTCGCGCGGCTCGGCGGGGCGCAGGGCGATCCGCTCGGGCGGGAGCTCGAAATCGAAGGCGTCGACACGCATGGGAGGAGAAAGGACCGTTCAGAAGATGGCGATGGCGCCCTGATAGATGGCCCAGCTCATCAGCGCGGTGACGATCAGCCCCAGCACCGTCGCGCCGAAGCCTGCGAGGATCACCAGCCCGTCCCGCTCCACGAGGCCGAGGCCGAAGATGCACACGGCGAAGCCGGGCGGCAGGTTGCCGAGGAAGGGGATGGGCAGAAGCAGGATGAAGCCCAGCAGCACCACCGTCGCGCCCACCACGCGCCGGGCGGTGGGGCCGGCGAACTGCTCATAGCGGGGCTGGGAGATGTTCTCGAAGCGCTCGATCCACGGCCGCGACCTGGTGACGATCGCCTCCAGCATGGCACGCGAGAAGGTGCGGCGGGCGATGAAGTCCGGCAGCCACAATTCCTGCCGGCCCATGGTCATCTGCAGGCCGATGAGGCCGAGGATGATGCCGCAGATGACCGGGATGCCGGGCGGCATGGGAATGCAGTTCGGGATGCCGAAGATGAGGAAGAGAATGCCGAACGCGCGGTTCCGCAAGGCGTTCACAAGATCGCCTATGGCCACCTTGTCCTCCTCCTGGGCGGCGAGGACGGCGGCAAGCAGTTCGGACGTTCTGGGTGTTCGGTGATCCAAGGCGACCTCGTTGGGTGGTCGCATCACTCATAGCACCGGGAAAGCGGCAGTGTCAGGGCATGGTCCTTCCCCTCGGTCATGCCGCCGGCCGTGCGCCCCGGCCCCGCGCGGCGGCAACCGGCTGGGCCCGGCCGTCGCGGGACGCCCCTTCGGCGCGCAGGATGGAGGAGACGTCGAGCGCGCGCAGGGCCCCCGCCGGCGGCACGAGGCCCGCCGCCTGCAAGGCGAGGAAGCGTCCGCAGCACACCCGCAGGAAGGAGGTGAAATTGTCGATGTCGGCCGCCGCCTCGGTCAGCTCGTCGTGCAGCCGCGCCACCAGCCGGCCTACGGTGAGGCCGTCGCGCGCGGCGATCTGTTCCAGAACGGTCCAGAAGAAGGCCTCCAGCCGCACCGAGGTGGAGAAGCCGTTGAGGCGCAGGGCTCGCGTTTCCGCGGTCCACAGCGCCGGATCCGCCTCGACGAACAAACGGCACATGCGGCGACCCTCTATTCGCCCCGCTTTGCTCTCGCCGGGCGGACGGCGGCGGACGGGCATGCGCGCTGAACCCCCGCACAGCGCGCATGCCCTTGCCGCCCGATCTCCCAATAACGCAATTTAGCGATCAATGGGAGATGCGCGTGCCCAATAGGGCAAGGAACTGCGCGACAAAGGCCGGATGGGCCGGCCAGGCGGGCGCGCTCACGAGGTTGCCTTCGGTGACGGCGGCATCGACGGGAATGTCGGCATAGGTGCCGCCGGCCAGCTCCACCTCTGGCCGGCACGCCGGATAGGCCGAGCAGGTGCGCCCCTCGAGGACGCGGGCGGCGGCGAGGAGCTGGGCGCCGTGGCAGATGGCGGCCACCGGCTTGCCGGCGTCGAAGAAGTGGCGCACCGCGGCGATCACCGCCGGATCGAGCCGCAGGTATTCCGGCGCCCGCCCGCCCGGCACCAGCAGCGCGTCGTAGTCCGCGGGATCAACCGCCGCGAAGGTGGCATTGAGCGTGAAAAGGTGGCCCGGCTTCTCGGTATAGGTCTGGTGGCCCTCGAAATCGTGGATGGCGGTGGCGACCTTGTCGCCGGCCTTCTTGCCCGGACAGACCGAATCCACCGCGTGCCCCACCGCCAGCAGCGCCTGGAACGGCACCATGATCTCGTAGTCCTCGCCGAAATCCCCGACGATCATCAAAATGCGCTTGCCCGGCATCCGCATTCTCCCCGCTGGCCGCGGCCGCACCGGCCGCCGGCTTCGGAGGAAAGGCTAGGCGCAGGCGGCGACAGCCGGGTGTTATCCGGTTGCGACAGGCGTGCGTCGGGCCTTCGGGCGCGTCAGTTGAGCAGGAACATCCCGTCCACCGACCTCAGCTCCGCCGGCTTGATGAGGCCGCAATGGGCCACCCGCACCGAATGCAGCCGCCCCTCGATCTCCCGTTTCCAGAAGTCCAGGAACCGGTTGAGCTCGGGGAACTTCGGGCAGAGGTCGTATTCCTGCCAGAGATAGGTCTGAAGAAGGCTGGGATGGTCGGGCATGCGGTAGAGGATCTCGGCCGTGGCGAGGCCGTAGCCCTCCATCTGCAAGGCGAAGTCGCGCGACACCTGGGACGAGCGGGCCCCCAGGGACGATTGAGTCACCGGGGCCCCTTGGGATGAACGGGTTACCATGGGTCACACCTCCATATCCCCGAACCCGGAGGTCCCGCAGCCAGCCGCGGGATACGCCGGGACCAGACAATGCATTGTCGGCTCCAGAGTTTCGTCCCGCCAAGGCTAAAGTTTAGTTTCTTCTTGCAAAAACAAAGGGCTAGCAGCGCATAGCGGAGACTGCTGACAACCGGCCCCGCTCGGGCGCCGAGCCCTGTCCGGACCGCCTCGCACGCGACCCGCCTTTGATTTTCCTCGCGTTCCGGCGCTGCTAGCACTCCCGCACGGCGAGTGCTAAATTTTTCGTCCGGCCCCTTGCGGGACGAAAACAAGGCCCTTAGATCGCGTTCGGGCCGGGCGCAGGGGTGCCCGCGCCTTGAAAAGAAGCATCAAACCGGAGGTTTCCCGATGGGTTTCCGTCCTCTGCACGACCGCGTGGTTGTGAAGCGCATCGACGCCGAAGCGAAGTCCGCCGGCGGCATCATCATTCCCGATACGGCGAAGGAAAAGCCGCAGCAGGGCGAAGTGATCGCCGTGGGCTCCGGCGCCCGCAACGAGAAGGGCGAGATCGTCGCCCTCGACGTGAAGGCCGGTGACATCGTGCTGTTCGGCAAGTGGTCCGGCACCGAGGTCAAGATCGACGGCCAGGATCTGCTCATCATGAAGGAGAGCGACATCCTCGGCGTGCTCGACGCTCCTGCCGGCGCCAAGAAGGCCGCCTGAGCGCGCCTTCCCTCGCTTGAATTCCTGAACTCCATCGTCCCAATCTGAAGGAGCATGCCCCATGGCTGCCAAGGACGTAAAATTTTCCGTCGATGCGCGCGACAAGGTCCTGCGCGGCGTCGATATCCTCGCCAATGCCGTGAAGGTCACCCTCGGCCCCAAGGGCCGCAACGTGGTGATCGAGAAGAGCTTCGGCGCCCCCCGCATCACCAAGGACGGTGTGTCGGTGGCCAAGGAGATCGAGCTCGAGGACAAGTTCGAGAACCTCGGCGCCCAGCTGGTGCGTGAGGTCGCCTCCAAGACCAACGACCTTGCCGGCGACGGCACCACCACCGCCACCGTGCTGGCCCAGGCCATCGTCCGCGAGGGCGCCAAGGCGGTTGCCGCCGGCATGAACCCCATGGACCTCAAGCGCGGCATCGACCTCGCGGTGGATGCCATCGTCAAGGACCTGGCCGCCAACTCCAAGAAGGTGACCTCCAACGACGAGATCGCCCAGGTCGGCACCATCTCCGCCAACGGCGACGCCGAGGTCGGCAAGTTCCTCGCCGAGGCGATGAAGAAGGTCGGCAACGAGGGCGTCATCACCGTCGAGGAAGCCAAGTCCTTCGAGACCGAGCTCGACGTGGTGGAGGGCATGCAGTTCGATCGCGGCTACCTCTCGCCCTACTTCGTGACCAACGCCGAGAAGATGCGCGTTGAGTTCGAGGAGCCCTACATCCTCATCAACGAGAAGAAGCTGTCCGGCCTGCAGGAGCTCCTCCCCGTGCTCGAGGCGGTGGTGCAGTCGGCCCGTCCGCTGCTGATCATCGCCGAGGACGTGGAAGGCGAGGCCCTCGCCACCCTGGTGGTGAACAAGCTGCGCGGCGGCCTGAAGGTCGCGGCGGTGAAGGCCCCCGGCTTCGGCGACCGCCGCAAGGCCATGCTACAGGACATCGCGATCCTGACCGGCGGCACGGTGATCTCCGAGGAAGTCGGCATCAAGCTCGACAGCGTGAACCTCTCCATGCTCGGCCGCGCCAAGAAGGTGGTGATCGAGAAGGAGAACACCACCATCGTCGACGGCGCCGGCGAGAAGGCCGACATCGAGGCCCGCATCTCCCAGATCCGCGCCCAGATCGAGACCACCACCTCCGACTACGACCGTGAGAAGGCGCAGGAGCGCCTCGCCAAGCTCGCCGGCGGCGTCGCCGTGGTACGCGTGGGCGGCTCCACGGAAGTGGAAGTCAAGGAGAAGAAGGACCGCGTGGACGACGCCCTGCACGCCACCCGCGCCGCGGTGGAAGAAGGCATCGTGCCCGGCGGCGGCGTGGCCCTGCTGCGCTCCATCAAGGTGCTCGAAGGCCTCAAGGTCGACAACGCCGACCAGAAGACCGGCATCGAGATCGTCCGCCGCGCCATCCAGGCCCCGGCGCGCCAGATCGTCCAGAACGCGGGCGACGACGGCTCCGTGGTGGTGGGCAAGATCCTCGAGTCCTCCGACTACAGCTTCGGCTACAACGCCCAGACCGGCGAATACGTGGACATGGTGAAGTCGGGCATCATCGACCCCACCAAGGTCGTGCGCACCGCCCTCCAGGACGCCGCCTCCATCTCCGGCCTCCTGATCACCACCGAGGCGCTCATCGCCGAACTGCCGAAGAAGAACGCCCCCGCGGCCCCGGCCATGCCGGGCGGCGGCATGGACTTCTGATCCAGGCAGAGTGCCTGACGCCGCCCGGCGAGTCTTCTCGTGACGCAAACCGGCATGCCGGTTTGCTCGGGCGGCGGCATGGACTTCTGATCCAGGCAGAGTGCCTGACGCCGCCCGGCGAGTCTTCTCGTGACGCAAACCGGCATGCCGGTTTGCTCGGGCGGCGGCATGGACTTCTGATCCAGGCAGAGTGCCTGACGCCGCCCGGCGAGTCTTCTCGTGACGCAAACCGGCATGCCGGTTTGCTCGGGCGGCGGCATGGACTTCTGATCCAGGCAGAGTGCCTGACGCCGCCCGGCGAGTCTTCTCGTGACGCAAACCGGCATGCCGGTTTGCTCGGGCGGCGGCATGGAAAGAAATGGAGACGGCCGGGCAGCTTGCTCGGCCGTTTTCGTTTCGCAATCGGCATTAAACCGCGGTCATGCCCCGGCTCGTCCGGGGCGTCCACGGTTCCGCCGGCGCGGACAGGCCGGGGGATGACGGTTGCATGGGGCGACGGGCACCTCCCGTGCCGCACACGCGGCGCTCCTCCCCTCTCCCCTCGCGGGAGAGGGGACGGGGGTGAGGGGGCCGGTTTCTCCGTTTGCGCCCTGTTTCCCGGCGCCGTGCCACCCCTCACCCCAACCCTCTCCCACAAGGGGAGAGGGGGCATAGCCTGCGGCTGGAGGCGGCGGCGCATCCGATCCGAAAGCACCGCGGTCACGCCCCGGCCTGTCCGGGGCGTCCCCGTCGCCGTTCGTCCGGCTGAAGGTCAAACCAACCCGTCCCTGAGAATTGACGGGGCCGGTGGCGGCCACGCTTCGGCCGGGTTATGTTGACCCAGGGCCAGTTGATCGACGAAGCCCGGAGGATCGCGCGCACGGCCGAGACGTTTTTTCGCCATCGGCACCGGTGCGGCATCTGTCGAACATGAAAGGATCAGCCATGAAGACGACCATTGCTGCGGCAGCCCTTTTCCTGGCTCTCGCCCCCACCGCGGCATTCGCGCAGGGCGTGGTCAAGGGCGCCGAACAGGGCGCCAATGCGGGCGCGAACGTGGGTGACAAGGCGGCCGGCCCGGTGGGCGGCGTGGTTGGCGGCACGGTCGGCGGCGTCGGTGGCGGCGTGGCCGGTGGCGTGGCCGGCGGGGTCAAGGGCACCGGCACCGGTGCGCAGGAAGGCGCCCGCGCCGGCGAGAAGGCGGCGGGCCCGGTGGGCGCCGTGGTCGGCGGGACCGTGGGTGCCGTGGGCGGCGCCGTCGGCGGCGTGCTGGGCGTCAAGTAAGCCGGGCGGTCATCCCATGTCCCGGCCCGGCGCCAGCGCGTCGGGCCGGATGCGTTTCACAGTCCCTTCTTGACCGCCAGCGCGGCGAGCTTCTTCAGCACCACCAGCGTGCCCTTCAGCCGCGCTTCGGCGGTGGGCCAGTCGCGCAGGAACACCACCTTGAAGTCGGGGCGCACCTTGGCCAGGCTCCCCTCCTGCCCGATCAGCTTCACCAGGCCCGAGGGGTCGGCGAACTCGTTGTCGCGGAAGCCGAACACCACGCCCTTCGGCCCGGAATCCACCTTCTCCACATTGGCCTTGCGGGCCAGCGCCTTGATCTGGGTGAGCTGGAGCAGCTGGCCCACCTCCTCCGGCGTCGGGCCGAAGCGGTCCACCAGCTCCGCCCCGAAGGCGTCGATCTCCGCGTCGTCCTGAATGTCCGCGAGGCGCCGGTAGAGGGCGAGGCGCACGTGCAGGTCGGCCACGTAGTCCTCGGGGATCAGCACCGGCATGCCGATGGTGATATTGGGCGACCACTTGTCGTCCACATAGTCGGTGATGCCGGCCTTGAGGTGGGCGATCGCCTCCTGCAGCATCTCCTGGTACAGCTCGTAGCCCACTTCCTTGATATGGCCGGACTGCTCGTCGCCCAAAAGGTTGCCGGCGCCACGGATGTCGAGGTCGTGGCTCGCCAGCTGGAAGCCGGCGCCCAGCGTCTCCAGCGACTGCAACACCTTCAGCCGCCGTTCCGCCTGCGCGGTGATGGGCTTCGTCGCCGGCACGGTGAAGATGGCATAGGCCCGCGCCTTGGCCCGGCCGACGCGCCCGCGCAGCTGGTAGAGCTGGGCGAGGCCGAACATGTCGGCCCGGTGCACGATGAGGGTGTTGGCGTTGGGCACGTCGAGGCCGCTCTCCACGATGGTGGTGGAGAGCAGCACGTCGTACTGGCCGTCATAGAAGGCGGTCATGATGTCTTCGAGCGCCCCGGCCGCCAGCTGGCCGTGAGCCACCGCCACCTTCACCTCCGGAACCGAGGCGGCAAGGAACTCGCGCACCTCGGCTAGGTCCTCGATGCGCGGCACCACGTAGAAGCTCTGCCCGCCGCGATAGCGCTCGCGCAGCAGCGCCTCGCGCACGATCAATGCATCGAACGGCGTGATGAAGGTGCGCACCGCGAGCCGGTCCACCGGCGGGGTGGCGATGATGGAGAGCTCGCGCACCCCGGTCATGGCCAGTTGCAGGGTGCGCGGGATGGGCGTCGCGGTGAGGGTGAGCACATGCACCTCGGCCCGCAGCTGCTTCAGCCGCTCCTTGTGGGAGACGCCGAAATGCTGCTCCTCGTCCACGATGACGAGGCCGAGGTCCTTGAAGTGGATGGCCTTGCCCAGCAGTGCGTGGGTTCCCACCACGATGTCGACGGCGCCATCGGCAAGACCCTTCTTCACCGCGGCCAGGTCCTTGCCCGTCACCATCCGCGACGCCTGGGCGACGTTCACCGGCAGGCCGTGGAAGCGATCGGAGAAGGTCTTGAAATGCTGGCGGGCAAGCAGCGTGGTGGGCACCACCACCGCCACCTGCTTGCCGGAGAGCGCCACGGCGAAGGCGGCCCGCAGGGCGACTTCCGTCTTGCCGAAGCCCACGTCGCCGCAGATCAGCCGATCCATGGGGTGGCCGGAGGCGAGGTCGTCCAGCACCGAGTCGATGGCGGCTTCCTGGTCGTCCGTCTCCTCGTAGGGGAAGCGGGCGCGGAACTCGTCGTAGAGGCCCATGGCGGGCACCAGCTTCGGCGCCTCGCCGAGCTGGCGCTGGGCGGCGATCTTGATCAGCTCGGAGGCCATCTCGCGGATGCGCTTCTTCATCCGCGCCTTGCGCGCCTGCCAGGCCCCGCCGCCCAGCTTGTCGAGCTGGGCCTCGGTGTCCTCCGAGCCGTAGCGGCTCAGGAGCTCCAGGTTCTCCACCGGCAGGAACAGCTTGTCGCCGCCGGCATAATGGATCTCCAGGCAATCGTGGGGGGCGCCCATGGCCTCCACGGTCTTCAGGCCGACGAAGCGGCCGATGCCGTGGTCCACGTGCACCACGAGGTCGCCGGCGGTGAGCGCGGTCAATTCCGTGAGCACGTCCTGCGGCCGGCGCGCCTTGCGCTTGGGGCGCACCAGGCGGTCGCCGAGGATGTCCTGCTCGCCGATGACGGCGAAGTCCGGCGTCTCGAACCCCGCCTCCAGCCCGAACACGGCCAGCGCCGCCTGCGTCTTCGGCAAGGCGGAGAGGCTGTCGAAGCGGGAGATGGCGGCGGCGCCCTTCAGCCCGTGGTCGGCAAGCACCGTGCCGAGCCGCTCGCGCGAGCCCTCGGACCAGCCGGCGAGGATGACCTTCTTGGTCTTCTGCAGGTCCCGCACATGGGCGACGGCGGCGTCGAAGACGTTGCCCTCGGTCTCCGCCCGCTCGGCGGCAAACGAGCGGCCCTGCGTGCCGCCGAGGTCGATGGCGCGGCCGTCCGCATTCTCCGGCACGGCGAACGGGCTGAGGCGGGCAAGGCGCATCCGGGCGATGCGCTTGTTCCATTCGGGACCGGCCAGATACAGCTTGTCCGGCGGCAGCGGATTGTAGACCGGGCCGCCCCGCTGGTCCTGCGCCGACTTGCGCGCCTCGTAATAGTCGGCGATCTGGGCGATGCGCTCGCCGGCCGCCTCCTCCAGCAACGAATCAAGGAGCAGCGTGCCGCCCTCGATATAGTCGAACAGCGTGTCCATGCGCTCGTGGAAGAGCGGGAGCCAGTGCTCCATGCCGGCGTGGCGCCGGCCCTCGCTCACCGCCTCATAGAGGGTGTCGCCCTTCTGCGCGGCGCCGAAGGCGGCCACATAAGCCATGCGGAAGCGCCGCATGGTGTCGGTGGTCAGCTGGAACTCGGCCATTGGCACCAGCTCCAGGGACCGCACCTGCCCGGTGGTGCGCTGGGTCTCGGGATCGAAGGCACGGATGGTTTCCAGCGTCTCGCCGAAGAAATCGAGGCGGATGGGCGCATCGAGGCCGGGCGGGAAGAGGTCGATCAGGCCGCCGCGCACCGCGTATTCGCCGGTGTCGCGGACCGTGGGCGTGCGCAGGAAGCCGTTCTGCTCGGCCCATTCGACGATGCCGTCGAGGGCGATGGCGTTGCCCGGCGCGGCCACCAGCGACTGGGCCGCGACGAGCCCCTTGGCCGGCACGCGCTGCACCGTGGCGTTGACGGTGGTGAGCAGCACGCTCGCCGCCCCGCCCTTGACGCGCGCGAGCTTCGCCAGCGCCGCCATGCGCCGCGCCACGATGGCGGCGTTCGGCGAGGCGCGGTCGTAGGGCAGGCAGTCCCACGAGGGGAAGGAAATCACCTCCAGCTCCGGGGCGAAGAAGGCAAGGCCCCGCTCCACGGCCGCCATGCGCTGCCCGTCGCGGCACACCATCGTCAGGCTCGGCCAGGGTGCGTTTTTCTGCGCGGCGATGGAGCGGGCAAGGTCCGCCACCACCATGCCCTCCATGCCGTCAGCGACGCGGGAGAGGATGAGCGGTCGGCCTTCGGCCAGCGCATCGGCGAGGGGCTGGGGACGCTTCAAGGGGAAACTCCGGGACGGCGGTGTCGTGGGGCGCGGGCCCGGCTCAATCCGGCAGGCCGCGCCCGGAAAGGTGGAACGCCCGGATCTGGGCGAAGAGCGGCGTGTCGTATTCCGGCGGGATCGGCTCGGTGCCGCTGATCCACGAGAAGACCGTCTGGTCCTCGGGCTCGAGCAGTTCCTCGAAGGCGTCGAGGTCCGGGTCGGACAGGGTCTCGATCTCGGCATTGGCGAAATTGCCGAGGATGAGGTCCATCTCCCGCATGCCGCGGTGCCAGGCGCGGAACAGGATGCGGCGGCGCCGCTCGTCCAGCCCGTCGCTGGACCTGGTTAAGCCCGACATGATGCCTCCAAAGCACGGCGTCGGCCGGGCCAAAAAGCCCGTCCGTGGCCGGCATATAGGGGCATCGGGGCGGGTTTGGCCAGTGGGGCGCGCTGGCGCGGGCACGAGGCGGCCGTCCCTCGGCTTCGGCGCACGGGGTCCCGCGGGTCCCTTGCCCCGCGGGACCCTTGCCAAGGCCGGGCGCGGGTGCGACAGGCTGACGGCCCGCGGGCGGCAGGCACTGCCCCCTGCCCGCCCGAAGGCAGGGCCCCAGGCCCGGCCGCATCGTGCGCCGGGTCCCGTGCGGCCGGATGGTCAGGTGCCCATGAGTTCCATACTTGCCGGCCTTCTCTCCCTCACCGCGATCTGCGGCGGGGCGCTCATCGGCATCTGGCTCGCGCCGAAGCTGCCGGAACATCACCTCACGGGAGAGACGGGGACGGCGGTTTCCGTGTCCATGGCCGTGGTCGGCACGCTGGCGGCCCTGGTGCTCGGCCTCATGGTGAACAGCGCCAGCTCGTCGTTCAGCGCCCGCACGGCGGCCATCGAGACCCTGGCGACGGACATCATCAAGCTGAACCGGACGCTGCTCGCCTACGGCGCGGCGACCGTGGACGCCCGCGACCACCTGATGGCCTATGCCAAGCTGAAGGCGGCGGAGATCGACCAGCCGGCCACCGACGACGTGGGCGTCGACACCCTCCACCGGCTGGAGGCCCTCAACGAGGAGGTGCTGCGCCTCGCCCCGACCACGGACCGGGAACGCTACATCCAGAACCGCGCGCTCTCGCTCATGGAGAACATGGTCGATGCCCGCTGGACGCTGGTGGAGAAGACCAAGATGGTGATGCCGGCCCCGTTCTTCGTGATGCTGGTGGCCTGGCTCTCGCTGCTGTTCGCGAGCTTCGGGCTGTTCGCGCCGAAGAACGCGACGGTGATCGTGTTCCTGCTCCTCGGCGCCTCGGCCATCGCCGGATGCGTCTTCATCATCCTGGAGTTGGGCTCACCCTCGCAGGGGCTGATCCGTCCCTCCGCCGAGCCCGTCTACAGGGTGATCCGGGAACTGAATATCTCCATGACCGGTGCGCGGCCCGCCGCCTAGGGCCGGATCCGCCCTGCGTTCCCCGGCCCGACGTCGGGAGCCGGTCAGCCGGCGCCGCCGGCGGTCGCGCTGATGGCGGCGAGGGCTTCCTCGCGCGTCGCGACGATGGTGGTGAGCTCGCCGACGCCGGTCATGAGCAGCACCTTCTCCACCTGCGGGTCGGCGCCGAACAGGACGAGCCGGCCGCCGCGGCGGTACAGCCCCTTGGCGTTGACCAGGATCAGCCGGATGCCGATGGAGGCGAGGAAGGGCACGCCGGCCATGTCCACCAGGGCCGCCTGCGCGTGGCTCACCAATGCGCTGAAAGTGGTTTCGATCTCGGCGGCGCCGGCGATGTCGAGGCGGCCGTCCAGAGTGATGAGGATCTGACCGGGGCCGAGGGTCGCGGATTCGAGCTTCATGGCGATGGGTCTTTCCGGGAAAAGCGCGCGGGCCGACGCAATGCATCCCCGTGCGCCGACATGCGCCCGTCATCCCACCCCGGCTTTACAGTTTTGTGACAGCCGGCCTCCGGCCTCACGCGGCCGGCGCCAGCCGCGTGGCAAGTGCCGTACCGGCAGGCAATGCCGCCACCTCCTCCACGGCCAGGGTTCCGTCCACGATATGGTCGATGAGCATGCGGACGTAGCGGAACCGCTGCTCCCCGCGGTCCATGACCTGCGTCCAGAGCCGGTCGAACTGGTCGAGCAGGGGCACCAGCGGCGCCACCGGCAGGAGCTGGCCGGAATAGCGCGGATATTTGTTGGTCAGCTTCTTCCAGTCGTCCTTCAGGCCATCGCGCAGAACCGGATCATTGGTGAGGCGGGCGTCGCGGCCGCCCTTCTCGAAGGCGGCCTTGGCCTCCAGGAGGTCCTTGAGGCACGCCACTGAGCGCGCGCGCAGCACCGGCCGCAGCCGCTCGCGGAACAGCTTCTGCAGGCTCTCCACATAGCTCGCGTCGGCCAGCCCCACATCGTGCACCGCGACGGCGGGCGCCCCGGCGAACCGGGCGGCGACCGGAGCAAAGGCACCGTCCGGCCAGTCTTCACCCGGCCGGGAGGTGAGCAGAAGCACGAGGCCGTCAGGCACCTGCGCCGGATCCGGCAGCAGGTCCAGCAGGCAAGCCGCCCCGCCCTCCCCCGGCGCCGCGGCCACTTCGAGGCCGTCGATGCAGAGGAGAAGCCGCTTGCCGCCGCCGGCCCGGCCGAGGTCCGCGAGCCGCCCGAGCCAGGCGGCGAAATCCGCCCGGGCGCCAGCCGCGTCGCCGGAACGGATCTGCGGGGGCTGGGCGTCGCCGGCCGGGCCGAACTCCGCGTCGAAGGCGGATTTCAGGGCGGCCACCAGCTGAGGCGCGCCATCACCGGGCTCCAGCGCCACCGCGACGGCGTGCATCCCGCTGGAGATGGCGCTGTCGATGCTCTCCGGCCGGCCATCCTTTCCCGGGCGGCGGGCGACGATGCCGCGGATGAACTCGCTCTTGCCGGTGTCGGCCGGCATCCTGAGCCAGTAGATGCCCTTGTCATGGCTCACGAGAAAGGAGCGCAGCGGCGTGCGCAGATGCGACGGCGAGACGTAACCGGCGTCGCTGGCGAGCGTGGGAGCGAATGGGGCAGTCATGTGGGCGCCCTCCGGGCGGGTGATGGATCGCCGTCCCTCCCGCTTTTCCAGCCCGGCGGAGTTCGGCCAACGATCCAGGTGCAGGCCCACCTCAAGCACATTGCGTGCCCGCCGCCGGAAAATGCCCGCCCGCCCCCTCCGCTGGCGCCCGGCGGAGCCGGAGCGCAGGCGGAAAAGCCGTATCAGCGCTTGCGTTCCGCAGCGCTGAAATTGCTCGCATGCCCCTCCCGCGCCGCCTGGGCGCGCCAGACCTTCGCGGCCGCCTTCAGCTTTCCCTCCGGAGCGATGCGGGAAACCAGCTGCTCGAGGCGAAGGCTGCCGCAGGACGGGCAAGCCGGTGTCTCGGACACGCCGACCAGCATTTCCGAATCCTTGTCGCAATCGGGACAATGATAGTTGTAGAGCGGCACCGCCAAGCCTCCATTCACCCACGCCCCGCGCCCGCATCGCGTTGATCTGCAACGACATTCCAGAGCGGACACGGCGTCACCCGCCGCCCCGTCGTCGCTCGGGACGGCAGCCTTCACCCCGACGAAGCAGGAAGTGGGCCAGATGGGCGGCGGGGCGCTCAGCCCTCCTCCGCGTCCGCCTCGGCGCCCGTGGTCTCGACGCCCATCACCTGCTCCAGCACGCCGGCAGGATCGGCATCGGTCATCAGCGCGGTGCCGATCAGCAGCGCCTTGGCCCCCGCGGTGCCGAGCCGGGCGCGATCCTCCGCCGAGCCGAGCCCGCCGTCGGCCACCACGAAGGCCGCACCGGCGGGAATGAGGGGAAGCAGCTCCTCGCACGTCCCCGGCTTCAATTCGAAGGTATGGATGTTCCGGTTGGTGACGCAGAGAAAATCCGCGCCGGCGGCACGGGCGGCCTCGACCTCGGCGGGGGTATGCACCTCCACCAGCACGTCGAGGGCGATGGAGGCGGCCCGCTCCCGGAACTCGCCCAGCTGCGCCCCGAGCAGCCCCGCCGAGAGCACCACCGCGTCCGCCCCGGCGAGGCGCGCCTCCAGGATCTGGTAGACGTCGAAGATGATGTCGCGGGCGAGCAGGGGCAGGTCCACCACCCCGCGCACGGTGGCGAGGTCGGAATAGGAGCCGCGGAACACCTGCCGCTCCACCGCCACCGAGAGGCCGGCGGCGCCGACCGCCTCGAAATCCTCCGCCAGCGCCTTGTAGGGCACCATGGTGCGCAAGGCGGGATCGAACGGCGAACCGCCCTTCAGCTCGGCGATGATCGACGGGACGCCGGTGCGGTTGAACGCGGCGGCGAGGGCGCCCTGGAAGCCGCGGGTCATCGGCATCTCGCCGATCTTGCCCTGGATCTGGCCCAGCGAGCGGCGGGCCTTGGCCTTGTTGAGCTGGTCGAGTCGCTGGACGATGAACGGCTTCAGTCGGCTTCCTGCTGGCAATGGCATGAACAAACACCCGGTGTTGCAAAGGGGCGCGGAACCGCCCCGTCTGAAAAATGCGCGTCCAAGGGTTCCAGATTTCTGCGGCCTTGGCCACCGGCGCGCGCATCAATTCGCCGGTCCCCTCTTTTCTCGCCGCCCGCATGGGGTGATCATGGGCGCGTTTTCATGCCCCGATCTGATTTCTGCGAAGAGAGATTTTCACGAAGATGTTCACCCGCGTCTGCAAATCCGAAACCATTGCCGAGGGTGGCATGCGGCTCGTCATCGCCGACACCCACCTCATCGTCCTCGCCTGGCCCGACAATGGCGAAATCCGGGCGTTCCAGGGGGTGTGCCCCCATTCCGCCACGGCCCTCAACGAGGCGAGCTTCGACGGCACCGTGCTCACCTGCCCGCTCCATTTCTGGACCTGGGACCTCAATTCCGGCGCGCCCGTCGAGCCGCAGGAAAGCCCGCTCGCCGAGTATCCGGTGAAGATCGAGGACGGGGTCGTCTATATTGATACCGAAGGCGTCTCCCCGCTCTTCGTCGACCCCTGACCAGAGACGCCCACCCCATCCGCACGCCAGGCCGCGACGCGGCGAGCGCGCGCCCAGAAGCCGCGCGCCTGGATGTTTGAACGCCACAGGCGGGCGCTCCCGCGCCCCGGCCGGAGAGTCATGCCATGCCACAAGAGACCGCCGTGATCGTCGGGGCCGGAAAGGGCCTCAGCGCCGCCCTCGCCCGCCGTCTCGCCAAGGAGGGCTTCCGCATCGCCCTCGTGGCGCGGGACGTGGAGAAGCTCGCCCCCCTCGTCGCCGAGACCGGCGCCCGCGCCATCGCCGCCGACGCGCAGAACCCGCAGGCGGTGGAGGCGCTGTTCGCCGAGGTGGACAAGGCCTTCGGCCCGCCGGACCTGGTGGTGTTCAACGCCGCCATGCGTTATCGCGGCCCGATCGAGGTGCTGGACCCCAGCGACGTGATGGACGCCTATGCGGTGGGCGCCTTCGGCGGCTTCCTCACCGCCCAGGCGGCGGCCCGGCGCATGCTGGGGCGCGGCTCCGGCTCCATCTTCTTCACCGGGGCCACGGCGAGCGTGAAATCCATGCCCCATTCGGTGCCCTTCGCCATGGCGAAATTCGCGCTGCGAGCGCTGGCCCAGGGGCTTGCCCGCGAGCTCGGCCCGCGCGGCATCCACGTGGCGCATTTCATCATCGACGGCGGCATCGCCTCCTCGTGGGCGACACAGGGCGAGGCGGGGCCCGCCGACAAGTGGCTCGATCCCGCCGCCATCGCCGAATCCTACCTCGCCATCCACCGCCAGCACCGCTCCGCCTGGACCTCCGAGATGGAGCTGAGGCCCTGGGTGGAGACGTTCTGAGGGCCTGCGGCTGCGCCGCTCCGTTCAGGCGGGGATGGCCGCCGCCCGTCCATTGTGGCGCCCGAGGCGGCGTGCCATTCTCCCGGCTCGGTTCACGGGAGGACTCTCTTGTCGCATTCCGCCGTTACTGGACGCCAGATCAAGGCCGCGCGGGTTCTGCTCGGCTGGACGCGCGCCGACCTCGCCGACCGGGCGGGCGTGACCGCCGAGACCGTCAAGGTGGTGGAGAAGGACGAGGTGACCCTGGAAGCCCTCGCCTCCACCCGCTCGCGCCTCTGCCGCACGCTGGAAGCCGGGGGCGTGACCTTTCTCAACGGCGGCTCCACCGGGGTGCAGGTCCAGCCGAAGGACGAGGGCCTCAGGCCCGAGGACCTCAACGCTTCCAACGACGGCTGAGTCCCACCATGATCCTGCACAAGCTTGCCGCACGGCACTGGATTGTCGTCGCCATCATCCTGGTGGTGGCCGTTCTCGCCTATCTCGGCAGTTGGTCCTGAGCGCCGGCCGGCGCTGGCCGGCTCACTCCACCAGCAGCAGCGCGAACCCGTCATAGCCCTTGGCGCCCACCGTCTGCACGGCGGTGGCGACGAGGCGCGGGTCGGCGCCGGCAAGGTCCAGCATGCGCCGCACGCCGACGACGGCGGCATCGGCGCTCTGCGCGTCCATCACCCGGCCCTCGCGCACCACGTTGTCGCACACGATCACCGTGCCGGATCGCGAAAGCCGCAGCGCCCAGGTGAGATAGTCCGGATTGCTGGGCTTGTCGGCATCGATGAAGATGAAGTCGAACGGCCCTTCGGCCTCCAGCAGCGGCAGGGTGTCGATGGCGCGGCCGATGCGCAGGTCCACCTTCCCGCTGATCCCGGCCCGGGCGAAGTTGGCGCGCGCCACCTCGCCATGGTGTGCATCCGCCTCCAGGGTCACCACCTTTCCGTCCGCCGGCAAAGCGCGGGCGAGGAACACGGTGCTGTAGCCGCCGAGGGTGCCGATTTCCAGGATCCGGCGCGCGCCGACCATGCGGGCGAACAGGTGCAGCATCTGCCCCTGCGCCGCCGACACGCTGATGGCGGGCAGCCCGGCCTTCGCGCTCTCGGCCAGCACCGTCTCCAGCACGGGATCGGCGGGCAGCAGGCGCTCGACGAAATATTCGTCCATCGCGTTCCACAAGGTCGCGCTCGATACGTTCCCGCTCATTGGGTGTTCCCTCAGTCCTGGTCGCTCTCGCGCGCCGCGCGGATCGAGAGCACGGCATAGATGACCACCAGCGCCAGCTCCACCAGGGTGAACAGCATCAGACGCGTCATGCCCGCCGGCGCCCACGCGCCGAACGCCACCTGGGTGAGCGTCGCCAGAAGCCACAGCACCACCGCCCAGCCGGCCCGCAGCCACAGGCCGACGCCGGCGATGGGATCGATGATGGCGGCCCAGATCACCGCCGCCTGCGCCGCCATGGGCATGGCCTCGAAGCGGCTGTCCGGCCCGTCGCCGATGCCGAGGATGACCGCCCAGTGGATGATGCCCTCGATGAGCAGGAAGGCGGCGACGCCGCGCAGGAACAGGAACAGCCGCCGCCGCCAGGGCGTCATGTTCTCCCATTGGGCGCGGGCGCTGGCATCGATGGGATCGTAATGGCTCATGCGCCGGGTGCCAGAAGCTCAAGTTCGTCGGGGATGGGATCGAAATGGGCGGCGATCACGGCGGGGTCGACGTCCTCGATGCGGGAGGGCTGCCATTTGGGGGCATTGTCCCGGTCCACCAGCACCGCGCGCACACCTTCGTAGAAGTCGTGCCCCGCCGCAACGCGGTTGACCGCGCGATATTCGAGCTTGAGGCACTCGCTGAGGTCGAGGGCCGGGCCGCGCCGCATCTGCTCCATGGCGATGGCGAGGCTGGTGGGCGACTTGGTGCGGATCTCGGCCAGCATCGCCGCGGCGAACTCGGCGATGGGGCCGTCCACCGCGGCGGCCGCCGCGGCGAGGGTGAACAGGATGTCCGCGAGCTCGCTGCGGCCGAACGCATCGGCGATGAATTCGGCACGGTCGGCGAAGGCGCTGGGGCCAGGGTCGATGCGATGGTCGGAAATGATGCGCTCCACCTCGCCGCCGGCGCACAGGTCCTCTTCCAGGGCCGGAAAGGCGGCGGAGGGCACCACGTCCGTGGCGAGGCCGCAGGCATAGGCCTCGGCGGCGCGGATGCGGGTTCCGGTGAGGGCGAGCAGCACCCCGAACGCGCCCGGCAGGCGCGGCAGCACATGGGTACCGCCCACGTCCGGGAACAGGCCGATATTCACTTCCGGCATGGCGAACAGGTATTTGTCGCCGGCCACCCGGTGCGCCCCGTGGGCCGACAGGCCGAAGCCGCCGCCCATGCAGATGCCGTCGATGAGCGCCACGTAGGGCTTGGGAAAGGAGCCGATATAGTCGTTGAGGACATATTCCTCGCGGAAGAAGGCGAGCGCTTCCCCGACACGGCCGCTGCGGCCGAGCTCGCTGATGGAGCGCACGTCGCCGCCGGCGCAGAAGGCCTTCTCCCCCGCCGCCTTGATGATCACGCGGGTGACCGCCGGATCCTTCGCCCAGGACCTGAGGCGCGGCAGGATCTCGCGCACCATGGCCAGGTTGAGGGCGTTGAGCGCCTTCGGGCGGTTGAGGGTGATGACGCCGGCTTCGCCCTTTTCCTCCAGCAGGACCTCAGGTTCCGTGGACAATGCGTGCCTCCCTTCGCCGCGGCACCGCCGCTGAGCGGACGGGCCAAGGCAGGGTTAGACGTGCCCCGAGCCAGCGTCAACGCTGCCGCGCCCTCCTGTCTCTCGCGATCCGGGCACGCAGGGGCTATAAGGAACCCGCCGGCCGCCGCGCCCCGCCGCAGCTGGAGCCCGGACAGAAAAAAGAGCGACCCATGCCCGCCACGACGCCCCGCATCCGCCCCGTCTCCGACAGCGAACCCGCCCACGCCCGGGGCCTCGACCTCGTGCACCGGCCGCGGCGCAACCGGAAGACCGACTGGGCCCGACGCCTGGTGCGCGAGGCCACCCTCACCGTCGACGACCTGATCTGGCCGATCTTCGTGATGAACGGGCAGGCGACGCGCAGCCCCATTCCCTCCATGCCGGGCGTCGAGCGCTTCACCGTGGACGAGGCGGTGCGCGCGGCCGAGATGGCGGCGAAGCTGAAGATTCCCGCCCTCGCCATCTTCCCCTACGTGGACCCCGCCCGCCGCGATCCCACCGGCAGCGAGGCGCTGAACGACAACAACCTCGTCTGCCAGACCCTGCGCGCCATCAAGGCGGAGATCCCCGGGATCGGCCTCATCACCGACGTGGCCCTCGACCCGTTCACCAGCCACGGCCATGACGGGCTGCTGCAGGACGGCCGCATCCTCAACGACGAGACCGTGGACATCCTGGTCCGCCAGGCCCTGGTGCAGGCCGAGGCCGGCGCCGACGTGATCGCCCCTTCCGACATGATGGACGGCCGCGTCGGCGCCATCCGCGCCGGGCTCGACGCCGCCGGCTTCACCGACGTGCAGATCATGTCCTACGCGGCGAAGTACGCCTCCGCCTTCTACGGCCCGTTCCGCGACGCCATCGGCACCGCCAAGACCCTGTCCGGCGACAAGCGCACCTACCAGATGGACCCCGGCAACGGGCTGGAGGCCATCCGCGAGGCCGCCCTCGACGTGGAGGAGGGCGCCGACATGCTCATGGTCAAGCCGGGCCTGCCCTATCTCGACATCGTCTACCGGCTGAAGGAGGCGTTCGGCCTGCCCACCTTCGCCTATCAGGTGTCCGGCGAGTACGCGATGATCGAGGGGGCCATCCGCAACGGCTGGGTGGACGGCGACCGGATCGTCCCGGAGAGCCTGCTCGCCTTCAAGCGGGCGGGCGCCGACGGCATCCTCACCTATTTCGCCCCCCGCATCGCCCAGCGGCTCGCCGAGCAGGGCTGAGGCCGCACCAGGAACCCCACGCAATGACCCTCCCCGCCGCCGTCGAAGGCGACCTGCCCGTCACCCTGGCGGCGGTGGAGGCGGCGCGCGCCATCGTGTCCGCCGCCGTGCTGCGCACGCCCACCCTCGCCGCCCCGCGCCTGTCCGCCCTCACCGGCGCGAACGTCTACGTGAAGTACGAGAACCTCCAGGCCACCGCCTCCTTCAAGGAGCGCGGCGCCCTGGTGAAGCTCGCCCGCCTCACCCCGGACGAGGCCCGGCGCGGCGTCGTCGCCATGTCGGCGGGCAACCACGCCCAGGCGGTGGCCCACCACGGCACGCGGCTCGGCATCTCCACCGTCATCGTCATGCCGGAGACCACCCCCGAGGTGAAGGTGGCGGCCACGCGGGCCTTCGGCGCGCAGGTGGTGCTCTACGGCGAGACCGTCGCCGACGCCTTCGAGGAGGCCGAGCGCATCTCGCGCGCCCAGGGCCGCATCTTCGTGCACCCCTATGACGACGTGGACGTGATCGCCGGCCAGGGCTCGGTCGCCCTGGAGATGATCGAGGACGGCCCCGCCTTCGACGCCGTGCTGGTGCCCATCGGCGGCGGCGGGCTCATCTCCGGCATGGCGGTGGCCTTCGCCGGGCTGTCGCCGCAGACCGAGGTGGTGGGGGTGGAGACGCAGCTCTATCCCGCCATGTGGTCGGCCATGACCGGGCAGGCGCGCGCCTGCGGCGGGCCGACGCTGGCCGAGGGCATCGCCGTGCGCGACGTGGGCGTCATCACCTCGCAAATCGTGCGGCGGCTGGTGGCCAACGTGGTGCTGGTGGACGAGCCGGAGCTGGAGCGGGCGGTGAACGCCTTGCTCATGCACCAGAAGACCCTGGCGGAGGGCGCCGGCGCGGCGGGCCTTGCGGCCCTGCTCACCGAGCCCGAACGGTTTCGCGGCAAGACGGTGGGCCTCGTGGTCTCCGGGGGCAACATCGATCCGCGCATGCTGGCCGGCATCCTGCTGCGCGAGCTGGAGCGGGACGAGCGCATCGTCTCCTTCCGCCTCACCATCCTCGACCGGCCGGGCATGCTGGGACGCATCGCCACGCTGCTCGGCAAGCTCGGCGCCAACATCCTGGAGGTGCACCACCGCCGCACCTTCCTCGACGTGCCGGCCAAGGGCACGCGGCTCGACCTGACCGTGGAAACGCGCGACCATGCCCATGCGGAGATGATCCGCACGGCGCTGGAGGGCGAGGGCCTGCCGGTCCAGCGCCTCGGCGCCGGCGGCGCGGACTGGTGAGGCGCGGCGGCGCATCGGCTCTCCGGCGCACGCGCATCTTGAAGCCGCCGTCTTTCTCCACCACCTGAAGGTGTCGGAAGGAGCCTTGTCCATGAGCCACACCAGCGACACGCCCCGCGAGCCGCCCCGCATCGGCGTGTCCGACGCGCCGCGCCCCCACGCCTACGACCCGGTGACCCAGCCGGAATATTTCGAGGGCGTGCTTTCCCGCCGGCTGGTGGCCTTCTGCGTGGATGCGATGATGGTCATCGGCCCCATCGTCCTCCTCGCCGTGTTCATCTTCGTGTTCGGCCTCGTCACGCTGGGCCTCGGCTGGATGCTGTTCTGGCTGCTCAGCCCGGCGTTCGTGGTCTGGGCCGTCGCCTACAACGCCATCACCCTCGGCTCTCCCGCCTCGGCCACCCTCGGCATGCGACTCATGGAGCTGGAGATGCGCACCTGGTATGGCGCGCCCTGCTACTCGCTGCTCGGCGCGGTGCACGCGGTGGGCTTCTGGGTGTCCATCTCGGCCCTCACGCCGCTGGTGCTGCTGGTGCCCCTGTTCAACGACCGGCGCCGGCTGCTGCACGATTTCCTGCTCGGCACGGTGGTGGTGAACAACGATCAGCGGGCCGCCGCCCTGCGCCGCCGCGCCTGAATTTTCACATGCGTCCCACCTTCGCCTTTGACGAGCCCGCGACCTGCGGCGATGCTGTCCGTGTCTGAGGCCCGAGCGACGTGACCGAGCATCCGCGCGATACACCGCAATTCTATCTGACGGCCCCCTCCCCCTGCCCCTATCTGCCGGGGCGGGAGGAGCGGAAGGTGTTCACCCACCTCGTCGGCGACCGCGCGGCCGTGCTGAACGACGTGCTCACCCAGGGCGGCTTCCGGCGCAGCCAGTCCATCGCCTACCGGCCCGCCTGCGAAGGCTGCAAGGCCTGCGTCTCTGTGCGCATCTGCGTGGAGGATTTCAAGGAAAGCCGCGGCAACCGCCGTGTCTCGGCGGACAATGCCGACCTCATCGGCCTGCTGAAGCCGGCCACCCCCACCTCGGAGCAGTATTCCCTGTTCCGCTCCTATGTGAGCGCCCGCCACGGCAGCGGCGGCATGGCCGACATGAGCGTGCTCGACTACGCCATGATGGTGGAGGACACCCACGTCCACACCCGGCTGGTGGAATACCGCAAGCGCGGCCCGGACACCCGGATCATCCCCCGCGCCGCCGGCGACCTGATGGCGGTGGCCCTCACCGACGTCCTCTCGGACGGGCTGTCGATGGTCTATTCCTTCTACAATCCGGCGGCCACGGCGCGCTCGCTCGGCACCTTCCTCATCCTCGACCACGTGGCGCGGGCCCGCCAGATGGGGCTGCCCTACGTCTATCTGGGCTACTGGGTGCAGGGCTCGCGCAAGATGGACTACAAGCGGCGGTTCCTGCCGCAGGAGCGCCTGTCGCCCCAGGGCTGGGAGCGGGTGGACAAATAGCCCGGCCCGCGGGACAAGGCGGCGTCCGGATGGACCGCCTGTCGCGCGCCGGGGGCACCGCATGAGCTATGTGAGCAACGCGTTCAACATCTTCATCACGGTGTTCGCGGCCCTCTTTCCCATCGTCAATCCGCTCGGCGGCGCCCCGATCTTCCTCAATTTCGTGCGCAAATGCTCGCCCGACGTGCGCGAGCAGCTGGCGCGCAGCGTCGCCCTCTACGGCTTCCTGCTGCTGCTCGGGTCGCTGATCGTGGGGGCGCAGGTGCTGCTCTTTTTCGGCATCACCCTGCCGGTGCTGCGGGTGGCCGGCGGGGTGGTGGTGACCGCCGTGGGCTGGAACCTGCTGCACCGGGGCGACGAGCCGGCCAACCGCGCCGAAGGCGAGGAGCTCGACGACGTGCGCGCCCAGGGCGAGGCGTTCTATCCGCTCACCCTGCCGCTCACGGTGGGACCCGGCTCCATCGCCACCACCATCGCCCTCGCCGCCAGCCACAAGCCGACATGGCGGACCGACGCCATCATGTCGGCGGCGAGCCTCGCGGGTGCCGTCGCCGGCCTGCTCGCGGTGGCGCTCACCGTCTATTTCGCCTTCCGCAACGCCCCCGCCATCGAGCGGGTGCTCGGCAAGAACGGCACCAACGTGCTGGTGCGCCTGTTCGCCTTCATCCTGTTTGCCATCGGCGTCCAGATCATCTGGCTCGGCGTACGCGACCTCCTTGCCGAAGTGCCGCGCTGAAGTGCCCCCGGCCGGGGCCCGCGGGGGGAAACCCAGCCATACCTTTGCATGTATGCCGGCCCGGCGCGGGTCCTGATAGAACCGCTGCGGACCACCCTCGGGCCACAACAAGGAGCCTCCCATGTCGCAAGCCGCCAGTCCGGAAATCCGCCGCGTCGCCGTCATCGGCGCCGGCACCATCGGCGCGAGCTGGGCGGCCCTGTTCCTCTCCCGCGGCCTCGACGTGGTGGTGAGCGATCCCGCCCCGGGCGCGGCGGAGGCCACCCAGCGCCTCATCTCCGCCGCCTGGCCGATCCTCGCCGAGCTCGGCGTCGAAGGCGAGATCGACCCGACGCGCTGGCGCTTCGAGCCGGACCCGGTGGCAGCGGTGACGGGCGCCGACTTCGTGCAGGAAAACGCGCCGGAGCGCTACGAGATCAAGCAGAAGCTGTTTCCCGCCATGGATGCGGTGCTGCCACCCGAGGTGGTGATCGCCTCCTCGTCCTCGGGCCTGCTGGCGAGCCGGATCTCGGAAGGCTGCCGGCACCCCGAGCGCTGCATCATCGGCCATCCGTTCAACCCGCCCCACCTCATCCCCCTGGTGGAGGTGGTGGGCGGCGAGAAGGGAAGCCGCGCCGCCATCGACACCGCCATGGCCTTCTACCGGGCCATGGGCAAGCACCCCATCGAGATCCACAAGGAAGTGAAGGGCCACGTGGCCAACCGCCTCCAGGCGGCCCTGTGGCGCGAGGCCATCCACCTGGTGGCCGAGGGCGTGGTCTCGGTGGCGGACGTGGATGCGGCCGTCTCCGAGGGGCCGGGCCTGCGCTGGGCGCTGATGGGCTCGCACATGACCTTCCACCTCGGCGGCGGCGAGGGTGGGCTCGGCCATTTCCTGCATCACCTGCTGCCGGCCATCGAGACCTGGTGGGCCGACCTCGGCACGCCGGAGATGACCGAGGCGCTCCAGCGCGCCCTGGTGGACGGCGTGAAGGCGGAGGCCGCCGGCCGCTCCATCGCCGAGCTGGCGCAGCGGCGCGACACGCTGCTGACCCAGATCGTGGCCCTGAAGCACGCGGCGGATGTGGCGGCGGAAAAGCGCGAGCTCAGCGACCGCCTCGACGAGGCGCTGGAGGAGAGCTTCCCGGCCAGCGACCCGGTGGCGGTGAGCCGGGAGGCGTGACGATACCCGCCCGATGTCCGCCATCTCGCGCGGTGCGCGGGCGTTTCCGCCCGGAGGGGGAGACGGGGCGAAGGCAGTGGGGATGTTCAAGCCGCCATCGTGCCCCGGCGTGTCCGGGGCATCCACGCCTGCGATACGTCCGCCCCCTCCCGACCGGCGCTGACGCCCGGGGGCGTCTGCACCGGAACCCTGCCCTGCCGGCCGCACCGGTTTCGGGCCCGGGTGGATCCCCCGGACGAGCCGGGGGATGACGGTCGGGAAAAAGAGGACGGGCGCGAAAGCCGACCACGGGCACAGCAGCGGCAGCACCTGTCCACGCCGTGCCTCCTCACCCGATGGCGGGCGGGGCGTCGAGCCTCAGGCCAGCGCCTTGAGCGCGGCCTTGCCGGCGTAGCGGGCCGCCCCGCCCAGCTCCTGCTCGATGCGCAGCAGCTGGTTGTACTTGGAGGTGCGGTCGGAACGGGCGAGCGAGCCGGTCTTGATCTGCCCGCAATTGGTGGCCACCGCGAGGTCGGCGATGGTGGAATCCTCCGTCTCGCCCGAGCGGTGGGACATGACGGCGCGATAGCCCGCCTTGTGGGCCATTTCCACCGCGTCCAGCGTCTCGGTGAGGGAGCCGATCTGGTTCACCTTCACCAGGATGGCGTTGCCCACGCCCTCGCGGATGCCGCGGGAGAGGCGCTCCACATTGGTGACGAACAGGTCGTCGCCCACCAGCTGGCACTTGCCACCGATGGTGTCGGTGAGCAGCTTCCAGCCGACCCAGTCGTCCTCGGCCATGCCGTCCTCGATGGTGACGATGGGATAGCGGGCCACCAGCTCGGCCAGATACGCCACCTGCGACTCGATATCGCGCGAGGTGCCCTCGCCCTCATACTGATAGACGCCGTTCTTGAAGAACTCGGTCGAGGCGCAGTCGAGGCCGATGAACACGTCGTGGCCCGGCTTGAAGCCGGCCTTGTCGATGGCGCCCATGACGAAGTCCAGGGCCGCCTCGGCGGAGGCGAGGTTGGGGGCGAAACCGCCCTCGTCGCCCACATTGGTGTTGTGGCCGGCGCTCTTCAGCCCGCTCTTCAGGGTGTGGAAGATCTCCGCGCCCCAGCGCAGCCCTTCGGCGAAGGAGGAGGCGCCGGCGGGCAGGATCATGAATTCCTGGAAGTCGATGGGATTGTCCGCGTGGGCGCCGCCGTTGACGATGTTCATCATCGGCACCGGCAGCACGCGGGCATTGACGCCGCCCACATAGCGGTAGAGGGGCAGGCCCTTGGCCTGCGCCGCCGCCTTGGCGACCGCCAGCGACACGCCGAGGATGGCATTGGCGCCGAGGCGGGCCTTGTTCGGCGTGCCGTCGAGGGCGAGGAGGCTGGCGTCGATGTGCGCCTGCTCCTCGGCCTCGAAGCCGCCGATGGCCTCGAAGATCTCGCCGTTGACCGCGTCCACCGCCTTGGACACGCCCTTGCCCAGGTAGCGGCCCTTGTCGCCGTCGCGCAGCTCCACGGCCTCGTGGGCGCCCGTGGACGCGCCCGAAGGCACGGCGGCCCGGCCGAGGGAGCCGTCTTCCAGCACCACGTCCACCTCGACGGTGGGATTGCCGCGGCTGTCCAGGATCTCGCGTCCGATGATGTCCACGATGGCGGTCATGAAGGCTCCTTGCGTGCTTCGTCGCCCGTGGCGGGGGGCTGAGAAGGACACGCATTGCCCCTGCCCCGGCCCGCTCCCGGGAACCGGAAGGCGCTCGCCCCCCCGGCGCGCCGCTTCTAGCGCGATCCCAGCCCCATGCGAAGGCCCCTGTGCGCGCCGTTGCCGCAAAACGGCCGGACGGCGGTTGAACATTGCCCCCTCCGCCGCTATGCCCGCCGCTCCCGGCCCGAAGGATTGCGCATGACCGATCGCCCGCTCCAGCTCGGCGAAAAGACCGCCTGGCCCACGTCCCCCGAGGAGGCGGTGCTCGACCGGGTGCCCAACCCGCATCCGGACGCGGACTATGTGGCGCGCTTCACCTGCCCGGAATTCACCTCCCTGTGCCCGGTGACCGGCCAGCCGGACTTCGCCCATCTGGTGATCGACTACGTGCCGGATCGCTTCTTGGTGGAATCCAAGTCGCTGAAGCTGTATCTCGCCGGCTTCCGCAACCATGGCGCGTTCCACGAGGATTGCACCATCGCCATCGCCAAGCGCCTGGTATCGCTCCTGGAACCGCGCTTCCTGCGGATGGCCGGCTACTGGTACCCGCGCGGCGGCATCCCAATCGACGTGTTCTGGCAGACCGGCAGGCTGCCCGAGGGCACATGGCTGCCCGACACCGGGGTTGCGCCCTATCGCGGTCGCGGGTGAAGGTGGGACCATCGGCGCCAGGGGCGGCGCAAGGGCAAGCAAGCGAGGGCACGCTCATGGCGAAGCTCATTGTCACCAACGGCGATTCGGCGGTGGAACGGCTGCGCGCGGCCGGCATCTTCGGTCACCTCCTTCCCTGGCAGGACATGCTGCACGACGGGCCGGTGCCGCCCGGTACCATCCTTGAGGAGGTGTCGGACGTGCGCGCCGACTTCCTCTCGGACGCCCTCGGCCTGCCGTTCGACGAGGTGAGGGCGGATTTCGCCCACCGCGACGCGCAGATCGAGGTGCACTCCGCCTACGCGCAGGTGGAGCTGTGGTTCGAGCACGACCTTTACGACCAGCTCCAGCTGATCCAGCTGCTCGACTATTTCGCCCACGAGGAGGAGCGCATGGGCCTCTTCCTGGTGCAGGCCTCGCACTATCTGGGCGTCATGGCGCCCGACGAGATGCGTGCCCTGGAAGCCCACCGCGCGCCGGTCACCCATGTGCAGCTGGAAATCGCCCGCGAAGCGTGGGAGGCATTCACCGCGCCCACGCCTCGTCCGCTCGCCGACTTCCTCGCTCGCGCACACGAGATGCGTGGCCGCGGGCCCCTGCCCCACCTGCTGCCGGCCCTCGCCCGGCTCATCGCCGAGCTGCCGGCGCCCAGGAGCGGGCTGTCGCTCACCGAGGAACGCATCCTTCGGCGGCTCGCGGACGGGCCGGCCAAGGTGGCGCACGTCTATGCGGCGGTGCATTCCATGGACGAGGCGCAGTTCCTCGCCGACTTGCCGTTCTTCCTGCGGCTCGACGGGCTCGCCTTCGCCCACGAGCCGCTCATCGCCGGCCTGCCCTTCCGCTCCAGCGATGCGGGGTCCATGCGCTTTGCCCCCGGCGACGACAGCGCGGCGGCCGGCTCCTATCGGGCCTATGCCGCCGCCGAGATCAGGCTCACCCCCGCCGGCGCGGCGGCGCTCAAGGGCGGCTTCGACCATGCCAGCGCCAACGCGGTGGAGCGCAGCGTCGGCGGCACCCGCGTCTGCCCCGGCGCCATGTGGCGCTACGACCGGACCCGCCGCGCGCTGGTCGCCCCGAACTGACGCCGCCGGCCTCAGCCCGCACGCATGGCGGCGTCGGGGTCGAGGCGCGCGGCGTCCGCGGCCACGAGGTCCAGGTGGGCGGCGAACAACGCCACCACCTTCTGCCGCGACAGGCCGCGGGTGATGAAGACGAGGCGGGTGCGCCGGTCGGCGCCGCCTGCCGTCGCCGGCCAGGCGGAAAGCTCCTCCGGCGGGGCGGCGAGGTGCTGCACATGGTGCACCACCACCGGCCCGGCGCAGCCTTCCACGTTCACCAGCCCCTTGACCCGCAGCAGGTCCTCCCCGCGGGTAGCCGCCAGCGCATCCATGATCCGGGTGAACAGGGCCCAGTGGAACGGCGCGTCGAAGGTGAGGACGAACGACACATAGGGCGCGCCGGCCGGGAGCGCCGGCTGCGGCGTGCAGGCAAAGCCCGTGCGCTCATGCCCCGGCGCGCCGAAAAGGAAAGCGGGCGCCTCGCGCACGTCGGCCGCATCGGCGATCGCCGCCTGCGGATTGAGCGCGCCGACGAGGGCACGCGTCGCCGCCGCACTTGCGGGCGGGAGAAGGTCGGCCTTGGTGAGGACGATGCGGTCCGCCAGCGCCACCTGCTCGCTCCAGATGGGCGCATGGGCCTGGGTGCGGGACGCGAGGACGCTGTCGACGACGGTAACGAGGCCCTCCAGGGCATAGGCGCTGGTCACCGTGCGGTCGGTGGCGAAGTTCTGCAGCACCGGGGCCGGCTCGCTCACGCCGGAGGTCTCCACCACCACCCGGTCGAAAGGCGGCACCGCGCCGCGCTCGCGGTCGGCGTAGAGCGCCCGCAGCGCCCGGTTCAGGTCGCTGCGGGCGGCGCAGCAGATGCAGCCGTTGCCGATGAGGGTCACGTCCTGCGAGGCGGTGCGCAGCAGCACGTCGTCGATGCCGGTCTCGGCGAACTCGTTGACGATCACCGCCGTGCGCGCCGCCGCGGGATGGGCCAGCGCGGCGCGGATGAGGGTGGTCTTGCCGGCGCCGAGGAAGCCTGTGACCACCGTCACCGGAATGCGCCCCGCCCCCGGCCGGCCGAGCCGCCGGCCGAACGGGCCGCCGCCGAAGAGCGTGGCGGGTGCAAGCGGGCTCAGAAGTCCATCTCCAGCACGTAGAGGCCGCCCACGTGGCGGTCGACCGTGTAGACGATGCCGCGCTCGTCCACGAACACGTCATTGAGCTGGATCGCGCCGGTGGGCGCAAGGCGCGGCGCCGGCGGCACGAAGTGGCCGATCTCCGTGGGCTGGTAGGGGTTGGAGATGTCGTAGGCGCGCAGCCCGCCATTGAAGAAGGTGCCGATGATCACCTGGTCCGAGAACCAGGAGGTCGGCAGCGGCACGTTCTCGTGCAGGTTGTGGGCGCCGATGCGCCCGCCCCGGTGGGCGTAGACGTCCAGCGCCGGCGGCGGGCAGGTGGCGATGGGGATGGGGTTGGTCTCCTCCCGCACGTCGAGGATCCAGATGAGCTTGGGCCAGTCCTTGCCGTCGTCCACCACGGATTCATCGCTCACCACCATGAGCCCGCGGTCGAACAGCGGCAGCGCGGTGTGGGTGAAGCCCACGTAGGGGGGGAATTGTCCCACCGCGCCACCTGCTTGGGCGCCGACTTGTCGGAGATGTCGAGGATGATCATGCCGGCATCGAGATAGCCGAGATAGCAGCGGTCCGGCCGCTGCGGGTAGACGTTGGTGTTGTGGGCGCGGAAGCCGAAGTCGTTCTCCGGCTTGTGGCGCACCGGGGGCGGGGCGGCGTCGCCCTCCCGCGTGCCGGGCAGCCACCAGCGCCCTGCCTCCACCGGCTTCGACGGATTGCGCACGTCGATGATGCGATAGCACTGGTCGTCCAGCGGGTTGCGCGGGATGAAGTCGGGCGCGCCGGCGGCCATGTGGACGAACTCGCCGTCGCAGAACCACAGCTGGTGCACCCCGCGCGAGTGGGGGCCGGAGGCATCGAGGAAGGCGATGGAGCGCGGGTTCTCCGGCACTGACACGTCGAACAGCTCCAGCCCCGCCGGCTGCTGGCCGGCCTTCTGGGTCTGGTAGGCCACCGCCATGATGTCGCCGGTGACCTCCAGCGAGTTCGAGCGCATGTGCGACTGGGGCAGCTCGGTCTGCACCACGATCCGCGGGTTCCTGGGATCGGTCACGTCCATGCCGGTGAAGTTCTTCGGCGCGCTTTCGTGGGCGAGCCAGAGGATACGCCGGCCGTCCCTGGCGATCTGGATCGACATGCCCTCGCCGAGGCCGCCGAAGCCGCCGAGCTCATGCTGGGCGAGCAGGCGGAAATTGCGCGTGGAGCCCTGCTCGCCGGCGGGCGGTTGCTTGGTCATCAGCATGATGCGTCCTTAAGGTTCGGCGGCGGCGGGACGCGCGGAGCTCCGTCTGGCGAGCCGTCCGCGGGCCGCGTGATCCGTCCCTATTTTCTCTCAGGACTTCGATGTTCGATCAAGTGCATTCTGATCCAACAAATCGATCTATCGACGATTTTGCGATTTGTGTTCATAATGACCGGCATACGCAGCGCATTTGCGGCCAGCCGCACACTTGTTGGAATTTCAGATGCCGAATTCAAAGACCAAGCCCGCCTCGCGCGCCACTTCCGCCGCAGCCGGCGCTGCGAAGGCAGCCGCGCTGAAGCCCAACGCGGCCAAGGCCGGACGGGCCTCCGCCGCCCCGGTGCGGCGCCGCGCCACCCGAACCGGAGCGGGGGCGGACCCGCATGACGGCAAGCCCGCGGCGGTGGTGCTCGACATGGAGACCGCCGCCGGGGAGGGCGATCCCAAGACCCTGGGCGAGGGCATCTACGCCCGCCTGCGCTCGGACCTCATCGCCGGTCGCATCACGCCGGGCACCCGCCTGCCCTTCCGCCAGCTGAGCGCCCGCTACGAGGTGGGCATCGGCCCGCTGCGCGAGGCGCTGGTGCGCCTCGCCTCCGAGCGGCTGGTGGACTTCGAGGGCCAGCGCGGCTTCATGGCGGCGCCCCTGTCCCTCAAGGACCTCAACGATCTGTGCCAGCTGCGCATCCAGCTGAGCTGCCAGGCGCTGCGCGATTCCATCGCCCGCGGCGGCGAGGATTGGGAGGACGAGATCCTCGTCGCCCTGCACCGCCTCGTGCGCAGCCCCCTGCCCTCCTCCTCCGACGACAATGCGGCAATCGACGAATGGGAGCGGCGTCACGACCGCTTCCACACCAGCCTCATCGCCGCCTGCGAGTCCCGTTGGCTGCTGCATTTCTGCGCCACCCTGTCGGACCAGTGCCAGCGCTACCGCCGCTTCATCGTGCTCAGCATGGCCCAGTCCTATTCCCTGTTCGACGAGGTGCGCAGCCAGCACCAGGCCATGGCCGAGGCGGTGCTGGCGCGGCGGGCCGACGAGGCCGAGGTGCTGCTGATGGCGCACTATCGCGACAGCCTCGCGCGGGTGATGGAACAGATGGAGAGCTTCGTGCGCAGGAAGCGCGCCTGAAGCCGGAGCCGGCTGCGGCGCGGCCGCGCAAGGCCCATCGCGTGAGTGCGCCGAAATTTGGTTGACACCCGTTTGTTCGAACATCAGGATATTGATCGAACGCTCAATAAATGTTGCAGCATCGTTCCGCCGAACGGGCCTGATACCCCAAGGGGAGCCGGACAACGCCACCGGCGCCCTGGTCGCCGGACCGGCACAAGCTCACCACCGAACGACTGCCGCCTCGAGCGGCGGCGAAAATAAAACGAGATGGGAGGATGGAATGAACATGCATCGCAGGCGATGGATTCGCCGCGCACTCGCCGTCGCCGCCATGGTCTCGACAAGCTTCGCGCTGGGGGGCCTCGCCACCCCCGCGGCGGCCGATCCGATCAAGATCCGCATCGGCTGGTCGACCATGCCCGGGCACATGATCCCGGTGCTCTATTCGAACCCCAGCGTGCTCAAGCACTACGGCAAGAGCTATGTGGTGGAACCGATCCTGTTCCGCGGCTCGACCCCGCAGATCACCGCCATGGCGGCCGGCGAGATCGACATGGCGGCCTTCGCCGGCACCGCCCTCGCCTTCGCGGTGAACAATGCCGGGCTCGATGTGAAGGTGGTGGCCGACATCATCCAGGACGGGGTCGGCGACTACCATTCCGACACCTTCCTCGTGCGCGCCGACAGCGGCATCAACAAGCCGGAGGACCTGAAGGGCAAGCGCATCGGCACCAACGCCATCGGCTCCGCCTCCGACACCGGCATGCGCGTACTGCTGCTCAACAAGGGCCTCGTCGACAAGCGCGACTACACCTCCATCGAGGTGGCCTTCCCCAACATCCCGGCCATGATCGAGGAGGGCAAGATCGACATGGGCATGGTGGTGCAGCCCATGTCCGACAAGCTGGTGAAGTCGGGCAAGTTCAAGGTGCTCTACACCATCAAGGACTCCGTCGGCCCGTCCGAGCTCGTCTTCCTCACCGCCCGCAATGACTTCCTGCAAAAGAACAAGCAGGCGGTGATGGACTTCTTCGAGGACCACGTCCGCGCCATGCGCTGGTTCATGGATCCGAAAAACAAGACCGAGGCGAGCGCGCTGATCGGCAAGTTCATGAAGCAGCCGCCGGAAAACTTCGACTACATGTTCACCACGGCCGATTATTATCGCGACCCTTTCCTCATCCCCAACATCCCGAACCTGCAGAGCATGGTGGACGCGTCCGTGAAGGCCGGCGCCTTGCCCGCTCCCTTCCAGGTGGCGCCGAAGCACGTGGACCTGAGCTTCGTCGAGGAAGCCAAGCGCCGCATCCAGGCGAGCGAGGGCAAGACACAATGAGCGCCCAACGCCTCGACGCCCGAACGGGCACCGATCCGAACGCCGTGGGGATCGAGATCCGCGATGTCAGCCATCATTATGGCGGCCGCAACGGCCAGGGCGGCGTCACCGCCCTCGACCACATCACCCTCGACATCCGGCCGAACGAGTTCCACGCGTTGCTCGGCCCGTCCGGCTGCGGCAAGAGCACCCTGCTCTATCTCATCGGCGGCTTCATTCCGGTGCAGTCCGGGGTGATCGAGACCGCGCGCGGGCCGGTGACCGGCCCCAATCCCGAGCGCGGCATCGTGTTCCAGAACTTCGCCCTGTTTCCCTGGAAGACGGTGCTTCAGAACACCCTCTACGGCCTGGAGAAACTGGGGCTTCCGAAGAAGGAGCGCGAGGAGAAGGCGCGCCACTTCATCGATCTCGTCCACCTGTCCGGGTTCGAGAACGCCTTCCCCTCCCAGCTCTCCGGCGGCATGCAGCAGCGCGCCGCCATCGCCCGCACGCTGGCGGTGGACCCCGAGATCCTGCTCATGGACGAGCCGTTCGGGGCGCTGGACGCGCAGACGCGGCGCGTCATGCAGGAGGAGCTCCGCTCCATCTGGCAGCGCACCCGCAAGACCGTGGTGTTCGTCACCCACGACGTGCAGGAGGCCGTGTTCCTCGCCGACCGCATCTCCATCATGAGCGCACGGCCGGGCCGCATACAGCACGTCATCGACGTGGGCTTCAACCGCGAGCCCGGCGAGGACGTGGTGAAGAGGCCGGAATTCGTCGAGATGGGCGAGCACATCTGGGGCCTCGTGCGCGACCAGGCCATCGCCGCAACGCGGAGCGCCCACTGATGGGAAGCCTCGCCAACACCGCGGTGCGCTATGCCCCGCTCCTCATCGTGCTGGTGATGTGGGAGATCATCGCCACCGCCGGCCCCCTCTCCAACCAGCTGTTGCCGGACGTGATGTCGGTGCTGGCGGCGCTGTGGGACCTGATCCTCGACGGCGAGATCATCCGCCATGGCCTGCGCTCCCTCACCCGCGCCGCGGCGGGCTTCGGCCTGGCGGTGCTGGTGGGCTCGGCGGCGGGGCTGCTCATGGCCTCGTTCCGGCCGGTGCGCCTGCTGGTGAACCCGGTGGTGCAGATCTTCTACCCCATGCCCAAGTCGGCCCTGATCCCGGTGATGATGATCTGGTTCGGGCTCGGCGACATGTCGAAGATCGTGCTGATATTCATCGGCTGCCTGCTGCCGGTGATCGTGAGCTCGTACAACGGCGCGCGCGGGGTCAACCCGTTCTTCCTGTGGTCGGCACGCTCGCTCGGGGCATCGCCGGCGGCGACGCTGCTCCAGATCACCCTGCCGGCGGCCATGCCGGAGCTGCTCAGCGGCATCCGCACGGCCCTCGCCTTCGCCTTCATCCTGATGGTCTCGTCCGAATTCGTCATCGCCAAGGACGGGTTCGGCTACCTGATCAGCCAGCTCGGCGACGGCGGCGCCTACGCCTCCATGTTCGCCGTCATCCTCGTGGTGGCGGCCTTCGGTTTCACCGCGGACCGGCTCTACGGAAGCTTCGTGCGGTACCAGCTGCGCTGGAGGGAGCCATGAACCGATCGGCCACCCCCACCGTCTCAGCGACACCCATGGAGCGCCCCGGCTCCCGCCCCGCCACCGCGCCCGGCCCCGGCGCGCCGCTCCTGGGGGCGTGGCGCGGCATCGGGCGCCGGCTGACCGGCGACACGATGATCCAGTGCCTCGTGGTCCTGGTGCTGCTGGCGGCGTGGGAAACGGTGACGCGGCTCGGCCTCGTGCATCCGTTCCTGCTGCCGCGCCTGTCCTCGGTGCTGATGCGGATCGGCGCCAACGTCGCCGCCGGAACCGTCTTCGCCGACCTCGGCCTCACCCTCTACCGGGCGGCGACGGGCTTTGCCATCGCGCTGGTGGTGGCGATTCCGCTCGGCGTGCTGATGGCGCGCAACGCCGGCGTGCGCTGGTTCTTCGACCCGCTGATTTCGGTGGGCTTCCCCATGCCGAAGATCTCGTTCCTGCCGATCTTCATCCTGTGGTTCGGCATCTTCGACACGTCGAAGATCGTGATGATCGCCTTCTCCTGCTTCTTCCCGCTGGTCTCGGCGACCTATGCCGGCACCCTCGGGGTGGACAAGTGGGTGGTGTGGTCGGCGCGCTCGTTCGGCGCCACGCAGAACGAGGTGCTGCGGGAGGTGGTGCTGCCCATGGCGCTGCCCCAGATCCTCACCGGCGTGCAGATCGCGGTGCCGGTGGCGCTCATCACCACCGTGGTCACGGAAATGCTGATGGGCGGCCCCGGCATCGGCGGCAGCATGATGCAGGCGGGGCGCTTCGCCGACTCGGTGGGGGTGTTCGCCGGGATCGTGGAGATCGCCCTCCTTGGCGCGCTGGTGGTGCGCGCCGTCGAGCGCCTGCGGGCCTACCTCCTGGCCTGGCACCCGGAGACGCGGCGCTGAGCGAGACGCACGCCGCCGTCTGCCTTGCGGGGGTCTCATCCCAACAGCGAGACCCCCGCATTTTATCCCGCCGACGGTAGGGAAACTTCTCCCACCGGAACGAAAAACCCCCGCGCGGCACGTCAAGCCAGGCGGGGGTTTTTTCTTGCTCGGCAGCGAGCGAGGCCCGGCGCCCTATTCCGCCGTCCAGCCGCCGTCGACGACGAGCGAGGACCCGGTCATCAGCGCCGCCGCGTCCGAGGCGAGGAAGACCACCGCGCCCATCAGGTCCTCCACCTCGCCGATGCGACCGAGCTTGATCTTGGAGAGCACGCTTTCCCGGAAGGCCTGGTCGGCGAAGAACGGGCGGGTCATGGGCGTCTGGATGAAGGTGGGCGCCAGGGTGTTCACCCGCACCCGGTGCGGCGCCAGTTCGATGGCCATGGCCTTGGAGAAGCCCTCCATGGCCCATTTCGAGGCGCAATAGATGGAGCGGCGGGCGCCGCCCACATGCCCCATCTGCGACGAGACATGGATGATGGACCCGCCCTTCCCGGCCGCCACCATGCCGCGCGCCACCGCCTGGGCGACGAAATACGCCGCGCGCACGTTGATCGCCATGACCGCGTCGAAATCCTCGATGGTCACGTCGGTGAAGGCGCTCGGCCGGTTGGTGCCGGCGTTGTTCACCAGCACGTCGAACGGGCCGGCGGCGGCCAGCGTTTCCTGCATGCGCGGCAAATCGGTGACGTCGAGGGCGAGGGCCCGCGCCTTGCCTCCCTCGGCGCGGATGGCGGCGGCGGCGGCCTCCACCTCGTCGAGACTGCGGGCGGCCAGGGTCACATCAGCCCCGGCCTGGGCAAGGGCGGCGGCGGCGGCAAGGCCGATGCCGCGACCGGCACCGGTGACGAGAGCACGCTTGCCGGAAAGATCGAAGCTTGGCGTCTTCGGTAGGTCCATGGCGCCCTCCCAGAGCAACCGCGAAAAGGGGCGAACACAAAAAGGGACCCGCGCACGGGTCCCTTGCGAGGGCGGAGGCAGGCGAGCCGCCTATTCGGCCGCCGTGGCGTAGGGGATGTTGCGCCCGCCATAGCGGCGCACCCGCACGTTGGCCTGCTCCGCATGGCCGGCGAAGCCCTCCAGCATGCACAGCCGGGAGCAGTATTCCCCGATCATGGCCGAGGCCTCGTCGGTGAGGACCCGCTGGTAGGTACAGGTCTTCAGGAACTTGCCCACCCACAGCCCGCCGGTATAGCGCGCCGACTTGAGGGTCGGCAGCGTGTGGTTGGTGCCGATCACCTTGTCGCCGAACGCCACGTTGGTGCGCGGGCCGAGGAACAGGGCGCCGTAATTGGTCATGTTCGCCAGGAAATAGTCGGGGTCCCGGGTCATCACCTGCACGTGCTCGGAGGCGATGCGGTCGGCTTCCCGCACCATCTCCTCGTAGCTGTCGCAGACGATGACCTCGCCGTAGTCCTCCCACGCCTTTCGCGCCACCTCGGCGGTGGGCAGGATGGTGAGCAGGCGCTCCACCTCGGCCATGGTCTCGCGCGCCAGCTTCTCCGAGTTGGTGAGCAGGATGGCGGGCGAGTTCGGCCCGTGCTCGGCCTGGCCGAGGAGGTCGGTGGCGCACATCTCGGCATCCACGCTCTCGTCGGCGATCACCAGCGTCTCGGTGGGGCCGGCGAACAGGTCGATGCCCACGCGGCCGTAGAGCTGGCGCTTGGCCTCGGCCACGAAGGCGTTGCCCGGGCCCACCAGCATGTCCACCGGCTCCATGCTCTGCGTGCCCAGCGCCATTGCGCCCACCGCCTGGATGCCGCCGAGGCAGTAGATGGCATCCGCCCCCGCCAGGTGCTGGGCGGCGACGATGGCCGGCGCCGGCTCGCCGTGATAGGGCGGCGCGCAGGTGACGATGCGCTTCACCCCCGCCACCTTGGCGGTGATCACCGACATGTGGGCCGACGCCAGCAGCGGATACTTGCCGCCGGGCACGTAGCAGCCCACCGAGTTCACGGGGATGTTCTTGTGCCCGAGCACCACGCCGGGCAGCGTCTCCACCTCGATGTCCTTCAGCGCGTCCTTCTGGTGCCGGGCGAAGTTGCGCACCTGCTCCTGGGCGAAGCGGATGTCGTCGAGGTCGCGTCTCGTCAGCTTCGACAGGCAGGCCTCGATCTCCTGCTCGGAGAGCCGGTAGTCGTCGCGGTCCCAGCCGTCGAACTTCACCGACAACTCGCGCACGGCGGCATCGCCCCGTGCCTCGATGTCGGCGAGGATGCCTTCAACCGTGACACGGACCTTGTGAAGGTCCTCGGCGCGGGCGGCGGCGTCGCGGCTGGTCTTGAGAAAGCGTGCCATGGTCTGACGCCTCACTTCACCGCCTGGGGATTGATGGGGGAGCCGGCGCCGCCGGGCAGGTGCAGGGGCGGCGCGGTGAAGAAGAATTCGTACACCTTGTCGGCCGCGCAGTCCTCCGCGAGCTCCTTCAGGTAGAAGATCTCCCCCATGGAGATGCCGATGGCGGGGATGACCACCCAATGCCACGGCTGGTTGGCCTCATCGGTCTCGTTGGGCCGCACCTCGCAGCCCCAGGTGTCCGAGCAGATGGCGGCGATGTCCGTCTCGCGGATCCAGTAGCAGGTCTCGAAGGCGAAGCCCGGGGCGGCGCCGCCCGCATAGCCGCTCCAGTCCTTGTTCGCGAGGCAGCGCTCCTGGTGGCCGGTGCGCACGATGACGAAGTCGCCCTTGCGGATCTCCACGCCCTGCGCCTTGGCTGTGTCCTTGAGGTCGGCGATGGTGATGGCATAGCCGTCATCGAGAGAGGCGACACCCTTGAAGCGCGCCACGTCCAGCAGCACGCCCCGGCCGACCATCTTGTCGCGCACGTGCTCGATGCCGAGCTTTTTCGCGCCACGGGCGTCCACGAGGTTTGCGTCGTAGCCGTTGTACATCTTGTCGCCGAGGAAGATGTGGCACAGCGCGTCCCACTGGGTGGACGCCTGGCAGGGCATGTTGATGGCGTCGTCGGCGTAGCGCAGGTACGGATAGGGCGTGTCCTGGTTGCCGGCGACGGCATCGGTGCCCGTGGCGAGCATGGTGTGGATGGGGTTCCACCGGCCGCCGAACAGCCCCGACTGGATCGGCTCCTTCAGCGACAGGCCGAGCGAGAACACCTTGCCCTTGCGGATCAGCCGGCCGGCGGCGATCACGTCCTCGGGGGAGACGTTGTTGAGGGTGCCGATCTGGTCGTCCTTGCCCCACCGCCCCCAGTTGGAGAGCTTTTCCGCCGCTTCGAGAATGGCGGCACGGTTGACCTGCATGATTTCCTCCGGTCTCATTATCGATCGATAATTAGCAGAAACAGGCAGGGGCGCAACCCTCGCCGACCGGCTCGGACGGGGGCAAAAAGGGCCGGTTTCGCGGCCGGTCGCGGCGTTCCGCCAGCGCCACCCGCCGGGGCACGCGCGGGACGCTTTTTCGTGGAATGGCTGCGGCTTTCCGTCGAAAGGGTAAATCCGCTCTCGTCCGGTAAGATGGCGGCGATTCACCGCCTGGTGCGAAACGGGGGTCGATCGCTCCGGGCGGGCTGCGTTCCGGAGCCTGGTGGCAGAAGGTGATGCGACATGGAGCGGGCAGCGGGGCGGCGCAAGGCGAAGCCGGAGCAGCGGGGCCAGGAAGCGCGGGGCGAGCGCGACGCGCCGGCACCGAAGCGCCGCCTTTCGGCGGAGGACCGCCGGCAGGAGATCCTGACGAAATCCATCGAATACTTCTCCAAGGTGGGGTTCGGCGGCGGGACGCGTGACCTCGCCCGCCATCTCGGCACCACCCAGCCTTTGCTCTACCGCTACTTTCCCAACAAGGACGCGCTGATCCAGGAGATCTACAAGGTCGTCTTCCTCGACCAGTGGAAGCCGAGCTGGGACGCGCTGCTCACCGACCGCAGCCGGCCCCTGCGCGCGCGCCTGCAGGACTTCTACGAGGCCTATACCGACACCATCCTGACCCCATTGTGGATCCGGATCTATTTCTTCGCGGGCCTGAAGGGCGAACACATCAACGAGCGCTACATCACGCTGGTCGAGGAGCGACTGCTGTCGCGCATCATCCGCGAATTTCACGTGGAGCAGGGCCTGGAACCGCCGGAGACGATCGGCAACCGCGATCTGGAAATCGCCTGGAACCTGCAGAGCGGCATCTTCTATTACGGCGTGCGCAAGTACATCTATCACGCCCGCACGTTCCTGCCGAAGAACGAGATGATTTCCTGCGCGCTGGACCTGTTCTTTGGCGGCTATGCGGAGATCTTGGCCCAGCGGCGGTGCGAGGCCCGGGCCGTTGCCCCGCCGCCGGCGAAGCCGCGCACGCGCTCCCCGCGCAAGACGGGCCCCGCCTGAGCCCGCCTGCTCCCTCGACGAAGGCCGGCGCCGGAGGGGTCCGCACCGCGCCGGCGAGGCGGACCCGACCGCCGTTTATTCGCCGCGCGGCGCGCTCATCTCCTTGAGCACCGAATAGAGGCCCGCCGTGTCGTCGGCGTGCCGCCCGGCGCCAAGCGCTGCCACGTAGAAGGGAATGCTCGCCGCCAGGAGCGGCGTCGGCACCCGCATGTCGCGGGCGAAGTCGCTGATGAGGTCGAGATCCTTCATGTAGACCTCGAACTTCATGCCCGCCGGCTGGTAGCATTCCTCGAACATCATCGGCGCGCGCACCTCGAACATGCGGGAATTGCCGGCGCCGTCGCGGATGGCCTCAAACATCATCTTCAGGTCGAGGCCCGAGCGATGCGCCATGAGCACCGCCTCGGCGGTGGAGAGGTTGTGGATGGTCACGAGGAGGTTGGCGACGAACTTCAGCTTCGTGCCGGAGCCGAACGGCCCCACATAGCGCGTCGAGCGGGCGAAGCCGTCGAACATGGGACGCAGCCGCTCGACCACCGCCTCCTCGCCGGACGCGTAGAGCACGAGGTCGCGCACCGCCGCCTGCGCGCCGGTGCCGCTCACCGGGCAATCCAGCACCGGATTGCCCTTCGCCTCGAACAGGTCCCGGCAATAGTCCTTGGCATAGAGCGGGAAGGTGCTCATCTCCACCACCGGAACGCCGGGGCGGATGGTGTGCACCAGGCCCTCCGGCCCGCCGCATACGGCCTTCAGCGCGTCCACGGAGGCGAGGGCGATGAGGATCACGTCGGCCTGCGCCGCCACGTCCCCGGGCGAGGCGGCAACCGTGCCGCCCATCGCCGCCAGGGCCGCCTGCGCCGCCGGCGCCACGTCGAAGCCGACGACGTCGAAGCCGCCCTCCCGCAGGTTGCGCGCATAGGCGGAACCCATGATGCCGAGGCCGACGATGCCCACGCGCGGGCGCTCAGGTGTGCTCATGCTGTTTCCTCCGACCCGGCCGGGCCGGCCGAACCGCTTCGGGCCGGAACCGCCGGTGCATGTTGATGGCTTTTCAGGTCGCGGAACACGCCGTGGCCGTATCCCTCGAGCAGGGTCCGGCGAGCTTGGACCAGCCGCACCGGTCAATCGCTCCCCCCGCCTGAGGCGAGGGACCGTTCGGCGCCGGCCTGCAGGGCAAGGTCCGGCGGAACCTGCCGTCATTGGATAATTGACAAGCTGCTCAATAGCAAGGATTATCGACTGATAAACAACCCTTTCGATGCCTGGGGCCCCGCCCGCCCGGCAAGCGGGTCCGCGGAATTGGCCGACGCCCTTGTCCATCGTTTCACCGGCTTGCCGACGTTCCTTCTTTCCTCGCCGAGGCGGTTCGTCCACAAGGGCGCGGTCGAGCATGCAGGCGTGACAGCGCAGATCATCGGCGGAGGCAACGATATGGCGTGGCCCATCCCCGTTTATCCAGCGAGCTCTTGCCCGGCGCGTTCTTGCCTGGCGCGTTCTTGCCCCGGCGCATCGCCGCGCCGGTCCGGCGTTGGATTATCCTGCGGCTCCATGGAGGCGTCATGGCCAGTGAACTTGCGTTTCGGGTGAACGGGATCGAGCGGCGCGTCACCATCGACGACAGCGTTCCGCTGATCCACGTGCTGCGCAACGAATTCGACCTGAAGGCGACCCGCTTCGGCTGCGGCGAGGAGCAGTGCGGCGCATGCATGGTGCTCGTCGACGGCAAGCCGGCCTATTCCTGCACGCTGCCGGTGGGCGACGCGGCTGGCCGCAGCATCGAGACCGCGGAGGCCATCGCCGACGGCGCGCATCCGCTCCGCCAGGCGTTCCTCGACGAGCAGGCCGGCCAATGCGGCTATTGCCTGTCCGGCATCGTGTTGTCGGCAAAGGCGCTGCTCGACCACAACACGGCGCCCTCGCGCGCCGAGATCATCGCCGCGCTGGAGCCGCATCTGTGCCGCTGCGGCGCCCAGGGGCGCATGGTGCGGGCGGTGGAGCGCGCTGCCAGCCTCCTGCGGAACGAGGTGGCGGCATGATTCCCAACACGCTGCCCCAGAGCCTCGCCGACAATCCGCGTATCGACCAGTGGGTCGGCATCCTGCCCGGCGGCCAGGTGGCCCTGCGCACCGGAAAGGTGGAACTCGGACAGGGCCTGCTCACCGCCCTCGTCCAGATCGCCGCCGAGGAGCTGGACGTGGCCATCGCGCGCATCCTGCTCACGTCCGGCGACACCGTCGCGGCGCCGAACGAGGGCTATACGGCCGGCAGCCGCTCGGTGGAATTGTCCGGCGGCGCCATCCGCCTCGTCTGCGCCGAGGTGCGGGCGCTGATGCTGGAGGCGGCGGCCGCGCGGCTCGGCTGCCCGGTGCGCGCCTTGTCCGTCACAGACGGCACGATCCTGCGCGACGATGCGCCGACCGGCCTCGACTACTGGATGCTCGCCGGGTCGGTGGACCTCGCGCGACCGGCCAGCGGCACCGCGCCAGCCAAGCCCGCCGCCGCCTTGCGCATCGTCGGCACGGACGTGCCGCGCCGCGACCTGCCGGAGAAGCTCGGCGGCGCTCCCTTCATCCAGGACCTCGACTTTCCCGGCCTGCTGCACGCCCGCGTGCTGCACCGTCCGCGCGTGGGCGCCCGGCTTGCCGCCCTCGACGCGGCCGGCGCCCTCCGGGCTGGCGGCGACGCGGTCGCGCTGGTGCGGTCGGGCGACCTCGTCGCGGTGATCGGGGAGCGCGAATGGCAGGTGGCCGCCGCCTTCGAGCGCCTGCGCGAGCGGGCGCGCTGGGAGGGCGGCGTGACGCTGGACGCGGCGGATTCGGAGGCATCGAGCCTGCTTGCGCGGCCGCTTGCTCCGGTGCGGATCATCCGGCAAGGGGAGGCAGGCGGGGAGGCGGCGAGCCACCGGCTGGAGGCCACCTATTCCAAGCCCTATATCGCCCACGCCTCCATCGCTCCGTCCTGCGGCCTCGCCCGCTTCGAGCATGGCACGCTCACCGTCTGGACCCATTCGCAGGGCGTCTTTCTCCTGCGCGGCGCCATCGCCTGCGCCCTGAAGCTGGCGCCGGATTCCGTCCACGTCATTCACCACCAGGGGGCGGGCTGCTACGGCCACAACGGCGCCGACGACGCCGCCTTCGACGCCGCCTTCGCGGCGATGGCCCGGCCGGGGCAGACCGTGCGGGTGCTGTGGACCCGCGAGGACGAGCTGGGCGTCGCCCCCTTCGGCGCGGCGATGCTGGTGAAGGTGTCCACCGACCTCGACGCCCAGGGCCGCCCCCTCGCCTGGACGCAGGAGATCTGGAGCCCCACCCATGCCGCCCGGCCGGGCATCAACGGCGCGGTCAACCTGCTCGGCGCGCAGGCGCTGGAAGACCCGCCGCAGGACCCGCCGCCCGTCGACCTCAGCGAGGCGGCCGGCGGCGGCGCGACGCGCAACGGCTTCTCGCTCTACGATTTTCCGCAGACCATCGCGCACCATTTCGTCGCCGAAAACGCAGTGCGCACCTCGTCCATGCGCGGGCTCGGCGCGGTCACCAACGTCTTCGCCATCGAGTGCTTCATGGATGAGCTGGCGGAGGCGGCCGGCATGGACCCCGTCGCCTATCGGCTGTCGCTGATGAGCGACCCGCGGGCGCGCGCGGTCATCGCCGCGGCGGCGGACATGTCGGGCTGGGGGGCGGTGATGCCGGACGGCACCGCCCGCGGCTTCGCCTTCAGCCGCTACAAGAACTTCGCCGCCTACCTCGCCACCGTGGTGGAACTCAAGGTGGACGAGGAGGTCCGCGTCTCGCGCGTGTGGTGCGCCGTGGATGCCGGGCGCGTCATCAATCCCGACGGCGCGCGCAACCAGATCGAGGGCGGCGTCATCCAGGCCACCAGCTGGGCGCTGAAGGAGCAGGTGCGGTTCGCCGACGGCAGGGTCGCCTCGGACCAGTGGGAAACCTATCCCATCCTGCGCTTTTCCGAGGTTCCGGAGATCGAGACCCGCATCCTCGGCACGCCCGAGGACCCGCCCCTCGGCATCGGCGAGGTGTCCCAGGGGCCGGTGATCGCCGCCATCGGCAATGCGGTGGCCGGCGCCCTCGGCGTGCGGCTGCGGCATCTGCCGCTGACGCGCGCGCGCATCATGGCCGCTCTGCTGGAGGAATGACGCGGCCGGGGACGATCATCTGGTCGTCCCCTTCCCTGGTCGCCCCGGATCAGCGCGCACCCGGCGGGCGGGCCGAGGCGAAGGCGGGCAGCGCGAAGCAGCGTTCGGTCAGTGTCTTGAAGACGGGATAGGGCTCCAGATCCATGGCGAACAGCTGGGCGCTCATGGCGTGGCCGGCGATGCAGATGTCGGCGATGCCCGGCGCCGCGCCGAGGGCGAAGGGCGCGGGCGGGCGCCGGGACAAAAGGCGCTCGTAGGCGCCCATCCCCTCCCCCACCCAGTGCCGCACCCAGGCATTGACCGCCGCCTCGTCGGCACCGAAGGCGGCGGCGAGGTGGCTGCGCACACGCGGCACCATGAGCGGATGGGTATCGGCCACGGTGGCGAGCGCCAGCGCCCGGGCATAGGCCCGCTCGCGCGGAGCGGCCGGCAGGAGCGGCGGCCGCGGGCGGGTCTCCTCTAGATATTCGAGGATGGCGAGCGACTGGAGGAGGACGTGCCCGTCCTCCTCCACCAGCGAAGGCACCGAATGGGCCGGATTCACCTTGTCGTAGGCAGCGGTGAACTGGCTGCCGTGCAGGATGTCCACGCTCTCCTCCTCAAAGGCGAGCCCCTTCAGGTTCAGCGCCACGCGCAGGCGGAACGAGGCGATGGAGCGCCAGAAGCCGTACATGCGAAGCGTCATGGGCCTTGTCCTCCCAGCGTGCGGGGCAGCATTCTCACAGGCCCAGCAGCGCCTTGGCATTGCCGCCGCAGATGGCGGCCCTGGCGGCATCGTCGAAACCGGCGCCCATCACGTGGCCGACGGGATCGCTCTCCGCCATGTCGTAGGGATAGTCCGTGCCCATCAGCACATGGTCGGCGCCCACCAGCTTCACCAGCGCCTCCAGCTGGCCGGTGGAGAACACCACCGTGTCGAAATACATGCGCTTGAGATAGGTGGTGGGCGCCAGCAGCAGCTTGCCCCGCGCGTCGGAGCGGGCGCCCCACGCGTGGTCCATGCGCGCCGCATAGGCCGCCACGTAGCCGCCGCCGTGGACCGAAAGGATCTTCAGGTTCGGATGGCGTTCCATCACCCCGTCGAAGATGAGGTAGTGCAGGGCGATGGTGGTCTCCAGCGGATTGCCGATGACGTTGTTGAAGTAGAAGCGCTTCAGCCGCTCTGCCTGGGTGAAGCCGTTGGGGTGCAGCACCACCACCGCCCCGAGCGCCTCCGCCCTGGCCCAGAACGGCGCGAACGCGGGATCGGACAATTCCCGCCCGGCCACATTGGTGAGCACCTGCACGCCCTTGAAGCCGAGCTGCTTGACCATGTATTCCAGCTCGTCCGCCGCCGCCTCGCCGTCCTGCAGCGGCACGGTGCCGAATGCGCGGAAGCGGTCGGGGCGGCGCGCCACGTATTCCGCGAGCCCCTCATTGACCATGCGCGAGGCCTTGGCGGCGATGTCGACGGGGATGGTGTAGTAGCACTGCGGCGGCGGCGGCATCACCAGCTGCATGTCGATGCCGGCCTCGTCGAGGTCCTTGAGCCGGTCGTCGTAGCCGGTCATGCGCGAGGTCCGGTCGCGGTCCTGCTGCACGTTCAGGGCTTTGGTGTCCTCGGTGGCGAAATGCGCCAGCGGGATGGTGGAGAGGTCCACGTGCGGACCGGCAAGCTTCGCCGCCTCCGGCACCGCCACGTGGGAATGGATGTCGAAGGTCACGGTGGCCGGTCGGGCGATGCGCTCGCCTTCGACATGGACGCGCGCGGCGGTGGGTCCGAAACGGTTCCAGACAACATTCATCTTGCTTTGTCCTGCACTATGGCTCTCAGAACACGCCGAGATGCCGGGAGATGAGCTCTTGATCGGCGGCCGCCTGTGCGGCGGAACCGCAGAACGCCACGCGTCCGGTGTTGATGATCACCACCTCGTCCGCGAGGTTCAGGGTCATTTTGATGTTCTGCTCCACCAGGATGATGGACAGCCCCTCGCCCTTCAGCAGGGCGATGGTGCGCCCCACGTCGGCGACGATCTGCGGCGCGAGGCCCTCGGAAGGCTCGTCCATGAGCAGCACGCGCGGGTTGCTCATGAGGGCCCGGCCGATGGCCAGCATCTGCTGCTCGCCCCCCGAGAGCGATCCGGCGAACTGGCCCTGCCGCTCCTTCAGCCGGGGAAAGATCTCGAACACCCGCGCCAGCGACCACACCGGCGATCGCCCGCCATGGGACGGGAGCCGCTCGGCCACCTGGAGGTTTTCCTTCACGGTAAGGCTGCGGAAGATGCGCCGGCCCTGCGGCACGAGGCTGATGCCGCGCCGCGAAATGTTCTCCGGCGCCCAGCCGCTCACCCGCTCGCCGGCGAGCACCACCGTGCCGCGCTTGGGCGGCAGGAAGCCCACCACCGTGCTCATGCAGGTGCTCTTGCCCGCGCCGTTGCGCCCGAGCAGCCCGAGGAGCCGCCCCTCCCCCAGGGAAAAGCTCAGGCCGTGCAGCACATGGCTTTCGCCGTAATAGGCATCGATGTTGCTGAGCTCGAGGATCTCATTCGCCAAGATAGATCTCCCGCGTGCGCGGATCGGACACCACCTCGGACCTTGTCCCCTCGACGATCACCTGCCCGAAATGGAGCACGGTGATCTGCTCGGCGAAGGCAAGGGCGACGTCCATGTCGTGCTCGATCATGATGATGGTGACGTCGCGCGGAATGGCGGCGAACAGCTCGCTCACCCCGTTGCGCTCTTCCGGCGACAGGCCGGCGAGCGGCTCGTCCAGAAGCAGCACCTTCGGCTTCTGGGCCAGCGCCATGGCCAGCTCCAGCCGCCGGCGCTCGCCGTAGGACGTCTCCGCCACCCGCCGCCGGCCGGACGCGCCCAGCCCCACCTGCTGCAGCGAGTCCTGGGCGAGATCGAACAGGTCCGACCGGTTGGCGAGGATCCGCCACGGGTCCCAGCGCTCCAGCCTTAGCCCGAGGAGCGACAGCACCACGTTGTGCAGCAGCGTCTCCTGCGGAAACAGGGTCAGGATCTGGTAGGTCCGCGCCAGGCCGCGCGCCACCCGGTGGCGGGTCTTCAGCTTGGTGATGTCCTCACCGAACATGCGGATGCAGCCGGAATTGGGCTGCAGGTCGCCGGTGATCTGGTTGAACAGGGTGGTCTTGCCCGCCCCGTTGGGCCCGATGATGAGCCGCCGCTCGCCGGGGGCGATGCGCATGGACACGTCGCGGGTCACCACCAGGCCGCCGAAGCGCTTCGTCAGGCCACTGATTTCAAGGGCGGCGGCGTTCATGACGCATGCTCCGCGGAGGGGGTCTGGCCCTGGCCGGGCGTTCCGGCGGATTTTGCCGCGCGCGGCCTCAGCATCCGGCTCCAGAGCGCCTGGAAGCCCGGCACCAGCCCGTTCGGCATGAACACCACCGCCACGATGAAGATGAGGCCGAGGAGCGCGTTCCAGCGCTCCACGTAGGTGGAGGCCACGTTCTTGACCAGCGTCACCACCACCGCGCCCACCACCGGCCCCGCCAGCGTGGAGGCGCCGCCGAGGATGGACATCAGCAGCACCTCGGCCGACTGCTGGAGCGAGACCACGTAGGGGCTCACGAACTTCTGGAAATAGACGAACAGCAGCCCCGCCACCGCCGCCCAGAAGCCGGACATGATGAAGGCGACCCAGCGGATCATCCACACATTGTGGCCGAGCATCCGCATGCGCCGGGGCTGCTCCTTCGACCCCCGCAAGGCGGCGCCGAAGGGCGAATTCACCACCCGCCAGACAAAGTAGAGCGACACGGCGAAGATGATGAGCGAGAAGAAATAGAAGCCGCGCGCACCCTCGATGTTGAAGCCAAGGGGCTGCGGCCGCGCCGGAAAGCGCATGCCCGTCTCGCCCTGGGTCAGCCCGACCCACCGGTAGGCAACGCCCCACACGATCTGGCCAAGGGCCAGCGTGATCATGAGGAAGGACAGGCCGCTCGCCCTGAGCGCGAGAACGCCGAACACCGCCGCCGTCGCCGTGGCCAGCGCCAGCGCGCAGATGGCGGCGGAGAGCTGACCCATGCCCGCCACCGTGACGCACCAGGTCACCGCGTAGGCGGCGATGCCGAAATAGGCCGCGTGGCCCAGCGAGGTCATGCCGCCGAAGCCGACGATGAGGTTCAGGCTGACCGCGAACAGGGCATAGCAGATGATCTGGCTCGCAAGGTTGGTGAAGAAATCGTTCAGCACGAACGGCACCAGCGCCGCCGCGCCGAGGCCGAGCAGGAAGGCAAGACCGGTCCGGCTCATTGGCGTGCTCCCGCGAAAAGACCCTCGGGCATCAGCACGAGCGCCGCCACCATGGGGAGGAAGAGGATGACGTAGGCGAAATCCGGGAACAGCGCCGTGCCGAAATTGTAGATGAAGCCCACCACCAGACTGCCGACGAAGGCGCCCGGCAGGCTGCCGACGCCGCCGAGAATCACCACCACCAGCGCCAGCGGCAGCATGTCCGCATCGAGCCCCGGATAAGCCTGCATGATCGGCCCGCCGATGGTGCCGCCGAGGCCGGCGAGCGCGGCGCCCAGCATGAACACCAGCATGAACAGCAGCGAGACGCGGATGCCGACGCCGCGCGCCATCTCCATGTCGTCCACGCCGGCGCGGATCATGGCGCCGAGGCGGGTGCGCTCGAGCAGCAGATAGAGCAGCACCGCCGCCACGATGGCCACCACCAGCACCACCAGCCGGTAGGTGGGGAAGGCAAAGCCCATGAGCAGCAGCGGCGGCCGCAGCCAGGCCGGCGCCGGCACCGGGACTGGATCGCCGGTCCACACCACGAGGCAGACATCGGCGATGATGAACGAGACGCCCAGCGTCACCAGCACCTGGCCCTGGGTGTTGCCGGCGAGCCGCCGCAGCAGCAGGCGCTCCAGCAGCACGCCGAGCACGCCCACCGCCAGGCCGGCCAGAAGCGCCGCGGCCCAGAAGTTGATCCCGAAGCTCATGAAGCTGGCGCCGAAATAGGCCCCCAGCATGAAGAAGGCGCCGTGCGCGAGGTTTGGCATGCGCATCAGGCCGAAGATCAGCGAGAATCCGGCCGACAGCAGGAACAGCAGGCCGGCGAAGGCAATACTGTTGAGGGTTTGAATGAGCCAGAATTGCATCCGGTCTTCCTCTGGAGGCAAAGAATTCGTGACCGCCGCTATCCGCGATGCGGGCGCGGCGGGACGAGATGCGTCCCATGCCGCTGCGGCGCCCGGCGCAGCAGAGACGGGCGACACCGCGCGAAAGCCCTTCGCGGCCCCCGCACGGACCGCCGGACCCCGCATGTTGGCGGGGTCCGTTTCAGGGAATGAAGTCGCCAGCCGTCGACTTCAGGGGCGCGCCCGACCATGAGGGAGCGCCAGCGACGCAGGACCCTGCGAACGCCCCGCCACGGGGCCCCAGATCACGCCCCGATCAGCCTTCACCGAAAACTGATCGGGCCTCACTCTAGTTCTCCAGGTTCTTTGCGGCCGGAAAATCGCGAGAATAGACCGGACTCTTGATGAAAGCATCGGGGTCGTACGTCCAGAACTGGCCGATATTCTCGTAGGTCTTGATGACCTTGTTGACGAACCGCCCGTTCTCCTTCTCCACCCGGCGTACGTAGACATTGCCGACCACGTTGCCATTCTTGTCGAGGCTCACCGGCCCTCGGCAGGTGTCCTCCACCTTGATGGCGTGCAGGGAATCGCGCAGGGCCTCCTTGTCGCCGACGCGCGCGCCGAGCGCCTTCACGCTCGCTTCCAGCACGGCGGCGGCCGTGTAGGTGGCGGCGGCATAGAAGCCGGGGTCCACCTTATAGTCCCGCTGCATGGCGGCCACGAATTTCTTGTTCTGCGGATTGTCGATCGTCGCCGAATACCAGCAAACCGAAAGCAGACCGATCGCATCATCACCCATGCGGGGCAGCAGGGATTCGTCGAATGCGGTCATGCCGCCGAGCAGCGGTAGCTTGTCCTTCAGCCCGTATTCGTAGAACTGGCGGAAGAAGCGAAAGCCGTTGGACCCAGCAAAGCCGCAGAACAGGCCGTCGAGCTTGGGATTGAGCTGGGCGATGTAGGTGCCGTAGTCCGGCACGGCCAAAGGCGGCCACAGCTTCTGCACCACCTTGCCGCCTTCCTCCTCGAACACCCGCTGGAAGCCGGCATTCATCTCGTGGCCATAGGCGATGTCGTCGGCGATGGTGGCGGCGCGCTTGTACTTCAGGTCCCTGGCCGCGTAGTCGCCCATCACGTGCGCGCACTGCGACGAGGTGGAGGTGACGCGGATCACCCACGGATTGACGCGCCGCTGGGTGAGGTCGTCGGCCGCGGCGACGAAGACGGTGGGGATCTTGGTCTCGCGGATGGTGTCGTCGATGGCCAGCGCCTCCTGGGTGGAGAGCGGACCGATCATGCAGTCGATCTTGTTGAGCTCCACCAGCTCCTGGAGCTTGGTGCGGGCCACGGCCGGGGCGCCGCCGGTGTCCACCGTGAACAGCTCCACCGGCACGCCGGCGAGCATGTTATTGTGCTCCTTCAGGTAGAGGACCAGCCCCTGCTCCATCTGGATGCCGCCCGAGGCCAGCGGGCCGGTCTTCACGGTCATGAATCCGATCCGGAGGGGCTTTGATTGCGCGCGGACCGCCGGCGCTCCGAGCACGGCTGCGCCGACGCCCGCTCCCACCCCTTTGATGAGGGTTCTGCGATCGACCAACATGGTGTCTCCTTGTCGTTCCCTGGAACTGTGTTTTTCTTTTGTATGGAGCGATTTATTGATGCGATTTCGCCCGGATGCTCCTGCCGCGGCATTGTTACGGAATTTGTTCTGACGTTCAGCGTCAGCCGACGATGGGACGGGCCCCCAGCGCCCGCATGATCTGCGCGCGCGACTTGCCGACATGCCGGCGCACCACCCGCGCGGCTGCATTTCCGTTGCGCGCCTGCAGCGCCTCGATCACCTCGACATGGTCGTTCAACGGCTCGTCGAAACCACGATCGGCGATGGCCGACAAGCTTATGAGGACAAGCCGCGCGTAAAAATCCATGGCACGCATGGTTTCGTCGGCGATCCTCTGGTTTTGCGAAAGCACGGCCAGATGATGGTGAAACGCGTGATTGTAGTGCGCAAAGGCCTCTGCCGATGTCGTATCGACGACGCGAAACCGGTCGAGGCCCGCGAGGTCCGCGTCGCTCGCCACCCGCGCCACTTTCCTGACGCATGCCTCTTCGAGAATCTGACGAAGCTCCAGCAGGTCATTGGCGTCACGTACTGATATGGCACGGACCTTGTGGCCGCGTCGGGCCTCGATCTCGACCAAGCCCTCGTTCTCGAGCCGCTGCAGGGCATCCCGCACCGGCGACTTGCTCACCCCAAACCGTTGTGCGAGGTCGGCCTCACGGATCTCCGCCCCCGGCATGATGACACAACGCATGATGTCGTTGCGCACGGTTTCGTAGATCGTATGGCGTGCCAGCATCGTTATTTTTCTCTCTTCGTGAGATATCACAGGCGAGAAAAAGACAGGTGTCAAGGCACAATTGATCCCGCCTTGCCGAGTCATCCACGGCGCCGGGGACGCACCTCCCCGGGGTCCGCCCGCACCTTTGGTGACGGGCGGATTTCGCATTGAATTCAAATGGTTGCGTACCCCGGCCGGGCGCCTCCACCCACCGCCTGGCGGCCCCCCTCGGAGGGGACCGCCGCCGCCCTTACGGAATGATCGGCAGCAGCAGGTAGGAGTCCGTGTCGGGGGCGAAATGCAGCGTCGTCGTACCGCCGTAGATCTCCATCGGCCGGTCGATCGGATCGTCGTGGAGGAACGGCCCGCAGCCGGTCATCTCGTTCTTGAAGTTCGACAGTCGTCCGCCCGAGCCGCCGGGATATTCGTAGTCCTTGCCGCGCACGGTGAGGGCGATGCGGTAGCCCTTCGGCACGACGATGCAGGTGGGCCAGATCTCGATGTCCAGCTGCACCGGCTCCCCGGGCGTCAGCGGCTGGCGCTCGTCGTGGGTGTGATAGGGACGGTAGGGCTGGGACAAGGCAGGATCGAGCTTGCGGTGCGAGGCCCTCAGCCAGCCCTGCGCCACCGGCGTGTGCGGATCGATGGCACCCTGGAACACCACCTCCTTCAGGTCGGCGGAGAACACGCGGAACACCAGGAACAGGTCCGCATCGGTCGTCGAGGACGAGACGACGATCCTGGCAGCCATGGGTCCGGTGATCTCCGTCTCCTTTTCCATGGGCGGCGAGATGAAGGTCACGCCCTCCCCCATCGCGTCGAAGGATAGCTCGGTCACATTGGCCACGGGCTCGGGGGCGAGCCGGCCGGTGCGCGGATGAAGGTTGAGCCTGGTCCACTGGGTTCGGGCGAGCGGCCATTCATTCTCCGCCCGCGCGACGAAGCGCTCGCCGGGATGGCGCACCTGGAGGAGCACTCGCGGCTCGCGGTCCCAGCCATTGTCCTCGCCCTTGAGGAAGTGGTCGAAGAAGCGCAGCTGCAGCTTGCGGCCATAGTCCGTGTAGAAATGCGTCCAGTGCTCGATGCCGTGCACTTCCAGCCACTTGTCCCTGGAGGCGGCACGCACGAAGCCCTCGAAGTTGCCGCGCGGATGCAGCCCCTGCCCGCCCCAGTTTGCGGCGGAGAGGAACGGCACCTCGATGTCGTCCCATACCGGCGAGCGGTCCTTGTGGTAGTCGTCGTCGAGCGGGTGGCTGCGGATCTCGGCGCCGAACTCGCACCGGTTCGCCGCCAGGTCCTCCTCGCTCAGCAGGTCCGGGCCGCACACCAGCTGGCCGGTGGCCCGGCTGCGGCGTCCGCGCTCGCCGATGCCGTACTGCACCGTCTTCACCTGCATGTCGTACCAGTTGGCCCAGAAGGTGGAGAGGATGCCGCCGTGGTGCGTCATGTCGCGAAACCAGTCGGCGGATCCCTCCCAGATGCACATAGCCGCAAGATGCGGCGGCTTGTGCTTGGCCACGTGCCACTGGTTGCTGCCGAAATAGGAAATGCCGTTCAGCCCGACCTTGCCGCTGCTCCACTCCTGCACGCCCGCCCATTCGATGCAGTCGTAGAAATCCTTCTGCTCCCGCGGGCCGAAGGGGTCGACATAGCCGGGCGAGGTGCCGCAGCCGCGGCTGTCCACGCGCACGCAGGCATAACCTTCCGGAACCCATTTCTCCGGGTCCACCACCTCCCACGCCTGGAACAGGTTGCTGGAGGCCGCGGCCACATCCGGATGCTTCTGCGCCATCCGCTCCCAAGCGCTTGGATAACCGTCCTGGAAGGCGAGGCCCTTGGCGTAGGGACCGTAGGTCAACAAGACCGGGTAGCGCCCCTCCGCCTGCGGCAGGAACACATCGGCGCGCACCACGGCGCCGTCGTCCATGGGGATGGGGACATCCCAGAGAATGCGCATGCCGGAGCGGAATTCGACGTGGGACCGACGGTCCCGCGCGGCAGCGTCCCCGTCCTGGGGACGGGGTGCGATAAAGCCCATTGCGTGCCTCCCTCGGCGCTTGGTCGTGCCGGCGTTTTACTTGCCGGCTTTCTTATTTTGCTGCCTGCACAGCTTGCAGGATGCGACGATCATGTTATTGATCGTTCGATCATTAGCAAGAGCAAAAATGTGGGTCGTTTCACATCGGCCCACAGGGAGGCGTTCATGAAAATCGGGTTCGCAGGTCTGGGACGCATGGGCAGCGCCATGGCGCTGCGCCTCTTGGAGAAGGGTCATTCGGTCACCGTCTGGAACCGCTCGCCCGATAAGCTCGGGCCGCTCCAGCAGGCGGGCGCGGCCGTCGCGGCCTCCCCGGCGGAACTCGCGCGCGACGCCGAGGTGATCCTCACCTCCCTGCTCGACGGCGCCGCCTTGAAAGACGTCTATACCGGCCCGCAGGGCCTCATCTCCGCGCCCCTGCCGCACGCGCCGCTCTTCATCGAGATGAGCACCGTGCTGCCGGACGAGGCGATCGCCCTGGCGCAGCAGGTTCGCGCCGCCGGCGGCGCCTTCATCGAATGCCCCGTGGGCGGTACCACGGGCCCCGCCCGCACCGGCAATCTGCTCGGCCTGGCGGGCGGCGAGGAGGCCGATTTCGAGCGGGCGCGGCCCGTTCTCGCCGACCTGTGCCGGCGGGTGGAGCATGTGGGACCGGTGGGGGCCGGCGCCAGCATCAAGCTCGCCATCAACCTGCCGCTGCTCGTCTACTACCAGACCCTCGGCGAAGCCTATGCCCTGTGCCGCCACCTGGGTCTCGATCCGGCATGGACGGTGGACTTCTTCGCCGAGACATCTGGCGGAATGAACGTGCTGAAGGTGCGCCGCGACGTCATCGCCAAGGCGCTGGCGGGCGAGGATCCGGGGCCCGCGGGCTTCTCCGTGGATGGGATCCGCAAGGACCTGCGCACCATGATCGCCGCGGCGGAGGCCATCGGCACCGAGCTGCCGGTGGCGACCCGCACCCTCGCCATCTATGACGAGGCGAGCCGCAACGGCCTCGGCGACAGCGACGGCGCCACCCTCACCACCGCCTGGGCCTTCCGGCCCCGCACCTGAGAGCGATCCGCCTTCACCGTCCCGGATCGCCTTCGCGCTTCACTCAATCGCGACAGCGATCCGGGTCATTGGTTCCACGCGCATTCTTCACGCGAACGGGTATCCCCTTCGCTGGGAAGCGCTCCGTGAGATCAGGAAGCCGACCATGGGACTTTCGCTCAAGACAGCTGTCGCGATCATCGAGGCGGCGCTGGCCAGGGGCCACGAGCTGCGGCTGGCGCCGCTCACCGTCGCCGTACTCGACGCCGGCGGCCACCTCGTCGCTCTCCAGCGCGAGGACAATTCCGGCATCCTGCGGGTGGAGATCGCGTCGGGAAAGGCGTGGGGCGCCCTGGGCATGGGCATTGGCTCGCGCGAGCTCGGCGAGCGCGCGACGAAGGTGCCGCACTTCTTCAATGCCCTGGCGGCGGCGAGCCAGGGCCGCCTGGTGCCGGTGGCGGGCGGGGTGCTCGTCCGCGATGCGTCCGGCATCATCGGCGCGGTCGGTATTTCCGGCGACACGTCGGACAATGACGAGGCCTGCGCGCTGGCCGGCATCGCCGCCGCGGGCCTCGTTGGCCAGACCGGCGCCCGGCCGGCCGAGGCCTGAGGCGGCCGGCAATCCTTCCTTGCTCCCGCGGCGCGCGCCCACCATGCGCCGCAGTCGCCGGCGGGCCATACTGGCGCCCGCCGATTCTTCCGACCGGAGTTGCCCCGTGAACGAGACCAGCCCGCTGCGCATCTATGAACTGGCCGGCGCCGACCCGGACCTGCGCTTCAGCCCGCATTGCTGGAAGACGCGCATGGCCCTCGCCCACAAGGGCCTGGAAGCGGAAGGCGTGCCGTGGCGCTTCACCGACAAGGACGTGATCGCCTTCACCGGCCAGGGGCTGGTTCCGGTGCTCATCGACGGCTCGGAATGCCTCCACGATTCCTGGCGCATCGCCCTGTTCCTGGAGGAGCGCTATCCGCAGCGCCCCTCCTTGTTCGGCGGCGCGGCGGGGCTTGCCCTCACCCGCTTCTGCAACGCCTTCGCCGATGCGACGCTGGTGGGGCCCATCGCGCGGATCATCGTGCTCGACATCTTCGACCGCCTCCACGAGAAGGATCGCGATTACTTCCGCGCCTCGCGGGAAAAGCGCTTCGGCATGCCGCTTGAGGAGGTCGCGGTCGATCCCGAGCAGAAGATCGCGGCGTTCCGGGCGCTCCTCGCCCCGCTGCGCCTCACGCTGCAGCAGCAGCCGTTCCTCGCGGGCGATGCGCCGGCCTATGCGGACTATTGCGTCTTCGGCATGTTCATGTGGGCGCGCTGCGTCAGCCCGAAGGAACTGCTGGCCTCGGACGATCCGGTGTTCGCCTGGCGCGATCGCCTGCTCGACGCGTTCGGCGGCTTCGCGCGCAACGCGCCGTCCGCCTGAGGGCCGCCGGCCCCCGCGCTTAGCCTGCCGCGGGGCGGGCCGCCGCATCCTCTACGGCGAAGCGCATCGCCCATCGCCCGTTGACCTGCTCCGCCTCCACCCGCAGGTGCTCCAGGAAGGCCTGCCCCGCCCGCGAGATCACGTTGCGCGACGGCTCGATCACCACGAGGTCCAGCGGCTGCACCGGATCGACGATGGGCTGCACGCTGAAGGCGGCGGGCACCTCGGCATCGTCCAGCATCAAAGCGGGCAGGACGGTGCACCAGTCGGAGCCGCGCACAAAGTCCAGGGTGCCCATCATAGAATCCATTTCGAGCATGCGCTCGATCGCCACGCCGTTGGAGGCGACATAGGTCTCGATGAGCCGCCGCCGCGTATTGGCGATGCCCGGGAGTACCAGTTTCAGCGGCCCGAGGGCGCCCATCCGCACCGGCCTGAGGTGCCGGTCCGGTGCGAAGCGGCTCACCAGTGTCTCGTGCGTGGTGAGGAAGGGCCAGCTCTTCAGCCCGGGCCGGCCGGGGATGGAGGGGACGATGGCGAAGTCCAGCTCGCCGCTGAGCACGCTCTGGGTGAGGGTGGGGCTGAACGCCTCCACCAGCCGCACCGACACGTTCGGGAAGGCCTCGATGAAGCGGCGCATGGCGGGAGCGAGGATGATCCGCGTCATGGTCGGCATGAGGCCGACGGAAACGTCGCCGGACCCGCCCTTGCCGAACTGGCTCATGCACTGGCTCGTGGCCGCATGCAGGCGCAGCATCTCCACGCAGCGGCTGTAATAGGCGTCGCCCGCCGGCGTCGGGGTCACGCGCCCCTTGTCGCGGGAGAACAGGCGCGCGCCGAACCGCTCCTCCAGCTTGCGCACATGCTGGGAGACGCCCGACTGGGTGCCGTGCTCGCGCATCGCCGCCGCGGTGAAGGAGCGCTCCTCATAGGCCGCGACGAACAGGCGGATGTCTCTCAAGGTCTCGGACAACGCTGCTCCTTGCTGCTAAGCCGCGCCCGCCGGCGGCTTATCCCGGCACCTGCGCCGGCTGGCCCGTGGCCGCCGAGGCGAACACCGCTTCCAGCGCCGCCACCGTCTCGATCATCTGTCCCGTCGCGATCGGATAGGGCGCCCCGCCCGCCGCCGCAATGGCGAAGGCCTCCACGTTCGCCCGCACCGCCACGGCCGGAGGGTATTCGATCTGCTCCCGCAGCCGGCCGCGCCGCACGTAGGTGGCGGTCCAGCCCTCCGATTGCTCCGGATGCGCCTTGTCGCGCACCTCCGCCCAGCCCTCGCTGCCATAGACGGCGATCCGCCCGTCGAAGGGCGTCGCCAGGATGGCGGACAGCAACGCGGTGGCGCCGCTCGCAAAGCGGATGCTCATGGCCAGCGTGTCGCCGTTTTCGAAGGTGGTGGCAAGGGTACCGAGATTGGCCAGCACCCGCTCCGCCGGCCCGAGGATGGCGGTGGCGAGATCGATGAGGTGGACGCCGGTGGCGGTGGCCGGTCCCGCCGGGTTGCCGCGGCTGGTGCGCCAGTTGCCCGGCGGCAAAGCGAGGAACTTGTCCTGGCTGAAATTGCCTTCCATCTGCAAGACGGTTCCCAGGTCCCCGCGCGCGATCCGGGCGGCCAGTTCCACCACCGGCGGCTCGAAACGGCGCTCGTGGCCCACCCCCAGCACCCGCCCGTGGGCGGCGCAGGCGGCCACCGCCCGCTCCGCGTCGGCCCGCGTCAGGCACAGCGGCTTCTCGCAGAACACATGCTTGCCGGCGGCCGCTGCGGCGATGATCTGGTGCGCATGGAAATCCTGCGGCGTGCACAGGATGACCCCACCCAGGGCCGGGGTGGCGAGCAGCGACTGGAAGGTCGGGACGAAAGGCACGCCATGACGCGCGGCAACCGCCGCTTTCCCCGGATCCAAATCTGTGGCCGCGACGATGCGCACGTGCGGGCTGTCGGCCAGCGCCGCCAGCATCATGCCGCCCCACCAGCCAAGTCCCGCCAGTCCCACCTCGAGCATGCCTTGGCTCCCGTCCGCCCGTTGTCCGCGCACGGCACCGGCGCACGGCGATGCAGTGCGTCCCGATGCGCCTTGTTTCGTGGAGGCGCCTATTCCGCTGCGCGCGCGGCGCCGGCCCGGGCAATGCGCGGCACCACCTCCTCCGCGATCAGGACCATGGAGCGACGGGCGAGATCCCGGTCCACCCAGTCCTTGCCGGCATAAAGCAGCGTGCCGAACGGCCCGGTGACCTCCTGGAAGGCGAGGAGATCCTCGGCCACCTTGTCCGGCGTGCCCCAGATGACCAGATCATCGAGCACACGGTCGAGGGTCACGTCGTCATCGGACATGGCCGGGTCGGACTTGAACAGCTCGACCCGCTTGTTCGCCTTCATCTTGGTGAGCAGCTGGCTGTAATAGAAGCGGTACGGGCTCTGCGGGCCGAGGGCATAGGCGCGGGCGGTGGCCAGATCGTCGGCGACGAACACGCTCTTGGCCACGCGCCAGTCGGCGGGATCGGCGGCACGGCCGGCGCGGGCGCAGCCTTCCACATATTTCGGCCAGTGGGTCGCCACCCATTTCGGCAGCAGGAAGTTGGCCGAGATGGGCAGCCAGCCCCGCGCCGCCGCCTCGATCACGCCCTTGGAATAGGGCGCGACCACCGTCACCACGATGGGCGGGTGCGGCTGCTGCAGCGGGCGGGGCATGATGCCCTGGCCGATCTGCGGCATCTGCGTGCGCTCGGTGGTGATGGTCCAGTAGCGGCCCTTGATGTCGTAGGGAACCTCGCCCGCCCAGATGGCGAGCACGGCGTTGATGCCTTCCACGAACATGGCGTTGCGGTCGGCATCGAGATTGCCGAACACCTCCGCGTCGGAGAGCAGGCCGCCGGGACTGATGCCGAAGTTGAAGCGGCCGTCCAGCATATGGTCGAGCATGGCGATCTGCCCCGCCACCGCCGCGGGGTGGCTGTTGGGCATGTTGATGGTGCCGGTGCCGAGGCGGATATTCTTCGTGTGCGAGGCGATCCAGGCCATGAACATGGCGCAGGAGGTGATGTTCTCGGCCTGGTCGGTGGCGTGCTCGCCGCAATAGCCCTCGGTGAAGCCCAGCTCGTCCGCCAGCACGAACGCTTCGCGATCCTCCTTGAGGGACTGGCGCCAGTCCTTGTCGAGGGGATGGATCGGCATGGTGAAGAACCCGAGCTTCATTCCTCGCTCCCGCGTGTCTGAAGGAAGAGTACCGGCGGGCGACCTCATGAAAAATGATTGTTTCTGATGTTCGGCATTATCCTGGCTAATGGCCTTGGACTGTCATGACGGGCGGGGAAAGTGGGCACCCCGGGGCAGATGACGGCTCCTGACCGCCCTTAGCCGGAGGCGACGTCCCCGGCCGGGACGGGGGTCTCGGCGAGGAAGGACTCCACCTGCGCGTTGAACGCACCGGGGTTCTCCATCGGGACGATGTGGGCCGCCTCGATGACGGCGAAACGGGCGCCCGGCGTGAGCGCCGCCATGGACTGGATCTCCGCCGGCGGCGCGCCGCCGTCCTCCCGCCCGGCGATGAACAGGGCCGGCGCCCGGATGGCGCCGAGATGGCGCTTGTAGTCGAGGCCCCTGAGGGCGTCGGCGCAGGCGATGTAGCCGTCCATGTCGCAGCCGAGGATCATCTCCTTCGCCTCCCGCACCACCTCCGGATGCGCAGCGTGGAACGCCGGCGTGAACCAGCGGGCGAGGGTGAAGTCCGCCACCCCCGACATGCCGCCCGCCGCCCGCACCGCCGCGCAGCGCACGTCCCAGTTCTCGAGGAAGGCCGGATTGGTATCCGTGCGCGCGGCGATGCTGATCAGCCGGGCCACCCGCTCGGGAGCGCGGATGGCGAGGCCGATGGCGGTCATGCCGCCGAGGGACAGGCCGATGAGGTCGGCGCGACCGATGCCGAAATGGTCCATGAGCCCGACCATGTCGTCGACGAACGTGTCCATGCTGTAGGGCCCGGCGGGGGCCGAGCTTGCGCCATGGGCGCGGGTGTCGTAGCGCAGCACCCGGTGCGTGCGGGTCAGGAGCGGCATCTGGAAGCGCCAGCTTTCCAGCGTGCAGGCCAGCGAATTGGACAGCACCATCCATGGCTTGTCCGCATCGCCATCGATGCGGACGGCCAGGTGCGCGCCGTTGACCGACACCATCTTCACGTCGCCCATGTGGTTCCCTCGCTGAAAGTGGCGGACCGTGCCGGCCCTCGCTGCCGGGCGGACCGGTCGCCTCACGCCGCCGCGGACGTCGCCTCCAGCACGTCCGCCGGCAGGGGCAGCGGGGCGTTGGCGCTGTCGAGGAATTCGACGGTGGTGAAGACAATCGTCTCCGGACCGGTGTTCTCCAGATCGTGGATCATGAACGCGCCGGCATCGAAGGTCATGTGCCGGGTCTCGCCGGGCGTGTAGGTCACGTCCACCGTGCGGCCATCGCTGTAGTGGGAGCGCGCGGCGCCGCCGGTGGTGCAGGTCCAGAAATAGTCGAGGACGTGGGTGTGGAAGGCGATCCGCTCGCCCGGCGCCAGGGTGATCATCCACACCCGCACGCGGTCGGTCTGCGAGACCAGGCGGCTGCCCACGCGCCCGTCGCCGCTCCGCGCGACGAGCTCCGCCTGCAGCGCCGCCGGCCAGGCGGCCGGTGCGGCCGGCCAATTGGTGATGATGTGCTTGCCCATCTGACGGCTCCTCCTCACGTTCGCGGGCTCGTTCCGCTAGAGCATTGATTCAACGCATCTTTATGCGCCCCGACGTCCGCCTTGCTCGAAAATGCGCTAGGCGGCGATGCCGGTGGCGACGGCGGTCTCGGCCATGATCGCCGAAGGCTGCCGATGATACTCGGCGTGGGCGCGCTCTTCCTGGGTGAGCTCGCGCGGCTCGATGTAGAGGCCGAGCTGCTGCGCGCGGCGCACCACGGCGGCGCCGAATGCCACCCGTTCCGCCTCGAACTCGGCCAGGGCGGCATCCATGTCGGATCCGTGGCGCCCAAGGGCCTCCACCAGCATCTCGGCGTCGCCGGCGGCCTTGGTGACGCCCATGCCCACATGGGGCCGCGCCACGAAGGCGGCGTCGCCGAGGATCACCGTGCGCCGCCCCAGCACCATGTGCGGCGAGGCCAGATCCTGGATCACCTGGATGAAGGGCTGGGGCGTGCGCTCCACCACCTCGGCGAACTGGGGCGCCAGCGTCGCCGCCGCATCCGCCCGCATCCGCGCCACCACCTCGGGCCGGATCCTGTCCGGCGGGATGGAGAGGCTGTGCTGCACGCCGTCGCGATCGGTCAGCAGGTCCTGAAGCACCCCGGCGGCGGCCGCCGGCCGGTACCAGACGAAGTTGAAGCGGCGCCGGCCGCGCTCCATGACCTCGCCGAGGCCCGCCACCGGATAGCCCAGCATCTGCTCCCCCGGCGGCAGGGAGAACGGGAAATGATCGCACAGGTCCGCGCGGGTCTTGTCGGAGAGCGCCGCTTCATCGACGAGGCCGCGCCAGGCGATGTAGCCCACGTAGGAGGGCGTCACCTGCGGCGCGAACTGGGCGCGCACGGTGGAGAAGATGCCGTCCGCCCCCACCAGGAGGTCGCCCTCCTCCACGCTGCCGTCGGCGAAATGGGCGGCGACCCGCTCGCCGCGCTCCTCGACGCGCACGAGGGCCCGGCCGTGGTGGAAATGGGTGTCCGGCAGCGCCCGGCGCAGCAGGCCGTGCAGGTGTCCCCACGAGGTGACGATCTGCTCCAGCGGCATCTCGGCGACAAGCTCGCCGCCGCGGGAGAAGACGCGGCGGCCATGGACCGGAACTCCGACCCGGGCGGCGGCGCTGTCGACCCCGCATTTCTGCATGATCTCGAGCAATTCCTGGTGGGTAACGATGCCCGCACCGCGGCCCGCGAGTTCCGAGCCGATCCGCTCGAAGATCTCCGCCTGCCACCCGGCCTTGCGCAGCAGCAGCGCCGCGAAGAGGCCGGCCATGGAGCCGCCGATGACAAGCGCCCGCTTCTGTCCCGCCCCAGGATTTTTCGCCATGCGACCCTCCCTTGCGCCGCACGCGCCTCGTCCCTGTACGTGGCTCGCCGGCGTCGTCTTATTGATCATTCGATAAATTATGACCCACCTCGCCGACCGCGTCAATGCATGCCGCGACCGCCGACGGCCTGCGCCGGCGGTCGGGGGAAGGCGACGGCCAGAAAAAAGAGAGCGCGCGCCGGCCGGAAGGAAGGAACCGGCGGCCGCGTGCTCTCAAGGGACGATCCGCCCGAAGCTCCGCCATGGCATGGCGCAGCCGGGCGGGCCGGGGCTCAGATGGCGGTTGCTCCCCCGTCTACCCTAAGGCTCGTGCCGCTGACGAGGCGGGCCGACGGGGAAGCGAGGTAGAGCACAGCTCCTGCCACGTCCTCGGGCTGGAGCACCTCCTTCAGGGGAATGGAGGCCATGGCCGCCTCGCGATAGGCGGGGTCCTCGAAGAAGGGCGCCGTCATCGGCGTCTCCACCACGGTCGGCGCCACCGCGTTGACGCGGATCTTGTGCGGGGCGAGGTCGATGGCCATGGACTTGGTCATGCCTTCCACCGCGTGCTTGGTCATGGAATAGACCGTGCGCCGCGGCCCGCCCACGTGACCGACCTGGGAGGAGATGTTGACGATGGAGCCCCCTCCTCCCTGCGCCACCATCACCGCCGCCGCCGCCTGCGCCACCTTGAAGGCGGCGCGGATGTTGAGGGCGATGAGCATGTCGAGGGTCTCGTCGTCCACGTCGAGCACATGCTGAAGCTTGTTGGTGCCGGCATTGTTCACCAGCACGTCGAGCCGCTTCAGGCCGCGGATGCGCGCGGGGAGGCCATCCCCCCGCACGTCCTCGATCCACGCCTCGATGCGGCCCGGCGCCTCATGCGCGAGGCTTTCGAGGTCGCCGGCGGTGCGCGCTACCGCGATCACATGGGCGCCTGCCCCGGCAAGGGCGAGGGCGCAGGCGCGCCCGATGCCCTTGCCGGCGCCGGTGACGAGGGCGGTCTGCCCCGCCAGCACGCCCTCGCTCACTTGATCGCCTGCGGATTGATGGGCGAGCCGGTGCCGCCGGTGATCACCAGGGGCGGGGCCACGAACATGAACTCGTAGACGCCGTCGGCGGCGCAGTCCTCGGCCAGCTCCTTCAGGTAGAAGATCTCGCCCATGGTCAGGCCCATGGCGGGAATGACGACCCAGTGCCACGGCTGGTTGGCCTCGGTGGTCTCGTTCGGCCGAACCTCCACGCCCCAGGTGTCGGAGCAGATGGCGGCGATCTGCTTCTCCTGGCTCCAGTAGCAGTTCTCGAACTTCACGCCCGGCGCATCGCCGCCGGCATAGCCGCCCCAGTCGCCGGACTTCAGCCGCTGCTCCATCTGGCCGGTGCGGATGATGACGAAGTCGCCCTTGCGGATTTCCACGCCCTCAGCCTTCGCCACCGCGTCCAGCTCGTCATTGGAGATGCCGTAGCCGTCCTCCAGGTAATCGACCTTCTTGAAGCGGGCCACGTCCAGCAGCACCCCGCGGCCGATCATGCGGTTGCGGGTGTGCTCGATGCCGTTCTTGTGCACGCCGGCGCTGTCCACCAGCTTCGCGTCGAAGCCGTTGTACATCTTGTCTTCGTAGAAGACGTGGCCGAGCGAGTCCCAGTGGGTGGCCGCCTGCACCGGCATGTTGAGGGCGTCGTCGGCATAGCGAATGTTCGGGATCTCATCGAACACGCCCGCGATGGAGTCCGTGCCAGTGGCAAGCATGGTGTGGATCGGGTTCCACCGGCCGCCGAACAGACCGTTCTGCGGGCCGCGGCGATCGAGGGGAATGCCCAGGGCGAAGGCCTTGCCCTTCTTCACCAGGCTGGCCGCTTCCACCACATTCTCGGGGGTGACGTGGTTGAGGGTACCGATCTCGTCTTCCTTGCCCCAGCGTCCCCAGTTGGAGAGCGTCTTGCTGGCTTCCAGGATGGCGGCTTTTCCGACTTTGATGTCCATGACTTGGTCCTTGGGGTTGATCCTCGGGGTTGTCCCCTTGAGGGTGGTGAAAGGCAGGGCCTCAGGCGCCGCCGAGATAGAGCTGGCGGACGATGTCGCTGTCGCGCAGGGCCTGCGGGTCGTCCGCGGTGAGCTCGATGCGCCCGTGGACGAGCACGTAGCCGCGATCGGCGATGCGGATCGCCTGCGGGAAGTTCTGCTCCGCCATCAGCACGGTCAGGCCGAGGCGCTGCTTGAGGTCGGCGATGGTGTCGATGGTCCGCGCCACGAGGATGGGCGCGAGGCCCACCGATGGCTCGTCCACCAGCAGGATCTTCGGCAGCGTCATCAGCGCCCGGGCGATGGCGAGCATCTGCTGCTCGCCGCCGCTCATGGAGCCGGCGAGCTGGGTGCGCCGCTCCCTCAGGCGGGGGAAGGCCTCGTAGCAGAAGGCGAGGCTCTCCTCTCGGCGCGGCCGCGCGGCGGCGCGGAACGCCCCGAGCAGCAGGTTCTCCTCCACGGTGAGCTTGGGGAACAGCCGCCGGCCTTCCGGCACGATGGCGATGCCGAGGTTGATGATGTCCTGGGTGGAGCGGCCGGCGAGGTTGTGCTCAACCCCGTCGATGGTGGCGCTGACCCGGCCCGCCGTGGGCTGGACCTGGCCGGTGATGCACTTGATGAGCGTGCTCTTGCCGTTGCCGTTGGTGCCGAGGAGCGCCACCGTCTCGCCGGAGGCCACGTGCATGTCGATGTCGGTGAGGACGCGCACCGCGCCATAGCCGGCGCTGAGGCGTTCGATGCTGATGCTATTGGCCAAGGTATGCCCTTTCCACCTCGTCCTGGCGCATCACCTCGCCGGGTAGGCCATCGGCGATCTTGCGCCCGGCCACCAGCACGATGATCCGCTGCGAGAACCGCATCACCGCGCGCATGATGTGCTCGATGAGGATGATGGCGATGCCCTGCGCGTTGAGCCGCTCCAGCAGGTCGACGATCTCGTCCACCTCGCTGTCGGATAGCCCCGCCATGGCCTCGTCGGCGATGAGCAGGCGCGGATTGGCGGCCAGCGCCCGGCCGAGTTCCAGCTTGCGCAGCTCGACCTGGCTCAGGTCCTTCGGGCTCCCGTAGGCCTTGGCGCCGAGGCCGATGCTTTCGAGGATCTCCAGGGCCCGCTGCGCCTTGCCGCCGGGCGGCGGCTCGGCCAGCGCGAAGTTGAGCGGAACCTCGATGTTCTCGATCACCGAGAGACGGCGGAACGGGCGCGGGATCTGGAAGCTGCGCACCAGCCCCGCCCGCGCCCGCTGCCAGGGCGGCATGCCGGTGACGAGCCGCCCCTCGAAACGGACGCTGCCCGCCTCCGGGGTCAGCGCACCGCTCAGGCAGTTCACGAACGTGCTCTTGCCGGAGCCATTGGGACCGATGAGCGCGACGCGCTCGCCCGGCGCCATGGCGAAGTCCACCCCATCGAGGGCGACAAAGCCGCCGAACCGCTTGGTGACACCCTTCGCCTCCAGGATCGGCGGGTCGCCGGACTGGGCGCGGCCGGAGGCGACATGACGCTGCATGATCATTTCCGCCCTCCCCGCATGCCGCGCACCAGGCCGACCACACCGGTCGGCGCCGCGGTGACGAACACCACCAGCAGGATGCCGACGATGAGCAGGTTCGCCGCCGACGAGATGGTGACGGTGAGCACCTGCTGGGTGGTGCCCAGCAGCACCGTGCCCACCACCGGCCCCCACCAGGTGGCCGTCCCGCCGATCAGCGGCATGGCGATGGCGTTCACCGCGATGGCGAGGCTGAAGGCGGAGGCCGGCTCCACATAGGTGATGAAGTAGGGGAACGGGGCGCCCGCCATGCCCATCAGCGCACCGCACAGGGTGGTGGCGATGAGCTTGAGCCGGAGCCCCGGCACGCCGCTGGCCTCGGCGGCGAGCTCGTCGTCGCGGATGGCGGCGAGGCCCATGCCGATCCAGGACCGCTCCACCGCGATGGCGATGAGCACGGACGCGGTGGCAAGCACCGTCATCAGCACCAGCAGGTACTGCACATAGGTGGTGAACGGCGCGATCGGGTCCGGCCGCAGGATATAGGTGCCGCGCGCGCCGCCCACGAAGCTCCAGTTGATGATGAGCGTCTGGAGCACCACGGCCATCGCCAGCGTGGCGATGGAGAAGAACACCCCGCGCAGCCGCAGCGTGAGATAGCCGGTGCCGAGGCCGAGCAGCCCCGCCACCACGCCCGCGGCGAGGATGGAGAGCGGCAGAGGAACGTCGGCGAGCTTCTGCAGCGCGATCGTGGTGTAGCAGCCCACGGCGAAGAACGCCGCGGTGCCGAAGTTCACGTAGCCGGCATAGCCGCCGAGGATGTTCCAGCCGGTGGCGACGACGAGATACTGCAGGATCACGTAGGCGAGCAGCAGATAGTATTCGCCGGCGCCGCCGCCGACGAACAGTTCGAGGGCGACGAGCGCCACGCCCACGAGGAGCACGGGCAGGCTGAAGGCGCGCGGGGTCCGCCGGGCGGAGGGGGTGGAGAAGTGGGAGGCGACGGTCATCGGCCGAGGATCCCCGCGGGACGGAAGGCGAGAGTGGCGAGCAGCAGCCCGAAGGCGACCGCCGGCGACCAGGAGGGCCCGAAGAAGGTGGAGGTCATTGTCTCGGCGATGCCGAGGATCATGGCGGCGATGAGCGTGCCCGGAAGGCTCGTCATGCCGCCGAGGACGCAGATGGCGAAGGCTCGGCCGATGAACTCGCGGCCGATGGACGGCTCCACCGACTGGATCACGATGAGCAGCACGCCGGCGATGATGGCCGAGCCGACCGCGATGCCGAAGGCGATTTCCTTGACGCGGATCGGATCGGCGCCGACGAAGCGCACCGCCTCCAGGTCCTGCGCGACGGCGAGGATCGCGCGCCCGGTGAAGGTCCGGGACATGTAAAGCTGGATGGCCACCAGCATGGCGACGCCGGCGACACAGGGGGCGGCGAGGCGGAGCGGGATCTGCACCACGCCGATCTCGTAGGTCCTGGCGAGATAGGGCAGGTCAATCAGGCGGTAGTCCACGCCGAAGACGAGCACGAGGCTGATCTCGACGATGAACATGATGCCGAAGAAGAATGCGAGCCCTTGCAGGGAATCGTCGCCGCGCCTTTCAAAGAAATAGTAATAGGCTCGGTAGAAAACGCGCCCGAACAGGAAGCCCGCCACAGCGAAGACACCCGCCGACAGGAAGGGATCGATTCCGAGCCCGTTGATGCTGAGATAGGCGAGGAACGACCCCAGCACGATGAAGGCCGGGTGGGCGATGTTCACGATGTCGAGCATGCCGAAGGCGATGGTCACTCCGATCGCCACGGCGGCATAGAAGCCGCCGAGCATGATCCCGGAGGCTACCGCGTTCAGCAGCAGGTCCCAGCTGAAATCCATGTCCTTCTCCAGTCCATCTCCTCTTGCGGAGGGTGGATGGCAGGCGTCGTGTGGCCGGTGGCACGGCGGCGGGGCGCGGCCGTGATGCGATCTTCCGGCGCCGCGTGCGGCCGCCGTCCCGGGCGGGCTCACGCCCGCCCGGCCGGTTCCGGGGCGACGGCCGCGACGATCCCGGGGAACGGGACCCGCCGCCGGCTCGGGCCGCCCCTACTTGGAAGCAGCGCTGAAGGGATACTTGAAGGTTCCGGACTTGAACTTGGGCGGATAAACGATCACCTGCCGGCCGGCTTCCATGAACTGGGCGACGTCGTTGCCCGCGATGCCCTGGAACTGGACGAGGAGGATGCGCGGCTCGGCCCACTCGCCCCGCTCCTGGAAGCGGATCTCGCCGGCGATGGTCTGGAACGTGGTGTCGTGGATGTACTTGGCGAGCTTGGCGTCGTCGAGCGACTTGGTCGCCTCCACCGCCTGGCCGAGGATCTGCAGTTCCGCATAGGCCAACGGCGCAATATAGAAGCCGAGGGGGTCCACGCCCTGCTTCGCCGCTTCCTGCCGGTAGCGTGTGAGGAAGTCCTCCACGCCCTGGAACTTCATGGTCGGCTCGGGGGCGTAGAGGTCGTAGGCGACCACGCCGTTCAGCATGGGGCCGAGCTGGGTTTTCAGCGCCGCCGACTGCAGGCCGATCATGCCACCGCCGAACATCTTCGCGTCGAGCCCCACCTCGCGCACCGCCCGCACCATGCCGGCGGAATCCGGCGGGTAGGAGGCGACGAAGACCAGGTCCGGATTGGTGGACTTGATCGCGCGCACCACCGAGGCGAACTCGATGGTGTTCGGCGGGTAGGTGCGGTCGTAGACGACCTTGAGGCCGAGCGCCTTCACATTCTCCCGCGCGCCGTCGAGGGCGATCGAGGGAAATTCGGCGTCGCCGCCCACCAGCGCGATGGTGGTGGGCTTGGGATCCATCGACATGGCGACGTTGAGGAAGCCCTTCGAGAACTCGGTGCGCGCCACCGGCCCGTTCGGCTGCATCTGGAAATAGCGGTCGTAGTTGAACTTGTCGTTCGCTGCGAGGCCGAACAAGGTCATGAAGACCTTCTTCTTCTGCATCACGGTGGGCATGGCGGCCACGATCTGGCTCGAGGCGTAGCCGGAGACCACGAGATCGACCTTGTCCACGTCGATGAGCTTGGCATAGATGCCCGGCACCGTCGCGGGATTGCTCTGGTCGTCGTAGAAGACGAGCTCCACCTTGCGGCCGAGCAGGCCGCCCTTGGCGTTCACGTCGGCGGCCCAGAGCTGCATGGCGAGCAGCGCCGACTTGCCGAAGGCGGCAAGGCCGCCTGACAAGGCGATGCCCATGCCGATGCGGATCGGCGGGCCGGCGGTCTGGGCGATGGCCGGCAGGCTGGCGACGGCGAGGCCCGCGGCGAGCCCCGCCACGGCGGTGCGGCGTGAAATTCCGTGCTGTGAATCCATGGCGTCCTCCTTGAAGGCGGCCTTTTCCGGCCGCTCTACGGGTTTTGTTTCCTCCGAGAGCGCCGGATCCCCTCAGGTTGAAGCAACCCTTCGGGTAAATCCATCTCTCAGTATTTGTAATTGGTTCACGACCTGTCATCCGGCCGCGTAGAGGTATATTATAACCGTCATTTTTCTTTGACCACCAGGCAGTTTGGCGCCGGCCTGGTGGCTTTATTCATTCCCTCATGCGCGTCGGCGCGCGCACGCTCAGATATTGGTCTTGTCGGCGCCCTTGAGATCGAGGATCTCCCGCGCCTCGTCCGGCGTCGCGATGTCGAGGCCCAGGCCCTCGATGATCTTGCGCGCCAGCTTCACCTGGTCGGCGTTGGAGGTGGCCAGCTTGCCCGGCCCGGCCCACAGGGAATCCTCCAGCCCCACCCGGATGTTGCCGCCCATGGACGCGGCCATGGCGGCGATCGGCAGCTGGTTCCGCCCCGCCCCCAGCACCGACCACCGATACTGGTCGCCGAACAGCCGGTCGCAGGTCCGCTTCATGTGCATCACGTCTTCCGGATGCGGCCCGATGCCCCCCAGGAGCCCGAACACCGACTGCACGAACAACGGCGCCTTCACCAGCCCCCGATCGAGGAAGTGGGCGAGGTTGTAGAGGTGGCCAATGTCGTAGCACTCGAACTCGAACCGCGTGCCGTTGTCGTAGCAGGTGTTCAGGATGTACTCGATATCCTTGAACGTATTGCGGAACACCAGGTCGCGCGTGTTCTCCAGGTGCGTGCGCTCCCAGTCGAACTTGAACTCCTTGTACTTGTCGAGCAGGTGGTACAGCCCGAAATTCATCGAGCCCATGTTGAGCGAGGCCACTTCCGGCTTGAAGGTGGCCGCCGGCAGAACCCGCTCCTCCACCTTCATGTACGGGCTGCCGCCCGAGGTGATGTTGATCACCGCGTTGGTCGCCTGCTTGATCCGCGGCAGGAACGGCGCGAACGCCTCCGGACGCTGGTCCGGCTGGCCGGTCTCCGGGTTGCGCGCATGCAGGTGCAGGATCGCCGCACCCGCCTCCGCCGCCGCCAGCGCGTCGGTGACGATCTCGTCCGGCGTGATCGGCAGATAAGGCGACATGGTGGGCGTGTGGATGGCACCCGTCACGGCGCAGGTGATGATCACTTTCTTGGATCTTGCCAACGTTCTCTCCCTCGACTGGCGGCTCATCGCGCCACCTTATTGACTAAAGACTCATTACATATTGAGCCGATTGTCAATAGGCTCCCGAAGAGCTACAGGAATTGGCAACAGGACCTGGCTTGGAGCATGTGCCGGCCAGCTTGGAGCGAGAGGGCGGGCCACCGAGGGGATCGCCCTCCAGCCGATCGGAGCGCAGGGTGAAAAAGCCGCTTGTCATCAAGGAGAAGCCCGAGCCGCGGCGCAGCTCCACCGCGACCCGTACGGTCGGCGCCAAGCGCCCCGCCGCGCGCACGCGGCTCGATCCCGCGGTGCGGGAGCGCATGATCCTCGACGCGGCGGTGGAGTTCTTCGCCGAGCACGGCTTCGAGGCGCAGACCAAGGACCTCGCCGAGCGTATCGGCGTCTCGCAGGGCCTCATCTTCCGCTATTTCGGCACCAAGCAGAATCTTGTGGAGCGGGTGTACCAGAACGTGTTCCTGCAACGCTGGTCACCGCAGTGGGAACAGGATCTCAAGGACCGCGCCGTCCCCTTCCCCGAACGCCTCGAGCGCTTCTACCTCGCTTATTTCGACGCCGTGGACGAGTATCACTGGATCCGCGTGTCGCTCTATGCGAGCCTCGCCGGCCACGACATCACCAATCGCTACGTGCAGAGCCACGTCAACCGGCTGCTGGAAATCATCCTGCGCGAGCTGCGCGACTATCGCGGACTGGTGGTGGAAGGCGCCATCGAGCCCCTCGAATACGAGCTCGCATGGCACCTCCACTCGACCTTTATCTATTACTTGATCCGCAAATACATCCACCGACTTCCGGCCATGGAGGACAAGTCGGTCATGGTGGCGCGGATCATCCGCTCCTTCCTGCACGAATTCGAAACGGCCCCGGTGAAGGCGCTGAAGCCGGCCCGGCCGCGCGCGCGCAAGGCGCCCCCCGAGCCCTGAGCGGACGATCTCCCGGGAGCGCTCAGGCCGCATCCGCCGGCGGCCGGCCGCTCTTGAAGGCGGCGAAGGCGAGCACCGTGAGCGGCGTCGCCAGCACGATGCCCATGACGCCGAAGAAATTGCCGAACGCGACCACCGCGAACAAGGTGACCGCCGGCGGCAGGGAAACCATGCGCTGCTGGAGCAGGGGGGTGATGATGTTGCTCTCCGTCTGCTGCACGATGACGAAGACCAGCAGCGTCCACAGGCCGGTATCCACCCCCAGCGTCAGGGCGATGAGCACCGCCGGCGCCGCCGAGACCACCGGCCCTACCATGGGCACGAACTCCGCCAGCCCCGCGAACAGGGCCAGCGCCAGCGACGAGGGCACGCCGACGATGCTGAGGCCGGCGAACGTCAACAGGCCCACCACCACCATGGCGATGAGCTGGGCCTTCAGGAAGTGCCTGAGATCGAGGGAAATGGCATCGAGCTTGTGCTCGACCGCCGGCCGCTCGTCCTTCGACCAGCAGGACAGGAACATGCGCCGGTAGAGATCCGGCGAGGCGGCGAAATAGATGCCGCCCACCACCACCAGGAACACGCCCAGCAGCACCTGGAATACGTTGGTGGTCACCCCCTGCACCGCGGAGATCAGCGTATCGCTGCTCGGCGCCGCCGCCTCCGCCCGCTTGATCAGGTCGCTGCCGAGGCCTTCCAGATGGAAGCGCTGCTCGAAGGCGGCCCAGGCGGCCGGCAGCTCGTTCAACAGCTCGGTGACCTGCGTCTGGATGGTGGAGCCGAACAGGTAGAGCGCCAGCCCGGTGCCGCCGAACGCGAGCAACGCCACCGGAAACACGGCGTAGCGCTCGGGACAGCGGGTCAGCCGCGCGAACGGCTCGGCCAACGCATGCAGGGCCAGCGACAGCAGGATCGCGGCGAACACCTGCAGAATGACGTCGATGATCTTGAAGGAGAAATAGGCCAGGGCGAGCACAACGCAAGCCACGGCGACGCGCCGTGCCACCAGCCAGTCGGAAGCCATGATCCCCCTCGCGCTCCTGTCGCCGCCCGCGGGCAGTATAGGGCCCGGGTCGCCGCCCGCCACCGGAGTGTTTGACGCCCGCCTCAGAACGGGCGGAAGACAGCCGAGACGAAATCGAGGGTCCGGCAGGCGGCCTTGTCGTGGGGATCCTCGATCAGGCGCGTCATGGCATCCAGCGTCCGCGCCGCGAGGAAGCCCCGCCAGGAGGTGCTCTTCGGCGGCGCCAGCGCGTGGTGACGCAGCGTCGGCTTCAGCGTGCCGTCGATCTCCGCGACGCCTTCGGCGGAGAGCGTGGGCCAGGGCGCGCCGAGCTGGGCCTCGGCGCGGGCCATGGTGCCCTTCCAGTCGGCCATCAGCTCGTCGAAGGCGATGACCGTGCGGGGCTGGCCGCGGGTCGCCCGCTCGGCGTCGAGGGTGTAGCGCAGCCAGATGCCGAGGCCCTTGGCGGCTGAGAAGCCATCGCGCTTGGTGACCGAGGCCGCCACTTCCACCGGGTTGCGCAGCGCCAGCACCGGTGAGATGCGGTAGCCGGCCTCTTCCAGCACCGGCCGGTAGATGCCCATCAGGCGCGAGATGCGCGGGTCCTTGAGGACGATGGCGGGCGCGCCGCCATATTCCTCGGCGATGGCGCGGCGCACCTCGCCGGTCAAGCCGCGCCGTTGCGCCACGTCCACCAGGTCGGCGGCCATGGCCTTGCGCGACGACCACTTGTGGCCGCAGGCCTTCAGGATGCGCTCGTCGAGGTCCATGAAGACCTCCGATTCCCAGAATCCGGCCTCGTTGGCCTCGGTGGCGGCCATCAGCGTCTTGGGCGCGGAGAAGCCCATGAGGTTGATGATGCGGGTCAGGGCCGATGTCCCGCTGCGATGCATGCCGAGCACCAGGACGGCGCGCTTGTCGAGTGTCACACGTGCTTCCTCGAATGGCGTGACGCGGCCGGGCCGGCCGCCCTCCAGCCCATCCCGTCGGAGATCCGGCGAGAGCGGCCGAGGGTCGCTCTCATTTCGCCTGATGCCATAAACTTACTGTCACGCGGCTTCAACCGCCACGACGCCGGGAATCGCCTTGATGGCACCGGCGATCTGCGGCGAAACGGGGTATTTGCCGGGCAGGCTCACCTCCACCTCGGCCTTGGCGTCCTCCATCAGCAGGATGAGGCTCACGTCGCCGGAGCCCGCCTCCCCCGCCTTGCCGTCGCTGAGGCGGCGGGCGATGCCCTCGATGGGCTCGGGCGAGCGCAGGAAGATGCGCAGCCCCTTCTGGTGGCGGGCGGTGACCGGGTCCAGCCGTTCGCACGAATTGATGCGCACGCGCACATCCTCGCCGTTCAGCTCGGCGGCGACCATCATGAGCAGCGGCGTGCCGGGCTCCAGCAGATCGCGAAAGTGCGCGAGGCCTTCGGAGAAGATCACCGCCTCATAGTGGCCGGAGGGGTCGGAAAGGCCGACGATGCCCATGCGCGTGCCGGACTTGGTGCGCCGCTCCTGCTTCGAGACCACCGTCGCCGCGAGGCGCCCCGCCGCCGCGCCGGAGCGCACGGCCCGGGCGAAATCGGAGAAGGCCTGCACCCGCATCTTCTTCAGCGCATCCGCATAATCGTCCAGCGGATGGCCGGTGAGGAAAAAGCCGATGGTGTCGTATTCTCGCTGCAAGCGCTCGGAGGGCAGCCAGGGCGCCACGTCCGGAATGGGCAGGGCGGCGGCGGAGGGACCCGAGCCGAACATGTCGTTCTGGCCGGATTGGGCATTGGCCTCCACGCGCTGCGCCTCGGCCACGATGGAATCGATGGCGGCGAACGCGCGGGCGCGATTCTTCTCCAGGACGTCGAAGCAGCCGGCGGCCATCAGGCTCTCCAGCGTGCGCTTGTTGACGAGCTTGACCGGCAGGCGGCAGGCGAAATCGGAAAAGTCGCGGAACGCCCGCTCCCCACGCGCCGCCACCAGGGCCTCCACCGCCGCGCCGCCCACGCCCTTGATGGCGGCCATGGCGTAGATGATCTTGCCGTCCTTCACCGCGAACTCGCGGGCGGACAGGTTGATGTTGGGCGGCACCACCTCGATGCCCAGCCGCTGCGCCTCCTGCCGGAATTCCGCGAGCTTGTCCGTGTTGCCCATGTCGAGGGTCATGGAAGCAGCGAGGAACTCGGTGGGATAATTCGCCTTCAGCCACGCCGTCTGGTAGGCGACGAGGGCATAGGCGGCGGCGTGGGACTTGTTGAAGCCGTAGTCGGCGAACTTGGCCAGCAGGTCGAAGATGGTGTCGGCCTGCGCCTTCTCGATGCCCCGCCCGGCGGCGCCGGAGACGAAGCGCTCGCGCTGCTTCTCCATCTCGGCGCGGATCTTCTTGCCCATGGCGCGGCGCAGAAGGTCGGCTTCGCCCAGCGAGTAGCCCGCCATAGCCTGGGCGATCTGCATCACCTGTTCTTGGTAGATGATGACGCCGAACGTCTCCTTCAGGTACGGCTCCAGCATGGGATGGAGATAGTCGGGCTGGGCGCGGCCGTGCTTGCAGTCGCAATAGACCGGGATGTTGGCCATGGGGCCGGGCCGGTAGAGGGCGACGAGGGCGATGAGGTCCTCGACCCGGTCGGCCTTCATGTCCACAAGGGCGCGGCGCATGCCCGCGCTTTCCACCTGGAACACGCCCACCGTCTCGCCCTTGCCCAGCATGGCGTAGGTCTTGGGGTCGTCGAGGGGGATCTTGGAGATATCGAGCTCGATGCCGCGCTGGTGGACCAGCTTCACCGCCTTGTCGATGGTGGTCAGCGTCTTCAGGCCGAGGAAGTCGAACTTCACCAGCCCCGCCTGCTCCACCCACTTCATGTTGTACTGGGTGACCGGCATGTCGGACTTGGGATCGCGATAGAGCGGCACCAGCTCGTGGAGCTGGCGGTCGCCGATCACGATGCCCGCCGCATGGGTGGAAGCGTGGCGGTTGAGGCCCTCGAGGCGCACGGCGATGTCGAAGGCGCGCTTGACCACCTCCTCCTGGTCGCGGGTCGCCTGGAGGCGCGGCTCATCCTCGATGGCCTGCTTGAGGGTGACGGGATTGGCCGGGTTCTGCGGCACCAGCTTGCAGAGCTTGTCCACCTGCCCGTAGGGCATTTCCAGCACGCGTCCCACGTCGCGCAGCACGCCGCGCGCCTGGAGCGTGCCGAAGGTGATGATCTGCGCCACCTGCGCCCGGCCGTAGCGCTCCTGTACGTAATGGATCACCTCGTCGCGGCGCTCCTGGCAGAAGTCCACGTCGAAGTCGGGCATGGACACGCGGTCCGGATTCAGGAAGCGCTCGAACAGCAGGCCGAAGCGCAGCGGGTCAAGGTCGGTGATCTGCAGCGAATAGGCGACCAGCGAGCCGGCGCCGGAGCCGCGCCCCGGCCCCACCGGAATGTCATGGGCCTTGGCCCACTTGATGAAGTCCGACACGATGAGGAAGTAGCCGGGGAACTTCATCTTGGTGATCACGGAGAGCTCGTAGGCGAGCCGCTCCTCGTAGACCTTGACGTCGAGGCCCGGCGCGGGCCCGTGCTTGGCGAGGCGCTGGGCGAGACCCTCCCGCGCCTGCCGCTCCAGCTCCGCCGCCTCCTCCGCCAGGGGGTCCCCATGGCCGCCGCCGGAGGTGAAGCGCGGCAGGATGGGCTTTACCGTCCGCACCCGATAGGCGCAGCGCCGGGCGATCTCCACCGTGTTGGCCGTGGCCTCGGGCAGGTCGGCGAACAGCTCCAGCATCTCCTTGCGGGTCTTGAAGCGGTGCTCGGCCGTCAGCCGCCGCCGGTCACCCTCGGCCACGAGGCGGCCTTCGGCGATGCACAGGAGGGCGTCGTGGGCCTCATAGTCGGTCTGGCTGGCGAAGAAGGGCTCGTTGGCGGCCACCAGCGGGACGCCCTTCGCATAGGCGAGTTCGAGCAGGCCGGCTTCCGCGAGGCGCTCGGCGTCGGTCTCATGGCGCTGGACCTCCACGTAGAGCCGGTCGCGGAAGAGCGAGGCGAGCAGGTCGAGCCGCTCCGCCGCCAGCTCCGGGTGGCCGCTGACGAGGGCCTTGTCGAGGGGGCCGGCGGGGCCGCCGGTCAGGGCGATGAGGCCGTCGCTCGCCTCGGCGAGCCAGTCGACAAGGATGCGCGGCTCGTCCTCGCTGGCGGTCTCCAGGAAAGCGCGGGACACCAGCTTCATCAGGTTGCGCCAGCCCGGCTCCGACTGGGCCAGCAGAACGATGCGCGGCCGCTTCGGCCGGATCGCCCCGCGCGGCCCGGGCGGGTCCGGCAGATCGAGCGCGAGGGAGACGCCGGCGATGGGCTGGATGCCCGAGCCCGACATCTTCTCGGAGAATTCCAGGGCGCCGAAGAGGTTGCCGGTGTCGGTCAGGGCGATGGCCGGCTGCGCGTCCGCCTTCACCAGGTCGGCCAGCTTGCCGATGGAAAGCGCCCCCTCCAGCAGCGAGTAGGAGGAATGGACGTGCAGGTGGATGAAGCCGGGATCGGACATGGGGTCTCGGTGTGGGGCGAGTCGGGCGCCCCGCAGGATAGCGCGATTTCCGCGCAGGCGGTCCGCCACCGTGGAGAGGGCGCCGGCCACCCCCGCTATCTACAGGCGTCGGCGCCTCTTTGGAATTTGGCCGGAAGCCTTTCCGCCCGTCATGGCCGGGATCGTCCCCGGCGCCTTTCTGACGCCCTCACCCATTGCCACCGGCGCGAAAATCTCCGACACCGCCCCCACGGGAAAGGCAGGCCGGGCATGTTCAGGTCCTTCATCGGCAGCTGGCAGTTCTGGGCGCTCGGGTCGGCGGCCTTTGCCGCGCTGACCGCCATCTTCGCCAAGGTGGGGGTCGCGGGCGTCCATTCGGATCTGGCGACCTTCCTGCGGACCCTCGTCATCCTCGCCCTCGTCGCCACCATGGTGTGGATCGGCGGCACCTGGCAGCCACCGGCGAAGATTCCTGGCCGGACCTGGCTGTTCCTGGTGCTGTCCGGCCTCGCCACCGGAGCCTCCTGGCTGTGCTACTTCCGCGCCCTGAAGGCAGGCGACGCCGCCCGCGTGGCGCCGGTGGACAAGCTCAGCGTGGTGCTGGTGGCGATTTTCGGCGTCGTCTTCCTGGGCGAGCGCCTGTCGGCGGCGGCGGCGCTCGGCGTTGCCCTCATCGCGGCCGGGGCGGTGCTGGTGGCGGTGGGCTGATCCACATCAGGCGCCGAGCCTATCGTACAGCTCGGCATAGACCGCGCGCAGCGCCTCCGGCAGGTCGTCGGCCACGAGGCCGGGCCCGGCGCTGCGCGCCGCCTGCCCGTGCAACCACACCGCCGCGCAGGCGGCGTCGAAGGTGGGCATGCCCTGCGCCAGCAGGCCGGTGGCGATCCCCGCCAGCACGTCGCCGGCACCGGCGGTGGCGAGCCAGGCCGGCGCATTCTCGGCGATGGCGGCCCGTCCGTCTGGGGCGGCCACCACCGTGTCCGGCCCCTTGAGCACCACCACCGCGCCGAGCCGGACGGCGGCCGCGCGCGTGCGCGCGAGCTTGGACGGAGCTTCCAGCACCTGCGGATCGCCACGGAACATGCGGGCGAACTCGCCCTCATGGGGCGTGACGATCAAACCGTCGGTGCGCGCGGCGATGGCGGCGAGCGCCCAGGGCACGCCGGCATAGCTGGTGAGGGCGTCGGCATCGAGCACCAGCCGGCGGCCGGGGCGGCGATCTCGATCTTCTCCCGCGTCGCCGCGCCGGAGCCGAGGCCGGGGCCGAGCACCACCGTGCCGAGCCTGCGATCGGACAGAAGGCCGGCCAGGGCTGGCGCATCCTCGACGGGGCGCGGCATCAGCGCCGCATAGGAGGCGGCATGCAGCGCCAGCGCATCGGGCGGGCAGGCGACCGTGACCAGCCCCGCCCCGGCGCGCAGCGCCCCGCGGGCGGCGAGCCGGGCGGCGCCGCAGGTCCACGGGCCGCCGCTCACCACCACCGCATGGCCACGGTCATATTTGTGGCCCATGGCCGCCGGCAGCGGAAAGGCATCCCGCCACAGATCCGGCATGTTCACGAAGGTCGCCGGGCGGATGACCGCCAGAGCCTCGTCGGGAATGCCGATATCGGCGACCCGCACCCGGCCGCACAGGCTGCGCCCGGGTTCCAGCAGGTGGCCGGGCTTGCGGCGGAAGAAGGTGACCGTCTCCTTCGCCGGCGCCGCGGCTCCCCGCACCTTGCCCGTCGCCCCGTCGAGCCCCGACGGGAGGTCCACCGCGACAACCGGCCGCCCCGAGGTCGCCATGCGCTGCACCAGCGCCTTCGCCGCGCCGTCGAGATCGCGCGTCAGGCCGGCGCCGTAGAGGGCATCCACAATGACGCCCGCATCGGTGAGGTCGAGGACCGCCGGCTCCTCCACCGGGCCGCGCCAGCGCTCCGCGGCGCGCCGGGCATCGCCGGCGAGCTGCGCCACCGTGCCCAGCAGCGCCACGCGCACCCTGAAGCCGCGCTGGGTCAGCACGCGCGCCGCGACGAAGCCGTCGCCGCCATTGTTCCCCGGCCCGCAGAGCACCACCACGCGCGTGGAGAGTGGAAAGCGCGCCACCGCATCGGCGACGGCGGTACCGGCGCGCTCCATCAGCGTAAAGGATGGAATGCCCATCTCGACGGCGTAGCGGTCGGCCCGGGCCATTTCCTGTGGATCGAGAAGTGCGTGCACGAACAGACCCCCTGCCCCCAATATGTTCAGTTGATGCCCACAAAGTGCACGTCGCCCCGTGCGCACTCGCCTAAAATATTGTCACTCAGCCTATTTCATAATCATAAGCAGCGCTGCTCCTCGGCGGCGCCCGGCATGGGCACATGGGCCGGTTCATGGCACATATCCTGCTTTAATGGTGCCGGCTTGACCATGCGGCGGTGGCCCGGCCCGGGAGATGGAGCGGATGAAGAAGATCGAGGCAATCATTAAGCCCTTCAAGCTCGACGAGGTGAAGGAAGCCCTCCAGGACGTGGGTCTGCAAGGCATTACCGTCACCGAGGCGAAGGGCTTCGGCCGGCAGAAGGGCCATACCGAGCTCTACCGCGGCGCGGAATATGTGGTGGACTTCCTGCCCAAGGTGAAGATTGAGGTGGTCCTCTCCGACGATATGGTAGACAGGGCCGTCGAAGCCATTCGCCGGGCCGCCCAGACCGGGCGTATCGGCGACGGAAAGATCTTCGTATCCTCAATCGAGGAGGCGATCCGCATCCGCACCGGCGAATCCGGCCTCGACGCGATCTGACGCGTCCAATAAAAACCTGCAGGCCAGCAGAAAGGTACAACCCATGACAATCAAGACGGCCAAGGACGTCCTCGACACCATCAAGGCCGAGGACGTGAAGTACGTCGATCTGCGCTTCACCGATCCGCGCGGCAAGTGGCAGCATGTTACCTTTGACATCAGCATGGTCGATGACGAGTTCCTGACCGAGGGGACCGCCTTCGACGGGTCGTCCATCGCCGGCTGGAAGGCGATCAACGAGTCCGACATGCTGCTGATGCCGGATCCGGCGACGACCTGCATCGATCCCTTCTTCTCCGAGACCACCCTCTCGATCGTCTGCGACGTGCTGGAGCCGACCACCGGCCAGCCCTACGGCCGCGACCCGCGCTCCATCGCGAAGAAGGCCGAGGCCTACGCCAAGTCCACCGGCATCGGCGACGCCGTGTATTTCGGTCCCGAGGCCGAGTTCTTCATCTTCGACGACGTCCGCTTCAAGGCGGACCCGTACAACACCGGCTTCAAGCTCGACTCCATCGAGCTGCCGACCAATGGCGACACCGAGTATGAGGGCGGCAACCTCGGCCACCGGGTGAAGACCAAGGGCGGCTACTTCCCCGTGCCCCCCATCGACTCGGCGCAGGACATGCGCTCGGAGATGCTCGCCGCCATGGCGAAGATGGGCGCCAAGGTCGAGAAGCACCACCACGAGGTGGCTTCCGCCCAGCACGAGCTCGGCCTCAAGTTCGGCCCGCTGGTGACCATGGCCGACCACCTTCAGGTCTACAAGTACTGCATCCACCAGGTGGCCAACATCTACGGCAAGACGGCGACCTTCATGCCGAAGCCGGTGTTCGGCGACAACGGCTCGGGCATGCATGTCCACCAGTCCATCTGGAAGGAAGGCAAGCCCCTGTTCGCCGGTGACAAGTATGCGGACCTCAGCGAATACTGCCTGTGGTACATCGGCGGCATCATCAAGCATGCCAAGTCGCTGAACGCCTTCACCAACCCGCTGACCAACTCCTACAAGCGCCTGGTCCCGGGCTATGAGGCCCCGGTGTTGCTCGCCTATTCGGCGCGCAACCGCTCGGCCTCCTGCCGCATTCCGTACACCAACAATCCGAAGGCCAAGCGCGTCGAGGTCCGCTTCCCCGATCCGGGCGCGAACCCCTACCTCGCCTTCGCGGCCCTGTTCATGGCCGGCATGGACGGCATCCTGAACCGGATCGACCCCGGCTCCGCCATGGACAAGGACCTGTACGACCTGCCGCCGGCCGAGCTGAAGCAGATCCCCACCGTGTGCGGCTCGCTGCGCGAGGCCCTCGCCTCCCTCGAGGCGGACCACGACTACCTGCTCAAGGGCGACGTGTTCCAGAAGGACTTCATCGAGTCCTACATCGAGCTGAAGATGACCGAGGTGATGCGCTTCGAGATGACGCCGCACCCGGTCGAATTCGAGATGTACTATTCGGTCTGATCGACCGCCGGGTCCGGCGTCTGCGCCGGACCTTGCCTTTTCGGGACCATCCCGTCTTCGTGAACTTCTCCAGCTGGGGCGCCCTCACCGGTGCCCCTTCTTTTTGCCCGGGTGCCCGCCCTCAATGGCCGAGCATGAGGCTGCCGGCGATCAGGATCGCCTCGCCCGCCACCACCCCGGCGAAGATGGAGCGCCGCACCAGCATGAACGCCGCGACCCCGCCGACCACGGCGCCGATCCGCAAGGCGAGGGGCATGTCGGCGAGCACACCGGTGGGCGCGAACAGGAGCCGAGCCACCACGGCCGCGAGCAAGGCGGTGGCCACCGCCTTCACCCAGTGGAGGAGCGCGCTGCCCTCCTCCACCCGCCGCCCGGCCAGGATGGCGAGGGAGCGCCAGATCTCGGTGGGCAGGAAGCCGACGAGGATCACCACCAGCAGGGCCGAGCCTTCGGTCCAGCCGCCGCTCATCGCCGCCGCTCCCAAAGCCGGCCCAGCCCATAGGCGAGCGTGCCCCCGCCGATGCCGGCGATCAGCAGGTCGAGGCCCCCCTCGAAGTGGAGGGTCAGCGGCATGATCAGGAGGCCGGCGGCGAGGGCGAGCCAGTCGGTGGGCGTCGCCGCATTGCGCACCATCAGCACCGTAAAGGACAGGGGCGTGAGCAGCAGCAGCCCGGCGGCCAGCGGCACCGGCACCTCGGAGGCCACATGGTAGCCGGTGAGCGTGCCGAGGAGACTGATACCGATCAGCGCATTCCCCAGCCCCAGCACGAAGGGAACGCGCGCCTCGCCCGGCAGGCGGGGCAGCAGGCGAAGACCTTCGAGCCAGACCGTCATGGCGACATAATGGGCACAGATCAGCTCGGCCGGCAGGCTGCGGCGGGTGCCGCGCATATGGGGCGCGATGGACACCACCATGGGCAGGAGGCGCATGGAGGACAGCGCCACGGCGAGCGCGAGGGCCGGCAGCGCCGTGCCGGACACCAGGCCGCCGATCAGGATGAGCTGCGCCGGCAGGGCCCATATGAGAAAGGTGGAGGCGAGCCCGGCGAACAGCGGAAAGCCGACGCTCTGCAGCACCGCGCCGAAGCCGAGATAGCTGGCGAACAGAACCAGGGCCGGCACGGAGAGCGCGTGCCCGGCGCCGCGCAGGAACCAGGCGGCCGGCGCGTGGTGCTCCCGGTGCGGAGAGGAGTGAGCTGGGCTGGACACACGGCACTCGTGGCTGGGGAGGGGCTGTGGCGAGCGGTCGCAGACGGCGATCCGTCCCTGCCATAGCACCAAGCCGCCCGGCCACGGAACCGCGCTCAGCGCAGAGGTCGGCAAAAGGGCATGCGCGGCCCCACGCGTGACGCCCACGGCGGCAATGGAAGATCCGCGCCCGCCCGATTGCCCCCCCGATTGCCCCCGTCGTCCCGGAACGCCATCTTGGGCCCAGCGTCTCGAATCGGTCGCCTGCCGTGCTCATCGTTGAAATCCCGTACCGCGACCCGTTCGCCGCCTTCCACGCCTTCGCCGGTGCGCCCCATTGCGCCTTCCTCGACAGCGCCGCCCCGGGCGACCCGCGGGCGCGCTGGTCCTACATCGCGGCCGACCCGTTCCAGGTGATCGCCTCGGATGCGGCCGGCGTCACGGTGGACGGCGCGCGGGTCGCGGGAACGCCGTTCGACGTCCTCGCCCAGGTGCTCGCCGCCTGCCCGCTCGCGCCGGTGCCCTCCCCGGTGCCGTTCCGCACCGGGGCCGTCGGCTTCCTCGGCTACGAGCTCGGCCGGCACCTGGAGCGGTTGCCCCCGCCCCGCCCGGCGTCACCGGCCCTGCCGGAGATGGTGCTCGGCCTCTATGACACGATCCTGGCCTTCGACCGGCAGGCCCAGCGCGCCTATCTCCTCTCCAGCGGCCTGCCGAAGACGGGCAGCGCCGGGGAGGCCCGCGCCCGGCGGCGAGCGGACGAGATGATCGAGCGCCTCGCCGGCGCGCCGGCCGCGGCACCGCCCGCCGACTTCACCCGGCGCGGCCACTTCAAGCCCGATCAGCCGCGCGCAAAGGTGGAGGCCTCCATCGCCCGGGTGATCGAGTACATCCACGCCGGCGACATCTTCCAGGCCAACCTCACCCAGCAGATGCGGGCACCGGTGCCGGACGGCCTGCCGGACCTCGCCCTTTACGCCCGCCTGCGCGCGCTGAGCCCGTCGCCCTTCGCCGCCTTCCTGCGCTGCGGGGCCGACATGAGCGTGCTCAGCGCCTCGCCCGAGCGCTTCCTCTCGCTCGCGCCCGACGGCCGGGTGGAGACGCGGCCCATCAAGGGCACCCGCCCGCGCGGGGCGGACCCGGCCGAGGATGCGGCCCTGGCGGCGGAGCTTCTGGCCTCGCCGAAGGACCGGGCCGAGAACCTGATGATCGTGGACCTGCTGCGCAACGACCTCTCCCGCGTATCGCAGGTGGGCAGCGTGAAGGTGCCGGTGCTGTGCGGCCTGGAGACCTTCGCCAGCGTTCATCACCTCGTCTCGGTGGTGGAGAGCCGGCTGAAGGCCGGTCTCGGCCCGGTGGACCTGCTGAAGGCCTGCTTTCCCGGCGGCTCCATCACCGGCGCGCCGAAGATCCGCGCCATGGAGATCATCCACGAGCTGGAACCCACGCCGCGCGGGGTCTATTGCGGCTCGGTGGCCTGGATCGGCTTTGACGGCGCCATGGATTCCTCCATCGTCATCCGCACCATCACCCGCAAGGGCGATACCCTGCTCGCCCAGGCGGGGGGCGGCATCGTCGCGGATTCCGATCCCGCCGCCGAATATGAGGAGAGCCTCGTGAAGCTCTCGCCCTTGCTGCGCGCGCTGTCCGGGGACATGCGATGAAACTCTGGCTCTCCGGCGCGCTGGTGGAGGAGGCGCAGGCGTGCGTCTCGCCCCTCGACCGCGGCTTCACCCTGGGCGACGGCCTGTTCGAGACCCTGCGGGTGAAGGCCGGCGCGATCCTGCGACGCGAGGCACATCTCGCGCGCCTCGCCGCCGGCGCGCGGGTGCTGGGCCTTGCCCTGCCCGCCGCCGGCCTCGGCGCGGCTCTCTCGGCCACGGCGGAGGCGAACGCCCTCTCCGATGGCGTGCTGCGCCTCACCATTACGCGCGGCATGGGCCCACGCGGGGTGCTGCCCCCGGCGGCTCCGGTGCCCACCGTCGTCATCACCGCCGCTCCCCTGCCGCCGCCTTCGCCACCGGCGCGCCTCGTGATCGCCGAGGGCACGCGGCGCAACGAGCGCTCGCCCCTGTCGCGGGTCAAATCCCTGAACTATCTCGACAACATCCTCGCCCGGCAGGAGGCCGCCGGGTGGGGCGCCGACGACGCGGTTCTCCTCAACACGCGGGACCGGGTGGCCGAGACCTCCATCGCCAACCTGTTCGCGGTGCTCGGCGGGGAGCTGGTGACGCCGCCCTTGTCGGAAGGCGTGCTGCCGGGGGTGATGCGGGCCGCAGTGCTGGCCGAGGGCGCCATCGAGCGGCCGATCACCCTCGCGGAGCTGGTGACGGCGAGCGAGATCTTCCTCACCTCTGCCCTCGGCATCCGCTCCGTCCGGGCGCTGAAGGGCCGGGATCTTCCGGGCTTTGGGGTGGCGGAGCGCCTGCGCGGGCGCATCGTCGGCGCGTGATGGCGTCCCTGCCCGCCTTCGCCACCCAACGCCTGCGGCTGCGCCCCTGGCGTTCCTCCGACCGTGACTGGCTGTGGCGCATGCAGTCCAACCCCGCCACCATGGAATTCCTCATGCCAGTGCCCGACCGCGCCGCGAGCGACGCGGTGGCGGACCGGGCAGAGGCGCATTTCACCCGGAACGGCTTCGGGCTGTGGGTCGTGGAGGTGCCGGGCGTCACCGACTTCGCCGGCTATGCCGGGCTGGTTCACGTGCCTTATGAGGAGCACTTCACGCCGGCCGTGGAGATCGGCTGGCGCTTCGACCCCGCCTTCTGGGGCCATGGCTATGCCACCGAGGCGGCGCGCGCCTGCCTTGGCTACGGCTTCGGGCCGCTGGGGCTGGAGGAAATCGTCGCCATCACCGTCCCCGCCAACCGCCGCTCGCGGGCGGTGATGGAGCGGCTCGGCATGACGCAGGTGGACGGTGGCGATTTCGACCTGCCCTCCATCCCCGAGGGCCACCCCCTGCGCCGGCAGGTGCTCTACCGGCTGCGGGGCGGGCAGGGATGAGCGTGGACGAGCCCGAGCCGGGGACGGACCGCCGATGACGATACGCTCGCGGCACGCACCGTGAGGTTCACGGCACGCTGACGGTTCGACCGCGGGGCGTCATCCCGCCTTCGCTCGGCCCGGCGCGCGCCTGTTGAAAATGCGCCGGAGCCGGTCGACGACTGAAGCGACCTTGCCCGCGCTCCCTCGGGTGCAAACGAAAAGAGGCGGCCGAAGCCGCCTCTTGCCCGATTGTGGACGGCGAAGGTGTCAGGCCTTCACCAGTGGCAGCTTCGGCACCGGGCTGCCGGAGCGGCCCGAGCCACCCGGCTTGGGGCCGCCCTTCGGCGACGGCCGGCCCGGCTTGGCGGACTTCGCCTTGCTGGCCGGCTTGCGCCGCTTGGCCGGAGCCGCGACGATCTTGTCCGGCTTGGGGGTGACGGGGCCTTCGGGGAACTCGAAGCCGAGCTTCGACTCCTTGCCTTCGCCCTCCACCACCACGCGGACATGCCCGCCGTTCTTGAGCGCGCCGAACAGCACCAGGTCGGCGAGCGGGGTCTTGATGAACTCCTGGATCACGCGGGCCATGGGCCGCGCGCCCATCTGCTCGTCGTAGCCGCGATCCACCAGCCAGGTGCCCGCCTCGTCGGAGAGCTCGATGGTGACATTGCGATCCGCCAGCTGGGCTTCCAGCTGGAGCACGAACTTCTCCACCACCTGGGTGATGATGTCCGTGCTGAGGTGGCCGAACGCGATCACCGCGTCGAGCCGGTTGCGGAACTCCGGCGCGAAGGTGCGGTTGATGGCCTCCGAATCGTCGCCCTCGCGCTTGCTGCGGGTGAAGCCGTAGGCCGGCTTCGACAGGTCCGCCGCGCCTGCGTTCGTGGTCATGATGAGAATCACGTTGCGGAAGTCGATCTGCTTGCCGTTGTGGTCGGTCAGCTTCCCGTGGTCCATCACCTGCAGCAGGATGTTGAAGAGGTCCGGATGGGCCTTCTCGATCTCGTCCAGCAGCAGCACGCAATGCGGGTTCTGGTCGACGCCGTCGGTGAGCAGGCCGCCCTGGTCGAAGCCCACATAGCCGGGAGGCGCGCCGATCAGGCGGCTCACGGTGTGGCGCTCCATGTACTCCGACATGTCGAAGCGCAGGAGCTGCACGCCGAGAACGGAGGCCAGCTGCTTGGCCACCTCGGTCTTGCCGACGCCGGTGGGGCCGGAGAACAGGTAGCTGCCGATGGGCTTCTCCGGCTCCCTGAGGCCCGCGCGGGCGAGCTTGATGGAGGCGGCGAGCGCATCGATGGCCTTGTCCTGCCCGTAGACCACGCGCTTGAGGGTGGTCTGCAGGTTGCCGAGGACCTCTGCATCGTCCTTGGAGACGGTCTTGGGCGGGATCCGCGCCATGGTGGCGATGGTCGCCTCGATCTCCTTCAGGCCGATGGTCTTCTTGCGCTTGGCCTCCGGCAGCAGCATCTGCGCCGCGCCGGACTCGTCGATCACGTCGATCGCCTTGTCCGGCAGCTTGCGGTCATGGATGTAGCGGGCCGAGAGCTCCACCGCGGCCTTGATGGCCTCGTTGGTGTAGCGCAGCTTGTGGTAGTCCTCGAAGCAGGGCTTCAGGCCCTTCAGGATCTCGATGGCATCGGCCACGGAGGGCTCGGCCACGTCGATCTTCTGGAAGCGGCGGACCAGCGCCCGGTCCTTCTCGAAATACTGACGGTATTCCTTGTAGGTGGTGGAGCCCATGCACCGCAGGGAGCCGGAGGCGAGCGCCGGCTTCAGCAGGTTGGACGCGTCCATGGCCCCGCCCGAGGTTGCACCCGCGCCGATGACGGTGTGGATCTCGTCGATGAACATGATCGCGTTCGGATAGGCCTCGATCTCCTTCACCACCTGCTTGAGGCGCTCCTCGAAATCACCGCGATAGCGCGTGCCGGCGAGCAGCGCGCCCATGTCGAGGGAGAAGACGGTGGCGGTGGCGAGCACCTCCGGTACGTCGCCGTCATTGATCCGCTTGGCGAGGCCCTCGGCGATGGCGGTCTTGCCCACGCCGGGGTCGCCCACGAACAGCGGGTTGTTCTTCTGCCGGCGGCAGAGCACCTGGATGGTGCGCTCGATCTCCTTGTCGCGGCCGATGAGGGGATCGATCTTGCCCTCGTGCGCCTTCTTGTTGAGGTTCACGCAATAGGCATCGAGGGCATCGGCCTTCTTCTTGGTGTCGTCGCCGGCCTTGGTTTCCGTCTCCTCGTCGGCGCCGCGCACGGGGCGGCTCTCCGACATGCCGGAGCGCTTGGCGATGCCGTGGGAGATGTAGTTGACCGCATCGTACCGCGTCATGTCCTGCTCCTGCAGGAAATAGGCGGCGTGGCTCTCGCGCTCGGCGAAGATGGCGACCAGCACGTTGGCCCCGGTCACCTCCTCGCGGCCGGACGACTGCACATGGATCACCGCGCGCTGGATGACGCGCTGGAAACCCGCGGTGGGCTTGGAATCGTCGGAGCCGGACTGGACGAGATTCTCCAGTTCCGTGTCCACGTATTCGATGAGATTGCGACGAAGCTTCTCCATGTCCACGTTGCAGGCCCGCATCACGGCCGCAGCGTCCTGGTCATCGACCAGGGAGAGAAGCAGATGCTCGAGGGTCGCGTATTCGTGGTGGCGTTCGTTGGCGAGGGCCAGAGCGCGATGGAGCGACTGTTCGAGGCTGCGAGAGAATGTAGGCATCGACACCTCTTTCGCGCATCGCTCCCGGCCTGGATGACCCCCGCGGCTTTAAGGAGCGTGTGCACCATTCACACAAACTTCGTACCGGATGCCGCAGTGCGCAAGTCCCTCATTTGCCGGAAACGCCTCCCCGCCCCTTCCCGCTGCCCCTTGCCGCCTTGCTGCTACGCCGCGCCCAGCCTCGGCTTGCACCGGGTTCAGGCACGCTTCGAGCCGACTACTTTTTTTCCATCACGCACTGGAGGGGGTGCTGATGCTTGCGGGCGAAGTCCATCACCTGGGTCACCTTGGTCTCCGCGACCTCGTAGGTGAAGACGCCGCACTCGCCGACGCCATGATGGTGCACATGGAGCATGATGCGGTTGGCCTCCTCGCGGTTCTTGTTGAAGAACCGCTCCAGCACATGCACCACGAATTCCATGGGCGTGTAGTCGTCGTTCAGCAGCAGCACGCGATAAAGGCTCGGCCGCTTGGTCTGCGGCTTGGTGCGGGTGATGACGGCGGTGCCGGGGCCGTCGCCGCGCCTTGGCTTGTCCGGCCCGGCCATCTTGGCGGGGCGCATCGACTGGCGCGAAGAAATCAAAAGGGAAGTATGCATGATGTCCGTCGCGCGCTGTCCCGCGCCTCCAGCTGACGCTTGGAGCGAGGCGCAGGTCCAATGGGCTGGAATATAGGAAACGTGACGCTTTTGCGCCAGTGCCGGCCGGCGCGAAAGCCGCTCCGCATGGGCGCGTCCATTCCCCGCGCATCCATCCGGCCCGCGCCGAAGACGCGCCCTCGCGCGGCGTCGCCATGGCAGGCAAGCTTCAGGGTGCGGTCGGGACGATGCTCGTCGGCACGGATGCGGAGCCTGCAAAAAAGCGGAGCTCGAAAAAATAAAGGGCCCGAATGGATCGGACCCTGGATCGCCGGCGCTGCGTAACGCGAGACTGCGCCTTCTGCGAATGTGACCGGTCGGGGGAGACGCTACGAAAGACAGCCCCGACCGTTCCGGGTCACTGAGTGACCTTGAAAGGCGTCTCGAAGGGCTTGTACGCGCCGAAGCTGCTCTCGAAGGGCTTGTAAGCCTCTTTCGCCAGCTCGGTGTAGAGTTCGCCGATCTTGGTGGCCTGGGCCACGGCGCCCTCATAAGCCGACTTCAGATAGGTCTGCTGGATCTCGATGGCCTGCTCGAGGGTCTTGGCGCCGAGCAGCTTCTCGAGGGCAGCGGTGCCCTGCTCGAAGGAGGTCTTGGTGTAATCCGCGATCTCAACCGCGATCGCCTGGGCGCTCTTGGAGAGCGTGCCGAAGCTCTTCACAGCGGCTTCGATGTTGTCCTTGCTGAGCTTCTGCAGCTCTTCCGGGCTCTGAACCATGGGTGTCCCCTTTGCTTGCCGGCCTGACGCTCCGGCCTCGCGTCGAGCGGATTATCGCTCCGCTCAGTTGTGGATATTATGCACTGCACCATAGAAGTCAAGCGATTTTGTGCACCGCACAATATGGCAGTGACGCCCGGTTTACGCCTTGGTAACTCCGCGTTTCTACGGTCAGAGCCTGGTCGCTTCCTCAAGCTCTCGGTGCGACGCAAAAGCCTCGGTCAAGGCTCGTCGACCAAACGGGCGCGGGAAATGGTTCGAATTCTGCGACCGACGATACGGGGCACACGTAGATGCGTACATCGTCCGCCGGCCTTCCTTTCGCTGCGAAAGCCCTTGCTTTCGCGGTGCTCGCGGCCTTTTCCCTGACCGCGACCCTGGCCGAAGCGAAGCCGCGCAAGAAGACCTACGTGGAGCGCTCCCGGGACCGCTCGAAGGCGAAGCCCACGTCGAGCGCATCCGCGGCCGCCCGCGAGGACGCCGGCCGCTGGCATTACGGTTCTTCCGCCATCATCGTGGACGCGAATACCGGCAAGGTGCTCTACGAGGACAATGCGGACGCCTTGCGACATCCTGCCTCAGTCACCAAGATCATGACCCTCTATCTGCTGTTCGAGCAGTTGGAGGCCGGCGCTCTCAAGCTCGACAGCCCCCTCGACGTCTCGGCCAAGGCGGCCTCGCAGCAGCCATCCAAGCTCGGCGTGCGGCCGGGGTCCACCATCGAGGTGGAGGACGCCATCAAGGCGCTGGTCACCCGCTCGGCCAATGACGTGGCGGTGGTCATCGCGGAGAATCTCGGCGGTTCGGAATCCGACTTCGCCGACATGATGACGCGCAAGGCCCGCGCCCTCGGCATGAGCCGCACCGTGTTCCGCAACGCCTCCGGCCTGCCGAACCCGAACCAGGTGACCACGGCGCGCGACCTCTCCATTCTCGGCCGCGCCATCCAGGACCGTTTCCCCAAGCAATACAAGTACTTCTCGACCCGCACCTTTTATTACCGCGGTCAGGCCATTGGCAATCACAACCGCCTGCTCGGGCGGATCGAGGGCGTGGACGGCATCAAGACCGGCTACACCCAGGCCTCCGGCTTCAACCTCGTCACCTCGGTCAAGCGCGACGGCCGCTTCCTTGTGGGCGTGGTGCTGGGCGGGTCCAGCGCCGGCTCGCGTGACGCACGCATGACCAGCCTGATCAGCCAGAACCTGTCCGTCGCCTATGCCGGCATGCGCACCGCGCCGAGAGTCACCGAGGTGGCGGAGGCCGCGATCCCGGTGAGCACCGCCTCCATCTTCCCGGCGCCGAAGCCGGTGGCCGTCGCCCGCACCGAGGAGATGCCACACGCCGTGGCGCCCCTGCCCAAGCCGCAGGTGGCGGAGCTCGCCCCGGAGCCGGTGACCACTGCTTCGCTCGGCGGCGCCGGCGGCAAGGTGCAGCCCGGCTCGTCGGAGCCGATCCGCCCGGTCACGGTGAAGACCGTCTCCATCTCCCGCACGACCGCCTCCGCCTCCGCCGCGGCGGCTCCTGCTCCTGCCCCTGCCCCCACGCCCGCGCCGGCCGTCGCCATGGCCCCCGCGAACCCCGGAACGCCGAAGGGCGTGCTCGGCTATCTCGGCCCGTCGGGTGCCGCGCTCTCGCCCGCCGCCGCCGCCGCGCAGGCGGCCGCCGAGGGTCGCTCCCGCAACACCCATCCGAAGACCGCGGATGCGGCACCGGCCGTCGCGCCCGCGTCCAAGGACCAGACCCGCTATGCCCCGCCGGCGCCGCGCGCCGCGCCCGATGCCTCCGAACAGGCGCTGCGCGCCGCGCGCATCGCCGCCATGGAGCCGGACGACCCCTACGCCCGGACCCTGCGCGCCGCACAGTCGACGTCCGGAAGCTCGGCGGCGGCAAAGCCCGTGCGCACCGCCTCCCTCGCCCCGATGGCGGTGTCGTCGGCCCCGGCCGCCCCGGCTCCGGCACGGACCGCCGCGGTCACGCATTCCGGTTGGCAGATCCAGATCGGCGCCTTCGGCGGCGAGCGCGAGGCTCGGGCCAAGCTGGATGCCGCCAAGGCCCGGGCCAAGTCCATCCTCGGCGGCGCCGACGGCTTCACGGAGAAGGTGGCGAAGTCCGGCTCCGACCTCTACCGCGCCCGCTTCGCCGGCCTCAGCGAGAAGTCGGCCCGCGAGGCCTGCCGTTTACTCAAGCGTAACGACTTCGACTGCATGACTATTAGGAATTGAAGTCGCGCGCGAGAATCAGGCATGTTTGCTCAAGATCACGTCCTTGGCTCGATTGATCTTCGCCGCCAGATAGCTGGATCCGCCATGATCGGGGTGGAACTTCTTCATCAGGTCCCGGTGAGTCGCGCGGACGCTGGCAGCGTCCGCTCCCGGCTGAAGGCCAAGGACCTGATAGGCTTCCTCTTCGGTCATCGTGCCGCTGTCCGCGGCCGCGCGGCCCATGTTCCCGCCACCCGCGTCGCCCTGCGCGTGTTCACGCCAGGCGGGCGCCCGGCGGTCGAGATAAGCTTCGAGTAAAGCAAGGGACTGCGCGTCGCACATGGCGCGCAGGGCGAGCAGCTCCGGCACATCCACCGTATCCAGCCCGCGTCCCGCATAAGGCCCGGCCACGATCTGGCCACTCATCGCCCCCGTGGCATGATCGAGCTGCATTTCCAGGACCGCCGTGCGCACCCGCGACGTGCGGCCGGCCCGCCGCTTGCGGAACAGGCTTCCGAGAAGGCCCCCCACCCCGTTCGGGTCGAGCCGGCCGAGCAGGGCGATGCCCACCACCGCGAGTGGCACGGCCGCGGTGAAGCGGCCCATGGCCAGCGCGCCCACCGCACCCAGCATGGCGGCATAGGCCAGCGAGCGCATGAGGATGGCGGCGAGCACCTTGGGATCGCTCTTGGTCCATACCTTCAGGCCGTAGAGGCCGATGGCCAGCAACAACGCCCCGGCGATCAGGCTGATCACGCAAAACTCCTTCTCATGCCATCGGCGCCGGTCTTCGACCGGCGCCGGGTGGATTTTGCTCCGGCGCCGCGCGGCTCAGGCAGGACCCAATGAGCCGAGCTTATCGGCCCTTGAGATCGGGCGGGCAACGGCAGGCACCGATCCGCGCCCGGCTCAGCGGCCGGCGCCACCGGTGCCCAATGCCGCAAGCAGATGCCGCGCGCCCGCATCATTGCGCGCGGACAGGGCGGGACGCCCGCCCGCCGCATAAGCGGCGACGGCGGCGAGCAGCTGGCGCAGCTCCGCCGCCGCCCGGGCGTCGAAGTGGCAATAGGCGCCGCCGGTGACCGCCGCAAGCCGGCGGAACACCTCCTCGACACGGGTGTCATCGCCTTCCTGGAACATGAACAGGCGCACGCCGCGCAGGGCCAGCTGGCCGGCCGCGGCATCGAGCGTGGCCACGTCCTCCTCCAGCGCGTCGCCGACGAACACCGCCGCCTTGAGGCCCGAACGCTCCGCCTCCCGCGCCAGATGGCCGAGCACCCGGTGGATCTGGGTGAGGCCGGGCAGGCAGGAGATGCGGCGCATCAGGCCGCCGAGGGTCGCAGCGTCGCGCACGAAGGGCGAGGCCCGGCATTCGCTGCCGCCGCGATAATAGACGATCTGCATGTCCAGCCCGCCATGGGCGGATGCGGCCGCGAACATGTCCGCCTGGATGTCGCAGGCGAGCGTCCAGGTGGGCTGCCGCGACCCGGTGGCATCCAGCGCGAAGGCGAGGCGCCCGCGCCCGTCGGCCGGTCGCGCCGGCGGCATGGCACGGGCGGCGGCGAGGAAGCGCTCCACCTCGTCGGCGCGCGACACCTGCGCGCCCTGATCCTGCTTCAGCGGCACGCCTGTGCCGGATGTCCCGTCCCGCTTGCCCATCTCGACCTCTTTTTCCACACATAGGCCGACGCCGACGCGGAACCAAGGGGCGGCCGACGGCGGGGCCTTGCGATGCGGCGCGCGCGAAGACGGTTGATGACGACGGGACGACGCCCTATCTCCTCTCCGCGGCGGCACCGAGCGCGGGCCGCCACGGCGAGGGCTGGGACGATGGCGACGTTGCCGAAGGTGGTGGGCCGCATCCGTGATCTGCGGGCGGCGGTGGGCGGCTTCAAGGCGGAGGGGGCGCAGGTCGCGCTCGTTCCCACCATGGGGGCCCTTCATGCCGGGCATGTGGCGCTGGCGGAGAAGGCGCGGGAGATCGCCCAGCGCACGGTGGTCTCCATCTTCGTCAATCCCACCCAGTTCGCGCCGCACGAGGATTTCTCACGCTATCCCCGCACGCTGGAGGAAGACCTGTTCAAGCTCGCAGATGTGGGCGTGGATCTGGTCTACGCCCCGACGGCCACCGAGATGTATCCCGCAGGCTTCGCCGCGCGCATCGAGGTGGGTGGCCCCTCGGCGGGGCTCGAAAGCGATTTCCGGCCGCATTTCTTCGGCGGGGTCGCCACCGTGGTGGGCAAGCTCTTCATCCAGTGCGCCCCGCACTTCGCGGTGTTCGGCGAGAAGGACTACCAGCAGCTCAAGGTGGTGACCCGCCTGTCGCGCGATCTCGACCTCGGGGTGGAGGTGGTCGGCCTGCCCACCATCCGCGAGGAGGACGGGCTGGCCCTGTCGTCGCGCAACGCCTATCTCGACGAGGAGCAGCGCCGGATCGCGCCGGTCATCTACACCGCCCTCGCCCGCGCCGCCGACGCGATCCGTTCCGGCGCACCGGCCGATGCGGCGGTGGCCACGGCGCGCGGAATGATCGAGGCGCTCGGCCTGAAGGTGGACTATGTGGCCGCCCGCAACGCCGACACGCTGGCACCCCTGAAGGATCGCGGCGAGCCCGTCCGCCTGCTCGCCGCCGCCTGGCTCGGCGACACCCGTCTCATCGACAACATTCCCGTGTGAGCCTGCGGCGCGGCGGCGCGCCCTCGCTCAGACCGCGCCCACATAGCTCGCCGCAAATCCGACGATGACGAGCAGAACACCCACGGCGAGGATGACCAGCACGCGGCCGGAGGTGACGCCCTGGCGCGCCTTGGAGGATGCCGTTACCGGCGCACCCTGGCTGGTCCGGCCGTCGGGACTGCGGAACTCGCGCTCCTGGCGCGCCTCGTTGGGATCCTGCATGGCGATCTCCTTATCCGGTGGGCTTGCGCTGACCGATAGGAACGCCGCTGACGACGGATGGGTTTCCTCCACCCTTTCGGCGCCGCCCCCCACGGCCCCCTCCGATCCGGCCGGAGGGTGAGAGGTGACGCCGAAGCGATACCAGGCCGATGCCGTGGCAGGCCGAGCCGCCAGTCCCGGCCGGGGCCTCAGTGCAGGATCTGGCTGAGGAACAGCCGGGTGCGCTCGTGCTGCGGGTTGGAGAAGAAGGCGTTGGGCTCGTTCATCTCGATGATCTGGCCCGCATCCATGAAGATCACCCGGTTCGCCACCTGCCGGGCGAAGCCCATCTCGTGGGTCACACACAGCATGGTCATGCCGTCCTGGGCGAGGCTCACCATGGTGTCGAGCACCTCCTTCACCATTTCCGGATCCAGCGCCGAGGTGGGTTCGTCGAACAGCATGATGCGCGGGCGCATGCACAGCGCCCGCGCGATGGCCACGCGCTGCTGCTGACCGCCGGAGAGCTGGCCGGGATATTTGGCGGCCTGGTGCGGGATCTTCACCTTCTCCAGGAAGTGCATCGCCAGGTCCTCGGCCTCCTTCTTCGGCATCTTGCGCACCCACATGGGGGCGAGCGTGCAGTTCTCGAGGATGGTGAGGTGCGGGAACAGGTTGAAGTGCTGGAAGCACATGCCCACCTCGCGGCGGACCTCGTCGATGCGCTTCAGGTCGTCGGTGAGCTCGATGCCGTCGACGATGATGCGGCCCTTCTGGTGCTCCTCCAGCCGGTTGATGCAGCGGATGAGGGTGGACTTGCCCGAGCCCGAAGGCCCGCAGATGACCACGCGCTCGCCACGCCCCACCGTGAGGTGGACGTCGCGCAGCACGTGGAAGTCGCCGTACCACTTGTTCACGCCGATCATCTCGACGGCGACCTTGGGGGCGTCGGCTTCCACCTCGGCAATAACGGGATCAGTACTCACGTCGCGCCCCTTCCTGGAGCCCGATCCGGTCCCATGGCCGCCATGGGACGGGAAAAACGGGCGCCGCCTTTGAGTTTCAGAGACGGATTTGCCGGTGAGGTTGGCCAACCCCGCCGGATCCGGCGAAAACGCGTCAGAGCCGGATCCGATCGGTGAATCCGCCTCTTTCAAAAAACGAGAGGGCAATTCACCGGCCCGAGGGAAACAGAACCCGTTTCCCTCGGGCCGGATCGCGCTCTAGTGCCGCTGTGCCCGGTCGAGGCGCTTCTCCAACGCCATGGAATAGCGGGACATGCCGAAGCAGAAGACGAAATAGACGATGCCGGCGAAGCCGAAGCCGGTGAACAGGGTGGTTGGCGAGGCCCAGTTGGGATCGGTGAAGGCCGCGCGCATGGCGCCGAGAAGGTCGAAGATCGACACGATCAGCACCAGTGTCGTGTCCTTGAACAGGCCGATGAAGTTGTTGACGATGCCGGGGATCACCAGCTTCAGCGCCTGCGGCAGCACCACCAGCCGCATCATGAGGGAGGGCCGAAGGCCCACCGCCATGGCGCCCTCGTACTGGCCCTTCGGGATGGCCTGGAGGCCGCCGCGCACCACCTCCGCCATGTAGGCCGAGGCGAACAGGGCGACGCCCACCAACGCCCGCAGCAGCCCGTCGATGGTGAAGCGGCCGGGCAGGAACAAGGGCAGCATGTAGGTGGCGAAGAACAGCACGGTGATGAGCGGCACGCCGCGCCAGAACTCGATGAAGATGATCGAGGCGGCCTTCACCAGCGGCAGGCTGGAGCGCCGCCCGAGCGCCAGCAGGATGCCGAAGGGCAGCGATACGGTGATGCCGGTGACCGCGATCACCAGGGTGACGAGCAGCCCGCCCCACAGGCGGGTTTCCACCTGCGGCAGGCCGAGGGGCACGTCCACCACGAACAGCACCACGGCGAGCACGGCGAAGACCGTGAGCGTTGTCTTCGCCGCCGAGCGCGCGCCTTCCGCCCCGGAGAGGAAGCGGGAGATGCCATAGGCGATGGCGGTGACAAGCACGGTGGAGGCGACGAAGTCGAGCCAGAATGCGATGCTCAGGCCGCTCTTGGCGGCGGGCGCCGGAAACAGGGCGCCGAAACCGAGATTGCCGAGCAGGAAGCGCTGGAGATCGAGGTCGCCGCCGGTGAGCAGCACGAACGCCGCCACCGGAAACACGCCGAAGAAGGCGATGGCGTTGAGCCGCTTGTAGGGCAGCTTCTGGATCAGCAGCGGCAGCAGCAGGAGGGCGCCGAGCCAGTAGACCACGTTCACCCGCCAGCGCTCCGCGGCGGGATAGAAGCCGTAGATGAGCTGGTCCAGCTTGGCCCAGACGAAGGGCCAGCAGGCCCCCACCGGCCGGCCGAGCTTTTCGGCGAGGCAGGCGTCGCGGCTGGTGCCGGTCCACACCGCGTCCACGATGAAGAACTTTATCAGCGGCGGCACGGTCGCATAGACGAGCCAGATGCCGAAGAGGGTGAGCAGCACCTGCGGCACCGAGCCGACCAGGTGCGCGCGCACCCATCGCACCGGCCCGCGGGTGGAGACGGGGGCCGGCTCCGGCTCCCGCAGGCTGGCGGAGACAAAGGGCTTCACGGGCGCCGAGCGGCCGGGGGGAAGCGAAGCGGTCGTATCCGTCATCTCACCGCTCCACCAGCGCGACGCGCTTGTTATACCAGCCCATGATGGTCGAGGTGACGATCGAGATGGTGAGATAGACCGCCATGGTGACCGCGATGATCTCGATGGCCTGTCCGGTCTGGTTCAGCGTCGAGCCGGCGAACACCGCGAACAGGTCCGGATAGCCCACCGCGACCCCGAGCGAGGAGTTCTTGGTCAGGTTCAGATATTGGCTGGTGAGCGGCGGCACGATCACCCGCATGGCCTGCGGAATGACGACGAGGCGCAGCGTCGGGCCGGTGCGAAGGCCGAGGGAATGGGCCGCCTCGGTCTGTCCCTTGGACACCGCCATGATGCCGGAGCGCACGATCTCGGCGATGAAGCCACCGGTATAGATGGAGAGCGCCAGCAGCAGCGACACGAATTCGGGGATGACGCGCAGCCCGCCCACGAAGTTGAAGCCGCGCAGCTCCGGCTTCTCGACGGTCACCGGAAAGCCGGCGGCGGCCGAGGCGGCGAGCGGCAGCAGGATGACCAGCGCCAGGCCGGTCCAGAACACCGGGAAGGGTTTTCCCGTCGCCTCGCGCCGCTTCTTGGCCCACAGGCCGATGGCGATGCTCGCCACCACCGCCACGATCAGGGCGTAGAGGATCGCCATCGACCCGTCCTCGAAGATGGGCCGGGGGACGACGAGGCCGCGATTGTTCACGAACACCGAGGGGGCCGCCAGGCTCGCGGCGAAGGCGGAGAGCGGACCGCCGAGAAAGCCGAGCCCGATGCCGGACAGGCCCGAGCCGATGGCGCCGAGCACGGGCTGGATGCCGAAGCCCCAGCTCTGCCGCGGCCCCGGCAGGGTCGACAGCACCGCCAGGTACCAGAACAGGATCTGGAACAAAGGCGGCAGGTTGCGGGTGATCTCCACGTAGGCGGAGGCCAGCGCCTTGATCACCACGTTCTTGGAAAGGCGCGCCACCCCCATGAGGAAGCCGATGATGGTGGCCAGCACGATGCCGAGGAAGGCCACCAGCAGTGTGTTGAGCAGGCCCACCATGAAGGCGCGGCCATAGCTCATGTTCTCATTGTAGGGAATCAGCGTCTGGCTGATGGCGAAGCCGGCGCGGTTGTCGAGGAAGCCGAAGCCGGAGGCGATGCCGAGCCGGGTGAGGTTGGACTGGGCATTGGCGTAGAAGGCCCAGGCCAGCCAGATGAGGATGAGCGCCAGAACGATCTGGATCACCGAGGAACGCAGCTTGGGATCCGTCCACGACCACCTCCGGCTGGGGGCCGGCGGTGGTCCGGAAAGGCGAGCATCCGACATGGTACCCCCGAAGCAAGGAAGGGGAGCCTTTGGCCCCTGTTTTTGTCGGGACGGGCGCCGGTCGGCGTCCGTCCCTCGCATGCGATAAGGAAATCAGGTGCTCACGATGCGCGCGTCGCGCCCTCAGCGGACCGGGGGGGCGTACTGGATGCCGCCCTTGGTCCACAGGTTGTTCAGCCCGCGCTCGATGGCGAGCGGCGTGGCCGGGCCGACATTGCGGTCATAGATCTCGCCGTAATTGCCGGTGGCCTTGACGATGCGCACCACCCAGTCGGGGGTGAGGCCGATGCCCTCGCCATACTTGCCGTCGGTGCCGAGCAGGCGCTTGATGTCGGGGTTCTGGGAGTTGACCTGCTCGTCGACGTTCTTCTGCGTGATGCCGAGCTCCTCGGCGTTCAGCAGGGCGAAATAGGTCCACTTCACGAGATCGAACCACTGGTCGTCGCCGTGGCGCACCAGCGGGCCGAGGGGCTCCTTGGAGATGGTCTCCGGCAACAGCACGTGGTCCGCCGGATTGGTGAGCTTGAGGCGCACCGACGCGAGCTGCGAGCGGTCGGAGGTGAACACGTCGCAGCGGCCGGATTCGTAGGCCTTGACCGTCTCGTCGATGGTCGCGAACGCGATCACTTCGCGGTATTTCATGTTGTTGGCGCGGAAATAGTCGCCGACATTCAGCTCGTTGGAGGTGCCCTGCTGCACGCAGATGGACGCCTCCTGCAGCTCCTTGGCCGACTTCAGGCCCACGGTCTTGCGGATCAGGAAGCCCTGGCCGTCATAATACATGACGCCGGCGAAGTTGAAGCCGAGGGTGGTGTCGCGGGACATGGTCCAGGTGGTGTTGCGCGACAGCACGTCGATGGCGCCGGAAGTGAGCGCCGTGAAGCGGTCCTTGGCCGAGAGGGGCGTGAACTTCACTTTCGTGGGATCGTTGAAGATCGCTGCCGCGATGGCGCGGCAGAAGTCCACGTCGAGGCCGCTCCATTCGTTCTTGTCGTTCGGATTGGAGAATCCGGGGAGCCCCTGGGTCACGCCACAAGTCAGAGCGCCTCTCGCCTTCACGTCGTCGAGGGTCGCTGCATTGACGGCGCCAGCCAGCGACAGGAGCCCTGCTGCTGCGAAGAGGATGCGTTTCACGGAAGGTTCCTTCTTTGGGATGACGCCCCTGCGGACCGGCCCCGCGCCGATCGCGCTGCTGTGCAGCATGTCACGGCTCGACGGGAGGGTCCAAGACGTCTATCCCGCCCATCTCAAACCCTCGGCGCGGAGCGGTCAATAGTACCGGACGGCCGCGCGATACCATTGGGACAGGAGACTGCGATGGCTGGCGGTTCCGAAACGAAGGCTGGGGCGAACGCGGAGCTTCAGACTGCGACTAAAGTCGTACATGCCGGCCGCGACCCGCAGCGCTTCGACGGGTTCGTGAATACCCCGGTGGTGCGCGGCTCCACGGTGCTTTCCGCGACATATGACGACCTCGTCCACCATCGCGGCCGCTACAGCTACGGGCGGCGCGGCAATCCCACCACCGAAAGCTTCGAGGCGGCGCTGAAGGCCCTCGAGGGCGGCGACGGCGTCGCCCTCACCCCTTCGGGGCTGTCCGCCGTTTCCCTCTCCCTGCTGTCTGTGCTCGACGCCGGCGACCACCTGCTCATGGTGGACACGGCCTACCGCCCCACCCGCACCTTCTGCGACCAGGTGCTGAAGCGGCTCGGCATCGAGACCAGCTATTACGATCCCCTCGCCGGCGCCGACATCGAGGCGTTCATCCGCGGCAACACCCGCGCCATCTTCCTCGAATCGCCCGGCTCGCAGAGCTTCGAGATGCAGGATGTGCCGGCCATCGCCGCGGTGGCGCGGGCGCGCGGCATCACCACCCTCATCGACAACACCTGGGCGACGCCGCTCTACTTCAAGCCGCATGCGGCGGGCGTGGACATCTCCATCCAGGCCGGCACGAAATATATCGGCGGCCACGCGGATCTGAACCTCGGCACCATCTCGGCGGTCGGGGCGGCCTGGAAGAAGGTGAGCGCCACCCATGGCACCATGGGCATCACCATCAGCCCGGACGATGCCGCCCTTGGGGCGCGCGGCCTGCGCACGCTGGCGGTGCGGCTCGATCGGCACTGGCGCTCGGGCCTCGAAGTGGCCGAATGGCTGGCCGCCCGGCCCGAGGTCTCCCGCGTGCTGCACCCGGCGCTCCCCACCGATCCGGGCCATGCCATCTGGAAGCGCGACTTCGCCGGCGCGACCGGGCTGTTCAGCTTCATCCTGAAGGATGTGCCGGACCGCGCCGTGGCCGCCTTCTTCGATGCCCTCACCCTGTTCGGCATGGGCTATTCGTGGGGCGGCTACGAGAGCCTCGCCATTCCCTTCAACTGCGCCGACTACCGCACCGCGACGCCGTGGGACGTGGAAGGCCCGGCCGTGCGCCTGCACATCGGCCTCGAAGACGTCGCCGACCTCAAGGCAGACCTCGACCAGGCCTTCGCCAGGATGCACGCGGCGCAGTGAGGGGGGCGCCCCCTCCCCGCAGGCCGTTCCCTCAGGTCACGGCACGGTTCGCCCGGCGCTCGCGCAGGGCGAACTGCAGGTTGCGGATGTAGATGAAGGTGGACAGCGCCTGGCCGGCGATGAAGACCGGGTCGCGCCGATAGAGCGCGTAGATCAGCAGCAACGTGCCGCCGCCCAGGGAGAAGGTCCAGAAGGCGAACGGAATCACCGAGCGCTGCGCCTTCTCGCTGGCGATCCACTGCACCACGAAGCGCATGGTGAACATGATCTGGGCCACGAAGCCCAGAACCACCCACCAATCGAGCTGCGCCACGAACACGTCGTGCAGGTAGTCGCCGACCTGATGTACAAGCTCGACCAGCATCTCAATTCCGCTCCACCACGTTCGGCACCCGCCGCCGCCGGATCAGCCACCACACGCCGAACAGATCGGCGATGCCGACCCACAGCCGGTTCCAGAAGCCGTATTTGGAGACACCGTGCCAGCGCTCCCGGTCCACCACCTGCACGGTGCGGATCTCGTAGCCCTCGCGCTTCACCAGCGCCGACATGAAGCGGTGCAGACCATCGAACATGGGCAGGCGCAAGTGCACCTCGCGTCGCACCACCTTGAGGCCGCAGCCGGTATCCCTGGTGCCGTCATTGAGCAGGCCGCCGCGGACGCGGTTGGCGAGGCGCGACTGGAAGCGCTTGAAGCGCGTGTCCTTGCGGCCCTGCCGCTCGCCCTGGACGAGGCCGACGACCGGACCGCCCGCATCCATCACCCGGATCATCTCGGGCAGGTAGGCGGGGTTGTTCTGGCCGTCGCCATCGAGCAGCAGCAGCAGGTCGCCCCGCGCCGCGCGCGCGCCGGTGTCGACGCCGGCGGACTTCCCGCAGGACTTTTCGTGCACCAGGATGCGCAGATAGGGCCGCGTGCGGCCTGCCTCGCGCAGGTTGGCGAGGGTGGCGTCGGTGGAGCCGTCGTCCACGAAGATGAGCTCGAACGGCTCGAACGCGAGCGCCGCGTCGAGCTCGGCGATGAGCGGGATGACGTTCTCCGCCTCGTCTTTCACGGCAATCACCACCGACAGCCGGGGGGCTGCGGTCGCGTGGACTTCGGAAATGGTCAAGGTCTCGCCTCTTCAACAGGGACGGCGGGGCGGGTTGCGGCGTTTGCTGCGCCGTTGGGCACGAGGCAGCCGAGCCTGCGGGCGGAAGGCCCGGCCATGGGCGCAACACGACCCTCGGGGTCGACGGTGAACACCACGCGGCGCGCGGCGAACGCCTTCACCACCAGCAGCGCGCACGCACTGCCGATGGCCGCACCGGCGATCACGTCGCTCGGATAATGGGAGCCGAGCACGATGCGCGTCGCCACCACCGGCACGGCCAGCGCCAGGAGCACCCCGCGCGCCCGGGGAAACAGCGCCGCGAACGCGACGGCGGCGGCCAGCGCGGTGGTGGAATGGCCCGACGGGAAGGAGGCGAAGCTCGACTTCCACACCAGCCAGTCGAAGGTGAGCTGGGGATTGGGTCCCGGCAAGTGGAATGCCGCGTGCGGCCGCGCGCGGCCGAGCAGGTGCTTCACCACCGCCACCGCGAGGCCCACGGGGGCGATGGCGAGAAACAGGAAGCCGAGGCGCGCCAGCACGCTCGCGGCCACGCGCCGGCCCATGGCGTCGAGGCCGGGCATGAGCGCCAGCACATAGACGATGGCGATGCCCAGCGGCCATAGCACGGTGCCGCTGAAGCCGAGGTCGGTGAGGCGCTCCGACAGGATCACCAGCCAGACCGGCAGCTTCGGTCGCAGGCCCGTCACCAGCGGATCGAGCAGAATCATGGAGGCGGCCACCAGCCCCGCCACCAGCGCCACGAGCGCCAGCCCTTCCATGGAGCCGGAGAGGCCGATGCGGGGCGCGGGCGCACGCCGGGGCCGCCGCCACAGATAGGCCAGCGCCTGCCACAGGCCGGGGAGAATACCGGCGAAAGCCGTGCCGATCTTCCGCCAGTCGTCCCGGGGCGGCGTCTCCCCCCGGGGTCTCATGCCCTGGTGACGCGGTCCCTCCCCGGTGCCCGCGTCCCCGGTCGCCGGCGCGCTCACTGGGCCGCCTCGTCGGAGCGGAACACGGTGATCGCCACCGGCCGCCCGCCGTTATAGGCGAAGCCCGAAATGGTGGCGACGGCGTGGTACTTCAGCTCCAGGGTCGCCGCGTGCTTCTCGAACGACGGGGTGAAGCGGTCGTCGATGAAGGCGAGCGCGCAGCCCCCCTTCTTCAGCAGCGCCGCCGCCTCGTTGGGCAGGCCGTAATTGATCTTGGTACCCACCAGGAAGACGAGGCTCGGCTCCTGGTAGGGGAAGGAGGCGACGTTCTCCGCCGGGCAGCCCTGCTCCCGCACCACGGCGGCGAGGCGCTCGGAGATCCACAGGGCGCGCATCTGCGGCAGCATGGCCTGGTAGACCGCCACGTACAGCACCAGCGCACCACACACCGCCGTGAGGAACGCGCCCTCCGCGCCGCCCTTGGGGAAGGCGAGCGCGGCCATCCACAGCAGCACGATGGCGAGGAGCAGCAGCGGCCAGGCGGCGAGGCCGAAGCCGCTGCCCAGCCAGAAGAAGCCGAAGCCGAGCCCCAGCGACACGATGATGGCGAACACCGGCCAGAATCGGGCCAGCGCCGCCAGCCGGCTGCCCGGCCTGGCCAGGGCGCCCCGCTCCAGGGCCATGACGGCGAGGATGGCGAGTGCCGGATAGAGCGGCAGCACGTAGTGGGGCAGCTTGGTGGCGGCGACCTCGAAGGCGATCCAGCTCGGTACCACCCAGCACAGGAGGAAGCGCACCTTCTCGTCGCGCCGTGCGCGCCAGGCGAAGGGCACGGCCATGGCGACCAGCACGACGGCCGGCCAGAACGTGCCCCAGGCGGCGAGGAAATAGGTGCCGGGCGGGCCCCAGTGCCCCTCCTGCCCTTCCGTCACCTTGCCCAGCATGTCGACGCCCACCGCGTGCTGGTAGAAGGCGCCGCCGGTGACGTAATAGATCGCCACGAACCACGGCAGCACCAGAAGCAGGCACCACGCCAGCCCGGCCAAAGGCTTGAGCGGCTTCAGGAACGCCCCCGAGCGCTCGACGATGGCCAGCGCCGCCACGGTGAGGCCCACGAACAGCGGCGCCATGGGCCCCTTGACCAGGATGCCGGCGGCGAGCGCGGTCCAGAAGATGGCGGCGAGCTTCAGGTCCCCCTTCCGCCCGGCGGCCGGCAGCGCATAGGCCCGCGCCAGGGCGCCGAAGGACGCCATGATGGTGAACAGCAGGACCGCATCGGTCTTGGCGAGGCGCGCCTCCACCCCCAGCAGCACGCAGCTCGCCATCATGAGGCCGGCGAGGAGCGCGCCCCGACGCGAGACGAAGACGAGCGCCGTCCAGTAGGTCAGCAGCACGGCACCGATGGCGGCGAACAGGGAGGGCAGGCGGTAGAGCCAGATGGAGCCGCGCGCCGAGGGGCCGATCACCGCCTCGCCGGCCTTCACCGTCGCGGCCTGGAGCCAGTAGATGCCGATGGGCTTCTTGTGGCGGGCCTGGGTGTGGAAGCGGATGTCCACGAAGTTCCCGCTCTCCAGCATCTGCTTCGTGGCCTGGGCGAAGCGGGCCTCATCGCGGTCGATGGGAGAGAGCTGGAAGAAGCCGGGCAGGAAGGCGAGGAGCGACACCGCCACCAGAAGGAGGCTGGCGCGGCCGTGACGCGCCGACGCCCCGTCGAGGATGCGCACGAAGCGTCGCGGAAGGTCGAGGACGAACGCCCGCCGCTGGCCGGACGCAGGCTCGGAGATGGCCATGCTTCTGTTTGGATCCGCTCGAATTGGGCGCGGACAATAGCAGAAACGCCCGTGCCGGAAAGGCCCGGACGAGGGGTGCGACAAGCGCCCTCCGGCCGGCGCGGACCTGATGCAGACGAAACGCGGCGAAGGCATGGCACGCCGCAACTCTCCGGGGGATCGTCCGCCCGGCCGTTCCCGGCGGGTCCCTACTTGGTGAGGATCAGCTTGTTCTGCGAGGTGAGGCGCAACTGGTAGGTGTGCTCACCGTGCGCGATGGTGATGAGGCGCCCGGCGGCAAACAGGTCGCGGCTGTCGAGCTGCGCATCCACCATGGGAATGGCGCGCCGGGGCCCGCAGCCCGCCTCGCCGCGCCAGTGCCCTCCCATGTCCGTGCCGTCGTGCTCCAGCCCGCCATGCTCCTGCCCGCCATGCTCCCGGCCGTCGTGCCGGGCATGAACCCGATGTTCAAATTCAGACATTTTGAACCGCTCCAGATTTGGAAGCACCCTCGTCGCAACCCGGACAGTTGCCGGCCACTTTAGAAGTATTCAATACTAGAGTACCACATGCTTATCCTTGAGTAATACATTGTCGCCGGCTGATCAAGCCGCTTGCACCCATGTGGATACAGATGCGCGACAGCGAGCCCCGCGTCTCAAGCCTAGGCGTGGGGAGGGCACGTCCCGTCGTCGCCGCCGGCACTACGGGCGGGCCCGCGCGCGAGCCGGCTTTGCCGGGCGGCGGGGACGCGCGGGCCCGGCTTGCGCGACGTCGCTCGAAGCGGCGTCAGAGCATTTCGAGGGAGGTCTTGCGGCGCGGCGCCGGGAAGGCGCGATCGATGGCTGCGAGGTCCTCGGCATCCAGCACGAGGGCCCGGGCGCCGGCGTTCATCTCCACATGGGCGATGCGACTCGCCTTCGGGATGGCGATCACGTCGCCGCGCCGCATCACCCAGGCCAGCGCCACCTGGAACGGATCGACCCCGTGCTTTTTCGCCACCGCCCCCAGCGCGCCGCCCCGCGGCAGGCGCGCCTGCTCGATGGGGCTGTAGGCCATGACCGGGATCCGCGCGGCCGCGAGCTGCGGGAAGAGGTCGAACTCCGGCCCCCGCCGGCTCGGATTGTACAGCACCTGGTTGGCGGCGCAGGCCTCTCCGCCGGGGGTGGCGAGAAGCTCGTCCATGTCGGCGGCGTCGAGGTTGCTCACCCCCACATGCGGATCTTGCCCGCGGCCTGGAGCGCCTCGAAGCCGGCGATGGTGTCGGCGAAAGGGTGGTTGCCGCGCCAGTGCAGCAGATAAAGGTCGATGACCTCCGTCTTCAGCCGCCGCAGGCTGCGCTCGCAGGCGGAGATGACGCCCGAGCGGCTGCCGTTGTGCGGATAGACCTTGCTGACGAGGAACACTTCCCCGCGCCGCCCGGCCATGGCCTCGGCCACCACCTCCTCCGCCCCGCCGTCGGCATACATTTCCGCCGTGTCGATCAGGGTCAGGCCGAGGTCGAGCCCGGCACGCAGAGCCACCACCTCCCCGGCCCGCGCCGCCGCGCGTTCCCCCATGTACCAGGTCCCCTGGCCGAGGGCCGGCACCGTCTCGCCGTTGGGGAATGTGACCGTCCGCATCTTCCGCCCCGCCTCGTTCGGCTGCGACCTTAGCCCAGCCCTCAGGAAGGTCCAGAGGCCGGCGCGGCCGACCCGTTTGCATCCGCGCGTCCATACTCTACAAGAACAAAAACGGCGGGCGCGCGCTGCGACGGTGCCCGGTTACGGTATGCCGGGAGACGACGGAGTGACGGAGGCGGGCACGGCAAACCGGCGGAAGGCAGTCAGGATCCGGCTTCTCGCGCCCCTGTTTCTGCTGGCCCTTGGCGCCTGCGCCAATCCGGAAGGCGTGCTGGTGCCGCTGAACCCCGGCACGCCGGCGGGCGACCGGGTGGACATGCTGGTGGCCACCACCCGCGCGCCCTCGCCGGCGGAGGGCGTGGTGTTCACCGGCGAGCGGGGCGATGGCCTCGCCTTTACCAATATCGTCGTCTCCATCCCGCCGGATCGGGCGGTCGGCTCCATCCAGTGGCCGCGGCAGGTGCCCGCGGATCCCGCGCGGGACTTCGCGGTGACGCGGGTGGCCCCCTCGCCCGCAGCCAGGTGCTGCCCTGGTTCCAGGGCCAGCCGCGCGCCAAGCGCCGGGTGCTGGTGTTCGTTCACGGCTTCAACACGCGCTTCGATGCCTCGGTGTTCCGCTTCGCCCAGTTCGTGCACGACACCGGCACCGACTACGTGCCGGTGCTGTTCTCCTGGCCGTCGCGCGGGCGGGTGGGCGACTATATCTATGACCGCGAGAGCACCAATTTCTCCCGCTCCGACCTGGCCTATGTCCTCGCCACCGCGGCGAAGAGCCCGCACGTGGACGAGGTGGTGGTGCTGGCCCACTCCATGGGCGCGTGGCTGGCGGTGGAGGCGCTGCGCCAGCTCACTCTGGCGCAGGGGCGGGTGCCGGCGAAAATCTCCAACGTCATCCTCGCCTCGCCGGACCTCGACATCGACGTGTTCGAGCGGCAGGTGCGCGAGTTGGGGCCGAAGCGGCCGCATCTGACCATCTTCGTCTCGCGCAACGACCAGGCCCTGGGCCTGTCGCGCTTCCTCGCCGGCCAGGTGACGCGCGTGGGGTCCGTGGACCTGACCGATCCGGCCTATGCCGCCCGGCTGGAGCAGGCGACGGGGATCACCGTGCTCGACCTCACCGCCCTGCAGGGGGGAGACGCGCTGAACCACAGCAAGTTCGCCACCCAGCCGGACATGGTGCGCCTCCTCGGCGACCGGCTGATGGCCGGCCAGACCATCGCCGACGACGCGAGCCCCGGCGCCACCGCCGTCCAGGCCCTGGGCGGCGCCGTCGGCACCGTGGTCACCGCGCCGATCCAGGTGTTCGCGGCCGGGCGGAACTGAGCGCTCCGATCAACGGACAGGATCGCGAACAGCGCCCCACGCGTCGGCGCAGAGAAGCCCGGCCTCAACCCGTGCGCAGACAGAACCCTTCCCTTCGGCCTTGAAAACTTCGGCACCTTCAAGGCCTTCGCATCAGAAACGGCGCCGGCGCGCCGCTGGCCAGGATCCCCTGCCCCGGAAGCAAGGCGGCTCAGGGGCGCGCCTTGACGATCTCGGGCACGACCTCCGCCGGAGGTGTGTTGCGGCTCCTGCCGCAGCGCACGATGCCATCGATCACCACCATGCCCACCCCCGGCAGGTCGCCGGCGGAGATGCTGGAGAGCAGGTCCTTGCCGGAGCTGCACTGCGCCCGCGCCAGGAAGACGAGGTCCGCCGCGCGGCCGGCTTCGAGGCGGCCGCCGTCCAGGCGCTGGATGCGGGCGGTGTTGCCGGTGGCAAAGCAGATGGCCGCTTCCGGCGGGATGTCGGCGAGCCCGCAAAGGAGGCTCATCACCCGGAGGATGCCGAGCGGCTGCACGCCGGAGCCGGCGGGGGAATCGGTGCCGAGGATCACCCGGTCGAGGCAGCCCAGCTCGGCGGCGGTGCGGGCGGCGAACACCGCCATCTTCTCGTTGCCGTTGTGGACGATCTCGATGGCCCGGGGGGAACGCTCGATCAGCTCGCGGATCTCATCCGGCGGCAAGGCGGTGTGGCCGCCGTTGATGTGGCCGATCACGTCCGCATCGGAGGCGAGCACCACGTTCTTGTCGATCATGCCCGAGCCGGGGATGGACGGCCCGCCGGTGTGGATGATGGTGCGCATGCCGTATTTGCGCGCCCATGCCACCGCCTGGCGCGCCTCGTCCGCCTCCTTCACCGTGCCGAGGCCGATCTCGGCGATGCGGTCCACGCCGATGGCGGCGAGCTCGGCGAAGTCGGCCTCGCTCATGCCGCGCTCCACCACCACCGCGCCGGCATGGACCTTCATGCCGGAAGGATGGAAGGTGCTGAAGGCGCGTTGGGCGGTGATGGCCAGCGCCTTGGCGCCGATCACGTCCCGCGGGCGCCCGGGCAGGTGCACCTCGCCCACGGAGACCAGCGTGGTCACGCCGCCATGGACCATGGAATCGATCCAGCCGATCTGGTTCTGCCGTGGCGTCCAGTCGCCGAACACCGGGTGCGAATGGCTGTCGATGAGGCCCGGCGCCACCGCCGCGCCGTGGGCGTCGATCACCGTATCGGCGCCTTCGGTGTCGCAATCAGCGAAGGCGCCGACGGCGGTGATCCGTCCGCCCTCGCACACCAGCGTATCCGCCGCGAGGATGGGGTTGGCGAGGTCGCCCGAAAGGGCAAGCCCGATGTTGCGGACGACAAGCTTGCCGGCCGAAGGTGCGGCCTGGTCATGGGCCATGGTTGGCTCCCTGTTCGCTGAGGGGCTCAGACGAGCCCGTCGGTGCCCACCACCTGGTCGAGCGTCAGGCCGCCGACGCGGGGCGCGGGCCGGCCGCTGTCGGTGACGGCGATGGCCACCACGATCTCGCCGCGGCGTGGCGCATCGCCGATGCGGGCCTCCACCGCATCGAAATGGCTGCGCACCCGCGCCGCATCCTTGTGGCCGAGGGGTACGTCGATGGCGGTGCCGGGGCCGCCCATCTTCTTGGCGGAGGGGATGAGGGCCGCCCCGCCGCCCACCGTGGCGCGCAGGCTGGTGCCCAGCTTGGGATGCAGGATGGCGGCGGCATGCTCCAGCTCGCCCTGGTCGCCCACGATCACGCCCTTGCCATAGCTGTGCGCCGCCTCCGGCGCGATGCCGAGGGCCTCCACGCAGCGCCGGCCGAGCAGGTCGCCCAGCTCCAGGCCGATATCGGAGAGGTCCGAGAGGTCCTCGGCATAGGTGCCGGCGAACGGGTTGGCGATCACCGCCATGGCCACGGCGCGGCGGGTGGGCGGATCCACCGGGCGGCCCATCTGCGAATGGATCTCGTCAATCTGCACGACGACCTTGCGGATTTCTGCCTTCATCACCCTCACCTCAGTCCGTCCATTGCGGAAATCTGGTCCGCGCGCAGGCCGCCCAGGCGGTCGTGCACGCGGGGGCCGCTGGTCATGGCCAGCACGAAGACGATCTCGTCCGGCTGTGGCGCGCCGGGCACCCGCACCTCGAAGGCGTCGAAATGGCTGCGCACGTAGCTGGCATTGGTGTGGGTGATGGGCACGTCCAGCGTCGCGCCCGGCCCCGCCACCTTCTTGGCCGAGGGCACGATGGCCCTGGCATCGCCGAGCAGGGCGCGCATGGCATAGCCGCCCGGGACGTGCCAGAGGGCGCCGTGCTCCAATTCGCCATCAGTGCCCACCAGCGAGCCCTTGCCATAGCCATCGATGGCCGACAGCGGCACCCCCAGCGCCGCGCTGGTGCGCCGTGCCATCTCCAGGCCCAGGGGCTTCAGCGCCTCCATCATGGGCACGATGTCGGGCTCGTAGCGGCCGGCGAAGGGATTGCGCAACACGATGCCCACCGCCGCGCGCCGCCGTGGCACGGCCGGAGGCGGGCCGAATTCGTGATGGATCTCCTCCATCTGGGTGAAGGTCCGCAGAAGCTCAATCATCGAGGGGTCCCGAGGCGGAAGGAAGGGTCAGCGGCCCCGCAAGGCCAGCGGCAGCAGGAAGATGAGGCCGGCCAGCGAGGCGAAGACGAGGAGGGTGGAGATGGCCGCGACCGAGGGGTCGGCATAGGCCAGGAGCTGCTGCATCAGCCGCAGCGGCAGGGTGTCGCCGCGAGTGATGAAGAGGGAGAGCGAGAAATTGTCGAAAGAGATCAGGAAGGCCGAGACCCCGCCCGCGATCACCCCGCCGCGGATCATGGGCAGGGTCACGCGGAAGAAAGTGCCCACCGGACCCACCCCGAGATTCAGGGAGGCGCGCTCCAGCGAGCCGTCGTGGTTGGCCAGGGCCGCGCTCACCATGGCCACCACGTAGGGCACGCCGAGCACCGCGTGACCGAGCGTCGCGGCGAGGATGCCGGGCCGCATATCGTAGACCGCCAGCGTGAACAAAAGGCCGAGGCCAAGCACGATGGCCGGCATGGCGATGGGCAGCATCACCACCGCCTGCACCGCCGCACGCCCACGGAACCGGTAGCGGTGCAGCGCGATGGCCGCCCCGGTGCCGGCGATGGTGGCGAGCGCGGCATTGCCGAGGCCGATGATGGCGGAAACCGTCAGCCCCTCGATATATTGCGGCGTCTGGAGCGCCACCGCGAACCAGCGCAGGCTGAAGCCCGGAATGGGGAACTCCAGCCGGTCGCCGCTGGAGAAGGCGACGATGCCGGCGATGATGATGGGTCCCATGAGGAACAGCACCACCAGCGCCGCGAAGAAGCGGCTGGCAAGGCCAGGGGTGGAATAGCTCTGCGAGGTCGCCATCGGTTCCCCCTCAGATGCTCGCCCACGGCGCGACGCGCCGGACGATGAGGTTGGCCGTGAGGAGGAACAGAGCCACCGCCGCCAGCACCAGCGTGGCCATGGCCCCGGCGAGCGCCCAGCTGGCATTGGTGCTGGATTCGTAGAAGATGGCCGGAGCCAGCATCTGGAACCGGGTGGAGCCCATCAAGGCCGGGATCACATAGTCCGAGAGCACGCCGGCGAACACCAGCTGCATGCCCGCCACCGCTCCCGGGAGCGAAATGGGCATGACCACGCGGAACCAGGTGAACCAGCGCCCGCCGCCGAGATTGGCCGAGGCGCGCAGCATGGTCTCGTCCACCTTCCGGAGCGAGGTGACCAGCGGCAGGATCATCAGCGGCAGGTAGCGGTGGATGAGGCCGAGGCCCATGCCGCTCACCTCGTTCATGATGTGCACCGGCTGGCTCACCAGGCCCAGGCGGATGAGCGCCTGGTTGAGCATGCCGCTGTCGGAGACGATCACCATCCAGCCGAACACCCGCATGATGACGCTGACATAGATGGGCAGGTACACCGCCCACAGCAGGAACGCCCGGCCCGAGCCGGACGACTGCGCCAGCAGCCAGGCGAAGGGATAGGAGATGGCCAAAGCCAGCAGCGCGACGCCGCCCGCCGCCAGAAGGGTGTTGGTGAAAACGGTGAGGTAATAGCTGTCGCTCAGCACCTTGGCGTAGTTGGCGAAGGTGAAGCCCGGCACCAGGATCCCCATGGGGTCGTCGATATAGACGCTGTTGCGCGCGGTAATGGCGATGGGGATGACGAAGAACGGGATGAGCAGCGCGCCGGTGGGCGCGAGCCAGAGCCAGGGTGTGAGGCTGTTGCGCGTTGCCATGGCGCTCACCCGGCCGCGCCGAGCCGGCAGGCCGCCGGATCGAAGTCCAGATAGACGGCGTCGCCCACCCGCACGGCCAGTTGCTGGACACCCGCCTGAGCCGGGCGGTCCACCACGATCTGGGCATCGCCGAGAAAGACGATGACCCGTTCCTGCGCGCCGAGGAAGGTGCGCAGGGTGACGATGCCGGGGGCCGTGGGATGCACAGGCGTCGGCGTCGGCGACAGGGCGATGTCCTCGGCCCGCAGGTCAAGGCTCACCGGACCCGCCCCGGACCCGGCGACGGTCTCCTCGGGCGCGATGAAATCGAGGGCCGGCGGCACCCGCATGCGATGCCCGGCCCCCTCGGCCACGAGGACGCCGGCGAGGCGGTTGGTGGTGCCGAGGAAGCGCAGCACGGAGCTGGATTGGGGCGCGCGGTAGACCTCCTCCGGCGTGCCGATCTGGGCAATGCGGCCGCCCTGCATGATGGCGATGCGGTCGGCCAGCGCGAAAGCCTCGCGCTGGTCATGGGTGACGAGGACGGTGGTGACCCTGAGGCGGCGCAGCAGCAGCGACAGCTCCAGCTGCATGTCTTCGCGCAAGTTGCGGTCAAGGGCACTGAAGGCCTCGTCCAGCAGCAGCATGTCCGGGCGCACGGCCAGCGCCCGGGCGACGGCCACGCGCTGGCGCTGGCCGCCCGAGAGCTGGGCTGGAAAACGCGTCTCCAGGCCGCCGAGGTGCAGCAGCGCCACCATCTCGGCGACCCGCGCGCGGATCTCCGCTTTGTCGAGGCGGCGGGCGTGGAGGCCGTAGGCGATGTTGTCCGTCACCGTCATGTGCGGAAACATGGCGTAGTGCTGGAACACCATCGCCACGTTGCGCTTGTGCGGCGCAATGCCGGTGATGGCCTTGCCGCGCAGGCTGATGGTGCCGTAGTCCGGTGTCTCGAAACCGGCGATCATGTTGAGCAAGGTGGACTTGCCGCAGCCCGAGGCGCCGAGCAGCGCCACGATCTCCCCGCGCCGCAGCGCGAGGCTGCAGCGGTCCACCGCCACATGGCCGTCGAACGACTTGCACAGATTGTCGAGCACCAGCTCGGGTGGCTCCATGCCGGCTCCGCTGCCTGTCGTGTCCGCCGGCATGGTGACCATGGCGTTCAACTCTGGACCTCGCGGGTGTAGCGATCGAGCCACTCCTTTTGCCGGAGCGCGGCGAACTCCTCGTCCTGGAACCAGACCAGCGAAGCATCCGCATTCACCAGCGGAGCGACGTCCGGGGGAATGGTCACGTCGGCGCGCACCGGGGTGGCGAGCAGGTTGGTGACCATGGCCGCCTGCGACGGCTTGGTGAGAGTGAAGTTCATGTAGGTCTTGGCCTGCGCGATGCGCGGGGAATTGACCGGGATGCACAGATCGTAAGGCACCGCGAGCACGCCCTCCTTGGGCGAGCACTTCACCACCTGCGGCGCCTTGCGCGTGGTGTTGGCGATGCGGATGGCAAACTGCGGGGCGATGCCGATGTCGCCGCGCTCGATCAGCATGTTGGGCTGGCTGCCGTCGGCATAGAAGGAGCGGACGGCGGGCTTCAGCGCCTTGAGACGCGCGAAGGCCTCGTTGAGGCCGGCTTCCGATTTCATGTCGCCGGCGATGGCCTTCACCAGGCAGGCGAGGAAGCCGAAGGCCGAGGAGCCATTGACGGCGCTCGGCAGCATGATCTTGCCCTTCATGTCGTCGCGCCACAGGTCGAGCCAGGACGTGACGGGGGTCGGGATCTGCTTGGTGTCCACCATCAGGTCGAAGGTGTCGAGCATGGTCGCCACGCCCCAGCCGCCCTCCGGGATGATGTGGGGCAGAAGGTGCGGCGCCTCGGCGAAATCAGTGGGCTTCACCGGCGCGAACAGTCCGCCCTTCATGCCGCGCAGGCCCCAGGCGCGCGAGATCATCACCAGGTCGAAGGGCGGGTCCGCCTTCTGGGTCTGGATCTTGGCGCTGGCGCTGGGCGAGATCTCGACGTCGTAGATGACCTTGATGCCGGTCGCCTGCTCGAACGGCTTGGCGATGATGTCGCCGAGCACCTGATAGGGGCCGCCGAAATGGGTGACGCGTAGCGTCACGTCTTCGGCGCGGGCCGAGCGCCCGGCCGACGCCGCGCCGAGGGCGCCGAAGGCGGCGGCGCCAAGGGCGAGGCGTGCGCCACCTGCCAGCAGGTCTCTGCGCTTGATATCAAAGGTCATCGCGCTCTCCGTCGATCGAATTCGGGGCTGTCCGGGACGTGGACCAGGGCTGTTGCTTACTCAATTGAGGCGCATGCGACGCAGCGCGTCGCGATTGACGGTAATGCCGAGGCCGGGCCCGCCGGGCACCGGAAGGGTGCCTTCCGTATCCAGCAGGCAGGGATGGGCGACGGGCTGCTCGGTCAGGTCATCGTGGAGCGGTGTGCGCAGCAGGCTGCATTCCATGATGCGGAATTCCGGCAGCGCCGCCGCCAGATGCAGCGCGGCGGCAGCCTTGACCGGGCCCCCGCATGATGGGGCGCGAATGGCACACCGAGGCTAGCGGCGGCCATCGCCGCCCGCATGAAGCCGGTAATGCCTCCGATGCGCCCGCAATCCGGCTGGAGCAGATCCACGGCGCCGGCGGAAACCAGGGCGATGGCGCCACGCGGGCCGTATTCACTCTCGCCCGCCGCCAGCGGCAGGATGCCATGGGCATTCAGCCGCGCGAGCCCTGCCACGTCGGCGGGATCCAGTGGCTCTTCCAGCCACAGATACCCAAGCTCGGCAAGGCGGCGGGCGAGCGTGACCGCCGCAGGAAAATCAAAGGCGCCGTTGGGATCGGCAACCAGGGCGACGCCTTCACCCACCGCGTCGCGGATAAGGGCCACGCGGGCGAGCGCCGCGTCGAGGGGCGGCGAGATCTTGACCTTGATCTGGCGGAAGCCGAGGGCGACGGCCCGCTCCGCCACGGCGACGGCCTGCGCGTCGGGGATCCAGCCGATAAAGGACGCATAAGCCGGTACCCGGCTGCGCCCATGACCGGCCAGCAGCGTATGGATGGGCGCGTCGAGGCGCTGGCCGAGCAGATCCCACAAGGCGATGTCGATGGCAGAAATTGCCTCGGCTCCCGCTCCGCCCACCGGCGTCACAAGCGCACGGCGCATCTGCTCCCATAAGCCGCCGATGGCGTTTTCATCGGCGCCCAGCAGGAGCGGAGACAGGGTGGCCTCGACAATGCTGGCGGCGGCCTGTGGCGCGGCCGGCGAGAAGGCTTCCCCAAAGCCGCTGCGCCCATCCTTGGTGACAACCTCCACCACGAGGCCTTTCACGGAGCCGGACCGGCCCGACCAGGCCGGCTGAGGCGTCGCGAGCGGATAGGCGGTCAGGGCGGCTATGGTCATCCGGGTCTCCAAGATCACCAAGAGATCGCAGTTGAAGCGCAGGACATTCGTTCGATATCAAATTATTATTCGTCGAACTATGTAGACGTTATTGCGGTATGAAAGGCGTGTCAATTCAAGGGGTATCCCAAATTTTATGCGCCTGCCGGCAGGTGGGGCGCCAAAATTTGTGCAACCGCAAGCCTATGCGGCAATCCGCTCTCGGGAAGCGGCGAAGTCGCCAGGATGCGTTGCCATGACACGGAATACAGGTTATTCGGGAAACGTTTCGGGAATGCGCTCGCGCAACGTCCAAAACCATTTTACATCGAATGATTAGCGGAGGCGACGCGGCATGGTCAGGATTGGGACCCGCAGCAAGGACAGGACCTCCACGCCCGCCGAGACGGAACCTGATGCCGGAGAAATCCCTGCACCGGCTCCGGCGCGAACCGGCAGGCGCAAGGGTGCGGCAGAGGGGGGCGCCAAGAAAGGGACCGCGAAGGCGGGGCAGCTTCAGGTGCCCATCAACGCCATCGTCGAGCAGTGGCATCGCGAGAGGCCGGACCTCGACCCCGAGCCGATGCGGCTGTTCGGCGCCCTGGCGCAGGCACACCTTCTGACCACGCCCTACATGAACAACGTGCTGGAGCAGCACGGCCTCGTGCGGGGCACGTTCGATGTGCTTTCCGCCTTGCGCCGGGCGGGCCTGCCTTATTCCCTGACCCCCAAGCAACTGGCAGAATCCCTGCTGCTGAGCGGGGCCGGAATGACCAACCGGCTCGACCGGCTGGAAAGCCTCAACCTCATCGCCCGCCTGCCCGAACCGAACGACCGGCGCAGCCTCAAGATCCAGCTCACCCAGAAGGGTGTGAAGCTGATAGATGAGATCATCCCGAAGTTCGTGGAGGCGCAACACCGCCTCGTCGCCCGCCTTGGCCTGGCGGACACCGAAATGCTGCTGGGCCTGCTGGAGCGCCTCTCCGCGGCCCTCATGGAAGACATCGGGGCCGAACCTTCAGCGTGACCATTTCCGGGCGATTGACAGGATGAAAAGCGCATCCTATGGTCAATTAGTTCGATATCGAATTATATGATATTGAACGAGTTGCGACCGAGCGCATTCCCTTGCCCTGACCTGTGCCCGGCCGCCCCCATGTTGGATCGGGACACGAGATGCTTCGCCCCAGTCACCTTTCCGTGGTCGACATGCACGCCCATTACGTGGCACCCGACCTCATCCACGAAGCGGAGCGCCACGGCACGGACTATGGCGTGAGCATAATGCGTGACGCGGATGGCCGCGCCCGCCTCGCCTTCGCCGACGGCACCGTGCTGCGCCCCTTCTTCCACGAATTGTGCGACCTTAGCGTCCGCGTGTTCGGCATGGACGCCGCGGGCATCGGCCTGCAGGTGGTGTCCACCTGGACCGACATGGCCGGCGACCAGATCCCCCCGGCGCAGGGCGCGCGGTGGTCGCGGCTTCAGAACGAGACTCTCGCGGCCGATGCGGCCAAGTCCGGAGACCGTTTCGCGGCCATGGGCACGCTGCCCCTGCAGGATGTTTCGCTCGCATTGGCGGAACTGGACCACATGGCGCGGAATCTCGGCATCCGGTCGGTGGAGATCGGCACCAACATCAATGGGCGCGATCTCGACCATCCGGACTTCCGGCCCCTGTGGAAGCGCCTGTGCGATCTCGACATGCTGGTGCTGCTGCATCCTCCCTTCAAGCCCGTGGGCGAGGGCCGCAACGGCGACTATTTCCTCAACAATCTCATCTCATTCCCGGTGGACACCACCATCGCCGCCGCACGCCTCATGTTCAGCGGCATCCTCGATGATCTGCCATGGCTCAAGATCTGCCTTGCCCATGCGGGGGGCTTCCTGCCCTACCAAATCGGCCGCATGGACCGGGGCTTCGCGGCCCATCCGGCCTGCAGCCGCAGCCTCGGCACGGCACCTTCCCGCCTGCTGGACCGCTTCTTCTACGACACGCTCACCCATGACGATGCCGCCCTCGCCTTCCTGGTGACGCAGGTGGGAGCGGAGCGGGTGGTCTATGGCAGCGATTATCCGTTCGAAATGCTGGATCCCACCGGCCCGGAACGGGTGCGCCGGCTGGGGCTCGGCACGGCGCAGGAGGATGCGGTGCTCGGTGGCACCATCCGGGACCTCCTTTCCGCGGCCGATGCGCCGCTTGCAGAGGGAGAGGGCTGACATGCGGCGCGACATCCGGATTGCGGTCATCGGCGCGGGGCTCGGTGGCATGACCACGGCCGGCCTGCTCCAGCGTGCCGGCTTCAAGGTGCAGGTGTTCGAACAGGCGGCCGCCTTCTCCCGCATTGGCGCCGGCATCCACCTCAGCCCCAATGTGATGAAGGTGATGCGCCGCCTGGGCATCGAAACGACGCTCACAGACATCGGCCTGCATCCCGACGCCTTCGTGAGCCGCAAGTGGGACACGGGCGAGGTGTTGTTCGAACTGCCGTTCCACCCGCAGAACGAGGCGCATTTCGGCGCCGCCTACATCAACGTGCACCGGGGCGACCTGCATCAGGTGCTGGAATCCGCCCTCGATCACGGCACGGTCGCCTTCGGCCACAAGCTGCGCGCGATGGAGGAGCGGCACGGCATCGTGCACCTCGCCTTCGAGAACGGAGCGAAGGCCGAGGCGGATCTCGTCATCGGCGCGGACGGGGTGAATTCCCGCGTACGGGAATATCTGCTCGGCACGGAAAAGCCGCGCTATAGCGGCCACGTCGCCCACCGCGCGGTGTTCCCGGCGGCGCTGCTGAACGGCCTGCCCATCCGCGCCTGCACCAAATGGTGGGGCGAGGGCAGCCACATCCTCGTCTATTACATGACCCAGGCGCGGGAGGAGGTCTACGTGGTCTCCAGCGTGCCCCATCGCGAATGGACCTCGCCCCAGTCCTTCCTGCCGTGCGACCGCGACGCCTTCATCGCCGCCTTCGACGGCTACCATCCCGAGTTGCAGCAGGTGGTGGCGGCGGCGCCGGAGGTGACCATGTGGCCGGTGTTCGACCGCGAGCCGGTGGATTGCTGGAGCCGGGGCAACGTGGTGCTGCTGGGCGACGCCTGCCACCCGCTGCGGCCCTACATGGCCTCCGGCGCCGCCATGGCCATCGAGGACGGCGCGGTGCTCGCCCGCTGCCTCGCCGACATCGGCCATGACGACCCCGCCACGGCGTTCTCCTGGTACGCCGCAAACCGCATGCCGCGCACCAACAAGGTGCAGCGCATCTCCGTGGCCAACACCTGGTTCCGCGGCCCCACCGATCCCGACTGGCTGTTCTGCTACGACGCCTGCGCCGTGCCGCTCCTGGCACCGCAGGAGGCCCCGAGGGAACTGGCCTGACCTGCGGGTCGGCAACACGGCGAGGCATCCATGACAGCCTTCATCTGCACCACCTGCGGCACCCAATATGCCCCGACGCCGGAGCCTCCGGCCCGGTGCCTGATCTGCGAGGAGGAGCGCCAGTTCGTGGCCGCCACCGGCCAGGCCTGGACCACGCTGGAGCGCCTCCAGGTGACCCACAGCCCCATCTTTCGCTACGAAGGCGAGCTGATGGCGCTGGGCATCGCCCCCGCCTTCGGCATCAACCAGCGCGCGCTCCTCGTGCCCACGCCCGCCGGGACCGTGATGTGGGACTGCGTCAGCCTGGTGAGCCCGGCCATGGTGGATCTCATCAAGGGCCTCGGCGGCCTCACCGCCATCGCCATCTCCCACCCGCATTATTACACCACGCTGGTGGACTGGAGCCGCGCCTTCGGCGGCATCCCCGTCTATCTCCACAAGGCGGATGCGGAATGGGTGATGCGCCCGGATCCCTCAATCCGCTTCTGGGAGGGGGAAACGCTGGAGATCGCGCCCGGCTTCACGTTGGTGCGCAGCGGCGGCCATTTCGAGGGCGGCACGGTGGCCCACTGGGCGGCGGGCGCAGGCGGGCGCGGCGCGCTGCTCTCCGGCGACCTCCTCCAGGTGGTGGCGGACCGCAAGCACCTGGGCTTCATGCGCTCCTATCCGAACTTCATCCCGCTCGGCGCGCAAGCGGTGGCGCAGGTGGCGGCGCGGGTCGCGCCGTTCGCCTATGACGCGATTTATGGCGCCTTCTGGAACGGCCTCATCCCCGCCGGGGCGCAGGAGGCCATGGCCCGCTCCGTGGCGCGGCACATCGCGTGGCTCGATCGCCCGGCCCCCTGACGCCCGACGCCTGCGCGGCCCGTGCGCGAACCCACCCGGCTCCGGTCGCGTACCGGGGCCGATGGCAAGAGGACCCGCCATGAATATCGATCTGCCGGATGTGCATGCCGAGGCCGAGGCCGCCTTCCTCAGCTATGAGGCGGCGCTGGTCGCCAACGATCTCGATGCGCTGCGGGACCTGTTCTGGGACAGCCCGCTCACCCTGCGCTTCGGCGCCGCGGAGCACCTCTACGGCCGCGACGCCATCGTCGCCTTCCGTGCGGCCCGCCCCGCCGCGCCGCGGCCGCGCGCGCTCCTGTCCTACGTGGTCACCACCTTCGGCACCCATATGGCGAGCGCCAATGCGGTGTTCCGCAACGAGGGGGAGACCCGCATCGGCCGCCAGAGCCAGGCCTGGGTGCGCCTGCCGGAGGGCTGGCGCATCGTCAGCGCCCATGTCTCCTACGCGGACCCGGGCGTGCTTGATGCACCCTGAGGCCCAGCGGTCCATCCACGCGCCGACCGTCTTGGCCGACAATGCCGTTCCCCTGCCCTCCCCAAACTGGCGAGCCCCATGAGCGCCCTGTTCTCCCCCCTGGCCCTGCGGGGCGTCACGCTGGCCAACCGCATCGTCGTGTCCCCCATGTGCCAATATTCGGCGGACGAGGGCGCCGCCACCGACTGGCACCTGATCCACCTCGGCCAGATGGCCCTTTCCGGCGCGGGCCTGCTGTGCCTGGAGGCGACGGCGGTGGAGCCGGCCGGCCGCATCTCTCCGCACGACCTCGGCCTGTGGGACGACCGCACCGAAGCAGCCCTCGCCCGCGTTCTCACCGCGGTGCGCGCCTATTCGCGCATGCCGGTCGCGGTGCAGCTCGGCCATGCGGGGCGCAAGGCGTCGAGCAATGTGCCCTGGAAGGGCGGCGCCCTGCTCCCGCCGGAGGCGGGCGGCTGGCATCCCTTCGCTCCGTCCGCCGTGCCCCACAAGGAGAGCGAACCGCCGCCCCAGGCGCTGGACGCGGAGGGCCTCGCGCGGGTGCGCACGGCCTTCGTATCGGCGGCACGAAGGGCGGCGCGCCTCGGCATCGACGCCATCGAGCTCCATGGCGCCCACGGCTATCTGCTGCACCAGTTCCTCTCGCCCCTCGCCAACCGGCGCACCGATGCCTATGGCGGCTCGCTGGAGAACCGCATGCGCTTCCCGCTGGAGGTGTTCGATGCCGTGCGCGCCGCGTTTCCGGACGACCGGCCGGTGGGCATGCGCATCTCCGCCACCGACTGGGTGGAGGGCGGCTGGGACCTCGACCAGTCCATCGTCTTCGCCCGCGCGCTGAAGGCCCATGGCGCGGACTTCATCGACGTGTCGTCGGGGGGAGTGTCCCCCCTGCAGAAGATCACCCTCGGTGCCGGCTACCAGGTGCCATTCGCGGCGGCGGTGAAGGCGGCGACGGGCATGCCCACCGTGGCGGTGGGGCTCATCACCCAGCCGGCCCTGGCGGAGCGCATCGTCGCCACGGGCGAGGCCGACATGGTGGCCCTGGCCCGCGGCCTCCTCTACGACCCGCGCTGGCCCTGGCATGCGGCGGCGGAGCTGGGCGCCAGCGTGGAGGCCGCCCCCCAATACTGGCGCTGCCAGCCCTCCGGCAATCGCCAGCTGTTCGGCGAGACCCTTACGGGCGCGCGCTGACGCCCGGCTGTCGCAGACCGACGACGCGCACCTTCACCACGGCGCCGCGTGAGCGCGGAAGCGTTTCGCGTCACGCGACCTGCGCGTGACGGCGGGTTCCTGGCGATCGATGCGGCGCTCCATGTCGAGCGCCCATTCCCCGGCATCCTTGCGGCGCAGGAACGTCTCGCTGACGTACTGCCCCTTCCGACGGATCTGGGTTCTCCAGGAGCCGGATTTTAGTATAGGGAGGGTCGCCAATCCGTGCGCGCTCTGTGTGCACCGCACTCACGCGTCGAAAAATCGGAAATTGGGGCGTATCGTGGCGAAAAATCGAGTGCACACGACGCGGCCCAATGCCTTGAAACCACAAAGATAATGTCGAAAAATCAATCATTTGGATTTGCCATTGCGCCCATGATGGATTGGACGGACCGGCACTGCCGCGCCTTCCATCGTACCTTCTCGCGCCATGCGCGGCTTTATACGGAAATGGTCACCGCCCCCGCCATCCTGCATGGCGACCGCGACCGGCTGCTCGGCTTCGCGGCGAACGAACACCCGGTGGCGGTGCAGCTCGGCGGCAGCGATCCGGCGCAGCTCGCGCAGGCGGCCCGCATCTGCGCCGATTTCGGCTATGACGAGATCAACCTGAACGTGGGCTGCCCCTCCGACCGGGTGCAGGGCGGCAATTTCGGCGCCTGCCTCATGCGCGAGCCCGGCACCGTCGCCGACAGCGTCGCCGCCATGAAGGCCGCCGTCACGCTTCCGGTCACCGTCAAGTGCCGCATCGGCGTGGACGAGCAGGACCCCGAGGAAGCCCTGGACACCCTCGCCGACGCGGTGGTGGCGGCGGGGGTGGACGGGCTCATCGTCCATGCCCGCAAGGCGTGGCTGAATGGCCTGTCGCCCCGCGAGAACCGGGATATCCCGCCCCTCGACTACGACCGGGTGCGGCGGCTGAAAGCGCGCCTGCCGGACCTGCCCATCTCCCTCAATGGGGGCCTGACCAGCCTGGAGCAGGGGCTGGCCGAGGGCCACGGCCTCGACGGCATGATGCTGGGGCGGGCGGCCTACCATGAGCCGGAGCTGCTGCACGCGGTGGACCCGCTCCTCTTCGGCGCCCCCGCACCTCATGCGGATACCTTCGCGGCGCTGGAGGCGTTCGAGCCCTATGTGGCGCGGCACCTTGAGGCCGGCGGCCGCCTCAGCGACATCACCCGCCACATGCTGGGCCTGTTCGGCGGCCGCAAGGGCGCGCGCATCTTCCGCCGGCGCCTGTCGACCGAGGCCATCATGCCGGGCGCCGGGCTCGACGTGCTGCGCTCCGCCGTGGACGAGGTGCGCCGGCGCGATCCCATCGCCGCCTGATCGGCCCGCCGCCGCCTCCCCATTGCGCCAGGCCTGCGTGGAATGCGCGGCTTGGCCCGCGCCGCATGCGGCGCGGATGGTGGACAGAAGACCGAATCCACGCCACTTGATCGCCCCCGTCTTCCCGTTTCCGGTCCGCGCCGGCTGAACCGGCCGTCGCGCGACCGGTGTTCCGCCTGCCCCGGACATCCCATGCTGCAATCCGTCCCCCTCGATGAACTGGCCGTCCTGCTCGCCGCGCTTCTGGCGGGCGGCGTGCTCACCGGGCTGATCGCCGGGCTGTTCGGCGTGGGCGGGGGCGGGGTCATCGTGCCGGTGCTCTACGAGGTGTTCGGCATCATCGGGGTGAGCGATTCCGTGCGGATGCAACTGTGTGTCGGCACCTCGCTGGCGGTCATCATCCCCACCGCCATCACCTCCCAACGGGCCCACATGGCCAAGGGCGCGGTGCTGCCGGGGGTGGTGCGCACCTGGCGCGCGCCGGCCATCATCGGCATCATCGCCGGAAGCGCCATCGCGGCGGTGGCGCCGGGACGGGTGCTGCAGGCCGCCTTCGTGCTGGTCATCGGCCTGCTCGGGCTGAAAAGCCTCGTCGGCCGCAACGACATCACAGTCTCCGACCACCTGCCGGGCGCCGGCGCCATGCGGGCCTACGGCTTCTTCATCGGCCTGGCCTCGTCCCTGGTGGGGATCTCCGGCGGCGGCATCGCCACCAACATCCTGCTGCTGTACGGCGTGCCGATCCACGCGGCGGTGGCCACGTCCGCCGGCATCGGCATCATCATCCCCATCCCCGGCGTCATCGGCTATGCCATCGCCGGCTGGCCGCACCTGTCCGAGCTGCCGCCCTTGTCCATCGGCTACGTGTCGGTGATCGGCTTCCTGTGCATCGCGCCCCTGGCCGCCTTCGTCGCGCCGTTCGGGGCGCGCCTCGCACACCGGCTCGCCCGCCGGCACCTGGAGATGGCCTTCGGCCTGTTCATGCTGCTGATCGCGGCGCGCTTCCTCTACGCCGTGATCACCGGCTGACCGCTCACCAGCGGTGGGAGAAGCCGGCGGTGATGCTCTTGTTGAGGGTCGAGCCCGTATCGGCGAGCGAGGTGGTGACGCTGACGTCGCCGAACAGCTTCTGCTGCGCGCTCACCGAGGGCAGCAGCTTCGGGGTCTCCTGCGTCGCCTTGGTGGCCAGGGAGAAGGTGGTGCCCGTCTCGGCCAGCTTCAGGCTCACCGTCTTGTCGGTCTCCCACGCCTGCGCTCCGCCGGCGACCGCATAGCTGTCGGCGAACACCGCGTCGATGCCGTCCACGAGGGGAATGGTGCGCTCGAAGGTGGTGGCGACCTTGCCCCTGGCGTCCGTGGGGCTGAGCGAGACATTCACCGTATTCTTCTGCCACAGCATCCAGTCGGGCAGGCTCCGCAGCGAGACCTTGGCATAAGCGGTGCCGGCAAGATCGCTCGCCCCGGCGGCCGGGACGGGCGCGGCGCTCGCCGCCGCCGTCGACAGGTCCATGCCGAACACGGTGCCCAGGTCGTCCACCGCGCTGGAATAGGTCATGGACGTAGTGCCGTCCGGGTTGAGGGACGTCTTCGCCACCACCTGCCCGTCCGCCAGCGCAGGGCCGGCGAGCGCGACGAGGACGGGCAAAAGGAGCGCGGTGCGGGGCATCATCGGCATCCTCCGGCAGAACGGGCGCGGGCGGCGCCGCGGGTATCGGGTTCATCCCAGATGCATGCGGAGAAGTTAAGGCAGCCTTGCCGAAGGCCGCCGCCCCCCGCTGCATGCGATCCGCGCATGGCTCGCGCCGGCCGAACGCACGCCGGTGCCTTGCGGGCGGGCGAGCGGGGTCCTATCCCGCCACCGGGAGGACCAAGATGCCAGATCGACAGGAAACCGAGACCGCCACCTTTGCCTTGCTTGCCCGCATCGCGGACGCGCTGGAGCGCCTCGCCCCCGCCCCCATCGCCAAGCCCGATTTCGATGCCGCCGACGCGTTCGTGTGGGCCACCGAGCCCGCCCGCTTCGAGCCGGTGCCGCGGGTGAACCGGGTGGAGATGGAGCTGCTGCAGGGCATCGACCGCGTGCGCGACCAGCTGATCGAGAACACCGAGCGCTTCGCCCGCGGCCTGCCGGCCAACAACGCCCTGCTGTGGGGCGCCCGCGGCATGGGCAAGAGCTCGCTGGTCAAGGCCGCCCATGCGTCCATCAACCGCGCGCAGGCATCCCCGGACGGCCCCCGGCTGAAGCTGGTGGAGATCCATCGCGAGGATATCGAGAGCCTGCCGCTGCTCATGGGGCTGGTGCGCCGCTCCGCCCACCGTTTCATCGTCTTCTGCGACGACCTGTCCTTCGACGCGGATGATACCTCCTACAAGTCGCTCAAGGCGGTGCTGGAGGGTGGCATCGAGGGGCGTCCGGACAATGTGATCTTCTACGCCACCTCCAACCGGCGCCACCTGCTGCCCCGGGACATGATGGAGAACGAGCGCTCCACCGCCATCAATCCCGGCGAGGCGGTGGAGGAGAAGGTCTCCCTCTCCGACCGGTTCGGCCTGTGGCTGGGCTTCCACAAGTGCAGCCAGGACGAATACCTCGCCATGGTGGCGGCCTATGTGGCGCACCACGGCCTGCCGGTCGGCGAAGAGGCATGGCGGCCGCAGGCGCTCGAATGGGCGACCACCCGTGGCGCCCGCTCGGGCCGCACCGCCTACCAGTTCGTGCAGGATCTCGCCGGCCGCCTCGGCGTGCCGCTCAAGGCGGCGTGAATCGGAAGGGCCGCCGTCCCTCGCGGGAACCGGCGGCCCTTATTCCTGAGACGGCCTGACGATCGCGAGCGGATCCGTCAGCCGGTCACCCTCAGTTCTTTGCGACGATGCAGTCCCCACCCTGAGCGTGGAGCGCCTGGCAGAGCTGGTTGGCCTGGTCGCGCGTGGCGAACGGTCCCACCTGGGCGCGGAAGAAGATGCCCCGGTCACCCAGGTCGGCCTTCTTCACGCTTGCCCGGTAGCTGCCGAGAATGTTCGGGTATTTCTGCTGGAGCGCGCGCCAGGAGCCGTTGGCGTCCGCCTCGGTGCGCTGGGACGCCACCTGCACCACATAGGCGCCGTTGGCCAGGGGCGTCGGCATGGCGGTGGCGTTGGATGCGCCGGCATTCTGCGCCGCGGCGGCGGTCGCCGCGCTGGCCGGGTCGGGCAGCGAGGACGCGGGATTGGCCGCATAGGCCGTCACCGGAGAGGCCGACACCGCCGGCGCGGCGCTGTCGGCCCGGACGGCGAGGGTGCGGACCTTCTTCGGCTCGTTGAGGCTGGGGGCGCCGGCTGCGGACACCTGGGCCTGGGTGGACGCCTGGGCCTGGGCGGACGGCGCCGGCTGGGACGGTGCGCCGGCATCCGGAGCGGCGGCGTAGGACTTGGAGACGGCGGCGGTCACGTCCACCGGCTGCTCCTCGCGCGGCACCACCCGCTCGTTGGCGGCGGTGGTATTGCCGCCGAGGCGGTCGTAGATGAGCTTCTGCTGCGGATCGGCCGGCGGCGGGGTCGGATTGACGGTCTTGGACGAGCCCGCGTCGGCCTTGATCACCGGCGGCGATCCGCTGGCACTCATCGCGTGCTTGCCCACCGCCATGTTGTAGGCGAATACGCCCGCCGCGCCGGCCACCAGCAGGCCGAGGATGGAGACGCCGAGCAGCAGCGCCATGCGCCCCCTGCGGCGGCGCGGCTCCTGGTCGTAGATGTCCTCGCCGTGGGGGGGCATATAGCCCTCGTCGGCGTATTCAGGATCGTAGGCGTCGTCGTAATCGTCGTAGGCGTCGTCGTCCCGGCGGGGGGCGGAGTAGGCGTAGGCCGCCTGGTCGTCATCCTCGTCGTCACGATCATCGCGGCGCGTGCCGTAGGCTCGGGCGTCCTCGTAGCGGGCGTCCGCCGGGCGGGCCTCGCCATAGCGCGGCTCGGCGGGACGCGCAGCAGTCCCTTGGCGCGGATCTTGGCCACGACCATAGGCGGCGCGATCATCATAGGTGTGATCATCGTTGTCATCGTCGGCATAGGCCTGAGGGGCGGCATATCCCTGCGAGGCATAGGACTGCCCGCCGCGGGCCTGCGTGGCCGCCGGCCGGGCCGGGACATCGTCCTCGTAGTCGTCCTCATCGTCGACCACGGCCGGCTGCGGACGCGCCGGCATGGTCCGCGCGAGAGAGCCGTAGCCGAGCCGAACCGTCCCGTCCTGGGTGGGATAGGGCGAAGAAGCCTCGGCCTGCGTGCGGTAGGCGGGGGAAGACGGCGCAACGCGGGCCGGAGCACTTGCGTACCGGGCGGCGGCGGGAGCGGCCTGCGGGGCGGGCGCCCAGTCGGTCGCATCGTCGTCCGTATCGTCCTCGTCGTAATAGGCAGCCGGCTGGGCGGCGGGCTGGCGCGCGGCCGGAGCGGCATAAGCGGGTGCGCGCTGCGCCTGGCGAGGATCGGCATGGGCCGGCTGCGGCACGGCGGCCGGGCGCGGCGCCGTCAGCTGGCGCTGAGGGGCCTGCTGCGGCGGCATGTCGGAGAAATCGTCGAACGGATCGTTGTCACCGATCAGTCGGGCAAGCTCGGCGAGGGGGTCACCCCCGCCCGAGGAAGCTGGCGCGCTGCGTTCGCGCATCACGCGCTCCGCGGCACCATCGTCACGCCGGTAGCGGAACCTGCTTTCGTCGCCCATATCGCCTCGATGCGTTGTCGTTCGCCCCGGAGGGGGGATCCCGGCCCAGGCACTACCGCCCTGTCGGGGCGCGGGGCGGGCAATCATTTCATCTCGTCAACGGCCTCCACCCCCAGCACTTTGAGACCCGAGGCGAGCACCGCAGCCACGCCATGGACCAATGCCAAGCGCGCCGAGCTCAACTCTCGATCATTCTCCATAATGAAGCGTAAATGTGGCAAGTCTTTTCCACGGTTCCACTGGCCGTGAAACTCGCTGGCCAAATCGTGCAGGAAGAACGCGATGCGATGGGGCTCCCGCGCCGCCGCCGCCTGCTCGATGAGCCGCGGCCAGCCGGCCAGCCGGCGCAGCACGAGAAGTTCGCCCTCGTCGTCGAGTCGGTCGAGCGGCGCCCCAGCGAACGCCGCCGCTTCCCGCGGCAGGTCCTTGAACGCCTCGGCCGCGTTGCGCAGGATCGACTTGGCGCGGGCGTGGGCATACTGCACGTAGAACACCGGGTTCTCGCGCGACTGCTCGATCACCTTGGCCAGGTCGAAGTCGAGCGGCGCGTCGTTCTTGCGGAACAGCATCATGAAGCGCACCGCGTCGCGCCCCACCTCGTCCACCACCTCGCGCAGGGTGACGAACGAGCCCGCGCGCTTGGACATGCGCACCGGCTCGCCGGCGCGGAACAGGCGCACCAGCTGGATCAACTCCACATCCAGCGACGCCCTGCCGCCGGATACCGCCTTCACCGCCGCCTGCATGCGCTTCACATAGCCGCCGTGGTCGGCGCCCCAGACGTCGATCATCTTCAGGAAGCCGCGGTCCACCTTGTCCTTGTGGTAGGCGATGTCGCCGGCAAAATAGGTGTAGCTGCCGTCCGACTTCTTCAGCGGCCGGTCCACGTCGTCGCCGAAGTCGGTGGAGCGGAACAGGGTCTGCTCGCGATCCTCCCAATCCTCGATGGGCGCGCCCTTGGGCGGCGGCAGGCGGCCCTCATAGACCTCGCCGGTGGTGCGCAGGGCCTCGATGGTGGCGCCCACCTTGTCCACGGCGCCCACCGAAAGGGACCGTTCGGAGAAGAACACGTCGAACTCGATACCCAGCGCCGCGAGGTCGTCGCGGATCATCACCATCATGGCGCCGATGGCGAAGCTGCGGAAGATCGGCAGCCATTCGGCTTCCGGCGCCTCCATGTATTCGCCGCCGTGCATCCGGGCCAGCTCCTGGCCCACGGGCACGAGATAGTCGCCCGGATAGAGCCCGTCCGGAATGTCCGCCGGCTCCCCGGTCACCGCCTCACGGTAGCGCAGGAAGGCGGAACGGCCCAGCACGTCCACCTGCGCGCCGGCATCGTTGATGTAATATTCCTTGGTCACGGCGAAGCCGGCGAAATCCAGCAGCCGCGCCAGCGCGTCGCCGAACACCGCGCCCCGGCAATGGCCCACATGCATGGGCCCCGTGGGGTTGGCGGAGACGTATTCCACGTTCACCTTCTCGCCGGCCCCGAGCGGGGAGCGGCCGAAATCCAGGCCCTGCCGCAGCAGCGCCGCGAGCACGGCGGGCCAGAAGGTGGCGTCGAGGCCGATATTGATGAAGCCCGGCCCGGCCACGTCCACCTTGGCGACGCCCTGCACCTGCATGAGCTTGCCGGCGATGCGCTCGGCGAGGTCGCGCGGCTTCACGCCCGCATCCTTGGCCAGCACCATGGCGGCGTTGGTGGCGAGGTCGCCGTGGCTCGCATCGCGCGGCGGCTCGACCACCACGCGGGCGAGGTCGAGGCCCTGGGAGACCTGTCCTTCGGCGGCAAGGGCGGCGACGGCTGCGCGCACGTGATCGGCGAAGATCGCGTAGACGTTCATGGGGTGGGGTCCGATCGGGTTGGTTGCCGGGCGCCTATCGCAAGTCCGGCGTCAAGTCAAAGAAGCGGGCGTGCTGGTCGAGGGCGTAGCGGTCGGTCATGCCGGCGATGTAGTCGGCCACGCGGCGCGCCATCCGCTCGGAACCGAGGCCGTCGATGTCGTCATGCCAGGAGGAGGGCATATCCTTGGGATGGCTCAGGAAATGGCCGTAGAGATCACGCACCACCTGCTGCGCGTCGGCCATGATGCGGTTGACCCGCTCGTGTCGGTACATGCGCGGGAAAAGAAAGCCCTTCACCGCCTTTTCCTTCTCCCGCATGGCCGGCGAGAAGCCCACCACCGGGCCGTCCAGCGCCCGCACCGCCTCGGCCGAGGCGACGCCGGCGGCGTCCGCCCGCCGCTCGCTTTCCGCCACCACGTCCTCGATGAGGCGGGTGATGACGCGCCGGAACACCTCGTTCACCGTGCGCGGCAGATCGAGGCCGCGATAGCGCTGGCGCACCTCGGCGATGGCCTCGCCCAGGAGCGGCAGCTCGGCGAGGTCGTCGAGGGTGAACATGCCGGCCCTGAGGCCATCGTCGAAATCGTGCACGTCATAGGCGATGTCGTCGGCGATGGCCGCCGCCTGCGCCTCGGCCGAGGCGTGGCTCCACAATTCCAGGTCCTGCTGCGCGGAATGCACGCGGATGGCGTGGGGCAGGCCGTCGCGGTAGCGGCCGATGCCCCGCCCCTGCCGGTCGGTGAGCGGGCCATTGTGCTTGGCGATGCCCTCCAGGGTCTCCCAGGTGAGGTTGAGGCCGTCGAACTGGGCGTAGCGCCGCTCGATGCGCGTCACCACGCGCAGGGACTGCGCATTGTGGTCGAAACCGCCCTGCCCCTTCAGGCAGGCATCCAGCGCCCGCTCGCCCGCATGGGCGAAGGGCGGGTGACCGAGGTCGTGGGCCAGCGCCAGGGCCTCCGCCAGGTCCTCGTCGAGGCCGAGCGCCCGGGCGATGGAGCGCGCCACCTGCGCCACCTCCAGCGTGTGGGTGAGGCGGGTGCGGTAATGGTCGCCCTCGTTGAACACGAAGACCTGGGTCTTGTGCTTCAACCGGCGGAAGGCGGTGGAATGGATGATGCGGTCGCAGTCGCGCCGGAACGGGCTGCGCGGCGGCATCTCCGGTTCCGGAAAGAGGCGGCCGCGCGCCTCGAGGGCATCGCAGGCCCAGGCCACGCGGGGCCTTGCGCCGGAAACCGCCATCTTCGCCCCCTCCCCTCGGTCCTCTTGCCGGCCCGTCCGCCAGCGGCCGGCAGAGGGCGCATGCCGGAGCGGGATGCCCCGTGCCGGCGCTTTTTGCAGTGCATCCCTTTAATTCAGGGACCGTTGGCCTTACCTTAAGGGCCATTGCCAGCTTCATTTCATAAAGTCGATACCATGGACACCACCCTCGCCCCGACCCAGGCCGCCGATGTTCCCGCGGTCGAACTCGAATTCACCGTCACCGACGCGGCGGCCCGCCGCATCGGGCAGATCCTTTCCCCTGAGCCGCCCGGCACCTTCCTGCGGCTCAGCGTGGAAGGCGGCGGCTGCTCCGGCTTCTCGTACAAGTACGACGTGACCCGCGAGCAGACCGAGGACGACCTCGTGATCGAGAAGGAAGGCGCCAAGATCGTCGTCGACCGCCTCTCGCTCGACTACATCAAGGGCTCCCAGCTCGACTACAAGGCGGACCTCATGGGCTCCGCCTTCAAGATCTCCAACCCCCTCGCCACGGCGAAGTGCGGCTGCGGATCGAGCTTCGCGGTCTGAGCCGCGCACGGCGGGCATGAGGACCTGCGCCCCCCGGCATCCGGGGGCGCGCAAGTCCATGCCTGTCCATCCATGCCTGTCCATCGACGACGGCAGGGCGCGCGAAACCTCCCCATTCGGGTCGCCATCCGGCTTGTCCGGTTGCGGCTGCGCCCAAAGCCCTGCGTCGTTCCCGACCGCCGGGTGGATGCCCCGGACGAGCCGGGCCATGACGGTTGCTTTCGGATCGGATGCGCCGCCGCCTCATCCCGCCCGCTGCGCCCCTCTCCCCTTGTGGGAGTGGGCTGGGGTGAGGGGTGGCACGGCCTCGGAAAACAGAGCGCAAACGGAGAAACCAGCCCCTCACCCCCGGCCCCTCTCCCGCGAGGGGAGAAGCACCGCGCCGGCGGAACGGTGGATGCCCCCGGCGAGCAGCGATGACGGGTGCATTGGAGGCAAATGCCGACGCCGCCGCCAGGCGCCGGACCTCGCCATGACCGCAGACGGGCGCTATCCCCACCCTACGGCGCCACGTTGAGCGGTACCGCCCGGGTCCACGGGCGCGGCAGGCCCTTGGGCCAGTCGTCGCCGTAGCAGGGGAAGAATCGCTCGGTGCGGGCGAAGATGATCAGGTCTGGCTTGAAGCGCCTCACGTCGTCGAAGCTGAAATCGCAATTGCCAGTCACCCGCGCCGAGGCGTGCATCCAGCCCACCACGCTCACGTCCGCGTTGGCGAACAGGCGCGGCCACGTCACCGCGGTGAACGAATCGCCCATGATCAGCACCCGCTGGCCGGTCGGCGCGTAGTCGCGCACCACGGACTTGAACGCGATATGCTCGTTGTGGTGCGACAGGGCCGGGTCGAAGCGCGGCTTGGCCGAGCGGTCGGTGATCTGGAGGCGGAAATTCTCCTCCTTCACGTCGGGCGGCATGCGCATGGCGCGCAGCAGGTCGCCACGCGGCGCCTCGTGGAGTTCCCCCACCAGCTGGGCCGGGTCGACCTGCCAGCCGGGATGCCCCGCCGCTGCCATCACCGCATTGAACGCGAGCACGCTGGAGCGGTTGTTCCAGTGGGTATCGGTGAGCAGGTACCGGGGCCGGGGACTGGCGCGCAGCACCGCCCTGAGATCCACCGTCGCCACGCCCTCGGCCTTCAGCCCCTGCAGGGCGAGGTCGTATTCGGTGACCGGATAGGCAAGCGCGTCGGTCCAGGCGGGCAGCGCCTCCAGCTCCACCGACTGGGCGTTGGGCGGGATCGCCACCACGATGCGCGTGCCCTGGGGCGCCAGCACCCGCTGCATCTCGCCCACCATGGTCACGAAGCGCTCCACGTTGGCGGTCCGCACCAGGGCGCCGGAGGATTGCTGCGGCGTCTGCTCGCGCCCCAGAACAGCTGCCCGTCGCGCCCGGCATAGAAGGGCCGGCTGTCGGGCGAGCGCAGGTCCGCGCGCAGCTCGCGGCGCAGCACCGGCAGGGTGGCGCGAAAGCCGAAATTGTCCTGGATGTAGGTGCCGATGTTGCGGAACCAGTAGTTCAGCTTCTTGTCCCAGCTGAATTCGGCCGGGACCTTCACCCGCCAATCCCCCGTGCCAGGGGGTCGGGGATGAGGTTCGACACCAGCAGGAAGCCGAACAGGCCGGCGACCATCAGGCCCATGTAGCGGCGGTGGCGCGCGAGCATCGTCATGATCCGTCCTCCGCTCAGAACCGGTAATAAAGGAATGGGGTGGCGGTGGTGCCGCCCACCCAGGCGATGCTCGCCAGCATCAGCACGGCGACGAGGGCATAGTCCGCCACGCTGGCCAAGGCCCCCTCCCCCGCCAACGCCTTCCAGCGCGGCCAGCGGAAGAAGCCGATGAGGCCGCCCGCGACCAGCATGACGACAGCGAGCGGGGTGAGCCCGAAGCCCAGCGCCATGGAGGCGCGGCTGAAGCCGTGGAGGCCGACGAGGCCGCCAAACATGTCGACGGCGCCGGGGAAGCTGTCGGCGCGGAACCAGACCCAGCCCAGCATGACCACCAGCACGGTATAAAGATGGGCGAGGACGCCCGGCGCCCGCTTCAGCCAGCGGCCGAGGAAGGCGCGCTCGATGATGAGGAAGGCGCCGTGGTGCGCGCCCCAGATCACGAAGTTCCAGCTTGCTCCGTGCCACAGGCCGCAGAGCAGGAACACGGCGGACAAATTGATGTAGGTACGCAGCTCGCCGCGCCGGTTGCCGCCCAGCGGGATGTAGAGATAGTCGCGCAGGAAGGCGGACAGGCTCATGTGCCAGCGGCGCCAGAAATCGGTAATCGAGTGCGCCGTATAGGGCAGGCGGAAGTTGCGCGGCAGCACGAAGCCCACCATCACGCCGAGGCCCACCGCCATGGTGGAATAGCCGGCGAAGTCGAAATAGATCTGCACCGTGTAGGCATAAAGGCCCAGCCACGCCTCCACGAAGGTGGGGTGCGTGGTGGTGTCGAACACCCCGTCCACCAGCCGCGCCACCTCGTCGGCGATGAGCACCTTCCAGGCGAGGCCGATGGCGAACAGCCGCGCCCCGGCCGAGAACCGCCCCAGCGTGACGCGCCGCTCGGAGAGCTGCCGCGCCACGGTGGCGTAGCGCACGATGGGGCCGGCCACGAGCTGCGGGAACATGCACATGTAGAGCGCGAACTGGGCCGGGTCGCGATTGGCGTGCACCTTCCGCTTGTAGATGTCCGCGAGGTACGAGATGGCGTGGAAGGAATAGAAGGAGATGCCCAGCGGCAGCGAGATCCTCGGCAGCGGCAGGGCGAAGCCGGCCGGCGCGACCAGCGCGTTCAGGTTCTCCACCAGGAAGCCGGTATATTTGAAGATGCCGAGCAGGATCAGGTTGAAGGCGACGCCGCCAGCGAGCAGGCGCTGGCGGCCCGGGCCCTCGCGCCCGTCGATGGCGCGGGCGAGGAAGAAGTTGACCGCCACCGATCCCAGAAGAATGAGGATGTGCGGCGTATAGCCAGCCGCGTAGAAGACGAGCGAAAAGGCAAGAAAGATGTAGTTCCGCGTCGTGACGGTCTTCGCGGAGAAGTAGGTGACGAGGAACAGAGGGAAGAAATAGAACAGGAATTCGATGGACGCGAACGTCATGCCGCTCTGCCGCCTGTGAGGGACAAGGGGCGTTCCTGCCACTCTTTTCCCGCGCTCGCAACCCTTGCGGGGAATGGCGAGCGCTCCCCTCGCGCCTCGGCCGACTGCGGCGATAGCGGCAGGAGAGCCGTGGCCCATCCTCCGGAATCGCCGCGCCGTGCGTGTCCCGCCCCTCTCCGCCGCATCGCCCGCCGGCGTCCCCGCCGACTGCAGCGGGGCGGAATGCGAGCCGGGACCCCGCGCGGGGTCCCCGCGCAAGGGCTCGCCGCGCGGCGGGCGGTGCCTCTTCCCCTCTCCCCTCGCGGGAGAGGGTGGATCGCGGCGTAGCCGCGAGACGGGTGAGGGGGATGGTGCCGATTGGCGCAGAGTTCCGACGTGGAGAGATCCTGCCACCCCCTCACCCCAACCCTCTCCCGCGAGGGGAGAGGGGGCGCGGTGGTGCCTGGACTTCTTGCCATCCGTCATGGCCGGGATTGCCCGGAGAACCACGTCTCGTCCGGCACCCCTCTCGCATCCCGACCGACTGCGGCGCGGCGGGCGGTGCCTCTTCCCCTCTCCCCTCGCGGGAGAGGGTGGATCGCGGCCAAGCCGCGAGACGGGTGAGGGGGCTGGTGCCGCTTGGCGCAGAGTTCCGACTTGGAGAGCGCCTGCCACCCGCTCACCCCAACCCTCTCCCGCGAGGGGAGAGGGGGCGAGCCGGTGCCTGGGTCGCATCACGCCCCCGATGAGTCGGCCGCCTGCTGTCTTTCTCCCCGCCTCCCGTCAGCCCCCTCCCCCGCTTCCGGTCCCCGCCCTCTGGCGCCCGGCTCCGGCCCGGGGCTATCCTCCCGCCCGAAGGAGCCCGGCCCCATGCGCATCGCCACCTGGAACGTCAATTCCGTCCGCCAGCGTCTCGACCACGCGGTGAAGTGGCTGTCGGAGACGCGGCCGGACATCGTCTGCCTCCAGGAGATCAAGTGCCAGACCGAGGCGTTCCCGAAGGAGCCGTTCGAGGCGCTGGGCTACAACGTTTCCGTCCACGGCCAGAAGGGCTTCAACGGCGTCGCCGTCCTCTCCCGCCTGCCGCTGGAGGACGTGACCCATGGCCTCGCCGGCGACGACGGGGACGAACAGGCCCGCTTCATCGAGGCGGTGGTGTCGGTGAAGGGCGGGGTGGTGCGGGTCGCCTGCCTCTATTTGCCCAACGGCAACCCGCCCGACACCGAGAAATACCCCTACAAGCTCGGCTTCATGCAGCGCCTGCACGATTTTGCCGCCGACCGCCTCGCGCTGGAGGAGCCGCTGATCCTCGCCGGCGACTTCAACGTGATCCCCGAGCCGCGCGACGCCGCCGACCCCGCCGCCTGGGTGAACGACGCCTTGTTCCTGCCGCGCACCCGCACCGCCTTCCGCGCCCTGACCCATCTCGGCCTCACCGACGCGCTGCGCGCCACCTCGGACGCGGAGCGGCTCTATACCTTCTGGGACTACCAGGCCGGCGCCTGGCAAAGGGACAACGGCATCCGCATCGATCACCTGCTGCTTTCCCCTCAGGCGGCGGACAAGCTCATCGCCACCGGCGTCGACAAGCACGTGCGGGCCTGGGAGAAGCCCTCCGACCATGTGCCGGTCTGGGCCGATTTCGCCATCGCGGCGTGACGCCATGAACGGGAACGCCATGAAGGGGAACGCCATGGCGCCCCTGACCGGCGGCTGCCTGTGCGGCCGGCTGCGCTATGGCGTCCGGCGGGTGCAGAGCGCCTACTGGTGCCATTGCACCATGTGCCGGCGGGTGTCCGGGGCCGGCGCGCTGCCGTGGGCCACCGTGATGCGGCAGGATTTCGCCTTCACCCAAGGCACCCCGGCCACCTATGCCTCCTCGCCCGGCGTGGTGCGCGCCTTCTGCGGCACTTGCGGCAGCCCGATCCTGTTCGACATGGCGGCGGAGGCGGCGGTGGATGTCACCCTCGGCACGCTGGACGATCCCGACGCGGTTCGGCCCGATCATCACATCTGGGCCGAAACCGCCCTTCAGATGAGCGCGGGGCTGGGGGCCGGACTGCCGCGCCACGCCGCCGAGCGGCCGGCGGAGCCGGAATAGTCCCGCCCGAGCGCCGCCACGAGGCTTTCCAGGCTTTTCAGGTCGTGCACCGGGCGGAAATCGTCCACGTGCGGCAGCATGGCCTTTACCCCCCGCGCCTTCGGCTCGAAGCCCTCGTAGCGCAAGAGCGGGTTGAGCCAGACGAGGCGCCGACACGAGCGCTTCAGGCGCGCCATCTCGGCCGCGAGCTGCGGGTCCACGTCCCGCTCCAGCCCATCGGTGAACAGCAGCACCACCGGGTTCTGCGCCATCATCCGCCGCGACCACAGCCGGTTGAAGGCGTGGAGGGAGGGCGCGATGCGGGTGCCGCCGGCCCAGTCCTGCGCCACCTCGGCCACCGCCTTCAGGGCCGCGTCGGGATCGCGCCGGCGCAGGGCCCGCGTCGCATTGGTGAGCCGGGTGCCGAACAGGAACACGCCGACGCGCCGCTTCGCCCCCAAGGCGTGCAGGAAATGCAGGATCGGCCGCGAATAGTCCGCCATGGAGCCGGAGATATCCACCAGCGCCACCACCGGCGGAGGCTTGAGGCGCGGGCCGCGCCGCTTCAGTTGCAGCAGGTCGCCGCCGGTCGCGAGCGCGGCCCGCAGGGAGGCGCGGAAATCCACGCGGCGGCCACGGGGATCGCCGGCGAGGCGCCGGGTGCGGGCGCGGTCGTCGGGCATGCGCAGGGCGGCGATGCGCCGGCGCGCCTCGGCCAGCTCGGCGGCGGTCATCTCGGCGAAGTCCCTCGTGCGCAGCACGTCCTCGCTGGAGGCGGACAGCCGCGCCTCCACCTCGATGCGCGGCTTGTCCGGCGGGCGTGGCGTGCCGACGCCGGAGAACAGCGCCTCCTCCACCCGCCGGAGCACGCTCTCGCGCTTCTTCTCCCGCTGCGGTACCGCCACCGGCGACAGCAGCGCCATGAGCTTCTCCTGGTGCGCCCGCCGCCGCCAGAACAGGCGGAACGCTTGGTCGAACACCGGGCTGTCCTCGTGGCGGGAGACGAAGAGCGCGTGGAGGGTCCAGTAGAAGTCGGCGCGCGAGCCGATGCCCGCCACCTCCACCGCCGCGACCGCATCCAGCACCCGCCCCGGCCCCACGGAGAGCCCGGCCGCCCGCAGGGCACGGCCGAAATAGGCGATGTTGTCGGCCAGGCGGCCGCCGGCCACGGCTCTCGCCCCGGGGGTCGTCGCCTCGGGGCTCACTCGGCCGCCCGCGCCGCCTGCCGCGCCTCCTCGATGAGGCGGGCGATGCGGGGGGCGTCGGTGGCGGCGATGTCGTCCTGGTACTTCAGCAGCACGCCCAGCGTGTCGCCCACCAGCGCCGGATCGAGGGCGACCGCGTCGAGCTCCACCAGGGCCGAGGCCCAGTCCAGGGTCTCGGCGATGCCCGGCAGCTTGAACAGATCCTCCCGCCGCAGCGCCTGGACGAAGGCCACCACCTCGGCCGCAAGCCGCGCCGGGGCATCCGGCAGCCGCGCCCTGAGGATGGCCAGCTCACGCGCGGCGTCCGGATAGTCCACCCAGTGGTAGAGACACCGCCGCTTCAGCGCGTCATGGATCTCGCGGGTGCGGTTGGAGGTGAGGACGATGATGGGCGGCGCGGCCGCCTTTACCGTTCCAAGCTCGGGAATGGTGATCTGGTGGTCGGCGAGCACTTCCAGGAGAAACGCCTCGAAGGCCTCGTCGGTGCGGTCCAGCTCGTCCACCAGCAGCACCGGCGGACCCTCCGGCTGCGGCTCCAGCGCCTCCAGCAGCGGACGGCGCAGCAGATAGCGCTGCGAAAACACATCCGCCGCGATGGACGCCTTGTCGGTCTCCCCCGCCGCCTCGGCGAGGCGGATGGCGATCATCTGCGCCGCGTGGTTCCACTCGTAGACGGCGGCGGAAAGATCCAGCCCCTCGTAGCATTGCAGGCGGATGAGCCGGCGGCCGAGGGCGGCGGCCAGCGTCTTCGCCACCTCGGTCTTGCCCACCCCGGCCTCGCCCTCCAGCAGCAGCGGACGGCCCATGCGCAAGGCGAGGAAAACCACGGTGGCAAGGGCACGATCCGCCACGTAGCCCTGCCCCGTGAGCAGGGCGAGGGTGTCGTCGATGGAGCCGGGAAGCCCCGCCCGGGTCGGACGCGCGGTCATGGCCGAAGACTAGAGCGCGATCCCATCGGATGGAAACAGAAACTGTTTTCATCCGATGGAGGAACCACTCTCTAAACCATTGAATTGAGGCCGGTTCATCACTCACGTCGTATCATGCGGCGATATGATGTGCGTGGATCCGGCTCTGGGACCGATCGACATTCAGATCGACCGGCGCCCTCCCTGCACCACCGTCATGGCCGGGCTTGTCCCGGCCATGACGGTGGCCGAAGAAAAACGCGGACACTGAAGGTCGATCGGTCCTGGAGGGCGCCGAGATCCGATGGCAACGCCCGGCTCGGGCATCGGTCCGCGGCGCGGTCGGGCTACGGTGCGCGCCTGCCTACCAGAAGGCGCATCTGGATGGCGGCGAGGCGGTGCCGGACGAGGTCGCCGAGCGCGGCGATGGCGCGCAGCTTCCAGCTCGGAGCCGAGAGGAAGCCGCCGCGCCGGGCCGTGCGGATCATGTGCCGCGCCACCGCCTCCGCGCTCAGCGGCGGCCCGCCCGCGGCGAAGGCGGCGATGGCGCGCGGGCGACGGGACAGCTCGTGAGCGAGCTGCGGCGTATCCGTGTCCGGCGGCACCGCCACCGTGACGCCCACCCCCGCCGCGGCGAGCTCGATCCGCAGCACCTCGCCAAGCCCGCGCACCGCGAACTTCGTGGCGCAATAGCCGCCATAGCCGGCAACTCCGAACAGGCCCGCGCCCGAGGAGACCAGAATGATATGGCCGCGCCCCGCCTCCGCCATGGCCGGCGCCGCGGCGCGGACCAGATGGCAGGTGCCGAGCAGGTTGGTCGCGACCTGCTCCTCCAGCAGCGCCGGATCCTGATCGAGAAAGAAGCCGGGCTCCACGATGCCGGCGCTGGCGATGACCCAGAGCGGCGGCCCGAACTCCGCCGCCAGCGCGTCGACCACCCGCGCGCAGCGCGGCCCGTCGCGCACGTCGAGGCAGCGCGCCTCCACCGCGATGCCCTCCGCCCGCAAGGCGCCGGCCGCGGCGGCAAGCCTCGCCTCGTCGCGACCGAGGAGCGCCACGCGGCACCCCTCACCGCCCAGAAGCCGGGCGCAGGCGAGGCCGATGCCGCTCGACCCGCCGCTGATGACCGCGAGCGGGTGATTCATGTCCGCGTCCGTCATGCCCGCGCCGCCATACCCCCTGTGCTACCGCCGGGCCGTTTTTCCCCCGGCGCCACAGGACGCCATCCCCATACCAGTGGCCCGGTTATGCGACCAGTCGTCCCAATGTTGCACAACCGCAACACTCCCTTAAACGTTGTATGGCTAGGTCGATCTCGCCAATCGCGACATGTATAACAGCGACGGTATCGTAGCGGCGGACGAGAATCTGAATTTTCATGCAGGCTTACGCTCGAATTCTTGCATTCGCGCTCCTGTGCGGGAGCCTGCTTGGCTGTACCGCGCTGCCATCGTCGGGGCCATCGCGGGTCGATCTGGAGACGGCCCAGCCGGAGGACGACCAGCGGTACCTGCTGGTGGATGTGGATGATCGCACCCTCTATCTCCTGGCCCAGGAGCGCCCCGCCACGTTCGGGGCGCGCTTCGGCGACTACCGGCCCCCGAGCCGCTATGTGGTCGGCGTCGGTGACAGCCTGACGGTGACCATCTGGGAGGCGGCGGCCGGCGGCCTGTTTTCCGGGCCAGTGATCGACCGCCTCGGCACCGGCTCGCGCAGCGCCGCGATCCCGGAGCAGCAGGTGGCGCAGGATGGCTCGATCACCGTGCCCTATGCCGGCCGGATCCCGGTGGCGGGCAAGACCACGGCGCAGATCGAGGCCACCATCGTCGACCGCCTCTCCGGCAAGGCCATCGAGCCGCAGGTGGTGGTGGTGGTGTCGAAGAGCGTCAGCAACGCCGCGACCGTGCTCGGCGAGGTCACCACCGGCGCGGTGGTGCCCCTGTCCCCGCGCGGCGACCGGGTGCTGGACGTGATCGCCGCGGCCGGGGGCATCAAGGTTCCGGCCCACGAGGTGTTCGTGCGGCTCAGCCGCAGCGGCGCCACCGTGACCGTGCCCATGCAGGTCCTGCTGAACAATCCGGCCGAGGACGTCTATGTCCGCCCGCAAGACAAGATCGTGCTCATCCGCGATCCGCAGACCTTCACCGTGTTCGGCGCCGCCGGCAATCCCACCATCGTGCCATTCGACGCGGTGGGCATCACCCTCGAAGAATCGATCGCCCGCGTGGGCGGCCTGCTCGATGCCCGCGCCGATCCGTCCGGCGTGTACCTGATGCGCATCGAGCCGGTGCGCTTCGCCGCGCAATTGCGGCCGGATGCCCGGCCGCTGCAGAGCCAGGGCTATGTGCGCGTGATCTATCGCTGGAACATGCGTGATCCCAACGCCCTGTTCCTCGCCCGCAGCTTCCAGATCCGCAACAAGGATGCGATCTACATCGCCAATGCGCCGCTGGCGGACCTGCAGAAGATCACCTCCCTCTTCAACGCCGTGGCTCAGCCCGTGGTGAGCACCGCCGTGGTGGCGCAGTAGCGGGCGCGGCGATGAGCTCCCCGGCGCACGCGCACAGCGGGATCTCCAAGGCGCTCCAGCCGGGTCAGGCGGAGGCGGGTGGGGCGGAGGCGGTGCGCCGTACCGTCCGGCCGATCGCGCAGATGCCGTTGGTGGTGCTCCGCCGCCTGGCGCCGATCATGCGCCCGGTCGCCCGCCGCATCGCCACCCTCGCGCCCCTCCTTGCGCCGAGCCCGAGCCCCTTGCCCGCTGGTGTCCGGGCTGGAACCGCGCCCGGAGCGAGCGCCCGGCTGCTGACGCTCACCCGCGCGCAGGTGGCCCTGGCGAGCTTTCTCCTCGCGGTGGTGCTGCCGACGGCGGCAACTTTCCTTTATCTCTGGCTCGTGGCGATGCCGCAGTTCCGTTCGGAGGCGCGCCTCGTGGTGCGCGGCAACCTGGAGACCATCGCCAACTCCGGCGCGCCGACCTCGGGCAACGGCGTCCCGCAGGTGCCCAACAGCCAGGAAGCCCGCGTGGTGGTGGACTATCTCAAGAGCCGCGCCATGGTCGATGCGCTGCAGCAGCAGTTCGACCTGCGCCGCGTGTTCGGCGTATCGGGGCGCGACCCCGTCTTCGCCCTCGCCGCCGACGCCAGCATGGAGGACGTGCTCGCCTACTGGAACCGGCAGGTGAGCGTGAGCCTGGAATCCCTGTCGGGGGTGATCAAGGTCCAGGTCGACGCCTTCAGCCCGGAGAGCGCCGCGCTGCTCGCCGCCTTCATCCTGCGGCAGGCGGAGGCGGTGACCAACGAGCTTACCACCCGCAACCGCGGCGACCGCGTGCTCCAGGCGCAGGCGGAGGAACGCAGCGCCTTCGCCGAGCTCGCCCTCGTCCGCACCGAGCTCGAGCAGTTCCGCAACGTGCAGGGCACCATCGACCCCACCCGCTCCGCCCTCAATTCCTTCACGACCATCGCCAAGCTGCGCGACCAGCGCTCGTCGCTCAACACCGACCTTTCCGCCGCCCGCGCCCGCCTTGACGAGGATTCCCCCGTGGTGCGGGCGCTCAAGGAGCGGCTGCGCTCGCTGGACGAGAAGATCGCCGCCCTGGATTCCGCACTGCTGGGTGGAACGGCTCGGCCGCAGGAGGGCAGCAGCGCCAACCTCGCCGCCTCCGCCGCCATCGAGATGCGCCGGCGGATGGCCGAGCAGCGGCTCCAGCGCGCCGAGGCGGAGCTGATGGACGCCCGCGCGCAGCAGGCGCAGAAGCAGGTCTACATCCTCACCTTCATGGCGCCTTCCATGCCCGCCGACCGCGCCTTTCCCCATCCGTTCCTGCAGGCCGCCGCCGTGTTCGGCATCCTGGCCGCGGCCTGGGCGGTGATCGCCCTTTACGTGACCAGCGTCTACGCCCGCAGCCGGTGAGAGGCGTCAGGCCGACGCGGTCGCCACCGGCGCCTCCTCGGTCACCTCGTCGGCGCGCGCGAACACTTCGGTGATATCCGTGAAGAGCTGCACGTCCGCCGCGAGCAAATCGTGCACCACCGGCCATTCGCGCACCTGCGCCTCCAGCTCCTTCACCTGCCGCGACCAGGACAAGGGCGGCACTTCGGGCAAGGGGATCTCCAGCACCGCCGCGAGGGTGTCCCAATAGGCCTCCACCTCGCTGGAGAGGCCCACCACGTCCATCTCGGACAGGATGTCGAGGGCGTTCTCCACCGCCGTGGTCTCCAGCTGATCATCCGAGCCACGGCAGGTGAGCAGGCGCGCGAGCGGGCTTGCGATCAGCGAGCGCTCGAACGGCGTCAGCGTGCCGATCCAGGTCTGAAGGTCGCCCATCTCCTGGACATTGGCGCGCGAGAGGCTCTCCACCAGCGGCCGGTAGGCCTCGTTGAGCACCGAATAGGCGAGGTTCGGCGTCTTCACCCCCCAGCGCAGCACGAGGAGCTGCTCCGCCAGTTCCTCGAACGGATCGCGCACCAGCACCGAGCACTTGAACCCGCGATCGCGCAGCAGCGGCTCGTAGGCGCGGTAGTACAGCCGCCCGGTGGCGAAGATCGAGGGAGTGAAGGCGATGCCGAGGATGGACTTCACCGCCTCCTCGGGAATGCGGTCGAGCCGCGTGAAGGTCATGTGGAACAGGCTCTGAAACGGCTCGTTCAGCGCCGCCTGCGGCACCAGCCGGGTCTCCAGCCGGAAGAACTTGAGATCCGTCCGCGCCGCCGCCGGCCGACGGCGGTAGATGCGGATGTTGGTGGCATCGTCGTAGAGCTCGAGGTCCTGCACCTCGGACAGGTTCGACAGGATCTGCTCGTCGATCACGAAGCCGCAGATTCCGGTCTCGTGCAGCCCCTGCTCGCGCAGCAGCGGGCGCAGCACGCTGGCCGACACCACCTTCTTCAGCTCGCCACCGGCGAACACCGCCACGTGGGGCGTGCTCGCCGGATTGTCGGGCATGATCCAGCCGACGATGCGCGAACCTGCATCCTCGTCGATGCTAAACAGCACGGCACGGCTCCGGGTTGGCGTCGGTCATGCCTCGTCCCTCCTCAGTGGCGGTGGTCGCGGATGACCGCGAGGAGGATCATCGCATTGATCCAGAAGATGCCCGCGAGGGCGAACACGAACAGGCCGGTCTTCCACCATTTCGGCTCGGAGGCAGTGGTCGGCAGGCTCGGCGGCACGAAGACGTTGACGAAGGCGCTCTGCGCCCGTGCCCGCCGCTCCGCCTCCTGCAGGCCGGCAACAGCGATGGACTGGAGGGTCTCGGCGAAGCGAACCTCCAGCTCTGCCTCCTCGTAGGACGCAAGGGCGTCCACCGCCGAGCGCCGCGCGCCGGGCTCGGCGAGGCGCGCCCGGAAGTCGGCGATCTCCGAATCCACCGCCCGCACCCGGTCGCGCAGCACGCCGAGGGTGGGCCCGTCCGGGGCCGAAAGGCGTTCCAGCGCGCGCATTTCCCGGTCGGCGGAGATGCGCTCCTGCTCCAGCCGCAGCAGGCTCGCGCCGAGGGCGTCGGCCGCCTGGACGGGATCGACCGAGCGTTGGCGCCCGCGCCATTCCTGCTGGCTCACCAGCGCCTGCTCGTAGCGCCGTCTGGCGCGGTCCAGCTGTTCGCGCGCCCGGCCCACGCTATCGGCGCGGGCGCGCACGACGATGTCGTTGAGCAGGCGCTCGCCGTCCGTCACCACCCGCTCCCCGAGGGTGCGCGCATCCTGTGGCGAGAAGGCCCGCACCCGCAGCAGCACGATCTCCGACCGGCGGTCCACGGCGGCGGTGACGTGCCGGTTCCAGTAGCGCCACAGGTCCTCGAGGCTGGCGTCGGCGCCGAGGGCGGACCAGCGGTCGATGCCGGCGCGGGAGAAGAAGCGGCGCAGCCAGCCCTCCTCGTCGAGCCGGGCGACATAGGACCGGCTGGTCACGTAATTGGTAAAGATGAAGGGCGCCTGCGACTGCTGGCTGGTGCCGAGCCCGCCGAGCAGGTTGGAGAGGCCCCGCAGGATGCCGCCCGCCGCCCCCTTGGCGCCCTCGTCGCCGGGATCGGCCCCGGCCCGCTCCGGAATGGCCTCGCGGATGGCGAGGCGGGCCTCGGACACATAGACCGGCGAGGCGACGAAGGCGGCGAAGATCGCGGCCAGCACGGCCGGCACCAGGACGCAGGCCACGAAGGACAGGCGCAGCAGGCGGAACCAGCGCGAGGAGGCCGAGGCGCCGGATCCATACGTCCGCGGCAGCCGCCGCCAGCGCAGGGCGGGCCGCACGAACGGCCGCGCGACAAGGGCGCGTCCCCGCTCCAGAAGGATCCGGATGGGCGGCGCGGCGGGCAGCCCGGCCATCCTCACCGCGCCTTCAGGATCACGACGTCCTGGAAGTCGTGAAGAGCGCCGACGGCGATGCCCGCCACCTCGAACCACCGCCCCACACCGCGCGCACATAGGCCTCGGACACGAAGGTGATGCCGTAGTCATAGGCGGCGCTGGTGAGATGGCCGTTCTGGAGGATGAAGGCATAGCCGGGCCCCGCCGCCAGCTCCGCCGCGGCGGCGTCGAGGGCCGGTCGGGGGATGGACAGCATCTCGAAGATGCGCGCCTCGCCACGCGCCCGCTCCAACGCCCGCGCCCCGTGGATGGAGAGCAGCAGCACCGCCCCCGGCCGGGCGACACGCGCCAGCTCGGCGAGATAGAACAGGTGGTCCTTCTCGCTCAGATGGCTGAAGACGGAGACGGACACGACGGCGTCGAAGCTATCGGCAGGGGACGGAAGCGGCTTGCGGGGCGCGGTGAGCACCGCTTCCACATGAGCGAGGTTCTCCGCCACCCAGGCGATGTGGCGCGGGTCCACGTCCATGCCCACGTAGCGCCCGCCAAAGCCGTGGAAAAGCCGGGCGAGGCGGCCGACCCCCACGCCGAAATCGAGGATCGACGGGCAGGTGCGCAGCGGCCGCGGGCTGATGCGCTCCAGCGCGCGCATGAAGTCGACGCCGTGGCTGGCGAAGTCGCGCGGCTCGGTCAGCCCGGTGGTGTTGTGCATGAGATCGGCCGGCGGGAACGGGGCGATCTCGCCTTCCGCCGGGACGATGCCGTCGCGCAGCAGGTTGCGTTCGAGCCAGCGGTCGAAATCCCCGGCGATGCCCGCCGGCTCACGCTCCAGCACCGCTGCCCCCGCCTTGATCTCGCCCGCCATCGCCTTCACGCATCGCCCTCATTCGCCGCCCGGACCCGTCGCCCCGGCACGGACGCGATCATAAAGCGCCACCACATCCGCCACCATAGCGCGCGAGGTACGTCCATATTGCGTCTGCGCCCCCAGCTCGCGCGCAAGGCCCGGCGTCGCCGCGAACCGCCCCAGAAGTCCGGCCAGGTCGTCCACGGACCCCGTGGGGAAGCTGAAGCCGTTGCGCCCTTCCTCCACGAACTCGCTCATGCCCTCCACCCGCGAGACGAGGACCGGCGTGTGGGTCGCCAGCGCCTGGAGCAGGATCAGCGGGCTGTTCTCCACCCAGGTGGAGGGAATGGCCAGCACGTCCATCTCCCCCAGCACCGCGGCGATGCGCTCCATGGGAAAGGTGCCGCGGAAGGTCACCGGCAGGCCGGCGGCCAGCTCCCGCAGGCGGCCGGCATAGGCCGGGTCCATGGCTTCGTCGCCATGGATGTCCAGCGTCAGGGCCGGCGAGCCCACCCGCCGCAGGGCCTCGATGAGCAGATGCGGCCCCTTGTGAGCGGCGAGCTGGCCGACGAAGCCGATGCGCGTCGGCCCCGGCGGGCGCTCGGGCTTGGGCGCGCGGTCGATGTCGATGCCGAACCGGCTGAGCTCCAGCGGCACCGGGATGCCCGCCTTGCGATAGGCCTCCAGCAGGAACCGCGTCGGCGCCAGCGCCCCGGCATAGGCGCCGTAGGCGGCGCGCAAATGGTCCGGCCGCGCGCGCAGCGCGGCGATGGTGGGCGCCTCGGGGCCGGCGAGCCGGGGCACGCGGGCGAGCACCCGGGGCACGATCGCGCGGCGCAGGCGCCCGGCCGACCCCTCGTCCGCCGCCTGCTGCGGAAACAGCGCGCAGGCGAGGCAATTGGAGCGCTGCCGGTTCGGCCCGGCGCAGAGCGCGCCGTCCGGCGTGCTGAGCTTGTTGTTGTAGCAGAAGCCGAAAAAGTCGGTGAAGGTCGCCACCGTGGTCAAGCCCAGCCGCCGCGTCACGTCGAGGAGCGCGGTGGTGTGGTTGATGAGGTGGCACACATGGACGATGTCCGGCCGCACGTCGCGCAGGATGCGTTCATGGACGAAATGCAGGTCCGGCAGGTCATAGGTGTCGCGCACGCCGCGGTTCGGGATGACGTTGCGGTCGATGCGGATCACCGGGATGCCGTCGAAGCTGTCGCGCTCGGCGAGCGTGGACTGGCGCGGCTCGCCGGGAAAGGTGGCGGTGACCACGACCGGCTCGTGCCCGAGCGACGCGAGCTCGCGGGCTAGGTTCCGTGTGTAACTTTCGGTCCCGTAAAAATGCCCGGGATAATAGCAGTGGACGAAAAGGGCGACGCGCATTCCAGACCCAACTCCGCACGCAACTCGCCGATCAGCATCTCGATGCCGAGGTCGAGGTCGATGGTCGGACCCCAGCCGATTCGCTCCCGCGCGCGCTCGATATCCAGCACCGATGCCTTCACGTCAAAGGCGCGCGCCGCGGCCTGGTGGACGGCGAGGCGACGCCCGAGCACCGCCTCGAGCTTGACGATGACCTGTTTCAGGGAATGCCCGACCCCGGAGCCGATGTTGATCGGGCCTTGAACGTTCCGCCGGCCGCCGGCGGCGACCAGGGCGGCGACCACGTCGTCCACGTGGATGTAGTCGCGCACCACGTCCCCGTCCCCGTAGAGGGTTACCGGCTCGCCGCGCAGGCCGGCGCGGGCGAACAGGGTCACGGCGCCGAGGCCCTTCTTCTCGTTCTGGCCGGCGCCGTAGCAATTGCTGAAGCGCAGCGCGATGCCGTCCACGCCGTGCACGGCGCGATACTTCTCGATGTAGTGCTCCACCGTGAGCTTGGAGATGCCATAGGCGCTCACCGGCCGCGTCAGGTGCCGCTCGCTCACCGGCAGGGCATCGGGCGGGCCGTAGACGCTGCCGCCGGAGGAGGCGAACACGATGCGCACGCCGGGCGCCCGGCGTGCCGCCTCCAGCATGCGCACGGTGCCCACCACGTTGTCGGTGACGTCCTGCGCCGGATCATGGGAGGCGCTGGAGGGAATGGTGGACCAGGCCAGGTGGTAGACCGTGTCGACCTGCCGGAGCAGCTCGTCCCACCCGTCGAACGAGGCGAGGTCCACGACCTTCCACTGCACCCCCGGCCAGGCCGGCCGCTCACCTGCGGCCCGCGTGGTGGCGATGATGCCCACCGAGAGCCGCGACAGCCGTTCGCAGAGCCGCCGTCCGATCAGCCCGGTACCCCCGACAACCAGACTTGTCATCCCCACCCCACCGACGCGATGCTCTTGCGCTCCGCGTCCCCTGACATCCGGCGATCGCCGATCCGGGGCACCCGCTCCGGCCGGCACAGGAAAGACCGTGGGATTTCCCTGGACGCCGCATGACGCCCCTTGGGAAGGACCCATCCCCCTGTGATACCACCCTAGCGCGAGCACTACCCTGACGCCACCGAATGTTACTGCGGTGCGGAAATTCCTCCCGGCGTGCGGCGGGAAAATCACACCTCTGGGTAGAATTGAGCCGGCGGAAAGCCCGGCATGGGGTCCGCCTCGCGCCCCAGCGCCTCGGCATAGACCTGCGCGTAGGCGCGAATCATTCCGTCGAGGGAGAAGCGGCGCGCGCGCTCCATGTTGGCGCGGGACAGGGCGGCCATGCGCTCGGGCTGGTCGAGCAGGCCCACGAGGATATCGGCGAGCGCGCCGCCGGTGGCGCCGAGCGTCTCGTCGCCGCCTAGGATCTCCGGCAGGGCGCCGGTGCGCAGGCCCGCCACCGCCTGCCCCATGGCCATGGCGAAGGGGGTCACCTGCCCGAAGCTCTCCCGCACCACCGGCGCCACGAAGGTGCGGAACTGCCGGTAGAGCTGCGGCAATTGATCGAACGGCACCACCCCGGTGAACTCGAAATTGCGCCGGACGCCGGCCGCGCTCACCCGCGCGAAGTAGACCGGCAGCAGCTCGCCGTCCCCCACCACCAGGACGCGCGTGCGCGGGCGCCGCTGGGCGACCTCGATGAGCGGCTCGATGGAGGCGTCGTCCAGCTTGTCGCGGGCGAGGCGATAGACCATGCCGATGGTGTCCGCCGCCCCCGGGGCCCACGCGGCCGGCGGCCGGAAGCGGTCGAGGTCGATGCCTGGATGGATGACGCGCCCGTTGCCCACGCCGGGCGCGAAGGTGACGCGGATATAGTTCGAAACGAACAGATAGGCGTGGATGCGCGGGTCGCGCAGCGGCTCGACCGGCGTATTCACGTTTTCCAGGATCACGGCGGAGGTCGCCTTCGCCGCGTCGAGGGCCGCCTCGTACCACGGCCGATCGCCCTCGCCCCAGTAATGCAGGTGCACCATGTCCGGCTTCACCGCGTCGAGCAGCGCCGCGAAGGCCGTGGCGGGGGTGCCGAGGGGCAGGTGGTGCAGCACCATGCCCTCGTGCCGGCCGTTGGGGGGCAGGGCCGCGGTGACCACCTGCATCTCGTAGCGGTGCCCCAGGCGCTCGTGCAGGTCCACCACCAGCTGCGTCGACCCGCCGACGAAGACGTTGGGGATGACGTGCAGCACGCGCGGGCGCTCGCCCACCGGGGCATGGCGCGGACGCACCCGATACACCACCCCCCGGTGCCCGAGCATGAGCCCGGCGAAATCGCGCGCCATGTGCCGCGCCGCGCGCAGCGGCCGCACGCGCGGGTGCCAGGCGCCGGAGGCGTCCTGCACGAGGCCGGTGCTGGTGATGACGCCGGCGCGCGCCATCTCCCGGAGGAAGGCGAGCGAGGGCCCCGGCGACACGACGAGGTCGCGCAGCCGCGCCAGCGGCAGCGGCAGGTCGCGCGGCGGGCGCTGGTTCGCGTGGACCTGCTGGAGGATGTGGCCGACGAGGTTCGCGTGCACCTGCATGGCCGCCACCTGCTCCCGCAGGGCCTCCTGGCCGGCGAGGAGGGCGGCGTTCTGGCGGGCGAGGTCCTCGATCCGCCCGTTGAGCGCGGCGATCGCTTCGGGAAGCGCCGCCACGGCATCCCCCTGCGCCCTCTCCTCCCCGCCCCCGCGATCCTCGGCGAATGGGGGCGTACTGGCAGGAAGCGGTCGGGTCATCCGGGCGTCGATCTGGGGTGGTGGAACGGGGGAGCGGATCGCAAATTGGATCGCCGCAAGATAGACACGGAAGGTGTCCGAATGCTAGTAGCCACATGACAGTGAGCGCGAAGGTTGAAGCTGCGGTCCCCGCGGGAGTGGCGAGGGTGGGAAGGTGAACCAGACCGTCGCATCGCCCGTGCAGAGGTTGCCGGAGCAGCACGCCGCACCCGACGTCCTGCTCAAGCGCAATTCCCGCATCCGCGAGGAGCTGCGCCGCCAGGCGCGGCAGGCGCGCATGCGCCAGTCGGTGGTGCGCCCGTCCGGCGCCGCCTTCTGGAGCGCCGAGGCGCGCGCTATCGCCGAGTTCCGGCTGCCGCTCATGGCGAGCTTCATCACCATCGTGGTGGTGCCGTCCTTGCTGGTGGCGTTCTACTTCGTCTTCATCGCCTCCAGCCAGTATCTCTCCGAGGCGCGCTTCGCCGTGCGCGCCGCCGAGCATTCGGGGCTGGAAAGCCTCAGCGGCGCCTCCGCCTTGCAGGGGCTCTCGGAGGTGCAGGATTCCCTCATCATCGCCAACTACGTGAAGAGCCTCGCGGTGGTGGAGGCGCTGGAGCAGCGCGTCGGCCTGCGCGCGCTGTTCTCCCGCCCGGGGATCGACTGGATCTCGCGCTTCAATCCCGACCGGCCCATCGAGCGGCTGGAGAAGAGCTGGCGCAGCCAGATCGAGACGGCGATCGAGGCGCCCTCCGGCATCATCACGGTGCGGGTCTGGGCCTTCTCGCCGGAGGATTCGCTCGCGATCGCCCAAGCCATCGTCGGCCTCAGCGAGGACATGGTGAACAAGCTCGGCGAGCGCACCCGCGAGGACGCCATCGCCCAGAGCCGGACCGAGCTGGAGCGCGCCGAGGCGCGGCTGCGCCGGGCCCGCGCCGCCTTGCGCGACCTGCGCAACGAGGTGGGTGTGATCGATCCCGCCCGCACCAACGAAGGCATCGCCAAGCTGGTCGGCGACCTGGAAAGCGATCTCCTGCTCATCGACCAGGAGCTGGCCACCGCGCGGCGCACCCTGAGCCCGGAGGCGCCGCAGTTCGCGCTGCTGGAGGCGCGCCGGCAGGCGACGCGGGAGAACATCGCCCTGCTCAAGGCGCGCCTCACCGTCGCCGCCGGCGGCGACAAGGACACGCTTTCGGCGGTGATGACCCGCTACGACACCCTCGACCTGGAGCGCCAGATCGCCGAGCGGCAGTACACCGCGGCGGCGGCGGCGCAGGAACAGGCACGCATCGCGGCGGAGCGGCAGGGCATGTACCTCGCCACCTTCGTCAAGCCGGTACTGGCGCAGGAGGCGGACTATCCCCACCGCTTCTGGCTGCCGCTGGCGGCGGCGCTGGTGTTCTGCCTGATCTGGCTGGTGATCGTCTCGGTGTTCGAGATCATGCGGCACCTGAAGGCGTGAGGCGGGCATGATCGTCATCGACCGCCTGACCAAGACCTACTGGACCCACTTCCGCCGCAAGGTGGTGCTGAGCAACGTGTCGGTGAACCTCGACCCCAAGCTCAGCTACGGCCTGCTGGGCCAGAACGGCGCCGGGAAGTCCACCTTCCTCAAGCTGATCGCCGGCACCGAGGCGCCCACCTCCGGGCGCATCCACCGCTCGGTGCGCATGTCCTGGCCGCTGGGATTTGCCGGCGGCTTCCATCCGCTGATGACGGGGCGGGAGAACGTGCGCTTCCTCGCCCGCGTCTACGATGCCGACATCGCCGAGGTCACCGACTTCGTCGAGGATTTCAGCGAGCTCGGCCGCGACCTCGACATGCCGGTGAAGACCTATTCCTCCGGCATGACCTCGCGCCTCGCCTTCGCCGTGTCCATGGCCATCGAGTTCGATTTCTACCTGGTGGACGAGATCACCGCGGTGGGCGATTCCCGCTTCCAGCTCAAATGCGCGCGCGCCTTCGCCGAGCGCCGGGCGCGGGCCGGCCTGATCATGGCCTCGCACTCCACCGGCACCATCAAGGACTATTGCGGCGCCGGCATGGTGCTGCAGAAGGGGCGGCTGATGGTGTTCGAGGACATCAACGATGCCATCGAGGTGCATCGCCAGGCCATGGAGGCATGAGCATGACCGCCCCCGACACCTCCAACCCCCGTCCCGCCCTCGACGGCTGGTCCACCGCCTCGGCGATGCATGCGCGGGTGGTGGGGGCGGTGATCATGCGCGACCTCCAGACCCGCTTCGGCACCGGCTATCTGGGGTTTCTGCTAGGGCTGATCATGCCACTGGGGCACCTCACGATCGCGATGGTGATAACAGCGCTCCTTGGCCGCCCGGCGCCGCTAGGTTCAAATACTATTGTATTCCTAATGACCGGAGTTTTACCATTTATTATTTGGCTATATACTCACCGTCAAATAATGACAACAATCGCGCAGAATCGTCCTCTGTTAAACTTTCCAAATGTTGATATATTTGATCTTTTTATGGCACGGATAATTGTCGAAATAGCGAACAGCACATTGGTTGTCACCATTGTTATATCATCAATATTTTTTGTTGAGGATGCAATTTTCATTGATAACTGGCCTAGATTTATTTCAGGCCTGATTTACGCCTGGATGCTCGGTGTTGGTACCGGAATTATATTTGGCTGCTTCTCAAATATCACGCATATAGCATTCATATTGGGAAATATTTTAGGACCGCTTCTCTGGGCAACATCCGGCGTATTCTTTCTTCCGGATGAGTTGCCAGAAAAACTAGGAAATATTATTTTCTTCAATCCTTTAGCGCAGATAATATGCGACGTGCGTGTTGCGTATTATGCGGAATTTACGAGCTCATTCCTGGACATTTATTTTATAAACTATAGCATATTAATTATATTTTTTTCAGGCATGGCGCTGGTACCAATAATGCGCCGGATTTCCTAAATTTAATTATATTTCTAGAAATTCAATTTATATACTAGAGGGCGCTGACGTCATCACGGCTCCCCGCCGGATCGGATGCTCTTCAAGCCTGGGAAAGCCGCGAGCGGTCCGTGATGCCCGGCCTTCCACGAAACATTCGCTCCGAAATCGTGTGCGACTTCCTGAAACAAGACTCCCTGCCTTGACAGCGCGAAAGTGCCGACATCGCCGTTGAGAACCCATCCGGGCAAATTTCTAATCGCGCCACATAGTGCACTCTAATTCATCCGACGTTTAGACGGGCATTTCGACAAATTAGAGCAGATCAGCTACCGTCAACCACCCCGGATTGTACTCGCGCAGCCTGCACTCTTCGATCGCTTTGTCGATCTCGTCCAGCGCCCTAAGGGGATCGCTCAAGTCGAAACGTTGCAGATCAACCAACGAATAGCGCCACCAACTGGAAGCGCAGAGACGCGCGATCGTCGGACCATCGAACCGATAGCGAATGATTCGCGCCGGGTTCCCCGCAACGATCGCATAAGGAGGAACAGACTGGATCACGTTCGACATGCCGCCGATCACCGCTCCATCGCCGATCGTCACCCCACCCCGGATGAAGGCGTTCTGCCCAATCCATACGTCATTCCCGATTTTAATCGGCCGCAAGCTGCCTGCGAAATTGCGTGCAGGACCCTCTTCTCCCGCAAGCGCCCGGTGCCAGCCGAAGAGGTTGGGATTCTCCGCCAAAGACGAAGTGGTCAGCCACTCCATGGCATGCTCGTTTGCACCGATCACAACCCCGGGGGCAATCGAGCAATACCGACCGATGCTGGCGCAGACAATTTCGCCCGGACCATGAAGCATGGTGAACGCACCAACCTCCACGGCCGTATCCCAACGGATCTGCTTGGTGATCCGCGCGGGCGGTTCGAGCCGGAAATTCCGTGCGCCCGCAGCTGGCGGAGGCGGGACGATCGAAACGAGGGACGCCAAAGGCATGGTCACATTTCTGATTGAAAAACCACGGTACGTATATATATACGGGAAACAAATATTTGAGGATAGCAGGGGGCGCAGAGAGGGAATGTCGGAAGCTGCCAGGCTCTGCGTGCTATTTGACGCCGATACGAGGAACAACAGGGACCTCCTAGCGGTTAACTACAATAAAATCTCATCACTTTTCGAAGGATTTGCTGATGTTGTCGCGGTTTTCGAAGGGAAAGGCGCGGACAATCTGCCATTTGAGAGAGTGATTGAGCTTTCTAGCACCGAGATTTTTAACAACACTGCACACCAAAAGGGCGACTCGCTTATCCCCGGCAACGTAGACCTCAAGCTCCTCGCCTCCGTGGAGTGCTTACCCGAGTTCACGCACTTCATAAGAATCGAGTTCGACGTGTGGCCGACGGATAAAGCCGTCGCACACATTCCGGAGCTCTGTCGGCATGCAACTAGCGGCGCATTCGGCGCAAGCTTCATTCGAAGTCAGAGCAACGACAGCACCTGGATGTACTGGCCTACTTTGCAGGAGTCACCTGGGGAGTCTGTCTCTGCGACAGAGAGGATGACCGGGTTCTTGCCCTTGATGTTTTTTTCCCGTGAATTCATCGAGCATTACAGGACCGAGCTGGAAAGGGGCTGGCGAGGGCATTACGAGGCGTTGATGCCGACCTTGGCTCGCCGAGCGGGTGTCCCGCTGGTCGAACTCGGGCAAGAAGGGTTGAAACTGACATCCTACTGCGAGTTCAATACCGTGGCGCGTGAGTACGATACCCCCAGCGACGGCGCCTTCATCCACCCGGTCAAGACTCTGGGAAAACGATCCGTCACCGCGCATACCTACATCGACAAGATTCACGCCACGGCAGCCGAGATCGACGAGATCGCGCGCCGCATGCGGGAATCATCCTGCTATCTCGAATATGGTTCTGGGGGCACCACGCTGCTTGCGTGCGAGCTTGGAGTCCAGAGCATTACCTCGATAGATACAGACCTTGCATTTTGCACGCAGCTGATTGAAAAATACAGTCTACGTAGTTACATCGATACTGGGCGGCTTGCGTTGCGCCATGTTAATATTGGAAAGACTGGTAACTGGGGATATCCCCTCTCCACTCCACCCGAACGTCAAATACATAATTATATTTCATGGCCATCCAAGATTGATGGGATCGACTTAATTCTCATAGATGGCCGCTACAGAGTCGCTGTGGCAGCCGCAGCAGCACTTGCCATTACCAGCAATACCGTCATCATGTTTCATGATTACTTCGACAGACCCCAGTATGGCCTCGTCGAGGAGTTCCTTGCGCCTGTGGGAAGAGTCGAGCGGTTAGCAGTTTTCCGCAAGATTGAAGGAGCTGAAGAGAAGGCCAGGGCTATACTGCGGGACAAGTTTTCGCTGGCAGACTAGCCTATCTCAAAGATATGCGGCGCAATTTGACTCACCATTTACATAGTTTCCAACCCACTATTCCTCGATCGGAAAATCATAACGTTGCATTTAATTCAAGAAGGACAGGTCAGGCAAGCACATGAGGTGGCTTTTTACTCGCCTACGATTAGGCCGCATGGGGAATCGTTTGGAGGGCGCTCAAGCGCCGATTTCGGGCCAAATGCCATCGCCCATTGAGCCGTCGGTTGAGTCGCCAACCTCAGCGAATGCCACGGTGGAGGGACCTGTTTGGTCACCGCTCATAGATCTGGGTGCCGCAGGTCGGGCGCAAGGCGGCGCAGGCCTCGATCGCATTTTCTTCAAGGATGGAATCCTTGTTCTTACAGGATGGACCTGCGGTGCCGCCTCCATTTTCGTCACTGGAGGGCAGGGTCTTGCGACTCCGCAAGTCTGCTGTGATGTGTCGCGCCCCGATGTCGAGGAGCTCTATCCGTTCGAAGTACCCGTGCGGGGATTCCTTCTGTTCTGGCTCGGGCCCCTGTCACCGTCGGCCGCAGTCGTCGCCCGGGTCGAAGGGCAGGAGAAGGTGCTCGCCCTTGCCGACTTTCCCGCCGCGCGGCTTGAGGCGGATCTCGCGCGCATCCTGCGGGAATACGCGCCGGCCCGCGGCGCCCTGTTCGACGCGCTGCGCGATTTCCCCGTTCATTTGAAGCACGTGGCTTGGGCCGCGACACCGTCGCCGCATCCCGGCGGTCCGCGCGGGCATATCGACATCCTCAATGCCGTGCCCGGCGCCGGCGGCCTGTGCGCGGGATGGACCCTGGGGCGGGTCGATTTCTTCCTGGTGGACGATGCCGGCGGATGCCTGCCGCTGGCCGGCCGCGCCCTGCGCTGGAACCGGCCGGACATCTTCCACGGCTTCGAGGCCGACTACGGCGCGGACTGCGCCGACGCCGGCTTCCTCCAGGCGCTGCCGGAAACGCTCCGGGAGAAGGCCGCGGTGCGGCTCGTCGCCCGCTCCGGCACCGAGCTTGTGCTCGTCCACGAGCGCCCGCTGGAGCTCGCGCCCCTCGATGCGGTGGGATTTGCCCGCTGGTCGTTCGCCCTGCCGGTGCCCCCCGAGCGCATGGTGGAGCGCTTCGCCGGCCACGACGGCGCGGTGCTGCGGCGGCTGGTGGCGCGCAGCCGGACCCACACGGCCGCGAACGCCCCCCTCGTCAAGCGCATCGGCCCGCAGGTGGAGGCGCCGGAGGTGTCGCTGCTGGTGCCGCTCTTCGGCCGCTACGACTTCGTCGACCACCAGCTGCTCGAATTCGCCGACGACCCGTTCATCACCCGGCGCTGCGAGGTGATCTACATCGTCGACGACCCCAACATCGCCGCCCCCGTGCTGTCGGCGATGGAGGGCTGGTGGCAGCTCTACGGCGTGCCGCTCACGGTGGTGTGGGGCGGGCGCAACCGCGGCTTTTCCGGCGCCAACAATCTCGGCCTGTCGGTGGCGCGCGGGCGGCAGGTGCTGTTCCTCAATTCCGACGTGGTGCCCACCGCCCCCGGCTGGCTGGAAAAGCTCAGCCGGCGGCTGGACGCCCATCCCGGCCACGGCCTGCTCGGCGCGCGGCTGCTGTTCCCCGGCGGCGGGCTGCAGCACGACGGCATGGCATTCGAGTTCAACCGCACCTACGGCGTGTGGCTGAACCAGCATCCCGGCAAGGGCCTGCCCGCCCCCGTGGCGACGGACGGCGCGGTGGTGGACTGGCCCGCCGCCACCGGCGCCTGCCTCATCGGCCGGCGGGAAGAGATCGGCGCCCTCGGCGGCTTCAGCGAGGACTATCTCATCGGCGACTTCGAGGATTCCGACCTCTGCCTCAAGGTGGAGGCGGCGGGGCGGAAGATCGGCGTTTGCCCGGACATCGCGCTCACCCACCTGGAGCGCCAGTCCTTCGGCCTGCACGGGTCGGGCGAGTTCCGGGTGCGGGTGATGCTGTTCAACGCCTGGCTCCACCAGGAGCGGTGGGGCGAGGCCCTCGCCCGCCATGCCGTCGCCCAGGATATCCGCGCCCAGGATGCCCGGGCCGGCCATGCCGGCGCGCAAGCGGAGGCCGCGTGGTGATCGGAACCATCCTCGTCATCGCCCACGGCCACCGCGAGTTCAGCACCGGCGGCGCCGAAGTCGCCGCCCACCAGCTGTTCGAGGCGCTGCGCCGCATGGGCGTGGCGCGCAAGGTGGCGCTGCTGGCGCGGCACGCGGGTCCGGAGCAGTCCGGGCTCATCTCGGTGCTGCGCGAGGACGAATATCTCTGGCGCACCGGCATGGGCGACTGGTTCAAGTTCCGCAGCGCCGTGCCGGAAGCGGTGCCGGCCGCCTTCCGGCGCTTCCTCGCCGGGCTGAAGCCGGACATCGTCTTCGTGCACCATTATGCGCATATGGGCCTGGAGATGCTGCGCGAGATCCGCCGCACCTGCCCCAACGCGCGCATCGTGCTGACGCTGCATGAATTCCTCGCCATCTGCGCCAATAACGGCCAGATGGTGAAGCCCGGCACGCGGGAGCTGTGCTTCGGCGAGAGCCTGCAGGCCTGCGCCGGCTGCTTCCCGGAGCGCAGCGAGGAGGATTTCTGGCTGCGCAAGCACTTCGTGCGCCGCCATTTCGATGCGGTGGACCGCTTCATCGCCCCCTCGGACTTCCTGCGCCGGCGCTACGTGGCCTGGGGCCTGCCGGAAGGGCGCATCCGCGTCATCGAGAACGGCCAGCCACGCGGCGCGCGCCTGCCGCCGCGGCCCCTGCCGCCGGGCGGGACGCGCAACCGCTTCGCCTTCTTCGGGCAGGTGACGCCGTTCAAGGGCGTCGACGTGCTGCTCGCCGCCCTCGCCCATCTGCCGCGCCGGCTGCGCAAGGAGCTCCACCTGGAGGTGCACGGCGCCAATCTGGAGGCCCAGGCCGAGGACTTCCGCGCCCGCGTCGAGGCGCTGCGTGGTCCGCTCATGGAGGACGGCGTGCTCCACTGGCCGGGGGCGTACCACCGGGACGACCTCGCCCGCCGCATGGCGCGCATCGACTGGGTGGTGGTGCCGTCCGTCTGGTGGGAAAATTCTCCCGTGGTGATCCAGGAGGCCCGCCGCTTCGGCCGGCCGATCCTCTGCTCCAACATCGGCGGCATGGCGGAGCACGTGCGGGACGGCCTGGACGGCCTGCACGTGGGCGTCGGCAACACCGCCGACTGGGGCGAGACCATGCTGTCCGCGGCGGCGGACGCGGACCGGTGGGAGCGCATGCACCAGAACATGCAGCCGCCGGTCGACGTGGAAGAGGCTGCCCGCGACTATCTCGCCTGGGCGGTGGGGGGGTGATTCGGCGGCCGACGCCGCCGATGGCCGGCCCCGCCCGGCGTCGGCGATCCCCCTGACGTGAGCGGCCGCAGATCACGCTCGCGTGATATCTCCCGGAGGTACCTGACTAAATGCTCATGTCTTGGGCATCGGGACCGATCTCCCGCCATGATTGCACCGGATTTTTCCTCGACCAGCCTCCGGTGCTGGGATATAGCTGAAAGACTGGGCGACGAGAGAAAGTTCATGTCAAGGTCAGGGCGCAACACAACTTCCCCGCACTGCGGAGAAGAAATTGAACTTGCACGTAAACTGGAATCTGCTGACGAAGTCAGGATGATGAACGCGTTCATTGTCACAGCGTCTGCTCTGGAACACTGAATTTTTCCGGGGCACGGACAAGAACATTGAACCGATCTTCTCCATATGACATCGCCGTCGTTGGCCATGCGTGTCGGCTGCCCGGCGCTTCTGATGTAACGGAACTGTGGGCGCTGCTCCGCGCCGGGGGCTCGGCGGTGAGCGATGCCCCGGTCGGCCGCTGGCCGGTGGAGCGGGCCCTCCATCCGCGGCGGACAGAGCCGGGCTTCAGCTACACCTTTGCCGGCGGCTATATCGCGGACCCCTTCGCGTTCGATCCGTCCGTCTTCGGCATTTCCCCGCGCGAGGCGCAGCAGATCGACCCGCAGCAGCGCCTGCTGCTGGAGGTGGTCTGGGAGGCGCTGGAGGATGCCGGCCTGCCGCCGTCGCGAACGGCCCGGCAGGACATCGGCGTCTATGTGGGCGCCTCGAACGTGGACTACCAGGCCGGCGCCTCCGGCGACCCGGCGGCGATCGAGAGCCATTTCATGACAGGCAATTCCCTGTCGATCGTCTCGAACCGCATCTCCTACATCTTCGACTGGCGGGGGCCGAGCTTCACGGTGGACTCCGCCTGCTCGTCCTCCTTCGTGGCGCTTGCCCAGGCGGCGGCGGCCCTGGAGGCGGGGATGATCGACACCGCCGTGGTGGCGGGGGTGAACCTGCTGCTGTCGCCGGCCCCGTTCATCGGCTTCTCGCGCGCCTCCATGCTGTCGCCCACCGGCCGCTGCCGCCCCTTCTCCGCCGCCGCCGACGGCTATGTGCGCTCGGAGGGGGCCATCGCCCTGGTCGTGCGCCGCGGCGCGGATGCGCGGGGGGATGGCAGCCGCATCCATGCGCAGGTGGTCGCCGCCGGGGTGAACTCGGACGGCCGGACCTCCGGCATCTCCCTGCCCTCCATCGAGGGGCAGAGCGAGCTGATGGGCGCCACCTACCGCAGCCTCGGCATCGGCGGCGACGCTCTCGCCTTCGTCGAGGCGCATGGAACCGGCACCCCGGTGGGCGACCCCATCGAGGCGCGCGCCATCGGCGGCGCCCTCGCCGTGGGGCGCGCGGCGCCGCTTCCGGTGGGCTCGGTGAAGTCCAATATCGGCCACCTGGAATGCGTGTCGGGCCTGGCCGGATTCCTCAAGGCATCGCTGGCCCTGAAGCACCGCGTGCTGCCGCGCACGCTGCACCTGGAACAGCTCAATCCGAACATTCCCTTCACCGAGCTGAACCTCGATCCGGCGCGGGCGGAGACGATCCTCGACCCGGTCCGCACGCCGTTCGCCGGCATCTGCAACTACGGCTTCGGCGGCACCAATGCCCATGTGGTGCTGCGCGCTCCGGACGACCTGCCGGCCCTGCCGGACACCACGCCGGAACCCGCTTCGGCGCGGTTCCTGGCCCTCTCTGCCCGGTCGCAGGACGCGCTGCGCGCCCTCGCCGGCGCCTATGCCGGGCGCCTGGAGGCCGGCGATGCCGCCCCAGCGGAGATCGCCGGCGCCGCCCGTCACCAGCGGGACCTCCTCGACCAGCGCCTCGCCGTGCCGGTGAGCGAACCGGCGGCGATGGCCTCCGCCCTGCGCCGCTTCGCCCGCGGCGACCTCGCGGAGCCGGGCGTGGCCTCGGGCAAGGCGACGCCGAGGACCGGGAAGGCCGTGTTCGTCTATAGCGGCAATGGCGCCCAGTGGGTCGGCATGGGCCGCGCCGCCTACGCCCGCAACGCCGCCTACCGCGCCTGCTTCGGGGAGGTGGACCGGCTTTACATGCAGGTCGGGGGATGGTCGCTCGTCGCGGCGCTGCACGCGGGCGACCTCGCCGATCGCATCGCCCACACCTCGGTGGCCCAGCCACTCATCTTCGCCATCCAGACCGCGACCACCGCCGCCCTGGCGGAGGAAGGCCTGGCGCCCGATATCGTCCTCGGCCACAGCGTCGGGGACGTGGCGGCGGCGCTGGCAAGTGGCGCGCTCGATCTTGAATCGGCGGTCCATCTCATCCACCACCGCAGCCTCCGACAGGAAAGCGTGGCCGGCCGCGGCCGGATGATCGCCCTGGCGGCAGGGGAGGAGCAGGCCGCCGCCTTCGTCGACGACCTCGGCAGCGCGGACCTCGAGATCGCCGCGGTGAACGGCCCGCGCTCGGTGACCCTCAGCGGTTCCGAGGAGGCCATCGTCCTGGCGGAGAAGGCGGCCCGGCTCCGTCGCCTCGCCACGGTGCAGCTCGGCATCGACTATCCTTTCCATTCCCACCTGCTGGACGGGGCCGAGGCTGGCATCCGCGACGACCTGCGGGCACTCGCCCCCCGCGACACGCGCATCACCTTCGTCTCCACCGTCACCGGCGACGTGTTGCCGGGCACGGCGCTGGGCGCCAGCTACTGGTGGCGCAACATCCGCAACCCGGTGCGCTTCGCCGACGCCCTGGCGCGGGCCGGAGCGCTGGGCGGCACCCATTTCCTGGAGATCGGCCCGCGCCCCATCCTCGTCTCGGCGGCGGGCGAGACCCTGAGGCAGGCCGGCTATGCGGCCGAATGCTTCGGCAGCCTGTCGGAGCGCGACGACGAGGGCGACGGCGATCCCGTGCGCGCCACCGCCGCGCGCGCCTTCGTGCGCGGCATGCGCATGGACGAGGCGCGCGCCTTCGGGCCGGCGCCGGGCGCGCCGCTGCCCCTGCCGCATTATCCCTGGCAGCGCCAGCGCTTCATCCTGTCCGGCACATCCGAGGCCCTCGACCTCTACGGGGCGACGGTCGCTGCCACGCCGACCCATCCCCTGCTCGGCCGGCGGGTCAGCGCCGGCGTGCCGGAGTGGCTCGGCTTCATCGACTCGCAGATCATCCCCTATCTCGCCGACCACAAGGTGGAGGGCGAGGCGGTCGTGCCCGGCGCCGCCCTCGCGGAGATGATGCTGGCGGTGGGCCGGGAGGCGTTCGGCGCCGTGCCGGTGGAATTGTCCGCCTTCGACATCCTGCGCCCGCTCACCCTCGCCGAGGGGAGCATGCGCGAGGTCTCGACCCGCCTCGACGAGGCGACCCACACCTGCGAGATCTGGGCCCGGCGGCGGCTGGGCGGCGGCGAATTCGCGCTCCACGCCACCGGCCATCTCGCCCCCGCCGCCGGCAAGCCGGTGCGCCTGCCACCGCCCGATCCGGGCCGGTTGAGGGCTGTCGCCGCCGAAACCATCTATGCGGCGGCGATCCGGTGCGGCCTGGACTACGGCCCGAGCTTCCGCAAGGTGCTGGGGACGCTGCGGGACGACGACGGCAGCGTGAGCCGCCTCGCCACCGGCGCCCTTCCCCTCGGCATGTTCCAGGACCTGCACGTCATCGATCCCACCTCCCTCGATGCGGCGCTCCACCCCCTGTTCCTCGATGCCCGGCTGCGCGACGGCGAGGTCCGCACGCACCTGCCCGTGCGCATCGGCGCCCTGCGCCTGTGGCAGGCGCGAACCCCCGTCACCGAAAGCATCCTGCGCCGGCGGCGGGAGAACCGCTTCACCTCCTCGGTGGACATCACCCTCATCGCCGCCGACGGCTCGGTGGTGGCGGAAGTGGAGGGGCTGGTGCTGCGCGAGGTGGTCCTCGCCCGACGCAACGACGCGGAACGGCTGTTCCGCATGGAGCTGGAGCCCGTCCGCATCGCGCTGGCCGCGCCCGCCTCCGGTCCCGCGGCGCCGCCCGCGCCGCCCCTCGCCACCGACGCCCTCCTGCTGCTGCGCGCCTTCGTGCGCTCGCAGGCCTACGAGACTGCCCGGCGGCTCGCCGTGGGCGACGACGTCTCCCCCGCCACCCTCGTCGCGCACGGCCGCCTTTCGCCGGAGGCGCAGGACCGCTTCACCCCCCTGCTGGACCATCTCGCCACCTACGGCCTCGCCGTCGCGGCGGGACCGGGCTGGCGCCTGCTGCCGGCTGAGCTGCCCGCATCCACCATCCTCCTGCGCACCCTGGTGGCGCGTTTCCCGGAAGCGAACGCGGAGATCCGGCTCGCCGCCCATTTCCAGGCGAGCCTGCCGGACGCGCTGGAGAAGGGCGTCCCGTGGCGCCTGCCCGCGGCGCTGGCGGAGCAGTTCGAGGAGGACGGCCTCGCCTTCCGCGCCGGCCTCGACGCCATCCGGCGCACGGTGACGGCGCGGATCGCCGCCTGCGCGCCCGCGCGGCCGCATGTGGTCGTCGCACGCCCCTGGACGGCGGGCCTCATGCGCACCCTCCTGCCCTTCATGCAGGCGGATGCGATCCGCGTCACCCTGGCCGGGGCGGACGGGGCGGCCTTCGATCGGATCGCCTCGCGCTCCGGCATGGGGGCCCTCGGCTTCCTTGACACGACGCAGGACGACACACACCCGACACCGGCCGACGTCGTGGTCGGTGTCGCCTCCGGCGGCCTGTTCGGCGGCGACCCCTCCGAGGGCGCGCGCCTCGCCGCCCTCGCCGCCGGCGCGCACCTGGCGGTGGTGCACCCGGCGCCCGATCCGGCCCTTGACCTCCTGCTCGGCGCCTCCGCCGCACCGCATCTCGTGCCGTCGCGGGCGGAGCTGGAAGCGCTCCTCCAGCGCATCGGCGGCCTCGTCAACGAGGCGGAATTGCTGGCGGACGGCGCGTCCGCGCTGCTCACCGGCACCCTGCCCGCAACCGCCTCCGCGCCTGCGCCGGCACCGGTCGCCGTCTTGTGGAGCGGTGCCGCGCGCGCCTTCGCGCAGCTCATCCGGGAGGCCGAGCCCGGCACCACCCTCCTCGGCAGCGGCGATGCCCTGCCTGCCCGGCCCACCGGCGGCGCCCTGGTGGTGCCCGTCGCCTTCGAGCCCGATCCCCCCGCCCGCACAGGGCTCGCGTCCGCCCTCATGGACCTGAAGGCGGTGTTCGCGAAGGCGAGTGCCGCCGGCGACGCCTTCCGGCTGTGGATCGTCACCGCGCGCGGCCGCACGGCCGAAGGCGCCGCGCTCGATCCGCGGGCGACCGCCGTCTGCGCCTTTGCCCGCGTGGCGATGAACGAGCACCCCGGCCTCGATATCCGCCTTATCGACGTGGATGCCTTCGATGCCGAGGCGGCCCGCCGCGTGCTCGGCCTCGTCCGCCTCGACAGCCCGGAGACAGAGCGCGTCTCCACCCGGCAGGGCGAGCGCGCCGCGCGGGTGCTGCGCGGCGCCGGCGCATTGCGCGCCGAGATCTCGGACACGCTCAGGGTTCGCCTCGACGTGCCCCAGCAGGGCGCGCTCGGCTCCATGGAATGGTGCGTGGCCGACCGGATCGCGCCGTCCGACGGCGAGATCGAGATCGAGGTCGCCGCCACCGGCCTCAATTTCCGCGACGTGATGCTGGCGCTGGGCGCCCTCGACGACGACATCCTCGGCCCGGGCCTCACCGGCGCCTCCCTCGGCTTCGAATGCGCCGGCACGGTGGTGCGGGTCGGCCGCGATGCCGGGGACCACAAGGTGGGCGATACGGTGATGGGCTTTGCCCCCGATGCCTTTTCCTCCCACGTCACCGTGCCGGCCTGGTTCGCCTTCCCCATTCCGGACGGGGTGCCGCCCGAGGCGGCCGCCGCGGTTCCGGTGGCCTTCGCCACCGCCTGGTATGCCCTTGTCGAATGCGCCCGGCTCGCCCCCGGCGAGACGGTGCTGGTGCACGGGGCGGCCGGCGGGGTCGGCCTCGCCGCGGTCGAGATCGCCCATAGCCGCGGCGCCCGCGTGATCGCGACCGCCGGCACGCCGGAAAAGGCGGCGCTGCTGCGGGCTCTCGGCGTCGAGGCCGTGTTCAACTCCCGCGACCTGGCCTTCGCCCGCGAGATCGCCCAGGCCTATGGCGCGGTGGACGTGGTGCTGAATTCACTGGCCGGTCCGGCGATGGCGGCAAGCCTGCGACTGGTGAAGCCGTTCGGCCGCTTCGTCGAGCTCGGCAAGCGCGACTTCCTCGCCAACACCGCCGTGGGCCTGCGCCCGTTCGCGCGGAACCTGAGCTATTTCGGCATCGACCTCGACCAGCTTCTCGCCCACGATCCCGGCCGGGCGAAGGCGATGATGCGCGACATTGGCGCGGCCTTCGCGGACGGGACGCTGAAGCCCATTTCCTACCGCGTCGTGGCCGGGGAGGCGGTGGAAGACGCCTTTCGCCAAATGCAGGCGGCCCGGCACGTGGGCAAGCTCGTGGTCCGCCCGCCGCGGGAGGGCCGCGTCCGGCCGGCGCCTGCTCCCGCTTTGGCCCTGCGCGAAGGGGTGCATCTGGTGGTGGGCGGCACGCGCGGCTTCGGGTTCGAGACCGCCCTCTTCCTCGCGGCGCGGACGATGGGGGTGGTGGTGGTGGCCTCCCGCGCCGGGGCCTGCGCGCCCGAGATCGAGGCGCGCATCGATGCGGCGCGCCGCGCCGGCGCCCGCATCGTGATCGAGCGGCTCGACGCGCGGGACGCGGATGCGGTTGCCGCCCTCGTCGCGCGGCTGGTGGCCGAGCACGGCCCGCTCCGGGGCATCTACCACACTGCCATGGTGCTGGAGGACGGCATCATCCAGAATCTCACGCCGGAGAGCCTCGCCAGCGTCCTCGCCCCCAAGGTGGACGGCGTGGTCGCGCTCGATCGGGTCACGCAGGCCCATCCGGTGGACCAGTTCGTGGTCTATTCCTCGGCCTCCGCCATGATCGGCAGCCCCGGCCAGGGCGCCTATGTGGCGGCCAACGCCTTCCTGGAAGGGGTGGTGCGCAATCGCCGCGCCCGGGGCGAGAGCGGCCTCGCGGTCGCGTGGGGCGCCATCTCCGATGCCGGCGTCCTCGCCCAGGACGAGGCGCTGGGGCTGCGCCTCCAGCGGGCGACCGGCGTGGCAGGCATCCCGGCGCGGGACGCCCTGGCCTTCCTCCAGCGACTGATGGCCCAGGGCGGCGAAGCCGAGCCGGTGAACGTCTACGCGCAGGTGAACCAGACCGCCATCGCCAGCCAGCTTTCGGTGCTGAAGACGCCCAGCTTCCCCCGCCTCTTCGCCGGCACGGCCCACGGGACCACGGGCGAGAGCGGCAACCTTCAGGAACAGCTGGAAGGCCGGACGGACGCCGAAGCCCTCGGCCTGCTCTGCGAGGTGCTGGCGCGCGAGACCGCCGCCATCCTGCGCCTGCCGGCGGACGCGGTGGATGCCGGCGCCGTGCTGTCCGACCTTGGCATGGATTCGCTCATGGCGCTGGAGCTGCGGCTGACGCTGGAGAAGAAGTTCGGCCTGGAACTGCCGCTGCTCGGCATCGGCGGCGGGCGCACGCTGGCGGACCTCGCCGGCCTCGCCCTCGCCGGCCTCAGGGGCGCGCCGGCCGCGCAGGCGCCCGCCGCAACGGACGGCGCCGATCCACTCGCCATTCCGGCACCCGATGCCGCGCTGATCGCCCAGCACGGCATCCGCCTCGATGCCGATGGCGCCGGCACGCTGCTCGGCGCCATCGAGGAGAAGCGCACGACGGCGGGAGGCCTCCCGTGACCGCGCGGGGCGGCCTGTCGGACGCGGAACTGGCCCGGCTGATGAACGAGATGCGCGAGGGGCCCCGGCCCACGGCGCCCGCCGCTCTTCCCGCCAGCCCGGCCCACGACGCGCTCCTCTCCTTCTCCACCCTGCCCCGGTTCGCGGAACTGCGGACCCAGAGCGCCGCCGCCGAGGTGCTGGGCATCGAGAACCCCTACCACCGCCTGCACGAGGCACGGGCCGGCGCCGTCTCGCGCATGGCCGGGCGGGAGATCGTCAACTTCGCCTCCTACGACTATCTCGGCCTCAACGGCGACCCGCGCATCACCCGGGCGGTGGTCGAGGCGGCGGAGGCGTGGGGCACCAGCGTCTCGGCGAGCCGCCTGTCGGCAGGTGAGCGGCCGGCGCATCGCGCGCTGGAGGAGGCCCTGGCCGGCGTCTACGCGGCGGAGGATGCGCTCGCCTTCGTCAGCGGGCACGCCACGCCGCTGGCCGTGCTGCCGACCCTGATGGGTCCCAAGGACCTCATCGTCACCGACGCCCTCATGCACAATTCGGTGGTGCTCGGCGCCCAGTATTCCGGCGCCACGCGCCGCTCATTCCCGCACAACGACCTCGACGCGCTGGAAGCGATGCTCGCCCGCGACCGCGACCATTTCGCCCGCGTGCTGCTCATCAGCGAGGGCCTCTTTTCCATGGACGGGGACGGGCCGGACCTGAAGCGCCTGGTGGCGCTCAAGCAACGCTTCGGCTGCTGGCTGATGATCGACGACGCCCACGGGCTCGGCGTGCTCGGGCGCACCGGGCGCGGTCTTGCGGAACATCAAAGCGTGGACCCGCGCGGCGTGGACATCTGGTTCGGCACCCTGTCGAAGACCCTGGTCAGCTGCGGCGGCTACATCGCCGGACCTTCGGCGCTGATCGCCTACCTGAAGGCCTTCGCACCCGGCATGGTCTACAGCGTGGGGCTGCCGGTGCCGGTGGCGGAAGCGGCGCGCACCGCCCTCGCCATCTTGCTGGAGGAGCCGGGCCGCGTCGCCCACCTCCAGGCGAACAGCATCGCCTTCCGGGATGGCGCGGCGGCCGCCGGCTTCGACGTGGGAACGTCCTGGGGCACCGGCATCGTGCCGGTGATGGTGGGTGAGACCATCAAGACCGTGCTGCTGGCGCAGAAGCTGCTGGAGCGCGGTATCAATGCCTTCCCGGTGCTGCCGCCGGGGGTTCCCGACCGCTCGGCGCGGCTGCGCTTCTTCATCTCCGCGGCCCACCGGCCGGAGCATCTCGACGCGGCCCTCTACGCCCTTCGGGAAGAGGGCGCGCGGCTCGGTATCGTTGGGTTCTGACCGCCTTCACGCGACACGCCGGTTGCGGGCGACGATGCCCTCCACGGCTTCGAGCCACGCCGCGACCGCCGCATCCCAGCCGATGGAATTCCGGTGCGCCACCAGCGCCTCGCGCAGTTCGGCCCGAACCGCCGCATGTTCCGCAACGCGCGCCACCGCAGCCACGAAGCCCTTAAGGTCCGCCGGCTCGAACAGGAGGCCGGTGCGGCCGTCGGCGATCTGGTCGGGAAGGCCGCCGGCGCGCGGAGCGATCACTGGCGTTCCGCTGGCCTGTGCTTCATAGACCGCCAGGCTCGCATTCTCGTGGCGCGACGCGGTGGCGTAGAGATCGGCGTTGGCGAGCAGCCCCGGCATGCGCGCCCGCGGCACCGCCCCCAGCAGGTGCCCTTGGGGGACGGCGGTGGCGAGGAGCTGCGCCACACGGGGCCGGAGCGCTCCCTCCCCCGCGACCACGACGGCGAGCCGGTCGCCGAGCCGCCGGCCCAAAGCGGGCAACGCCCCTTCCCAGAAGCGCCATCCCTTGTCCGCCGTGAGCCGCCCCACGACGAGCAGCACGAAGCGACCGTCGATCTCCGGCAGCCCCCATTCCCGCGCCCAATAGCCCGGCTGGCGTAAGGCCGGCGTGAAGAGGGAGGTGTCCGCGCCGTTGAACCGGCCGTACACGCCGGTGCGGAGCCCGAAGGATTCCAACCGCCGGTGGGTCTCGGCGCTGGGCACGAGGGTCGCGTCATAGAGCGCATAGAGCCGCGCCACCGCCCGCCACCCGATGGCGCCGAGCGGCCGCAAGGCGCCATCGCCCACCGCATAGTCCACGAAATTCGTGTGGAAGAAGGCGATGCTGGGCACGCCGTGGCGGCGCGCATAGGCGCGGGCGGGAATGCGCTTCAGCCCGAGGGCGAGGCGCTCCGGCTCGTCCACGTGGATCACGTCCGGCCGGAAGGCGGCGAGGGCAGTCTCGATCTCGCCGTGAGCCGCGTGCACCGCATTTCGGTCACCATGGGCACCGCCGAACGGCGCGCTGGCGAGCGCCACATGCTCGACCCCTTCCGGCAATGCGCCGATGCCACCGAGGGCGGGACCGGGACGCGGCGCGAGGAGCAGAACGCGGTGCCCGCGGGCGGCGAGGCGCATCACCCGCTCGTGCACGCTCACCGTCACGCCGTCGAGCACCGGCAGGTAGCCGGAGCTGATCAGGGCGATCTTCATGCCGGCGCGCGGCTCGCCGGGGCCGGAAGCGCGCCGAAGCGCCCGTAGAGATCGAGCACGTCGCGCGCCATGTCCTGCTCGGTGCGATCGAACACGGTCGATGCGCTCATGGCGCGGGCAAGGCCCGGATCATCCACAAAGCGGCGCAGAACCTGCGCCAGGGCGTCGACGTCGCCGCGGGGGAAGGAAAAACCGTTCACCCCCTCGGCGACGAACTCGGTCATGCCGGCCACGTCTGAGACCACCACCGGCGTATGTGTCGCGAGGGCCTTCAGCAGCGTGAGCGGGGCATTCTCGAACCAGGTGGACGGCAGGACGGCCACGTCCAGCTCCGCCATCACATCGGCGGTTGCAGCCGCGTCGAAGGTGCCGCGGAAGGTGACCGGCATGGGCGCCGCCACCTCCCGCAGATCGCGGGCATAGTCGGGCGCGAGCTGCTCCGAGCCCCAGATGTCGAGGGTGAAGGCCTCTGGCGGCAGCAGCCGCAGCGCCTGGAGCAGCAGGTGCGGGCCCTTGTGGTACATGAGCTGGCCGATGAAGCCGAAGCGCACGGGCCCGGCCGGCCGCGGCGGCTTCGGCCGCCGGTCGATGTCCACGCCGAACACGCTGCGCACGAGGGGCGTCGGCGTGCCGTTGGCTCGGAATACGTCCTCCAGGAAGCCGGTGGGGGCGATGGCGGCGCGGTAGCGGCCCATGGCAGCCCTCAGCACGTCCGGCCGGCGCACCACCGCGCGCGCGTCGGTTCCGATCGGCGGCGGCAAGAAAACGTGCAGCCGGGCGGCGAAGGCGGCGGCGAAATCGCGCATCCCCGGATGGGAAACGGCCCGCCAGAACGGCGTGGGCTGCTCGATCGCCCTGAGCGAGAGGCCGCACCGCATGCAATTGAGGCGCGCCGCATCGGGGCCGCGGCACAGCCCGCCGCCGGGGATCTCCAGCGTCGCGGTGAGGCAGATGTTGAAGAAGTCGGTCAGCGTGGCAAAGGTGGGAATGCCCAGCGCGGCGGTCACCTCCGGCAGGACCGCCGTGAAGTTCCCGAGATGGCAGACATGCACCACGTCCGGCGCGATCTCCCGCAGGATGCGGGTCAGGAGCGGCACGAGGGAGGGCTGGTCGTAGCTGTCCCGCGCCGAGCGCGGCGGCGTCCGGTTGCGGTCGATGCGCAGCACCGGGATGCCGGCATGCACGTAGCGCTCGACCTCCTCCGCCTGGGGCGACTCCCCCGCCTCGCGGGCGGTCACCACGACCGGCAGGTGGCCAAGCTCCGCGAACCGCCGCGCCAGCGTCAGGGTATAGGCTTCGGTGCCATAGACATGGTCGGGATAGAAGGCATGGACGAACAGAGCCACCCTGAGGGGCCGGAAGGGATGCGGCAGGTGGTCGTGATCGTGAAACTGGCGCATCGGCCCCTGTGTCGTGACGCGTGGCGATCCGGCCAGCTTCGGCACGGCCCGCGGATCACGTGGAATTGCCTTCCCCGTACCTCAGGTTGCTAACACCGAACGGTACGGCAATCCAGCTTGCGCGATCAAAAATCGCCACGGCCATCGCGCTGGGCGGCTAGACCTTGGTGCGGAACGGCGTGAAATCCGTTCCCACGTCATAGACGTCGATCCCCTCCCGCCGCTTCATGAAGGCCACGATCTTGTAGGTGACGGGGGTGAGCAGCACTTCCCAGCCCACCTTCATCAGGTAGTTGCTCACCATCACGGCGACCACGAGATGCGTCTCCCATACGCCGAGGAAGGCCAGCGGATAAAAGATGAGGCTGTCCACGGCCTGCCCCACCACGGTCGAGCCGATGGTGCGCGTCCACAGGTGGCGGCCGCCGGTGAGAACCTTCATCAAGGCAAGGACATAGGCGTTGACGAACTCGCCGCACCAGAAGGCGAGGATGGAGGCGGCGAAGATGCGCGGCGTCTGGCCGAAGACGGTGGTCAGCGCATCCTGCGCCGGCCAGCCGGGGGCCGGCGGCATGGCCACCACCGCGGCCGCCATGGCCGCCGCGTAGATGGAGGCGACGAACCCCACCCACACCACGCGCCGGGCGCGGGCATAGCCGTAGACCTCGGTGAGCACGTCGCCGAGCACGTAAGAGAGTGGAAAGAACAGCACTGCCGAACCGAAGATCACCGGCCCGATGTACGGCACCTGCACCACCGAGACCTTCGCCGCGCCGATGAGGTTGGAGCAGATGAGGATGACCGAGAAGGCCACCATGCAATAATCGTAATAGCGCAGGCGCCGCCCTTCGAGGGCGCTTGCCTCGACGGCGCGGATGCCGGACGGCTCGCGCACCCCCGGAACGGAGGGGATGGCATCTTCGGGGAAGGGTTTCACGGGGCAGCCTCTATGCTGCGCCGCATTAGAACCCAATTGCCAGCGCCCGACTAGATTCGCCCGACGAGATTGCCCTGCGGGGAGATTGCCCTGCGGTGCGGCGGCTCAGCGCTCGAGCACGCCCACCAGTTCCACATGGGCCGAATAGCGGAACTGATCCACCGGCGTCACATGCCGCAGGTGGAAGCCGCCGGCGGCGAGGACGCGCGCGTCACGGGCGAAGGTGGCGGCGTTGCAGGACACATAGACGACGCGCGCCAACTTCGCGCGGGCGAGTTCGGCCACCTGGGCCTCCGCGCCCTGGCGCGGCGGGTCGAGCACCACCGCATCGAAGGCGGAAAGCTCCGCCGGCATGAGCGGGCGGCGGAAGAGGTCGCGGGCCTCCCCCTCCACGCCGCGCAGGCCGGAGGTTGCACGAGCCGCCTTCAGCAGCGCGGCGAGCGCCCCCTGATGGCTTTCGACCGCAAACACGCGGGCCGTCTCGGCGAGCCGCAGCGCGAACGTGCCGGCCCCGGCAAAGAGGTCGGCGACCCGCTTCGCCCCGGCGGTCGCGGCGAGCACCGCCTCCGCCAGCACACGCTCGCCCTCGGCCGTGGCCTGGAGGAAGGCGGCGGGTGGCAGTTCCACCTCGGCCCGGCCCATGGCGAGGCGCGGCGGCGTGCGCTGGAGCAGCAGCTCGCCATGGCGGGTCAGCCGTGCCAGGTCGAAGCGCGCGGCGAGCCCGGCGAGTTCACACACGAGGGCCGGCGGCAGCGGCCCGGAGCCGCGCACATCCATGTCGAGCCCGGTATCGGTGGCGACCACCTGCACGTCCAGCGGCTTCTTCAGCGGCGCCAGCGCCTGCGCCACCGCGCGGGCGGCCGGCAGGGCGGCATGAAGGCTCGGCGCCAGCACCGGACAGGCGCCGATCTCCACCATGGCGTGGGAGCGCCGCTCGGCGAAGCCCACCACGGTGCGCGCCCCGTATTGCCGGGCGTGGAAGATCACCCGCCGCCGCCCGGCCCCGTGGGCATCCACGATCGGCCGGACCTCGGTCCCGACACCCTCGCGGGCGAGCGCTTCCGCCACGAGGCCGCGCTTCCAGGCGAGATAGGGGGCGATCTGCCAGTGCTGGAGCAGGCAGCCGCCGCAATGGCCGAAATGGGGGCAGAAGGGCGTGGCGCGCTCCGGGCTCGACCGCAGCACCTCGTCCACGACGAAGCGGTCCTTCTCGATGTGCCCGCGCACCTCTTCGCCCGACAGGGTGTAGGGCGCGAACAGCGGTCCGGCGGGCCCCTGGGCGAGGCCGTCGCCCTGCGCGCCCATGCGATCGATGGTGATCTCGGTCACGGCCTTGCCGCCCCGACGAGGAATTCACGGTTGCCGTCTCCCCCCTCGATGGGTGAGGGAACCCGGCCGAGGACCCGCCAGCCGAGGGCCGCGATCTCGCCTTCTACCCGGGCGCAGACCGCCTCGTGCACCGCCGCGTCGCGGACCACGCCCTTGCGCACGGCGGCGCGGCCTGCCTCGAACTGCGGTTTCACCAGCGCCACCAGGCTCGCCCGCGGGGCGGCAAAGGCGAGCGCCGGCGGCAGCACGAGCGCCAGCGAGATGAAGCTCACGTCCACCACCACGAGATCCACCGGCTCGGGGATGGCGGCGCGTTCCAGGGTGCGGATGTCCGTGCCCTCCATCAGTTGCACCTCCGGCCGGGCGGCGAGGCGGGGATGGAGCTGGGCGCGCCCCACATCCACCGCATGGATGCGCCGCGCGCCCCGCCGCAGCAGCACCTCGGTAAAGCCGCCGGTGGATGCGCCCACGTCCAGGGCGACGAGGCCGCGGGGATCGATGCCGAACGCATCGAGACCGGCGGCGAGCTTCAACGCGCCGCGGGACACGAAGTCGTGAACATCTTCCGCGCTGATCGAGGCGGCGGGGTTCACCTCGGCCGAGGGCTTCGCCACCACTACCCCGTCGGCGCGCACGAGCCCCGCCGCGATGGCCGCCTGGGCGCGGGCACGGCTCTCGAACAACCCAAGCTCCACCAGCAGGCGATCGATGCGCACCCGCCCCGATGCCCCCGCGCGAGGCGACTCGGCCGGGGAGTGGGCGCCGCGTTCAGGAAGCTCGGGCATGGTGAATTGGGCCGCGGGGTTTCAACACATTTCCCGCGCGTGTTGTCGCGGCGGGCGGGACGCCGTGATATGCGATGGCGTCGGGGGACGCAAACATCACTCGTCTATGGGGTGATTGAAGGCACCGGGACGCATGCGCGTCTTCGGGGCACGGCATTCCTTGGGATCGTGCACGGGCGAGGACCGAGAATCCATGCGGGCATGGCTGCTCACGAAAGTGCTCGTCGCGATCGCGGCGCTCATCGCGACCCCTGTCCTTGCCGCGCCCAAGAGCAGCAAGGGGACGGCGCAAGAGCCCAAGAAGGATGCCAAGAAGGAGACCAAGGGCGAGAAGGCGGATCCGCGCGTCTGGGTCCTCGCCAGAGGCGAGGATACGATCGTGCTGCGCTTCGGCCTGCCCCGCGCCGCCGATCCGGTGTTCGCCGTCGCCTGCCAGCCGGGCGCCCAGCTCATCCAGTTCACGGTGGAGGTCGCCTCGGGCAAGGTGAAGGCTGGCGATGGCGTCGCCCTGTCGCTCGCCGCCGGCAAGCGCCGGCTGGAGCTCGCCGCCTCGGCCTTCCGCGGCGCGGCGGATGGGCGCGTGGTCGTGGAGGCGGCCGTTTCTCTGGAGGGGCGGGTGCTCGACCTTTTTTCCGAGGGCGAAACCCTGGTCGTGAAGATGCCCGGCGCCAGCGACAGCTACCCCCTGGCTGGCGCCAAGGCCAAGCTTCCGGACTTCCGCCGCGCCTGCCTCATCGGCCGATGATTCCCGCGCGCCATAGATTTCATCGCAAAGTCAGAAGCTTACGGCACGGCTTCCCCTTTGCTGCGCAGCCGGTATGATCCGCCGCCGCAAAAACTGGACCCACACCCATGCTTCGTCCCGCTCTTGCCCTCTGCACCCTTCTCGCGCTCGCCGGACCAGCGGCCGCCCAGCAGAAGATGACCTGGCACCTGCAGGAAGGCGAGGAGACGACCGCCCTCGTCTTCGGCGTGCCGGACAGCGACGATGGCGCCATCTTCTTCCTGTGCAAGCCGGGCACGCCCGGGCTCACGGTGCAGTCCATGATCGGCTCCAAGGGCATCGAGCGCGGCGCCAGCACGGCCCTGGTCCTCACCGTCGGCGCCACCAAGAAGAGCCTCGTCGGCAAGGGCGTCGCAGGGGAGGAGGGCGAGCAGGTGGACGTGGAGGCGCCCGCCCAGATGGCCGACCTCAAGGCTTTCGCCAAGGCAGGCGGCACCTTGACGATCGAGGTGAAGGGCGCCAAGCGCGCCATTTCCCTCTCGGGTGTCGGCCCCCTGGTCGCCAAGTTCGAGGCCGCCTGCAAGGCGAAGCCGGCGCCCAAGGCCGAGCCGGGCAGCGAGCCGAAGGCCGGTCCCAAGACGTGATCTCACAAGACCTGATCTCACAAGACCTGATTCCATGACCCGACCCGCGGCCGCTCCGGATCGGCCGCGGAATGCGCCGCCGCCGCCCCGCAGTCCTCACGCGGCGGCCGAGAGGCCCCCTGCCTGCTCGATGAAGCGGGCCACCACGTCCACCCCCACGCCGTTGCGGATGGAGGCGAAGACGTAGGGCCGCCCGGCGCGCATGCGAATGGTGTCCGCCTCCATGACCGAGAGGTCGGCGCCCACCATGGGGGCAAGGTCGGTCTTGTTCACCACCAGCAGGTCGGACCTTGTGATGCCGGGTCCTCCCTTGCGCGGGATCTTCTCGCCGCCCGCCACGTCGATCACGTAAATGGTGATGTCCGCCAGCTCCGGCGAGAAGGTCGCGGCGAGATTGTCGCCGCCGGATTCGATCAGCACGAGATCGAGGTTGGGGAAGCGGGCCTGCATGTCCGCCACCGCCCGCAGATTGATGGAGGCATCCTCGCGGATGGCGGTGTGCGGGCAGCCGCCCGTCTCCACGCCCAGGATGCGCTCCGGCGGCAGGGCCCCGGCCACGGTGAGAAGCCGGGCGTCCTCCTTCGTGTAGATGTCGTTGGTGATGGCGCAGATGTCGTAGCGCGCGCGGAAGGCCTTGCACAACGCCTCCATGAGCGCAGTCTTGCCAGACCCCACGGGGCCGCCGACGCCGACGCGGAGCGGAGATTTGCCGGAACTCATGAGCGGAACAGCCTCGTATATTGGGTTTCGTGGCGGAAGCTGCCGAGATCGGCGCGGAAAGTGGCGCTGCCGATATCGTCGAGGGTGAGCGCGGGGATGTCCGCGGCGAGCGCGCCAATGGAGGCGGCACGGCCGGCCACCACGCGCGTGCCCGCCGTCTGCCCGATGGGCGCCAGCCGCACCGCGGCGGAGACGAGGTTCTGCACGGTGGCGAGCAGGAACGCTTCGAGCGTCGCGCCGAGCGGCAGGCCGTGGGCGCCCGCGGCAAGGCCGACGGCGACGGGATAAGCCACTTCGCCGGTGAGCGGTGCGACGATGCCGTCCAGGGCTGGGCCCGGCCATGCCGCGCGCACGGCATCCAGAAAGGAGCGGCCCTGCTGGCACGTCTCCAGCCTCAGCTCGGCGGAGGGCGCGAGGGCGACGGCAAGGGCGTTGACCTCGGCGAGAGCCGCGCAATCGCCCGCGACGGCCGCCCTGTGCGCATGGGCCAGGAGGATGCCATCCGAGCGGACGAAGCCCTGCGTCAGCAGGTCGGCGAGGAAGGCCGCGAGGCTTTTCTCGTCCGTCACGTCACCGGCCGCGACCGCCCATTCGAGGGTGTGGGAATAGGCGTAGGCGCCCACCGGAAATGCGGGGGAGAGCCAGGCGAAGAGCGGCAGGAGCGACACCGACCCGGCCTCCTTCCGGGCGGAGGGCGCTTCCCCCTCCCCGCTCGTTTCCAGCGCGGGCGGAGGTGACGCATCCCCGCAGGGTGATCCACTATCGCCAGAAGGTGATGATGCGTCGCCGCCGCCGGCACCGACCACCGAGCCCTCGTTCCCTGCCGGGGAGAACCGGGAGGGGGGCATCTCGCACCGTTCACGGACTGGCGCAGGTGGCGCGGCCGGCATGCCCCGTTCAGCCATGCTTGTGATCGTGCCCGCAGCCAGGGCCATGGACATGCCCATGCTCCGAGTGGGCGGGTTTCGCCTCTACGTGATCGTGGTGACCATGATCGTGGTGACCGTGATCGTGGCCGCAGGCGCAATCTGCACCGTGCTCGTGATGCGCGTGGGAATGGTCGTGGTGCTCGTGCGCGGAATGCTCATGCCCGGAATGCTCGTGCGCATGGTCATGGGCGTCGTGGCCGTGTCCGCCATGGGCCTCCGCCGCCTCGTAGGCCCCCTTCTCGGGCCGGAACGGCCGCACCACCTTCGTCACTGCCGCGCCGAGGCCGCGCACCATCTCGGTCAGCACGTGGTCGTCCACGAAATAGACCGCGCTCTCCGTGATCTCGGCCGGCACGTGCCGGTTGCCGAGATGCCAGGCCACCTTCATGAGCCGGAGCGGATTGACGGTGGTGACCTCCACCAGCTCCTCCGGCGCCGCCTTGATGCGGACGAGCCGGCCGTCCTCCAGCTTCACCGCGTCGCCATCGTCGAGCACCGTCGCCTTGTCGAGATCGAGCAGGAACGCAGTACCGCCATCGCCGGTCATGGCGAAGCGGCGGCGGTGGCGGGCGAGGTGATCGAGGGTGATCTCGTCCGCCACCTTCTCGGCGCGGACGGCGGGACGGCGGACGACGGCGGTGGCGCGGATCATGCCTTCACTCCATAAGCGCCCCCGAACACCGCCCGGCCCGAAACGAGGCTCAGGGCCGGCTTGCGCTCAGGTGGCGCTGTCCTGTCGATTCTGGTTGGTCTCGAACAGGAACCACAGGCGCTTTTCGGCCTCGTCCACATATTCTTCCAGCAGGCTGGCCGTGGCAATGTCCTCCGCATCGTCGGCCACTTCATGGGCGGCCCGCATGGACTTGATGGCCGCCTTGTTGTCGGCGATCAGCTCCGTGAACATGGCTTCCGGCGCGACATAGGCCGCGTTGTTCTCCTTGAGGCCGGTGAGCTTCAGGATCTCGCCGTAGGAATGCACCGTCTGGCAGCCGATCTTGCGCACGCGCTCGGCCAGCGGGTCGATGGTTTCCTCGATGGCGGAGGCCTGCTCGTCCAGCAGCAGGTGATAGTCGCGGAAGTGCTTGCCGCTGACGTGCCAGTGGAAATTCTTGGTCTTCAGATAGAGCACGAAGGTGTCGGCAAGCACGCGGTTCAGGGCGTCGGCCACCTTCTGCGCCTTCAGGTGATCGAGATCGGTGGGGGTGGCGAGTGCCGCAGTCGCGGCAACAGCAGAAGGCTTGGCCGTCTTCTTGGACAATGAACGCACGTTCGACATGGGCTGGCTCCTCAATCGGCGAGTTGCAACACCCGCTAGAAGCAAGGAGCCATGGCAAAGGTTCCGGCCGCGCGACGTCTTTCGCGCCGGGTGCTCAGAACAGAAAATACCTTTGCGCCATGGGCAGAACCTCGGCCGGCTCGCAGACCAGCAGCTCGCCATCCGCCCGCACGTCGTAGGTCTCGGGGTCCACCTCGATATGGGGCGTGGCGTCGTTGTTGATCATGCTCTTCTTGGAGATCCCCGAGCGGGTGTTCTCCACCGCCACCAGCTCCTTCTGGATGCCGAGGCGGGACGCCAGCCCGTCCTCCACCGCCGCCTTCGAGACGAAGGTGAGCGAGGTGTGGGTGCGGGCCCGGCCATAGGCACCGAACATGGGCCGGTAATGCACCGGCTGGGGCGTGGGGATGGAGGCGTTGGGATCGCCCATCTGCGCCATGGCGATGGCCCCGCCCTTGATGACGAGATCCGGCTTCACGCCGAAGAAGGCCGGTGTCCACAAAACAAGGTCGGCGAGCTTGCCCGGCTCCACCGAGCCGATGTGCCTCGACATGCCGTGGGCGATGGCGGGATTGATGGTGTATTTGGCTATGTAGCGGCGGGCGCGCAGGTTGTCGCTGTCGGTCTCGCCCGGCAGCTTGCCGCGCTGGCGCTTCATCTTGTCCGCCGTCTGCCAGGTGCGGATGATCACCTCGCCCACCCGCCCCATGGCCTGGCTGTCCGAACTCATCATGGAGAGGGCGCCGAGGTCGTGCAGGATGTCCTCGGCCGCGATGGTTTCCTTGCGGATGCGGCTCTCGGCGAAGGCGAGGTCCTCGGCGATCTCCGGATCGAGATGGTGGCACACCATGAGCATGTCGAGATGCTCGTCGATGGTGTTGCGGGTATAGGGCCGGGTCGGATTGGTGGAGGAGGGCAGGACGTTCGCCAGCCCCGCCACCTTGATGATGTCCGGCGCATGTCCGCCGCCCGCCCCCTCGGTGTGGAAGGCATGGATGGTGCGGCCCTTGAAGGCGGCGATGGTGTCCTCCACGAAGCCCGACTCGTTGAGCGTGTCCGTGTGGATCATCACCTGCACGTCGAGCGCGTCAGCCACCGACAGGCAACAGTCGATGGCGGACGGCGTCGTCCCCCAGTCCTCATGGAGCTTGAGCGCGCAGGCGCCGGCCAGCACCATTTCCTCCAGCGCCGCAGGCAGGGAGGCATTGCCCTTGCCGGCGAAGGCGAGGTTCATGGGGAAGGAATCCGCCGCCTCGATCATCCGGGCGATGTGCCACGGCCCCGGTGTGCAGGTGGTGGCGAAGGTGCCTGTGGCCGGCCCCGTGCCGCCGCCCAGCATGGTGGTGACGCCCGAGGCCAGCGCCTCCTCGATCTGCTGCGGGCAGATGAAGTGAATGTGGCTGTCGAAGCCGCCGGCGGTGAGGATCTTTCCCTCCCCGGCGATCACTTCCGTGCCCGGGCCGATGATGATGTCGACGTCCGACTGCACATCCGGATTGCCCGCCTTGCCGAGGCGGACGATGCGCCCGTTCTTCAACCCCACGTCGGCCTTCACCACACCCCAGTGGTCGAGCACCACGGCATTGGTGATGACGGTGTCGACCGCCCCGTCGGCGTTGGCCACCTGCGACTGGCCCATGCCGTCGCGAATCACCTTGCCGCCGCCGAACTTCACCTCCTCGCCATAGGTGGTGAAATCTTTCTCGATCTCGATGAACAGCGAGGTGTCGGCAAGCCGCACCTTGTCGCCCACGGTGGGGCCGAACATGTGGGCATAGGCGGCGCGGGGCATCTTGGACGAGGACATGGGACGGTTCCTTACTTGCTCGCGCCGTCGTACTCGGTGGGGGTCAGCGTCTTCACGTCCACGCCATCGAGGCAGCGGGCGTTGATCGCCACCATTTCGGCGCCGTCGGGCGCCGTGCCTCTGGCAAAGGATTCGATGCCGCAGGTGGAGCAGAACAGGTGCCGGATCTTGCCCGTGTTGAACAGGTATTCGGTGGTCTTCCCCTCCCCGGCCCGCAGACTGAAGGCACCGGCGGGAGCGAAGGCGAAGATGCTGCCCAGCCTGCCGCAGCGGGAGCAGTTGCAGCTGACCGTGTGGTCGAGATCCACATCCACCTCGTAGCGGACGCTGCCGCACTGGCAGCCGCCCAGATAGTGCCGGACCGTCATTTCAGAGCTTCCCCGCCACCGCGCCCCGGAACCCGTAGACCTCCCGCTTGCCGCCGAAGGGCACCAGCGTGACCTCCCGCGTGGCGCCGGGCTCGAAGCGCACCGCCGTGCCGGGGGCGATGTCGAGGCGCATGCCGCGGGTCTTCTCCCGCTCGAAGGCGAGGGCCGGGTTGGTCTCGAAGAAATGGTAGTGGCTGCCCACCTGGATCGGCCGGTCGCCGGTATTGGCCACGCTGACGCGCACCCGCTCCGCGCCCGCGTTGAAATGGATGTCGCCTTCCTGCGGCACCAGCTCGCCGGGAACCAGGTCGGACGGCGCCCCCCGGATGGGGTGGTGCACGGTGACGAGCTTGGTGCCGTCCGGAAAGGTCGCCTCCACCTGGATGTCGTGGATCATCTCGGCGATGCCCTCCATCACCTGGTCGGAGGTGATGACCTTGGCGCCCGCCTCCATCAGCTCCGCCACCGTCCGCCCGTCGCGGGCGCCTTCCACCACGAAATCGGTGATGAGCGCGACCGCCTCGGGGTGGTTCAGCTTCACGCCGCGGGCAAGGCGCTTGCGCGCCACCTCCGCGGCCATGGCGATGAAGAGCTTGTCCTTCTCGCGCGGCGTGAGAATCATCTCGTGGGTCCTTCAAGCCTTGGCATCGCTTCACACGTGGGCAGCAGGGGCATGCTCAGAAAAAGACGCCCCGGTTCGCGGAATCCCACGTCACGTTCCCTCCTGCGGCGCGCGCCGCGCTCAGCACACAGCAGAAGGCAGTAAATTCCTCGGCTGGCAGGGGTCCGATCCGGAATGGCGCCGCCGCCGGAGGCGCCCCCACGCCCAAGAGGTCGATGAAGCCCGCCTTGTTGTCCACATCGTAATAGATGCGCCACCGGTCGAATTGCTGCATCTCGCCTCTCCCATCAGGTGGCCCACACGCGGGGCAAGGGTGCCTTCCGGAAGGCCATCAGAAACGAGGTCGCCGCGCGGCGCAACGTCCCGATGTCGGGGCAGAGCCAGCGCACGGCGAGAATCCCGTTCCAGGCGCTGGCGCCGGCCTCGCTGGGCACGGATTCGAGCAGGGCGCGCACCTCCTCGAGCCGCGCCTCGGCGTCGGGCGCGATGTAGAGGAGCGTCGCCATCGCCCGCGCGCCCGCCGCCACGGCCGGCCGCTCCAGAAGCGTGCCGATGGGGCCTTCGAGCCGGAAGGCGTCGGCGAACACGAGGGCGCCGCCGCGGCGGATGCGCCAGTGGTCCTCGATATGCCCCTCCCCCATCGTGTCGCCATGGGCGAGGCGGCCGAGCATGAGCGCCTCGAACGACAGGAAGGTGGCATCCGGTGCGACATCCACCTCGTAACGGCGCTTCAGACGGGCCCGGTCGAACAGGATGGTTTCCTGCGGCAACCATTCCAGCAGGCCCCCGTCCTGAACGGACAACCGCACCGCGATCTCCGCCAGCGGGCCGTCCGATCGATAGACCTTCTCCGCCGCCGGGGTGGAGACGGTGAGGTGCGCGCCGGCAGCCGTATCCGCCGTGATGCTGAAGCGGTCGCCGCAGCACACCCCCCCGGCGGTGTTGACGATGACGGCTTCCAGCCCCGGCCCGCCCCGCGGCACGCGCAGGCGCAAGGCTCCGCCCTCCGCGAGGTCGGCGACCCGGGTTAAGGCACCGAAGCGCGCGGCGGCGATGCGGACCCGGCCTTCGCTGCGCTGACGGACCGGCGCGGCCGGCGTCCCGTCAGATCGCCATGAGGCGGCGGACATCGTCGCCATCAAGCCCGCTCCTGTCGCCGCTCGCCACCACCTCGCCTCGGTCCATCAGGATGAAGCTGTCGGCGAGATCACGCGCGAATTCGAAATACTGCTCCACCAGGATGATGGCCATATCTCCCTTGTCCCGCAGATAGGAGATGGCGCGGCCGATGTCCTTGATGATGGAGGGCTGGATGCCCTCCGTGGGCTCGTCGAGCACCAAAAGGCGCGGGCGGGTCACCAGCGCCCGGCCGATGGCGAGCTGCTGCTGCTGTCCGCCGGACAGGTCGCCGCCCCGCCGTCGCAGCATGGAGTTCAGCACCGGGAAGAGGTCGAACACCTCCTGTGGCACGAACTTGTCCTTGCCGGCGAGGCGCGCGTAGCCGGTCTCCAGGTTCTCCTTCACCGACAAAAGCGGGAACACCTCGCGCCCCTGGGGCACGAAGCCGATGCCGAGGGCGGCGCGGTCGGGGGTCGAGAGGCGGGAGATCTCCTTGCCTTCCAGCGTGATCGAGCCGCCAGCGATGGGCCGCTGGCCGACGATGGCCCGCAGCAGCGAGGTCTTGCCCACGCCGTTGCGGCCGAGCACGCAGGTGACCTTGCCCGCGTGCGCCTCCACCGACACCTTCTTCAAGGTGTGGGCGGCGCCGTAATAGAGGTCGAGGTTCTCAACCTTCAGCATGGGGATGCTCCGAGCGCGAGCCGGTGGCGCTCCCCTCTCCCCTTGCGGGAGAGGGGTTGGGGGTGAGGGGGGCGGGCAGGTTCCATTCACTCGGCAGATGGGTGCCGACGGCGGCAAACCCTCACCCCATCCCTCTCCCGCAAGGGGAGAGGGGGCTTCAGAGCGACAAGCCATCCCTCACCTCCCCAGATACACTTCGATGACGCGCTCGTCGGCGCTCACCTGGTCGAGCGGGCCTTCGGCGAGCACGGAACCTTCGTGCAGCACCGTGACCTTCACGTCGAGGTCGCGGACGAACTGCATGTCATGCTCCACCACCACCACCGAGCGCGTCTGGGCGATCTCGCGCAGGAGGACCGCCGTGTCGGCCGTCTCCTGGTCGGTCATGCCGGCGGCGGGCTCGTCCACCAGCAGCAGGCGCGGTTCCTGCGCCAGCAGCATGCCGATCTCCAGCCACTGCTTCTGGCCGTGGCTGAGGTCGCCGGCGCGGCGGAAGCGGCTGTCCTTCAGCCGCACCCGCTCCAGCAGCTCGTCGATGCGCTCGCGCTCGTGGGGCGTGCGGCGCCAGTAGATGTTGGAGAAGGGCCGCCGGTCCTCCTTCAGGGCGAGCAGGACGTTGTCCTCCACCGTGTGCATGTCGAAGACGGTGGGCGTCTGGAACTTGCGGCCGATGCCGAGCTGGGCGATGGCCGCCTCGTCGAGGCTGGTGAGGTCCTGCGTCCCGGCGAACAGGGCGACCCCCTGGTTGGGGCGGGTCTTGCCGGTGATCACGTCCATCATGGTGGTCTTGCCGGCGCCATTGGGACCGATGATGGCCCGCATCTCCGCCTCGCCGATGACGAGGGAGAGCGCGTTGAGAGCGCGGAAGCCGTCGAAGGAGACGGTGATGTTGTCGAGATAGAGCAGCGCCGACGTCAGCGCCCTGGGATTGGGCGCGGCGCTGGCCGCCGCCACCTCCCGCATCTCCGCTTCCAGCGCGAGGGCGCCGTGGGACTTCACCACATAGGGCTCGGAGGATTGCATCTGGCTGGTTTCGAAGCTCATGGCGCTCACTCCGCCGGCTCGGGGCTGGGCGTCGGGGCGGTCCGCCGCGCCTTCCATCGTTCGGAGATGCTGGAGGCGAGCCCCAGCACGCCCTTGGGCAGGAACAGCGTCACCAGCACGAACAGGGCTCCGAGGCCGAACAGCCAGGCCTCCGGAAACACGCCGGTGAACCAGGTCTTGCCCGCATTGACGATGAGCGCCCCCAGCGCCGCGCCCACCAGCGTGCCGCGCCCGCCCACCGCCACCCAGATCACCATCTCGATGGACTGGGCGGGAGCGAACTCGGATGGGTTGATGATGCCCACCTGCGGCACGTAGAGCGCGCCGGCGACGCCGGCCAGCATGGCCGAGAGCACCCAGGCGACCAGCTTGTAGTTCTCCACCCGGTAGCCAAGGAACCGGGTGCGGCTCTCGGTGTCGCGCACAGCCACCAGCACCTTGCCATATTTGGAGGTGACCAGCGCCCGGCACAGCAGGTACCCCGCCGCCAGCGCCAGCGCCGACGCCACGAACAGCACGAGGCGGGTGGACGGCGCCGAGATGGGAAATCCGAGGATGTCCTTGAAGTCGGTCAGGCCGTTATTGCCGCCGAAGCCCATGTCATTGCGGAAGAAGGCGAGCATGAGGGCGAACGTCATCGCCTGGGTGATGATGGAGAGGTAGACGCCCGTCACCCGCGAGCGAAAAGCGAACCAGCCGAACACGAAGGCCAGAGCCCCCGGCACCAGCACCACCATGAGCATGGCGAAGGGGAAGATGTCGAAGCCCTGCCAGAACCACGGCAGCTCCTTATAGTTCAGGAACACCATGAAGTCGGGCAGCACCGGGTTGCCGTAGACGCCGCGCGGGCCGATCTGGCGCATGAGATACATGCCCATGGCGTAGCCACCCAGCGCGAAGAAGGCGCCGTGGCCCAGCGACAGCACGCCGCAATACCCCCACACCAGGTCCACCGCGACGGCGAGCAGCGCGTAGGCGAGGTACTTGCCGAGCAGCGGGATCATGTAGTCCGGCACGTGCAGAGGATTGCCGGGCGGCAGCAGCAGGTTGGACGCGGGAATGAGCACCGCTGCGGCCAGAACGACGATGAGGAAGATAGCGCCGGTGCGGTCGATGATGCCGGGGCGGTTCATGCGGCAAGGCTCCTCGATGCGGCGACAGACGGGCGAAACGACCGGGAGCGGAGAGCCCCCTCTCCCCGTGCGGGAGAGAGCTTGGGTGAGGGGTGGCAGGTGGCTCCGTTGTCCTGCAAGCAGCGGCAAGCCGCACCAGCCCCCTCACCCGCCGCGCTGCGCCGCGATCCCCCCTCTCCCGCGAGGGGAGAGGGGGAGCCGGCGAGGGCGCGGCGCCGGTTGGTCCCACCCCTCACGATTCCACCGCCCGGCCCTTGAGCGCGAACAGGCCGCGCGGGCGCTTCTGGATGAACAGGATGATGAAGACGAGCAGCAGAATCTTGCCCAGCACCGCGCCGGCGAACGGCTCCAGCAGCTTGTTGGCGATGCCCAGGGTGAAGGCGCCGACCAGCGTGCCCCAGAGGTTCCCCACCCCGCCGAACACCACCACCATGAAGCTGTCGATGATGTAGCCCTGCCCGAGGTTCGGGCTCACGTTGTCGATCTGCGAGAGGGCCACGCCGGCGATGCCGGCGATGCCGGAGCCGAGGCCGAAGGTGAGCGCGTCGATGCGGCCGGTGCGGATGCCCATGGCCGCCGCCATGCGCCGGTTCTGCGTCACCGCCCGCACATAGAGGCCGAGCGGCGTTCGCTTCAGCACCAGCAGCAGGGCGAAGAACACCATGAGGGCGAAGACGATGATCCACAGGCGGTTGTAGGTGATGGACAATTGCCCCACCTGGAACGCCCCGGACATCCAGGACGGGGCCCCCACCTCCTGGTTGGTGGGCCCGAACACGGAGCGCACCGCTTGCTGCAGGATCAACGACACGCCCCACGTGGCGAGCAGGGTCTCCAGCGGCCGGCCGTAGAGGAAGCGGATGACCGTCCGCTCGATGAGGATGCCCACCAGCGCCGTGAACAGGAAGGCCAGCGGCAGGGCGATGGCCAGCGACCAGTCGAACAGCCAGGGCGCCGACTGACGGATGACGTTCTGCACCATGAAGGTGGTGTAGGCGCCCAGCATCACCATCTCGCCATGGGCCATGTTGATGACGCCCATGACGCCGAAGGTGATGGCGAGGCCGATGGCCGCGAGCAGCAGCACCGAGCCCAGCGACAGCCCGTACCACACGTTCTGCGCCACCGCCCAGAACTTGAGGTTCTGCTCCACCTTGGCGATGCCCGCATCGGCCGCGGTCCTGAGGGCCGGCGGGGAATCGGCCGGCAGGGAGCGCAGCAGGCTGATGGCCTCCTGGTCACCCCGGGCGGTGATCTTCTGGATGGCGACGCGGCGCTCGGCCTCCGGCGCATCGGCCTTGCCGATGAGGATGGCCGCCCGCGCCTGCTCCAGCGCCTCCTTGATGGAAGGCACCGTCTCCTTGGCGATGGCGGCTTCCACCGTCGGCAGCGTCACCGGATCGCGCGACTTGAACACGGCAGCCGCCGCATCGGCGCGGCGGGCGGGATCGGGGTTGAGCAGCGAGAGCGCGCCGGAGGCGGCGTCGATGGCGCGGCGCACCCGGTTGTTGGCGCGCACCGGCGTCAGCGTCGCGGGCGGTGCCGCCACGGCGGCGCCGGTCGCCGCATCCACCACGCCCGAGCGGGCACGGATGTACACGCTCTTGGTGGCCGGATCGAAGACCAGCCGCCCTTCACCGAGCGCGTCCACCACAGCGGCGGCCTGGGCGCTGCCGCTGGCGGCGAGCGCCACCAGGGCGTCGGCGGTGTCGGAATAGCTGTCGTTCGCGAACTTCGCGACGATGGCCGAAATGTCGGGCTGGCCCTGGGCTCGCACGGCGCCGCCGAAGAGTGCGGCCATGAGGAGGACGAGGACGGGAAGCGCGAGGGTCCGCAGCGCGAAAGCCGGCGGAACGGGAAGGCGCAGGCGCATCATGAAGGGCATCCGCTCCGGAGCCCGCCTCCCTCGGGCCGCATCGCGGCCAGACGGGACAACGACCTCCACGCTCGAGACGTGGGACGGCCCCACCGATCGGGTCGACCGGACCCGGGGGAAGCCGGCCCAAACGCTGCCGGCCGGGACCGACGGTTTGCGACGGGTAGAGCGACAAGGCTCCCCCTCCCCTTGCGGGGAGAGGGAGGGGCGCCCCGGAGGGGACGGTACGAGAGGAGTCCGAAGATCAACTGCCTTGAAAACTCACGCCTGCTCGGCCGAAGGGATCGCCTTCGACGATCACCTCATCGCGCTCACTTGGCGGACGAGAGGCAGACGTTCTTGGTGGTGTCGAAGTTGCCGCAATTGTACTTCACCCAGTCGGCAACCAGGTTCTTGGAGCCTTCGAGATAGCGCGACCAGGCTTCACCCGGGATGAGGTCCTTGGTCTTCCACACCACGTCGAACTGCCCATTGCCCTCGATCTCGCCGATGAAGACGGGCTTGGTGATGTGGTGGTTGGGGAGCATCTCGGAGACGCCGCCGGTGAGGTTGGCCTGCTTGATGCCCGGCAGCGCCGCGATCACCTTGTCCTGGTCCACCGTGCCGGCCTTCTCCACCGCCTTCACCCACATGTTGAAGCCGATATAGTGGGCCTCCATGGGGTCGTTGGTAACGCGCTTCGGGTCCTTGGTGAAGGCGTGCCACTTGGCGATGAAGTCCTTGTTCGCCGGCGTGTCGATGGACATGAAGTAGTTCCATGCCGCGAGGTGGCCGAGGAGCGGCTTGGTGTCGATGCCGGCAACCTCTTCCTCGCCCACCGAGAAGGCCACCACCGGGATGTCCTTGGCCTGGATACCCTGGTTGGCGAGCTCCTTGTAGAACGGTACGTTTGCGTCACCGTTGATGGTGGAGACCACTGCGGTCTTCTTGCCCGCGGAGCCGAACTTCTTGATGTCGGAGACGATGGTCTGCCAGTCGGAATGACCGAACGGCGTGTAGTTGATCATGATGTCCTCGGCCTTCACGCCGCGGGACTTCAGGTAAGCCTCAAGGATCTTGTTGGTGGTGCGGGGATAGACGTAGTCCGTGCCCGCGAGCACCCAGCGCTCCACCTTCTCGTCGTTGGCGAGGTAGTCCACCGCTGGGATCGCCTGCTGGTTCGGGGCGGCGCCGGTGTAGAAGACGTTGCGCTCGCTCTCCTCACCCTCGTACTGCACGGGATAGAAGAGGATGTTGTTCAGTTCCTTGAATACCGGCAGTACCGACTTGCGCGACACCGAGGTCCAGCAGCCGAACACGGCGGCGACCTTGTCCTTGGTGATGAGCTCGCGCGCCTTCTCGGCGAACAGCGGCCAGTTGGAGGCGGGATCCACCACCACCGCCTCGAGCTTCTTGCCCAGCAGGCCGCCCTTCTTGTTCTGCTCCTCGATGAGCATGAGCATCGCATCCTTCAGCGTGGTCTCGCTGATGGCCATGGTGCCCGAAAGAGAATGCAGGATGCCGACCTTGATGGTCTCCTGCGCCTTCGCCGCGCCGATTCCCATCGTCCCCGCGATGACGGCAGCGGCGGCCAGCGCCCCCAGTCCCTTGGTCGCCTGTCCCAGCAAACCGAGCATACGCTCTCTCCCCTGTTGTGAGGCCGGCACGAACCAGCCGTAGGTGTGATCAGCAAGGCGTGTGCCATGCAACAGGGTGCGGGGGATTCAACCGGGACGAGAAATGCGGATCGGGCGGCGCGGGAGGCCGCCCCGCCCGCGAAATCGCCAGACGCATGGCGCCCTCCGGAGTTCCTTCACAACCCGGCGGCCATCGGGCCGCGAGCGAGGGACGGCAGCGGCGGGAGCATCTCGAACTGGGCACCGCGTGCCGTTCGCCCGCGATGCGTGATCGGACCGCACTCAATGACGTCACGAATTGAGCAAATGCCTAAAAATTAGGCCTTCACTTTCAACGCTCCGTCGCGCGGCGATCTTGGGCTTTAAGACACCGCTGAAGACACCGCAGCTTGTCGATAAAGGTCGTGGCAAGCGTCGTGGATTTCGCGAGATGCGCGGCATCGCCCAGTGCCGGCTCACGCCGGCCATCCAGCGGACTTTCGTCCGCCCGTGCTCGCAAGCATGACAGCCCGAGGGGAAGAACAGGCGTACTTCCACGCTCGCGGACGCGTGTCGCCGAAGCGTCGATACGCCTCAGAGGAAGTTGAATACGTACAGAAGGATAATCACCGACAGCGGCACACCCATGATCCAAAGCAAAAGACCTCGCATCGTTCTTACCTCGCGCTATGTTACTTTGCGTTCGGTGAATAAACGTGGCGCGAGGGTCACGGGTTCCACGAGATCGAATGGATGGCGCGCGTGCCGGCTTGACTTGTGGCCGCGGGTCAGCCTTCCGTGCCTTTGGCAGCAAGATGGAGCGGCGGTGTGGACGACCTGATCTCCGGCTACAGAAGATTTCGTGAAACGGCGTGGCCCGAGCGCAAGCAGGTCTTCGAACAGCTCGCCGCCCGAGGCCAGAAGCCCGAGACCCTCGTCATCGCCTGCTCGGATAGCCGTGTCGACCCGCAGATGATCTTCGATGCCGGCCCCGGGGAGATGTTCATCGTGCGCAACGTGGCCAATCTGGTGCCGCCGTTCCAGCCCGACACCAACTATCACGGCACCTCGGCCGCCATCGAGTTCGCGGTGCGTGCGCTCGAGGTCAAGCACGTGGTGGTGATGGGCCACGCCCAGTGCGGCGGCGTCCATGCGCTGCTGGAGGGCGCACCGCCCGAAGTCGGCGACTTCGTCGCCAACTGGATGAAGATCGCCGAGCCCGCGCGCCTCATGGCCGAGGATGCGCGCCTGGCGCCGACGGAACGCCAGCGCTTCTGCGAGCAATGCTGCGTGAAGCTGTCGCTTTCCAACCTCGCAAGCTTCCCCTGGGTGGCCGAGCGCGTGGAGGCCGGGCGCCTCAACCTGCACGGCGCCTATTTCGGCGTGGCCACCGGCCGGCTCGAAATCCTCGGGGATGACGGAACCTTCAGCGCGGCGTGACGCGGCGGGGATGGCCCTTCATCCGCCTCCCGGCCGAAGCGGCGGATGAAACGTCACGGCGACGCAGCAGATTTCCGTTACGCGAGAAAATCTCGGCGGGACGGCCGAATCGGCCATCGGTGCGGGCGCGGTGGGGGAAGGGACATGAACATCGGGAAAATCGAGACCACGGAGCATGCCGCCCTCACCTCCCGCCTCGGCCGGGAGCACGTGGCGGACATCGTCGAGTTCCTGAACGGCAAGACCGCGCAGGAGGCGACGGAGATCGTTGCCCACATGCCCCTGCAATGGTCGGTGGAAGTGCTCGACCAGCCCCATTTCCGCGATGCGTGCGAGGTGATCGAGGCCCTGCCGCAGGACAAGGCCGTGGCCCTTCTTGAAGGCATGTCGGCCGACCGCGCCTCCGATGTGCTGCGCTGGATCGACGCGCCCGCAAGGGGCCACCTGCGCGACGCGCTCAACGCCGACACCCGCACCGCCATCGACCACCTGCTCACCTATCCGGAGGGCACCGCCGGCGCCCTCATGACCACGGAATTCGTGAGCGTGCCCGCCAACTGGACCGTGAAACAGACCCTCGACCACATCCGCGAGGTGGAGCACAGCCGCGAGACGGTCTACGCCATCTTCGTGCTCGACCCGACGACGAAGCGGCTGGTGAACACGGTCTCCCTGCGCCGGCTCATCTCCGGCGTCCCGGATGCACCCATCCTGTCCGTCGCCCACGCCTACGCGCCCATCAGCGTGCCCGCCACCATGCCCCAGGAGGAGGTGGCGCGCGCAATCTCCAAGTACGACTTCCTCGCCGTCCCGGTGGTGGACTCGACCGGCCATATGCTCGGCATCGTCACCGTGGACGACGTCATCGACGCCATGATCGAGGAGCAGACCGAGGACGTGCAGCGCATGGGCGGCATGGAAGCCATCGACGAGCCCTACCTCGCGATTCCCTTCGCGGAGATGATCAAGAAGCGCGCCGGCTGGCTGTGCATCCTGTTCGTTTCGGAAATGTTCACCGCCAGCGCCATGCAATTCTTCTCCGATGAGCTGGAGAAGGCCATCGTGCTCGCCTTGTTCATTCCCCTCGTCATGAGCTCGGGCGGCAATTCGGGCTCGCAGGCCACCTCCCTCATCATCCGCGCCCTCGCCCTCCAGCAGGTGCGCCTGCGCGACTGGTGGCGCGTCGCCCTGCGCGAGCTGCCCACCGGCATCGTGCTCGGCGGCATCCTCGGCATCATCGGCGTCATCCGCATCACCGTGTGGCAGCAGGCCGGCTTCTTCGACTATGGCGATTACTGGAAGCTGCTCGCCGTCACCATCGGCGCGTCGCTGATCGGCATCGTCACTTTCGGATCGCTCGCCGGCTCGCTCCTGCCCTTCCTCTTAAAGCGCCTCGGCTTCGATCCGGCGACGGCGTCAGCCCCCTTCATCGCCACGCTGGTGGATGTCACCGGCATCGTCATCTACTTCTCGGTGGCCTGGCTGTTCCTGCACGGCACCATCCTGTGAAACCGCCCTCAGTGGCGGCGCAGGAAGCGCATGAGGGTGCCGTAGCCATCCGGCTCCGCGTCCTCCTGCGCGGCCGGCGGCAGATCATCGGCGGCCGCGTCGGCAAGGTCGGCGCTGGTCACCTCGAAGCCGCGGGAGGCAAGGAAACGTACCGCGTCCTCGGTGCTGGAAAAGCCGTCCACGGCTTCGGCGAGAACCGCGCTGAGGGCGGTGTTTCCGGTGGCGTCGGCCTTCAGCCGCTCCATGTGGGCATTGGTCATCTGGTCCCTCCCCTTTCTCGGTGAGATCATGAGGTGCCAACCCTTCCCCGCCCTGCAGGTTCCGAAAAGGTATCGTCGGAGGGGCAAAACCTCTTGCATCTCGATCTGCCGCCACGTCATGCTGCGGCTCGGTTTCTCCCACGGTGAATTCGAATCTCGATGGTGCAGCTCGCATTCATTCTCGTAGGTGCCAAGGCCCTGCGGGAACGTTGGTGGGTCCTTTCGGCGCTTGCGGCTTCACTGATCGGCGTCGCGGTGCTGATCCTCCTGGACGCCATGGACGGCACCATGTCGGTGGCGACCCAGGTGTTCGGCGCGGTGTTCGTCTTCGAGGGGCTGCTCGGCTTCGTCACCGCCTTCGCCCTGCACGGGGTGAAGAGCCGCAGCCTGGCCTTGTTCCGCGCCTTCGCCCTCGTCTTCGTGGGCCTGTTCATCCTCGATTATCCGTCGCGCAACGGCATGGCCCTGTCGCTCCTGTTCGGCGCGGCCTTCCTGCTCGACGGTGTCGCGCGCATCGTCACGGCGGTGGTGGTGCGCTTCCGCCTGTGGCGCGCCACGGTGGCGGTGGGGGTGATGGAGCTGATCCTCGCCGCCGTCATCGCCAGCCGCTGGCCGCTCGCGCACGAACTCAAGGTGCCGCTGTGCGTGAGCCTGCTGCTGCTCATGTCGGGGTGGATCCTGCTGCGGGCCAGCCTGATGCTGCGGGCGCACCTGGAGGAGGTCGCCGTCCTCGCCCTGCCGATCTTCGGCGGACGCAACTGGTACGACAACGCGCCGGTGATCGTGGACGACACCGGGCCGCTGCCGCCCTCCGAAGGGCCGCTGACCGTGCGGGTTTGGACCCCCGTGGGCTCGGCGGACGTGGGCGGACGGCGCCCGCTCATCGACCGCTACATCGCCGCCGTGGACCGCAACGGCGCCATTTCCACCGGCCACTCGGCGCTGGAGCTCAGGCCCGACCTCTATATCAGCCACTATCCGGCGCAGGAGATCGACCACCCGCCGGAGGAGTTCGCCGCCCTCCTGCGCGCCACGCGGGAGAACGACATCCCCGGCCGCTTCCAACCTTCCTACGCCTATGAATGCGCCAATTGGTGCGAAGCGGACGCGAAGGTCGAGTTCACCCGATTCGACGCGCGGCGCCTGCGCGCCTTCTGGGCCGGGTACCGGCAGGACGACACCTATAACCTCACCAACCGCAATTGCTCGGTGGTGGTGGCGGCGGCGCTGGATTCGGCGCTCGAGGGCGCGCTGGCGAGCCGGATGGCGTGGCTGAGGGTCGCCCGGCTCATGGCCAATCCGGACGTCTGGGCCGCCGCCTACATCCGCTCCCGCGCCGAAGCCATGAGCTGGACCCCCGGCCTCGTGCTCGATTATGCCCGCACCCTCCAGCGCATCCTCGAGCCGGCGCCGCCGCCCTTCGCCATCCGCCTGCGGGATTTCGTGCGGCGGCTCACCCGTTCCCGCCGCCCTGTCCCGGAGCCCGGCAGCCCATGAGCGAAACCACGGATGCGTTGTCCGAATCGGCCGGCGGCAGCGTCCTCGCCCGCGGCGCGGTCATCGCCACCGCGATGGTGTTCGGCCTGACCTATTCGCTGAGCGCCCCGCTCATCGCCTTCGACCTCGCCGCCCGCGGGCTGAGCGAGGCGGTGATCGGCGCGAACGCCGCCATGCACGCGGTGGGCGTCCTGATCACGGCGGTGGCGCTGCCCCGCCTCGTCGCCAGCCTCGGCCCGCGCCGCCTCATCTTCCTGTCCATCGCCATCTCCGCCGTGGCGCTCCTCGCCTTTCCGGCGCTGCCGATGGTGTGGATGTGGTTCCTCCTGCGCCTGTTCCTGGGCATGGCGGCGGAGGCCCTGTTCGTGACCTCCGAGACCTGGATCAACGCCCTGTCCACCGAAGGCACGCGGGCCCGCTCCATGGCGGCCTATACGGCGGCGCTGTCGGTGGGGCTGGCGCTGGGGCCGCTCATCCTGTCGCTGGTGGGCACGGTGGGCGCCCTGCCCTACGTGGTGGGCGCGGGCATCGCCCTCCTCGCCGCCGGCTTCGTCGCCTCGCCGCGGGTGGTCGCCCCGCATTTCGACGAACCGACCGTGGGCAATCCCATCCGTTTCGTGCGGCTCGCGCCGCTGGCCCTCGGCGCGACCATGCTGAACGCCGCCATCGAGACCGCGGGCCTTTCCTTTCTCGCCCTCTACGCGGTGAATCTCGGCTGGGGCGAGGAGAACGCCACCCGCCTCATGTCGGTGATGATGATCGGCGCCATCATCTTGCAGCTGCCCATCGGCTGGCTCGGCGACAAGATGGACCGCCGCCGCCTGGTCATCGGCCTCGCCACCGTCTCAGCCCTGGGCGCGGCGGTGTGGCCCCTGGTGCTCGGCCACCCGGTGGCGACCTACGCACTGCTCTTCGTCTGGGGCGGCGCCTTCGTCGGCATCTACACCATCATGATCACGCTGGTGGGCAGCCGCTTCCGCGGCGGCGACCTGGTGGGCATCTATGCGGTGTCCGGCCTGTTCTGGGGCCTCGGCGCGCTGGTCGGGCCCCTCGGCGCGGGCATTGCCATGCAGGTTCATGTGCATGGCCTCGCCATCTTCGCCACCCTGGCCTGCGCCGCCTTCGCCCTCGCCGCGGTGCGGCTGCGCGATTCGACCTGAGGTGCTCCGGAGGGCGGCGACTCAGCGCCGGCCTTTTTCGAGGGTGGCGGTCAGGTCGTCATAGCGGAAGCGCGTGCCGGACGGCGGGCAGGCGATGCCGCAGGCCCGGAAAGTGGCGTTCCACCCGCGGCGCGAACCGAGGTCGTTATGGTCGCGATAGGCCGGGATCTGCGCCGTCACCAGCCAGGGACGCGGGGCGACGGGCGCATAGTCCAGCAGCAGCAGCCGCGGATCGGCGGCAAGGGTGGACAGGCAGCCGAACAGGCGGTCAAGGGCGGCCTCCAGCGCGGGCCCCTGTGGATCGTGCTCCCGCAGACGCTGGCGCACGAAGAGCGTCGTCCCCGTGCGGCATGTGGACACCATGCGCTCCTGCAGCATTGCGTATTTGGCGACGAGGCGGCCGGAGATGGCCTCCTCGCTCAGGGCGAGGAAATCCTCCCCGGCGGGGAATTCGTGCAGGTGCACCGTACCGCCCAGGCGTGAATACAGCGCGGCCTTGCCCCCGTAGTCGGAGACCTTGACGATCTCCTGCGGCGCGAAGACCGCCGCGGCGCCCGCTTCCAGCACCGGCGCGACGCCCGCGAGCGGCGTGATCCACCAGTCGAAGGGATAGGCCTGCTCGGCCCGGGACAGTCGGCGCACCTGGAATGCCACCTCGCAGAGGGCGCCCAGGCTGACGATTCGATCCGCAAGGAGGCGCGGCGCCGCCCGGTTGAACATGTTCAGCATGCTGCGAATCCTAGCACACCGCCGCCTCCGGCGCCGAACCCGGCGATTGCATGCGCGCCGGCTGCGCGCGGCCACGGCTGCCGCGCCGCAGAAACCGTTGGGGAATATGGGATGTGGGTGAAATGCGTGGCGGAAGGAAGCCTTCGCCGAATTCACAGCTGGTCGGAGTGGCAGGATTTGAACCTGCGACCCCCACGTCCCGAACGTGGTGCGCTACCAGACTGCGCTACACTCCGATCCAGAGGCGCTGCGTATAACCCTCCCTTTTCGGCGATGCAAGAGGCAGAGCGCGGTAGCCTCGCTTGAACGGTGGATGGCCCCATGCCATAGGAAGCGCGCCCCGAGGCGCATATGGACGGCGTCATGCGGTATCAATGGCTTGAGCATCTGGAGTTGGGTCAATGGCGACGGACGGTTTCGCGAGCGGTCTTCTGAAGGGCAAGCGCGGGCTGATTCTCGGTGTCGCCAATAACCGCTCCATTGCCTACGGCATCGCCAAGTCCGCACGCGCCCACGGAGCGGAGCTCGCCCTTACCTACCAGGGGGAGGCGCTCAAAAAGCGCGTGGAGCCCCTCGCCGCCGAGCTGGGCGGCCACCTCGTCGGCCATTGCGACGTCACCGAGCCGGAAACCCTCGACGCCGTCTTCGCCGAGACCGAAAAGCTGTTCGGCACGCTCGATTTCGTCGTCCACTGCATCGCCTTTTCCAACAAGGACGAGCTGGACGGCCGCTATGTCGACACCTCGGCCGACAATTTCACCAAGACCATGTTCATCTCCTGCTACTCCTTCACCGCCATCGCCCAGCGGGCGGAGAAGCTGATGGCGAACGGCGGCTCGCTGCTCACCCTCACCTATTACGGGGCGGAGAAGTGGATGCCGCATTACAACGTCATGGGCGTGGCCAAGGCCGCGCTCGAGGCGAGCGTGCGCTACCTCGCCGCCGACCTCGGCCCCAAGGCCATCCGCGTCAACGCCATCTCCGCCGGCCCGATCAAGACGCTCGCCGCCTCCGGCATCGGCGATTTTCGCTATATCCTGAAGTGGAACGAGCTGAACTCGCCGCTGCGCCGCACCGTCACCACGGACGAGGTGGGCGACACCAGCGTGTACTTCCTTTCCGATTTGTCGCGGGGTGTGACCGGTGAAGTGCACCATGTGGACGCCGGATATCATATCGTCGGCATGAAGCACCCCGACGCGCCGGACCTTGCTCTGGTGCGGGATTGAAGATGCGCCGATGACCGGCCGCGAGCGACCCGCCTCTGCGTGACCATTTGCGAGTGACCCCTTGCGAGTTGCATGGCCGCCCCTGACAACGAGGAGATCGACAATGCCGGCGACCCGAGTTCGCGCCGCCCTTTCCGCCCTCGCAATGACCGCCGCCGCGCTGCTCATCCCCGCCGGCTCGGCCCTCGCCCAGAGCCCGCCGACGTTCCAGGAATATCCCCTGCGTGACCGCGTCTTCGGACCCGGCGGCGCGGTCTTTCCGGATTATGTCACCCCCAGCGAATACGGTGTCACGTTCATGACCGGGGGCACGGGCACCCGCAGCGCCCTGTTCGCCGCCGGCACCTCGGACTACAACTGCCAGCAGACCCAGATCCCGACCATCCAGGTCCTGTCCGCGCCTCCTGGCGGCAAGGTGCAGATCCGGTTCGGCGCCTTCACCGCCTCGGCCATTGACGGCGGATACACCACCCGCTGTCTCGGCCGTCCGGCCAAGGGGCTCATCGTGAGCTTCAAGGGCAAGGCGGCTCCCGGATCCCGGATCGCCCTGCGCGTCATCTACCCGCCGCGCGGCGTCTGGTACGACCACGTGATCCCGGTTCCCGCGCAGTGATCGTTCATCCGGCGGAGCCCTCGGCGCAGGGTCCCCGGCTCCCCTGCTCCCCGGCCCAACCGGTGCGAGAGCCATGACCACGACGCGACGCTACTTCCTGGTGCGGCACGGCGAAACCGACTGGAACGTGGTCGGCCGCCTGCAGGGCCGCCGAGACGTGCCGCTCAATGCCCTGGGCCGGATCCAGGCCGGGCGGGTGGGGCGCGTGCTGCACCAGCTCGCCGGCCCTCCCGATCGCCTCACCTACGTTTCCAGCCCGCTGTCCCGCGCGGTGGAGACCATGCGCATCCTGCGCACCAGCCTCGATCTGCCCGCCGCCGATTTCCGCACCGACCCGCGCCTCGCCGAGATCTCCTTCGGCCAGTGGGAAGGGCAGACCTGGCCCGAAATCCGCCGGCGCGACCACGAGGGCGTGCGTCGACGCGACCTCGATCCGTGGAACTTCACCCCGCCCGGCGGCGAGAGCTACGGCATCCTGTGCGACCGCGTGAACGCCGCCTGCGCCGAGGTGGAGGGCGAGGCCGTGATCGTCACCCATGGCGGGGTGATCCGCGCCCTCCTCCACGTGAAGGCCGGCATGCCCGAAGGCGAAGCGGCCATCCTCCCGGTCCGGCAGGGCGCGGTCTACGTGGTCGCCGGCGGTGGCTTCGAAGTGGCGGACTGAAGCGCGGCCGCGCGTCCCTCGTTCCGTCCCGCGGTATTTCCTAGCAATTTCCCCGGCATTGCCCGCGGCGGTTTTCCCCGGATTTTTCTTGGCATTTTTCTTGCTGCATCAAACCCGTACGCCCGGAACCGTGTCGTGAACACGACGCCGCTCCCCATTTTTGACGCCTTTCGCCGGAGCCCCGCGGGGAGACCTTTCATGACCGACATGGCCGAACTGCAAAAGCGGAAGATGCCGCTCAATCTCGCCATCGTGCACGTGGACCCCGACGCGTTCATCGCCCACTACATGGCCTGGCTCGAGATCACGAAGTTCATCACCGCCCTGCGTGCCGGCGAGGCAACGGTGCCCGCCGACGGCAAGACCCCGGCGCTGACACCGGCCGAGCTCGCCAATGGCGGGGTGCACAACGTGGGCAACGATGCGGTGTTCGCCTTCTGCATGACGGCGGCGCTGAAAGGCGACAAGGCCGCGGTCGACAAGGTCGAGGCGGCCCTCATCGACGCCATGGGCAAGGAGTATCCGGGCAATTTCGCCCTCTGGCACTTCCGCACCCAGATCGACGCGCCGGTGACGCTGGACGATTTCGTCGGGCAGGCGGGAAAGAAGATGCTGCTGGGCGACATTCCGCCCCCGCCCCTGCGCGCCAAGGAAAACTGGAGCGCGGGCCTGCGTTTCTTCGAAAAGGCGCGCAAGTCCAACTTCGTCCACGAGATCATGTACCCGCTCGCCCTATGGACGCGGGTGAAATGGAACGAGACGCTGGAGAAGGGCGTCTCCTTCATGGCGCATATCGAGGACAACCTGCCGATCCTGCGCGAGGTGCTGGAGGATCCGCGCAACGACCAGCCCTTCATCGCCAACCTCCTGCTGAAGGTGGCGCCGGGCGCGGACATGGAGCTCGACGAGGAATACCAGGGCTTCCTGCGCTCCCTCGCCCGGCGCTGAGGCGGCGCGCCGCGCTTTCCCGGCAAACCGCCGGAGGAGCAAGACGCGTCCGCCCGGCCCGGTTAGGCTGCGCCTTGCTCCGCCCCTGTCTCAGGCCTCGCCCGCCACCTTCTGGCGGTGCAGCACATGGGGGCGGGAGACCAGCAGCTTGTCGATGCGCCGCCCGTCCATGTCGACGATCTCGAACCGCCAGCCGAGGGCGTGGAACACCGCGCCCTCCTCCGGCAGTTCCTTGATGCGCGACAGGGCGAAGCCGGCCACCGTGTGGAAGCCGTCGTCCACCGGGAAGGCAACGTCGAGCAGGTCCCGCAGTTCGTCGATGGGGGTGTCGCCGGCGACCAGGAAGCTGCCGTCCTGCCGCTCCACCACGTTGCGCTGCACATGCGCGTCGGCCTCCACCGAGCCGGTGATGGCCAGAAGCAGATCGTAGCCGGTGACGACGCCGGCCATGTCGCCATACTCATCCACCACGATGCCCATGGGCACCACCGCCCCGCGCAGGATGCGCATGGCCTCGAGCGCCCCCACATTCTCCACGATGAAGGGAACGGTCTGCACATACTGGCGGGGGTCCGGACGCTCCCCTTCAGGTAGGCATCGAGAACGTGCTTGGCCTGAATGACGCCGATGGTCTCCTCCGGCGAGCCATCGCAGGCGGGCAGACGCGAATGCGGCGTGTTGAGCAGTACCTGGCGCACCTCGTCCGCATCCTTGGAGATGTCCACCCATTCCACGTCCGGCCGCGGCGTCATGATGGCGGTGACTGGGCGGTCGGCGAGACGCATCACGCCTGAGATCATCCGGCGCTCGGCCGGATCGATCACGCCCGCCGTCTCCGCCTCGGTGATGATGGCGCGGATCTCCTCGTCGGTGACGGCGCTGGAGCCGTGGGCGCGATCGCCCAGCAGGCGCAGCACGAGCCGCGTCGAGGCGTCCAGCAGCCAGACGGCCGGCGCCGCCACCTTCGACAGGGTGACCATCAGCGGCGCGACGACGCACGCGAGAGGTTCCGGATTCTGCAGGGCCAGCCGCTTGGGAATGAGCTCGCCGATCACCAGCGACACGTAGGTGATGGCCGCCACGACCGCCGCATAACCCACGGGATGGGCGAAGCTCGCCGGCATGCCGGCATCCCGCAGCGCCACGCCCAGCTGCTCGCCGAGGCTGGCGCCGGAGAAGGCACCGGCCAGGATGCCGATGAGGGTGATGCCGATCTGCACCGTGGAGAGGAACCGGCCCGGGTCCTCCCCAAGCTTCATCGCGGCCAGGGCGCCACGCCGGCCGCGATCCGCGAGCGACTTCAGGCGCGCCGGGCGCGAAGAGACGATGGACAATTCCGCGGCTGCAAGAACAGCATTGAGCAACACGAGGAAGATGACGATCAGGATTTCGAGCAAAGGCATGGCGGGGATAGGAAAGCTCCGTCGGCGCTCCTCATAGCACAGGATCGCCGCCCTGTGTGACACCGGTACCGCATTTGCCGCAGAGCCTGCGCCGAAAGCGTCCGGAAAGGCGCCCGGGAGCGTCGATTGCGGCCGGCAGTTCAGTCATCGGCCTGGGTCCGGCGTTTCCCCGGCCGCGATCCTCGTCTATTGAACTGCGACGAGCAGGGGATTTTGCCACGTCATGTCGTTCAACACGTTCGGGCATCTGTTTCGGGTCACCACCTTCGGGGAAAGCCACGGGGTCGCCATCGGCTGCGTGGTGGACGGCTGCCCGCCCAACCTGCGCTTCACCCTCGACGAGGTGCAGGCGGCCCTCGACCGGCGGCGGCCCGGCCAGTCCCGCTTCACCACCCAGCGGCGCGAGCCCGACCAGGTGAAGGTGCTGTCGGGCACGCTGGAGCACCCCGAGGGAGGCCTCGTCACCACCGGCACGCCCATCGCCCTGCTCATCGAAAACGTGGACCAGAGGTCCAAGGACTATGCCGACATCGCCGGCGCCTACCGGCCGGGGCATGCCGACTTCACCTACGACATCAAGTACGGCATCCGCGACCATCGCGGCGGCGGACGCTCCTCCGCTCGCGAGACCGCGACCCGCGTCGCGGCCGGCGCCGTCGCGGCCAAGGTGCTGCCGGGGGTCACCGTGCGCGGTGCCGTGGTGCGCATTGGCGAGATCGAGATCGACCGGAGCCGCTGGGACTGGGACGAGGTGCCCAACAACCCGTTCTTCTGCCCGGACCCGCAGACCGTGCCGCTGTGGGAGGCCTATCTCGACGGCATCCGCAAGGCCGGCTCCTCCGTGGGGGCGGTGGTGGAGGTGGTGGCGGAGAACGTCCCCCCCGGCCTCGGCGCCCCGCTCTACGCCAAGCTCGACGCGGACCTCGCCAGCGCGCTCATGGGCATCAATGCGGCCAAGGGCGTGGAGATCGGCGAAGGCTTCAACGCCGCCCGCCTCACCGGCGAGGAGAATGCCGACGAGATGCGCCTCGGCAACGAGGGCAAGCCGCATTTCCTCGCCAATCATGCCGGCGGCATCCTCGGCGGCATCTCCACCGGCGCGCCCATCGTGGCGCGGTTCGCGGTGAAGCCCACCTCCTCCATTCTCACGCCGCGGCTGACGGTGGATCGCGCCGGGCAGGAGACGGAGATCTTCACCAAGGGCCGCCACGACCCGTGCGTGGGCATCCGCGCGGTGCCGGTGGGCGAGGCCATGGTGTGGTGCGTGCTCGCCGACCATCTCCTGCGGCACCGCGGGCAGGTGGGCGCGAGCCCGCATTGGCCGTTCGCCGCCTCCTCCACGGCTTGAGGGAAGCCGTCCCGCCCTTGCGATGTGCAGGTCCGTCCTGCGTGCGCACCCGGATCTGAGCGGCCGGACGCGAGCGGCCCCGGTGCGAACAGGTTGGAACGCCCCGTCTCATCACGCGTTGATGAGGCAGACACCTCAGCCTGGAGGAAACACGCATGCATACCGAAATGCAGAACCCGAACATCAAGCTCACCCATAACCTCGTCGCCAGCGACATGGTGGTGGGCACCTCGGTCTACGATCCCAACGATCAGAAGATCGGCTCCGTGGAGCGCCTGATCCTCGAGAAGACGAGCGGCCGTGTTTCCTACGCCGTTCTGAGCTTCGGCGGATTCCTCGGCCTCGGCGAGGATTACTATCCCGTGCCGTGGCAGATGCTGACCTACGATGAATCGCTCGGCGGGTTCCGCATCAACCTGACCAAGGACCAGGTGGAGAGCGCACCTAAATACCATGCCAACGAGGAGTATGACTGGAGCTCCGACAACGGGCGCCGCATCTCCGACTATTATGGCGTGCCGCCGTTCGGCGCCGCCACCATGTGAGCGGGCGCCCGGCGCGTAACGTGAAAGGCTGCCGCAAGGCAGCCTTTTTCGCATTCGCGCCTGCGAAATTCATCACACCTGAATGTTTCATAATTTTCATTGTCACTGAAAACAGTCGCGTTATGCTGCGGGCATGAAGCTCTCGGAATGGCTCTCGGCGACCGGAACGAAGCGCAGCGCCTTCGCCAGGCGGGTGGGGATGTCGCCCGCCAGCGTCACGTCCCTGTGCAACGACGAACGTGCCTGGATCTCCCGCGAGAGCGCCGAGAAGATCGCCGAGGCCACCGGTCACCAGGTGACGCCAAACGATTTTCTCGGGCTTCCCGAGCCCCGCATCCGAGGTTTGCCCGTGACCGATACCACCCAGTCCCGCGTCCAGTCCGCCATCGAAGCCTTCGCGCGAGGCGAGATCGTGGTCGTCACCGATGACGACGACCGGGAGAACGAGGGCGACCTCATCGTCGCCGCATCCCTGGCAACGCCGGAGAAGATGGCCTTCATCATCCGCAATACGTCCGGCATCGTCTGCACGCCCCTGCCCCCGTCCGAGGCGAAGCGGCTGCGGCTCGACCCGATGGTGTCGAACAACGACGCGCCCATGGGCACCGCCTTCACCATCTCCATCGACGTGCGGCACGGCACCACCACCGGCATCTCCGCCGAGGAGCGCACCAACACGGTGCGGGCGCTGGCCAATCCGAACATGGGGGCGGGCGATTTCGTGCGGCCGGGCCACGTCTTCCCGCTCATCGCCAAGGAAGGCGGCGTGCTCATGCGCTCCGGCCACACCGAGGCCGCGGTGGACCTGTGCCGCCTCGCCGGTGTGCCGCCGGTGGGCGTGATCGCGGAGCTGGTCAATGACGACGGCACCGTGCAGCGCGGTCCGCAGGTCACCGCCTTCGCCGAAAAGCACACGCTCGTGCGCATCTCGGTGGCCGACCTCATCGCCTACCGTCAGGCGCGCGAGAAGCTGGTGACCCGGGCGGCCGAATTCCCGGTCGCCACCTCCGTCGGCGAGCTGCACGGCTACTCCTACGTCACCCCCTTCGATCCGGTGAACCACCTCGCTTTGGTGAAAGGCCGCATTGGCGACGGGGAGAAGGTGCTGGTGCGTCTGCACCGCGCCGATCCGGTGGCCGACGCCTTCACCGGCGGCAAGAGCATCCAGAAGGCGCTGGCGCGCATCGACGCCGAAGGCCGCGGCGTGCTCGTCTATCTGCGCGACGGAACGGCGGGCGTGCCGGCGGTCGCCATCGGCCACGACAACGAGAAGAGCCCCAGCGAGGCCGAGCGCGACCGACACTGGCGGGAGGTGGGCCTCGGTGCCCAGATCCTGCGGGACCTCGGCATCGTGTCGATTCGCCTGCTGGCGTCCAAGGCGCGCACCTATGTGGGCCTCGCCGGTTTCGGTATCGAGATCCTCGACACGGAATCGCTCGACGGCTGACGGTCGCTGAAATTTTGTGCACCGAAAACCGACCTAAGCCATTGCGACAGAACAACGACACCCCTCGCCAACGGCGCGGGGTGAGCACCCGTCAGGCTTGCGCCGGAAATCGTGAGGTGAAAACAGGCGGCTAACGACTTCTCCCGCCCGCCGGACGGTGTCAGCATCCACGTGACGTGATGCCGCGCCTTTCCGGCAGGAGGGGAGAAATCGATGTTTGAGCGTCTGCGTCGCTTGTGCGTCTACGCCACCTTCGCCCTGTTCGGCCTCGCCACCGCCGCCGCGCCGGCTTCGGCAGAGACAGTCCGGGGCACGCAGGTGGACCTGGAACTGGTCCTCGCGGTGGACATCTCCTATTCCATGGACCAGGAGGAGCAGGCGCTCCAGCGCGAAGGCTATGCCACCGCGGTGGTTTCCCGCGAGTTCCTCGAAGCCCTGCGCCTCGGCCCCACGGGGAGGATCGCGGTCGCCTACGTGGAATGGGCTGGAGAAACGGAACAGCAGGTGGTGGTGAGCTGGCGCGTCATCGACGGTCCGGACACTGCCAGGGCGTTTGCCGAGGCCATTTCCAGCGCCCCCCTGCGGCGGGCCTATCGCACCTCCATCTCGAGCGCCCTGCTGTTCGGCGCGGACCAGTTCGACCTGAACGGCTTCCAGGGGCTTCGGCGGGTCATCGACGTGTCCGGCGACGGGGTGAACAACCAGGGCCCCCGGTCAGCCTCGCACGGGATGCCGTGGTGTCACGGGGCATCACGGTCAACGGCCTGCCGCTGCTGATGAAGCGATCCGGCGCGTCGGCGCTCGATATCCCCGAGCTCGACGTCTATTACGAGGACTGTGTCATCGGCGGGGCCGGCGCGTTCGTCATCCCGGTCCAGCATCAGGACGAATTCGCCCGGGCGATCAAGACCAAGCTCGTCCTCGAAGTGGCCGATCTCGCCGTGCCCGCCGCCCGCGGCAGCCTGGTCATGAAGGCGGTGGGGAGCCAGCCGCGCATCTCTTGCACCATCGGCGAGAAGATCTGGATGGACCACTGGGCCAACTGAACCGCCGGCACGGCAGTCAGAGGGTGTCCAGAGTCAGAGGGTGTTCAGAGGCAGAGGGTGTCCTGGAGCGGCACCCGGCGCAGGGCCGGCAGGTCCGCCGCGCCCGTGATGAAGCAGGCGATGCGCAGTTGCGCTTCGAGGATGGAGAGATGCTCCACCACCGCTTCGGTGGAGGTGACAGCCGCTTGGAGCGTTCCCGCCGCCTGGCCCACGAGGTCGGCACCGAGGCGGATCGCCTTCGCCGCATCCACCCCATCACGGATGCCGCCGGATGCGATGAGCGGCGTGCCGGGACAGGCGGCGCGAACCTGCCGCAGGGCCTCCGCCGTGGGAATGCCCCAGCCGGCGAAGGCGGCGGCGATGGCCCGGGCGCGACCGGACCCGCGCGCGCCTTCCACCAGTGCCCAGTTGGTGCCCCCCGCCCCTGCCACGTCGAGCACGGCGACGCCGCACTCCACCAGCCGCACCGCCACGGCGGCGGACAGGCCGAAGCCCACCTCCTTCGCCACCACCGGCACGCCAACACGGGCGGCGAGCATGCCGATCCGCCGCAGCACGCCGCGCCAGTCCCGGTCACCACCGTCCTGGATCGCCTCCTGCAGCGGGTTGAGGTGGATCACCAGGCCATCCGCGCCGATCATCTCCACCGCCCGCCGCGCTCGGTCAACGCCCCGTCGTCGAGGATCTGCGCCGCGCCGAGATTGGCCAGGAGCAGGATGTCGGGCGCCCGCCGCCGCAGCTCAGGCCCCAGGCCGCCCGCCGCCCCGGACTCGAGGGCGATGCGCTGCGAACCGACGCCGAGGGCGATGCCGAGCGCCTGCGCCGCCTCGGCGAGATGGGCGTTGATGGCTTCCGAGCGGCGTGGGCCGCCGGTCATGGCGGAGATCAGGAGCGGTGCGCGCAGCCGCCGCCCGAGCATCTCGACGGACAGGTCTACGTCGTCGAGCGACAGTTCCGGCGCGGCGCAATGCACAAGGCGAACAGCATCGAACCCGGTTTCGACGCGGGATCGGACCCCTCCGCCGCCGAGCACGATATCGATATGGTCTTCCTTGCGGCGGCCCGCGTCGCTCTCGTTCATGCTTCCCCGCCGGTGCCGCGGCTCGCGCCCGGCTCGGATGACGTCGATACCGCACGCCGCGGCCGCGGCGAGGAGGTCACACGCCGCCAGATTCTGTTCTGCACCCAAGCTGCTGCTCTAGCGCCCTTGTCTAAGCGGTGATCTAAAGTCATTCAAGGCAACGTATTTCGTGGACCGGGGACCTCGGCTCCCGTGGGCGACATGAAGAGGGGGCGCGCGTTCATGGCGCAGAAGGGCGGACGCAACACGCGGACGGAAACTCCGGCGTCGCACGATGTGGCGCGCTCCAACGGCGCACAGGGCGCCCTCCAGGGGGCGCTCGCCGTCCAGATGGCCGAAGCCCCCGCCGGCGCGTTGCACGCGGAGGAGGCCGCCTCTGCCCATTCGTTTCCGCCCCGTTCGCGTGATCTCTCCTACCTGCGTGCCGTGATCGACCGCCGCCTCGGCCTCCTGGTACCGCCACCCGCGTCCCATCCGGCGGTGCTGCACGCCGCCATGCGGCACATCCTGCTCGCGCCGGGCAAACGGCTGCGTCCGCTGCTGGCCATGGCCGCCGCGATCCAGCTCGATGCATCCGAACACGCCGCCCTCGATTTCGGCTGCGCGCTGGAAATGATCCACGCCTCGTCCCTTATCGTGGACGACCTGCCGAGCATGGACGACGCGGCCATGCGGCGCTCGCAGCCCACCACCCATGTGCAGTACGGGGAGGATGTGGCGGTCCTCGCCGCCATCGCGCTGCTCTCCCGCGCCTTCGGCGTCGCCGCGGCGGCTCCGGCCGTGCCGGAGCCGGTCCGGCTCGACGCCGTATCCATCCTCTCGCTGGCGGTGGGCTCCCTCGGCCTGTGCGGCGGGCAGTATGACGACCTAAGGCCCAGCACCGGCCGCAGCCTCGCCGCCACCGAGGACGTGAACCGCCGCAAGACCGGCGTGCTGTTCTCCGCCGCGGTGGAAATCGCCGGGCGTGTGGCCGGCGCAGACGAGGCGCAGTTCGCCCATCTTCGGGCGGTGGCCGGCCATGTGGGCCGCGCCTACCAGATCCTCGACGACATCCTCGACGCCTCGTCCTCCGCCGCCGCCCTCGGCAAGGACGTGGGCAAGGATGCCCACAAGGTGACGGTGATCGCCTCGCTCGGCGCCCCGCGGGCCCGCAAGCTGCTGGCGGAACACTTGGCGGGGGCCCTTTCTGCCTCTAAAGAGCTGGGACCCAACAAGGACGGGCAGGAGCCCCTGCGAGACTTCATGGACGCTGCCTTCGGTGAACTGATGGGGCCGCTGGCGCTGTGAGCGCCGCGCCGCAACATAAGGACGAAGCCCCGGACGACAGCACGGCCCCTCCCCTCGCCATAGCCGGCCTCGAGGCCGGCTATGGCGCGCGCACCGTGCTTTCCGGCGTCGATCTTCGCGTGCCCTCGGGGATTGTCACCGCCCTCGTCGGCCCCAACGGCGCGGGAAAGACCACGCTGGTGCGGGCGATCTGCGGCCGCATCCCGCCGCGGGCCGGTGCGGTCGAGGTGTGCGGGGCGCCCGCCGCCGAAGGCGCCGCCCGCGCGCGCATCGGCCTCGCGCCGCAGGACATCGCCCTCTACCGCTCCCTGACCATCGCCGAGAACCTCGCCATCTTCGCCCGCCTGGCCGGCGTTGACCGGGCGCGGGTGCCGGCGTGCGTCGCGGCGGTGATGGCGCGGACCGGGGTCGCGGAGCGGGGCGGCGAGCGCATCGACCGGCTCTCCGGCGGCTGGCAGCGGCGGGCCAATGTCGCGGCCGCCCTCGTGGGCACGCCGCGCCTGCTGGTGCTCGACGAACCGACCGTGGGCGTGGATGCCCCTGCCCGCGCCGACCTTGCCGCCCTCGTGCGCCGGCTCGCACAGGACGGGCTCGGCATTCTCCTCATCACCCATGATTTCGCCTTCGCCGAGGCGGTGGCGGATCGCGTCGCCATCCTGGCGGGGGGACGCATCGCGCTGGAGGGACCGCTCGAAGCCCTCCTCGCGTCCCGCTTCCCCCGCCGGCGCACGGCTCAGGTGACCTTCGCGACGACGCCCACCCCTGCCGGCCGGCGCGCCCTCGAAGCGCTGGGGCTGCGTGGAGACGGGCACTCCGAGCACTTCACCGGCACGCTCGAGGACACGCCCGAGGCCGCCGGCGATCTGATCGCGGCGCTGCGCGCGGCGGGGCTCTCGCCGCGCACCATCGCCCTCGAGGCCGCCGGCCTCGACGCCCTCTATGAGGATGTCACCGGGGAGTCCCGGCGATGACCTTCGCCATCATGCGCGCCATGGCCATCACCCTGCTGCGCGACCGTGGCGCGCTGCTGATGACCTTCGTGCTGCCGCCGCTGCTCTTCATCCTGTTCGCCGCCGTGTTCGCCGGCACCGGGGGCGAGACCTCCACCATCAAGGTGGCCGCCGCCCGCGAGACCGATGCGCCGGCCGCCGAGACCTTCCTCGCCGCCCTCGGGCGCGCCGCCGACGTGGCGCTGGTGCGCGCCACGCCCCAGGCGGTGAGCGGGCTCGTGGCCGACGGCACCGTGGACGTGGGCCTCATCGTGCGCGGCGATCTTTCGGGCGCGACCGACAAGCCGCCCCTCGTGCTGCTCACCGATCCCGCCCGCGGCGTGGCCGCCGCCATCCTGTCCGCGCGCATCCAGCGCCTGTTCACCGACGAGCTGCCCGGCATGGCCATCCGGCGCGTGGCGTCGCAGATGCAGGTGTTGACGGGCCCGTTCACGCCCGAGCAGCAGGAGCGGCTCGATGCCTCCGTCGCCCGCGCCCCGGAACTGGTGGCCCAGGGCGGCGCGGAGCTGATGGAGCGCCAGCCGGTGGCGCGCCTCAGGGCCGAGCCGGGCGTCAGCTACTATGCCGGCGCGATCGCCATGCTGTTCCTGCTGTTCTCGGCGGTGCAGGGTGCCGCGAGCCTCGTGGACGAGCGGCGCTCCGGCGTGTTCGACCGCATCGTCATGAGCCGCGGCGGCGTCGGTGCGCTGGTGGCCGGAAAGCTCGGCTTCCTCGTGCTCCAGGGCCTCGCCCTCGCGGCGGTGCTGTTCACCGTGGCGCAGGTGATCTACGGGGTGCACGTGGTGCAGCACCTCGGCACCTTCCTCGCCGTGGCGGCGGCCGCCTCGGCGGCGGCGGCGGGCGTCGCCTTGCCACTGGCGGCGGTGGCACGCACGCGGCAACAGGCGCAAACCCTCTCCACCTTCGCCGTGCTCCTGCTCTCGGCGGTGGGCGGCAGCATGGTGCCGCGCTTCCTGATGCCCGACTGGCTCCAGCAGCTGGGCGTGCTGACACCCACCGCGTGGGGCATCGAGGCGTTCCAGGATGCCCTGTGGCGCGGCGCGGGACTCGCGGCCCTGCTGCCGGGCCTTGCCGTCCTGCTCGGCTATGCCGTACTTGGCGGCGCGCTGACACTCTGGCTCATCCGCCGCCAAGTACGACTCGCGTGAAATTGCGACTCGCGTGAAAGGCGAGGCGCCCCTCAGGCGCCCTTGACCCAGCGGACCGTCGCCTCGGCGACACGGTGGCCGAGATAGGCCGCCGTGCGGCGGTCGGCATCGGGCGGGACCACGTCCGGGCCCTGGTCGATATTGGACTGCACGAAGGCACCGCCGAAGCCGCCGAGGCGGTTCAGGTCATCGATGGACGCCTTGGAGCTGTTGTTGCCGGGATGGAGGCCGAGGCCCACCCACACCATGCCGTGCTGCTGGGACAGGTTGAACAGCGCATGCAGGCCCTGCAGCTTGTCCCCGTTCTGGCTGCCGGAATTGACGAAGCCCGCGGCGAGCTTGTCCTTCCACTTCAGCTCCATCCAGCGCTTGGAGGACTTTTCCGCAAAGGCCCAGAAGCCGGCCGACACGGAGCCCATATAGATGGGCGCACCGAAGATGATGGCGGCGGCGCCGTCCAGCACCTCCCACTTCTCATCCACTTCGTCCACGGAGATCAGGACGCCGTCCACGGCATCCACTTCCTTGACGCCGGCAAGAACGGATTCGGCCACCACCTTGGTGTGGCCATAGCCGGAGTGATAGACGATCGCGACGACGGGCTTGGACATGTGACATCTCCCGGTTGGTTCGGCCTCCGTTTTATCGTGCATATATGCCGATACACAGACGAGTGCCTGCAAAGCTCAATTGCATTAACGCAATCAAACTCCGCCCGGAGCGCTCTCTCCTACCCGCCCTTCGGGAATTCCAGCCCCATCTCGCGATACCGCTCGGGATCGTCGGCCCAGCTCTCGCGCACCTTCACGAACAGAAAGAGGTGGACCTTCTGCTCGATGATGCCGGCAATCTCGGCCCGCGCTTCCGACGAGATGGTCTTGATGGTCTGGCCGGCCTTGCCGAGCACGATCTTGCGCTGGCTCTCGCGCTCCACATAGATCGTCTGCTCGATGCGCACCGAGCCGTTGCGCAGCTCCTTCCAGCTTTCGGTCTCCACCGTGGAGCGGTAGGGGAGCTCGTCGTGCAGGCGCAGGAACATTTTCTCGCGGGTGATCTCCGCCGCCAGCATGCGCATGGGCGCGTCCGAGACCTGGTCTTCCGGATAGAGCCAGGGGCTGAGCGGCACCATCTCGGCAAACCAGCGGCGCACGTCGGCGACGCCGTCTCCGGTGAGGGCCGAGACCATGAAGACGCGATCGAACGGCAGGCGCTCGTTCAGCTGCGCCGCCAGCGCCAGCAGCGTGTCGCGGCGAATCAGGTCGATCTTGTTGAGGATGAGCGCACGCGGCTTGCGGATGTCCTTCAAGGGTCCGAGCAGCGCCTCGATCTCCTCGTCCATCCCGCGTTTGGCATCCACCAGCAAGGCGATGACATCGGCGTCGGCCGCGTGGGTCCAGGCGCTGGTCACCATCGCCCGCTCCAGCCGCCGCTTGGGCGAGAAGATGCCGGGCGTGTCCACCAGCACCACCTGCGCAGCCCCGTCGAGGGCGATGCCGCGCACGATGGCGCGGGTCGTCTGCACCTTGTGGGAGACGATGGACACCTTGGTGCCCACGAGGGCGTTGGTGAGCGTCGACTTGCCCGCATTGGGGGCGCCCAGCAGCGCGACGAAGCCGCAGCGGGTGGGTCCTTCGAGAGGCGCGGGAACGCCGTCCGCCGCAGGGTCCGCCTCGTCGAGATCCTCATCCTCGTCGTCGAAGTCGTCGTCGAAATCGCCTTCGGCCTCCGCGGCGAACGTCTCCGGCATCTCGTCTTCCGGAATCTCCCGCGCAGCCGGATCGGCCTTCGCCTTCGGGCCATCGCCCGCACGCTTCCTGCCTGCCGCCATCACGTCTCGTCCTTCTGCCAGACGCCCTCTCGGACGAGGAAGGCGGCGGCCGCCGCCTTCTGCGCATTCTGCTTCGATGCCCCTTCCGCCTGCGCCGAGGGCAGGCCGGGCAAATCCACCGCCACGGTGAAGCGCGGGGCATGGTCCGGTCCGGAGCGGATCACCTCGCGATAGGAAGGCGGAGGCAGGCCACGGGCCTGCGCCCATTCCTGGAGCACGGTCTTGGCGTCGCGCAGCGGCCTCCGGGGGTCTCGAGCCGCGGCCGCCAGAAGCGCTCGACCACATCCTGCGCCGCCAGGTAGCCGCCATCGAGGAAGACCGCCGCCACCACGCCCTCCGCCACGTCGGCCAGGATGGCGCGGCGCTTGTGCGCGCCGGACTGGCTTTCGCCGGGACCCAGGCGGATGAAAGGGCCGAGATTCATGTCTTCGGCCACCTCGGCGCAGGCCTCCTCGCGCACCAGCTCGGCGAGCCGGCGCGACAATTCTCCCTCCTCCCCCTCCGGGAAGGCGAGATAAAGCATGTGGGACACCACCGAGCCGAGCACGTGGTCGCCGAGGAATTCCATCCTCTGGTAGGACCTGAGGCGTGGCGCTTCGCCCTTCACGGCGCTGATGTGCGACAGAGCGAGGTCAAGCGCCGACCGGTCGCGGAACCGGTAGCCGATCCGCTCTTCGAGCAGAGCGAGATCCGCGCCCACGCCGTTCAATGCACCCGAGTGAACAGCCGATCCCATCGCACCGTCCAAGGCCACGTCCAAACCTGCCACGCGGAAGCGCCCTCGTCGATCGAGAAGAAGATCAGCTGCGCCTTGCCGATCAGATTCTCGAACGGCACGTAGCCCACCTGGCTGAGCACCCGGCTGTCCGCCGAATTGTCGCGGTTGTCGCCCATCATGAAGAAGTGGCCCGGAGGCACCTCGTAGACGGGTGTGTTGTCATAAAAGCCGTTGTCCACGAGATCGAGGGTCTCGTAGGAGACGCCGTTGGGCAAGGTCTCGCGCCAGCGCTTGATCGGCACCTTGCGGCCCGAGCCGTCGTCCTCGTTCACGTCCGGCAGCCGCTCGCGCTGGACCGGGGCGCCATTGATGTGGAGCAGGCCACCGATCATCTGGATCTTGTCGCCGGGCATGCCGATGACGCGCTTGATATAGTCGGTCTCGTTGTCCCGCGGCAGCTTGAACACCACCACGTCGCCGCGCGTCGGCTCGGAGCCGAGAATGCGCCCCGCGAACAGGTTGGGCGAGAAGGGGATGGAGAAGCGCGAATAGCCGTAGCTGTATTTCGAGACAAACAGGTAGTCGCCGATCAGCAGCGTGTCCTTCATGGATCCCGAGGGGATGTTGAAGGGCTGGAACAGGAAGGTCCGGATCACGAACGCAATCAGCAGCGCATGAACGATCACGCGGACGGTTTCGAAAAAGCCGCCGTCCTTCTTGGAGTCGCTGGTCGCGGTCATCGTATGTCCAAAAAATTCCTGGGTGGGGCGCAGCGTAGAGGAAACTGCGCCGAAACTGAGGAGGAAGCCGCCCGATCGGCCTCACGCTCCACAGACCGAAGGACCCTATAGAGGCTTCGTCCGCTCCCGGCAACGCAGGCCTTGGCCGCTGCCGCTTCGTCAGCCGGCGGTCTTCGGGACGGCGGAAATGATCACATAGGCCGCCGTCAACGGCCCCTCGTCGGTCAGCGAGAGATGGATGCGCGGCTCGTATCCTGCCGGCACGAGGGCGGCGAGCCGCCGCGCCGCGCCGCCGGTGAGCGCCAGGGTCGGCTGGCCGGAGGGCAGGTTCACCACCCCCATGTCGCGCCAGAACACGCCATGGCTCAGGCCGGTGCCCAGCGCCTTGGCGCACGCCTCCTTGGCGGCGAAGCGCTTGGCGTAGGTCTCGGCCCGCAGCTTGCGCCGATCCGCCTTGGCGCGCTCCACCGGCGTGAACACCCGGTCGAGAAACCGGTCGCCGAAGCGCTCGATGGAGCGGGCGATGCGCCGGGCATCCGAAAAGTCCGAGCCGATGCCGATGATCATGCGGCCTCGCCGTCCGCCAGCCGCGCCCGGCCGGCGGCGATCGCCGCGCGCATGCGCTGCACGGCGGCATCGAGGCCGACAAACACCGCCTCGCCGATGAGGAAATGGCCGATGTTCAGTTCCGCGATCTCCGGGAAGGCCGCCACCCGCTCGGCGGTGGCATGGTCCAGCCCATGCCCCGCATGCACTTCGAGACCAAGGCCGGCGGCCTGTCGGGCTCCGGCCTTCAGCCGCGCGAACTCGGCCTCGGCCGCCTCGTGCCGCCCTTCGGCGCAGGCATCGCACCAGGCGCCGGTGTGCAACTCCACGATGTCCGCCCCGAGCTCCGCCGCCGCCGCGATCTGCGATGGTTCCGCCGCGATGAACAGGGACACAAGGATGCCCGCCGTCTTCAGCCGCGCGATGCGAGGAGCGAGGTCGGCGCGCTGGCCGGCGGCGTCGAGGCCGCCCTCGGTGGTGCGCTCCTCCCGCCGCTCCGGCACCAGGCAGCAGGCATGGGGCCGGATGCGGCCGGCGATGGCCACCATCTCGTCGGTGGCCGCCATTTCGAAATTGAGCGGCAGGTCGATCTCCGCCTTCAGCCGCTCCATGTCGGTGTCGCGGATGTGCCGCCGGTCCTCGCGTAGGTGGGCGGTGATGCCGTCGGCCCCCGCCGCCTGCGCCAGCAGCGCGGCACGCACCGGGTCCGGATGGGCGCCGCCGCGGGCATTGCGCACCGTCGCCACATGATCGACGTTCACCCCGAGCCGCACCGGCCTTGGCACCGTCATCGCCTTGCTCCTGATACGAGATACCCGCCCGGCCGTCAGCCGTTGACCCGTTCCACGTGGGAGACCACCTCGCGGGCCTTCAGGTCCGCCATGATGGTATTGAGGTGTCGCAGATCGAACACCTCGATGTCGATGATCATCTCGTGGAAATCCGCCGAGCGCGAGCGCATCTGCAAGCCCTCGATGTTGCCGCCGCGGTCGCCGATGGCGCTCGCCACCTGCGCCAGCGAGCCGGGCGCGTTGCGGGCCGTCAGCATGATGCGGGCGGGGAAGCGGCCTTCCGCCAGCTCGTCCACGTCCCAGCGCACGTCGAGCCAGCGCTCGGGCGCGTCTTCGAAATTCTGCAGGGACGGCGACTGGATGGGATAGATGGTGATGCCCTCGCCCGGCGTGAGGATGCCGACGATCCGGTCGCCCGGCACCGCGCCGCCCTCGGGGGCGAAGCGCACCGGCAGCTCGCCGTTGATGCCGCGGATGGGAATGGCATCGAGCCGCTCGCCCGTGGCGCCCTCGGGGATCTTGAACTTCAGGTTGTGGCCGCGCTTCAGCTCGAACCAGCCTTCGCCGTTCGCCTGCCGGCCGACCCGGTCCTCGGCGCGCGGCGGCACCCATTCGGGATGGACGGCACGGATAAGGTCGTCGGTCTTGATCTCGCCCCGCCCCACGGCCGCGAACACGTCGTCGGCCGCGCCGCGGGCGAGGCGCGGGGTCGCCTTGGCCATCCCGTCCTCGGTGAAGGTCTTGCCGGCCTTGGCGAAGGCGCGCTCGGCGATCTTGCGGCCGAGCCCGGCATATTGCGCCCGCACCGCCGTGCGCGTCGCCCGCCGCACCGCCGCCCGCGCCTTGCCGGTGACGGCGATGGTCTCCCACGCCCCCGGCGGGGTCTGGGCCTTCGACGTGATGATCTCCACCTCGTCGCCGTTCTTCAGCTCGGAGACGAGGGGCGAGATGGTGCCGTTGATCTTGCAGCCGACCGCCGTGTTGCCCACGTCGGTGTGCACGGCATAGGCGAAGTCGATGGGGGTCGCCTTGCGCGGCAGGGCGATGAGCCGGCCCTTGGGGTGAAGCAGAACACCTGATCGTGGAACAGCTCGAGCTTGGTGTGCTCGAGGAATTCCTCCGGCGAGAGGCCCTGGGAGAGGTTCTCGATGGTCTTGCGCAGCCAGGCATAGGCCCGGCTCTCATTGGAGAGCATGGGCCCCGGCGCGCCGGACGCATCCTTGTAGAGGGCATGGGCGGCGATGCCGTATTCGGCGATCTCCTCCATGTCGCGGGTGCGGATCTGCATTTCCACCCGTTGCCGGCGCGGGCCGATGATGGTGGTGTGGAGCGAGCGGTAGTCGTTCGGCTTGGGGGTGGAGATGTAGTCCTTGAACCGCCCGGGCACGATGGGCCACTTGGTGTGGATCACCCCCAGCGCGCGGTAGCAGTCCTCCACTGAACCCACGATGACGCGGAAGCCGTAGAGGTCGGAGAGCTGCTCGAAGCCGATGGCCTTGCGCTCCATCTTGCCCCAGATGGAATAGGGCCGCTTCTCCCGCCCCTTCACCTCGGCCGAGATGCCGCGCCGGCCCAGCTCGCCTTTCAGCTCCTGCTCGATCTCCTGCACCAGCGCGCCGTTGCCCTGCCGCAGCTCCGAGACCCGGTTGGCGATGGAGTCATAGGCCTCCGGCGAGAGCTGGCGGAAGGAGAGGTCCTCCAGCTCCTCGCGCATGTCCTGCATGCCCATGCGCGCGGCCAGCGGGGCGTAGATGTCCAGGGTCTCCTGGGCGACGCGGTCGCGCTTCTCGGGCGGCACCCATTTCAGGGTGCGCATGTTGTGCAGGCGGTCGGCGAGCTTCACCAGCAGCACCCGCACGTCGTCGGCGATGGCCAGCAGCAGCTTGCGCAGGTTTTCCGCCTGCTTGGCCTGCTTGGACACGAGGTCCAGCTTCTTGATCTTGGTGAGGCCCTCCACCAGCGTCGCGATCTGCATGCCGAACAGGCGCTCGATCTCGGTCTTGGTGGCGCTGGTGTCCTCGATGGTGTCGTGCAGCAGCGCCGAGACGATGGTGGCGTCGTCCAGCTTGAGGTCGGTGAGGATCGCCGCGACTTCGAGCGGATGGGAGAAATAGGGATCGCCGGAGGCGCGCAGCTGGCTGCCGTGCGCGCGCATGGCATAGACGTAGGCGCGGTCGAGCAGCGCCTCGTCGGTGTTGGGATTATACCGTCGAACGCGCTCGACGAGTTCGTATTGGCGCATCATGGCCGGAACGATCCGTCGCAGCACGGGCGGAGCGGGTTCAGCGGGTGAACGGCCGGCCCCATCCTTGTTTGTCCCGTAGATATCATGCGGAAGGGGGACGAGCGCAAGGCATAGCTGCCACGCATCCTGGGAAAAGCGTGGCGATCCTGCGCGTTAGGAGGCGCCGGCGCACAGGCCTTCACTGCTCCCGACGGATTTTTCGGCTGCCATGCCCGAGCTGGGCGCGGCCATGGCAGCCGATCGGCCTGCCCTACGGCAGCAGCAGGGTGGAGCCTGTGGTGCCGCGCGATTCGAGGTCCCGGTGGGCCTTCTGCGCGTCCTTCAGCGCATAGGTCTGGTTGATGGGGATCTTCACCGCGCCGGTCAGCACGGCCTCGAACAGGTCGTTGGCGGTGGCAACCAGATCGGCGCGCTTGGCGACGAAGGTGCCGAGCGTCGGCCGGGTGGCGAACAGGGAGCCCTTCGCCGAGAGCTGGAGCAGGTCGAAATTCTTGATGGCGCCCGACGCATTGCCGAAGCTCACCCACAGCCCGAGCGGCTTGAGGCAGTCGAGGGAGGCCGGATAGGTCGCCTGGCCCACGCCGTCATAGACCACGTCGCACATCTTGCCGGAGGTGATCTCCTTCACCCGGTGCACGAAATCCTCCTCGCGATAGAGGATCACCTCGTCGCAGCCGTGGGAGGCGGCAAGTTCCGCCTTCTCCTTCGACCCCACCGTCCCGATGACGGTGGCGCCGAGGTGCTTGGCCCATTGCGACAGGATCAGCCCGACGCCGCCGGCCGCCGCGTGGAGCAGAATCACGTCGCCAGGCTTCACGTGGTGGGTGCGGCGCACCAGGTACTGCGCCGTCATGCCCTTCAGCATCATGGCGGCGGCGGTCTGGTCGTCGATGGCTGCGGGCAGGTGCACCAGGGCGGTCGCCGGCACGTTGCGCAGCTCCGCATAGGCGCCGATGGCCATGGCATAGGCGACCCGGTCGCCGGGGTGGAAGTCGGTCACGTCCGGCCCCACCGCCTCGACCACGCCCGCCCCTTCGTTGCCGGGCACGAACGGCAGGCTTGCCGCCTTGTAGAGGCCGGTGCGGAAATAGACGTCGATGAAGTTGAGGCCGATGGCCGTGTGCCGAACCTGGACCTCGCCCGGTCCGGGCGAAGGCACGACGATGTCCTCGTAGGTAAGGACTTCGGGACCGCCCGTTTGATGCACCCGAACCGCATGGACCATGACGCCGAACCCCTTATCCGTCCCCAGACGCGCAGGATCATAGGCCCGGCGAGGCCCGCCGCAAGGTGCTCAGCGCCCGCCCGATACCTTCAGCACGGCGCCGGTGGTATAGCTCGCGGCCTCCGACAGCAGGAACAGCACCGCCTGCGCCACCTCGTCCGCCGTGCCGGGCCGCGCCAGCGGGATGGAGGGCGCCAGGCGCTCAAGCCGGCCGACCGCGCCGCTGGCGTCGTGGATGTCGGTGGCGATGAGGCCGGGCGCCACCGCATTCACGCGGATGCCTTCCCGCGCCAGCTCGCGGGCGAGCCCCAGGGTGAAGCTGTCGATGGCGCCCTTGCTGGCGGCGTACCACACATATTCCCCCGCCGATCCGAGCGTCGCCGCCATGGAGGAGATGTTGATGATGGCCCCTCCCCCGCCGCCGCGCGCGGTGGACATGCGCTTCACCGCCTCCTGCGCCACCAGCAGCGCGCCGGTGACGTTGAGGTCGATGACGCGGGCGATCTCCGCCGGATCGGCATCGGCGAAGGCGCCGGTGCGGCCGGTGATGCCCGCATTGTTCACCAGGTGGGTCAGCGGGCCGAAGCGCGCGTCGGTCTCGGCGAACAGGCGGGTGATGTCCTCCGGAACGCCGACATCGGCCTGGATGATCGCGACTTCGGCGCCGAGGGCGCGGGCGGCGGCGGCGGTCGCCTCGGCGGCGGCCGCGTCACGGGTATAGTTGAGGGCGATCCTGCCGTATCCGGCCTTGGCCGCCCCGATCACGCAGGCGGCGCCGATGCCCCGGCTGCCGCCCGTCACCATCAGAACCCGATCCGTCATTGCGATCCTCCGGCGCGCCGCGCCGCCACGTGCCGCTTGCGGCGGCCAGCGGCCGCCACGTTCAGCATCTCCACCATCACCGAAAAGGCCATGGCGGCATAGATGTAGCCCTTCGGGATATGCATGCCGAAGCCGTCGGCCACCAGCGTCATGCCGATGAGCACGAGAAAGGCGAGCGCCAGCATCTTGGTGGTGGGATGGGCGGCGATGAAGGCCGAGAGCGGACCCGACGCGGCGAACATGATGCCCACCGCGATGATCACCGCGAGAATCATGATGGCGAGATGCTCCGCCATTCCAATGGCAGTGAGGATGGAATCCACCGAGAAGACGAGGTCCAGCAGGATCACCTGCGCCACCACCGATACGAACGCGCGCTGCGCATATTCGCCCGCGCCCACGCCCTCACCCGGCTCGTCCTCCCCCTCCACCGCCGCATGCATCTCATGCGTCGCCTTGGCGATGAGGAAGGCGCCGCCGCCCATGAGGATGATGTCGCGCCAGGAAAAATCATGCCCGAAGGCGGAGAACAGGCTCTGCTGCAGCCCGATGAGCCAGGACAGGGCGAACAGCAGCGCGATGCGCAGGCCGAGGGCCGCCGAAAGCCCGATCTGCCGTGCCCGCAGCGCCTGCGCCGGCGGCAGGCGCTGCACCACGAGCGAGATGAACACCACATTGTCGATGCCGAAGATGATCTCCATGGCCGTAAGCGTCACGAGAGCCGCCCAGGCCTCCGGCGATGTAATCCAGTCCAGCATCCGCCCCTCCGCGCCGATTCCGCGCCAGCATGGGCAAATGTGCAGGCGCCGCAACCGTTCGGAGCGGCGAATGGCGTGAAAGGCGGCATGCGTGCCGATGGGGCAACACGCCGCGCGGCTGCGTCGAGGTGAAGCCGCGCGATCCGCCCAGCCCTTGCCTCCGCAGGCTTGGGGGGCAGCGGTCGCCGGAGGGTCGGCCTTTTCTCGCGCGCGGTCAGGTTCTAGTGTCCGCGTGGCGCCTGGGCGCGCGGTGATTTGGGGAGGCGGGAATGGCGCACGACGACATGCACGAGGTGATCGTGGTGGGCGCGGGGCCGGCCGGGCTCGCCGCCGCCCTCGGCCTTGCCGCCCGTGGCGTGCCCACTGCCCTCGTCACCGGTCCCGACCGCGGCGCCGACCATCGCACCACCGCGCTGCTGGAAGGCTCGGTGCGCATCCTGGAGGATTTCGGCGTGTGGGCGGGCCTCTCGGATCGCGCCGCGCCGCTGCGCGACATGCGCATCGCCGATGCCACGCACCGGCTCGTGCGCGCGCCGGAGGTGACGTTCCGCTCATCTGAGATCGGGCTCGAGGCCTTCGGCTACAACATCGAGAACGACGCCCTGCGCAACGGCCTCCTCGCCGTCGCCATGCAGCAGCCCGCCCTTCGCATCGTGCGGGCGGCGCTGGAGCGCATCGACTTCGCGCCGGACGCCCTCACGCTGCACCTGTCCGATGACACCACGCTGCGCACCCGCCTCGTCGCCGCGGCGGACGGCCGGCACTCCACCGTGCGGGCTGCGGCGGGCATCCGCATGCGCACCCGCGCCTATCCGCAGGTGGCCTTCACCGCCACCGTGCAGCACTCCCGCCCGCACGAGGACACCTCCACCGAATTCCATACCGAGACCGGTCCCTTCACCCTCGTGCCGTTGCCGGGGGACCGCTCTTCCGTCGTCTGTGTGGTGAGCGAGCGGGAGGCGGTGCGCCTGCTCGGCCTCGACGACGGGGCGCTGGCGCGGGAGCTGGAGGCGCGCGCCTCCTCCGTGCTCGGCCGGTTCGAGATGGAGGGCGGACGCGGCGCCTTCCCGCTGGCGGCGGAAACCGCCGAGCAACTGGTCGGCCCGCGCATCGCGCTTCTGAGCGAGGCCGCCCACATCATGCCGCCCATCGGCGCGCAAGGGCTCAATCTCGGCCTGCGCGACGCAAGCGTGCTGGTGGACCTCGTGGCGAACGCCTACGCCGCCGGCCGGGACGTGGGCGGCGAGGAGGTTCTCTCGCGCTATGCCGCCTCGCGCCAGCGCGACATTTCCGGCCGCATGCGGGCGGTCGACCTGCTCAACCGCTCTTTGCTGTCGGACCTGGTGCCGATCCAGAGTGTCCGCGGCTTCGGGCTGTATCTGCTGGATCGCATTGGCCCGCTGCGGCGCAAGCTGATGCGGCTCGGCATCGGCGAGAAGGCGGCCTGACGTTCAGAACAGGCTGAGCGGGATCAGCTGCTCGCGCAGAAGGTACAGCATCCCCGTCACCGTCACGATGGAGGACAAGGTGCCGAGGAGGACGGCGGTGGACGCCTCCTCCACGAACACGTGGTACTGCCGCGCCAGCACGAAGACGTTGAGGGCGGGGGGCAGGGCCGCCATCAGCAGCAGCGTCTGCGCCCACACGGGGGAGAACGGCCCGAACAGGGACAGCGACACCAGCGCGATGGCCGGGTGGCCGACCAGCTTCAGCAGCAGCAGCGGGCCAAGCTCCGCCGGCACCCGCCGGAGCGGCCGCAGCGCCACGGTGACCCCCAGCGTGAACAGGGCGCACGGGGCGGCGGCATTCTTCAGGAAATCGAGCATGCGGGCGAGGGCGTCCGGCTCCTTGAACTCCAGCGCCGCCGCCACCACGCCGAGCAGGGTAGCGATGTTGAAGGGGTGGGTGAGCACCCGCTTGGCGATGAGGCCGAACGTGTGGGCGAGGCTCTCGCCGCGTCCCCGCATGGCCATGAGCAGCGGCACCACGGTGAAGAAGAAGACGCTGTCGCAGGCGAAGATGAGGGCCGCCGGCGACGCCGCCGCCTGCCCCAGCGCGGCGATGGTCAGGCCGGGGCCCATATAGCCCACGTTGGCATAGGCGCCGATGGTGATGGCGATCGCCCCCTCCCCCACATTGCCGCGCCGGAACATCAGGCCGATGGCGAACGCGAGGGCGGCCGTGGTGGCGGTGGAAACCACCACCGCCAGGATGAAGGCGGGATTGGCGAGCTCATGAATCGGCGTCTGCGCGACGATGCGATAGAACAGCGCCGGCAGCGCCACATAGATGATGAAGAAGGTCAGCCAGGCGAGGCCGGTCTCCGGCAGCCTGACCCGCCAGCCACAGAAATAGCCAAGCAGGATCAGTCCGAAAAAGGGAAAGGCGAGGCCGAAGAGATCGCTCATGGTGGCCGGGAAGCTGCGCGCGGGCGCATTGGGGGGGACATCGCGGGAGCCCCGCGGCCCCTCCTTAATCACCGCCGCCGCCGATGGGAAGCGACGGACGCCGGCGAAGGGCCCCGCCGGAGGGGCGGCTCAGGGCGCGAGGCGCGGCGCGGGCTGCTGCGCGCCCTGATCCAGCAGGTTGCGCGCCGCATAGAGCTCGGGATAGAGGCGGTTGCGGAACTGGCTCGCCGCCGGCTCCACCGTGGACAGCAGCCGGTCGATGGCTCCCGCCTGGGGCGTCATGGCCCACGGCCGGCGCGCGATGGGCCGGTCGTCCAGCCAGAACGAGCTCCAGTCGAACGACGTCTCGACCAGCTCCCGCGCGAAGTCGCTCCCCTCGGCGATGGCGCCCTGGAGAACCACGTCGATATAGGATTGCAGCAGGGGAAAATCCGCATCCGGCAGGCGCAGGTCGCTCGCGCGCGCACCGGCGACGCCTTTGGGCACGTAGACCCAGACCCGTCCGGTCCGGGGCAGGCCCTGCCAGCCGATGGCCTCGATCACCGCCGGGTCCAGCTCGACCCGGTCGTAGGCGCCCTCGCGCCGGTCGAAGGCGGCCATCTCGTCGGTGCTCATCACCGGAAAGACCACCCCGTTGATGGAGCTCGGCGCCTCGCGTTCGGCCCGCCGGCGCAGGCCCAGCGCGGTGAACCCGGCACCGCCCGAGCGCGTCCCGGACCGCGCCACCCAGCCGCGGACATAGCCGAAGGCGGCGGAGATGCGCGCCGGGACGGCCGCCACCCGGCGCCCCGACGTGCTGGTGCGCGATGGCTCGTTGATGAGGGTTCCATAGCCGAACAGGAACTCGCCGGGTGTCTCGGCGAGCCGCTCCCCCCAGAAATCGCGGGCCTGGACCGGAGCCGCCGACGCTGCGAGCCCCGCAAGGCCGAGAAGAACGTCACGCCGCGCGATCATGGAACCTCGTCCTGTACCGGAGGAGCCAGCGGAGCTCAGTCTCCATCCCCGTGAGTCGTGTTGCACCGGTGCGCCACCTATGCTGCATTGCATTCAACATATTGGCGCGGGGCACGATGCCCCGTCGCCGGTTCCACGGGGGAACAGATGAAGCTGCCGCGCCAATTCTTCAAGCCGCTCGCCATCGGGGCGCCCGCGCCCTATCGCGAGTTGCCCGTGCGGCTCGAACGTATGATCCATTTCGTGCCGCCGCACCTCGAGAAGATGCGGGCGAAGGTGCCGGACATCGCCAGACAGGTCGACGTGGTACTTGGCAACCTTGAAGATGCGATCCCCTCCGATGCCAAGGAAGCCGCCCGCAGGGGCTTCATCGAAATGGCCAAGGCCACCGACTTCGGCGACACCGGCCTATGGACCCGCATCAACTGCCTCAACAGCCCCTGGGTGCTGGAAGATATCACCGAGATCGTCGGCGAGATCGGCGACAAGCTCGACGTGATCATGCTGCCCAAGGTCGAGGGCGCCTGGGACATCCACTATCTGGACCAGCTGCTCGCCCAGCTGGAGGCGCGGCATGCCATCGGCAAGCCCATCCTCATCCACGCCATCCTCGAGACCGCCGAGGGCGTGAAGAACGTGGAGGAAATCGCCGCCGCCTCCCCCCGCATGCACGGCATGAGCCTGGGGCCGGCGGACCTCGCCGCCTCCCGCGCCATGAAGACCACCCGCGTCGGCGGCGGCCATCCGGACTACAAGGTGCTGGCCGACGCCGATGGCGACAAGCCGCGGGCCGGCTACCAGCAGGACCTGTGGCACTACACCGTCGGCAAGATGGTGGACGCCTGCGCCGCCAACGGCATCAAGCCTTTCTACGGCCCGTTCGGCGACTTCTCCGACCTCGCCGCGTGCGAGAGCCAGTTCCGCAACGCCTTCCTCCAGGGCTGCGTCGGCGCATGGTCCCTGCACCCCACCCAGATCGACATCGCCAAGCGCGTCTTCTCGCCGGATCCGGGCGAGGTGGCCTTCGCCCTGAAGATCCTCGCGGCCATGCCCGACGGCGCGGGCGCGGTGATGATCGACGGCAAGATGCAGGATGATGCGACCTGGAAGCAGGCCAAGGTGATCGTGGACCTTGCCCGCATTGTCGCAGCCAAGGATCCGGAAATGGGCAAAGCCTACGGATTGTGAGAGAATTCGTTAACGAGCCGCGTCCGGCCGGGTGCCGGACTAGAGGCGGCGGACATTTGAAGAGGCGGGATATGGGTAGTCAGGAGAAGGCGCGCGCAAAACCCGCCGCCGACGTGCATGTGCCGGACGGCGTGGTCGCAATGCCGCTTCCGGCCGCGGTGGCGGAGTTCGGGTCGGGCATGCGGCAGGCGAAGTTCCGCATCGGAGAGGTGGTGCGCCACAAGCACTTCCCATTCCGTGGCGTGGTCTTCGACGTCGACCCCGTGTTCGACAACACCGAGGAATGGTGGCTCTCCATCCCGGAGGAGATCCGGCCCCACAAGGATCAGCCCTTCTACCATCTGCTCGCCGAGAATGCGGAGAGCGAATACGTCGCCTATGTCTCCGAGCAGAATCTGGAGCACGACCCTTCCGACGAGCCGGTGCGCCATCCCAAGGTGAACGAGGCGCTTTCGGCGGACGGTTCCGGCGGCTGGCGGGTGCGGCCCGGCCTGGTCAACTGACACGAGCTTATGCGGCCCGGGCGCGCGTTCCGGACGTGGGTCCCATTGGAATGAAAAGGGCCGGCGATGCGCCGGCCCTTTTGTTTTCCAGAGCTTTCCAATCTGCGACGCGCCCTCGGAAGCGCCGCGCCGGCATCACTGGGCGTTCTGCTTGCCCTGCCAGGACTTCATGATCGCCGCAGCGGTGTCCTGGTCCTTCTTGGCCTGCTCGGGATCCTTCTGTTGCGAGGCCTGGGCGGCCTGGGCCGCTTCCATACGCTTGCGCTGAAGCTCCTGAGCCACTGCGGCGTCCATGCCGGGGCCGTCATACACCTTGCCGAAATCGGCGTTGGAGATGGGCAGGCGCACGTCGCGCTGCTGCGGGTTCCGCATTTCCAGGAACACCGACTTGGCCGACTTCATCTTGCTGATGAACTCGGCATTCACGATGGTCTGCGAGATGCAGATCGGCCCGCTCTGCACCGTGCAGATGGTATAGGGCAGCGCCACCGCCTGGGTGTCGAACATCATGCGCATGCCGGGCTGGAGCATGAAGCCCTGCGGCACGAAGATTTCGAGGCTCCGCTCGGCGGCGCCCTCGATGCCGGACAGCTGGATCTGCGCGTACGGCTGGTTGTTCACGATGATGACCGAGGCGAGCGCGCAGCCGCGCCGCTTCTTGCTCGGATCCTTGTCGTCCGGGATGTCGTTGCACACCTTCTGCCAGGGCGTCGATGTCACGCCGGCATCGGCGGCCTGGCCGGGGGCGCCGCCGCCTGGAGCAGCCGGGGCACCGGCGGGAGCGGCAGGCGGCCTGGCCGTCGCGGCGGCTGGCGGCTTGGCGGGCGCCGGCTTGGCGGCAGGGGCCTGCGCGGGCTGCGCCTGGGAGAATGCGGGCCCGGCGAACGCCACAGCGAGCAGCGTGGCGGCAATTCCAGCCGAGAGCTGCGCGATGGATCGGGTCTTGGTCATTGTGGCCTTTCCTGTGGTCTCAACCGCCGGGCGCAGACCATGCCATCAAGGCACGCGCATGCGGAACCCCCTCGCACCTCGGACACCGGCTCTCTCCTGCCCAATTGCGGCGAGAAGGTGACGGCACCGGCCGAAGCCGACCGTGCGGCATGCTGCACTACCTTCGTCACGAATGCGGCCAAGGAGAGGCCGGCAGGCTCCGCGGAAAGGAACAGGTGGAGGCGCACCTCTTAGGGGTGAAAGGCCAAGCCCGTCCACACAAATCGTGAACCCCATCCAGCTAGGGTGTGAAGGGGGCAGGTTGCACTGCCGGTTGATCGGACCCAGCGTCCTCCATTCCCGCCTCGGGCGGCGGATTCGCGGCTCTGGCCGATTCAACCTGCGCGCATCCGGCCCTAGAGTGGTCTGCGGGCAGGAGCCTGCGTCCCCGGGCGCGGCTTCGCGCCTGGAGCGCTGCCGGGCATCGGCAGCGCAGTGGCCGTGGAGGGCGACGAGATGATGATGCACCGCCGGCGGTTGCGCACCTTCCGGTCGCTTCTGCTCGCCCTCCCGCTGGCTTTGCCGGGATTTCCGGCCGCAGCCCAGGAACCGGCGGGCGAGGCGCCAGGGGTCGCGGCGGCTTCGGCGTCCGTTTCCGCCCCGTCCATCGCCATGCGCGGCGCGCCGGACCTGCCGGCCGACTTCAGCGCCCTGCCCTACGCCAATGCGGATGCGCCGAAGGGCGGGCGCCTCGAACTGTCCATGACCGGCACCTTCGACAGCCTGAACCCGTTCATCATCAAGGGCTCGGCACCGACCTTCATTCGCAGCTACGTGGTCGAGAGCCTGATGGCGCGCTCCCTCGACGAGCCGTTCACCCTCTACCCGCTGCTCGCCCGCACAGTGACGACGGACGGCCCGCGCTCCTTCGTGGAATTTTCCCTCGACCCCCGCGCCCGCTTCTCCAGCGGCGCGCCGGTGACCAGCGCGGACGTGCTCTTCTCCTTCGCCCTGATGCGGGACATGGGACGCCCGAATCACCGGCTCTACTATGCCAAGGTGGCCCGCGCCGAGGCGCCGGACGCCGCCACCGTGCGCTTCACCTTCGCCGAACCGGACCGGGAGCTGGCGCTCATCATGGGCCTGATGCCGGTCTTCGACCGCTCGACCATCGACCGGGACCGCTTCGAGGAGACGAGCCTCACCTCGCTCGTCGGCTCCGGTCCCTACAAGGTCGGCGCCGTGGAGGCGGGCTCCGCCATCACCCTGGAGCGCCGGGCGGACTATTGGGGCCGCGACGAGCCGTTCAATCGCGGCCTCTACAATTTCGACCAGGTGCGCTTCACCTATTATCGCGACGTCAACACGGAGTTCGAGGCCTTCAAGAAGGGGCTCGTGGACGCGCGCTTCGAATACGACCCCGGCCGCTGGGAGACCGGGTACGACTTTCCCGCCACCCGCTCCGGCCAGGTGGTCAGGGAAGTGATCCCCACGGGCACGCCCAAGCCTTACTCCGCCTTCGTCTTCAACACCCGCCGCCCGATCTTCTCCGGCGAGAGGGTGCGCCGCGCGCTCATCGAGCTCTTCGACTTCGAATGGCTCGACCGCAGCTTCTATCATGGGCTTTACCAACGTACCGGCAGCTTCTTCGAGGGCTCGGTGCTCGCCAGTTCCGGCCGGAAGGCGGATGCGCGCGAATTGGCCCTTCTCGCTCCCTTCCCCGGATCCGTGGTGCCGGACGTGCTCGCCGGTACCTACCGCCCCCCGGTTTCCGACGGTTCCGGTCGCGACCGCGCGCGCCTGCGCAGCGCCCTCGACCTGCTTGGAGCGGCGGGATGGGAATTAAGGAAAGGCGGCCTGGTGCAACAGGGCAGCGGCGCCCCGTTCGCCTTCGAGATCATGGTGGCGACGCGCGAACAGGAGCGCCTCGCGCTGGCCTATGCGAGCCAGCTGAAGCGCGCCGGCATCACCGCGCAGGTGCGGTTCGTGGATTCGGTGCAGTTCGACGCGCGACGTTCCGCCTACGACTTCGACATGGTGCCCTTCGCCTGGGGCCAGTCGCTGTCGCCCGGCAACGAGCAGGCCTTCTATTTCGGCGCCGCCGCTGCCGACACGCCGGGCACGCGCAACTATATGGGCGCGAAGTCTCCCGCCATCGACGCCGCCATCGCCGCCCTTCTCGCCGCCGAGGACGAGGACGACTACGTCGCCGCCGCGCGGGTCCTCGACCGCCTGCTCATTTCCGGCGCCTACGCGGTGCCCCTGTTCCACACGCCCGGCCAGTGGCTCGCGCGCTGGACCCGGATCGAGCGACCGGCCCGTCCGGCCCTCTACGGCACCCTGCCGGAGACGTGGTGGCACGCGCCGGGACGCTGACGCCGGCTCAGGCGCGCCGGGTGGCGGCGCGGCCACGGACCGCAACCACGCCCAGCACCACGAAGACCAGCAGCACCACGCCCTGCGCCACCGCGAAGGGGGCTCGCTCTGGGTCGGCGCCGCCGCCTTCAGGGCGGGAATCTTGGCAAAGGCCTGGGCGACCGCGACGAAGACGAGGAAATAGAGGCTGGCGACCACGGTTCCGGCATAAATCGAATGCCACCGCCCGGCCAGATGCGGGCCGATCCAGGCATAAGCGGCGGGGACGAGCACCAGAAGCGCGACGGCGCCGACCACGTGCGACGGCAGTATCCCATTGAAAGGAAAGAGAAAGCCCGTTGCGCTGGTGAGAAAGGCGAGGATCAGGAAGAGTCCCTGCCACAAAGTGGGCGCTTCGCCGCGGATCAGCCCGGCCAGCGCCGGGATGCCCGCGGCGATGGCGAACAGGCTGATCCAGGTGTGAATGCCGGTCAGGGTCGTGGGGTCGAACATGGATCGCCTCCTCCCGTAGGGTACCGCACCAGCATGCCTGAGAACGTGGCCGTTCGCATCGTCGTCGATGCCCGGCGGCGGGCGAGGCCGGCGCGCGCCTGCCCCGCCGCGCTGCCGGCTACCTACCATTCGGGCAAATATCGGCCGCAATCAACCTTCACTGTCCGCCGCCTCATGGCTGTTTTGCTGGCAAATGAAAGAGCGAAACGATCCGAATTTCTCCGTGACGCCTCCGGGGTTCATGGATTTGCAACTTTAAAGTCTACACCTACTCTCGAGTGGTAGATTGGCGGGGAGGTGAATGCATGGCTGGCCTCCAGCGCGCCCTTAGGCGCACCGATGATTTCAGGGACGACGTTGCCGGTTCCGCGGATCGCGTGGCCCATGATCCGCCACATGATCCGCCATCCGTGAGGGAGCTGCTGCAGGACAACGACCCGGTTCGCCGGCGATCCGGCCACCTTGAGCCCGGCTATATGGCGCGCCCCCGCATCGGCACCCGGCCACGCGCCCGCAGCGCCAGGAAAAGGCGGGGAGACGGGACCATTCTTTGGCGCGTGCTCGCCGTGTCGACCGCCGTGCTCATTCTCGGCACGGGCGGGCTCCTCGCTTTGCATGCCATGGCTCCGGGTGCGGGTGTCCATGCCCCCGTTCGCGCCGACCCGCGCCGCACCGAGGCCGCGATCGCACCCGTGGTCACGCCGTTCAGGGCAAGCAACGAAAAGCCCGCCAGGGAAAGGACCGCCGGCGAAAAGGCGGACAGCGAAAGTCTTGCCCGGCGCGCCGCTGCGGCCGCCTCCGCCCTCGCGCCACCGGCGTCTTCTGCCGCCCCGGGACCGGGCTCTGCCGTCCCCGACGCGCCGGCAGCCGATCCGGCCCCTACCGCCGCGGACTTCGCCCGCCCCGCCTTCCTCGAGCCCCTGTCCGGCGAAGCGGCCGACACGCCCGAGGAAACGGTCGTGGCCGAAGCCGACACCACGGTCCCGCAGACCGATCCGCCAGCGACCGCCGTCCCCCTGCCGGCGCCACGCCCCGCATCGGCACAGGAGGCGGATAGCCGTTCCGCCCGCATCCGCATGGCCGTGACGCTGCGATCCGGCCCGCGTCGGTCCGCCTCGGCGATCGGCACGCTGGGCGAGGGAACGAAGGTGACGCTATATTCCTGCAAATCCTGGTGCGAGGTGTCGGCAGGCGACAAGCGCGGCTTCGTCTACAAGAACGCCGTCGCGCGGTAGAGCGGATCGACATTCAGATCGACCGGCGCCCTCCTGCACCGCCGTCACGGCCGGGCTTGTCCCGGCCATGACGGCGGCCGAAGAAAACGCGGACACTGAAGGTCGATCGGCCCTGGAGCGTGATCCGGGTCTCGCCTGATGGACGAATCATCCGGTGGACGCGCCCCGTTCCGTTCCGGAACCACCGACCCGGCTCCGGGTTGAACCGCCAGACAGGGAGGTTCAACCATGAGACATCTCATCCTGGCCGGCAGCATCGGCCTCGCCCTCGCATGTGTGGCCGGCAGCGCCGATGCGCAGGGCGTCGTTCGCGGCGCGCAGCAGGGCGCAGCGGTCGGAAACAAGGCCGCGGGTCCGGTTGGCGCGGTCGTGGGTGGCACCGTCGGCGGCTTCACGGGCGGCATCATCGGCGGCGTGAAGGGCGTGCTCGGCATTCCCCAGAATACCAGGGTACGCAAGACCAGCATGCGCAACCGATAGGCGGGCTTGGTCGGCGCCCTTGCGGCGTTTTCCAATGAGATGGAGGGCGCCTCACCGTCCGAACGGGAACTCAGCGTTCTGCATCCGGACGGATCGCGCTCTAGCCCGCGGCGCGCGTTCCGGGTAGCGTTCCGGCAAACGGACAGGTCCATTGCCGAAGCGCCCCACCACGCCGCCCACGCGTTCCCCGAAATCCCGCACCGAGAAGGGCCGCGCCGGTAAAACGCGCGCCGCCCGCCGGGACGCGGCGGAGCGCGCGCGCAGCGAGGCGCTCGTCGTCGCCCCGCACGCCACCGGCGCGATGCCGACGAAGGAGCAGGTACTCGCCTTCATCGCCTCCCAGAGTGGCGAGGTGGGCAAGCGCGAGATCGCCCGCGCCTTCGGCCTCAATGCCGAGCAGAAGCTCGAGCTGAAGAGCCTGCTGCGCGACCTGTCCGAAGAAGGCAACGTGGACCGACGCCACCGCCGCCTGCACGTGCCCGGCGCCCTGCCCGGCGTGGTGCTGGCGGACATCGTTTCGCGCGATGCGGACGGCGAGCTGATCGCCGTCCCGGTGGAATGGGACAGCGAGGCCCACGGCGAGGCCCCCACCATTCTCGTCCAGGTGCCCCGCAACGGACCGCGCCGGGCCGCCGGCCCCGCGCCGGGCCTGTCCGACCGGGTGCTGCTGCGGATCGTGGAAGGCTCCATCGAGCACGCGGTTCCCCATGTGGGCCGCGTCATCAAGGTGCTGGAGAAGGCGCGCCGGCAGACCCTCGGCATCTTCCGCGCGGCGCCCCACGGGGGCGGGCGCATCATCCCCATCGACAAGAAATCCCTCGGCCGCGAGCTGCAAGTGCCGCCCGGCGCCGAGCAGGAGGCGGAGGACGGCGACCTCGTCACCGTCGAGCTCACGCGCCAGCGCGTGTTCGGCCTGCCCACGGCACGGGTTAAGGAGCGCCTCGGCTCGATGAAGAGCGAGAAGGCGGTGAGTCTCATCGCCATCCACGCCCACGCCATCCCCCACGTCTTCCCCGATTCGGTGCTGAAGGACGCCGAGGCGGCGAGGAAGGCGACGGTGCGCGGCCGCGAGGACTGGCGGGACCTTCCCCTCGTCACCATCGACCCGCCGGACGCCAAGGACCATGACGACGCGGTCCACGCCGTGCCGGACGACAATCCCGACAACGACGGCGGCTTCGTCGTCACCGTGGCCATCGCCGACGTGTCGGCCTATGTGCGGCCGGGCTCGGCGCTGGACCGGGAGGCGCTGGTCCGCGGCAATTCGGTCTATTTCCCGGACCGGGTGGTGCCCATGCTGCCCGAGCGCATCTCCAACGATCTGTGCTCGCTGCGCCCGAAGGAGGACAGGCCGGCGCTGGCCGTGCGCATGGTGATCGGCCAGGACGGCCGCAAGCGCGGGCACACCTTTCACCGCATCTTCATGCGCTCGGCGGGCAAGCTGGCCTATGCCCAGGCGCAGGATGCCATCGAGGGCCGCACCGACCATGTGACCGACCCGCTGGTCGAGGGTGTGCTGAAGCCGCTTTATGCCGCCTACGCCTGCGTCAAGAAGGCACGGGACAACCGCCAGCCCCTCGACCTCGACCTGCCCGAGCGCAAGATCCTGCTGAAGGAAGACGGCACGGTGGACAAGGTGGTGGTGCCCGACCGGCTCGACGCGCACCGCCTCATCGAGGAGTTCATGATCCTCGCCAACGTGGCCGCGGCGGAGACGCTGGAGGAGAGGAAGACCCCCCTCATCTACCGCGTCCATGACGGCCCCTCGCTGGAAAAGATCTCCAACCTGCGGGATTTCCTGAAGACCCTCGACATCGCCTTGCCGAAGATCGACGCGGTGCGCCCCTCCCACTTCAACCGCATCCTGGAGCAGGTGCGCGATACGGACACCGCGCCGCTGGTCAACCAGGTGATCCTGCGCAGCCAGTCGCAGGCGGAGTATTCCGCCGAGAATTATGGCCATTTCGGCCTGAACCTGCGCCGCTACGCCCATTTCACCTCGCCGATCCGCCGCTACGCCGATCTCGTGGTGCATCGCGGCCTCGTGCGCGCCATGGACTTCGGCACGGACGGCCTGCCGGACGACGCCACCCCGGCGAGCCTCGGCGAGGTGGCGGCCGCCATCTCCGTGACCGAGCGCCGCGCCATGGCGGCGGAGCGGGAGACGGTGGACCGCCTCATCGCCCACCATCTGGCCGACCAGATCGGCGCGGTCTTCAAGGGTCGGGTGACCGGGGCCACCAAGGCGGGACTCTTCGTCGCGCTCGACGAGACCGGGGCGGACGGCTTCATTCCTGCCTCGACCCTGGGCCAGGACTATTACCGCTTCGACGAAACCCGTCAGGGGCTGGTAGGCGAGCGGACAGGCGAAATGCACCGCATCGGCGACCGGGTGGAGGTCAAGCTGGTGGAGGCCGCGCCGGTGGCGGGTGCGCTCCGGTTTGAGCTTCTCACCGAAGGCTCCTATGTAAAGGGACCTCGCGGACGTTCGGGATCTGGTCGGCGCGGCGGCGCGAAGCCGTATCCGGTGCAGACCGGGAGGGGAAATGGGGGCCCGCCCGCCGGAGCAGGCGGGAGGACCACCGGCAAGGGCCGGCCGGGAAAAGGGCGATCGCGTCCATGAGAGATCGAGCGTGACGACACCGACGAGCATGACGGTGACCAAGAGCCTGCCCGCCTCCGCCGCCGAGGCGGCGGAGGCGGCGCGCCTCGACGCGTCGGTGGAGCCTCCCGCTCAATCCCGGCCGCTACCGGCCGCGCTCCTGCGCGGCGCCCGCTGCCTATGCCCCGCCTGCGGCCAGGGCAGCCTTTTTTCCAGCTATATCAAGGTGGCGCCCTACTGCCCGAAATGCGCCGAGGAGCTCTACCACCAGAGGGCCGACGATGCCCCGCCCTATGCCGTCATCTTCGTGGTCGGGCATATCGTGGTCCCGCTGATGGTGCTGGTGGAGGAGCTCTTCCGTCCCGAGCTCTGGGTGCACCTGTCGCTGTGGCTGCCGCTGACGCTCGGGCTGTGCCTCGCGCTCCTGCCGCCCCTGAAGGGCATGCTGGTAAACCTGCAATGGGCCCTGCGCATGCACGGCTTCGATCCCGCAAGCGAGGAGCGGGAGGCTCCGCCCGACGGAGTGAAGCCCGTCGTCCGCGCCGTCCGACCCATCCGCTGAGATCATGACCGACTTCGCCACACGCCTCACCAATGCCGAGCGCCGGCAGGACTGGCCCAATGTCCGGCCCAACGACGCCGCGACGCTGATCCTCATCGACCGCAAGGGCAAGAGCCCCCGCGTTCTCATGGGCCGACGCCATCCCAAGCTGAAATTCATGCCCGGCGTGTTCGTCTTTCCCGGCGGACGGCTCGAGAAGGCCGACAGGGCCATGCCCGTCTATGGCGTGCTCGACCCGGACAGCGAGCGCCGGCTGATGACGCGCGTGCAGCGTCCCACCCTGACCCGCGCCCGCGGCCTCGCCGCCGCCTCGATCCGCGAGATGTATGAGGAAACCGGCCTGCTCATCGGCACCAGGGAGCTCGGCGCCCCGGAAGCGCCTTCCACCGACTGGAGCGTCTTCGAGGAGCGCGGCGTGTTTCCCGACCTGGGCGCGCTCACCTACGTGGCGCGCGCCATCACCCCGCCGCGACGGCCCAGGCGGTTCGACACCCGCTTCTTCGCCGCCGATGCGGGGGCGGTATGCGATGAAGTCCCCGGCCTGGTGGGGCAGAGTCCGAGCTGATCGAGCTGCGCTGGCTCACCTTTGCGGAGACGGAGAAGGAGGACCTTCCGACCGTCACCCGCGTGGTGCTGGAGGAAGTCGCCGGCCGCATCGACGCCGGTTTCGGCCCGCGCCTGCCGGTTCCCTTCTATTCGATGCAGCACGGGCGCTTTGTCCGCAGCCTCCTCGACTGATCGCCCCTGATGCATGCACCCGACAGGCCCCTCGGCCACATGAGCCGCACGGCCTCCATCACGGCCGCCATTTCCGCCATCACGGTGGTGGGAGTGGGTATCAGCCTCTCGATCCCGTTGCTGGCCCTGGAACTCGAGGGCCGTGGCATCTCCAGCACCTGGATCGGGGTAAACACCGCGGTGGCGGGTGTCGCCACCATCCTCACGGCGCCGTTCGTGCCGCTGCTGGTGCGCAAGGCGGGCATGCGGGCGCTGCTGGTGGGTGCCATCCTCATCGCCGCGACGAGCCTCATCGGCTTCAAGGCGGCGCCCTCCTTCCTCATGTGGTTTCCGTTGCGCTTCGCCTTCGGCGCGGCACTGTGCATCCTGTTCGCGGTGAGCGAGTTCTGGATCAACACCCTCGCCCCGCCCAACCGGCGCGGGCTCATCATGGGCATCTATGCCACCGCGCTCTCCATCGGCGCGGCGATGGGCCCGGGGATCCTGAGCGTGCTCGGCGCCTCGGGCTGGCACCCCTACCTCGCAGGGGCGGCGGTGCTATGCCTCGGGGCCGTGCCCATCCTGCTCGCCCACGGCATCACCCCGCGCATCCACGACGAGGACCATCATGGCGTGCTGACCTTCGTGCGCCGCTCGCCGTCCGCGATACTCGCCGCCCTCGTCTTCGGCGCCATCGAAACCGCCGTGATGACCTTCCTGCCGCTCTACGGCCTGCGCCTCGGCATGGCCGAGACCAGCGCCTCGCTGCTGCTCACGGCGGCGGTGCTGGGCAACGTGGCGTTCCAGATTCCCCTCGGCCTCATCAGCGACAAGGTGGACCGGCGGCTCCTGCTGCTCGTCTGCTCCATCGGCGGCGCGCTGGGATCCCTCGCTTTGCCCTTCGTGCAGGTGTCCAGCCCGCTGTTCCTCGTCATGATCTTCCTCGCCACCGGGGTGGTGGGCTCACTCTATACGGTGGGCCTCGCCCATCTCGGCGAGCGATTCCACGGGGCGGACCTCGCGGCGGCGAATGCGGCCTTCGTAATGCTCTACTCGGTGGGCCTCATCGTCGGGCCGCCGTTGGCGGGCTTCGGCATGAACCTCTACAATCCCTACGGCTTCGCCTTCGTCATCACCGCCATGCTCGGCCTCTACGCGGTGGTGGTGGCGGCCCGGCTCTCCCTGCGGGCGAGGGCCGCCACTTGACATTCCGGGCGGCTTGAGAGAGTTTCCGCGCCCACGAGCCGCCTGCCCGGCAGCGCGTCCGTTCTTCTTTTCGCAACCTCACGGTTCGCGCGCCGCTCGCGGCACCCAGGGATCAAGACATGGCCAAGGCTGCAACCATCAAGATCAAGCTCCTGTCCAGCGCGGATACGGGCGTGTTCTACGTCACCAAGAAGAACTCCCGCACCAAGACCGACAAGCTGGTGCTGAAGAAGTACGATCCGGTGGCGCGCAAGCACGTCGAGTTCCGCGAGACCAAGATCAAGTGAGCTGCTGCGGCGTCGCAAGGCGCCGCGCCATTGCTTGTTCATCGTGACTGATTTTCATCGTGACTGACCAGGGCGCCGCAAGGCGCCCTTTTCTTTTGCGCGCGACCGCGCGCCGCGACCTGCCCCGGCAGGCCTGCAATCACGATGGAGTGGGATGTGAGATGAAGCGGATGTGGATGACCGGTGGGGAGCAAGCGGGGAGGCCTCCCGCAAAGCTCACCCACCGGCCAAACCCCACGGACCCAGGAGATGCGGCGGACCTGAGCACTCCGTAGGGTTGTCAAGAACCAGAAGACACCAAGGCCGAACCGGCACGGCTCCAAAACCGCGCTCCAACCGGGACCGCGTGTCTCCTGCTTCACATCTGCAAGGCACGAAGACTAGCACAACGCCGAAAAAGGAAAAGCCGCTGATTCGCTACCGAGCCGGCTGATCTTTGGGATAGGCCGGCCGGAGGAACGGCGCCTCACCCGCCGGCGAACTGGCGCACCGTCTCCAGGAACTTGGCCACCGAAATGGGTTTGGACAGGTAGGCCTCGCAGCCGCCGGCGCGAATGCGCTCCTCGTCGCCCTTCATGGCGAAGGCGGTCACCGCCACCACGGGAATCGCCCTCAGCTCCGGGTCCGCCTTCAGCTTGCGTGTCACGTCGAGGCCGGAAATCTCCGGCAGTTGGATGTCCATGATGATGAGGTCGGGCCGGTGGGCGCGGGCAAGATCCACCGCCTCCACCCCCGAGCGCGTTTCCACCGTGCGGTAGCCGTGGGCTTCGAGGAGGTCATGGAAGAGCTTCATGTTGAGCTCGTTGTCCTCCACGATCATCACCGTCTTGGCCATCGCGCTTTCTCCTCGGGCGGCGGCCCGGAACCCGCCGGCTTCTAAGGGAGCCCGGAACGTGCTGGAATGGGAGCACAGCTAGAGCTCATTCCTTGCGGAAGCGCAAATGCCCATTCAGGACAAACCGAGAGGCCTCAAGGCGCAGCGCGACGCGGCGCAGGACGTGGCGGTCTCGGCCCTCGCCTTCATCGCCGCCGACGGCGAGCGCCTGGTGCGATTCCTTTCCGAGACCGGCCTGAGCCCCGCCACCCTGCGGGATGCGGCGGCGCGGCGGGACTTCGGCGCCGGCGTCCTCGCCTTCATCCTTTCCGATGAGCCGATGCTGCTCGCCTTCGCCGCCGAGCAGGGGCTCGACCCCAGGCATGTGGCCGGCGCCCACGATATCCTCGCCCCGCACGCGGACCCCGACGCCACGGTGCGCCGCCCCATGTAGCGCCTCGTGCACGGAGCGCCGCCCGTGACCTTCGCCCCCGGCTTCTGCCGCGACTGCCTCGCCGACGTGCCCCACGGCGCGCGCTGCCCGGCCTGCGGCGGTCCGCGCATCGTGCGCCACCCGGCGCTGCATCGGCTCGCCATCGCGCACGTGGATTGCGATGCCTTCTTCGCCGCAGTGGAAAAGCGCGACGACCCGAGCCTCGCCGACGTGCCGCTGATCATCGGCGGCGGCAAGCGCGGCGTGGTCTCCACCGCCTGCTACATCGCCCGCATCCATGGGGTGCGCTCGGCGATGCCCATGTTCAAGGCGCTGGCCCTGTGCCCCGAGGCCGTGGTGGTGAAGCCGAACATGGAGAAGTACAGGACGGTGGGCCGGCAGGTGCGCGCGCTCATGCAGCAGCTCACCCCGCTGGTGGAGCCGCTCTCCATCGACGAGGCCTTCCTCGATCTCTCCGGCACCGATGCGCTGCACGGGGCGAGCCCCGCCCGCACCCTCGCCCGCTTTGCCCGGCGGGTGGAGCAGGACATCGGCATCACGATCTCGGTGGGGCTCGCCGCCAACAAGTTCATGGCCAAGATCGCCTCCGACCTCGACAAGCCGCGCGGCTTCTCGGTCCTCGGGCAGGAAGAGGCGGCCGCCTTCCTCGCCCCGCGCCCGGTCACCTTCATCTGGGGCGTGGGCGCGGCCTTCGGGGCGAAGCTGGCGCGGGACGGCTTCCACCACATTGCCGACCTCCAGCGCGCCGATCCGGCGGACCTCGCCCGGCGCTACGGCGCCGAGGGACTGCGCCTGTCGCGCCTTGCCTTCGGCATCGATGCCCGCAAGGTGGAGCCGGAGCGGGAGGCGAAAAGCGTCTCCGCCGAGACCACCTTTGACAAGGACATCGGCGCCCCGCGCCCGCTGGAGCAGACGCTCTACGCCCTCGCCGAGGAAGTCAGCGACCGCCTGAAGCGCGCCGGGATCGCCGGCAGGTCGGTGACGCTGAAGCTGAAGACAGCCGACTTTCGCCTGCGCACCCGCTCGCGCACGCTGGAGGCCCCCACCTGTCTCGCCGCACGGATTCACGGGGTCGCCCACGATCTGCTGGCAAAGGAAACAGACGGCACCTTGTTCCGCCTCATCGGCGTCGGGGTTTCGGACCTCGGCCCCATCTCCGAGGCCGATCCGGCGGACCTCGTCGACACGACGACGCAGCGCCTCAAGGCCGCCGAGAGCGCCATGGACGAGCTGCGCGCCAAGTTCGGGCGCAGCGCAGTTTCCCGCGGCATCCTCATCGACGCGACCACGGATCGGCGCAAGCGGCGGTGACGCCCGAACGCGCGCCGCGCCTTCCTCCCCGCCCCTCCCGGCGGCCAGAGCATCCTCATGCGGAACCGACGCCGGTTCGGCTAAGGAAAATGCGTCAAACCAAAGACTTGGAACAGTTTCGCGATTCCAAGAACCGCGAAACTGTTCTAGAGCGTCCTCTCGCTCGAACCATGCCAGGAAAGCGGCCGCGCCGCCCATGTCCTTGTTCTTCCTTCTTTCCCGCGCCCTTGCCACCCTCGGCCGCTGGAGCGCGCCGGCGGTGGCGGCGAGCGTCTTCATCGGCCTCGCCTTGCCGCCGCTCGCGGCGGTGGCGAAGCCGCTCATCGTCGCGACCATCCTGGCCTTGCTCACCCTCGCCTTCCTGCGCACCGACCTTTCCGGCACGTTCAGCGCGCGGCGCACGGGCGTCGCGCTCCTCGCCGTCGCATGGAGCATGCTCGCTCTGCCGCTGGCGCTGGGGGCCGTCACTTCGGCCATGGGCGAGCCCTCGGGCGTCACGCTCGCGCTGCTGATGCAGGCCTGCGCCCCGCCGATCATGTCCGCCCCCGCCTTCGCGCTGCTGCTGGGGCTTGATCCCCGCCTCGTGCTGGCGGTGATGGTGGGCGCCATGGTGCTGACGCCCCTCTCGGCACCGCTGCTGGTCGCGCATTTCTCCCACGGCGCCCTCCAGCTCGACGCGCTGGGGCTGGCGGTGCGCCTCGGGGCGGTGCTCGGCGGCACCGCGGCGGCGGGGCTTGCCTTGCGCGCCTTTGCCACCCCCGGGCGCGTCGCCCTGTGGCGCGCCCATCTCGACGGCCTGAACGTGCTGCTGCTGGCCCTGCTCGCGGTGGGGCTGATGGACGGGGTGACGGCGTGGTTCATCGCCGATCCAGGTTTCGTGGCGGGGCTCCTCGCGGTGGCGTTCGCCCTGTCCCTTGGCGCTCTCGGGGTGACGGCGCTGCTGTTCCGGCGGATCGGGGCCGGCGACGCGCTGATGGTGGGGTTCGCCGCCGGGCATCGCAACATTTCGGTGATGGTGGCCGCCACCGGCGCCGTGCTGCCCCCCGAGACGTGGCTCTACGTGGCCGTGGCGCAGTTTCCCATCTACCTGCTGCCCCTGTTCCTGATGCCGCTGGCCCGGCGCATCCGCGCCGTCGACCCGGAGGCATGAGACTCCCGTCCGGCAGAAGCGCGCCCCGGCGGCTACCCCCCAGGGCGCCTTTCTGCTAGAGCCCTCGCCTGACCTGAGATTTCACGAGCACCGCAATGATCCCCCGTTACAGCCGGCCCGAAATGGCCGCCATCTGGTCGCCCGAAACCCGCTTCCGCATCTGGTTCGAGATCGAGGCCCATGCCGCCGATGCCATGGCGGCGCTTGGCATCGTGCCGAAGGAGGCCGCGGCCAAGATCTGGGAACTGGGCGGCAAGGCCGAGTTCAACGTGGACCGCATCGACGAGATCGAGCGGGACGTGAAGCACGACGTCATCGCCTTCCTCACCCACCTGTCCGAGTTCGTGGGCCCCGAGGCGCGCTTCGTGCACCAGGGGATGACCTCGTCCGACGTGCTCGACACCTGCCTCGCCGTGCAGCTCGCGCGCGCCGCCGATCTGCTCATCGCCGACGTGGACAAGCTGCTCGCCGTGCTGGAGCGCCGGGCGTTCGAGTTCAAGCTCACGCCCACGGTGGGCCGCTCCCACGGCATCCACGCCGAGCCCACCACCTTCGGCATCAAGCTGGCCATCGCCGCGGCCGAGTTCCAGCGTTCCCGCGCCCGGCTGGTGGCCGCCCGCGCCGAGGTCGCCACCTGCGCCATTTCCGGCGCGGTGGGCACCTATGCCCACGTGGATCCGCGTGTGGAAGCCCATGTGGCGGAAAAGATGGGGCTTCAGGTGGAGACGGTCTCCACCCAGGTGATCCCGCGCGACCGGCACGCCATGTTCTTCGCGGTGCTGGGCGTTGTCGCCTCGTCGGTGGAACGGCTCGCCACCGAGGTGCGTCACCTGCAGCGCACCGAAGTGCTGGAGGCGGAGGAATATTTCTCGCCCGAGCAGAAGGGCTCCTCGGCCATGCCGCACAAGCGCAACCCGGTGCTCACCGAGAACCTCACGGGCCTTGCCCGCATGGTGCGCGCCTATGTGACACCAGCGCTGGAGAACGTGGCCCTGTGGCACGAGCGGGACATCTCCCACTCCTCGGTGGAGCGCATGATCGGCCCGGATTCCACCGTGACGCTGGACTTCGCCCTGTCCCGCCTCACCGGCGTGATGGACAAGCTGGTGGTCCACACGGACAACATGCAGAAGAACATGGACAAGCTGGGAGGCCTCATCCACTCCCAGCGCGTCCTGCTCGCCCTCACCCAGAAGGGTGCGAGCCGCGAGGACAGCTATCGCCTCGTGCAGCGCAACGCCATGCGCGTCTGGCGCGGCGAAGGCGACTTCCGCACCTTCCTCCTGGCCGATCCGGACGTGCGCAAGTACCTCTCGGAAGACGACATCAACGAGAAGTTTGATCTCGGCTATCACCTGAAGAACGTGGATACGATCTTCACCCGGGTGTTCGGCCGGGCCTGAGCGGGGCGAGCAGCCCCCATCGGGGGCCGCTTCATTCGCATGATTGTTCTGGTCGGGCCCGCGCCCGATCATTTTTCTATGTGCGCTGGTCTATCCGCGCCGCGCCTTGCGCGCTCGCACCCGGGCACTTGCACCCAGGCACTTGAACCCGCCCACTTGCACCCGGACAGCCGTGTTCATGCACGATGCCGGCCATCCCGATCCTGAAAGAAACACCTGATGGGGTGGAACACCTGATGGGGTGGAACACCTGATAGGGTGGGCAGTCGCGCATGTGGCGCGCAGCAACGGGACGGCCACGCCGGGAGACGAGCAGGCGCCTGAGCCTCAGAAGACCGCGACCACGCCCACCAGGAACGCCAGCGGCGGCAGCCACATCATGGCCAGCGCCAGATCGCGCCGGTTGCGACGCCACATCCACAGCCCCAGGGCCGGCGACAGCAGGCAGATGGCGAGGGTCGATCCCCATCCCAGAACGGCTGACGCTTCTCCCCGCGCACCCTCCGGGCCGCCGAAGACGAACCCGGAGATGCCAATGAGGAGCGCGGCGAGGCCGGCATTGATGACAAGGCCGAGCGCGATCGCGAGTTTCAGCGCAAGCGGCGCCGGAGGCTGGGCTTCGGACACGCTCACGCTTTCATCCGTCTCTCAGCGCGGTTCAGCCGACGGCGCGGTCGCGCAGGGCGACACCCTTTTCCTCGAGCATCGGCAGCAGTTCGCCCGACTGGAACATCTCACGGACGATGTCACAGCCGCCCACGAACTCGCCCTTGATGTAGAGCTGGGGAATGGTCGGCCAGTTGGCATAGTCCTTGATGCCCTGGCGGATGCCGTCGTTCTCGAGCACGTTCACGCCCTTGAAGGGCACGCCGACGTGATCGAGGATCTGCACCACCTGGCCGGAAAAGCCGCACTGCGGGAATTGGGGCGTGCCCTTCATGAACAGGACCACGTCACCCGACTTCACGATGGCGTCGATGTCTTCGCGAATGCTCATAGGTCAAATTCCAAGCTGGCGGGCCGGCAAAGGAGGGCCCTATGGGTCAAAGATCGGCCTTCGCGGCGCAAAGCGCAAGGGTCACGGGGTCACTGCCCCCGGGGCGGAGCAGCCCGGGCGGGCCGCGCCTGGCCCACCCGGAGGCTCATTTGCGCGGCGCGTAGAAGGTGCCCTCCACCTCGACGATGTCGTCCTGGTTCAGGCGATCGACCTCGATGATGGTGCGCGGCGGATACGGACCCTTGCCCCACAATTCCTCCTGCACCTTGTTCACGATCGGGCGAAAGCGAAACATGTCGGTCACGTAGACCACGAGGCGCACCGAATCCTGCAGGCTGGCGCCTTCGGACTTTGCGATCAGCTCCATGTTCCGGAACGCCTGGCGCACCCGCGCCTCGTCGCCCTGGACGAGGGCGTTGGTCGCCGGATCGATCCCGCGCATGCCGGCGACGAACACGAAGTCACCCGCGCGCGTGCCGAGGTTCCAGGTGCCGGTCGGCTTGATTGCACCTTCGGGCGCGAGGGTCTTCACCCCGTTGGGGGAGTCCGCGACGGCCGGAGCGCCGGCAAGGACGAGAAGCAGACCGGCGGCGCAGGCGCGATACCAGGTGCGGGGCATGGACATGGGGCTCTCCTTCGGGAAGACACCCACAGTCACACGCAATTACCGCCACCCGCAAATAGCCAGACGCTGCACCCGATGCGGAGAATCAATCGGCGGTAGGCGCCGACGTCTGCAGCGCCAAGGCATGCAGCACCCCGCCCATGTTCCCCCTGAGGGCGGCATAGACCATCTGGTGCTGCTGGACCCGGCTCTTGCCGCGAAACGCTTCGGAGACGATGCGCGCGGCGTAGTGATCGCCGTCGCCGGCGAGATCCTCGATCACCACCGTCGCGTCGGGCAGCGCCTCCTTGATGAGCTGCTCGATGTCGCGGGCGTTCATGGGCATGGTCACGGGATCCTTGCAAATCGGGCGTCCCGGATCAGGACGACGCCCCCATATAGATGGGCAACCACGTCTCGTGCCGGTCGCGCAGCGTTTCCACGACTATCGAGCGGTCGTCCGGCAGGATCAAGCGATCCCCGCCGGTCTTGCCGATCTTCGCCATGGGGACGCCCGCCATCTCGGCCTTGTGAATCACCTCGGCGCTCTGGCCGGAGGGAACCGTGACCACGTAGCGCGCCTGGTCCTCGCCGAACCACCAGGCGTAGGGATCAAGGCCGGCGGGCGGGGCTTCCAGGGAGGCGCCCACATGCCCGGCCATGGCCATCTCGGCGATGGCCACCAGCAGGCCGCCATCCGACACGTCGTGCACCGCGGTGGCGATGCCGTCGCGGATAAGGCCGCGCACGAAGTCACCGTTGCGCTTCTCGGCGATGAGGTCGACCGGAGGCGGCGCCCCCTCCTCCCGCTCGCAGACGGTGGCGAGGAAGGCCGAGGCGCCGAGCCAGCCCTGAGTCTTGCCGACGAGGAGGACGGGCTCCCCCGCCGCCTTGAAGGCAAGCGTCATGGTCTGGTCGAGATCCTCGATCAGGCCGACGCCGCCGATGGCCGGCGTGGGCAGGATCCCCTTGCCGTTGGTCTCGTTGTAGAGGCTGACATTGCCCGACACGACGGGGAAGTCGAGCGCCTCGCAGGCGGCGCCGATGCCTTTCACGCAGGCCACGAACTGGCCCATGATCTCCGGCTTCTCGGGATTGCCGAAATTCAGGTTGTCGGTGACCGCGATGGGGGTCGCGCCAACGGCGGTGAGGTTGCGCCAGGCCTCCGCCACCGCCTGCTTGCCACCCTCGAACGGCCCCGCCTCGCAATAGCGCGGCGTGACATCGGTGGTGAGGGCAAGGGCCTTCGGCCCGTCCTCGATGCGCACCACCGCCGCGTCGCCGCCCGGGCGCTGCACGGTGTTGCCGAGAATGAGATGGTCGTACTGCTCCCACACCCAGCGCTTGGAGCACAGGTCAGGCGAGGCGATGAGCCGTTCCAGCGCATCGGCCACCGAGGCACCGGTGCGCACCTCGGCCGGATCGATCACCGGGCGCGGCGCGGGCTCCTCATAGGGGCGGCGATATTCCGGCGCCTCGTCGCCCAGTTCCTTGATAGGCAGGTCCGCCTCCACGAAACCCTTGTGCTTCACCACGAAACGCAGCGTGTCGGTGGTATGGCCGATGATGGCGAAGTCCAGGCCCCACTTGCGGAAGATGGCCTCGGCCTCGTCTTCCTTGCCATCGGCGATCACCATGAGCATCCGCTCCTGGCTCTCCGACAGCATCATCTCATAGGCGGTCATGCCGGTTTCGCGGCAGGGCACGGCGTCGAGGTTCAGCTCCACGCCGAGGTCGCCCTTGGCGCCCATCTCCACGGCGGAGCAGGTGAGGCCGGCGGCGCCCATGTCCTGGATCGCCACCACGCAGCCTGCCTTCATGATCTCCAGGCAGGCCTCAAGAAGCAGCTTCTCGGCGAAGGGGTCGCCCACCTGCACGGTGGGACGCTTCTCCTCGGCATCCGCGCCGAACTCCGCCGAGGCCATGGTGGCGCCGTGGATGCCGTCGCGGCCGGTCTTGGAGCCCAGATAGACGATGGCGCGGCCGACGCCGGTGGCCGCCGCGTAGAAGATCTCGTCCGTCCTGGCGATACCCACCGCCATGGCGTTGACCAGGATGTTGCCATTGTAGCGCTTGTGGAAGCCCACCGAGCCACCCACCGTGGGCACGCCGAAGGAGTTGCCATAGCCGCCGATGCCGGCCACCACGCCGGCCAGCAGGCGACGGGTCTTCACGTTGTGGCAATCGCCGAAGCGCAGGAAGTTGAGCGCCGCGACGGGCCGCGCGCCCATGGTGAACACGTCGCGCAGGATGCCGCCCACGCCCGTCCCCGCACCCTGGTAGGGTTCGATGAAGGAGGGGTGGTTGTGGCTCTCCATCTTGAACACGACGGCGAGGCCGTCGCCAATGTCGACCACGCCGGCATTCTCGCCGGGGCCCTGGATCACGCGCTTGCCTGTGGTGGGCAGGGTGCGCAGCCAGACCTTGGACGACTTGTAGGAGCAATGCTCGTTCCACATGGCGGAGACGATGCCGAGCTCCGTGATCGACGGCTCGCGGCCGATCAGCTTGACGAAGTGCTCATACTCCTCCGGCTTCAGGCCGTGCTCGGCCACCAGCTCCGGAGTGATGCGGGGCGTATTGGGAATGAGGTTCATAACGGGGTCGCCCGATGTCCTTGTCCTGAGGCGCTGCGGCCAGCACCACAGTCTGCTTCCATTACCGGCGGATGATCGCCGCGTTCGCTCGTGACGCTGTCGCTCCGCCCACCGCCCCTAGCACAGCGACCCGCGCCCAAGCTTTGCGGTCTCCGCCCGCAATTTACTTGTCAGCCCCGGATCCTGATCAAACTCCACTAGACGGATGATGTAGCCACTGGGGCGGTCAGGAATGCGGATAATTTCTAGTTGTGATTCCGTCTGACCGGACGCCTTCTCGGCGATGTCCCAGCTGTCAATGACGTGCTGGCTCGAGTTCGATGAACTCTTGCTGACAGCATAGTCGCCGAGCACCCCTCCCGCCCGCGTCCAGCACCCGGCCACCGCCCGGCGGACCTCCTGCGACACCGACTCGGCGGTCCGTCCATATTCCATGGCGATCACTGTCTTCTTTGGCGCGGCAGCTGCACCTTCCGGGGCGTTCGCCGCCGGCACCGTCGCGCAGGCGCCCAATGCGGCAACAGGAACCGCAAGACCGCTATTCCGGACGAGATTCCGCCATGCGTCCAAAGCCATTTTACGCCGCCTTCAGGGCGCCGGCGAGGCTCTCGAACAGGCCACGGCCGTCGGTGGGGCCGATCTCCGGCTCGATGTAGTTTTCAGGGTGCGGCATCATGCCGAGCACGTTGAACTTCTCGGAATAGATCCCGGCGATGCCGTTGATGGCCCCGTTGGGTCCATCCGTCTCGTCGATCTGCCCGTCGCGGCGGGCATAGCGGAAGGCGACGCGGCCCTCGGTCTCCAGCCGGGCGATGGTCGCCTCGTCGGCGGTGTAGTTGCCTTCGCCGTGGGCGACGGGGACGCGGATGAGATCCCCCTTGCGATAGGCCTTGGTGAAGGGCGTGTCGGCCCGCTCCACTCTCAGGCGCACCTCGCGGCAGACGAAGCGCAGGCGCGCGTTGCGCACCAGCACGCCGGGCAGCAGCCCCGCCTCGCACAGGATCTGGAAGCCGTTGCAGATGCCCAGCACCAGGCCGCCCTTTGCGGCATGGGCACGGACGGCATCCATGATGTTGGCGCGCGCCGCGATGGCGCCGCACCTGAGATAGTCGCCATACGAGAAGCCGCCGGGCAGGACCACAAGGTCGGTGCCGTTCGGCAGTTCGTGCTCGGCGTGCCAGACCACCTGCGGCTTGGCGCCGGCGACAAGGCGGAGCGCGCGCACCGCGTCCTGCTCACGGTTGGAGCCTGGGAAGAGGATGACGGCTGGTTTCATGATCTCTCAATGGGCGCAGGCAGGGTCGAGCCGGCATTCGGGAGAGCGACGCTGCTGAGCCGTATCGGCCATTTTAGCATATCGCCCATGTCACATCACTCCGCGCGGTCGCATCACTACTCCGCGAACTCGACCTTGTAGGTCTCGATGACGGTGTTGGCGAGGAGCTTGTCGCAGGCATCCTTGAGGGCGCCCTCGGCGGCGGCGCGGTCGTTGCCGGCAAGCTCCACGTCGAAGACCTTGCCCTGGCGCACGCTCTGCACGCCGGAGACGCCGAGGGAGCGCAGCGCGCCCTCGATGGCCTTGCCCTGCGGGTCGAGCACCGCGGATTTCAGGGTGACGATCACACGGGCCTTCATGACAGCTTTGCCTTCATGACACCTTCTGCTCTCTGCCTGTCCCGTCGCCACGCGGATGCGGGCGGGGCGGGAGTGGACCGGGCCGGCAAGCGGAGCAATCCGTTGCAACGCAAAACGGGGGCCGATCCGGCCCCCGCCTAGCATCTTTCGGCCACAGGGCTCAATGCCCTACTCCACCGGCCTCGCTCACAGCCTCACTTGACCAGAACCGGGCCCTTGCCCTGGGTCGGATCGTTCTCCATGAGAATCCCAAGCCGGCGGGCCACTTCGCTGTAGGCCTCGACCAGCCCGCCCATGTCGCGGCGGAAACGGTCCTTGTCCATCTTGTCGTTGGACTTGATGTCCCAGAGCCGGCACGAATCGGGGCTGATCTCGTCGGCCACCACGATCCGCATCATGTCGTTCTCCCACAGGCGGCCGCATTCCATCTTGAAGTCCACAAGACGGATGCCGGCGCCGAGGAACAGGCCGGACAGGAAGTCGTTGACGCGGATCGCCAGGGCGATGATGTCGTCGATTTCCTGGGTGTTGGCCCAGCCGAACGCGGTGATGTGCTCTTCCGACACCAGCGGGTCATTGAGCGCATCGTTCTTGTAATAGAATTCGATGATGGAGCGCGGCAGCTGGGTGCCTTCCTCGATCCCGAGACGGGTCGAGATGGAGCCGGCGGCGACGTTGCGCACCACGATTTCCAGCGGGATGATCTCCACCTCGCGGATGAGCTGCTCGCGCATGTTCAACCGGCGGATGAAGTGGGTCGGCACCCCGATGTCGTTCAACCGGGAGAAGATATACTCCGAGATCCGGTTGTTCAGCACACCCTTGCCGTCGATGACTTCGTGCTTCTTCGCGTTGAAGGCCGTGGCATCGTCCTTGAAGTGCTGAATGAGTGTGCCGGGCTCAGGTCCTTCATAGAGGACTTTCGCCTTGCCTTCGTAGATTCGGCGGCGGCGGCTCATGGGAATATACCGCTGATTGAGGAAATCCATGGGTTTGCCAAGGCTCCGTTCGTGTGACGCTCCTCGGCGGGACCGGAACGGCTGTCGCCAGCTCATACCAAGCCCGTGCGGACCCTAGCCGATCGGGCGGCGCAATACAACGTAAGTGCATGCCCGCGGCAAATACGCCACCCTCGCCCGGCCGTCACCGACCGGACCTGCGGGACGCGACAGGAAGCGGCGCCTCGCCACCGTTGATCTAAGGTGAGGCGAAGGATATTCAAGGCGCGCGTGCGGCCACAGGGCCGTGCAAACCGATCCCGGGCGGCGCGCCGCCGCCCATTCGCCAGGAAGAGGGGTGCCATGACCACGTTCGACAAGCGCGAGGAAGGGTTCGAGAAGCGCTTCGCGCTCGACGAGGAGACCCGCTTCAAGGCCGTCGCCCGCCGCAACAAGAAGCTCGGCCTCTGGGCGGCGGAGAAGCTTGGTCTCTCGGGCGAGGACGCCCAGGCCTATGCCAAGGAAGTGGTGGTCGCCGACCTGCATGAAGCCGGCGACGAGGACGTGTTCCGCAAGCTGCGCGGCGATTTCGATGCCAAGGGCGTGGACGTGTCCGACCACCAGATCCGGCGGAACATGGACGAGTTCATGGCCGCTGCCGCCGCCGAGGTCAAAGCGGGCTGACGCCCCGCCGGGCCAAGCGGGGCCGCCTGGCCACCCGCTTGCTTCAGACCAGCCTCCAGATCAGCAAAAAGGCCGCCCCATGGGGCGGCCTTTTCGTTTGGTGGCATCGCGTTTGGTTGCGTTGCGTCCGGCGTTGCCGTCAGCGCGAATAATACTCGACCACGAGGTTCGGCTCCATCTGGACCGGATAGGGCACCTCGTTGAGCTCCGGCACGCGGGCGAAGCGGGCGGCGAGCTTGTTGGCGTCGAGCTCGATGTAATCGGGCACGTCGCGCTCGGCGAGCTGCTGGGCTTCGAGCACCAGAAGCATCTGGCGCGAAGCTTCCTTCACCTCGACCACGTCGCCGACCTTCACCAGGTAGGAAGCGATGTTCACGCGCTTGCCGTTCACCTTCACGTGTCCGTGAGAGACGAACTGGCGGGCGGCGAAGATGGTGGGCACGAACTTGGCGCGGTAGACCACCGCATCCAGGCGGCGCTCCAGCAGGCCGATCAGGTTGGCGCCGGTGTCGCCCTTCAGGCGCGAGGCCTCGACGTACACCTTGTGGAACTGCTTCTCGCCGATGGAGCCGTAATAGCCCTTCAGCTTCTGCTTGGCGCGCAGCTGCACGCCGAAATCGGACAGCTTGCCCTTGCGGCGCTGGCCGTGCTGGCCGGGGCCGTACTCGCGGCGGTTCACCGGGCTCTTGGGGCGGCCCCAGATGTTCTCGCCCATACGGCGATCGATCTTGTGCTTGGCCGCAATGCGCTTGCTCATGTAACGCGGATCCTTAGGTCTTAAGGTTGGTTGGGATCGCGCCCCTCCTCTGCGAACCGGGCGCAAGGCCCATTCCGCCGACAGGCTCGCCCGGCGCGCTGCCGATCGATGCCACGGGTGCGTGAAACGCCGAACGGGCCGCTGACGGCCCGCTAGGTGGCCGGCTTCTTAGTCGCGAAACCGTGCAGTGTCAATGTGCGCGGCCCAATGGCGCCACCTCACGCGGCCAGGCGCGTGACGCGGATCGTCAGCCCGAGGCCGCACAGGGCGATTCCCGCCAGCACCTCGGCCGCGCGTGCGAACCGCTCGCCCACCCGCCATCCCACCACCGGCCTGCAATGCCATGGCCCTTGCCGGTCCGGCCGACGGTGCGCCAGTATGCCGGCGCCTTGTCCTCCCGCGCGTCCACCTACCCTGCCCCGGAGACTTCCTTGCGCGTCCTCGTCTTCCAGCATGTCGCCGCAGAACACCCCGGCAGCCTCCGCGATCTCATGCGGGCGGATGGCGTGGTGTGGGATCCCGTCGAGCTCGACGAGGGCGAGGCGATTCCGCCCCTCGACGGCTATGACGCCCTCATGGTGTTCGGTGGCCCCATGGATGTGTGGCAGGAGGAGGAGCATCCCTGGCTGGTGCCCGAGAAGGCGGCCATCCGGGACTGGGTCTCGGCGGGGCGACCCTTTCTCGGCGTCTGCCTCGGCCACCAGCTTCTCGCCGAGGCACTGGGCGGCAAGGTGGGGCTGATGTCCGCGCCGGAAGTGGGCGTGACCGATGTGACCCTCACCAAAGCGGGGCAAAGCTCGCCCCTGTTCCAGGGGTTTGCCCCCACCTTCCCCACCCTGCAATGGCATGGGGCGGCGGTGCGGACGCTGCCGCCCGGTGGCGTCATCCTCGCCGAGAATGCCCATTGCCCCATCCAGGCGCTGCAGGTGGGCCCGCGCGCCTTCGGCATCCAGTACCATGTGGAGCTGACCGAGACGACTGTGCCCGAATGGGGCGCCATCACCGAATATCGCTGCGCGCTGGAGGCCATCGTCGGGGACGGCGGCCAGGCGGTGCTGGAAGCCGCCACGCGCGAGAAGATGCCGGTGTTCCGGGACGCTGCGGCCAAGCTCTACCGCAATTTCAGAGCGACCTGGGGGTGAGGTCCGGAGGCTGTGCGCGACGGCGCCCTTCTGGCGTGGCGGTACGTGGCCGCGCCGGAGGACGGGCAAGACCCTGCACGTCTACCACACCGGCGACGCTCTCGCCCTGGACCGGCGGACCAGCCGGCTGAACATCGAGCTCGGCGCCGACGAACATATCGTCAAGGCCTGGATCGGCTGAGGTCCCCTCACCGCCTCTGCCGCAGCGTGTTGAGCACGGCGATGGAGGCGTAGCCGTCGGCCGGGCTGATGCCGGCCTTCTCCTGGAACGCCTTCACCGCGCGCATGGTATCGGCGCCCACGCGCCCGTCGGTGCCGCCGGTATTGAAGCCCGCAGCGGTGAGGCGCTGCTGCACCTCCTGAACTTCCGCCAGGGTGAGCGCCCGCTCGCCACCGGGCCAGGGCGTCGCGAATGGCCCGTCCCCCATGACCCGGTCCCCGAGGTGCAGCACGGCGAGGGCGTAGTTGGACGAGGGATTGTAGCTGCGCACCGCATAGAAATTATGCAGCAGCAGCAACGCCGGGCCGCCGGGGCCGCCGGGAAGCCACAGCCGGGCCGGCTCGTCGTAGCCGGAGATGGACTGCCCCTCCACCGTCACGATGCCCTGCTGGCCCCATTGCGCCAGCGGACGCCACGTCTTGTTGTCGGCAAGGTCGGTGTTGAAGCCCGCGGGCATCTTCACCTCGAAGCCCCACGGCTCATCCCGCCGGTACTTGCCGCGCTTGACGATGTAATTGGCGGTGCCGGCCAAGGCATCGTCCGGCTTGCCGAAGGGCGAGATGCGCCCGTCGCCGTCGAAGTCCACGCCCATGTTGAGCCAGACCTCGGGCATCCACTGGGTGTGGCCCATGGCCCCGGCCCAGGAGCCGGTCATCTCCTGCGGCGTACCCCAGCCGCGCTCGACGATGACCAGCGCGTTGAGCAGTTCCGCCTCCCAATAGGAGCGGCGGCGCGCATCGCCCCAGGCCAGAGCGGCGAGCGAGGGGAAGATGGGCTTCATGTGGGCGGGATTGTTCAGCACGTCGCCGAAGGCGCTCTCCATCCCCCAATAGCCGAGCATCACCCGCCGATCGACACCGAAGGCCTTCTCGATGCGCTCCAGCAGCCCGGCATATTGGCGCGCCCGCTCCTTGCCCGTGGCGATGCGCCAGTCGGACACGCGGCGGTTGATGTATTGCCAGGTCTGCTCCTTGAACTCCGCCTGGTTGCGGTCCTGGGCATAGACGCTGGTGTCCGGCTTCAGTCCCGAGAACACGCGATTATAGGTGGCGTCCGAAACCCCACGGGCGCGCGCCCTCGCCCGAAAGGTCTCGACCCACCGCGGAAAGGGCTTCGCCGCCTGCTGCGCGAGGGCCGGCGTGGCCAGGGTGGCCGCGCCCATCAGGCTCAGGGTGAAGGCACGTCGGTCGATCCCGCGGGTCATTCCATCCCCTTGTCTGACATCATGAAATTTCCGCGGGCGCCAGCACTTCCGGCGCCGCGACCGCACGGCCGACGATGGACGAGACCCGCTCGGCCTCAAGCGGCCGCAGGGTCGAGACCACCCGCACCGGCGTGCCGTCGGCCGGGCCGATGGACGGACCGATAAGCTGCGTCACCCGCCGCGCGATGGCGGGCGCGGGATCGATCCAGGTCACCGGCCAGGGCGCGAGGCGCGTGAAACGGTCGAGGAGGAGCGGATAATGGGTGCAGGCGAGCACCACCGTATCGGTGCGCCGGCCGCCGGAGGAAACGAAACAGGGCGCGATCTCGGCGGCGATGTCGGCATCGTCCACCTCGTCACCGGCCACGGCCGCCTCGGCGAGACCGGCGAGCCGGTCACTGGGCACGAGGGCCACGTCGCAGCCGGCGGCGAACGCGCGGATGAGCTCCGCCGTATAGTCGCGCCGCACCGTGCCGGGAGTCGCGAGGACGCTGACGCGCTTGGTGCGGGAGGCGAGGCAGGCCGGCTTCACCGCCGGCACGGTACCCACGAACGGCACGGCGTGGCGGGCGCGCAGCATGGGCAGGGCGAGGGTGGATATGGTGTTGCAGGCGATGACCACCAGATCGGGCGACACTTCGCCGATCAGCTGCCCCACCACATGGCCGACGCGGGCCACCAGTACGTCGTCGGCAAGGGCACCATAGGGAAATGCGGCGTCGTCCGCGGCATAGACGAAGCGCGCGTCGGCGCGCGCACGGGCGATCTCGCGGAAGACTGAGAGCCCGCCCATCCCGGAATCGAAGACGAGAATGGTGGGCGCGCCCTCAGGGCGCGCCGCGGGAACCTCACTGGGAAGCTGGGCAAATGGGAGCGACACGGGATTCTCGGCAGCGGCAGCTACGGACGCCATGGCTTATCCTCAACAGCGCGGGCGAGATTGTGACGCGCGCACCGTAAAGGAAGCATGAGCAAAGCGACGTCCAGGGCGTGGACCGTCGCCCTGCCCGCTTGGAAGCGCCGCATCACCTCTTGCGGCGGGCAGGCCCTTCCGGCGGGGGCGTCCCATCGGCGAAGCCCCGGGCCTGGCCGATCCAGTCCTCCCGCTCGATGCGCCCCGGGAAGGCCAGGTAGCTGCCCACCCACATCACTTCCTCCGGCGTCCAGGCGGCGATCTGACGAAAGTGGAAGATGCCCAGCGCGTGGAGGCGACGCTCGTTCTGCGGGCCGATGCCCTTGAGCAGCTTCAGGTCGTCCGCCGTCCCGCCTTCGGGCGCATCCAGCGTCGGCGGCCGCACGCCCGGATGCGATTCGCTCGCGCCCCGCTCCCGAGGGGGTGGCGGCTCATGCGGGTCCTCCTCCTCCGGCGGCAACGGAGGCGCCGATGCGAGCAGCCGGGTGAAGAGGTCGGGCTCCGGTTCCGGCCGGGCCGCAGCGTCCTCCGCCTTGCCCCCCGCCCGCGCCGGAAGGGCCGATTGCGCCGGCGCAAAAGACGTGGACCGGGGCACGGCGGGAGCGCCGAAATCGCCGTTCACCAGCCGCTGCGGCGGCTCGGACGGCGGGCGCGCCCGGTCCGGCACATCGTCCCCCGCCCCGGCTCGCAGGCGGCGGCCGAGGAAGAGGCCGAGCGCGAGCCCGGCCAGAAAGGCGAACGCCAGAAGCAGAAGCGCCTCGGTATTGAAGGCGGTCATGCGCGCCTCCCGTTGTCTGAGCGGCCCATGGCCAGGCCGGTGAGAAGGCCAATGATGAGGGCACCGAGGAGATAGGGCCACAGAGCAAGGGCGAGATAAATCACGGCGCGTGCTCCTTCACCTCGAATTCGATCCGGCGGTTCAGCGCCTTCCCGGCTTCCGTATCGTTGGGCGCCACCGGCTGCCCGGCACCGAAACCGGCAGAGGAGAGACGATCGGCGGGAATGCCCGCATTCACCAGATAGGCGAGGACGGCGGCGGCCCGCGCTTCCGACAGGCGCTGGTTGAACTCGCCGTCGCCCATCCCGTCCGTGTGGCCGGAAATGCGCACCACCGCCGAGGGACAGCGCTTCAGCGTGAAGACCAGCCGGTCGATGAGGCCGCGGCTGCGCCGGTCGATCTCCGCGCTGCCGATGGCGAAGCGAATGGTGCCCCGCCCCAGGAGCTCACCCACCAGCTTGCCGCAGGTGCCCGCATCCACGGAGGGGCCGGCGGGGGTGGCCTCAAGCGCCGTTTCTATCACGAAGGGGGGGCGCACCGACCGCCTCAGCTCGTTCTCCACGTCGATCGCCGCCCCGGGGACGAGGATCGCGCCCGAAAGGCGGAGCTGTGCGTCCACGAGGCTGAGTTCGCCCGCTCCCATCCGCGACAGCTGGCCCAGCCCGGCGAGCGCCGCGCCGACAAACCCTTCCGGGGCGCCCGCGCCCACGGCGGAGACATCGTTCACCTTCTCCCGCAGGAAGTCACGCTCAAGCACGGCCTTGAGGGCGTCGTGGGCCGCCATGTCGGGGTAGAAGCCCGACACCGTCAGCTCGCTCCCCTCCCGCCGGACGGAAAACACATAAGGCGAGATGGTGGGCGGCTTCACCGCGGCTGCCGTCGCAACGACGCCCTGCGGCGGTGCCTTCACCGCCTGCTGGATGGACAGGTACGCGGCCGAATCGAGCGCTTCGCCGGAAAGGGTCACCTGTGTCCCCGAAATCTCGGCCGCCCCGGCGCGCAGCTTTGCGAGCTGGGTCACGGCGAAGCCCGCCGCGCTCACCCAGAGCTCCGGAGCGGGACCTCCGGAGGCCAGCCGCATCTCGTCGGTAACTTGCGCGCCTGAAAACGTGGTCCGCGCCGCATCCACGAGCAGCCGCCGCGCCTCGTCGGAGGGAGCAAAGCCGGTGAGGCGCACGGCCTCGGCGGTGCGGTCGAGCCGCCAGGTAAAGGGGACGGCGCGCGGGGGCTCCACCGCAAAGCGCGTGATCTGGAAGCCCTCGGGCGGCGCCTTGCGAAGGGCCGAGATCCGGTCGAAGGCGGAAAACCCCGGTGCCGCACCCTCCACCGCGATGGAGCTGTCCGACAAGGTGACGCGGCCTCCGGGCAGCTGGGCGAGGAGCAGGCCGGCGAAGCGCACCGCCTTCAGCCAGAGTTCCGTGCTCGGCGCGCCGTCCGCGAGGCGGGTGTCGTCCTTGATCCCGATGCCGGTGATGACGGAGGACAAGGCCGCCGCCACCTCCGCCCGCGCCGGCGCGGAGGGCACGAAGCCACTGAGGCGCAGCATGCCGCCGTCGCGGACGGCCGACCAGTAGAACGGGGAAGCCACCGGCGGGCGGACGGCGAAACGCGCGAGGGTCATCCCGTCCGGCAGCGGGCCGTGCATGATCTCGGCGAGGGCGTCGTAGCTGGCGAGGTCCAGGGCCCGCCCCTCGATGGCGATGGCCCCGTCCGACAGGGTGATGCGACCGGAAGGCAGCTTCTTGAGCTGGGTCAGACCGAAGGCGACCAGCGCCGCGAAATCCCCCGGCGGGGCGCCCCTGGCCCGCACCAGCCGGTCCAGCCCGGTCACCACATCGCCGCCGGAGCGGGCGATGGCCCCGATGCGCCGGAGCGAATCGACGGAGGGCACATAGCCGTCGAGGGCGATGGCGCGCCCGTCCTTGATCGCGCTGAAGGTGAAGGGACGGCGCTCGGGCAGGAGCGTGGTGCGGTCCTGCACCACCCGCACGCCGAACAGGCCCTCGAGCGAGGCGCGGACCTTGATGCGCGCCTCCTCCGCCAGCGCCTCGCCCTCGAGCGTGGCGTCGCGGCCCTCGAACCGGGCGGACGCCCAGGACTCACCCGTGCGGGCGAGGATGTCGGCGGCGGCCGCGTCGAGTTCCGCCTCCACCGGCTCGCGCGCGATCGAGAGCATGACCACGGCGAGGGCGCACCAGACCACGAGGCCCGCGACAAGGACCCTCCACCTCCTCCATGGAGATGCGCCCGGCCCGGCGCCGTTGGTCCGCTCCGCCCCGGCGGCGCGATCGTTCGAGGCCCCCTGCGGGCCGGCAGACGTCATGGGTCGCGCGCTCCCCGGGATCCCTCTCCCCAGGATCCCGCCGGCGCGGCTCGGCGCGCCGGTAGATCCTCTCCACTCCTGCGAGACCGAGACGGGCTGCCGCCCCGGCAACGACGCCGCAACGGGTCCGGCGGGCCGGCCGCGTTCGGCCTCCACCCGGCCGATGCCAAGTGGATGGCGGGGAGTTGAGCACATTTCGGCGCGGGTTCGGAAGCCTCGCGCATCTGGATCGGATCGGCCGCCCACCGCGGAGGAGGATCTCCTGCCAACGGCCTCGGTCTTCGAGCGATACGGAGCGGGCCGCGCTCAGGCGCCGCGCCGGCTTGGACCAACGGCCGATGCGTCAAGCTCGTCGGCGGTTGGCATGCGCGGCCTCCGCGCGTCCGGCGATGCCGGACGGCGACCTGTTCCTCTCGGTCCCATGGGGATGCGGGATCTTGCCCGGCCTTGCCGCCGCCGACGGCGCGTCCGCGGCGCAGGCGCCGCGGACCACGGGACCCGGAGCGGGCTTCGCACTCAATAGTTGATGGTCGTGCGCACCCCGAACACCGACGCGTTCTTGATGGTGGTCAGGCCGAACGGATCGTTGGGATTGAGAACGCCGCCGCCGGGGTTCCAGATGTACTGGAAATCGGGTTGGATGGTCCATCCGGGCATGATCTGCGCCGAATAGGTGACTTCCAGCACCGTCTCGCTGCTGCGAATCGGATAGTAGGCGCCGGAATAGAGGCCCGTATCCCGGTCGAAGTCGCGCGCCGCGGCAGTGACGCGGGCGGTGCCGAAAGCGACGCCGAAGGAATCATCCTCGCGGCCGGGCACCATGCCCTTGAAGTTGACGCCCCCATCCGCATAGAAGCCGATCTGGTTCTGGGCGCTCGGCGCGGCTGAAAGCCGGCCGAAGACGCTGATGCCCTTATCCTTCGTGCCGGGCATGCGATAGATCATCTGATCGATGATGGCATAGAAGGAATAGTCGCCGCGGATCTGGTTCGGCAAGCCGATGGAAGCCGGGCTCGCCAGCGGGATGCCGAAGATGTCGTAGCGCTGGTCGTCGAACGAGTTGGAATTGTACCACGCGCCGAGCTTGATGGTGCCCGGCAGCCAGGCGGCAGTGTCGCCCTTGTTGTAGCTGTAGGCCACCTCGCCGATCACGAACACGCCCTGATCGACCAGGAAGTTGAGGCCGTACTTGTTCTCCTCCTGCGGATCGCCGCAGCAGGGCGCCGGATTGCCGTTGAAGACACCGAGCATGTAGGTGAAATCGTCGTTCGGCACCCACTTCAGCCGCACGCCGGGCGTGGCGAGGGGGTAAGCGGGGCCGCCGCTCGGCAGGTCGGCGGCGAAGAGGGCCGGCCACCCGAAGGTGGAGTTCAGGAACAGGGCGCCGTTCTCGCTGGCGGCGAACTCGGAATCGGCGGACAGCTGCCCGAACCGCAGGCTCGACTTCCCGTCGGCGAAAGCCTGCTCGATGTAGAGCTCGAACAGGCGGGTCGACGACAGTGCGTCCACATTGCTCACGCCCATGATGTTGCCCAGGAACTCGCCGGAAAAGCCCGATCCCTGGATCTGCAGCACGCTGGCGTGGAAGGTGGCGCCTTTCCAGCTGAACAGCTTGTCCAGGTCCGCATCCAGGGAGAACTGGAAGCGCCCATTATAGGCGGTGCCGGTGCCGAGCCCGCCGTCGGCATTTCTCCACAGCTCGCCGATGTAGTTGACGCCGACCTTGATGCCCGCATCCGCCAGCTTCGTGCGATAGCCGCCCCAGTCACCGAGCCAACCCAGGTGGGGCGCGATGGACGGCTCAGCCTCCTCCTCCGCCGGCGCTTCGGCAGCCGCCGGCGCCTTGGTGGAGACGTCTGCCGCCATTGCCCCCGCGCTGCCCAGAAGGATCACCGCGGTCATGCCGGCGGCCAGAAACGATTTCACGCCCCGGGTCCCGCAACCTGCTGTGTCAACTTGCAATTCGCGCTCGGCATCCTGGCGCCCCGCGGCGTTGATCATCTCGAATCCCTTCGTGAACACCCCAACGCATATTGGCAAACCCGGGCCTTGAAATGAATTCCCGAAGAAAACTAAAGAATTATTCTAATTCAATATTTAGCCGGGACGAGTTTCCTCACGAATATACAAAAAAGCCCCGGCGGAATACCGCCGGGGCCTCTTTTTTCAACCGATGCCGTGAAGCAGCGATCAGAAGTTCCGCTGCACGCGGACGCCGCCCGACCAGATGTCGGTGGAGCCGCCCATGAGCGAGCCGATCGCAGTGCCGGTGTTGCTGATGGCCGTGTACTGGCCCAGCGGCACCGAGCCGTCGACCTTCGAGTACAGCACTTCCGCGCCGATATCGAGGTTCTTCACCGGCGACCAGATGGTGTTCACACCCACCTGCCACATGTTGAAGTCGAAGGCGGCGACGATGTTGTCCGGCACTTCGTAGGAGAGGTAGCCGGCATAGAGCGCCGAGCGCAGGCCGGGCGTCCAGTAGTGGCGGAACTGGCCCTGCAGCGACCAGCCCTTGGTCAGGCTGGTGTCGCCGAAGACGTTGGTCGCCACCGCATCGGCCACGGTGTAGAACGCGCCGTTCGCGATCAGCGAGCCGCCGACCTGGGTCAGGTCGATGGAGCCGACGCCCACGGAGCGGCCCTGGGCGGTGCCGGAGAGGCCGATATAGGAGGCCGCACCCTGCTCGTAGCCGGCCTGGATGAACAGGCTGTCACCCGCCGCGAGGAAGGGCAGCTTGAACTCCACGGTGCCGCCGATGGCCCAGCCCCACTGCGAGCTGGTCTCGATGCCCGGGACGAAGCCGGCATACCACGGAAGCGTCGCGACCACCTGGTGCAGGGCACCGGACAGCTGCGCGGAACCCCAGGCCTGGTCGAGGCGCAGGTTGGCCACGATGTCAGGCGCCTGCTGGCCGCCCTGGAAGTTGGTGTAGGACAGACCGGTCGCAACCGTGCTGACGCCGAACACCGGCTGGGCGGTGGAGCCGCTCATCTGCACGCCGGTGGTACGGTTGGCCGTATCTTCCAGCGAGAGGGTGGCGGAGAAGCCGTTGCCGAACTGGGCGGTGTAGGCCGCCAGGGTGGTCCACATGTTGGAGCCGGCGTACGGCGTCGTCAGCATGTAGTTCAGGCCGGTGTCGAAGAACGACTGGGTGTAGCCGAACGTGAAGCCGGAGAACTGGATGAAGGCGCGCTCGAAGTACAGGCCGTTGTTCGGGCCCACGCCGGCGCCGCTCTGGGAGTTCCACTCGGCGCCGAAGCGCACGTAGGAACGCAGGGTGCCGTAGTCGGTCTGGGTACGGGCGTCGAAGTCGATCGTGCCGCGGACGCGGGTCAGGTAGTCGTTGTCGTCGCCGTCCGAGAAGGGATAGGCGAGCGCACCGGCGGCGCCGGCGCCGTTGAAGATCGTGCCGGCCGGCGAGGCGATCGCCGGGTTAAAGGTGCCGACCGAATTGATGTAGGTATCGAAACGGGCGTAGCCGCCGATCTTGATGCAGGTGTCGGTGCCCGGGATGTAGAAGTAGCCCGCGCCGTAAGCCGAGCACACCTTGACGTATTCGACAGCCTTTGCCTTGACGGGCAGGTCGGCGGCCTGAGCTCCGGCTACAGCGACGAGACCCGCCGCGCTGCCGAGGAGAAGGCTCTTCACCATCTTCATCGTGTGACCTCCAAGTTTGGTTCCGAGGGAGCGAGTTCCGCTTCGCCGGTGCGGCTTGCACCCCGAGAGAGTTCTGCCCCGATTCCCAGCGCCTATTTGACCGTTTCGAAAAACGCCCCAACACGCGATGGGCGACCGGGGACTGCCCCCCTTCGTCGCAAAGCCAACATACAAAAGGCCGAACTGTGATCAATGAGAACGGCACCAAACACGCCTTTGGGAGGGTGCTTTTCCGGTAAGTGTTGCAGGAATGGCACTCATGGACTTGACCTATCAAAATACCTTCAACCCAGGCGGGACGACGCATGCGTCAGACCGCACAACTCATTGTTAATCTTTATTTTTTATCATCTTGAGCGTAGCCTTTGTGGATACGCCGGAGGCGCGCGGCGGCGGGCCGGGGGGCATTCCTCGGGCGCTAAAGCGTAGCCATGAGGCCCCTCCCCCTCCGGGCGCGTCGGGAAACCGGGGCGTGTCCCTTCAGCAACACTCCACGCCCTGGCTTGGGGCGGCGGGGCGGATCGCTTCCGCAGGGGCAGGATTCGCGGGTCAGGGGGCGCAGAAAGGTGGCCTCGATTCGCTTTGCCGGCGCATTGTCCATCGGCGCGGCGCTCCGTCGGCGGATCGCATTCCGCAGGGGCACGAACAGGAACGGGGCCACGACGTGGGAGCGGGAATGGCGGAGACGGAGGGATTCGAACCCTCGAGACCCTTTTGGGGGTCTGCTCATTTAGCAAACGAGTGCCTTCAGCCTCTCGGCCACGTCTCCGGCGCCTCTCCGTATGCCGAACCCCTGCCCGCTTTGCAAGCCGCGCGCCTCATTTACGTGGAGGAGAAAACCTCCGCCGGCATCCCGAAGCTGCCGCAATGCCGTCGCGGAGGCTAGGCGCCGCGCGTCATGCTGCGGACCGCTTCGGTTATCGCATGGAACACGCCGCCCCAGTTGCCCGGCTCGACCTGCCGGAACAGTCGGAGGCTGGGAAAAAAGACGCTGCGGTCGCCCTCATAGCCCCAGCGCCAGTCCGGCACCGCCCGCAATGCCACGAAAGCCGGGTGGGCCCGCACGCCGCACAAGTGGGTAAGCGCCGTATCACTGGAGATCACCAGATCGAGGTGATGCAGCACGCCAACGGTATCAGTGAAGATGCCATCGGCGTTGAAATCATGCCCGAGCTGAACGACGGAATCGGCAAACGGCACCTGCTGCAACTGGTCTCGCCCGGCCCCGTGCTGAAGGCTGACCAAACGCACTCCGGGCAGTTTCGCCAGCGGCGCAAATTCCGCCAACGGTATGGACCGTCCCACATCCACATTGCGCGACGGGTTCCCCTGCCAGTTTATGCCGATGGTGAAGAGGCTTTCGTCCCTCACCCAGCTCCATTTCGCAATTCGATCGGGTGAAGCGGTAATATAAGGCGGCTCAGGCCACCGCTCCGGATCAGGCTGCAGCAGAAGCGGCAGGCTGCCCGCCGCGATCCAGCGCAGCCCGGGCCGCATCGTGTCGATCTCCGACAAATCGCCGATGATGGACACACGGGCATCCAGGTTCTGCAGCAGCGGCACCAAGCCCGGGCGGGTCAGCAGCACCGTGCGGATGTCGTCATCCGCGAGGAGACGCACCAGACGGCTAAAGAGAAGTTCGTCACCGATGCCCTGCTCGCCCAGTACGACCAGCATTTCCGGCCTTTCCCGTCCATCCCAGCGGGTGAACGCAAGCGGCCGGAAGGGCGGCGGGAGCGTATGTTCTCGGGACTCGTAGGCGGTCCAGCCGTCCGTCCACCGCCCATGGGCAAGGTCGTCCGCCGCCGTCAGAAACCGGCCGTTCGGCTCCTGTGGATCTCGTTGCAACGCGAGCTCCAGAGCGGGACGAATCTCTTCCGACCGGCCGAGATCGCCCAAGAGTCGCGCGCGGGTGACGTACGCCGACGCAAGCTGCGGATCCGCGGCAATGGCCCCCTCCACGTCGGCCATCGCACCCGCGAAGTCCTCTCCCGCCCGGCGGACCTCTGCGCGATGCTGCCGAAACCGTGCCGACGCAGGTGTCGCCGCGAGCGCGAGATCGCACTGGGCGAGCGCTGCCGGAAAATCCTCCAAGAGGCGCAATACGACGATCAACTCATCACGCACGATCGCGTCGGTCGCATTGTGCTCCAGAGCCGCATAAAAACTGTCGCGGGCCTCCTCCAGCCGGCCCCGGCTCATCAGGCTGCGCCCCTTCAGGGCGTATCCTTCCGACGATTTCGGCGAAAGACGGATGACTTGGTCGGCGGCGGCGGCCGCGGCGGCTGTTCGATCGAGCTCGAGCAGCGTGGTCGCCTTGGCGATCCAGTAGCGAGCCTCCCCGGGATGCAAGGCCGTGAGGGCTTCGATGTCGTTCAGAGCATCTTCGGGGCGTCCGAGTTGCAACAGGGCAGTCGATCGATTCGCAAGCGCCTCCGTCGACCGACGATCAAGAGCCAGCACCTGATCGAACCGCGCCACAGCTTCGGCCTGGCGGCCGAGAGCGCCGAGCACGCCACCGGCGAGAAAATGGGCTTCGGTCAGCTGGGGAGCGAGCCTTGCCGCAGCCTCGAATGCCGCCAGGGCGGGCTCCAGGTCCTGGACGGCCTGCAGGCACGCTCCGAGGAGCAAATGCGCGTGCGGATTGGTCGGGTTCCTCTCGTGCGCCCGGCGGGCGGCAACGAGGGCCTCCTTGGCATGGCCCCCTTGCAGGTATGCAAGCACGAGAAGACGAGCGATCTCAAAAGCGGATGGCTGTGCCTTGACGAGGCGGCGATAGATACTGATCGCCTTGTCGAGCTTGCCCTTGCGATGCAGGTCGGCGGCCCGATTGAACTCTGCGCGCACGTCTAACGTCATGGATGCGCGTCTCCAGGCACTGGATGTTTGAGCCCGGTTGTAGATCAGCTTGCGGTTAGAGGGAACGCCAAGATGACTATTCCGATCGGCGTGGCGTGTCTCAAGGACGCGCCCGCTGCCCGAACAGCACGGCTTGCGCGTCCTTGTCCTTGGAGATGTCGGACTTCGCCCGCTCCTCGGCGTTCACCGCGAGGCCGCGCTGCACGGCCGGCCGGGCCAGGACCCGCGCGAGCCAGGCCTTCAGGTGCGGAAACTCCTCGATGTGCTGGCCCTGCCGCTCCCACAGCTTCGACCACCCGAGGCAGGCCATGTCGGCGATGGAATAGGCGCCGGCGAGATAATCCCGATCCTTCAGCCGGGTGTTCATGACGCCGTAGAGCCGGTGCACCTCGTTGGTGTAGCGCTCGATGGCGTAGGGGATCTTCTCCGGCGCATAGGTGCGGAAATGGTGCGCCTGGCCGGCCATGGGGCCGAGCCCGCCCATCTGCCAGAACAGCCACTGGTCCACCTCCACCCGGCCGCGCTCGTCGGCGGGGTAGAACTGGCCGGTCTTGCGGCCGAGATACTGCAGGATCGCCCCCGACTCGAACACCGAGAGGGGCCGCCCGTCCGGTCCGTCGGGATCGATGATGGCCGGGATCTTGTTGTTCGGCGAGATGGCGAGGAAGTCCGGCTTGAACTGGTCGCCCTTGCCGATGTTCACGAGCTTCACCTCGTACGGCAGGCCGCATTCCTCCAGCATGATGGCGATCTTCCACCCGTTGGGGGTGGGCCAGTAATAGAGCTCGATCGGCGAAGCCTGAACCTGGGCCATGATGCGCTCCCTCCGGCCGTGTCGGCACGGACTGCGGCCGGGGCGACAGGCGCCGCGAGCCCACTGGCCCGCCCGGCGAAGCCGCCCCCGGCTCTTGAAAACTGAGACCCAAAGAGTTGAGACTCGCGGTGCAGCTGGATCGCAACGCTCCCGGCCGCAACGGCCTCTAGAGGTAGACATCCCCCGCGAACAGGGCAAGAGCCCCTCCGGAAGGCGTGACCGGGTGGTCACAAGCCGATCTTGAAGCCTTCATGCGAGTTGGCGAAGCCCAGCCGGCGATAGAAGCGGTGGGCATCGAGCCGAACCTTGTTCGAGGTGAGCGCGAGGCTCTTCGCCCCGGCACGCCGGGCCTCGCCGATGGCGAAGCGCACCATGGCCTCGCCGATGCGCCGTCCCCGCAGCCCGGCATCCACCTGCACCGCCTCGAGCAGGGCGCGCAGCGCCCCGCGGGCCGGCAGGCTGTGCACGACGACCAGCTGGAAGGTGCCGACGACCCGCCCGTCCAGCTCCGCCACGAACAGGCAGGTGCGCGGATCGGCGTCGATGGCGTCGAAGGCGACACGGTAGTCGGCGCGCGCCGACGCCTTGCAGGTGTCGCCGTGGCCACCCAGCTCATCCGCCGCGAAGAGCGCCACCAGGGCCTGGAGGTCCTCCGGGCGGGCGGCGCGGATGACCGGGGCGTCCACCGTCACCGGCACAGCGGGTCGTCCGGGGGCAGGATGGTCATCTGCCAGTCGCTCCAGCGGTGCGGGTTCATCATCGGCGACCACCATTTGACCGACATCTCGATGGTGTTCTGGCCGGCCGGGGGCAGCAGCTGGGGCAGGCCGTTGACGATACCGGTCACCCGTGCGCATCCGGTGGAAGGCCGCGGCGGCGGCCGGTACTGGAACTCGCGCACGATCACGACCCGCGCCCCGGGAATGGCGGCGCGCAGCCGGCCGGCCGAGGTGCGGTCGTCCGCCACCAGGGTCGGGGCGGCGCCGAGCTTGCCGGCCACCGCGGCCTGGATCTTGTAGAGCGGCTCGGCCGCCATGCAGCGCCCGCACAGGCGCGGATCCGGCCACAGCGGCACCGCCACGCGGGTCACCATCACCGCGAGGCTGAGCGCAAGGAGGAGGCCCAGATAAAGGTTCACGCGCCGCTGCCAGCCCCCGAGCCGCTCCAGCTCCGCGAACAGATAGACCGGCAGCAGCAGCAGGAAGACATGGAAATAGCGGTCGCGCAGGCTGGTGGTGCCCACCGCGATGGTCGCCGCGAGCGTCACCAGGATGCCGACGACGATGATGGTGCGCAGGACATGCCGGGCGGCGCGGCGCTCGCCGTCCTCAGGCACGGCCCCTTCGCCGCGATTGTAGGGCAGGAACACCACCGCCATCAGCAGCACGAGCGGCAGCACGTAGCCTGCAAGCGCGCCGACCACCGACGACAGCACGTCGTCCCAGCCGGCGCCGGTGGCGCCGATGGTCTGCGCCGTGGCGGCGGCCACGTCCTGATGGCCGGCATGAAGCGCCCAGGCATAGATGGCGAGCGGCAGGGCCGCCACCAGCACCGTCAGGCCGATGCGCGGATTGAGGATGACGCGGCGATAGGTCGGCTCCAGGAGGCAGGCGACGACCAGCACGCCAAGGAAAGCGGCAAAGCCGAACTTGCCGAGGAGCCCGATGGCGATCCACGCGCCAAGCCCGGCATAAAGACCGGTGGACGGGCGGCGCGCCAGGGTGGCGAGGGTGAGGAACGCGCCGGCGATGGCGACGATCATCACGTTGGAATGGGTGAGGATGCGGTGGCTGTGATAGCCGATCACCCAGATCGTGGACAGCGAGAAGGCCGCCAGCGCCTGGAGCCGCGGATCGGCGATGACCTTCTGCGCGACGCGGTAGACCAGCATGGCGCAGGCGAACAGCAGGCCATAGCGCAGGACCGCGAACGACAGGGTGCCGGTGCCCAGCACCTGCTGCAGGCCGTAGAGAAGCCAGTCGAAGAAGGGCGGGTTGCGCGGAACATAGGAGAGTTCCAGCGACTGGACCATGTAGCTCTCGATCGCGTCGTCCGCATTGACGGCGATCTCGAAGAAGACGGCGATGAGCGCGTGGATGAGCATCCACGCGCCGATGATCACCGTCACCCCCTCGGGGCGGGCCCAGAAAGGAAGAGCGGGAGAGGCGATGGCGTGTGGCGCCTGCGCCTCCCTTGAAGGAAGGGTGTCAGTCACGACGATAGGGCACTCCGAACATCCGCGGCGCCTCTATAGACGTGCCGGCCCCGGCGCGCCACCTCGACCCGCTCCGGCGAACCTCCCGCCGGTTCGGACCCGGCGTCCCTCGCGCGGCGCCTCACAGGGTCTCAAGCATGGCGAAGCGCGCGCGGCCGCCGGCGGCCAGGGCCGTGTCCGAGGCCTCGTGCAGCAGCATGTCGTCCACGCGCGCGCCAGCCGGCCCCGTGCGGCAGGCGGCAAGCATGGCCTCGACCGCGTCGGGATCGCCGGCGAAGACCGCTTCCACCGCGCCGCTGCGCCGGTTGCGGACGAAGCCGAGGAGGCCCCTGGCCTCCGCCTCGCGGGCGCACCACGCGCGATAGCCCACCCCCTGCACCCGACCGCGCAGCATCACATGGACGAACCGCACCCAAGCCCTCCCATCCGGCACGCACCTATTTGGCGCAGGCCTCCGACGGCTTCAGCGCCTCGAAGGCGGACATGGCGCCGACCAGCGCGAAGCGGCCATAGTCGATCTTCAGGCTGCCCACCACGCCGTTGTCGTAGAGCGAGAAGGCCATGACGTAGGACGGGGCCCGTCCCGTGGCGCCCTCGTCGTAATAGCTCACCGTCACCGGATAGAAGGTGCGCCCGGACAGGGTCGCGCGGGCGGGAGCGGCGAGGCGCGTCTCGTCCGTGCTCGGCGCGCCGATGACGGTGAGCGTGTCGAACACCTTGCCTGGGTCGCTGGTGCCTTCATAGACCTTGGCCTGAAACACGCGCTCGCCCTCGGCCGCGACCTTGAGCACACGCATCACGTGCTCGGTGGGCAGAAGGATCTCCCCCTTGAGCTCCAGCGTCTCGCCCTTGGGCTTGGTCACGGTCACTTTCAGCGCGTCCTGGCCCTGCCGCACCACGCTCGCCTCGGTGCGCGATTCGGGGTCGCCCGCATCGTCGGAGGTGGAGAGGAAGCGGTAGGACTTCGCCTCGCCGTCCTCCCAGGCCTTGGAGGTGGTTGCCTGCTTCTGCGGGTCGCCCTCCCCGGTCGAGGCGACGCTTTCCTGCCGGGTCAGCGTGTTGTAGCCGCCGCAGGCGTCGCCGGTGATCTCGTAGTCGATGCGCCCGCTCATGTCCTCCAGCTGGCCGGAGGGCTTGGATGTGTCCAGCGAGAGCCTGTAGCTCGCCCGGTGTGGCAGCAGCCCGACGGCGCTCGCCGGGGCCGCCCCGAGGCACCACAGGCCGAGCGTGGCCGCGGCCGTAAGGCGCAATGAAAAGCGCATGTCCCTTGTTCCCTTTCGATCGCCCTGCGGCGATGACCCGCGCAGCTTGCGCGGGCGCGGCGGTTCGGCCAAGAGAAGGTCCCAATTGCGCACACCGTGTGGCAGCCCGCCCTCCGTGGAGACCATGATGACATCGCCCATCGACTCCAAGCTCGCCGAACTTGGAATCACCCTGCCGACGCCCGCGCCGCCGCTCGCCAATTATGTGCCTGTGGTGCGCACCGGCAACCTGCTCTTCGTTTCGGGCCAGGTTTCCGTCGACGGCGCCGGCAAGATCATGACCGGCAAGCTCGGCGCGGGGGTGGACATCGACACCGGCCGCCAGGCGGCACGGCTGTGCGCCATCAACATCCTCGCCCAGGTGAAGGCCGTGGTCGGAGACCTCGACAAGGTGGTGCGGGTAGTGAAGCTCGTGGCCTTCGTGAATTCCACGCCGGACTTCGTGGACCAGGCCAAGGTGGTAAACGGCTGCTCGGACCTTTTCGTGGAGATCCTCGGCGACAAGGGCCGCCACGCCCGCTCCGCCGTGGGCATCGCCGCCCTGCCGTTCGATGCGGCGGTGGAGGTGGACGCCATCGTCGAGGTCGCCTGAGGCGGGCGAAGCGGAGACACCGGATGGGCGACCTCGGCTGGCTCACCGCGCGCCCGGTCGCCCATCGCGGGCTGCACGACGCGGCCCGCGGCATCATCGAGAACGCGCCGGCGGCCATGGCGGCCGCAGTCGCCGCCGACTACGCCATCGAACTCGATCTGCAGGCCAGCGCCGACGGCGAGGCGATGGTGTTCCACGATTTCACCCTCGACCGCCTCACCGATGCGGCGGGCCCCTTCGCCGCGCGCACGGCGCAGGAGCTGGAAGCCATCGCCTTCCGCGGCACGGCGGACCGCATCCTCACCTTGTCCGCCCTGATGGCGCAGGTGGCGGGGCGCGTGCCGTTGGTGATCGAGATCAAGAGCGCCTTTGACGGCGACACCCGCCTCGCCACCCGGGCGGCGGACCTGGTGGCCGCCTATCCCGGCCCGGCGGCGCTCATGTCTTTCGATCCGGCGATGCTGGTGGAAATCGGCATGCGCGCGCCGACGGTGGTCCGGGGCATCGTCGCCCAGGAGCATTATGGCGGGCCGGACTGGCCGGGAATCGACGCCGCGCAGGGCGAGATGCTGGCCGACCTGCTGCATTGGCCGCGCACGCGGTTCCAGTTCATCAACTACCGTGTCGCCGACCTCGCCCGCCCGGCCGTGCAGCGGTTTCGCGACGCCGGCATGCCGGTGCTCGCCTGGACCGTGCGCACCGCCGCCGACCTCGCGCGCGCCGCGCAGGGCGCCGACCAGATCGTGTTCGAGGGCTTCAGGCCGTGAAGGCCGGACCGCGACATGACGCGGCGGTAGACGGGCCTGCGGCGTCCTGTCGCGGTGGGCAGGCCCTGATGCAACGCACAAATTAGCGGAATGCCCGACGCCCGCATCCGCATCCTGCCCGCGCTATCCGAAATCAAGCCGGCGGAGTGGAACGCCTGCGCCGCCGGCGGGGCGGAACGCCCCGAGCCCTTCCTCTCCCACGCCTTCCTCTCCGCCTTGGAAGACTCCGGCTGCGCCGCCGCCCGCACCGGCTGGCTGCCGCAACACCTGGTGCTGGACGGGCCGGACGGCGCGGCGGCCGCAGTCATGCCCGCTTATCTGAAATCCCATTCGCGCGGCGAGTACGTGTTCGACCAAGGCTGGGCCGACGCCCTCAGCCACGCCGGCGGCGAATATTACCCCAAGGTGCAGGTGGCGGTTCCGTTCACCCCGGTGACCGGGCGCCGCCTGCTGCTGCGCGACCCCGCGGATCCGATCGGCCGGCCGGCGCTGACGGCCGGGCTGAAGGAGCTGGTGCGGCTGCGCGGCGCCTCCTCCGCCCATGTCACCTTCACCACCGAGGCGGAATGGGAGGGGCTGGCCCAGCTCGGCTTCCTCAAGCGGACCGACCGGCAGTTCCACTGGACCAACCAAGGCTACGCCACCTACGACGACTTCCTCACCGAGCTCGCATCGCGCAAGCGCAAGGCGCTGAAGAAGGAGCGGCGCGAGGCGCTCGCCGACGGCATCACCATCGAGTGGCTCACCGGCGGAACGCTCACCCAGGACGCGTTCGACGCCTTCTTCACCTTCTATCTCGACACCGGCAGCCGCAAATGGGGGGCGCCCTACCTCAACCGCCGCTTCTTCACCCTGGCGGCCGAGCGCATGCCGGAGCAGATCCTTCTGGTGATGGCGCGGCGGGAGGGGCGATACATCGCCGGCGCCCTCAACTTTGTCGGCGCCGACACGCTTTACGGCCGGTACTGGGGCGCCATCGAGCAGCACCCTTTCCTGCATTTCGAGGTCTGCTATCACCAGGCCATCGACTACGCCATCGCCCACAAGCTCAGGGTGGTGGAGGCCGGCGCCCAGGGCGAGCACAAGCTCGCGCGCGGCTATCTGCCCGCCACCACCTACAGCGCCCACTACATCGTCCATCCGGGTCTGGAACGCGCCGTGGCGCAGTATCTCGACCGCGAGCGCGCCTATGTGGAGGAGGACGCCTGCGTCCTAACCGAGCTCGGCCCCTTCCGCCGCGGCCGGGAAGAGGAGCAGGACTGAGCCTGCGCCAGTCGCATTGCAGCGCTGCGACATCATCCGCCCGTTGCCGCGCGCGGGGCCCCGTCGCTATAGTCGCCCGCGCGTAATCAGGGGTTTGCGATGACGTATTGCTGCGGGGTGCTGGTGCGGGACGGTCTCGTGATGATCGCGGATACCCGGACCAATGCCGGCCTCGACAACATCTCCACCTTCCGCAAGCTCCACATCTTCGAGGAGCCGGGGCACCATGTGCTGGGCCTCGCCTCCGCCGGAAACCTCTCGGTGACCCAATCCGTGGTCAGCCTGCTGCATGAGGGCGTGGAAGACCACGAGGCTGGCGAACGCCACCAGCTGCGAGAATGCCGCACCATGTTCCAGGCCGCCCAGTTGGTGGGCAACGCCATTCGCCAGGTGCACCGGGTGAACGGCGCCGTGATGGAGCAGAGCAGCGTCAATTTCGACGTCTCCTTCCTGCTCGGCGGCCAGATCGCCGGCGGGCCGCTGCGCCTGTTCATGATCTATTCGGCAGGCAACTTCATCGAGTGCACCCAGGACACCCCCTTCCTGCAGATCGGCGAGCACAAATACGGCAAGCCGGTGCTCGACCGCGCCGTGGTCTACGACATGGAGATTGCCGAGGCGCTGAAGTCGAGCCTCATCTCCATGGACTCCACCATGCGCTCCAACCTCGGCGTGGGGCTGCCCATCGACGTGCTGGTGGTGACGCCGGACACCCTGCGCTCCGAGCTCGCCTTCCGCATCGAGCCGGGCGAGCCTTATTTCCACGACCTGCGCGAGCGCTGGTCGGCGGCACTGCGCGCGGCCCACGCCTCCATTCCCCGGCCGCCCTACCTCAAGGACGTGCGCACCCACGCCATGACCGAGGTCTGAGGAAAACGCGGCCGACACAAAAAAGGGCGCCGAAGGCGCCCCTTTCAGTGTCGGAACCTCACGCGCTCACGCCGCCTTGGGCGCCAGCTTGGCGGTGACGATCATGTCGGGATCCCGCACCGGCTCGCCGCGCTTGATCTGGTCGACATTCTCCATGCCGGAAACGACTTCGCCCCACACGGTGTACTGGCCGTCGAGGAAGCGGGCGTCGGAGAAGCAGATGAAGAACTGGCTGTCACCGGAATCGGGGTTCTGCGCGCGCGCCATGGAGACGGTGCCGCGCACGTGGGGCTGGCGGTTGAACTCGGCCTTCAGCTTCTTGCCGGAACCGCCGGTGCCGTTGCCGAACTGGCCGTCGCCGGTCTGGGCCATGAAGCCCTCGATGACCCGGTGGAACGGCACGTTGTTGTAGAAGCCCTCGGCGACCAGCTCCTTGATGCGGGCCACGTGGCCGGGAGCCAGATCGGGGCGGAACGCGATGGTGACCGGCCCCTTGGTGGTCTCCAGAATCAGTACCTCTTCACTCATGGTCCTCATCCTTTCCAGGCGGTGCCGGACGTCCCGGCCACCGCGTCCGCCCGGCACCGCCGGGGCTTGGGGAAACCTCCGCCCCGCCGGACCGACCGGCGAGGGTGCACCTTCAACCTGTCCGGTGCCCTATTTGGCACCCGGCTTCACGTCCGCAGCCACCTGCATCTTCACGATGCGATCGGGATTGCTGACGGAGCCGTTGTTGGACGAAGAGCCCTTCTTGACCTTGTCGACGAACTCCATGCCGGAGACCACCTGGCCCACCACCGTGTACTGGCCGTTCAGGCTGGGGGTCTCGCCGAACATGATGAAGAACTGGGAATTGGCGCTGTTGGGCGATGAGCTGCGGGCCATGCCCACCACGCCGCGGGAGAACGGCACGCTCGAGAATTCCGCCGGCAGGTTGGGATACTTGGAGCCGCCGGTACCATTGCCGTACTGTCCGTCGCCGGTCTGGGCCATGAAGCCGTCGATGACCCGGTGGAACGGCACGTTGTTGTAATACCCCTCGCGGACGAGCGTCTTGATGCGCTCCACGTGCTGCGGCGCAAGGTCGGGACGCAGCTGAATGACGACGCGGCCGTAGGTCGTGTCGAGATAGATAGTGTTCTGCGGGTCGGGCTTCGTCTGCGCCGCCGCCGGCAGCGCCACGGCGAAGGCGAGGAGGGCTGCGGCGAGAAGGCGGCCCATAAAGCGCATCATGACAATCTCCAGCGAACGGCCCCACGGGGGCGGAAGGACATGCGGCTCAGCGCGGGAACTTGGTGCCAAGGCGCGCCAGCACCGCGCCCGGCACGAAGGCGGAAACGTCCCCGCCCATGGACGCGATCTGCCGCACCAGAGTGGCGGTGATGGGGCGCACCCGCGGCGAGGCCGGCAGGAATACGGTCTGGATCTGGGGCGCCAGCACCCCGTTCATCCCCGCCATCTGCATCTCGTAGTCGAGGTCGGTGCCATCGCGCAGGCCGCGGATGAGCAGCGTCGCGCCGAGCTGCTGGGCGGTGGTGATGATGAGGTTGTCGAAAGTCACGGCCTCCAGCGTCGCCTTTTCCTCGGCGGCCACGGGGGCACAGACCTCGCGCAGCATCTCCAGACGCTCCTCGGGCGAGAAGAGCGGCGCCTTGCCGGGATGGATGCCCACCGCCAGCACCAGCCGGTCGGCGAGCCGGCAGGCCGAACGCACCACGTCGAGGTGGCCGTTGGTGAGGGGGTCGAACGACCCGCCATAGATGGCGATGCGGGGAGTGTGGGGTTCGGGCGCGCTCATGGGGCGCAAGGCGTAGCGGTCCCGGCGCGCGGATGCAACGGGGTAGGCCGACAGCTTCGGCCCACCCCGTTGTCCTGCCCTCGTCCCGCGGTGCCTCGGTGCGGGGCTCCCCTCAGCTCTTCGCGACGTCCCGTTCAGCGCGAGGTGCGGATCACCTGGATGTCGAGGTCGCGGATCTTCTTGCGCAGCGTGTTGCGGTTGAGCCCCAGCAATTCGGCCGCCTTGATCTGGTTGCCCCGCGTCGCCGCCAGCGCGGCGGACAGAAGCGGATACTCCACATCCTTGAGGATGCGGTGGTAGAGGCCGGGCGGGGGCAGATCCTCGCCGAAGCCGGAGAAATAGGTATTTAAGTGCCGCTCCACCGAGGCGCCCAGCGTCGCGTCAACCGGGCCGTCCTCCGAGAGCATGCTCGGCATAGGCTCGGACAGCTCCGCCTCGATGATCGCCGGGGTGATCACCTCCTGCGGATAGAGGGCCGCGAGGCGCCGCACGAGGTTTTCGAGTTCGCGCACGTTGCCGGGCCAGCGGTAGCGCTTCAGCCGGTCTAACGCCGCCGAGTCGATCTGCTTGGCCGGCAGGCCCTCCCGCTCGGCCTGAAGGAAGAAGTGGCGCACCAGGTCCGGCACGTCTTCCGAGCGCTCGCGCAGGGGCGGCAGGCGCAGGGGCACCACGTTCAGGCGGAAGAACAGGTCCTCGCGGAACAGGCCCTGCTGGATCAGGGTGCGCAGGTCCTTGTTGGTGGCCGCAATGATGCGCACGTCGGTCTTGATGGGGGTGCGCCCGCCCACCGTCGTGTACTCGCCCTGCTGGAGCACGCGCAGGAGGCGGGTCTGCGCCTCCATGGGCATGTCGCCGATCTCGTCGAGGAAGAGCGTGCCGCCCTCCGCCTGCTCGAACCGGCCGGGATTGCGGGTGGTGGCGCCGGTGAACGAGCCCTTCTCGTGGCCGAACAGCTCCGATTCGATCAGGTCGCGCGGGATCGCCGCCATGTTGATGGCGACGAACGGCCCGGTGCGGCGCTTGCCGTAGTCGTGCAGCGCGCGGGCCACCAGCTCCTTGCCGGTGCCGCTCTCGCCCGCGATCATCACGGTGAGGTCGGTCTGCATGAGGCGGGCGAGGAGACGGTAGATCTCCTGCATGGCGGGCGAGCGGCCCACCAGCGGGATGTTGTCCTGCTCCTCGGGGGCGTGATGGCCGCTGTCCCCCTTCTTCGGCTCGGCCAGCGCCCGGCCGACGATGGAGATCAGCTCCTTCAGGTCGAAGGGCTTGGGCAGGTATTCATAGGCCCCGCGCTCGGAGGCGCGGATGGCGGTCATGAAGGTGTTCTGCGCGCTCATGACGATGACCGGCAGGTCCGGCCGCGCCTTCTTGATGCGCGGCAGGAGATCGAAGGCGTTCTCGTCGGGCATCACCACGTCGGTGATGACGAGGTCGCCGTCGCCCTGGCTCACCCAGCGCCAGAGCGTGGCGGCGTTGCCGCAGGACCGCACCTCGTAGCCGGCGCGCGAGAGCGCCTGGTTGAGCACGGTACGGATCGCGGCGTCGTCGTCGGCGACCAGGATGCTTCCGGTAGGCATCGACACCTCAGTTATCCTCTTGGGGGGCGCTCTTGCCGCGATACATGGGCAGGAGCACGCGGAAGGTTGTACGGCGGGGCTGGCTGTCGCATTCGACGATACCGCCGTGGTCGCCGATGATCTTCGCCACCAAAGCAAGACCGAGGCCACTTCCGGTGGGCTTGGTGGTCACGAACGGGTCGAACAGGTGGGGCAGAAGATCGTCCGGCACCCCCTTGCCGTTGTCGCGCACGCAGAATTCGAGCGGCAGGCTCACCCGCGTGGAGGCACCCGGCACCGTCAGGCGCACGCCCGGGCGAAACGCCGTGGTGAGCTGGATTTCCCCGTCCTGGTCGCTTTCGATGGCCTCGGCGGCGTTCTTCACCAGGTTCAGGAACACCTGGATCAGCTGGTCGCGGTTGGCGAGCACTGGCGGCAGCGAGGGGTCGTACTCCTCGACGAAGCGGATGTGCCGGGCAAAGCCCGAGGAGGCGAGCGTGCGCACGTGCTCCAGCACCGCGTGGATGTTCACCGGCTCACGCTCCACCGGCCGCTCGTCGGAGAACACTTCCATGCGGTCGACGAGCTTCACGATGCGGTCGGCCTCCTCGCAGATGAGGCGGGTGAGGGCGCGGTCCTCGTCGTCGGCGGACTGTTCGAGCAGCTGGGCCGCGCCGCGGATGCCGGAGAGCGGGTTCTTGATCTCGTGCGCCAGCATGGAGGCCAGCGCGCTCACCGAGCGGGCGGCGCCGCGATGGGTCAGCTGGCGGTCCATCTTGTCGGCGATGGTGCGCTCCTGAAGCATCACCACCACCTGGTCGGGATGCTCCGACACCGGCGCCACGTGGATGTCCACGACGCGCTCCCCGCCGTTGCGCGGCGTGCCGAGATCGACCCGATATTCGTTCACCGGCGCCCCTCGCGCCCGCACCTGCTCGATGAGGCCCAGCAACGGCGTGCCGAACGGCACGAAATCGCTCAGCGGGCGGCGCCGCAGCAGCGGCGCGCTCACCTCGAAGAAGGCTTCCGCGGCCACGTTCGCCTCCGCCACATGGCCGTTGCCGGCGATGGTGAAGACGGGATGGGGAACGGCGTCCAGGATGGCGCGCGTCATGCCGTGCTCCGGCTCACTCTTGCGCTTGTGATCCATCTTTCCCGTATCTTGCTTTCTGGCTTCGGCCTTCATGCCGCCGCCCTCCACATGAGTTCGTCATAGGCGGCGCAGATCCCGGCGCGCACGCCGCCGGGGTCGTCGAGCACGAGGAGGCGCTTGCGCCAGCGCGCCACGAACGCCCCGTGCGCCTCCCCCTCCCCGCCGGCCGCCGCATCGAGGGCCCAGCCCACGTGCTTGCGCGCCTGGCGCACGCCGAGGGCCGTGCCGTAAAGCGAAAGCCAGCCGTCATAAAGTTCCAGCAGCACGTCGCGCTGCTCGTCGAGGGGCGGATCCTCCGCCCCGCATTGCCCGGCCAGCGCCTGCGCCACCCGCCCCGGAAACCAGGGACGGCCCTGCGCGCCGCGTCCGATCATCACGCCGTCGGCGCCCGAGGCGGCGAGAATGGCCGCCCCGTCGGCGGCGGCGACGACATCGCCATTGGCCACGACGGGGATCGCGACCGCCGCCTTGACCGTGCGGATGGAGGGCCAATCCGCCCGGCCGGTATAGAAGTGGCAACGGGTTCGGCCATGCACCGTCACCATGGCGAGGCCGCTCTCCTGCGCCATGCGGGCCAGAGCGACGGCGGTGGGCTGGCTTTCATCCCAGCCGAGCCGCGTCTTCACCGTGACCGGCACCGAAACCGCCGCGCGCACCGCCTCGAAGATGGCCCAGGCCAACGGCAGGTCCCGCAACAGCGCGGCGCCGGCGGCGCCGGTGGTGACGCGCTTGGCCGGGCAGCCCATGTTGATGTCGATGAGGCCGGCTCCCGCCGCCTCGGCCATCCGCGCAGCCTCTCCCATCAGGCGCGGATCGTTGCCGGCGATCTGCACCGCATGAAACGGGACCCCTTCTCCCTGGGCACGCAGCGTCATCTCGGGGTGGCCCTCCAGAAGCGCCTCGCTCGCGACCATTTCTGATATGACGAGGCCCGCGCCGTAGCGGACAGCCATCCGCCTTACCGGCGCATCGGTGATTCCCGCCATGGGGGCGAGGATGACCGCATTGGGCAGGGCAACGGCGCCGACCCGCAACGCCGGAATGGAAAATGGGACAGTCTCTTGCACAGAAATTAGGCCAGCCGTGTTCTGCCTACATCTTAGACAATTGCACGAGCCACGCAAGGGCAGTCTGCGTGGAAGTGCGGCGCAACACGAAGACGTCACCCGCCGCCTTCCGACGCCCACACGCAACTGAAGCCTGTGCATGGGGCCGCCCATGACCGGCGAGGCCCCGCAAAATTGCGTCGCGATCGTCGTCGCGGCCGGTCGCGGCACCCGCGCCGGGGGCGCATTGCCCAAACAATATCAGCTGCTCGCAGGTGAGCCGGTGCTGCGCCGCACTTTGCAGCTTTTTGCGTCGCACCCCGACGTGACGGCTGTGCTTCCGGTCATCCATAGCGCCGATTCCGGCCTATTTGCGGAGACTGCGCGCGGTCTGCCCAAGATACTGGCACCCGTGTTCGGAGGCGCCACCCGCCAGGCGTCCGTCAGGGCGGGCCTTGCGGCGCTGACGGCGCATGGCGCGCCTGATGCCGTGCTCGTCCACGACGCAGCCCGTCCGCATGCCTCGCCCGCGCTCGTGGCCCGGGCGGTCGCCGCTGTGCGCATTGCGCCGGCGGCCATTCCGGTGCTGCCGGTCACCGACACGGTGAAGAGCCTGGATGCCGCCGGGCAGGTGACAGGCACCCTCGACCGCAGCATCCTGCGCACGGTCCAGACCCCGCAGGCCTTCCGTTTCGCCCCCCTCATGGCCGCCCATGTTGCAGCGGCGGCCGCCGGGGTCGAGGCGCTGACGGACGATGCGGCGGTGATGGAATGGGCGGGCCACCCCGTGGCCACCTTCGAGGGCGAGACGACCAACGTGAAGCTGACCACACCCGAGGACATGGAGCGTGCCGCCCGTGCCCCCTTCCAGGACCTCGCCGACGTGCGCACCGGCACCGGTTTCGACGTGCATGCCTTCGGCGCCGGGGACCACGTGATGCTGGGCGGCGTCGCCGTGCCGCACGCGTTCGGCCTCGTCGGCCATTCCGATGCGGACGTGGGGCTGCACGCTCTCACCGATGCGCTGCTCGGCGCCCTGTGCGACGGGGACATCGGCGCCCATTTCCCGCCCTCCGACCCGCAATGGAAGGGGGCCTCGTCCGACCGCTTCCTTGCCCATGCGGTGGAGAAGGTGGCGGCACGGGGCGGGCGGATCGCCCATCTGGACCTGACCCTCATCTGCGAGGCGCCGAAGGTGGGGCCGCACCGCGAGGCCATCCGCGCCGAGATCGCGCGAATCACCGGCGTGCCGGCCTCGCGCATCTCGGTGAAGGCGACCACCACCGAGAAGCTCGGCTTCACCGGCCGGCGCGAGGGCATCGCGGCGATGGCCAGCGCCACCATCCGCCTGCCATGGGAGGAGGACGCGTGATCGACGCGGAGACCTACGCACGCGCCGTCGGCGTGCTCGACGCCTTCCGCGCCCGCGGCTGGACGCTGGCAACGGCGGAATCCTGCACCGGCGGCCTCGTCGCCGGCGCTCTCACCGCCGTGCCCGGCTCTTCCGACGTGGTGGACCGGGGCTTCGTGACCTATTCCAACGCCGCCAAGATGGCCATGCTCGGCGTACCCGAGGCAACGCTCGCCGCCCATGGCGCGGTCAGCGAGGAGACCGCCCGCGCCATGGCCGGGGGGCACGCGCCGCCGCCGGGGTGGATGTGGCGGTGTCCATCACCGGCGTCGCCGGGCCCGGCGGCGGGTCGGTGGCGAAGCCGGTGGGCTTGGTGCACTTCGCCTGCGCCCGGCGCGACGGCAGCGTGGAACACCGGGAAAGGCGCTTCGGCGGCCTCAGCCGCGACGAGATCCGCCATCGCTCGGTCCTGGAGGCCCTGGACCTGCTCGCCCGCGCCGCAGTCTGAGCCCCACGCGGGGAGGCCCGCCATGGCCCGCCCCGCCCCGCGTGCTAGCCATGGGCGATGACGGATGCCGCCTCCCCCGCCCCCATCGGCCCGCTCGCCGAGATCGCCGCGCGGCTTCCGCTCCGCGGCTCCCTCATCGGGCTCGATCTCGGCACCAAGACCATCGGGGTAGCGACCTGCGATCCCGACCGCCGCATCGCCACCACCGTGGAAACGGTCAAGCGCAGCAAGTTCACCGCCGATGCCGAGCGCCTCATCGCCCTCGCCGACGAGCGGCGCGCCGTGGGCTTCGTGCTGGGCCTGCCCCTCAACATGGACGGCTCGGAAGGCCCCCGCGCCCAGGCGAGCCGGGCCTTTGCCCGCAATTTCGCCCGCCTCGCCGGCCGGCCCATCGCCTTCTGGGACGAGCGGCTCTCCACCGCCGCCGTCGAGCGCGGCCTCATCGCCGCCGACATGAGCCGCGCCCGCCGCGCCGCCGTGGTGGACCAGCACGCCGCCCTCTTCATCCTGGAAGGCGCGCTCGACTTCCTCGCCGGCCGCGCCGCGAACACAGCCGGAACCGAGGCGGAGGACTGATTCGGTCCCCTCCCGTGCCCGGCCTGTTCTCCCGGCCCGTCGCCGGCATCCCAAATTGAGACGCCGGCTTTCCTTAATATTCCACGCGCTCTAAAGGGATGTTGCCGTGTGCGACGCAAAGCGCCGGCCGGGAGGATAAATTGCCTGCCGCCGAACGGCGGGGGTTGTATCTGCGTGCGTCCATGTCCGTGATCTTCACCGCGCTTGCGCCGGTCTTCCTCATCATCGCCCTCGGCGCCACGCTGCGGCGGATCCTGCTTACGGATCCCGCGCACTGGGCGGCGCTGGAGAAGCTCACCTATTTCGTGCTGTTCCCGTCCCTGCTCATCGTCTCGGCGGTGAAGGCGGACCTCAGCCAGGTGAACGTGCTTGCCGTGGGCGGAGCCCTCATCGGCAGCGTGGTGATCCTTTCCGGCCTCATCCTCCTCGTCCACCGCCCGCTGATCGCGGCGCTGGCGGCGGACGGGCCGGGCTTCACCTCCCTGTTCCAGGGCGCGGTGCGGTGGAACACCTATATCGTTCTGGCGGTGGCGGGCGGCCTGTTCCACGCCGAGGGCATCACCATCGCCGCGCTTGCGCTGGTGGCCATGATCCCGGTGGTGAACATCATCGCCGTGCTGGTGCTGGCGAGCTTCGCGGGCCGCCATCCGCCGACATTCGGCTATGTGATCGGCCAGTTGGGCCGCAACCCCTACATCTGGTCCTGCGCCCTGGGCGCGGCGCTCAACGCCACTCATTTTCCGGTGCCCGCCGTGATCGTCGAGTTCGGCGACATCCTCGGCCGCGCCTCCCTCGCCCTCGGGCTGCTGGTGGTGGGTGGCGGGCTGGTGTTGGACCGGCTGACCAAGCCTCGTCCCATCGTGTTCGCCAGCCTGGCGCTGAAGCTGCTGGTGAAGCCGGCCATCGCCCTGGTCCTGTCGCTGCTCCTCGGCCTCACCGGCACCGAGCTGGTGGTGGTGGCGATCACGGCGGCGGTGCCCTCGGCACCCAACGGCTATGTCCTTGCCCGGCAGATGGGCGGGGATGCGCCGCTGCTGGCGGAGATCCTCACGCTCCAGATCATCGCGGCGGCCATCACCCTGCCGGTCGTGGTGGCGGTCGCCAAAATGCTGGCCGGGTAGGAGGCGATCGCCAAAGGTCCGGCTGGACGGAAGGGCCAACGAAAAGGGCGGCCCGAAGGCCGCCCGTTCGTATCCGCGCTCGCCGGCCGCCTCAGCAGGGCGACCAGTAGCCTCCGCCGTAGGGCCCGGTCTGCACCCAGCAGCTGCGGGGGCGCGGCGCGGGCTGCACATAGACCACCGGCGGGGGTTCCGGCTCGTAATAGACAACGGGCGGCGGTGGCGGCGCGCTGCCGGCGGCGCCGGCAATGGCGGCGGCGCCGAGGATGCCGAGCCCGATCGCCGCGCCCACGGCCGCGCCGTTGTTGCGCCCGCAATTCCAGCAGCCACCGCCGTACCAGCGGCCGCGATACCAGTAGCCCACCTCGGTGGGCGCGGCGGCGTGCGCCGGGGCAAGCGCGGTGGCGCCCGATCCGATGGCCGCGGCCGAAGCCGGCGCCGCCACGCCCGATGCGGCGGCAGCCGCCAGCGTCAGCGCCAGAACCTGCGCCCGCAGGGGCTTCGCCCGGAGGAGAGAAGTCATTTCAGCAACTCCCAAAACGTCGCGGGCCCAGGGCCCTTGAAGACGGTGACCGGACGGCAATTGGCTTCCGGTCCGGCATGAGCTTCGTAGAGACTGAGTGCCAAAGTGTGGCGCAGGGCCGGCGGTTCCGGGGAAGAATGTTCACGAATGATGAACGACTTCTGAACGCCGGCGCGGCGGGGGCGGCGGGGCGATGCCCGCACAAAGCCGGGCACGGGAAAGCAGCTTCCCTTGCCCCTCGCCCCGCCTGCCGCTATGCCTGCCGCCTGCCATGCATGCTGCACCCGCCTTCACCCTCTCCGGCCGAGACCTCCTCGGCATCGAAGGCCTCTCCGCCGGTGAAATCCTGGGGCTGCTCGACCTCGCCGAGGAGTTCGTCGAACTCAACCGGCAGATCGAGAAGAAGCGCACCACCCTGCGCGGACGCACCCAGATCAACCTGTTCTTCGAGGCCTCCACCCGCACCCAGTCCTCCTTCGAGATCGCCGGAAAGCGCCTCGGGGCGGACGTGATGAACATGTCCGTCGCCTCCTCCTCGGTGAAGAAGGGGGAAACGCTGATCGACACCGCCATCACGCTCAACGCCATGCACCCGGACATCCTGGTGGTGCGCCACCACGCCTCCGGCGCGGTGGCGCTGCTGGCGCGCAAGGTCGACTGCTGCGTGGTGAACGCCGGCGACGGCGCCCACGAGCATCCCACCCAGGCTTTGCTGGACGCCCTCACCATCCGCCGCAACAAGGGGCGCATCCAGGGCCTCACGGTGGCCATCTGCGGCGACGTGCTGCATTCGCGCGTCGCCCGCTCCAACATCCTGCTGCTCAACGCCCTGGGCGCGAAGGTGCGGGTGGTTGCCCCCTCCACCCTCCTGCCCGCCGGCGTCGAAAGCCTCGGCGTCGAGGTGTTCCGCACCATGGAGGCGGGGCTCGAGGGGGCCGACATCGTGATGATGCTGCGCCTGCAGCGCGAGCGGATGGCCGGCTCCTTCATTCCCTCGGTGAAGGAGTACTTCCACTATTTCGGCCTCGACGAGGCCAAGCTGCGACTTGCCGCCCCCGACGCGCTGGTGATGCATCCCGGCCCGATGAATCGCGGCGTGGAGATCGATTCGAGCGTGGCGGACGGCGCGCAATCCCTGATCCGCGAGCAGGTGGAGATGGGCGTCGCGGTGCGCATGGCCGTGCTCGATACCCTCGCCCGGAAGCTTCCCAATGCGTGACGGCCGCCTTCCCCACCAGAACCCGCGCCCGTTGCTTTTGGCCAATGCGCGGGTGATCGACCCGTCCCGCGGCTCAGACTTCCACGGCGACGTCTACCTCGCCGACGGCGTGATCAAGGATGCCGGCTTCGGCATCGCCGCCGCCGGCGTTCCCGAGGGCGCAGAGGTGGTGGACTGCAAGGGCGCCGTGGTGGCGCCCGGCCTCGTCGACATGCGCGCCTTCGTCGGCGAGCCCGGCGCCGAGCACCGTGAGACGCTGGCTTCCGCCAGCCATGCGGCGGCGGCGGGCGGCGTCACCACCATCATCTGTCAGCCGACCACCGACCCGGTGGTGGACGACCCGGCCATCGTCGACTTCATCCTGCGCCGCGCGCGGGACACGGCGGTGGTGCGCGTGCACCCCATGGCGGCCATCACCAAGGGCCTGAAGGGCGAGGAGATGACCGAGATCGGCCTGTTGCAGGCCGCCGGCGCCGTCGCCTTCACCGATGGCTACCGCTCCGTCGCGAGCGCGCAGGTGCTGCGCCGGGCGCTGACCTATGCCCGCGATTTCGACGCCCTCCTGGTGCACCACACCGAGGACGCGACCATGTCGCAGGGGGCCATGAACGAGGGCGCCTTCGCCGCGCGCCTCGGCCTTTCCGGCAATCCCAAGGCCGCCGAGACCATCGTTCTGGAACGCGACGTTCGGCTCGTGGCGAGCGCGCGCGGACGCTACCACGCGGCGGCGCTGACTTGCTCCGAATCGCTGGAGGTACTGGCGCGGGCCAAGGCGGCGGGCCTGCCGGTAACGGCCTCCGCCACCATCAACCACCTGTCCTTCAACGAGCTCGATATCGGTGCCTACCGCACCTATTTCCGGCTCGCCCCGCCGCTGCGGGCGGAGGAGGACCGTCAGGCCCTGATCCGGGCGGTGGCCTCCGGCGTCATCGACGTGGTGGTCTCCGACCATCTGCCGCAGGACGTGGAGGGCAAGCGCCTGCCCTTCTCCGAGGCCGAGCCCGGCGCCATCGGGCTCGAAACCCTGCTGTCCGCGGCGCTCCGGCTCGTCCATTCCGACCAGGTGGACCTCGTGAACCTGCTCGCCGCCCTCTCCACCCGGCCGGCGCAGATCCTCGGCCTCGATGCGGGAACGCTGCGCCCCGGCGCGCCGGCGGACGTGGTCGTGTTCGATCCCGGCCTGCCCTACGTGCTCGATCCGGCGCAGCTGAAGTCCCGTTGCCGCAACACCCCGTTCGACGAGGCACGGCTCGACGGCCGGGTGCTGCGGACCATCGTTGCCGGCCAAACCATCTACGAATACGTTTGATGCGCCCGCCCCGCTCGCGCTTCCGCCGCTGAGGTCGCAATGCCCGATGCCCCATCGTCCGTGCTCGTGCTGCTGCTGGCGCTGGCGTTCGGCTACCTGCTCGGCTCGATCCCGTTCGGCCTGCTGCTGACCCGGACGGCGGGCACGAAGGACATCCGCTCCATCGGCTCCGGCAACATCGGCGCCACCAACGTGCTGCGCACCGGCCGCAAGGACCTTGCCGCCGCGACGCTGCTGCTGGATGCGCTGAAGGGGACCCTCGCGGTGCTCGCGGCCGGGTATTTCTACGGGGAGAACGCCGCCTTCGCGGCGGGGCTCGGCGCCTTCCTCGGCCATATCGCTCCGGTGTGGCTTGGCTTTCGCGGCGGCAAGGGGGTGGCCACCTTCCTCGGCATCGCACTGGGCCTGTTCTGGCCGGCCGCCCTCGCCTTCGCCGTGGTGTGGCTGGCCGCCGCCTACTTCACCCGCTACTCGTCCCTGTCCGCGCTGATGGCCTCGGTGGCGACGGTGGTCGCCGCGAAGGTCTTCGGCACCGACGCCCTGGCGCTGCTGCTGGCGACCCTCGCCATCCTCTTGTGGATCAAGCATCACGCCAACATCCGCCGCCTCCTCGATGGGACCGAGGGCAAGATCGGCGCGAAAGGCTGAGGTCCCGGCATGTCGCGCGGCAAGCCCCCGGGAACCGCCGGCCCCGGTCCGGGCGAACTGCTCGGCCCCGCCCAGCGGCTCGACTGGCTGCGCCTCATCCGCACCGAGAATGTGGGACCGCGCACCTTCCGCACCCTCATCAACCAGTTCGGCGGCGCGGCGGCCGCGCTCGACGCCCTGCCCACCCTCGCCCGGCGCGGCGGACGGCTGGTGCCCCCGCGCACGCCCACCCGCGAGGAAGCCGAGGCCGAGATGGCGGCCCTCGCCCGAATCGGGGCGCGGCTGGTCGCCATGGGCGAGGCCGACTATCCGTCCGCCCTCGCCCAGCTCGACGATGCGCCGCCGCTCATCTGCGTCCGCGGCCGGGGCGAGGTGCTGCGCCGGCCGATGGTGGGCATTGTCGGAGCACGCAACGCATCCGCCGCCGGCCGCACCTTCGCCGCGCGCCTCGCCCGCGATCTGGCGGCAGCGGGCTGGGTGGTGGTCTCGGGCCTCGCGCGCGGCATTGACGCCGCGGCGCACGAGGCAAGCCTCGACGGCGGCACGGTGGGCGTGTTCGCCGGCGGTCTCGCCCGCCCCTACCCGCCGGAGAATTTGAAGCTCATCGAGGCGGTGGCCGACATGGGCGCGGTGGTCTCGGAAATGCCGGTGGCGTGGGAGCCGCGGGCGCGCGACTTCCCGCGCCGCAACCGGCTCGTTTCCGGCATGTCCCTTGGCGTCGTCGTGGTGGAGGCCGCGGAGCGCTCGGGCTCCCTCATCACCGCCCGGCTCGCCGCCGAGCAGGGGCGCGAGGTGTTCGCGGTGCCCGGCTCGCCGCTCGATCCGCGCGCCGGCGGCACCAACCGCCTGATCAAGCAGGGGGCAACACTGGTCACCGCGGCGGCGGACGTGATCGAGGTGCTCACGCCCATGGCCGGACAGGCGGGTCCGGAGGCCATCGAGGCGGATGGCCCGCCGATCGAGCCCGCCGCTCCCGGCGAGGATGCGCGCGCCCGCATCGTGGGCCTGCTCGGGCCCGTCCCAACGTTCATCGACGACCTGGTGCGGCTCTCCGGCTGCACGGCCGCCGAGGTGCAGATCGTGCTGCTGGAACTCGACCTTGCCGGCCGGCTCGACCGGCCGGGCACCGGGCGCGTCGCGCTGAAGTAGCGGCCCGGCCTCCGCGGCGCGAGCGGCCCCAGCACGTGCCAATCCGCCGAACCGGCCAGGGAGCGGCGGAACGGCCCTCCTCCATCCGCGGCGCGGCATCGGGCCGGCTAGCGCCGCCGGCTTCGGCCCGCGAGCATCCTCGTGCTCCGCTCCGTCCCGGTTCGCGCGAAGCAGGCGGATCGAATCGAGGCTGGAGTGGCCTTGCGCTTCACCTGCGAGGCGGTCCTAGAGCGGTTTCGGGCGGAGTCCGGTTCACGCAAAGAAAACGCATTTAAACAAAGGGTTGGAGCGCTTGCGGTGAACTGGGGTTCACCACAAGCGCTTCTAGCCTGTGATGCCGCTCCCTGGCCTGCCTGCGCCATCGGAGACCGCCCTGGCTTCCAAGCGGGCCATTTCTAGGATGTAGGCCAGGGTGGTGAGACCGTTCGCTCGCGCGATGCGGGAAAGTTCCGCAGTGATCGCAGCCACATAGGCTGCGGCTGCCGCGGGGTCGCCCGCTTGTCCTGAACTGTGTTCATTGGTCATGGCGCCGTCTGTCGCCCTCTCGGAAACACATACCTCTTATAGATTGTCATAGGTATTAAAACATACCTGAAGTTGTATAATCCAAGCGCCGTCCTCCAGATCCATCGGGAGCGGGACATTTGACAGGTGCCGTCCGGCTCCCCATGTTGCCCCCGCTCCTCCGGTGCCGCGATCCGGGCCGGCGGCCTTCACGGGCCGTCCCGATCCGGCGCGCCCCGGCTGGCCGGGGATGCTGGACACCGGACGGAACAGATCCGAACGGGGCGTCGGCGGGTCCGCAGCGGCCTGACGGCAGAACTTCATCCCTGGGGCCGCGCAATGGGGCGGCGGCCCTTGAACAGACATGGTTCGTCATGCAGGTCGTCATCGTCGAATCGCCGGCTAAGGCGAAGACGATCAACAAATATCTCGGCCCCGGCTATGAGGTCATCGCCTCCTACGGCCATGTGCGCGACCTGCCGTCGAAGGACGGCTCGGTCGATCCGGACGCCGATTTCCGCATGCTCTGGGAGGTGGATCCCAAGGCACAGAAGCGGCTCAACGAGATCGCGAGCGCGGTGAAGGGGGCGAGCGGGCTCATCCTCGCCACCGACCCGGATCGCGAGGGCGAGGCCATCTCCTGGCACGTGCTGGAGGTGCTGAAGCAGAAGAAAGCGCTGAAGGACCAGAAGGTCGAGCGCGTCGTCTTCAACGCCATCACCAAGCAGGCCGTGCTGGACGCCATGAAGGCGCCCCGCGCCATCGACGTGGCGCTGGTGGACGCCTATCTCGCCCGCCGCGCGCTGGATTATCTCGTCGGCTTCACGCTCTCCCCGGTGCTGTGGCGCAAGCTGCCCGGCGCCCGCTCGGCCGGCCGCGTGCAGTCTGTCGCACTGCGCCTGGTTTGCGACCGTGAGCGTGAGATCGAGACCTTCGTCGCCCGCGAATACTGGTCCATCGTCGCCAAGCTCGCGACGCCCCGCGCCGAGGAATTCGAGGCGCGGCTTTCGGGCGCCGACGGCAAGAAGATCACCCGCCTCTCCGTGGGCACCGCCGAGGAAGCCAAGGCCTTCCGCGCGGCGCTGGAGGCGGCGGATTTCCGCGTGCGCTCGGTGGAAGCCAAGCCGGTCCGCCGGCATCCGCAGCCGCCCTTCACCACCTCCACCCTGCAGCAGGAAGCCAGCCGCAAGCTCGGCCTCGCGCCGGCCCGCACCATGCAGATCGCCCAGCGCCTCTACGAGGGCGTGGACGTGGGCGGCGAGACGGTGGGCCTCATCACCTACATGCGAACTGATGGCGTGGACATGGCCCCCGAGGCGGTGGCCGCCACCCGCAGCGCCATCGGCAAGCAGTTCGGCCCGAAATACCTGCCCGGCGTGCCGCGCAAGTACACCACCAAGGCCAAGAACGCGCAGGAGGCCCACGAGGCCATCCGCCCCACCGACCCCGCCCGGCATCCCCGCGAGGCGGCGCGCCATCTCGATAGCGAGCAGGCCAAGCTCTACGAGCTGATCTGGATCCGCACCGTGGCGAGCCAGATGGAATCGGCGGAGCTGGAGCGCACCACCGCCGATATCGAGGCGAAAGCAGGCGGCCGCGTCCTCGACCTCACCGCCACCGGCACCGTGGTGAAGTTCGACGGCTTCCTCACCCTCTATCGCGAGGGCAAGGACGATGACGACGACGACGAGGAGAGCCGCCGCCTCCCGGCCATGAGCGCCGATGACAAGCTCGACCGGCGCGACATCCTCACCGACCAGCACTTCACCGAGCCGCCGCCGCGCTATTCGGAGGCCTCCCTGGTGAAGCGCATGGAGGAGCTCGGCATCGGCCGCCCCTCCACCTATGCCGCCGTGCTCGCCGTGCTGCGCGACCGCGAATATGTGAAGCTCGACAAGAAACGCCTCGTTCCGGAAGACAAGGGACGGCTGGTGACGGCCTTCCTCGAAAGCTTCTTCAAGCGCTACGTGGAATACGACTTCACCGCCGACCTCGAGGAGAAGCTCGACGAGGTGTCCGCGGCGGAGCTCGACTGGAAGGAGGTGCTGCGCGCCTTCTGGCAGGATTTCCACGCCGCCATCGAGGCCACCAAGGACCTGCGCGTGTCGCAGGTGCTGGACGCCCTCGACGAGATGCTCACCGCCCACATCTTCCCCCCGACCGAGGACGGGACCGACCCGCGCCTGTGCCCCACCTGCGGGACCGGGCGGCTGTCGCTGAAGATGGGCAAGTTCGGCGCCTTCATCGGCTGCTCCAACTATCCCGAATGCCGCCATACCCGCCCCCTCACCGGCGGGGAAAGCGCGCCGGAGGGCGACGGCAAGCGCGTGCTCGGGATCGACCCGGAGACCGGCGAGGAAGTCACCATCCGCTCGGGCCGCTTCGGCACCTACCTCCAGCTCGGCGAGGGCAAGGACGGGGAGAAGCCCAAGCGCTCCTCCTTGCCGAAGGGCCTTGCCCCGGCGGATGTGGAGCTGGACATCGCCCTCAAGCTGCTGGCCCTGCCGCGCGAGGTGGGCAAGCATCCGGAGGATGGCGAACCCATCCTCGCCGGCATCGGCCGCTACGGGCCGTATGTCCAGCACGGGCGCACCTACGCCAACATCGAGGACGGCGACGACATCCTTGCCGTCGGCCTCAACCGGGCGGTCACCCTCATCGCCGAGAAGCAGTCCAAGGGGCGCGGCGGGCGCGGCGCGGCCACCCCGGGCCGAACGCTCGGCGATCACCCCACCCACGGCGGGCCGATCACCGTGCGGCCGGGCCGGTTCGGTCCCTATGTGAACCACGGCAAGGTCAACGCGACCCTGCCCAAGTCGGTGGACCCCGAAGCCCTGACCCTGGAAGCGGCGGTCGCCCTCATCGACGCCAAGGCGGCGGCATCCCCGGCGAAGCCGGCCCGCGGCGGCCGGAAGGCGCCGGGGGCCGCAGATGCCGGCGACGGGGCGAAGGCAGCCAAGAAGGCGACCGCCAAGAAGGCAACCGCGAAGAAGCCGGCCGCCAAGACATCCGCGAAAAGTGCCGGAAAAGGCAACAAGGCAGCGGAGTAGGTACCGCTCCTACCCGATCGACCCCGCCTCCCCCGTGACCAGTACGGAGCCGCGCAGGGGCCGCTCGGGCAATGTCCACAGCAGCGCCGTGGCGGCGAGCTGAACCACCGCCACGGCAGCGAAAACCAGGCCGAAGGCGGCGGCGAGAGCCGGTGTCCCGGCGCCATGCGCCAGTGTTTCCGCATCGAGTCCCGACCCGCGGCCCAGCACGGCCAGCAGCACGGCGCCGAGCACGGCCACCACGAGCGCCCCACCGAGCTGGCGGAAGAAGGTCATCACCCCCGTCGCCGTCCCCATGCGGTGCGGCGGCACGGCATTCTGGATGGAGATGGTGCACACCGGCAGCATCATGCCGATGCCGATGCCCACCAGGGTCAGCAGCATTCCGAGCACGGCCAGCGGCAGGGCGGCCGCCGCGCCGGCGAGCCCCGCCAGCGTCAGCGTGGCGACCAGGCTTCCGGCCAGGGCCGGACGCTTGTAGTGCGTGAGCCGCGGCATGGTGCGGGCCGACAGGGTGGCGCCGCAGACCACGCCCCCCATCAGAGGAATGAGGGCGAGCCCCGACTGGCTCGCCGAGAGCCCGCGCACCGTTTCGAAATAGAGCGGCACGAAGATGGACAGGCCCACCATCGATCCAACCGTCATGAACGACGTGGCGATGCCGCGCCCCACCACCTGGTCGGTGAGGAGGTCGAGGGGAAGGAACGGCTCCGCCGCGCGCCTCATCCGCCAGATGAACAGGCCGGTGAACAGCGCCGTGCCGGCGAGCAGGCCGAGGATCTCCGGTGACGTCCATGGGTAGCGCAAGCCCCCCCACCCGAGCGCGAGCAGCAGCAGGATGCTCGCCACCGCCATCAAGGCGGCGCCGGCGATGTCCATGTCGTGCCGGCGTTCGTGCCGCGGCAGCCGCTTGAGGGCACGGCGCGTCACGATGAAGGCGGCGAGCCCCAGCGGCAGGTTGATCCAGAAGATGAGCGACCAGTGGAGGTGCTGGGCGAACAGCCCGCCGAGCACCGGCCCGGCAATGCTGGAGGCGGCGAAGACGCCTGCAATGTAGCCCTGATAGCGCACCCGATCACGCGGCGACACCACGTCCGCGATGATGGTCTGCGCCAGCGAGATGAGCCCCCCGCCGCCCAGCCCCTGGAGTCCGCGCGCCAGCACCAGGATGAGAAGGCTCGGTGCCAGCGCGCAGGCGACGGAGGCCAGCGAGAACACCGCGACCGAGATCAGCAGCATCACCCGCCGGCCGTGAATGTCACTGAGCTTGCCGTAGAGCGGCGTCGCGATCGTCGCGGCGATGAGATAGGCGGTCACCACCCAGGAGAGATTCGTGAAGTCGCCGAATGCGGCGCCAATGGTGGGCAACGCGGTGGCGACGATGGTCTGGTCCAGCGCCCCCAGCAACATGGCGAGCATCAGGCCGGCGATGATGCGCAGCACCTCGTCATGGCCGAGCGGCGCCGCGGCATCAGGGCCGGAGGGGTGTGACAGGACGGCCGGGGGATGGGTCATGCAGGGGGAATCGGTGCGCGGCAAGGTGGCTCATGGGCGATCGCCGGGCGCAAAAATGCAAGGGCGGGGACGAAAGAAGGGAGCCCGGCGCGCGGCCGGGCTCGTCACAATCCCGTCAGGCGGCCTCGGGCTTGCCCTCCGGAGCGTCGGCCTCGTTCTTGCCGCGGCCCGGGGGAATCTCCTCGCCAGTCGATGCGGCAACCGGATCCGCCTCCACCTGGCGATGGATCATGCGGTGGATGAAGCCAAGCTTCTGGATCACGCCCGGACCGAGGATGAACGGATAGGCGTCCGACATGCCGAGGCAGCGGTTGAGGTTGTTCAACGCGAACGACATGGGCAGCCACGAATCCACCATCTGCTGGACGGGGCAGGCCTGGTAGGGGTTGAAGTCCACCTCGGCGCCCAGCTCGCCGGTGCTGTCGAGCCCCGGATGAACCTGGATGCCGAACGCCGCGGCCATCTCCAGCGTGTCCACGATGTGGACATAGTGCTTGAAAGTCTCCGCGAAATCCTCCCACGGATGCGCGGTGGCATAGGCGGAGACGAAATTGGACTGCCAGTCGGGCAGCGGACCGTTGCTGTAATAGGTCTTCAGGGCCTCGCCATAATCGGCCGTCTCGTCGCCGAACACGGCGCGGAAGGCTTCCAGCCGCCCGGCGTCACGCACCAGGCGGTTCCAGTAATAATGGCCCACCTCGTGGCGGAAATGTCCGAGCAGGGTGCGGTAAAGCTCACCGAGATCGCTCTTGCGCTGCTCGCGCTCGGCATCGTCGGCCTCGGCCAGGGCGATGGTGATGAGGCCCTCGTCATGGCCGGTCATCACCCTCGGCGTGGAGCCGTCGGGCGCGTCGGCGAGGAAGTCGAAGCACAGGCCGCCCTCGCGGTCCTCGTTGCTTTCCAGCGGCAGGTTGAGGCGCACGAGCGAATAGACAAGCCGATGCTTTGCCATCTCCACCTTGCGCCATTTGCGCAGGTTCTCCGGAACAGCGAGGTCGGGCACGATGCGGTTGTGACGGCAGGCGAGGCAGAATTCGCCCTCTTCCTCCTCCGGCACCAGCCAGTTGCAGGCATCGTGCGCCGCATTGGCGCAGAAGCGGTAGCGCCCGCCCGTCTGACCGAGCGCCTGCCACGCGTCCCCGTCCGGCTCCAGCGCCGCGAGCTCGTTCATCTCGGCGATGTAGCCGAGATCGTGACCGCACTTCTCGCAGCGACGGTTCTCGAAATAGAGCAGTTGATCGCAGGCCGCGCAGCGAAACAGACGCATGTTCTCCCTCTCCTCCTCCGGCCTTCGCGAGCGGCGCCGGACGCGCTCTCGATGATGCACTGCCGCATATAACGGCAGGTGCCACCCCCGGTTCCAAAGGGCCCGTTTTGGCCGGTTTCACAAAATTAGCTGACCTTCGACTTTAAGCTATTGCCCTGAGGGCATGCCGTGGCGTCTTCTCTCTGACGTAACGTGGCTCGAGGTGCGCCAACACCCGCCAGGCAAAAATGCCGGCTCGCCACAAGGGAGGAAAATGTGAGCCAAGACAAGAGCACGAATGACAAGAGCACGAATGACAGGGCACGTCCCACCCGACGCGCCCTTCTCGCCGTCGCGGCCGCCGCCGGCGCCACGGCTGTCGCCGCTCCTGCGGTCCATGCCCAGGCGCCGGTCAAGCTGAAGTTCCAGTCCACCTGGCCTAACAAGGACATCTTCCACGAATTCGCCGGCGACTTCGTGAAGACGGTGAACGCCATGTCCGGTGGACGGGTGGAGGTGGAACTGCTCGCGGCCGGCGCGGTCGTCCCCGCTTTCCAGGTGGCGGACGCGGTCTCCGCCGGCATCATCGACGGCGGCCACGGCGTGTCCGCCTACTGGTACGGCAAGAACAAGGCCTTCTCGCTGTTCGGCACCGCCCCCGCCTTCGGCTGGGATGCGGACGAACTGATGGGCTGGATCCGCTACGGCGGCGGTCAGCAGCTCTACGACGAGCTGGTACAGACCATCCTGAAGCTCAACGTGGTGGGCCTGCTCACCGGCCCCATGCCGGGACAGCCGCTCGGCTGGTTCAAGAGCGAGATCACCAGCCCCGACCAGCTCAAGGGCCTGAAGTATCGCACCGTCGGCCTTGCCGCCGACCTGAACAAAGAACTGGGCGTCGCCGTCACCATCCTGCCCGGCGGCGAGATCGTGCCGGCCATGGACCGCGGCCTCATCGACGGGGCGGAGTTCAACAACCCCTCCTCCGACACGGTGCTGGGCTTCCCGGACGTGTCCAAGGTCTACATGGTGAAGAGCTATCACCAGGCCCTCGAATGCTTCGAGGTGCTGTTCAACAAGACCAAGTTCGACGGGCTGCCGAAGGACGTGCAGGCGATCATCCGCGGGGCCTCCGACGCCGCCTCCTCGGACATGATGTGGAAGGCGCAGGATCGCTATTCCAAGGACCTGGAGGCGCTCAAGGCGCGCGGCGTGAAGGTGGTGCAGACCCCGCCGGCCGTGCTCCAGGCGCAGCTCAACGCCTGGGACAAGGTGATCGCCACCCTCTCCGCCGATCCCTTCTTCAAGAAGGTCATCGACAGCCAGATGGCGTGGGCGAAGCGCGTGGTGGGCTTCCGCCTCGAATACGAGCCGGACAGCGCCATGGCCTACAACCACTTCTTCAAGCGGGCGTAGGGCGCGGCGGCTCGCGCAGGGACGCGGCGGCACAAACGCGTCGCATCCCTGCGATCCTCACAGCCGTCATGGCCGGCCTTGTGCCGGCCATTCACGCCCCGCGGCCGGGGCAACCCTTGTGGTCATGCGCGCGGCCGGGCGTGAACGCCCGGCACGACCCGGGCCCGGCACCTCTCGCCCTGCAGTACCGGACAGCCGTCCAGCCAAACAAAAAAACATTGCCCTTCCGCAGGAAACCCGCTGATGCAACGGTTCCTTCTGGCCGTGGACACGGTCAACACCTTCATCGGAAAGCTGTTCGCCTGGAGCGTCGTCGTCCTCACGGTAGCGATCTGCTACGAAGTGTTCTGCCGTTACATGCTGCGCTCGCCCACGTCATGGGCCTATGACGTCTCCTACATGCTCTACGGCACCCTGTTCATGATGGCCGGCGCCTACACACTGTCGCGCAATGGCCATGTTCGGGGCGATTTCCTCTACCGCAACTGGCCGGTAAAGCGGCAGGCGGCGGTCGACCTTGCCTTGTACTTCCTGTTCTTCTTTCCGGGCATCCTCGCCCTCATCTATGCGGGCTGGGGTTATTTCCGCCTGTCCTGGCTGCTCAACGAGCATTCCTCCTTCTCTCCCGACGGCCCCATCATCTGGCCATTCAAGGGCCTCATCCCCCTGACCGGTGTGATGATGCTGTTCCAGGGCATCGTCGAGGTGATCCGCTGCCTCCTCACGCTGAGGTCCGGCGTGTGGCCGCAACGTCTCAACGACGTGGAGGAGATGGAAAAGCTCATCCTCGAGCAGGCCGCCAACAAGGCGGATGCGGAAGCCATCGGCCGGGGGCGCTGTGATGTCCTTCCTCTTGTCCGATCCCGCCCTCGGCATCCTGATGCTGGTGCTGTTCCTTGTCTTCCTGATGCTCGGCTTCCCCATCGCCTTCACGCTGATGGCGCTGGGCGTGGGCTTTGGATACTTCACGCGCGGCGACACCGTGTTCCAGCTCTTCGTCCAGCGCACCTATTCGGTCATGGCGAACGACGTGCTCATCTCCATCCCGCTGTTCCTGTTCATGGGCTATGTGGTGGAGCGGGCGAGCATCCTCGACCGGCTGTTCCGCGCCATCCAGCTCGCCGCCGGCTGGGTGCCCGGATCCCTCGCCGTGGCCACCCTCATCACCTGCGCCATGTTCGCCACCGCCACCGGCATCGTCGGCGCGGTGGTGACGCTCATGGGCCTCCTCGCCTTCCCAGCCATGCTGCGCGCTGGCTACGACACGCGCCTGGCCGCCGGCGTCGTCTGCGCCGGCGGGTGCCTCGGCATCCTCATCCCGCCGAGCGTGATGCTGATCCTCTACGGCGCCACCGCCGGCGTGTCGGTGGTGAAGCTCTATGCGGCGGCCTTCCTGCCGGGCCTCATGCTCTCCGGCCTCTACATCCTCTACGTGGTGATCCGGGCCACTGTGAACCCCGCGCTGGCCCCCAAGCTGCCGGCGGCGCAGCGGGCGGGCTCGGTGCGGGAGATCGTCTTCGCGCTGGCCACCTCCTTCCTGCCCCTGGCGCTTCTCATCTCCAGCGTGCTCGGGGCCATCGTCTTCGGCCTCGCCACCCCTTCGGAGGCGGCGGCGGTGGGCGCGGCGGGCGCTGTGCTGCTGGCGCTGGTCTATCGCAGCTTCTCGTTCGACAAGCTGAAGGAGAGCGTGTTCCTCACCGCCCGCGCCTCGGCGATGGTGTGCTGGCTGTTCGTCGGCTCGGCGGTGTTCTCCGCCGTGTTCGCGTTGCTCGGCGGCCAGCAGGTGGTGGAGAATTTCGTCCTCTCCCTCAACCTCGGGCCCATCGGCTTCCTGCTGCTCACGCAGGCCATCATCTTCGTGCTCGGCTGGCCGCTGGAATGGACCGAGATCATCGTGATCTTCCTGCCCATCTTCCTGCCGCTGCTGGACAATTTCGGGGTGGACCCGATCTTCTTCGGGGTGCTGGTGGCGCTGAACCTGCAGACCTCCTTCCTGTCCCCGCCGGTGGCCATGGCGCCCTTCTATCTGAAGGGCGTCGCGCCGAAGCACGTCTCCATCGACGAGATCTTCTCGGGGTGATGCCGTTCCTCGCCATCGTCATCCTGTCCATGGCGCTGCTCTACATCTTCCCCGGCATCGCGCTATGGCTGCCGAAGGCGCTGTACGGGTGAAGCGGGGCGGCCGATGCGCCCTATGGCGCCCGGCGGGAGAGAGCGGCATGATCGGGCGATGAGCGCGACTTCCCTCTTCACCATCGGCTATGAGCAGAGCACGCCCTCGGCCTTCCAGTCGGCGCTGAGCGACGCGAAGGTGGACCTTGTTGTGGACGTGCGGGCGGTAGCGGCATCGCGCCGGCCCGGCTTCTCCAAGACCGCGCTTGCGGCGGGCATCGCCGAACACGGCATCGCCTATGTGCACCTGAGGGCGCTCGGCACGCCGAAGGAGGGCCGGCTCGCCGCCCGCAGCGGTGACCACGACAGCCTCATGCGCATCTATGACGCGCACCTCGCCACCGCCCCCGCGCAGGCGGCGCTGGAGGAACTGGCCGATCTGGCAAAGGGCCGGCGCCTTTGCCTGCTCTGCTACGAGCGGCATGTGGAGGGCTGCCACCGCCTGCGCCTCGCCGAATGGATGTGCGAGCGCCTTGACATCGGCGTCACCCACCTCACGCCGGCTCCGTTCTGACCGCCTTCCCCGCCACCGCCCGCGCCTCGGCGAGGAGATGGGGGGTATCCACGTCGAGGAAGGCGCCCGCGCCTTCCACTGCCACCTCGGCCACCACCTCGGCATTGGCGGCAAGGACGTGCCGGGCCCCCACGTCACCCTCCAGCGCGCCGAGGTCGGCGAAATAGCGCCGCGACCACAGCACCGGATGGCCGCGCTGGCCCCCCTCCACCGGAACGGCGATGAAGCGCCCCTCGTCCGGCGCATGGGCCGCCATCAGCCGGTCGAGCAGGTCCGGACCGACCAGGGGCATGTCGCCCAGCACCACGAGCGCGCCCGCCGCCGTCTCGGGCACGGCCGCAATGCCCATCCGCAGGGAGGAGGCCATTCCGGTGGCATAATCGGCATTGTGCACCAGCCGCACGTCGAGCCCGGAGAGGGCGGCACCGATGCGCTCGCCCTCATGGCCGGTGACGACGATGACGGGCCGCGCCCGCGAGGCGAGCGCCGCCTGTGCCACCCGGCGGATGACCGGCACGCCCCCCACCTCGGCAACGAGCTTGTTCACCCCGCCTCCCATGCGCGAGCTCCGCCCCGCCGCGAGGATGACGGCGGCGAAGCCCGCGGCTTCGCTCGCCTCCCCCTCGGCCCGCGGATGCGGGCGGGCGGCGATGTCGGTGAGGAGCCCGCCGGGTCCCATCCGGGCGATGTCGCGCGATGTCACCTCGAGGCCCGCGAGGAGGCGCGCGAGGATGAAGTCGAAGCCGTTCTCCTTCGGGCTGCGCGCGCAGCCCGGCGCCCCAAGCACGGGGACCGTGCCGAGCCGGCCCAGCATCAGGAGGTTGCCCGGGTCCACCGGCATGCCGAGGCGGACCACCTCGCCCCCGGCAGCGACCAGGGCCGAGGGGATCACGTCGTTGCGGTCGGCGATGGCCGAGGCGCCGAAGACAATGACCAACTCCGCCCCGTCCGCCACGGCGGAGCGGATCGCCTGCGCCAGCGGCGCCGCCTCGTGCGGCGTGCGGCGCTCGCTCCGGATCACCGCGCCGGTGGGCGCGAGACGGGCGCGGGTGACCGCAAGGGTCTTCTCCACCACCTTGGCGGCGAGGCCAGGCAGCAAGGTGGAGATCACGCCCACCTTGCGCAGCCGGAACGGCGCGACGGCAAGGAGGCCGCCGGCCTCCCGCGCCGCCGCCTCCACCAGGATGGAGGACACCCCGTAGGGGATGATCTTCACCGTTCCCACCATGTCCCCCACCGCGACGGCGGAGAGGTCGCGCAGGGTGGCGAGGGTGATGGCCTCGTCCACGCCGTTGAACGCATCCAGCGCGGCATCCGAAACGCGAAGCACGCCGGCCACGTCGGCATAGAGGTTCGCGCGGCCGGTGAACGGCGCATTGACCCGCACGTGCGCGCCGGCCACGGCCTCGGCCAAGGTTCGCGCGGCCACATCCTCCGGCACGTCCCCCGGCTCGAGGTGCGCCGCGATCACATCGCTGAAGCCGGCGGCGGCGAGGCGCGCGATCTCCGATCGTCCAAGGCGCGTGCCCTTCTTGATCACGCCGCCGTCGAGCCGCACCGAATGGGCGGCGATGGCGCCTTCCGCGTCTGAGAGCGGGAGCGGGCCGAATTTCAAGCCACGGCTCCTTCCGCTTCCGCCGCGCCGAGCCGCAGGGCGCGGATGACCTCAGCCAGCACCGCCACCGCGATCTCCGCCGGGCTCGCCGCCCCAAGGTCGAGACCGATGGGAGCATGGATGCGGGCGATGGCGGCCGGCGGGATGCCGCCCGCCGCCAGCCGCTCCACGCGCTTTGCGTGGGTGCGGCGCGAGCCGAGGGCACCCACATAGAAGCATCCCACCTGGAGCGCGGCGGCAATCGCCGGCTCGTCGATCTTGGGATCATGGGTCAGGGCCACCAGGGCGGTGAAGGGATCAATCCCGTAGGCCGGCAAAGCAAGGTCCGGCCATTCCCCGATCACCGGCACGTCCGGGAACCGCTCCGGCGTGGCGAAGGCGGTGCGCGGATCGAGGATGGTCACGTCGAAGCCGGCGATGCGTGCCATGGGCGCGAGCGCCTGCGAGATGTGGACGGCGCCGATGACGAGCATGCGCGGCGCCGGCACGTCCACCGCGAGGAAAGCGCGCTCCGCCCCCTCGCCCACCATGCGGCTGCGCCGCTCGCCGAGGGCGGCGCGGAGGAGGCCGGCCAGCGGGTCGGCGGACAGGCTCGCCTGGGTGACAAGGCGCTGGGCGCCGCCTTCCATCTCGGTCACGAGCACGAACGGGCGGCGCGCGGCGCGCTCGGCATTCAGGGCGGCGAGAAGGTCGAGGCGCATGACAAACATCCTCCCTCGGGGCGTTCCGGCCGGAACCGACGATCATCTTCCCCATTGAATATAACGCGAAACGCGCCGCGTCATCCGGGGCATCCGCCTCAGTCCACCCGCTCCACATAGACGGCGATCTTGCCGCCGCAGGACAGGCCCACTTTCCAGGCGGTCTCGTCGGCGACACCGAACTCCAGCGTCCTCGACGCGCCGGAGGCGATCACCTCCGCCGCCTCGCCCACCACAGCACCCTCCACGCATCCGCCGGAAACGGAGCCGAGGAAATTGCCGTCCGCGTCGATCACCAAGCGGCTGCCCACCGGGCGCGGCGCGGAACCCCAGGTCTCCAGCACGGTGGCGAGGGCAACACCCCGCCCCTCGCGGCGCCAGCGCTCGGCGGCGGCAAGAACATCGCCTTCGGTCACGTCCATCGGATCTCTCCTCAGCCCGCGCCGGCCCGAACTGGCCCGGCGCGGCGCATTTCTATATAGGTGCGCATTCGCGGCGGCGGCGCCAGTGGGTGCGCCGGCTCCTGCGCCGTCTGATGCCGCGCCCCTTAGATCCCGTGATGCCGAACCTGCTGCCCCTGCCCGCCCGCGATACCGGAACGCTCCGCACCCCCGACGACCTCCTCGCCGCCGGCCTCGCGCACGCGAGCGCCCGCGCCGGGCTCGCGGCGGTGGCCGAACGCTATGCGGTGGCCATCACGCCGGCCTTGGCCGGCGCCATCGACCGGACCGATCCGGCCGACCCCATCGCCCGCCAGTTCGTGCCCGATCCGCGCGAGCTGGAGCTGCGCCCCGAAGAGCGCGCCGATCCCATCGGCGACGACGCGCACAGCCCGGTGCCCGGCATCGTCCATCGCTATCGCGACCGGGCGCTACTGAAGATCGTCAGCGTCTGCGCCGTCTATTGCCGCTTCTGCTTCCGCCGCGAAATGGTCGGCCCGGGCGCCGCCTCCGCCCTCGCGCCCGAGACGCTGGAGGCGGCCTATGCCTATCTGTCCGCCCATCCCGAGATCTGGGAGGTGATCCTCACCGGCGGCGATCCCTTCATGCTGTCCCCGCGCCGCATGGCCGAGGCGGTGGCGCGCCTTGCCGCCATCGAGCACGTGAAGGTGCTGCGGTTCCACACCCGCGTGCCCATCGCCGCGCCGGAGCGGGTGAGCGACGCCTTCGTCCGATCGCTGAAGGCGCCGGGCGTGGCGAGCTATGTGGCGGTTCACGTGAACCATGCGCGTGAGCTGACCCCGCAGGCCCGCTCCGCCCTGGCGCGGATGGCGGACGCGGGCATCCCGCTTTTGTCCCAGTCGGTGTTGCTGCGGGGCGTGAACGATGATGCGGCGACCCTCGCCGACCTGTTCCGCGCCTTGGTGGAATGCCGGGTGAAGCCCTATTACCTGCACCATCCGGACCTCGCCCCCGGCACCGCCCATTTCCGCCTCGGCGTCGGCGAGGGGCAGGCGCTGATGCGCGCCCTGCGCGGCCGCCTCTCCGGCATCGCCATGCCCACCTACGTGCTCGACATTCCCGGCGGCGCCGGGAAGGTGCCGCTGACGCCCGTGCATCTGGACGCCGCCGGCGACCGCCTCGCCGTCACCGACAATTGCGGCGACGTGCATCTTTATCCGCCGCAGGGGTGATGGGGCCTTCCACCCGTGCTATCGCGGGAACAAGAAACGGGAGGACGCCATGGGGGAGCCGCGCCGGGTGCAGCAGCCGGGACCTGAAGCGCAGGGGCGCATGGAGAGCGCCGTCGGCAGCCTGCGGGTGCTCGATTTCACGCTTCAGCCCGGCCTCACCCTCAATGCCGCCATCACCGGACCGCTGCTGGAAACCGGCTTCAGCGCCGCGCAGGTTGAAATATCCGGCGGAGCTCTCGGTCCCTTCACCTATGTGATGCCCGCCGCCTCCCCCGACGCCACCCACGCGGCCTGGTACAGCGCACCTTTCACCCCGCAGGGCACGACGCGGCTGGAACATGGCAACGTCACCTTTGGCCGCAAGGACGGGGCGTCCTTCATCCACTGTCACGCCTTCTGGATCGAGCCCGACGGCAGCCGGCACTGCGGCCACATCATGCCGCACGACACCATCGTGGCGGCGCCCATCCGTGCCCGCGCCTATGGGGCGGCCGAGGTGGAGACCACCGCCGACTTCGATCCGGAAACCAACTTCCCCCTGTTCACGCCCCACGCCGTCAGGGCTCCCGCCACGGATGGCCCGCGCATCGCGTTTGCCCGGGTGCGGCCGAACGTGGACCTCTTCCACGCCGTGGAGGAGCTGTGCCGGCGGCACGGCTTTGCCGCCGGGCGGATGCGCGGCGGGGTCGGCAGCATCATCGGCGCGCGCTTCTCGGATGCCCCGGCGGTCAACGACTACGCCACGGAAGTCTTCGTCACCTCCGGTGTCGTCGCGCCGGACGCCACGGGGGCGCTGGTGGCCGACATCTCCCTCTCGCTGGTGGGGATGAGCGGCGTGCTGGCGCAGGGCCGCCTCGTGCGCGGCGACAATCCGGTGCTGATCACCTTCGAGCTAGCGGTGGAGGAGGCTGCTCCGTAAGCAGCCCTGCCCCTATTTCCCGAGCCCCATCGTCTGCGGCAGCCACAAGGTGAGCGCCGGGATGTAGGTGATGGCCAGGAGCGCGATCATCAGCGGCACCAGCCACGGCAGGATGGCGATGGTGGTGCGCTCCACCGACAGCTTCGCCACCCGCGCCAGCACGAACAGCACCATGCCCAGCGGCGGGTGCAGGAGGCCGATCATCAGGTTCAGCGTCATCACCAGCCCGAAATGGATCGGGTCGATGCCGAGCTTGAGCACGATGGGCAGGAGGATCGGCACCAGGATGGTGATGGCCGCGATGGTGTCGATGAAGCAGCCCACGAACAGGATGAGCAGGTTGGCGAGCGCCAGGAACACCCATTTGTTCTGGGTGAAGCCAAGGATGGCGTCGGAGAGCATCTGCGCCGCCTGGCTGGCGGTGAGCAGCCAGGCAAAGATGGAGGCCGCCGTGACGATGAACAGCACCGAGGCGGTGGTCTCGATGGTGTCGAACGTCGCCTTGGCCAGGGTGCGGAAGGTCATGGACCGGTAGCGCACGAGGCCGAGGAACAGCGACCAGATCACCGCCGCCACCGCCGCCTCGGTGGGCGTGAACCAGCCCAGCGTCATGCCGCCGATGAGGATGACCGGCGTCATCAGCGCCATCACGGCGGAAAAGTCGAAATACCAGTCCAGCGCCACCAGGGCCGCCAGGGCGACGAGCACGGCGGCATTGGTGGACAGGCCCAGCTCGATCATCACATAGACCGCCACCGGGAAGGCCAGCACCACCACCACCTCGGTGCCGGCCGAGATGATCTGGCGCCAGGAGAAGGCGGCATCCGAGCCCCAGCCGTTGCGCCGGGCGAAATAGGCCACGGTGATCATCATCAGCAGCGTCATCACCACGCCGGGCACCACCCCGCCGAGGAACAGCGCGCCGATGGAGACGTTGGCGAGCATGCCGTAGATCACGAACGGCAGGCTCGGCGGGATGATGGGGCCGAGCGTCGCCGAGGCGGCGGTGACGCCGACCGAGAACTCGGTGGAATAGCCATGGTCCTTCATGGCCTTGATCTCGATGGTGCCGAGCCCGGCCGCGTCGGCGATGGCGGTGCCCGACATGCCGGAGAAGATCACCGAGCCGATGATGTTCACCTGCCCGAGTCCACCGCGCATCCAGCCCACCAGGGCGACGGCGAAGGCATAGATGCGGCCGGTGACGCCGGCGATGTTCATGAGGTTGCCGGCGAGGATGAAGAAGGGCACCGCCAGCAGCGGAAAGCTCTCCACGCCGGCGATCATGCGCTGGGCGATGACCACGTCCGGCACGCTGCCGGAGACGAGGATGTAGATGAGCGAGGAGCCGGCCATGGAGATGGCCACCGGGACCCCGCACACCATGAGGAAGAGGAAGGCGCCGATGAGCAGCCACATGGCTCAGTCCCCCTTGTGGTCGAGGGTGCCGTCGAAGGCTTCGGGCCGCTCCAACACGGAATATCCGCGGCGCACGTTGCCCACCGTCACCTGCACGGAGCGGACCAGCATCATCACGAAGCCGAACAGCACGGCGTAGTAGACGACGCTCTTGGGGGCATCCACCATCACCATGGGCTCGTCGCCCACGAGCGAGATGTAGCGCACCATCAGCCAGACGCCGTAGGCGATGAAGGCAGTGCGCACGAGGTCCACCAAGAGCGCCATCGCTCGCCCAGCTTTGGGCGGCAGGAAGCGATAGAGCAGGTCCACCTGGATGTGCCGCGACAGGCGCACGCACATGGCGGCGCCGATGAACACCACCGCCACGAGGCAGTAGGTGGCGAGCTCCTCGGTCCAGGCGAAGCTGTCGTTCAGCACGTAGCGGGTGAAGAACTGGGTGAAGACCAGCCCCGCCATGCCCCAGAAGATCACCAGCGTGACCCAGTCCTCCACCGCATAGACGGAAAGGTCCACCTCGTCCTGCGGCTGGTCGAAGGTGTGGGCGAGTTCCTCGCCGGTGACGCGGGTATGGACTTCATGGGCCATCGGAGGGTCCGGACTGGAAGGGGATGGGGCCGGCCTGGCGGATCGGACGGCCGAACGCTTGCGCGCCAACCGATGGCGCTCCCCTCTCCCCTTGCGGGAGAGGGGCAGGGGGAGGGGTGAAGGCGCCGACTTCAAGACACCTGCGGCAGGGACAAGGGGAGGCATAGCCCTCACCCCGGCCCTCTCCCGCAAGGGGAGAGGGAGCACGTCGGAAGGGGCTGGGCCTTCGTCCGCTCACATGTTGCTCTTGACCGCCTGGATGCGGTCCCAGTCCGCCTTGCGGTAACCGAAGCTCTCGAACGTGATGTTCTTCATCACCGTGTCGCGGAAGTCGGCCGTATCCACCTCGATCACGGTGAGGCCCTTCTGCTTGAAGATGTCGAGCAGTTCCTTCTCGCGCTTCGCCACTTCCGCCGTCGCCCGCGCCGCCGCTTCCTGCGCCACCTCGGTGAAGATCTTGCGGTCCTCGGGCGAGAGCTTCTTCCACAGGCCGCCGGAGATCACCGTGTTGAGGTGGTCGACGATGTGGCCGGTGAGGATGATGTTCTTCTGCACCTCGTAGAATTTCTTCGCCTCGATGGTGGTGAGCGGGTTTTCCTGCGCATCCACGGTGCCATTCTGCAGCGCCAGATAGACCTCGGCGAAGGCGATGGGCGCGATGTTGGCGCCGCAGGCCTTGGGCATGGCGAGGTAGGCCGGGGCGTCGGGCACGCGGATCTTGAGGCCCTTCATCTCGGCGCAGGTCTTGAACGGCTTGTTGGAGGTGGCCTGGCGCACGCCATAATAGGTGACGGCGACGATGTGATTGCCGGTCTTGTCCTCATAGCCCTTGGCGAGCTCGTTGAAGACGTCGCTCTTGGCATAAGCCAGCAGGTGCTCCGCATCGCGGAAGGTGTAGGGATAGTAGGTGACGCCGATGGGCGGATAGGCCTTTCCGGCGAAGCTCGACCCGGAGATGATCATGTCCACGGTGCCCAGCGCCAGGCCCTGGTTGATGTCGCTCTCCTTGCCGAGCTGCGAGGAGGGATAGACATCGATCTGGTAGCGTCCGTTGGTGCGCTTGGCGATCTCGCCCGCCGCCCAGACGGACGCGGTGTGGAACGGCTCCGAGGGTTCGTAGACGTGCGCCCATTTCAGCTTGGTCTGGGCACCCGCGGGGCCGGCCACGGCCGCCAATGCAAGCACGGCGAGCGCGGCCGTAAGGCCACGGCGAAAATTGAGCATGCTGTTCCTCCCAATCTTTTGTCGCGGCGGTGTTCCGCCTGCTCTTTTTAGATCCGCGCAAATGGCAGTCCTGCGTCGATTAAATCGTTTTGATCACAGATTGCAAGCCTGCCCGCGGTTGTTCCATCGTACAATTCGCGCGACCTCGGGCAAGGGGTGTTGCGGGCGGCGGGGCGGGGCGGGGTCGCCGGTCAGGTCACGACGCAGGCGGATCCGGCCGGCGCCGCCTCCATTGCCGCGACCACCTCGTCCAGGCGGTCGGCCGCCGCGATGATCTGCGCCTCACCCACGTTCAGCGGCGGCAGAAACGCCAGCACATCACCCGCGGCCCGCACCAGAAGGCCTTCCGCCGCGAGGCGCCGCGCCAGGTCTTCCGCCGGGGCGGCGCAGACGAGGCCCTGCATCAGCCCGGTGCCGACGAGGCCCGTGAACAGATCCGGGCGCCGGTAGCGCAGGCTGGCAAGGCGATCCTCCAGCAGCCAGCCGAGGCTCTGCACGCGCGCCTCGAAGCCCGGCGCAAGCGCCGCGCCGATCACCGGGGCCGCCGCGACCAGCGCATCCGGCGACACCTGCGGCAGGGACCCGGGCAGGCCGCGGGCCACCTTGACGGTGAGCACGAGGGCCGCGAGGGGCACGCCCGCCCCCTCCCCCACCAGCATCAGATCGGGCGTCACCCCGGTCCATTCGTGGGCGAAGGCCATGCCGGTGCGGCCGAGGCCGCCGTCGCTCTCGTCAAAGACGAGCGCGAGGCCATATTCGTCCGCGCTCTCCCGCAGCTCGGCGAGGAAGGCGCCGGGGAGCAATTCGATTCCACCCGCGAGGCGCACCGGCGAAACCAGGATACCGGCCGTGCGCGGGCCGATCTCGGCGCGGATGGCGCCGATGTCCTCCGGCACCCGCGACACCTCTACATCGCCGGCGAATTCCGGCGGCAGCGGCTCCGGCCCGGCGCAGACGAGGAGATGGCGCCGCTTCGGCCGGCCAGCGACGCGGTGGTGGGTGCGCAGGGTCTCCAGCATCACCCGGCGGGCGGCCGTGGCCGAGGGCAGGAGGAGCGCGGCATCGCCGAAGGAATGAGCGACGAGCAGCGCGGCAAGGGTCGACGGGTCGGCCGGCAGGCCGTCCTCCGGCGTCAGCGGCACAAGGCAGGTGCCGGAGAAGTCCAGCGGGAGGACAAGCGGCTCAGTGCCGTCCGCAGCAGGACTTTCGGACAACTCCTGCACGCGCGTCGGCGACGCGCTGTCACGATCATCCGGCACTCGAAATCTCCTGCCACGCAAGTCATCAAAGAATGCGGGCAGTCTACCACTTTTCAGCGATGAGCCGCCGCGAATAGTCGTCATGGGTGAACGTGATTTCGAGGGCTGGATCGCGTTCCCACCGCATGCTGGCGGTGCGATGCCAGTATTCGGCCACCCGTACACCGAGGGTGGTCATACTCTCGCCCGCCATGCAGCCGCCCATGCCGGTCCGCCGCTCGATCTCCGTCGTGTGGCAGGGCGGGTCATGATAGAGCCCATCGTCATTGGCACGGATCTGCGCGGCCACGGTGGAAGGGCGTCTGTCGCGGTCTTCAACGCGGGAGCAGCAGACGAAAAAAGAGCGCCGGCAGGCCTGGCAGACCACCTCCACCAGCGCGGCCTCCTGCGCATAAATGTCCGACTTCAGGTGCGGCGCGAACGGCACATAGCGCGGCACGCCGTGCTCATCGTACCAGAGGATCGGATCGGCGATCCGGGACACGATGTCGTCGTAGCTGCCCTTCATCTGTCTCCCCTGCCCTTTGTCTTCGCCTCAGTCGTATTTCACATAAGCGAACCTGAGGTCATGCTGCGGCGTGCCCTCCAGCGGCGCGTTCTCCGCTGCGCCGGGTTGCCACTGCACCACCTCCTCGATCTTCTTCGCCAAAGCGAAGTCGCGCACCGTGATGCCTTTGGCATCGTGCGACTGCAGGCGCACCTCCACCCAGGCATAGGAGGCGGTGAGGTCGGGATGGTGCCAGGCGGCCTCGGCGAGATGGCCCACGGTGTTGATCACCATGAGCGTGCCCTTCCAGCTGTTGGTCTTGTAGGTGCGGCGGATCCAGCCGTCCTCGTAGCGCCAGTGCGGCAGCTCCGCTTTCAGACGCGCCACGATCTCCTCGGGGGTGAAGGTGGCCTTGCGGTCGATGGTCATGAATGTCTCCTCGGGACGGGAGGCGGTGTCTCCGGCGCACATTATGCGCTATTCGCGCGGCGGATTGGTCCCTTCAGGCATGACCACCCCCCTCTCTCCCTGCGGGAGAGGGTTGGGGTGAGGGGTGGCGCCCGCTCCGAGGCGCCGCCTCCACCTCAGGCGATGCCAGCCTGCCGCTTGGCCGCCGTCAGCGTGTTCTGGAGCAGGCAGGCGATGGTCATGGGGCCGACGCCCCCGGCACCGGAGTGATGAGCCCGGCGATGCCCTGGGCCTCGGCATAGGCCACGTCCCCCACCAGCCGGGTCTTGCCGTCCGCCTTCGGAATGCGGTTGATGCCCACGTCGATCACCGTGGCGCCCGGCTTGATCCAGTCGCCGCGCACCATTTCCGGCCGGCCCACCGCGGCCACGAGGATGTCGGCGGTGCGGCATTCCCCCGGCAGGTCGCGGGTGCGCGAATGGGCGATGGTGACGGTGCAGTCCTCCTTCAGCAGGAGCTGTGCCGCCGGCTTGCCGACGATGTTGGAGCGGCCCACCACCACGGCCTTCAGGCCGGCGAGGTTGCCGAGATGGTGCTTCAGCAACAGCACGCAGCCGAGCGGCGTGCACGGCACAAGGGCATCGAGGCCCACCGCGAGGCGGCCGGCATTCACCACGTGGAAGCCGTCCACGTCCTTGGCCGGATCGATGGTGGAGAGCACCTTCATGGCATCGATCTGCGGTGGCAGCGGCAGCTGCACCAGGATGCCGTTGACCGCCGGGTCCGCGTTCAGCGTGGCGATCAGCGCCAGGAGCGTTTCCTCTGGCGTGTCGACGGGCAGCTTGTGCTCGAAGGAGGCCATGCCGGCCTCGGCCGTCTGTGCCGCCTTGTTGCGCACATAGACCTGGCTCGCCGGGTCTTCCCCCACCAGGACGACGGCAAGGCCGGGCTTGAGGCCCGCGCGCGCGCCGAGCTGCGCCACCTCCTCCGCGACGCGGGCCCTGAGGCCGGCTGCGAACGCCTTTCCGTCGATGGGCTTGGTCTCGATCACGAAGCATCCCCCATGGCTCGGGGCCGGATGTCCCGGAACGGACGCCGGCATTGCGATGTGTGGGAGCGCGACCCCGCATGATCGCGGCGCGCTCCGTTCACGGCTTGCCGTTTCTCCGCACCGAAACATCCCGACGCAAGGGCTAAGGACGACCTGCGACGCCACGGCGAGCCGATGCGCCTTATAAGGATAAAAATTTTCTCATAAAGAATAAAATGCAACTATCGCACCCCGGGGCGCAGCGGGGAGACCACGTCGCCCGGCGCCGTGGGGACCAGGAGCGGACCACCCTCCGCCTCCCGCTCCAGCATGGCCACGGCGGCGGCCAGCGGCAGCGGCGGCGCGAACAGGTAGCCCTGGGCCTCCTGCATGCCGATGCTGCGCAGGAACCGCAGCTGGTCCGGCGTCTCGACGCCCTCCGCCGTCACGATGATGCCGAGGGAGCGGCCGACGCGCACCTTGTACTCGACGATCGCCGCCGCGTCCGGGTCCTGCCCCAGCTTGAAGATGAAGTCCTTGTCGATCTTGATCTTGGAGATGGGAAAGCGACGCACGTGCACGACCGAGGCGTAGCCGGTGCCGAAATCGTCGAGGGCGAGCCGGACGCCCGTATCGCGCAGGTCATCCAGGCCGGTCTGCACTTCCGGCGAAGGCAGGAGCACCGCGCTTTCCGTGATCTCGATCTCGAGCCGCCGCGGGTCGAAGCCCGTCTCGCGCATGGTCTCGAGGATGCGACGGATGACACCGGTGGACCTCAGGGTGACAGGCGACATGTTCACGGCGAGGGTCGTGTGTCCGAGCGCGCGCGCCTCCACGCAGGCCCGGCGCAGCACGTGCAGGTCGATGGCGGCGATGAGCTGGCTCTCCTCCGCCGCCGGCACGAAATCTGACGGCGGCAGCCGCCCGCGCGTGGGGTGGTCCCACCGCGCCAGCGCCTCGAACCCCACGATGCGGCCGGTCTCCAGGTCGACCACCGGCTGGTAGAGCAGTGACAGCTCGCCGCGTTCGAGCGCCGCGGTCAGGTCCACCGTGATCTGCCGGCGCTGCACCTGCTCGCGTTCGAACTTCGCCTCGAACCTGCGCAGGACGCCCCGCCCCCCGCCTTCGCCCGGTAGAGGGCGATATCGGCGAAGCGCAGCAGCTCGGAGCCCGAGGTGGCATCCTGCGGGGCGCAGGCCGCGCCCATCGAGGCGCTGATGCTCACCGCCTCTCCCTCCGCCTGCACCGGCGGTTCGAGCGCCTTGAAGATGCGGGCCCCGAGGGCGTCGACGTCGCCGGGCTCCCGGCACTTGGTGAGCATGACGAACTCATCCCCACCGAAGCGGGCGACGATGCCGTTGTCCCCGAGCGCCGCGCGCAGCCGCACCGCGACCTCGCACAGGAGCTTGTCCCCTGCGGCATGGCCGGCGCTGTCGTTGATTTCCTTGAAGCCGTCGAGATCGATGAAGAGCAGCGCGAGGGTCTCCCCCTCCCGCCGCTGCGCCAGGGCGGCCTCAAGCTCCTCCAGGAAGCAGCCGCGGTTGGCGAGCCCGGTCAGAAAATCCTGATGCGCCATCTCGCGCACTCGGGCCTCGCTGTCGGCGAGCTCCTTCGCCATGCGCTGGGCTCGGATCATGAGAGCCAGGAAGATCGCCGCCAGCAACCCGATGAAGATGGTCGCCACCGGCAGCAGCTCGCGCACCATGCCGCGGCCGGCCCCCATGCTGCGCCACACCAGCCGCGCCTCGGAGCCGTCATACAGGTTGGGGACGAAGACGGTCCTCGGATCACCCGATCCGCTCTCGCCGGGGTGCAGTTGCACGTTCTCCAGGCTGGCGGGTTCCCCCAGCTCCTTCAGGAAATCGGGATCGACCACGTCCACGGTGACCGCCAGCAGGGGCTGGGCCACGTTGAGCTTGGATTCCTTCTCCTCGAAAGGCCGCGCCACCATGAGGCCGGAAACTCCGCCGCCGCTGGCGACAAAGCCGCTGCGCATCGCCTCTCGCCCTTCCGCCATCGCCCGCTCGACAGCGGGGCGGATCCAGGCAAATGCAGCAACGGAGCCTTCCTTCCCGTTCTCCGACGAATAGATCACGTTGCCCTTGGCATCGGTGATGTAGACGAATTCGAAGCCGAACCCGTCATTCAGCCGCCGGCCGAAGCGCTCGTGCACACGTGCGAGATCCCCGTTCGACAATGCGCTCAGCGTAGCCTGCTCACTCTCGGCCGTGGCCAGCGCCCGCTTCATCACCGTCTCGTGGGCCCGCAGCGAGGCAAGCAGCGCCTGGCGCTCGCGCACGGCCGACTGCCGGTCGTTGCGCAGGCTCGCCATGACGATGACGGCGCCGAGCGCGGCCACCAGCAGTGCCAGGGCGACAAGCCCCACCAGAAGGCGGCGATCCGCGGCGATGCCCGGATATCTCGAGATGACCTGTCCTCCTCCAACGTCCCGCGCGCCGGTACCGCGCGGTGGCGGCGTCCGGCGGGAACCGCCCGCCTCGTCGCGCGTCCTGATGCGGCGCCAGAGGCAGAACGATTTGTCTTTCAGATCGCGAGCCCCTGCAAGAACATATGGGGCGCGGACCGTCCGGAACGGAGGTCTGCGTCTACCGTGCTCCGAACCACAATGTGGCAAGACCAAGGAAGGCGAAGAAGCCGACGCTATCGGTAACCATAGTCACGAAAACTCCGGACGCGACGGCCGGATCCAGTTTCAGCCGGGAGATGGCGAGCGGAATGAGGATGCCGAACAGTCCCGCCGCGATCATGTTCATCACCAGCGCCGCCGAGATCACGGCGCCGAGCTGCAGGTTGGAGAACCACAGGGCGGCGATGATGCCGAGGAGGGTGGCGAGCATCACCCCGTTGAGAAGCCCCACCAGCACCTCGCGCGAGACGATGCGCCGGGCATTGTGACTGGAGAGGTCGCGCGTCGCGAGGGCGCGCACGGCAACCGTCATGGTCTGCGTGCCCGCATTGCCGCCCATGGAGGCGACGATGGGCATGAGCACGGCCAGCGCCACCATCTTCTCGATGGTGGCCTCGAACAGGCCGATGATGGAGGCGGAGACGAAGGCGGTGCCGAGATTAACCACCAGCCACGGCAGCCGGCTGCGCGCGGTGTAGCCCACGGTGTCGGAGAGTTCCTCGTCGCTGCCGACGCCGGCGAGGGCGCGCAGGTCCTCGTCCGCCTCCTCCTGGATCACGTCCACCACGTCGTCGATGGTCATCACCCCGACGAGCCGCCCGGCATCGTCCACCACGGGGGCGGAGACGAGGTTGTAGCGCTCGAACATGCGCGCCACGTCCTCCTGGTCCTGCGAGGCCTTCACCACCTTGAGCTGATCGGCCTTCACCTGGGTGACCAGCATGGGGCGCCGCGTGCGCAGCAGGCGGTCGAGGGAGACGGAGCCGATGAGACGGTAGCCGGGATCCACCACGAAGACTTCGTAGAAGGTCTCCGGCAGGTCGACCGTCTCGCGCATGTAGTCGATGGTGCGCCCCACCGTCCAGAACGGCGGAACGGCGATGAACTCGGTCTGCATGCGCCGGCCGGCGCTCTCCTCGGGATAGTCGAGGGAGCGCTGCAGCGCGACGCGCTCGGGCGCCGGCAGATGCTCCAGCACGGCCGCCATCTCGCCCTCGTCGAGGTCCTCGAGGATGTAGACGGCGTCGTCGGAATCCAGCTCGCGCATGCCGCGCGCGATGGTCAGCGGGGAGAGGCCGCGCAGGATGCCGAGGCGCACCGTCTCGTCGAGCTCGGTGAGCGCGGTGAAGTCGAAGGCATCCCCCAGCAACTCGATGAGGCGGCGGCGCTCGTCGCCGTCCAGCTCCTCGATGAGGTCGCCCATGTCGGCTTCGTGCAGGTCCGCCGTGAGCGCCTTCAGCCGGTCCACGTCGCGGGTGGCGATGGCGGCCTCGACTGCATCCCGGAAGGCGCCGGACAGGTTGCCCTCGGCGTCGCGCGCCGGCGGCGCCTCACTGGCGCCGTCCACGGCGGTGGGATCGGCATCCTCGCGCATGGGCTCCTCCCGGTCTCGAAGGCGGGGGTGGGGCGCCCGCGCCGCTCGCGGCCCGGGCATATCGGGGATGGGACGGGCCGGACATCCCATCGCGAGAGGATGGAGGATCGAAGCCCATCCCCGCCTCTAGAGGGCCTGCGGGCGTTTGTGAAGCCATGCGCTTCACATCTGCGAAGAAGTCCGAGGATCGCCGGCACGCGGGCACCGCCCGGCCCGTGTGTCACGCCCGCCTTTCTTTCCTCCAAGGGGTGGCCTACAGGCCGTCCCCGGCCTGGGGGGAAGGCCGGCGTCGGGCGGGTCTCGACCGGCGCGGAGCCTGCTCCGGCCGGACGGCGGCGCGGTCAGGGGGACAGTGAAGATGAAACGGACAGGTGAGATGACACCCCACATGCGGCGGCTGGTCGCAATGCTCGTCCTTCTTCTTCCTCTCGCCGGCCTCGGTGCCGGTGGCGCGGGCGCGGCCCCCTGCCCCGGCCGGCCCGATGCGCTCGGCACCTCGCGGGTGCTGGAGGTGGAGCCCAAAGGCGTGCGCGTCGGCACGAAATCGTTCCCGCAGACCCTGCCGCTGGCTCCGGGCGAGGTGGTGCTCACCTTCGATGACGGTCCCTGGCCCAGGACCACCGCGGCCGTGCTCGACGCGCTCAAGGCGGAATGCGTCCACGCCACCTTCTTCCTCATCGGCGAGAATGCGAGGGCGCGGCCGGAGCTGGTGCGCCGGGCCCTGGCGGAGGGGCACACCATCGCCCATCACAGCATGACCCACCCTTCGGCCACCCTGGCCAAGCTGCCCTTCGAGGACGCGGTGAAGGAGATCGAGCGCGGCATCGCCGCAGACGAGACGGCCGCCTACGGGGGGAGCGGCGGCACGCCGCGCACTCCGTTCTTCCGCTTTCCCGGCTTCGCCTCGACCCCGAAGCTGCTGGATTATCTCGACGCGAAGGGGTTCGCCGTGTTCGGCGCCGATTTCTGGGCGAGCGACTGGAACGTGATGACACCCGAGGCCGAGCTCGATCTGGTGTTGAAGCGCCTTGAAGCGGCAGGCGGCGGCATCGTCCTGTTCCACGACACCAAAAGCTACACCGCAGCCATGATTCCCGCCTTCCTGCGGGCGCTGTCGGACCGCGGCTTCAAGGTGGTGCACATGGTGCCGAAGGGCGCGCAGCCATAGGGCGACATAAAAACCGGCGCCGAAACGAAAACGGCGGCCCAAAGGCCGCCGTTTTCGTCACTGGCACCGGGGCGCCGGAAACTCACCGATCCACTGGTGCGGACGAGAGGACTCGAACCTCCACGGGTCTCCCCACTAGCACCTCAAGCTAGCGCGTCTACCAATTCCGCCACGACCGCAGTCAGGGATGGCACCGTCCAGGGGTTCCGTTTGAAGGACCGCTCCCAGCCGGGGGCCATCGTCTAACAGATCGAATGTGCGCCCACAAGAGCCCCGTGCAGCCGGCGCAAGACCTCGCCTGGGCCCTGTGGATGACCTGCACCGGGCCGAAGGACTGGACCGCCGGCCCGGATGGATTAAAGCATCCTTCCATGACCGCCACCACGCCGCGCGCCAGCCTCGAAACCGACTTCCGTCCCACGGATGCCGCCACCCCGCCCGTCGAATGGGCCGTCAGCGAAAGGCTCGTCCCCTACCCCGAGGCGCTTGCCGCCATGGAGGCGCGGGCCGCCGCCATCGCCGAGGGAACGGCAGCGGAATGCGTGTGGCTGCTGGAGCACCCGCCGCTCTACACCGCCGGCACCAGCGCCCGGCCGGAGGACCTCGTCGATGCGCGCTTCCCGGTCTACGAGACCGGGCGCGGCGGACAGTTCACCTATCACGGCCCCGGCCAGCGCGTGGCCTATGTGATGCTCGACCTCAAGCGCCGCGCGCCGGACGTGCGGCGTTATGTGAGCGCGCTTGAGGCGTGGCTCATCGGCACGCTGTCCGCCTTCAACGTCACCGGTGAGCGGCGGGAGGACCGGGTGGGCGTCTGGGTGCGGCGGCAGGGGAGCGATGGACTGGGCGGCGGCGAGGACAAGATCGCCGCCATCGGCATTCGCGTGCGGCGCTGGGTGACCTTCCACGGCATCTCGCTGAACGTGGAACCGGATCTTTCCCACTTCGGCGGCATCGTGCCCTGCGGCGTGCGCGAGCATGGCGTCACCAGCCTCGCCGACCTCGGCCTGCCGGTGTCGATGGCGGAGGTGGACGCGGTGATGCGGGTGGCGTTCGAGGAAGTGTTCGGGCCGACAGCGCCGGGGGCGGCGTTGGCTTGAGCGTGCAGCAATGCGCCCCGGACAAGCGACGGCGCCGCCGGAGCGCTGATCCGGGGCCCAGCGCAAGACTTCCGCGCACCGGATCATGCGTCAGAGCCGCGGGATGAGAAGCGCCTTCGGCGGTCCCTTGCGCTGGGCCGCGGCTCGCATTCCGCATGCGCTGCATGCGTCCGGGGCGCGAGAGCGCGAGGGCAGCAGGCCCGCTGGAAAGCCCCCTCAGATTCCCAGCTTCGCCTTCAGGATCTCGTTCAGCGCCTGCGGGTTGGCCTTGCCGCCGGAGGCCTTCATGGCCTGGCCGACGAACCAGCCGAGCATGGTCGGCTTGGCCAGCACCTGGGCCACCTTGTCCGGATTGGCGGCGATGATCTCGTCCACCACCTTCTCGATGGCGCCCGTGTCGGTCACCTGCTTCATGCCGCGGGCTTCCACCACCACGCGCGGATCGCCGCCCTCGGTGAAGACGATCTCGAACAGGTCCTTGGCGATCTTGGAGGAGATGGTGCCTTCCGCGATCAAATCGAGGATGGCGCCGATCTGGTACGGCGTCACCGGCGAGGAAGTGACGTCCTTGCCTTCCTTGTTCAGGCGGCCGAACAGCTCGTTGATGACGAAGTTCGCCGCCGCCTTGCCGTCGCGCCTGGAGCCACCGCCTTCCACCACCTGCTCGAAATAGTCCGCCGTCTCACGCTCCGCCACCAACACGCCCGCGTCATAGGGGCTGAGGCCATATTCGGCGATGAAGCGGGCCTTCTTCTCGTCCGGCAGTTCCGGCAAGTCAGCGGCGAGGCCATCCACCCAGTCGGCGTGCAGGACGAGGGGAAGCAGGTCTGGATCGGGGAAATAGCGATAATCGTGCGCCTCTTCCTTGGAGCGCATGGACCGCGTCTCGCCCTTGTTCGGGTCGAACAGGCGCGTCTCCTGGGAGATGGTGCCGCCGTCCTCCAGAATCTCGATCTGCCGACGGGCCTCCACCTCGATGGCCTGGCCGATGAAGCGGATGGAGTTGACGTTCTTGATCTCGCAGCGCGTGCCGAGCGGCTCGCCCGGCCGGCGCACCGAGACGTTCACGTCGGCGCGCAGGTTGCCCTTCTCCATGTCGCCGTCGCAGGTGCCCAGATAGCGCAGGATGGTGCGCAGCTTGGTCACGTAGGCCTTGGCTTCTTCCGACGAGCGCAAATCGGGCCGGGAGACGATCTCCATCAGCGCCACGCCCGAGCGGTTGAGGTCCACGAAGGACAGGGTCGGCGACAAATCGTGGATGGACTTGCCGGCGTCCTGCTCCAGATGCAGGCGCTCGATGCCAACGGTGATGCTCTCGCCGTCCGGCAGATCGACGATCACCTCGCCCTCGCCCACCACGGGCTGCTGGTACTGGCTGATCTGGTAGCCCTGCGGCAGGTCCGGATAGAAGTAATTCTTCCGGTCGAACACCGAGGTCAGGTTGATCTCGGCCTTCAGGCCGAGCCCGGTGCGCACCGCCTGGGCGACGCATTCCTTGTTGATGACCGGAAGCATGCCGGGCATGGCCGCATCCACCAGCGAGACGTGGTCGTTGGGCGGGCCGCCGAAAGCGGTGGAGGCGCCGGAGAAGAGCTTGGCATTGGAAGCGACCTGGGCGTGCACTTCCATGCCGATCACCACCTCCCAGTCGCCGGTGGCGCCGGGAATGAGCTTCTTGGCCTCGGCGGGCCGCATGTGAAGGGTCATGGTCGTCCTATGGCGTCGGCGGCTCGACCGCCTCTCATGCGTCTGGTTAAACCCGGCGGGTGGCATCTGGCAACGGGCGGCGCGCCAGCTTCATCCTGCCAGAGCGCGCGCCCGGCTCCAAAGGCACCCTCGCCCGGGGCAGCCGGACCCAGCCTGAACCACAGCCGGCTGTCCGCTCGCCTGCTCCGGGCGCGGGCCCCTCAGCCCTTCCACCACAGGTCTTCCACCGGGAAGCGGCCGGCCGCCTCCTCGATCACCTCGGCGAGGGAGAACAGCGTTTCCTCCCCGAACGGGCGGCCGATGAGCTGGAGGCCGAGGGGCAGCCCGTCCGCCGAGAGCCCGGCGGGAACGGAGATGCCGGGCAGGCCGGCCATGTTCACCGTCACCGTGAACACGTCGTTGAGATACATCTCCACCGGGTCGGCCTTCAGCTTCTCGCCGATGCCGAAGGCGGGCGAGGGCGTGGCCGGGGTGAGGACGGCATCCACCCCCTGGGCGAAGACGGTGTCGAAGTCGCGCTTGATCAGGCTGCGCACCTTCTGGGCACGCAGGTAATAGGCGTCGTAATAGCCGGCGGAGAGCACGTAGGTGCCGATCATGATGCGCCGGCGCACCTCGGGGCCGAAGCCGGCGGCGCGGGTGTTCTCGTACATCTCCACCACGTCGCGGCCGGGCACGCGCGCGCCGTAGCGCACACCGTCGAAGCGGGCGAGGTTGGAGGAAGCTTCCGCCGGCGCGACGATGTAATAGGCCGGCAGAGCGTACTGGGTGTGCGGCAGGGAGATGTCGACGATCTCGGCGCCGGCATCCTCCAGCCATTTTGCGCCCTCGCGCCAGAGGGCGTCGATCTCGTCGGCCATGCCGTCCATGCGGTACTCGCGCGGGATGCCGATCCGCTTGCCCTTGATGGAGGCGCCCACCGCCTCCTCATAGTCCGGCACCGGACGGTTCACGCTGGTGGAATCCTTCGGATCGTAGCCCGCCATGGAGCGCAGCAGCAGCGCCGCATCGTTCACGGTGCGGGCGAAGGGGCCGGCCTGGTCGAGGGAGGAGGCGAACGCGACGATGCCCCAGCGCGAGCAGCGTCCATAGGTGGGCTTGATGCCCACGATGCCGGTGAAGGCCGCCGGCTGGCGGATGGAGCCGCCGGTGTCGGTGCCGGTCGCGCCCGCGCACAGGAAGGCGGAAACCGCCGCCGCCGAACCGCCGGAGGAGCCGCCGGGGACCAGATAGGTATCGTCTCCCTCGCGCCGCCACGGCGACAGGACGGGTCCGAAGGCCGAGGTCTCGTTGGACGAGCCCATGGCGAACTCGTCATTGTTGAGCTTGCCGAGCATCACCGCCCCGTCGCGCCACAGATTGGCGGTGACGGAGGATTCGTACTGCGGCACGAAATCGTCGAGGATCTTCGAGCAGGCGGTGGTGCGCACGCCCTCGGTGCAGAACATGTCCTTGATGCCGAGGGGGATGCCCTCCAGCGACCCGGTGTCGCCCGAGGCGATGCGCCGGTCGCTCTCCTTCGCCATGTCGAGGGCGATCTCGGGCGTCTCCAGCACGTATGCGTTGAGCGGGCGGGCCTGCTCCATGGCCTTGAGGTAGGCCTGCGTGAGCTCCACGGAGGTGAACTCCCCCAGGGCGAGGCCTTCGCGCGCCTGGGTGAGGGTGAGCTGTGTGAGCTTCGTCATTCCACCACCTTCGGCACTGTGAAGAAGCCGCCCTCGGACTGGGGCGCGTTGGCGAGCACCTTTTCGGGACAGTGGCCGTCGGTCACCTCATCCTCCCGCATGGGCAGCTCCATCGGCACGACGCTGGTGAGCGGCTCGACGCCGGAGACGTCGAGGTCCGCCAGCTGCTCGACGAATTCGAGGATGGCGTTGAGTTCTTTCTCGAGATGGCCGAGTTCCTCCTCGCGCACCGAGATGCGCGCGAGATGGGCCACCCGGCGGACAGTCGCCTGATCGACGGACATGATGCGCTCCCAAAAGCTGCCCGCCGCTATAGCAAGGGGTATGCCGCGGTGGAAGGGTTTGCCGGGGAAGGACGGGGGAGGCTAAAGATGCCTTGAGACATCCATGCGCTGGTGGAGGATCCGCACGACGGTGAGGGATCCGTCGTCCGGAAGCCGGAAAAATATTACGTGCGAGCCGACCGTAAGCCGGAAGTATCCGGCGCGCACATCCTCGGCACTGCGTGCCACGCTTGCACCGGCTGCGAGACATAAGCCTCGGCCCGGCGGCGACCCCACTTTTCCTCGGAATAGGCCCATATGGCGTCCAGGTCGGCGCGCGCCCTGGGCGTGAGAAGAACGAGGCGCGCCGGGCTCACCTGACGGGCTCAGAGGTGCTGGCGCCGCTTGCCTGCCAGAAATGATTCGACATCGAAGGGCTCCGCGGCGCCACTGGCCTCCCCCTCCGACAAAGCGGCCCGCAAGGTTTCAAGCCGCGCCTCGTGTTCCTCCAGCAGCCGCAGCCCGGCGCGGACGACATCGCTCGCCGAATTGTAGCGACCGCCCGAGACCTGCCGGTCAACGAAATCCGCAAAATGGGTCCCGAGCGAGATCGAGGTGTTACGCGCCATGACCATGTCCTCCTCGCGAAGAATACCAATTTTTGGTATCGGCCGGCAACCTGACTACCCCTCCCGCACCACATCCAGGAACTGCGTCCCGTAGCGCATGAGCTTGGCTTCGCCGATGCCGGAGATCATGCCCAGCGCCTTCATCGTCTCCGGCTTCAGCTCGGCGATGGCCATCAGCGTTGTGTCGTGGAAGATCACGTAGGGCGGCACCCCCTGGGCGCGGGCGATCTCCAGGCGCAGGGCCTTGAGCCGCTGGAACCGGGCCTCGTCGGCGGGATCCTGCAGGGCGGGGCGCGGGCCCCTTCCGTTGCCGCCGGACCGCGCCGGCCGCGCGCGCTGCTCCGCCTTCAGCTCCACCTTCTGCTCGCCGCGCAGCACCGGCCGGCATTTCTCGGTGAGGCCGAGGCTGCCGTGGCCCTCCGTATCCACCCACAGATGCCCCATGGCGACCATCTGGCGGACCATGGCGCGCCATTCGTCGCGTGAGAAATCTTTGCCGATGCCGAAGGTGGAGAGCTTGTCGTGGCCGAACTTCAGCACCTTCTCGTTGGCTTCGCCGAGCAGCACGTCGATGACGTGCCCGGCGCCGAAGCGCTCGCCCGTGCGATAGACGCAGGACAAGAGCTTGCGCGCCGCCTCGGTGCCATCGAACGTGCGCGGCGGGTCGAGGCAGGTGTCGCAATTGCCGCAGGGCTCGTCGAGGTCCTCCTCGAAATACTTGAGCAGCACCTGCCGGCGGCATTGCGCCGTCTCGCACAGGCCGAGCAGCGCATCGAGCTTGCCGCGCTCCACGCGCTTGCGCGCCTCGGGCGCATCCGAGGCCTCCACGAACTGGATGAGCTTGGCCACGTCCTCGACGCCGTAGAGCAGCAGCGCCTCGGACGGCAGGCCGTCGCGGCCGGCGCGGCCGGTCTCCTGATAATAGGCCTCGATGCTCTTGGGCAGATCGAGATGGACCACGAAGCGCACGTCCGGCTTGTCGATGCCCATGCCGAAGGCGATGGTGGCCACCATCACCACCCCTTCCTCCTTCAGGAAGCGGTCCTGGTGGCGGGCGCGGGTGTCGGCGTCGAGGCCGGCATGGTAGGGCAGCGCGGTGCGGCCCTCGGTGGCCAGCATCTCGGCGGTGGCGTCCACCTTGGCGCGGCTCATGCAATAGATGATGCCCGCCTCGCTGTCATGGGCGTCGAGGAACGCCTTGAGCTGCGCGCGCGGGTTGGATTTCGGCGTGATGCGGTAGCGGATGTTGGGCCGGTCGAAGGAGGAGAGGAAGATCCGCCCCTCCCCCAGCGCCAGCCGGTCCACGATCTCGCGCCGCGTGGGGCCATCCGCCGTGGCGGTCAGCGCCATGCGCGGCACGCCGGGAAAGCGCTCGTGCAGCACCGTGAGCTGGCGGTATTCGGGCCGGAAATCGTGCCCCCACTGGGACACGCAGTGCGCCTCGTCGATGGCGAAGAGCGAGAGCCGCGCCCCGTCCAGGAGGGTGAGGAAGCCATCGGTCAGCAGGCGTTCGGGCGCCACGTAGAGCAGGTCCAGCTCGCCCATGGCCAGCGCCCGCTCCACCTTCCGCGCCTCGCCCGGGGCGAGCGACGAGTTGAGCATGGCCGCTTTTACCCCGAGCTGCCGCAGGGCCTGCACCTGGTCGTGCATCAGGGCGATGAGCGGCGAGACCACGATGGCCGTGCCCGGCCGGACCAGGGCCGGCACCTGGTAGCACAGGGACTTGCCGCCGCCGGTGGGCATGAGGACGAGGGCGTCTCCCCCCGCCACCACATGGTCCACGATGTCCTCCTGCCGGCCACGGAACGCCTCGTAGCCGAAGACGTGGCGCAGGACCTGGAGGGGGGTGGAATCGGAGGAGGCGACTGGCGCGGGCATGGCGCCTTATAGTCCCAAGCCGCGCGGGGCAATGCGGGAAGGAGACGCGGTCGGATTTGGCGCGGTCTCGTGTCCCGGACGCATGCCGCGATAGCCGAGCGCAAGGCGGGACCCCGGCGCGGGATTCCGGCGCAGCAGGCAAGGTCGTTGGGTGCGCTCAGACAGGGAAGCGCCTTCGGCGGGTTCCCGCGCCGAGGTCCCGGCGCGCCTTTCGCGGCCCTCCGCTCCGTGGGCCGCCGGCCGGGACGCGAGGTGGCCCCTACCGCCGCCCCGCCGCCAGCAGCAGGGCCGCGCCGCCCACCAGGATGCCGGCCGACACCCGGTCGGCGATCCGCGTGAACCGCCCCTTGAGCGCGGCGCGGGCCTTGTCCGCCGCCACCGCCCACAGCACGTCGCCCACCAGCGCGATGCCCGCGAACACCGCCGCGAGCAGCGCGATCTGCGGCACCGGGTTGGCCGTATCGGTCACGAACTGGGGCAGGAAGGCCGCGTGGAACAGCAGGGTCTTGGGATTGGCGAACGCCACCGCCAGCCCGCGCCCGAAGGCGGCACGGGCCGATGGGGCCGGCGCCGCCACCCCCGAGCCGGCGCTGCGCCATTGCAGGACGGCGAGCCACACGAGATAGGCCGCGCCCGCATAGCGCACGAGGTCGAAATTCCGGGAAAACGCCTCGACCACGTAGGCAAGGCCGGCCGCCACCAGGGTGAGCTGGGCGATGAGCCCCACATTGACGCCGGTGGCGGTGAGGATGCCCGCGCGCCGCCCATGCTTGAGGCTGGTGCCGACGATGAGCGCCACGTTCGGCCCCGGCGTCGCCGCGAGGGCGACGCAGGCGAGCACGAACAAGGCAAGGCTTTCCGTGGCGATCATCCCTTCCCCCGATCCGGCCGAGGTTCACTCGGCTGTGCTCCGGCGGTACTGGAACGCGGTGCTGGGACGTGGCACCGGCCGGCTGGCCCGGCCGAGCCATGCCGCCACCCGGCGCCCCATCTCACCGCAAGCACATAAGCGCATCCCGCCGGCGCCCGCTTTATGCCTCCGGCGCCTCGCCTGCATCCTCGCCGTCGGCATCGGCCCCGGCATCGTCGCTGATGTGCTCCACCGAGACCACCCGCTCGCCTTCCGCCGTGTCGAACACGATCACGCCCTGGCTGGCGCGACCGACGATGCGGATGCCATCCACCGGGCAGCGGATGAGCTGGCCGCCGTCGGTCACCAGCATGATCTGGTCCTGGTCCTCCACCGGGAAGGAGGCGACGAGGCGGCCGTTGCGCTCGTTCACCGCCATGGCGACGATGCCCTTGCCGCCGCGGCCGGTGACCCGGTACTCGTAGGACGAGGTCCGCTTGCCGTAGCCGTTCTCGGAGACGGTGAGGATGAACTGCTCCAGCGCGCTCATCTGCGCGTAGCGCTCCTGGCTGAGCTGGCCGGAGCCGCTCGCGCCTTCCTCCTGCTCCACCTCGGCGCTCTCGCCCGCCTCGCCGCGCAGGGCCCGGCGCATCTTGATGTAGGCAAGGCGCTGGTCGGCCTCCGCATCCACATGGCGGATGATGGCCATGGAGATGATCTTGTCACCCTCCTCCAGCCGGATGCCCCGCACGCCGACGCTGTCACGCCCCTTGAACAGCCGCACCTCGGTGACCGGGAAGCGGATGCAGGCGCCGGCCGCGGTGGTGAGCAGCACGTCGTCATCTTCCGTGCACAGGCCCACCTCGGCGATGGACTCGCCGTCGGCGAGCTTCATGGCGATCTTGCCGTTGCGGTTCACCTGGGCGAAATCGGTGAGCGCATTGCGCCGCACCGTGCCGCCGGTGGTGGCGAACATGATCTGCAGGCGGTCGTCCGCCTCCCGCTCCTCCGGCAGCAGCACCACGGAGGTGATCCGCTCGTCCTGCTCCAGCGGCAGGATGTTGATGAGCGCCTTGCCGCGCGCCTGGGGCGCCGCAAGCGGCAAGCGCCACACCTTCAGCTTGTAGACCTGCCCCTTGGACGAGAAGAACAGCACCGGCGCGTGGGTCGAGGCGACGAACAGACGGGTGACGAAGTCCTCGTCCCGCGTCTGCATGGCCGAGCGGCCCTTGCCGCCGCGCCGCTGCGCCCGGTAGGTGGAGAGGGGCACGCGCTTGATGTAGCCGGCGTGGGAGACGGTGACCACCATCTCCTCACGCTGGATGAGGTCTTCGTCTTCCAGGTCGCCGAAGCCCTCCACGATCTCCGTGCGGCGCGGCGTGCCGAACTCCGCCTTGATGGCCAGCAACTCGTCGCGAATGATGGCCCGCATGCGTGGCCGGCTGGCGAGGATATCCAGATAGTCGGCGATCTCGGTGGCGAGCTTGTCCAGCTCGTCGGCCACCTCGTCGCGGCCCAGCGCGGTGAGGCGCTGCAGGCGCAGGTCGAGGATGGCGCGGGCCTGCACCTCGGAGAGGCGGTAGGTATCGTCCGCGTTCAACTTGTGGCGCGGATCGGCGATGAGGGCGATGAGCGGCGCCATGTCCTTGGCCGGCCAGTCGCGACCCATCAGCGACTCGCGGGCGCTGGCCGGATCCGGCGCCGTGCGGATCAGGCGGATGACCTCGTCGATGTTCGCCACCGCGATGGCGAGGCCCACCAGAACGTGGGCGCGGTCGCGCGCCTTGCGCAGCAGGAACTTGGTGCGCCGGCGGATCACCTCCTCGCGGAAGGCGATGAAGGCGGTTAGGACGTCGTGCAGGGTGAGCACGCCCGGCTTGCCGCCGGAGAGCGCCACCATGTTCACGCCGAACGAGGTCTGCAGAAGCGTGAGGCGGTAGAGGTTGTTCAGCACCACGTCCGCCTGGGCGTCGCGCTTGATCTCGATGACCACCCGCATGCCGTCGCGGTCGCTCTCGTCGCGGATCTCGGAGATGCCCTCGACGCGCTTGTCGCGCACCAGCTCGGCGATCTTCTCGACCATCGTCGCCTTGTTCACCTGATAGGGAATCTCGGTGATGATGAGCGCTTCGCGATCCTTGCGCGTGGTCTCGATGGCGACCCTGGCCCGCATGAGCACCGAACCACGGCCGGTCAGGTACGCCTGGCGGATGCCGGTGCGCCCGAGGATCATCGCGCCGGTGGGGAAGTCAGGCCCGGGCAGCAGGTCGAGCAGCGCCTCGGGCTCCAGCGTGGGGTCGTCGAGCAGCGCGACGGTGGTGTCGATGATCTCGCCGAGATTGTGCGGCGGGATGTTGGTGGCCATGCCCACCGCGATGCCGCCGGCACCGTTCACCAGCAGGTTGGGGAACTTGGCCGGCAGGACGGTGGGTTCGCTCTCCGAGTTGTCGTAGTTGTCCTGATAGTCGACCGTGTCCTTGTCGAGGTCGTCGAGCAGGGTGCCGGTCACCTTCTCCAGGCGCACCTCGGTGTAGCGCATGGCCGCCGGGGCGTCGCCGTCCACCGAGCCGAAATTCCCCTGCCCGTCCACCAGTGGCAGGCGCATGGCGAAGGTCTGGGCCATGCGCACGAGGGCGTCGTAGACCGACTGGTCGCCATGGGGATGGTACTTGCCGATCACGTCGCCGACCACGCGGGCGGACTTGCGGTACTGCTTGTTCCACTCGTACCCGTTCTCGTGCATGGAAAACAGGATGCGGCGATGCACCGGCTTGAGGCCGTCGCGCACGTCGGGCAGGGCCCGGGCGACGATGACGCTCATGGCGTAATCGAGGTAGGAGCGCGACAGCTCCTCCGTGATGGAAACGGGCCGGATATCGGACGGCGGCTCGCCGCCGGGCTTCGGCGTCTCGGAATCGGCCAAAAGTCAGCACTCTCAATCGTGGAACGAGGTGTCCCCTTCTAGCCGATTCACCTTGCGGACGCCAGCGAAACCCCTGCGGCAGAACGATTTTTTCTTATTATTTATCAATTACTTACAGGCAGTCGCGCAAGAGGCGTGCCGACAATTTGACCCTTTTGCGTCAAATGGCCCCCGCCAGCCGAAAACGACGGCGCGCACGAGGCACCCCGGATGCTGGACGAAGGCCCCGTACCGGCGGGCCCGCCCCCGAAACGAACGGGACCCGCACGCCGGCGCGCAGCTACGGCACGCCATCGCCCGCCGCTCAGCGCAAGGGGTATGACGAGCAGGATGGGGCTCCAACGCCCGCGCGGCGCAGTGCTGCCAGGATCGACAATGGCCCGCCCCGGCTTGACAATGGCAGGCCCCGCCAGAGGCGGGCGAGAGCGCGCGGCATCACACGCCCGGACCCGTCCGCGCCCCCTGCACGGCAGCTCTAGAAGGGAATCTCGTCGTCGAGATCGTTCACCGGCCGCCCGCCGGCCGAGCCGCCGCCCGCGGGAGCCGGCCTGCGTCCGCCGCCGGAACCGCCGCCATAGCTGCCCCCGCCGCCGATGCTGCCGCCACCCATGGGGCTTGCGGAACCGAAGTCCGATCCGCCGCCATATTCTTCGGCGCCGCCGCCCTCGCCGCGTCCGTCAAGCAGTGTCAGCTCGCCGCGATAGGGCCGCAGCACCACCTCGGTGGTGTAGGTCTCGCGCCCGTCCTTCTCATATTTGCGGGTTTCGAGCTGCCCCTCGATATAGACCTTGGAGCCCTTCTTCAGGAACCGCTCGGCGACGCCCACCAGATTCTCGTTGAAGATCACCACCCGGTGCCATTCCGTGCGCTCGCGGCGCTCGCCGGAGGCCTTGTCCCGCCAGTTCTCCGAGGTGGCAATGGACAGGTTGCACACCCGCCCGCCGTTCTGGAACGCCTTCACCTCCGGATCCCGGCCGAGATTGCCGATCAGGATCACCTTGTTGACGCTGCCGGCCATCCCGCCACTCCCTCGTTCACCGATGCCTGTTGCGGCCTGCACCCTATCGCCCCCGCGACACCGCGCGAGCGGAAAAGCGCACTTTTCCACCTGAGACTGCCGGCCGGGGCCCCCGGCCCTACCCTGCCCCCGTCGCGGGTGACCCGCCATGTTCCTGTTGTGTTCTTATCCGTTCGCGATTTCGGGCGCAAGCGGCATGTGCGGCCATGCCGCCGATGCTCGTGGACTGCTGCGCCGGATTTTTGACTCGCGGCCCCCGTTGGTTCCTGATATGTTCTCTACCGCATTGCACACGGACGACTACATTTGGGCCATGATGATGAGCGAATTTGATCCGCCGGGAGTGGAGGCGAAGCTCGACGACACGCCCGGATGGGACATGATTGCTCGGCCCCGCTTGCAGTCCTCGCCGCCACGTTTGCCCCCGTCGCCGGTTCGCTCAGCCCTGCTGAAGGCGGCCTTCCTTCTGCCCTGACCCTTTTCGCGCCTGACGGCGCAAGCGGAGATCCATGTCCGATCGCGCTCTCCCTTCGCGGGCGGCTTCCGCCCCAGAACCTGCCCGCCGCGACGCCCGCACGCTCTCGGTGCGCGGCGCGCGCGAGCACAATCTGAAGAACGTGGATCTCGAGATCCCGCGCGACAGCCTCGTGGTGTTCACCGGGCTGTCGGGCTCGGGCAAGAGCTCGCTCGCCTTCGACACCATCTACGCGGAGGGCCAGCGGCGCTACGTGGAAAGCCTGTCGGCCTATGCCCGCCAGTTCCTGGAGATGATGCAGAAGCCGGACGTGGACCAGATCGACGGCCTGTCTCCCGCCATCTCCATCGAGCAGAAGACCACCTCGAAGAACCCCCGCTCCACGGTGGGCACGGTCACCGAGATCTACGACTACATGCGCCTGCTCTGGGCGCGCACGGGCGTGCCCTATTCGCCCGCCACCGGCCTGCCCATCGAGAGCCAGACCGTCTCCCAGATGGTGGACCGGACGCTGGCCCTGCCCGAGGGCACGCGGCTCTACATCCTCGCGCCGGTGGTGCGCGGGCGGAAGGGCGAGTACCGCAAGGAGCTCGCCGAATGGATGAAGAAGGGCTTCCAGCGGGTGAAGGTGGACGGCGCCTTCCACGAGATCGCCGAGGCCCCGGCTCTGGACAAGAAGTTCAAGCACGACATCGACGTGGTGGTGGACCGCATCGTGGTGCGCGCCGACCTTGCCGCCCGCCTCGCCGACAGCTTCGAGACCGCCCTGGGGCTTGCCGACGGCATCGCCGTGGCCGAGTTCGCCGACGAGAAGGACGAGGCCGGCGCCCCCCGGCGCATCCTGTTCTCGGAGAAGTTCGCCTGCCCGGTCTCCGGCTTCACCATCTCCGAGATCGAGCCGCGCCTGTTCTCCTTCAACAATCCGTTCGGCGCCTGCCCGGCCTGCGACGGCCTGGGCGTGGAGCAGACCATCGATCCGGACCTGGTGGTGCCGGACAAGGCCCGCTCGCTGAAGCAGGGCGCCATCGCCCCGTGGGCGAAGTCCACCTCGCCCTATTACGGCCAGACGCTGGATGCCCTGGCCAGGCATTACAAGTTCAAGCTCAACGTACCCTTCGCCGATCTGCCGGAGAAAGCCAGGGACGTGCTGCTCTTCGGCTCGGGCGACGAGAAGGTCACCTTCGCCTACGACGACGGCATGCGCGCCTACGAGACATCAAAGACGTTCGAGGGCGTGGTGCGCAACCTCGACCGACGCTGGAAGGAGACGGACAGCGACTGGGCGCGGGAGGAGATCTCGAAATATTTCTCCACGGTGCCATGCAAGGTCTGCTCGGGCTATCGCCTGAAGCCGGAGGCGCGCGCGGTGAAGATCGCCGGCAAGCATATCGGCGAGGTGGGCGAGCTCTCGGTAAAGGCGGCCGCCGGCTGGTTCGAGACGCTGCCGGGCGCGCTCACCGAAAAGCAGAACGAGATCGCCGGGCGGATCCTCAAGGAGATCCGCGAGCGCCTCCAGTTCCTGCTCGACGTGGGTCTCGAGTATCTCACCCTGGCCCGGGCCTCCGGCACCCTGTCCGGCGGCGAGAGCCAGCGCATCCGCCTCGCCTCGCAGATCGGCTCGGGGCTCACCGGCGTGCTCTACGTGCTGGACGAGCCGTCCATCGGCCTGCACCAGCGCGACAATGCCCGTCTGCTGGAGACGCTGAAGCATCTGCGCGACCTCGGCAACACGGTGATCGTGGTGGAACACGACGAGGACGCCATTCTCGCCGCCGATTATGTGGTGGACGTGGGCCCCGGCGCCGGCATCCATGGCGGGTGCATCGTGGCCCAGGGCACGCCGGCCGAGATCCTCGCCGATCCCAATTCGCTCACCGGCCGCTATCTCACCGGGGCGCTCTCGGTGGGCGTGCCGGCGCGGCGCAAGCCCAATCCCAAGCGCACGCTGAAGCTCTCCGGCGCGCGCGGCAACAACCTGAAGAACGTCACCGCCGAGATCCCGCTCGGCCTGTTCACCTGCATCACCGGCGTGTCGGGCGGCGGCAAGTCCACGCTGCTCATCGACACCCTCTACAAGGCGGTGGCGCGGCGCCTCAACGGCGCCTCCGAGGCGCCGGCCCCGTTCGACAAGCTGGAGGGGCTGGAGCACCTCGACAAGGTCATCGACATCGACCAGTCGCCCATCGGCCGCACGCCACGCTCCAATCCCGCCACCTATACCGGGGCCTTCACCCCCATCCGCGAATGGTTCGCCGGCCTGCCGGAGGCCAAGGCGCGCGGCTACGGCGCCGGTCGCTTCTCGTTCAACGTGAAGGGCGGGCGCTGCGAGGCCTGCCAGGGCGACGGCGTCATCAAGATCGAGATGCACTTCCTGCCGGACGTCTACGTCACCTGCGACGTGTGCAAGGGCAAGCGCTACAATCGCGAGACGCTGGAGGTCACCTTTAAGAACAAGTCCATCGCCGACGTGCTGGACATGACGGTGGAAGAGGGCGCGCAGTTCTTCAAGGCGGTGCCGTCCGTGCGCGAGAAGCTGGAGACGCTGCACCGCGTGGGCCTCGACTACATCAAGGTGGGCCAGCAGGCGACCACGCTCTCCGGCGGCGAGGCGCAGCGGGTGAAGCTCTCCAAGGAGCTGTCGAAGCGCGCCACGGGGCGCACCCTCTATATCCTCGACGAGCCCACCACGGGCCTGCACTTCCACGACGTGAAGAAGCTGCTCGAAGTGCTGCATGAACTGGTGGAGCAGGGCAATTCGGTGGTGGTGATCGAGCACAATCTCGAAGTCATCAAGACCGCCGACTGGATCCTGGACCTCGGCCCCGAGGGCGGGGATGGGGGCGGCGAGATCGTGGTGGCCGGCACGCCGGAGACCGTGGCGCAGCATCCGCGCTCCCACACCGGCCACTTCCTCGCCGAGGTGCTGGCGCGCCGCCCCATGGCGGGGCCACGCGATCGGGCCACGGGTGCCGCGCAGGTGCGTGGAGCCGCGCGGAGCCGGACGCCACCGGACGTTGCGGAAGAACCGGCGAGCCTGCTTGCGGAAACGCCCGCCGAGAGCGCCAGGCCGGTCCGCGGACGGCGGCGACGCCAGGCCGCTGAATAGGGGCGACCCTCACGCCAGGCTGCCGAACAGGCGGCACCACCACGCCAGGCGGAAGGCGGACGGTTCGGGCGGACGGGCTCGCCAGCCCTGATGGACGCCGCCGGATAGAGGCGGCGGGCATCCTCTGACGGGCATCGTCATCCGGGCATCGCCTCTCGCGTGACCGGGGCGCAGCCGGGCGCGTGCCGCGCAAGGATGCGGACGCGGCAAGCACGCGGCTCCCGGGCAGTGGGGCGACAGAGCGTGTGGCGACAGGATCGAGAGGCAGGCCAGCCTGCGGAGAGCGAGGCGATGGCGTGTGGGTCAGCGGCGGATGCGCCGCAGCATCCGTCCGATTCCGTAGGTCCATGCGAGCTGCAGCCGGCCGTCCAGGCCGAGCGGGAAGCGTTCTTCCCGAGGCACGAACCAGGCATTGTGCCCGGTGCGGCGCACCAGCCGGTAGCCGCCACGCCTCAGCAGGCTCGTTGTCTCCCCGAAGCGCGTCAGGTCGTCCACCAGGATGAGCTTCGGTCGATAGCGGGACAGGTCCAGCCCGCGCAGCACGTCCGGCTCGGCCCCTTCGACGTCCACCGACAGGTAATCCAGCCGTTCGATGCCGGCGTCTTCCAGCACGCAATCCAGCGTGGACGCAGGCACGTCGATCACCAGCTCATCCGTCACCTTCCGGGGATCGAAGCGCACGGTGCTGTTGCCGCGGCGCTCCAGCAGCGCGATGTGCCCCGCCGCCGCTTGCTGCGGCGCCACGCAGGCACATTGCCGCACCTGCGCCCGGCGGCTTCTGCGCAGATTGTCCGCAAGGTCCGGCAGCGGCTCGATCAGCAGCCCATCCCAGCCACCCAACTCCAGGTGGTAGGTCTGGCTCTGGTAAACCGGATCGTAAGCGCCCACTTCGACGAAATAACCGACTTTGCCGGCAAAAAAACTGGCGACGAGGCTTTGTTCTTCATGCCCGGACGTCACCGTATCCGTCATCTGTCCGACGCCGTTAAGCATAGACATGAGCAAATCCCTCAGGTCTCGTCCCATCTCCGCTGACAGCAAGCGCTTCAACATCGTGGATATGAAGATAAGCGCTTCATCGCACGCGCTCGAAGGAGTGACTACAAGAAACGTTGCTTAGTTGTATTACATAGCGTCACCGCACGCAGCGTGCGGCAACCCGGATCATGCGCGAGGCGCAATGCTGCAATGCGATCGCCATTCTATGGCATTGCAGCATGACGCGCTATGTATCGTTACGAGAATCGCGTGGTGCAGATGCATCCTGCGAATGAGTGGAGAGAAATCATGTTGCTCTGGGGTTTCCTGGCGCGGCAGTTCCGCCGGTGGCAGGTCTACAATCGCACCGTGGCTGAGCTGTCCCAGCTCGACGATCGCAGCCTCGCGGACATCAATGTGACCCGTGGCGAGATCCGCGCCGTAGCGCGGCACGCATCCGTCGCCGGCTGACCGCCAACGACAAAGAATGAACGGCTGGCGGATTTCCGCCGGCGCGTGAGAATGGCCCCCCAGGGGCCATTTTCGTTTATGGGGCAATGCGTTCTCGGCCCACGCCCGGCCCGGATTGCGCGGCTTGGCGCGGCTCGGAGGGTTGAAGCCGGACGCCCGGCTGTGGCACACCCTCCATCCCATCCCGGAACGGGGAGGCAATTGGCCACCCCGCGGGAGCAAGGAGGACGAATGCCGGGTGAAGCCACGCGCGCGCCGGTCCAGATCGACCTGGCCCGAACTGCCGACGTCCAGGCTCTCGCGCCCGTGACCGGGGGTCCGGCGGTGCATGTGGTCGGCGGCGGCCTCGCCGGGTCCGAGGCGGCCTGGCAGATCGCGGCGCGGGGCGTGCCCGTGGTGCTGCATGAAATGCGTCCGCAGCGCACCACCGAAGCCCATCTCACCGATGGCCTCGCCGAGCTCGTCTGCTCCAACTCCTTCCGCTCCGACGACGCGCAGGCCAATGCGGTGGGCGTCCTGCATGCCGAAATGCGGCAGGCCGGCTCGCTCATCCTGCGTTGCGCCGACCTCAATCAGGTGCCCGCCGGCGGCGCCCTCGCCGTGGACCGCGAGGGCTTCTCGCGCGCGGTGACGCAGGCGCTGGAAGATCACCCCCTCATCGAGATCCGCCGCGAGGAGGTCACCGACCTGCCCCCCGCCGACTGGGACAAGGTGATCCTCGCCACCGGCCCCCTCACCTCCGCCGCGCTGGCGGAGGCCATTCTGGCGCGCACCGGCGAGAGCGCGCTCGCCTTCTTCGACGCCATCGCCCCCATCGTGCATTTCGACAGCATCGACATGGGCAAGGCGTGGTTCCAGTCGCGCTACGACAAGCCCGGGCCCGGTGGCACCGGGGCGGACTATATCAACTGCCCTCTGGACGAAGCCCAGTACCACGCCTTCGTGGATGCCCTCATCGCCGGCGAGAAGGCGCCCATGCGCGACTTCGAGGCGAAGACGCCCTATTTCGACGGCTGCCTGCCCATCGAGGTGATGGCCGAGCGCGGCCGCGAGACCCTGCGCTTCGGCCCCATGAAGCCGGTGGGCCTCACCAATCCCCACGCCCCGGACGTCAAGGCCTATGCCATCGTCCAGCTGCGCCAGGACAACAAGCTCGGCACGCTCTACAACATGGTGGGCTTCCAGACGAAGCTGCGCCATGGCGAGCAGGCACGCGTGTTCCGCGCCATTCCGGGGCTGGAGAATGCCGAGTTCGCGCGCCTCGGCGGCCTCCACCGCAACACCTATCTCAACTCGCCCCGCCTGCTGGACGCAACGCTGCAGCTGAAGGCGGATCCGCGGCTGCGCTTCGCCGGCCAGATCACCGGCTGCGAGGGCTATGTGGAAAGCGCGGCGGTGGGGCTCATGGCGGGACGCTTCGCGGCGGCCGAGCGGCTCGGCGAAGCGGTGGTGCCGCCGCCGCCCACCACGGCGCACGGGGCGCTGCTCGCCCACATCACCGGCGGCCATGTGGAGGCGCAGGAGGAGAGCGCGGCGCGCTCCTTCCAGCCCATGAACATCAATTTCGGCCTCTTCCCGCCGCTGGAGGAGGCCCCGCGCGGCGAGCCCGGCAAGCGCCTGCGCGGCGCCGAGAAGACGCTGGCCAAGAAGAAGGCCCTCGCCGTCCGGGCGCTCGCCCACATGGCGGCGTGGCTCGACACGCCGGCCCGGGCGGCTTAGGAGGCGCTCATGCCGCGCATGTCCAGCTCGCCGCCGCCCGTGGAATACCGTGCCGACCCGGCCCGTTTCGCCGTCGATACGGTGCTGAAGCGCGACGTGTTCTCAACCGTCGAGCGCGGCACCTGGACGGATGCGCGCGGGCGCGCGTGGCCAGCCGTGCGCCGGCGCTGGAACGAGGTCTCGCCGTGGCTGGCGCCTCTGGCCCGGCGCCTCGCCGCCTTCGAGATCAAGGCGCTGGAGCGTGTCACCCGCACCGGGGTGACGACCCCGCTCCTCGCCGTGGGCGACCGCTTCCTGGTGCGCGGCTGGGTGGAGGGCGTGCCTTTGCAGATCGCCCGGCCCGCCGGCGACCTCCATTTCTTCCGCTCCGCCAAGGCGGCGCTGCATACGCTGCATGCCGCCGGATATGTGCACAACGACCTCGCCAAGCAGCAGAACTGGCTGCGCGGGGCGGACGGCGAAGCCTGGCTCATGGATTTCCAGCTGGCCCTGCCCATCAGCCGGCGCTGGAAGATGGGGCGGGTGCTGGCCTATGAGGACCTGCGGCACCTCCTGAAGCACAAGCGCACATACTGCCCGCAGGCGCTCACCGCCCGCGAGAAGAAGATGCTGGCGACCAAGAGCCTGCCCACCCGGGTATGGATGGCAACGGGCAAGAAGCTCTACCGCTTCGTCACGCGCCGCCTCATGTCGTATTCAGATACCGAGGGGCGCGGCCCCAGGGTCACCCAGGTGGCGCCGCGCATCGCGGCGGCCCTCGCCACCCATCCGGCGGTGGCCGAGGTGCACATGGCCGACTTCCAGACCCTGGGCGGCAAGGTGGGCCTCTACGCGTTCGTCGCCCCGCGCGGGACGGTGACGGAGGAGGCGCTGCGCGCGCATCTCGCCGCCGCTTTGCCCGACCGGCCGCATCTCGACCGGCTCCAGCTGGTGGAGGCCCTGCCCCACGGTCCAGACGGCGCAGTACGGGACGACCTGCTGCTGCTCGTCGCCCGCAACCAGATCGAGATGCTGGACGAGCTGGCGGGATCGGAGCCCGTCCGGCTGCTGGTGGCGGAGATCGCGCGGGGTCGGCTGAACCTGACGGACCGGATCACCCGCCCGGCAGCGTGAGACGCGCGACCGCGCCCGGGGCCATCGACGGAGGAGCCTCACCGACGGCAGAAGCCGGCGCGCAGAGCCGGGACCCGGCGGAGAGGTCTGCGAAACAGGCTCTGGCTCCGTGCTGCTGAGACCCGCAAGCGCCCTTCCGAGCCCCTTCGGCAGGGTCTTCATGCCGGGGCACCGCTCCCTTTTCGTCACTGCTCCAGTCGCCCGGCGCACGAGCCCCCTCAGAACCACACCCGCCCGGACGCCGCCCGGCGTGCCGCGCGCCAGAGGGCGAACTGGCGCCGGAATGGCGAAAGCCCGCCCACCTGCCGAAACGGGTCCTTCACCCGCGCCAGCGCCTTGAGGTCGCCCGCGACCAGCGCCAGCGGCAGATAGGGCGCCGCGACGGCATCAGCCGGGCCAAGCTTTACGGCTGCGTCCCGCGCCGCCGCGAGGTGCCGCGCCGCCTGCGCTCGCCAATCCGCGAGGGCGGCCTGGAGCTGTGGCGTCACGGTGCCGGACACCGCGTCATCCCGCCCGATGCCGTGCCGCGCGAGGAGATCGAGCGGCAAATAGCACTGCCCGCGCGCCGCGTGGATGGGGAAGGCGCGCAGGAGCCCGGTCATGGCCAGCGCCACGCCCCCATGGCCGGACAGGTCACCTGTCGCCGCAGCCGCGGCCGGGGAAAGCACCAGCGCCGAGAGCTGCAGCAAAGCGGAGGCTGTCTCCCCCGCATAGCCTTCCAGGTCCGCCACTGACGGCATGGGATCATCGTAGAGGTCGAATATGCGCGCATCCACGAGGGCGACCAGGCTCGCGCGCGGCAGGGCGAAGCGGTCAGCGGTGTCCAGCAGCGCCGCGGCGATGGGGTGGCCTTCCACGGCGCCCCTCCCCTGCCCCTCGATCACCTCCCGCCACCAGGCGAGGCGCACCTCGCCGGGGAGCGGCTCGCGCACCACCTCGCGCACCCGCGCCACGTCGAGGCTGAAGGCGTAGAGGGCAAGGAGATGGCGCCTCAGCTCCTCGGGCGCGAAAAGCGCGGCGAGGAAACGGTCGCGGTCCTGTGCCCGCACCTGTTCGGCGCAATAGGCATAGGCGGCGGCGATGAGCGCATCGGGGGGCGCATCCGGGGACATGGGGGGCGGGGACA